>CAVSSY010000018.1:0-680153 GCA_963730675.1 uncultured delta proteobacterium | reverse complement strand
AACGATAGCTTGGTTGCCAAACTGCCTGCGGGCTGCGAGGTGGTAGAGGGAGTATTCCAGCCGGTCGTACTCGTTGCTTCGCTTGTAGCCCGTGCGAACCCGCCGAATGACGACTGTGCCGTCAGGCAGTTCGGCCAGTTCATTAGGCTCGACCAAGACACGCCCGTTGGGAAAATCGATGGCAATAGGATCTGCGTCGCGGAAACGATGTCCAGCCCCGGCATTGATAAGCACTGCAATCAGTCGGGAGGCGAGCTTGCGATAATCGGCAGCAAATGCGTGATCCGCCGGCCCGCCTCTTTGCCAGATTTCCTCGAAGGTGGTTTCCGCTTTGTGGACGTCAGGGTCTCCGCCGCGGCGGGCGTCAGCAAGCCAGCGCAGAAGATCGTAAAGACAATCATGGGTTCGCGAAAATGCTGTAGGCTTGCGGGCGCCGCCCAGGCCTAGGACATGTGTGTAAAGGAAGCGTCGAGGACATTTCTCATACAATCCCAGACGACTGTCCGTCACCGCCCAATCCGATGCCCATGTGATCGGGATTGGTTGCGGCTGACGAGTACCGGGAGGAAGCGCCAACTTGGGACGGTTCGCGACCTCCTGGGCGAGCGCCGCAGGGAGCCATTTCAGAAAAGGCGATGGCGAGCGTCCGTTTCCATTTCGCTGCTTTCGCGCACGGTAGAGATGAAGGTGTGTTCGGGCACGCGATAGCGACACAAAGAAGAGGCATTCCTCCTCGACATTATGTGTTAGCTTTGCTTCTTCCGATGGAGACATGTCGCTGTCCCCTTCAATCATACCTTTGGGCGGCGAGCAACGTTGACCGCGGTAGGAACTGGGGAAACTCGCAACCGTCAGTCCCGGCACATGCACGGCCTCAAATTCGAGCCCCTTGCTTCCATGAACCGTCATCAGTCGGACTGCATCCAGATGTAGTGCAGCAGCCGGAACTTGTCGTAGATCCCGCTCCTCGGCCAGTAAAACGAGCTGGCGGACCCTATTGAGCGTTCGTTGAATAGGCATTCCTGTCCCAACCGGACTCTGTTCGCGCACAAAGTTCAGGAACTGCCAGACCGCCACGGCACGCATGCGTTTGGTCACGGACATGGCCCACCCCAACTGCTTGGCCAGATCAGTACGGTCGAGCAGAAATGATCGCTAGAAACTCCCAGGCGCTTGCATTCGAGCGAATCCCGTTCAGATCAGCGGCAAGGCGCTCTATGCCTTGACGCCCCGATGCAGACAAACCGGGCGCCGTCACCGCCGTCGCCACTCCCGCCAGCACCGGCTTGCGAAGCGACCGCAAATATTGGCTCACATAATGGACATCCTGCAACGTCAGACCGTATCGCGGCATTGCACCGACCCGCACCAGCAGCGTCACCAAACGGGTCGACGGCTAAGCTCAGCAACGCAAGCAGGTCACGAACTTCTTCCCGCTCAAACAAGCTGCCAAGGTGGAGGACGGGGATACCGCGCACCTCAAGCGACGATGCAATCTCATTCAGTCGACCGTTGGTCCGACATAGGACCGCTTGATCGCGAAGTCTCACACCCGACGACTCAAGTTCCCGAATGTTTGCCGCGACGCCTTCGGCTTCGTCATTGAGCGTCTCGAAGGGCCGAATTTCAGGATGACTTGGGCCTTCGCCCCGATCAGCCTCCAACACCAAGGTCAGCATGCCTCTTGACGCGCCCATGTGCGGCGCGACCGCGACGGCACAGTTGACGATCTGCTCGGTTGAACGGTAGTTGATGTCAAGTTGATCGATCACGGCACCCGGGTAGTCGGACTTAAAGCGAACCATATTTTCGGAGGAGGCTCCCCGAAAGCGGTAAATAGACTGCCGCGCATCGCCGACGACCCAGAGCCGCTCACCGTCGCCTGCCACCATCTTTAGCAAACGCGCACTGGCCCGGTTCACGTCCTGATACTCATCGACAAGCACGTGCCTATGGCGAAACTGCACACCAATGCGCACCACCTCATCTTCTTCCAGCAGGCGTGCGGGGCGCATGATCAGATCGCCAAAGTCCACACCGCCATGTCTGCGCAACGCTGCTTCATAGAGGTCATAGATGTCTGCAATCTCTAGGCACTTGGCTGCTGCAATCCGCGCATCCTCATCAAGAGCGTCCGCTTCCGCGTGCATCGCATTCGCCAGCGTTCGGTAGCGCTCTGGCCCGACCATTTCGTCCTTGGCGCGAGAGATTGCTCCGACAATGTCTCGGAGCACCATCGCCGGATCCCAGAGGTTTCTATAATGAACCAACGGTAGCGTCGGCAAAATGTCTTCAAGGACTTCGATCGCATCGCTGCGGTCAAACAGCGAGGGATTGGGCGCAAGTTCGAGCTTGTCGTGATAGCGCCGCACGAGATCGAGCCCAAAAGCGTGGAATGTTCCGATCCAGAGCTTCGGCGCCGCCTCGGGCACGACTGCTGTCAGGCGCTCAGACAATTCACCGGCAGCTCGATTGGAAAACGTCAGGATGAGGAGGGCAGCCGGATCGATTCCCTCTGCCAGCAGCGAGAGCACGCGCTTGACCAACGTTCGCGTTTTGCCGGTTCCAGGCCCAGCTTGCAGTTGAAACGGATTCCCGCGATGTGCCGCCGCACGATCCTGAGACGGATCTGGCTTACGGACAAACGATTGCTTGGGGGAACGCTGCTCATGGATCGCCACCGGTGGCAGAAGCAGCGCGTCGAACAATTGTTGCCGAACCAACGCAATGGGAAGTTTTGTTCGATCGACAATCGCTACGGCCGTTAGATCTCGCTCCAGGTGTAACTCGCGGGCAAAGGTGCGGGGCAGCAGAAGTTCGCGCGCGTAGACATTGGCCTGTAACTCTCGCCGCTCGCGCGCACAGTAATCTTCGACGCGCTGCAGACCAACTGGTGCCACTTCCGTGCTCCGCGAGGGATCAATATCGGGATCACTGCAAGTCGCAGAGCCGGCATGGAGTTCGGAATGTCCAAGTTCGTGTGCAACGAGAAGCGCCTGGGTTACCGGATCGCCTTCCTCTTCACAGCAGATCGTTCCGCCTTGGTCGTCGTAAAGAGCTCGCGCGCCTTTCAGTGCCGGGTCCCCCTCCGGTAGCCACACGAGTTCAAGATCGCGGTGCGCCACGGCGGCTTGTATAAGCGCGAGCGGATCGAACGGGTCGTTGCCGTCCGATAGCAACTCGTCATGAAGTGCCTCTGCCTTGGAACGGATCTGTTCGAAGGGGTCCACGAGGTCAGAGCTCCAACAAGAATTTCTGCTGGGCGTCACTCAAGCCCGAGCTTTTCACAGCATCTTCAAAACTCTGCTGCGCACCAGTCGATGGCTTGCCTTCCGCTTTGAAAAACTGCCCGGTCGGCGCTACCTGGCGCGCAGTGAAATGTGCTATCACGACATCGAGCGGCGCCTTCAACTCATCCGCCACCCGAGTCCGAAAACCTATCGTCATGGTGTCAGGGTCGATTTGCCGGTCACGCAGCTTGCCGACGAAAACAGTATTAGCGTTCAGCCGCATAGCAAAAGTGCGAAATTCGCCGCGCGATAGACCCATAAATGGGTTGGGCGCATCGGCAATGTTCGCACGTGTGCTTTCCGCCTCAGTATCGCCTGTTGTCACGGCGTGAAGTCGGTTTTGGAAATGGCTCATTGCGCGGCTTACAGCTGGACTGACAGTATTCGGGTCAATCGCCGCTTCGGCAGCTTTGACAGCGCGATCACCACGTAGTGCGTCAATCGCAATTGCGATCGCAAAGTCTGTTAGCTCTTTTCTGAATTGGGGATAGCGGCGAACGACATCATCCAACAGCCTTGCGTCCGGCACGTCCTGGGCCGTGGACAAAACATAGAAGGCTTCCCGCAATGCGTGCGGTTTCGCGTCGGGGTCTGGCTCATAGGTCCTCCTTAAACCGGGAGAGCTTCGCAGCCGCCCGTGTGAGTCGATTGCGAATGGTTCTTCCCGTACAGTTGCACCGTGTTGCGGCCGTTTCCTTTTCGGGGTCCTCGGACTCTACCTCATACCCGAGGACGTGGACGAGGATGACGGCTTCACATTCATCGTCCGGCAGAGCTTCGATCGCTTTCACGAACGGCTCCCGGAAAGCGTCCCACTCCTGCGTAGGCAAAACCCTGAAGTTCTCCGACACCCGGGCGAAAACGTCCTCATAGGCTTTGGGCTCTTCTGTTGCTTCGGTTGGCGGCAGTTCGACCACGGTGATGCTGTTTTTACGCCGCCGTGTATCTCGGCGAACCGCATCTATCCGCAGCGTACTGAACGCCTTGTTGAACCGGCATTCGTAAAAGTCAAGTTCGTTGGGGAAGTTGCCCGTCCCGTCTGTCACGAAAAGGTCTGTCAGATTCTCAAGGATCTCCTGACGAAGGCCCGCAGCGTCAGGCACTCTACCTTCCTGGACCTTGTTCAGAAGGTTCGCTTCGCATCGCCCGAGCAAGACCGGCAAAACGGAACTCATCAGCTGTTGGTCGATAGACCGCCGTCCCTCTCGGACAAGATGGACGAGACACTCGGAACGTAAATAGCCAGGATCGTTGCGATCGGTGATCAAGAGGTGAGCTTGCAGGTCAGATCGCGAGAGCTGAATGGCTTCATCGATCTGAGCCTCGACCACGGAAGGACGCGTATACAATGTGCCATCCGCTTTGGTCTTCGTCAACAGCCGAGCCATTTATCCTCCTTTCGCGGCGCTCCAGCTGTTCCTGGTCTTCGAATTGGAACGCTTACTCGTTTAATCGCACTCGGATGATGAACCCGGAAAGCATCTCACGATTTTCGAGCCTACAAGCCATACTATAATGCTTTCTCACTCAATCATGCGCCCGGGAAACCAGTGCTGCGACAAATTTCATGCGCCGAAGTCCCTATTCAGTTACCCCAGTTTCACTAGCTCATGGGGCATCCCTTACAATTCTGCCCGGTACAGAGGCTACACCTCAGACTCTGTAAAGTGCCGGTGAGGATGCTCTTTATATTTTTCTTGCTACCCGTCCATCGAGAATTGAGCCAGATATTCATGCAGCTTTCTTTTCCCTTCTTCGCTCATCTCAGGACACTGCGTCTCATCCTTGGCCCCCTGAACCACCCAGGTCGCAAACACCATGCAGGTGGGTGCCCCACATTTCTTGCAATTGGTCTTGGGCAGGCGTTTTAAAACCTCGACAACCTGGGGGCGTTCGGCTTTGGTGTATCGCGGCTTGATCTTCTCGCGGTTTTCCCAGGCATCGTTGATCTCCCGCATGATCCACTCGACGATCTTCCGGCCCTGGGCCTCGTCCGCCACGGCGTTGACCGTGATCGTGCGCTCCGTGACCGAGATCAGCCGGCCCTCGTTCCGGAAGGTGATGGACGGCGGATCGGCGGTGAACTGGTCGCCCTCGATGACTGCGTTGAGATAGGGGATGGCGCAGCCCACGTCCTGGTCCAGCCGGGCAATGCAGTTGACGCTCTGGGCACTGGGCATGCAGTGGTTGTTGATGACATCGAGCTGGTAGCTTTGCAGCAGCATGGTTTTAACCGTTCCTTTTATAATTCCTGTATAGCGATGCTCGCCAAAAACAGGAGGCCTCCCATAAAGTTGACTTTAAAAAGGTTTTATCGCCTTTGGTTTTAAATTTCCCTTTGTCCCGCGCCGAGCATCGGCGATGGGGGCGGATGAAGCGTGTCGGCCTGTCTGAGCGAAGCGAGTTTCCGCGCGCGCCGACCCCGTCGTCGACGCACAGGAACAAGCGGGACACGGGCGTCTGAAGCCTGTCACGCCGAGGCGTGATTGGTTACTTTTCTGCCACGCGGAAGAAAAGTAACACCTGAAAAGCTCAATAGATCTGCAGAACCTCTCCCGATCCTCACTCCAAAAGTAGAGGCTGTCCAATCAAACCTATAAGATTTTCGACCGTGTACCCCTTACCCTTCAACTGCTCCAGCAGCCCCTCCTCCCCCACCAGGTGCAACGCCCCCACCAAAACCAGCTCGACCTCCTCGGTCCGGAGCATGGCCTCGATCTTGGGCAGCCAGGCATCGTTGCGATCTTCCACGAAGCGGTCCGTCATGACCGGAAAATCCTTCTCCATGGGTTTCAGCGCCACTTCTTCCAACCTATCGTTGTCCCCCTCCCGCCAGGCCGCCTTCATGGCCTGCAGCATTTCCGGCAGGTCTTCCATCTGACGCAGGGTGTAGGCGATCAGCGCGTTCTCCTTGCCCTCCCCCATGCCCGGCGATGAAATCCAACTGCTCGTCGGCGGTCTCCAGGTGGCCGATTTCCTTCCGGTCGTTCAGGGCCCGCAGGCTGAAAAATTGGTCGACCCCCGAACCGGCAAGTCCCAGCCGCTGCAGTTCCACCATGGTCAGGGTCATGGCCACCATGCCGGCCTTGAATTTTATCAGGTTGTCCATGGGAATCTGGCGCTCGGCAAGGTATTGCACCAGGTGCTGGCGCGTGTCGTCCTTCAGGAACATCATCAGATTGGTGCCCTCGGGATATTTGGCCCGGCTGAGGAGCGCTTGTTGAAATTCCGGGGTCTGCAATTCCCGAAAGTCCGCCTCGAACACGATGACCGATGACGCGCCGTAGGCCTGCTCAAAGGCCTCCGGCAGGGGGTAGTCGGTCTGGGTCAGGATGTGCACCGTGCCGCCGATATAGAGGTGGCGGTCCCCTTTGGTCACTTTCCAGACCGGCGAATCCGCCGCGGCCGGTGACAGGAACGCCAGGAGCAGGAACGCCGAAAGACACCCGAACAGGGCTTTTTTCATGGGGTCGTCCTTGGCTGGGGAGCGAATGGAAGCGTTCTCGGATACCAGGGCATGGGCACCTTCCAAGTACGGCTTTAGGCGCTATGCAACGCCTTCGGGAACTGCACGCCGTTGCGGCGAAGGGGGCGGGATGGCCGGCTGCCTTCCAACGTTTTTTACCTACCACCAGAAGCCGCACGTGTAAAGGACGCTGTCAGAATTATCTGCCCAATCCTATTGATCTTGTTGCCTATTATAGGCCAACCGGGCAAGGGGATGTTGAAGATCGGCTGATTTGAGTTGGGTATGACGATAGCGGAGTTTGAATCTTATACGGCTTCAGGGGGAAAAGTGGCCTAAGGCGCAGGCGTCATACAAGGTCCTTGTCTCGTCCCCTATTGACCTCTTCGCCCCCCGGTGGTAGGGCATTAAAAGCGCAAACGGGCATTGCCGCCCGCCTTTCTCCCTCGAATCGGAAAGCGCCCTACCCCACCCGCGACGCGATCCGGTTTTTTTGCGCAATAGCCGGCAGAACCTGACAACTGGGACGCGAACCTTCGCCGATCACACGCCATCGCCTTAGCTTGCCAAAGCCTGATGCGGCGGCGCCGCGTTGCCCCCTGGATACGCCATGACCTCCGACCATACGATCGCCCGCCTCCAGGCCCGCATTGCCGCCCTCGAAGCAGAGCGCGCCCGTTCCGCCTCCACATGGAGGGAAACGGTGGACGCCATGTCCGACTGGGTGTGCATCATCGACCGCGATTTCCGGATCGTGCGCAGCAACCGCGCGGTGGAAGACTTTCTGGGGGTGAAGCGGGAAAACGTGCTGGGCCGGACCTGCTACGCGCTCGTGCATGGCACGGACGCCCCCATCGGCCACTGTCCCATCCCGCCGATGGTGAAAGCGCGGCAGCGCGCCCAGGCCGACGTTCAAATTGGCGGACGGCCGCTGGCTGTCGGTTACGGTCGACCCGCTGACCGACCACGAGGGTCGGCTGACCGGAGCCGTTCACCTGGTCAGGGATATTTCGGCGCTCAGGAAAATGCAGGCCGAGCGCGAGGCCCTTATTCAGGAGCTGGAAAAGGCCCTCTCCGAGGTCAGAACCCTCAAGGGCCTGATCCCCATCTGCGCCAAATGCCGCCGCATCCGCGACGACAAAGGCGCCTGGAACTCACTGGAAGCCTTCGTACACAACAACTTCGACGCCGATTTCAGCCACGGTCTCTGCCCCGCATGCGCCCGCAGCGAGTTCGAAGCCTACGATTTGTAAAGTCGGCGCCAACCCTGACGGCAAAGTCGGTTGGCGCCCTCAAGTGTCCGGCACACTATAGGCGGTGGGAGAGGGATTATGGCTGTCGGTTCCAGATCAAGGCGGACGAAAGTTGCCCCGCTGCGCGGGACTTCCCATCCGATGAATTCCTCGCGGTGGGGGCATCCGTAGGCGCCCCGAAGGAAGTGCCCTTGGGGTAAATATATCGGTATTTCGAGGACGATCAACGATCGTCCAACGCCGAGATTCATCCGCCTCTGGAGGACTTGTCCGCCTCTGGAGGATCGGGCGAAAAGACTTTTTTTGCGAAGGCTTCTAATCTTCTTCCCAGGAGATGCACTCCACCGGACACGAATCGATGGCTTCCTCGATGCAGTCTTCGGGCCCGCCTTCCGGCATGATGACTTCCGCCTTCTCCTCGTCCTCGTTGAAGGCGAACACTTCCGGGCACAATTCCACACAGGTCTCGCACCCCGTGCACTCATCCGTATCGATGACGACACGTTTGGCCATTTTGGTTACTCCCAATCTTATTGGTTATCGGAACCATCACATGCTTTCCCGAACCTGGTTCAGGACACCACCAGACTAAGGACATTCATAGCGCTGTCAAGATCGATAAAAAAACCCTTCCCTTGAGCTCGGGGTAAGACGGACAGCCCGCTATTTTCGGGAAAGAAGCAGCGCGCTGAAGAGAAAATGGCATCCGTAGCAAATCCCGGGACCGTGTCAGGCGGCGGTCGAGCAGTCGAAATTTTCAGAAAATGACTTGTCTCCTGTCAAACCAGGTCAGGACGTGCATCTTTTAGCGCGTATATGCGGGCGACCTTTGCGTGTCAATATCGTTATAAAATCAGAAATTTATCTTTTATTTACAATGACTCGCGGATACCGGCAAAGGCATGACATCGACAACGATGAGCAAGGCGTTTTCGTCGAACCGGTCCCAGGACGGTTTACCCGAAGGCCGTTGCCTGAAATCCTGGCCAACAAGTTCGGGGCATGATTCAAATGATGCTTTATCTTGCCGGACAAGGGGACGATGCCGTTCATCCCGGTATCCTATGGTCTTATCGACGGGCAGCTGGAGGTCCGCCTGCCAAATACGGAGCTGATCGACACGAACCTGAAGGGCAGCGCGGCCCTGCGCCAGGCTTTCCTGGCCCACAGGGACGATCCCCAATTGTTCCGGGATCCGGTGCGCTTCAAGCGGCTGGAGAAAAACACGCCGGACGGCCAATAGGGCCGTTGGATGCCGGCCGGTGCCACCCGGCAAAAGCGCGGCCCCTAAATCTGCGCAGCTTGAAACAGCAAGGGCCCAAAGCTCGGGGGAAGGGATTTGCGCTTCCCTTGACCCCTGGAATCCTTGGACCCCTGGATCCTGCAACGGTCTATTAAACCGTTGCGCTCATTTGCCCGTCCTGCTTCATCCCCCCGCTTGCTTTTCCAGCTCATCCAGCTTGGCGGGATCGGAAACCGCAATGTCCACGAGGGCCTTGGGGAGGGCGCTCTGCTCGCACATGGTGCGGATTTCTTTCTCCACGTCGCTGAATTCCATGATTTCGCGGATGGCCTCGATGTGGGTCAGCATCTCATCCGGCGCCATATCTTCCAGCGACGGCCCTTCGGCTTCCTTTTTCTTGCGGGCGGCTTCTTCTTCGGCCAGGCGCTGCTTTTCCTTGAGCTCCTCTTCCATGGCCTTTTTGGCCCCGTCGATGGCGGCCTGGTCGACGCCTCCCAGTTCGAGAATCAGCGGTTCGGCCACGTTGTTGTCGATCAGGTAGCGCACCTTGTCCTCGTCGGACTTGTCCTTGACCTTCTCCACCAGGCCCAGCACGCGCTTACGTTCGGCCGCCCGCTTCTCCATGGCGGTGTTGACTTCCTTGAGCTTCTCCTCGGTAATCTCCATCCGGCTGGTGATCACCCCCCAATCCACCTTTTCATCGATGAGCAGTTCGATGCCCTCATCGCCGGCCATGCCGCGGGCCTTTTCGATGAGCAGATCGAGCTTGCGCTGCTCGACAAAGGCGATCACCTCCGGCCGGCATTCGGACCGTTTGAGCTTGGGCCAGGTTGCGCCCACATTGAGGATCAGCTTGTCGGCGGCCGCATATTGATCCAGCAGGTCTTCGAGCAGCGGGGCATTCAGGGCCGCATTGAAATCCTCCATCAGGGGGTTGCCGACCTTGCGCATGTCCTCCAGGGCGAAGCGCAATTGCAGCAGGTGGCCGCCGTGCTTGGACACATTGTAGCCTTTGCCGTCCAGGTTGCCGGCGATGTTGTGAACCGCCGCCTCCGATCCCTCGCCAGATAGCCCCTGTGACCCCAGCGCAAGGAGCTCCTCTTCGATTGCTAGCCAGAGGGGCTTCTTTTTCGCAGCTTCTTCCGTCGCCATTTTCCAGCCTCCTTTTCATGAAGATTAATGTAACTATAGGTTCTGTTGTCCAGATGTGGATTTCATCCAAAACGTGTCCTTCGGACCAAACGCAGCCACCGGCCAGTTCGGCCATGCGGCCATAGGTCTGGGCCGGGAAGGGTGCCCTATTTCGCTCAGCAACCGACATAAATCTGTTTGGTCGTCCAAGTCAAGCCGGGAGTTGGCAACGCGTCAGCCGGCCGGGGGCCCTGTTGCGCCGCAACCGCCGGGACCGCGCCGCCCCTCCCTTGACCCTGGCTGTTCAAGAATCCGCCCCCTCAGCCCAGGGCCACCGAATCCTCGTCGGTCAACGCTTTACCGAGAATCAGCCCGTACAGGCCCGTAAAAACGCCGTAGCTCTGCAGCCCGGTCCCCGGCGCCGCCAGGGCGTCCAGGCCCCCGATCACCAAGGGCCCCAGAAACATGCCGATACCCCAGGCCAGAAAATAAAGGCCGGAAAGGGTGCCCTTGCGATCCGGGGCCGCCAAGGTATTCAGGTAGTCCAGGGCGCTCATTCCGAAGATGCCCAGGGCCAGCATGGATCCGAGGAGCAGGGCGATCAGGACGGCGCCTTCCGCAGCCGGTATGAAAGCGATGGCGATAGCCGCCGGAGCCAGACCGGCCGTCATCAATCGGCGCTGACCGAGGCGTTCGCTCAGCAGGCCGGTCAGAAGCGCCGCTGTTCCGATGGCCACATAGAACCCGCTGAAAAACAGCCCAATGCCGGTCTCACCGAACCCTTTGGCCGCCTGCAGATAGACCGGAATCACCGTGAGGAAGGATCCATAGCCGGCCCCGTAGAGCGCCACCCCCAACAGCGTTGCCCTGATGGTCCAGCCGGCCGATACCGCGACCGGCAGTCCCCACGAATAAGACGGCCGGCGTTGCCCCTCCTGGCGGGGGGCATCCGCCCGGAGAGTCCCGATCAGGATCCATCCGCCGCAGAAGCATAGAACGGCGAAAATAGCGAACACGCTTTCTTCCGGCCAAATGAGGCGGCACAAAATCCCCAGAGCAGGGCCAAAGGCAAGCCCCACATGCAATATGGCGCTGTAGCCGCCGATCAAACGGCCCGGCCGGACCGGGTCCTGGAGAGCCAGAACCGCCGGCGCCAGAGACCAGGCGGGGGCTTCGCCGACGCCCTGGATGAGGCGCCCCAGGATGAGCATGAGCGCATCCGCGCTGATATAGAAGCAAACGCCGGCCGCCGCACAGATGAAATAGCCGGCGATGATAAACCGCCGGAACCCGTAACGGTCGGCCAGCCGGCCCACCACCAGCTGGACCATGAGATAGGTGATGGCGAACGCCGCTGCCAGGCTGCCCACGGTGTGGGGCGAACCGGACAGCGCAACGTAGTGTCGGGGCATGACCGCCACGATCATCCCCACCCCGGTCATCATCAAAAAAATGGCCAGAAACAGCCCGCAGACTGTTGTTTTGGATGTCATCGATACAATCCTTTCAACTGCTGTCAACAAGCCGCTCCAGCGAAAACGCAACCCAGCACGAGCGCACGGGCGGAGCTGAGGTTCACCCGGCACGGATGCACAAAAGAGCCGGACAAACAGTCCCGTCCGTCAGCAGCCCAATTTATTGGAGCGGCTTGAACAATGAATGACCTGACCGCATCCGTCCAATAGGACGGCGGTTCAGGAAAGACCCTTGGCCGGAACGATTTAGCGGCGGAAGGGCGGTGGGGGGAGTATCGACAGGATGGCGATATGCTTTATGGAGGTGTACAGTTGCATGCTGTGCCCCTTTAAAGGGTGTGGTTGATAGAAACTTCGCACCCATAGCCCGAGGGGGATTCCCTTGTCAATAAATTAAGGATGCGCCTGATGCCGTTTATGACTTTCCAGGCGAGGTGCGGCCGGCGGATTATCCGGCGTAGCGCCGTATTCATCCACCGGCCGCGGGGGGGAGGATGGACAGCCCCGCCGCAAAGCAGCGGGGGATCTGTAAAAGCAATGGAAAGCATGGCGATGCATGGTTTCGAAGCGTCCCTGCGGGTGGCCCGGGCAACGCCCGGCCCGAACACCCGTCTGGTTGGACAGGCATGATATCGGCGATGCGGCGCACAACGAAGATATTGGGCGTTTCACGAAGCCGTCTTGCGCTTCAACCAGAAATCGAACGCCCGCCCCGGCACGAAGATATCGATCCCCACCGACACCTCGTCCAGGGGATTGGTGACGATGTGGGGCTCGTCGCCGGGGATGTAGACCGCGTCGTTGACGGACAGGGTCTGCTCTTCCTCGTCCGTGGTGATGGTCAATTGCCCCTTGAGCACGATCAGCACCTGGGAATTGGGATGGCTGTGGCGGGGCGAGGCATGGCCGGGGGGTTTCACGAAGTGCTCGATGGAGATGTCCTCCTGGCCGCACAGGCTGACGCGTTTCCAGTCCTTTTCAGGTTCGTAGGTTTCGGCTGTGTCGAATCGGATGACGTTCATCGGGATGACTCCTAATCCTTTATTAAAAATGACGGCGTGCCCGCCTCTAATGAAACGGTTTGCGGCGCATCGTTGAACGCCGCAACCGCTCCATACCGACCGTGATCTAACAGGCAGGCGGTCACAAGTATGGGTTTAGTGACACTAGAAGTTGATAAAGCCCTCCAGGAAAAACCCATCCAGCGAAAGGTCGGTGGTGTCGGTTGTCACAATCTGATCGGCAATGTCGTCGGCGAACCGCTGCGCCATCACCATATTGAACCAATTTTGCCATTCATATCCGGCCTTGGCACCGACATACATTCCATTCTCCAGCTTATAGGCATATCCGATACCCGCCCGCATCTCAACGACCGGCACGACCCTGTTATCCACGGTATCCTTTATTCGGCCGTACTCCGTCGTTCCGCTCGCCGTGAGGAGCGCCAGATCAAAATCGCCCAAAAGCAGGGAGCCGGCGGCCGAACCGAAGAGATTGAACCCGTGCCCCATTTGCCAATCTGCGCCAAGTCCGAGACGGGGTCCCCAGCCGGTGAAAGTATTGGTGTCCTCAACATTGAATATTGTGGCACCTCGAAGATAAGCGATGTTTAAGTTCTGGTCTATCCGTGCGTAACGCAGGCCCGCGTCGACCCGCAGGCCAAGATCTTCGCCGACAGTGAACTTTTTCCCCAAACCGAGGTCAAAGACATCATAGTCCAAATCATAGCGGGCTTCCGCCGAATCGAAAGTACCGATCCCATATCCGGGTGGGTCCATGTCCCCCATAATCTGCCGCCGGGTGGCGCCTCGGCCGAGGCGCTGTCATGGGTATCGAGGGTCATGTATTGGGCATGGACGTCCGTCCCCGTTTCAAACGTATACGCCAAACCATAACGCAAGCCACGCGCTGTAGTCGGGATGGATGCTATCGTAACTTCCCTGGGGATCAGTGTCCGTGTTGGTATCGATGATGGCGTAGTCCAGATCGCTCCGGGAGGGCCGCATGTAGACGACTTCAAAAGAAGCCCCCAACCCGGGAACTGTCTCGGCCTTGCGGATCAACGGTTCGGCCGGGGCGGCGACCGGGGCCGGGGCCGCCTCGGCGGCGGCTTTCAGCTGGGCCAGTTCGGCCTTGGCCCGGGCCGCTTCTTCCCTTGCCGATGCCGCTTCCTGCTTGGCGATGGCCGCCTCCTGCTTGGCCTTTTGAGCCTCGGCCAGGGCCTGGTTGGTCTGGTCGAGGGTTTCGTTGAACTTCTGCTCCATCGCCTTGATCATCTGGTAGAGTTCCGCGTTGCTCGGCTCCTGCGCCCACGCCACCGCTGGCAAAATCATGAGAAATGCCATCACCGCCATCATCTGTTTCATCCGTCCGAGTCTCCCTTCCTCCGTGAAGTTTAAAACCAACATCAAATGACCATAGCCTGTTGTAAACAAACCCCGGGGACTGCCGGCTGCGACCCACGGCACCAGCAGCATCGCCGTAGGGCAGGCTCCTCGGGAATTACGCTCTGAATTTTAACATCAACGTGTGAGTGACTTGTCCCAGCACTTGGGGATGGCACAGGACGATTCACCGGCTTTGAAGCTGACGAATGGCGGCAGAAGTACTTGCCCCTTAGATCGACGGTGCTTCGGCCGCAACATGCATCACGCTGCCCATAGCACTTTTAAGCATACATCTAAAGCGTTTTCGGCGGACGGGGCTCTTTTGCGACAGGGGCGATCATGCTTGGCGACCGTGAGCACTTGGGGGTGGACCCGGAGCTCATACCGTATGCGCCTGATGGCGTGCCCTATCCGGAGCCCCTATAGGAGAGTGCTCGGGTACAGGACATGACCAGGCAGATCCTTGCCGGTGGGCAAACGAATAGGGGCCATACCCCATATTAAAACCAGAATGTTTGTGATTTGCCCGGCACATGGGGAGGGATGAACCACAGGCTTTGAAGCTGACGAATCGGTTTGTGTGTAACCGGAGAATGCCGATTATCGGCAATATTTTATTCATACGTTTGACTTAGTCGAACGTATGAATTATTATTCCGGCCGACTCCATACGAAAGGACCGCCCATGACCGAACCTGCAACCAAGTTGGATGCCCGGGAGCGCCTGATCCGGGCGGCGATCGAAATTTTCGCCGCCAACGGGTTCAATGCCACCACCACCCGCATGCTGGCGGACAAGGCCCGGGTCAACCTCTCGGCCATTCCCTATTACTTCCGCAACAAGGAAGGTCTTTATCTGGCCACGGTCGAATATATCGCCGATGTTCTCGGTACCCAGCTCGATCCATTTCTGACCAAAATCCAGGATTTGGCGGAAACAGATCTGGATGCCGAAACAGCGCGCGGTCTGTTGCAGGATGGGCTTTCCACCATTGTGGCCGTGATGTGCGGTGACCCTGGCACCATGCCTTATTCCCAGATCATCCTAAGGGAACAGATGGCGCCCTCGGCTGCTTTTGACGTAATCTATCCGCGGGTGATGGAACGCATTCTCAACGCTTTCGCCATCTTGATCGCCGCCATCACCGGGGAGACCGACGAACGGCAGTGCAGCCTGCAAGCCGTGCTGTTCATAGGCCAGATCATGGTCTGGCGCGCCGGCCGGGCGACCGTGATGCGGCGGGTCGGCATGGAAGGCTATACCGCCCTGGAAATCGCTGAAATCCAGAAAACCGTCTTTTCCCGCGCCATGGCGGCCCTCGACTTCATGACCGCCCGGGGAACCGGATCAAAGGATGTGTCATCATGAAGAAAAAAATCATCTTACTCGTGGTGCTCGCCGCGGCCATAGGGGCCGGCGTTTTCGCCTACCGGACCTGGCAGCGCGATCAGGCGGCCGCAAACGGAACCGAATTCACCCTCTACGGCAATGTGGACATCCGCAAGGTGGATCTGGGCTTCCGGGTGGCCGGACGCCTTGCAACGCTTTTCTTCGAAGAGGGCGATGCCGTTCGCCAGGGCGAGCAGATGGCCCTGCTGGATCGCGTTCCCTATGAAAACGAAGTGGCCCTGGCCCGGGCTGCCCGGGACCGGGCCGATGCCCAACTGGCCCGGCTGGAAAACGGCACCCGCCCCCAGGAGATCCGCCGGGCCCGGGCCCAGGTGGCGGAAGCCGAAGCCTCCCTGCAGGCCCTCGAAGAACAATTTCAGCGCAACAGCGCCCTGGTGAAGGTCAATGCCATATCCCGGCAGGCCTTCGACGACATCCAGGCCGGCCGCGACGCCGCCCGGGCCCGGCTGACCAGCGCCCGCGCGACCCTGGCCCTGGCCGTGGAAGGATTTCGGAAAGAAGATATCGCGGCCGGGCGCTCCCAACTGGCCGAGGCCCAGGCCCGCCTGGAACAGGCCCTCATCCGCCTGGGGGATACCGCGATCATCGCTCCGGCCGACGGGGTGCTTCTGACCCGGGTGGTCGAACCGGGGGCCATCGTGGCGGCCGGCCAGACCGTGGCGACCTTGTCGCTGAACAATCCGGTCTGGATCCGGGCCTATGTGCCCGAGCCGCAGCTGGGGAAAATCTGGCCGGGGATGCCGGCCCGGATTTATACCGACAGCCGCCCGGACCATCCCTACCAGGGGCACGTGGGGTTTATCTCGCCGGAGGCCGAATTCACCCCCAAGAATGTGGAAACCCCCCGGCTGCGCACCGACCTGGTCTTCCGTCTGCGGCTGGTGACCGAAAACCCGGACGAGGGCCTGCGCCAGGGCATGCCGGTCACCGTGAAGCTGGAAACCAAAAACCCGCCGCCCGAACGGGGGCAGGGAGGGGCCGAGGGATAGGATTCCAGGGGCCGAGGGTCCAAGGGGTCGAGTGAACGGCGTAAAATTCCAAACTTCACCCCATACGCCGCACCATTTTTAAGTTCTTTTTGTTTGAAAATCGAAATCGGGATAGCTATCGAAATCGAAATAACGCATAGCCCCGATACCGATGGCGCTTTCGACCACGATTTAGGATCACGAAACCGAAAGGCGAATCAAGACTATATGTTCAGGCGTTACCGGGTTGGACTTTCCTTGATCCCTCGGATCCTTGAACCCTTGGCCCCTTACCACGCCGGATGGCAACGCAACGTGCATTCATTCTCATAAACGAACGGTCATTTTAAAGAAAGTCGCACCGGATGCTCACCATCTCTTCCATGACCAAGCAGTTCGAGGGCATGTCCCGGCCGGCCCTGGATGCCATCGAGGCCCAGCTGCATCCGGGACGCCTGACCGGTCTGGTGGGACCGGACGGCGCCGGCAAGACGACCCTCCTGCGCCTCTTGGGGGGCCTTCTGGTGCCCACCAAGGGCCGCGTGACCTATGACGATCTGGATTCGGAAAAGGACAGCCAGGCCCTGCACGCCGTCATGGGCTACATGCCCCAGCGCTTCGGTCTTTACGAGGATCTGTCGGTCATCGAAAACCTGCGGCTCTATGCCGACCTGCGCAATATCCGCCGCACGGAACGCCGGGCCACCTTCGAACGGCTGCTGGCCTTTACAGGCCTGGCGCCCTTTCAGAAACGGCTGGGCCGGCAGCTTTCCGGGGGCATGAAGCAAAAGCTCGGCCTGGCCTGCGCGCTGATGACCAAGCCCCGCCTGCTCCTGCTGGACGAACCCAGCGTGGGGGTGGACCCCCTCAGCCGCAGGGAGCTGTGGCGGATGGTCCGTGAAATGCTCGACGAGGATGTCACCATCGTGTGGAGCACGGCCTATCTGGACGAGGCCGAACAATGCGACCATGTGCTCCTGCTCAGCAAAGGCCGTCTGCTGTTCGCCGGACGCCCCGCCAAATTGACCAGCCAGGTGGAAGGGCGCGTCTTTCAGCTGCAGGGCATACCGGAAGACCACCGGCGGCAGGTGCTGGCCGAAATTCTGGAACGCCCCGACGTCCGCGACGGCGTGGTACAGGGCGCCGCCCTGCGGCTGCTCCTGGCGGAATCCGCCGCCCGGCCGACGCCCGAACGCTGGGAGGCGGGCCCGGAACCCGGGTGGTGCCGGTGGCGCCGCGCTTCGAAGACGCCTTTATCGATCTGCTGGGCGGCGGCCCCGGCGGCGGCTCGGCCCTGGCCCAGGAAATGCCTGTCCGCCCGGAGAGCGACGGACCCGTCGTGGAAGCCCGGGGCCTGACCAAACGTTTCGGATCGTTTACGGCCGTGGAGGACAACAGTTTCGCCATTCGCCGGGGGGAAATCTTCGGTCTGCTGGGGCCCAACGGGGCCGGCAAGAGCACCACCTTCAAGATGATGTGCGGGCTGCTCAAACCCACCGCCGGCGAGGGTTTCGTGGCCGGACTGCACCTGGCCAAAGCGGCATCCCAAGCCCGCGCCCGCCTGGGCTACATGGCCCAGAAGTTCTCCCTCTACGGCGATCTCACAGTGTGGCAGAACCTGCTGTTTTTCTCCGGGGTGTATGGCCTGCGGGGCGGGGACCAGCAAAAGGCGGTTCAGGCCATGGTGGAAGTTTTCGACCTGCACCCCTTTCTGGGAAGCTCCGCCGCCGATCTCCCCCTGGGCTTCAAGCAGCGCCTGGCCCTGGCCTGCGCCGTCATGCATCGGCCGGATGTGCTCTTTCTAGACGAGCCCACCTCGGGCGTGGACCCCATCACCCGGCGGGAGTTCTGGAACCACATCAACGGCCTCGTGGAAAAAGGCGTGACCGTGCTGGTCACCACCCATTTCATGGACGAAGCCGAATACTGCGACCGCATCGGATTGATCTACCGGGGGCACAAGATCGCCGAAGGCTCGCCGGACCACCTGAAGTCGGAAGCCCGCACCACGGAGCAGCCCGACCCCACCCTGGAAGATGCCTTCATTGCCCTCATCGAACAGTCGCAATACCGGGAGAACGGCAGATCATGAAGCAGACCCGTCACCATACCCGTGCCGGACGAGCGCGGCGGATAAAGGCCTTGATCATCAAGGAAAGCCTGCAGATCGTGCGCGACCCGAGCAGCATCATGATCGCCTTCGTCTTGCCGCTGATTCTGCTCTTTCTCTTCGGCTACGGGGTCTCCCTGGATGCGCGCCAGGTGGGCCTGGGCGTCGTCCTGGAGGATACCGCCCCGGAAGCGCGCCGCCTGGCGGCCGCCTTCGAGGCCTCCCCCTTTTTCGACACCCACGTCGCCCTCGACCGGCACACGCTGGAAGCCGAGGTGGTCAGCGGCCGCCTGCGCGGTCTGGTAGTCATCCCCCAGGATTTCTCCCGGGCCCTCCACACCCCGGGCCGCGCGGCGCAGGTCCAGGTGATCACCGATGGCAGCGAAACCAACACGGCCAACTACGTGGCCAACTATGCGGAGGGGACTCTGGCCAACTGGCTGATCCAGGAGGGGCGGCAGGCCGGGCGTGTTGCGACGCCCCCGGTGGAATTGGCGGCCCGCTTCTTCTACAATGTCGAGCTCGACAGCCGCAATTCACTGGTCCCCGGCTCTCTGGCCATCATCATGGCCATCATCGGCACCCTGCTCACCGCCCTGGTAGTGGCCCGGGAATGGGAGCGGGGCACCATGGAAGCGCTGCTGGCGACCCCCCTGAGCGCCCCGGAAATCGTTTTCGGCAAACTGGTGCCCTACTTTGTGCTCGGCATGGCCTCCATGGCGGTCTGCACGGTCGTGGCGATTTTCCTCTTCGGCATCCCCTTCCGGGGCTCCCTACTGGCCCTTGCCGTCGCCTCGGCGGCGTTCCTTTTGGCGGCCCTCGGCCAGGGCTTTCTGATCTCCACCATCACCCGCAACCAGTTCGTCGCCTCCCAGGCCGCCCTGGTGACGGCCTTTCTGCCGGCCTTCATCCTCTCCGGTTTCGTCTTCGAAATCGCCTCCATGCCCTGGATCATCCGGCGGGTGGCCCAGATCATCCCGGCCCGCTATTTCGTCACCAATCTCCGGGCCATCTTCCTGGCCGGCGACATCTGGTCTCTGATGCGGACCAACATCCTGGCCCTTCTGCTGCTGGGCGGCCTGCTCTTTGCCCTGACCCTTAAAAAAACCCCCAAACGGTTGGAGTAGAGCCCCTCATGCTGCTGCGCCTCAGAGCCCTGATCGTCAAGGAACTGCTCAACATCCTGCGGGATCCCAAGTCGCGCGCCGTGCTGATGGTGCCGCCCATCATCCAGATCTTCGTCTTCTCCTTCGCCATGACCATGGAGGCCAAAAACGTCCACCTGGGCGTGCTGAATCTCGACAACGGGCGAGCGGGGCTGGAGCTGGTGCAGCGTTTCGATGAAGCGCAGACCTTTACCCGCATCGTTCCTCTGACAGGTCAGGCACAGATCAAGCCGCTCCTGGACCAGCAGGAAGTGCTCGCCGTCCTGGTGGTGCCGATGGACTTTTCCCGGCGTCTGGCGGACGGCCGGCCGACCTCGGTCCAACTTCTGCTGGACGGCCGCAAGACCAACACGGCCCAGATCGTGCGGGGCTACGCCCAGCGCATCCTGAACGACTACCTGGCCGAGCGCGGCCCCGGCAGCCCCCCCCAGCCGGCGGTCATGCTGACACGCAACTGGTTCAACCCCAATCTCGAATTTATATGGTACACCGTGCCCAGCCTGATCTGCATTCTTTCCACCGTCATCAGTCTCACCCTCACCTCCCTGTCCGTCGCCCGCGAGCGGGAGATGGGCACCTTCGAACAGCTTCTGGTCTCCCCCCTGCAGCCCACCGAAATTCTGGTGGGCAAGGCCCTGCCGGCCCACTTCCTGGCCCTGTGCTCGGCCTCCCTGCTGCTGGTCATCGCCATCTTCGTCTTCCGGATTCCCTTCCAGGGCTCCCTGCTCCTGCTCTACGGGGCCCTGGTGGTCTTCCTCTTCGCCATCGTGGGCATCGGCCTTTTTATCAGCAGCCTTTGCATGACCCAGCAGCAGGCCATCCTGGGGGCCTTCGTCTTCTTGCCGCCGGCGGTCATCCTGTCCGGCTTTGCCACGCCCATCGAGAACATGCCCCCCTGGCTGCAGGAATGCACCCTGGCCAATCCCTTGCGATGGTTTTTGATCATCGTGCGGGGCGTCTTTCTCAAGGACATGCCCGCCTCCGACGTGCTGAGCAACACGCTGCCCATGGTGGTCATCGCCATCGTCACACTGACGGCTGCCAGTTGGCTGTTCAAGCGCCGCATGGAATAGAAACCCGCCCAAAAAATCTTTGGGTTCATTTTCTTTCACACGAAGAAAATGAGACGATAGACCCAGTAGATGAGACGAGCGCTCGTCGCCCGTTGCGGAGAAAAGCGGAGGCGGGGATAATGAATTCTACCCAGAAGATCGCAAAATTGAAGAACACCCGAACAGCACGAAGGCGTTGGGGAGCAAATCCGACTTATTCCCCCAGGTGAATCACCAGCTTGTCATGGACCAGGATGGCCAGGTCCATGAGGCCGTCGGCGTTCAAATCGCCGGCGGCCACTTCCCGGGGTTCGTAGTACCAGCCTTTTTCGTCACGGTTAAATTGCGGCCCCTGGAAGACCTTGAAGCTGAGTTCTTCCGTCAGGGCATCCTCCCGGAACGAAATCAGCTCCATGGAGGCATTTTTGGCGTCCAAAGCGGCGGCCATGGGCCGCGGCGGGTTGCCGAGGGTCAAGGGGTAGAGATTCCAGAGCTTGGGATTTTCCGCGCGGCTGGTGTAGCCGCTGATGATTTTAAGATGGTAGGGGGCGGCATCCGCGCGTAGCCAGCGGGTCTCGGTCCGGCCGGGCAGCAAAAACCCCTCTTCCTTTTCTTCATTCCAGGGCACAATGCCGGCCATCGTCGGGAAGTCGTCGGCCAGCGCCGCGGACAACGTCGCCTGGGTCTCGTCTTCCGGAAACCAGCAGAGTTCGTTGCCTTGTTTATTGAAAAACAGATAGCCCGGCGCGCCCTCGGGTCCCCGGGCCATGACTCCGAATTTCAGGATCGCGTTTTCATCCGGCAGACTGAATTGGCGTTCGATCTCGAATTGCGCGCCCTTGAAGCGATAGAGTCTTGCCGCCTGACCCTCGCAGATGATGACCCCGGGGGCTTCCCGCGTGCCGACCGGACTGATGTCTTCCGGGGTCAGGCCTACCCCCAGCGCCCGCAGCTGTTTTTCGGACACCGGTGTCAGCTTGCGGCCGCTCCATAGATGCATCAGCGGCTTCTTCAAGGGGGAAAACCATACGACGCCCCACTGCCCTTGTGCGACGGGGAAGATGCGCATGACATCGGGGGCCTGGTCGACGGTGATCTCCAGGGGCACGGTGCGCTTCACGCCATTGCGATCCGCCCAGCAGAAATAGAGGCGGTCGCGCTTACGTTTGAGGATCGTGAAAAAGCCCTGGTTATCCGGGGAAACCGCCATTAAAAGGGGCGTCCCCTCCAGATCGATAAAACCGGGGAAGGTCGTGGCGGCGCCGGCCGGGTGGCAGGCAATCGCGCTTTCTTCCGGGCTGAAGACATAGAGATCGCCGCGGTTATCGACCCCCATGGATTTGATCCGGCGCAGGGTGCTGATTTCCTGCGGGACGGGATTCAGGCCCCGATCGCCGCCCGGGTAAATCATGATGCGGGCCAGTTCGGGCGCACTGACGGCGTAATCCTGACGGCCGTCGCCGTTGAAATCGGCGATGGCCCATGACAGGGGAATCTTGCCGCCCGTGCCGCGCGCCACCAGTCGGAGCGAGACCAGCGCGGGGGCGTCCCAGAGGGTGCCGGAGGTCTCCCGGGCCAGTTCGTAGTGGTGGATGTTCACGGCATTTTTAAGGATGGCCAGCAGTTGATCGGCCGGCTGATCGACCAGCGAAATCTGCTTCAGAGCGCTCAGAGGAGGCGTCTCCAGGGGATGCTCCCAGCCGAAACCACCCTCCGGCCGACCCAGGAACAAGCGCAGGGAGAGCTGCTCTTCGGGAAAACGCAGCAGGATATCCTGCCGACCGTCGCCGTTGAAATCGCCGATCATCACCCCCTCGCACTCCGGGGCGGTATAATCGATGGTCAAGCGCCGACGGAAACGCCCGCGGCCGTCGTTGTATAGAATTTCGGCATACCGGCGGCGACAGACCAGAATGTCGGGATGCCCGTCATTGTCAAAATCGGCCGTCCTGACCCCCACGAGCTGCGCGGTGTTTTTCACGGCGGGCGATGTGGCATTGCCGAAGCGCCCTTCGGGATCCTGGAAGTAGATCCGCAGGCCGCGATGCGTTCCGGCCGTGAGGATATCCGGGCGATGGTCGCCGTTGAGATCCAGCACGTCCAACTGAGAGGTTTTCTGGTCCAGGAGGAAACCCGCCGAATCAAAGGCGTCTTCCAGAGCCGGCAGACCGTCGGCCGTTACATCCTGTCCGGCGGGTTTGCGGATCAGCACCTCGATGCGGGACATGGGGTTGTTCAGAAAAACGACATCGTCGTACCCGTCCCCATTGAGATCATGAAGATGCAGGCGTGAGGTGTCGTCTTTGAATTCATAGATTTCACGATCGCCGAAACCGAAGGCCCGGGCCGCCGCGCGGACGTCCGCATTCGGGGGGAGGAAAACCAGCAGGATGCAACCGGCCAGTATGGCAACAATGGTGTTTCGCATGAATTGCTTTCCCTGTGTCTGTAAAGACGGCTTTCCGTCGAGGTACACGGGCCCTCCGCCTTGGCCCCGGGCGTGTTTCGGTGTATCTTTCCCCCGTAAGGGAGCCCATTAACGGCCACCGACGCCTCTGGCGAAGACCGCTATTGGTTTGGGTAGCGCATCGTCATCACGGATCGGAAGCCGGCTTCGTCCATGACGCTGTATCCCTCGCTGACCCCTAAATAGCCGGCGATGACGTCGGCCGGCGGCAGTAGGTCCAGATCGAAGTCTCCCAGAAATTTCGCCATGGGATCCGACCTTTCGTCTCCGTCACTGCTGGCCGGGGTGGCTTCGGCCGTCCGGGCCTGTTCAAGTGCCGTACGGATCTGGTTCACGTAAAACCGCGTGTAGGCGGACAGGTCGCTCATCCCATAGCCGCAGGCACCGCTTGGAATGCGCGCCATCATTTCCTTGAAGGCCGGCTGCATGTAGAATTCGGGCGTTCCCTGGTTGTTGACGGCGGCCTGAACATAATCCACCAGCAGACTCCCCTGGCCGACGATCAAGGCACGGTCGGCGACGGTCAGCCCCACCTCGTTGAAAACCGGCAGGTCCCCCTCGACGGTGGGCATGGGAAGCTGGAGCATGTGGATGACATGTCCCTGGATATCCGTCGGCCGATAGAAATCCCCCAGCTGGGCCACGATGGGGGAATGTTCGGCGAAGAGTTTGCTCAGGGTGCGCTCCATGGCATCGCTGTCTTTGACCTTCAAACCGTATAGAAATTTCTGCCCCTCGTCTTCGAGGCGGGCATAGCTGAAAACCAGCCGGTCCAGGTTGTTGAAAAGATCCTCGCTGACATTGATGTCCATCATACCACCGGCCGCGTTCAGGCCCATATTGAACTGCAGTTGAAACTCCGGTGAAATCTGCCGCAGGATTTCCGGCACCTGCATCCACAGGGCATTCAGATCCAGACGGGCGACCTGGTAGCTGGCCACGTCCTGGGGCACATAGGCCAACCGGAAATCCACCGGTGCCGGTTCAGGGGGGATCAGGACCATCAGGCCGCGATTCCATTCGCCGCGCCGTGCCACCTGAAACTCGATGTCGGCCCGGTCCTTTTGCATGCCGAGCGTGAAGCGTACATCCCCTACTGCGTCGAGTCCCAGGCTTTTGATGACCGTCAGCGGATCCACCGGGGAGCCCTCTTCGGCCGCCCGCTCCGCCAGCAGGGATTGCAGCCGGTCCATGAGGCGCGCCTTGGCCGTCAGGGTCAGTTCAGGAGCCCCTTCCGGCTCCCGGGCCGGGGTTTCCTTCAGCTGCAGCAGGGCGTGCTCCAGCCAGGTCCGGTCTTCCGACGCCAAGAGCGTCCCCTCGTAAAAGGCCTGGTAAAAAAAACGATCGCCCTTGTCTTCTTTGCGGATGTAGGTATAGAGGGTCGTTCCCCGGAAGTCTTCGCTGGCCTTGATGGTTTCCACATCTTCCAGTTTAAAAAGAAGCGCGTCCATTTCGAGGCTGCGGTTGTGATCCGCTTCGTTCATGGCGGCCACCACGGTGACGGCCGGCTGCCCGTCGTAATCCGTGAAGTCCAATCCCAGAACGACCTCACCGTGCAGCATTTTCATCTCTTCCAGGTAGATATCCCGGATCTTGGCATCGTTGCCCCCTTCGGCCCCATCAACCAGGGCCTGCCGCAATTCTTCCTTGAGGTCCCGGCCGTTGCGAAAGGCGTCCATCTCCGGGCTGCTCCAGAAGCGACCTACGGGGGAATCTTCGAAGGCGGTCAACAGGGCCGCCGTGTCTGTGCAGTGCACGATCATGTCCACGTCCGTCATGAGATCGAGGCGATTCATGCGGGGTCGGTTGTCCTGGTCCGGCCCTCCGGCGCAGGCCGATAGGAGCACGATCATCAGTACCGTTAGAAGCCGGGGAAGAACGCGAACAGCCGAATGTCGCCATTTATTCATGAGCAGCCTCTTCTTTGGTTTTGCGGGGGTTGGGGGGCGCCGACACATAGACGAAACCGGATTCCGAATTGCTCGTGTCATAGGCGTAGGCTTCGATGTGATCGAGGAGAAAGGCCACATGCCGCACCGGGATGGCGAAATTGAGCCCTTGCATGACCCGGCTTCCCATATTGACCACGCCGATGACCTGGCCGTGGCCGTTGAAAAGCGGGCCGCCGGAATTGCCCGGGTTGACCGATGCGTCGAGCTGCAGGTACAAACTGCCCTCGAAGAGCCTTCCCGTGTGGCTCAGGATGCCTTCGGTGACGGTGCGCTCCAGACCGGCCGGGTTGCCGATGACGAATATGCTCTCTCCGTAGACCGGTTCGTTGAGACTGAGCACCACCTTCGGGAAGGGCGCTTCGTGCTCATCCTCGATCTGCAGCACGGCCAAATCGTGGAAGGCATCCAGGGCGACGATCCGAATCTTCTTGTGAATCACACGCTTGAGCTCGGCCCCCGCCTGAACGAACTGGGTTACCGTAAAATGCTTCTGCCCCTCGATCACATGGAAATTGGTGATGAGGTAGCCGTCCTCATGCACGATAAAACCCGATCCCAATCCGGCCGGCGACTTGACCACGACCACGGCCGGACCGAAAGCCTCGACCCCTTCCACCGTGGAGTAGACCTGTGGGTTGCCAAGCGTGTAGAGCCCTTTACTCTCGGAAGGCATCGCCGACGGTGCCGGCTGGGCGGACGCCCCAGGGGCGTCGATGCTGGCAATGACGTTGCGGGGGATTTTAAGAATATCGAAGCCGAGATCCACATAGACATGGTCGGCGGACTCCTTGATGACCGGGGCCGATATCCGGTTGTGGTCCTTCAGCTGGATGGTTTCGGCGCGGGAACCGCCAGCGCCCAACAACGTGAATGCCAAGGCGATCAGCCAAATGCAGTGCTTCATCTTTACCTTCCCTCTTACGGCCGGAGACGCACATGATCATCCGGGAAAACGGCGGCCGTTTGGCCCCCGGTGGATGGTTCCGGGTTCGGGCTTCTTCGATCGAGTCGCGCACGCTGTCGATTGTTGTGCCAGGGGTGAAACAGATTGAATTGCATGAAAAGGAGATGCCCGGGGGGAATTCATACAACTTCCGTGCCATGGCACGGCGACAATAAAAATTTTTGTTATTCCGACCAGTTAGGGTATTGAAGCGGCCAATCCCGTCGAAATACTGACACTTTCTGTCAGCCATCCTGTCAAATCCTGTCAGGCGAATGGCCCGGCAGCGGGGACGCCGGGTGGCGATGGCGTCAGGCCTCCCGGCGGTAGAACAATTCTTCCTGACGCTCCACCCGCCGCCGACGTTCGGGTGCGAGGAAAAAACGGTAGAGTTCCTCGTGGGCATCGATGGCCTGCCCTGTGATTTTCTGCTCCAGCAATGCGAGGGCTTCGATGGATTTGTCGCACACCGGGTAGCCTTTGTCGTCCAGGAGGACTCCGGCATCATAAACCACCGCGGAGATATTGTTGATATCCACGAGTTTGATCTGGCCGGCCTTGGTCACCACGAGGTTGCCGGCCCCGGCCAGATCCGGGACGTGGCGGACCTCGGCGATCATCCGCTTGACCGCCTGAATGAAGCGGCGCCCCTTGCGCTGCGTAGCGCGAATCCAATCCTGCCGATGGGCCTCGGAGCGCTCGCAGGCCTTGTGAAGACACGCATACAGCGCTGGGAACAGCCGGCCATGGTCCAGCAGCCCCCAGGGATCCAGCAGCTCGCCTTCGGTATAGGCCTGGAATCCGCACAGCATGATGCCGGATCCCCCGGGCCCCTTATAATCCACAAGGAATTCACTTGACTCAGCGATGCAGTCCGGACCGAGGAAGTCTTCCACCACCTTGACCCGCCCGATCTCCGACAAGGCATGTTCCAGGGTTTGCAGCCGGGCCCGGAAGATGCGCAGCATGTGATCGGGCCGGGCCCGGGGAAACCGGCGGGCACCGTCAACCACGATGCCCGTATTCTCGGCCGCGACGTCCGATCGCTTCAGGATCTCCATGATATGGGATCGAAGCCCCTGACGGAAATGGCGGCGAAAACAATAAGGGCTGTCGGCCCTGATGAAATTAAGCCCCACCACATCCTCGTGACGGATGGCGGGTTTATCGCGGATATCCTGCGGCATGGCGCCCTCTCTTAATCCAGCCGGTGCATGCGGCGTAAGAATGGGCCGATAGGGGTAACATGCCTCCCCAGGCATATCCGCAATCCCGGGTGGGTCATCACGGCGCGGTCCCGTTGGATAGGTGCAGGATCGTCAGCGCCATCTGGCAGAGCGAAACCAGCAGGGTTGACCAGAGAATGAACTTGGATACCGGCTGATCGAATTCTTTCCGGCCCTTTTTGAGAAAATAGGCGTGAATGCCGAACGCAAAAATGCCGCCGGCGCTCAGAAGGAGGGAAAACCAGGCCGCCGACGGTTGCTGCCGGGCAATGGCCGCCATGCCATACAGGATGACCAGCAGGATTGGAAAATGCAGCAGCAGGAAGCCTGCAATACCGCCCGGCAGGTGGAAGAGATCCCACTCTTTCCAGTAGGCCGAATCGATCTCGTGATTGATAAGCAGGACGGCGTTGATCAGGTAAAGCCAGAATAGCGCTTCGCTCATGAAGGATCTCCGGTTGGAGGCGCCGTGGTCGTCCGTGGGGCCGTCGCTTCAGATGGCACGCCAGGATCCTCCGGCTGGCAGCGGTAGTGGCCGGTAATGGGAAATCGGAAGAGAACATCCTCCAGCCGGGGGCCGGCACCGATCTTTTTCGTCATGGTGTGCGGTACCCCGCTAATCGTCCGCACCGCCGGGCAGCCGATAACTGCCGTCCAGACGGTCCCAGAGATCATCGAGTCTCTGCTGGAGCCGGTCCAGGGCCGCTTCGTAGGCTGTCCGATCCAGCCGGCCCGCGCAATGGGCCCGCTCCAGGGCGTCCTGTTCGTTGGCGTACCACCGCTCGGGATCGAAATTGTAGGTCATCGCTGCCGCTCCCCTGCTTCAAGGCCGCTTGTCCGCCGCATCGAGGGCCGCGCTCTGATAGGCCTCGCTGATGGCGGTCATACGGCTGCGGTTGACCCCGAAATCCGAATAACCGGTGCGTGAAGCCGAACGAAACTGGATGAACGCCGCTTCATCGTCGAACAAAAATTCCACATCGTCCACAAACCCGAACACCCGGGAGCGGAACTCGTAGTGCAGGTAGTGATCCTCATCGGTCACCAGGGTGGTCCGGGGCATGGCGCCGACGACGGACAATATCAGGCGCCGCGAGGTTGTCCGATCGACCCGGTAGGGCAGGGGCGCCATATGATGCTCCGGATCTTGGGCCAGGGAGGAAACACAATTGGGTGAGGACGGGCAGGGTTGGAGCCGCCCGACCGGATCCACGGCAGCCGAAGACGGGGCCTCGGGACGGGACCCCCCGGCGCAGCAGATCAGAAACAAGGATGCGCTGATGACCAGATAGTGGCCGCAATACAATTTCATAAAAAGAACCTCCCTGGTGTTGCCTATACGGCCGGTCAGCATGTTCTTGGCGCCGTGCTCAAAAATCCTGCCGCCGGCGAAGCCAATGGACCTTCCAATGGTAACCCCTGATCACAATCAAAAGGGAATCACCCTCGGACGGATGCGTAAAATGGTCGCGATCAAGGCTTGCGAGCATCCCGAGGAATACCGCTATCGCGGGGCCCAAAGAACGTATACATCGATACGCCCCAGAGAGAAGGGACGCACATAAGTCGATACTTGGCCTTTTTTAACAAATCGGGCATTTTACGAACCCGATAAACTTTCGACCCCTTTCCCCTACCTGGGCACCTTCTGTATCCGATTCAGAAATGAGGATTTTGGGTTCTGACCAAGGCCGCACGAAGGTTTGCGGTGAGGCGTACTTCAGTACGCCGCAGCCGCCGAACCTGTGGAGAACGCCGGTCAGGACCCAAAAGACCATTTCTGGGCGGATACAGGTCATGCGCCGCGGATCATGACCAGCAGCATCTTAAACGCCCGCTCGGCCTGCAGCGCGTGGGGCACGTTGGCCGGCATGACGATCATCTGGCCGGCCTTGACCGTCTGCGCCTCACCGCCGATGGTGATCCGGGCCTCGCCGTCGAGGATTTCCACCAGGGCGTCAAACGGAGCGGTGTGTTCGCTCAACCCCTGCCCCGCCTCGAAAGCAAACAGCGTTACATTGCCGGCGTCCTTTTTGATGAGGGTCTTGCTGACCACCGCGCCCTCGATATAGGCCACGTGCTCGGCGGCATCGAACGCCACGCCTTTGGCCGTGGATTGATTGTCGCTCATGTCGTCTTCTCCTTCGTAAACGGTCCGGCTTAAGCGTAATACGATTCGGCGCCATTGCAATGGCGCGGTCTAAGAAGGGCGCGCCGAGCTTCCAGGGGAAAAGGTCCAGGCTATGATTGCATCGCTATCGGGGCCGTCTTTTATGGCATTTCGATTAGGATATCGATCCCCATTTCGATATGGCGAGGATATCAACGGCGTCCGGTTCGGGATGCAAGGGTCTCTTTCTGGCGGTTCCCTGGCCCCCTTATGCCAGGGCGATGGCCTTTTCCGGGCAGACCTCCTGGCAGCAGAAACAGGTGATGCAGGTATCGGCATCCACCCGTGGCAGATCATTCATCCATGGACAAGGCCCCGACCGGACACTGGTCGATGCAGGTGCCGCAGGCCGTGCACAGCTCCGGGTCCGCCTTGGGCCGCAGCCGGGTCCGCTCGGCGATGATCCCCTGAACGGCGGCGTTGTCCTGGATGGCGGATCCCCCCAGGGGAGGCAGCTTGAAGTCCGGCAGCGGCTTCAGTTCGCCAATAATGTCGATCGTCTCCATGGAGTAATCGCCGAGGCCCTCCGCGTGGGCTTTGCGCAAAAACCCCAGCCGTTCCGGCGCCAACCCCATCATGACCGCCATGACCGCATCCAGGGCCACGGCGTTGTCCGCCGCCAGGATCAGGCCGATATCCCGCAGTTCCGGGGAGGCCGGACCGTTGCCCTCCATGCCGACCACGGCGTCCAGAATGAAGAGGTCCGGGACACGCAGTTTGAACACCTCCACCACGAGGTCATGAAACCGCTCGGGGCTCCCGGCGATCCGGTGCAGCATGGCTTTCTGGGCGCCCGGCAGAATGCCGTAGCTGTTCTTGATCCCGCCGGTCAGCACCGTCAGGCCGTGGGTCTTGAATTTGGGCAGGCTGATGACGACATCGGCTTCCAGGACGGCCCGGGAGACACTGACGCGGGGCATGAAGTCCGGGTTGAAATCCACTTTGACGCCTTCGTTGCCGATATTGCGGTAGCAGCCCAGGGCCGCCGCCATCAGACCCGTCTTCCGAAAGCTTGCTTCATTGTCGCCGTAGCTGAAAAGGCCCGGGTTGTCTCCCACCACGATCTCGGCCGGATCCAAGGCCTGGACTCTTTGCACCACGGCCTCCAAAACCGCCGGGTGGGTGACGATCCCCTCGCGGGCTTCGGAGGCCCGCAGCACATTGGGTTTGATGAGCACCTTCTTGCCCGTCATCGGCAGGGGAAAGCAGTCGAAGGCCCGGTCCACGGCGATGCCCACATTCCCATAATCAGCTGGTTCGATCAGTACACGGCTCATGGTCGCGATCCCTTGGTGGTTATCCGGGGTGGACACGCACCTTAAAACCTCCAATTGAAGACAAAACGCGCCAACGTATAGCGCACGCCCGTCCCGATAAAGCTTCCGGCCGCCGCCAGGTGGACCCAAAACAGAAAAGGGGTACCGCCCTTGGTGGCCCGGGTGTGATGCCGGTATTGTTTGTAAAGCATAAAGCTATTCGCGGGAGGGTTGTTGCGGTCGGCCAGACGGTGTTCGAAAAGATAGTTCGCGATCAGGGCAAGGGAAATTGCCGCCACCGCCGCCGCGGCGCCCATCACGACGACAGCCGTCCAGTCCATGCTTGTCATGCCATCGGCTCCCTGGGCTTGCCGGAACTGCGTACCGGTACGCGTGACCTTTTATGCATGCCTATATAGTGTTCCTCCCGAGAGGGTAGATTTTGGTTCCGGCCAAGGCCGCAGCCGACGGGCACCCACACGCGTAGCCCGGCTTAGCCGAGGACCGGCAGGAGGCGAGATCGCCGCCCGGGTCCAAAAGATGCCATTTATGGACGAATACTAAATAAATTGGGTCTCCCCCTTGGGCATGGCTTCGGCCTGGATCCGGTGGGCAACGATCCGGTAGTCATCCTGCATCTTCTTCAGAATAAATTGCTCCACCGCCGGGTGGCGCGAATAGCGGGTCTTGTAGACGACGCGCACGAAGGTTCCGGCATTGCTCCCCACATGTTTTTTGACATTCCAGCTGACCGCCTCATAGGATTCCAGATCGCCGAGCTGGCGGTTGTAGCGCCGCAGCTGGTCTTCCCATTCCTGCCGGGAAGCGTCTTTGAAAAAGCCGTCCGCATAATAGGTCACCGCCGAGGGATAATCCTGCCCCTCGATGGCTGCGAAATACTGTTCCATAACTTCGGCGACCGCTTCCCGGCTGTCGCTGAATCCACAGCCCGCCAGGAGCAGCAGCAGGCTCAGCAGCAATCCGCAGGTCCGAAATTCCATTGGTGATCCTTCCTAATCGGTAGCGGTGGCGCCTCACCGGATCAACGGTCGGGCTTGCAGGACCATACAAACCGCTGCTCGTTGACCGCGACGCCCCATTGGGCGCCCCGGCGCTGCTCCACCAGGGTAAATCCATGCTTGTGGTAGAGATGGTGCGCCGCCGCCAAGCCTTCAAAAGTCCAAAGATAAACCTTAGAATACCCCTTCCGGCGGCAGAAATCCATGGCTGTTTCCATGAGACGGTTGCCCGCCCCCCGGCCCCGCAGCGCGTCGGACACGATGAACCACCGCAGGTGGGCACCTGCCCCGGCCGCGTCCTTGCCGTCGATGACGATGGCGCCTTCCACCCGCTCATTGGCCACCGCGGACCAGAAGCCGTCCCGGGTGTCGTCGCAGCAGCTTAGAAAAGCCGACAATTCGGTGGCCACCTTGGCTTCGAAAAATAGGCCGAACCCCCAGTGGCGGTGGTAGTATTCGCCGTGCAGCTGGGCCACCCGGCCGATGGCGCCCGGGCGGTAGCCCTTGATGATGGCACATTCCGTCATGGTGTCTGTTCCCTTGAATCTTCCGGGCGCGGCGGCGCGGCAGGGGCGTCCCACCAATGCGCAATGGCATTGGCATAGTAGGCAATGACCGCATGTTCCTCAGGCGCGGCCCGATAAATGCCATGGTCTTTCGTCACCAGGCGCCGCAGCAGCAGCATGTGGAGCGCTTCGGAGATCACCCGGGCCCGGGTGCTGCGGTGCACCTGGAAAACCGGGGCGCCGCGCACGACGAGGGCGCTGTGCAGCCGGTTGATACGCCGCTCGATCTTCAGAATGTCCATACCCTCCCCACGGGCGTCCAGAAAAACGTTGGCGACCATGGAAACCGGCAGCACCGGAACTTCATCCGCGATCGCCCGCATGATGTGCCGGCAAAGACGCTCTACCTGGGGAAAACGTTCGGATCGCGGCAAAATGTTGAATTGCACGTTCTGTTCCCGGCAGTAGGCCCGCACCGACAGGGGGGTGCCGAAGTTGACGCAGGCGTAGCCGTAACGCCGCCAGCGGCTCGAGACCATCAGGATCAGGCTGCGGGTGATGAACCGGGCCGTGGTCCGTATCACGAACCATCCGCTGCGTTTTGGGACCTCCGGGTCCAGGGCCCGCAATAGGCTGCGGTCCTCCAGGGTGCGGTCGTAGTTGATGCCCACCGGGATGAAGACGATGTCCCGGTCCCGGCCCGGATCGTACCCCCGGAGCATGTAGTCCACCAGTCCCAGCCGGGGCTCACGCAGACGCCCGTCACGGCTGAGGCCGCCTTCCAGAAAGACGGCCTGGCAGACCCCCTCGCGGGTGGCCATGTGGATGTAGCGCTCCAACACCCGTCGGTAGAGGGGATTGCCCGACCTGCGACGGACGAAGAAAGCCCCCATAGCCCGAATGAGCATGTGCAGGGGCCAGATCTTGGCCCACTCCCCCACCGCATAGGAGAGCGTGGTGCGTTCGGCGGCCAGAAAGGCTACCAGGATATAATCCATGTTGGAGCGGTGATTCATGACGAAAACGAAGGTGGAGTCGGGATCGACGGCGCGGTAGGCCTCGTTTTCGATCACGCCCACGCGCACCCGGTAAAGCAGCCGCGCGATCTTTTTGGCCATCCAGTAGCCGATGCGGAAATACAGATAGGCGTTGAAGGAGGGCACGATTTCCTTAGCATAGCCAATGACCTTTTTCTGCACGACTTCAAGGGGCATGTCGCCGGCCTGGGCATACTCCTGGACGGCCTCGATGACCAGGGGATCGAACACCAGCCGGTCGATGAGCACCTGGCGTTTGGTGAGCTGAAAGGGACGGATCTCGATGTCCAGACGGGTTCCGATTTCATCGATCACGCGGTTGATCCGCCGGCGCAGGAACCACCGGGTGCTGGGAATCAACACCCGATCGAGAACGGCGATCAGGGCCACCGCCACCAGGAGGAGAAAAACCCAAAGGGAAATCGTAATCTGGTCACCCATGGCCAACCGTTGTCCCTTGTGAAAAGTCTTTTGGAAACGACGCCGCGGCGACTATCGCCAGGCAAAGTAGGGCTGTTCGTAGTGGGCCACGCGGGTGGCGCGGCCCCGGATCGCGACTTCCCGGAACTGGTAGAGGATTGCGGCCGTGGGGGCGGCAATCCAGCTGCGGCCCACCGGCATGAGGAGCACGGGGTGCCGGCTGGCGGGGATGGACTCGAGAATGGGGGCATCCGGCCGCATCAATTCCTGGAGGGGGATGCGATGCACCGAGGCCACTTCCCCGGGATTGGGGGTCAACCCCCGCCCGGAGCCGCCCCAGACCACCACCGGTGTGATGGTGAAGCCGGAACGGGTGGTAAAATCGTCCAGGCCGCCCATGATCCGGTCGGGCGCCAATTGGAGCCCCACCTCCTCGGCAAGTTCCCGCAGCGCCGCATCTTCCGGGCGTTCCCCGTCCTCCATGCGCCCGCCGGGAAAGGCCCACTGGCCGGCATGATGGCGCAGACCGGCGGCCCGGCGGGTCAGGACGACCGCAGCGCCGGCGTCCCATTGCGGATGACGCGGCAGGCCGTCGACATCCGCGCCGTGGCCCGCCTCCACCACCGTGATGGCCACGGCCGCCCTCTGTTTCGCAAGGCCGTTCTTGGCGCGCACCGCGAAACGGCGCAGGTTGGTGGTGATACGTTCCCGGAGGCCGTCGCGGCATGTATAGTCGTTAGATGTGGTTTGCTCCATACCCCTATCATGCATGCCGTCCGGCCGGCGGTCAACCGATTCCTGTTCCGTCACGATCGCACAAACGCCACCCGTTTTTCATTTTCATGGCAGGGCCATACCCGCCAGATTGCCAAAATGTAATCTGCAAATCATGTTGTCATCATTCCCCATGCCATATATATACGGTTTCAATTTCAGACCCGTGGTGATCGCTTTGTTATCGTTAATAATCATCAGTGCCCATCCAGAGATGGTAGATTTTGGTTCCTGGCAAGGCCGCAGCCGACGGGCGCCCACAGGCGTAGCGAGCTACGCCGAGGACCGGCAGGAGGCGAGAACGCCGCCAGGGGCCAAAAGATGCCATATCTGGATGGGCACTATTTGAAATGGTTGCATGATGCCATCATTAGAAAATCGCACCCCCCATAAAGGGGTAAAGCCCTTCCAAGAGATACGCGCCCAGATCTTGTTTCTGCTCGGATGCGCATTGGTTTTTCTGGTTACTTTTTCGCTGCTCAGGGCGCTGCTGCTCTATCGCAATTTCGATCTGACCGCTGAAATTCCCGCCTCGATCCTGGTCACCGCATTTGGGATCGGCCTGCGCTTCGATTTGATCATTGTCTGCTACTGCATGCTGCCGCTCGGGTTTATGCTCCTTTTCCCCAGCAGCACCGCATGGCGCAAGGTCTGCTTGTACTGGCTGGGGTTCTGTGGCGCCGTCTGCATTTTTCTCGCCATTGCCGAGCTGGAGTTTTACCACGAATTTCATGCCCGGCTGAACAGCATTGCTTTTCAATACCTGAAAGAGGATCCGAAGACCGTTCTGCAAATGCTGTGGTTCGGTTTCCCGGTGGTCCGCTATCTCCTGTTGTGCGGCTTTCTCTGGAGTTTGTACATGGGCGGCCTGCTGCTGGTGAACAAGCATGTCCCCGCATACGGTAAGCGGCTGCGACCCGCCTATCGCCCCGCGGTTCACATTCTTGCATTTCTCCTGGTCATGCTGCTCGGTGTCACCGGCGCACGGGGGACCCTGCGGTCCGGCCCCCCCCTGCGATGGGGGGATGCCTACTTCAGTTCCAACACCTTCGCGAATCATCTCAGCCTGAACGGAACCTTCACACTGGTCAAGGCCCTGGAAAATGTCGGAAGCCAGAAAAAAGGGGCAAAATGGCTGCACGCCCTGCCCCGCGACGAAGCGACCGCCGTCACGAGGAAGATGCTGGTGACAGGACGCGACAAGTTGCTCGAGACCGACCGGTACGCGGTTCTCCGCGAGCATCGCCCGATATCCAAGCTGGCCCCCGACCGCATCAAGAATATTGTCGTCATCATCATGGAGAGTTTTTCGGGAGAATTCGTGGGCGCCTTGCAGCGGGATTACGGCGTTACACCGGAATTTGACAAACTTGCCAAAGAAGGACTTTTATTCGACCACTTTTTTTCCAACGGCACCCACACGCATCAGGGGATGTTCGCCTCGCTGGCCTCTTTCCCCAATATTCCCGGCCATGAATATCTGATGCAGCAGCCCGAGGGAAGCCATTCGTTTTCCGGGCTTCCCGTCCTGCTGAAAGAGCGGGGCTTCAAGGACCTGTATGTCTATAACGGGGATTTCTCCTGGGACAATCAGGAGGGCTTTTTCCGCAATCAGGGCATGACCCGCTTCGTTGGAAGACGCGATTACCGGAATCCCAAAGTCGTCAATCCCACCTGGGGTGTCTCCGACGAGGACATGTTTGACAGGGCCTTGACCGAGCTCGACAAAGTCGCTCAAAACCAGCCCTTCTTCGCGGTGTTGCAAACCCTTTCCAACCACACCCCCTATGTCCTGCCGTCCCCGTTGCCCTTTGACCCCCTGCCGGCGGATGCCGGCCCGTTGTCGGAGCACCTCACGGCCATGAAGTATTCGGACTGGGCGCTGGGCCGGTTTTTCAAAGCGGCCCAACAGTCCGCTTACTACCAGGACACCCTTTTCGTCATTACCGGCGACCACGGTTTCGGCGTTCCACAGCAGCTGGCCGGCATCGATATCCTGATGTACCATGTGCCGCTGCTGCTGATCGGACCGGGAATCCGCGAAGCCTACGGAAGCCGGACCTCCGTTGTCGGAACCCAGGTGGATCTGGTCCCCACGATTGTCGGCCTGCTGGGCAAACCCTTTGTCCATCAATGCTGGGGGCGCGACTTGCTGTCGCTGCCGGCCGACGACCCCGGGTTCGGGATCATCAAGCCGTCCGGAAGCGACCAGACCACGGCGCTCATCAAGGGCGATTATGTGCTGACCCGGACGCAGGACGATCGATTCGTTCTCAGCACCTATCAGCTTTACCCCGCGCCCCATGCGGAAGCTGTCCATGATGAAAAGCGAACCCGGGAAATGTCAAAAGAGCTTACCGCCTACATTCAAACCGCTATGACCAGCCTGGCGGAGAATACGACAGGCCGTCCATAGAAGGCGCCGTACCTGCCGTTCGCGGGGGCTCCTCGCTCACGGGTATCTCGCGGTGGTGTAAGGTCCGCACGCTCTCAGGCGGCAATAGGCGTGCGGCACCGCGTCCTGGCCATAAGCCCTTTCCAAACGCCACACGATGAAATGTCCCCGGGCGGTGTCCTTAAAATACTCCATGAACTAAAATTGATCGCCGGCCCGGGTGCGGTCAACCGGTTCCTGATCCACCCGGATCAGCGCCTCAACAGCGAACCCCAGGTCTTGGGCGCGCCCCGCAAGATCTTCAAACACGGCCGGGTCCAGACGGGGCTCCCGGGATAGAATCCACAAATAAGATCGATCCGGGCCGCACACCAGCGCATAGTCGTAACGGGTTTTATCCAGGGCGATGATGTTGTAGGCGCCGTAGAAAGGCCCGAAAAAGGACACCTTGAGGCGCCCCACATCCGAAGGGCCCACGAAATCGGCCACCCCCTCGGCGGTCTCCCAGCGGCCCTCCTCCGGGCGATAGCCACGGTTGAGGACGCGCACACGCCCGTCTTCCCGCAGGCTGTAGTCGGCCGTCACGCGGGTGAGACCCCTTTCGAAAGAATGGTCCAGGCGTGCGATCTCGTACCAGCGCCCCAGATACCGCGACAGTTCGAATTCCTGCACTGGTTCGACACCATCCGGAACGGTGACACATCCGCCCAAAACCAGCATGATGATACACAATGCCATTCGCATGGGAAGTCCTTTCGATCCTCATTCCGGGGATTCGGTGGATGATGATGCGCCGAACCGGCGGAGTTCATGGTAGGCGTGCTGCACCGCTTCTTTCCCATACGTCCGTTCCAGGCGGCGCACGATGAAATGTCCCCGGGCGGTATCCTGGAAATGATCGATGAAAAGCAGGTTGATGGTCGCCCCGCCGGCCGCCCCGATGACAGGCACCGCCTGGGCGGCCGCTTTTTCCGAAACCAGGACACCCAACCGGGAAGCGATCTGGGCCATCAAGCGCACCAGTGCCGGGGCGCCCTTATCCGTCAGCCCCTTGCGGGCAATATGCTGAGCCGCCTCGCTCAAGGCCTTGGCCAGGGAAGCCCGCACGGCATAGTAGCCGGTATCGGCCGCATCGTCCGCCGAACCCCGGCCGCCCAGGGCGAAAACCTCCAGGCAGGCCAGGCGGCCTTCCACCGTCGCCAGATCCTCCCCCTCGCTGCGGGCGATAGCGGCAATAGCGCGCAGCATGATGGCGGTGGAAAGGGGCAGCTCAACGGCCAGCGCCGACAGGCCGAAGGCCCCGCCCACGGCGCCGCTCAGGCCGCCGGCCATTTTATGGAGCCGCCGGGAGGGCTGCGGGTGCGCGCTTCCGCCCATGGTCTTCAGGGCCAGACCCAGCAGGCGGGTCACGGTGGCCCGGACCGCTTTGTGGACACCGGTCGCGACGGGCTGCGGCAGGGTTGCCATCACCTTTTCGATGGGCTGGCCGGCGAAATGGGTCAGACGGGCGATGAAGGGGGTTCGCTCCAGCAACCCGACGGCCGTCTGCAGATCGTTATAATCCTGCGGGTCCCAGGCGTCCGTGGCGTCCATGTCAGTTCCGTTCAAGGCAGGCTCCCTGCCGGATCGCCCTCATAGGCGCTCCTCCCCGAAGGCCTGATACCAGCTTTCGATGAGCTTGTCGGTGCGCTGCCGCAGCCGCCGGGCGATCACTTCGGCCAGGTGCTTCATGAACAGCCCGCCGGCCCTGGGGTGACGGGCTAAAATGTCCTCCAGGTCCTCGGCCGGCAAGGCCACCACCCGCGTGGGTACGGTACAGCGGGCGGTGGCGGTCAGCTGGTGGGGGGGAATCAGGGCCGACCACGCAAAGATCTCTCCGGGTTCGATGGTCTCGAAAACCATCTCCTTCTCGATCACCTCCACCTGTTTATGAACATACTCCTCATGGCGGACATCCGCCTTGAGCACCCGGTCCTGGAAAACCAGGCTCAGGGTTACCTCGCCTTCCAGGAGGCCGAAGAGCTCGGTCGCCAGGGCGCCCTCTTCAAATAGGACGTCTCCGGCCTCGAAGGTCTTGACGGCCGTCCGCTGCCCCATCTCGGCCAGCGCTTCCGATGGCATTCCGGCTACAATCGCAAAACCTGACAACGGATTCGATTCCACCATGATCGCCTCCCTGGTTGCGGGTTCATGTCCGGCGGCAGAATCCCCAGCGGCCTGCCTGAATAGAAATGCGCATTGTTTTCGCTATCGACAACCCCATGGCCGACGCCCGCCGTCAGGGCAGGCTTCGACCAGGGTTTGGGATGTCAGGATTGAACCAGTTCGTAGGCCCGGCGGCCCAGGCCCAGTTTTTCAGCATAGTCCAGGGCATAGGTCCCGTCGACGTCCGGATGAAGGGCCTTGAACTTGTCTGCGCCCGCGGCCAGATCTTTGGGCAGCGCACTCGGGTAGGACGGAGGGGCCTGGTTCACCATGTCCAGGGCGGCCTGGTCCACGGCCACCGGATCGTTGGAGACCAGCACCCCGATGTCCGGGCAGATGGGGGCGTCCGAATGTCCCTCGCAGTCGCACCCCGGGCTGACATGCGTAAGGAAGGTGATATGGGCGGTTTTTTCATGGGTCGCCAGGGCCGCCGCCGCATATTCCACCACCCGCTCCAGGAATACGGGCGTGTCCACCTTCCAGTCGATCATGAGGGCCCCGAACTCGCAGGCGTGCATGCAAGCCCCGCAGCCCACGCAGCGCTCCCGGTCGATGGCCGCCTTCTTCTTTTTCAGGGCAAGCGCTCCGTAGAGGCAGGCCGCCACACAGGATCCGCAGCCGGTGCACTTCTTCGAGATGAGGTTCGGTCCCAGTCCGCAATGCTGCTGCATTTTGCCTTGGACCGTGGCGCACCCCATGGCCAGGTTCTTCAAGGCGCCGCCAAAGCCCGCCAGGAGATGCCCCTTGAAATGGTTGAGCGTCACCAGGGCATCGGCATCCGCAATGTCGCCGGCGATGCTGCAGGTCTCGAAATGACGGCCCTTGGAAGGAACCTCCCGGGCGTTGCCGCTGCACAGGCCGTCGGCAATCACCACCGGGGCCCCTGAAATGTTGGGATCGAAGCCGTGCCGGGCCGCCACCAGGGCATGGGAGACCCCTTCGAAGCGCTGGCCCTGGTAGAGGGTGTTGGTGTCGGCCAGAAACGGCTTGGCGCCGGTTTTTTTGATGAGGGCCACGATGGGGGCCACCTGCAAGGGCGAGATGAAAGCGGTGGTGCCGGCCTCGCCGAAATGGAGTTTGACCGCCACCAGTTCCTTGGACGCGATAGCCGCGAAGATGCCCGCCCGCTTGATCAGCTTCTTGATCCGCTTGTCATAGGGCATTTTCATGGAAGTGCGCAGATTCCAGAAATAGACTTTGGATGCCATGGTGTCTCTCCTGTCTGAACCAATTTCCCTGGGGTTAACATGGGATTAGGGGAGAATGAATATTCCCCTTGATCTCCTTGGGTTTTTCCATTTCAGGGCCTTCTCCCGGCATTGTCCGGCGCAGGCGATAAACGCCGATGTTGCCGCCGCTGACCCGTTGGCAGCGCTCGACCTGCAACCCGTGGCGGGCGGCCAGTCCGGGGATGCCGCCGGCCGCCCGAAAGTGGCAAAAGTTGGCATAGTGCCGGCGGCCGGCGGCCCGCTCGATCCCGCGGATGATGGTGTTGGCCACCGCCCCCTTCAGCGAGGGGCGGGGCTGCGGGTGGTAGTCGATGATACCGAGCCGGCCATGGGGAACCGTGACCCGCAGCATGTCTTCCACCACGGCCGATCGCACGGCAGGGTCCATCTCGTGCAGAACCAGGGACGCCATGACAAGATCGAAGGCTTCCTCCGGGTAGGGCAGGCGGGCAGCATTGCCCCGGCATACGAGCGTGCCCCGGTCCAGACGTGCGCGGGCGGCCTGCAGCATGGCCGACGACAGATCGATGCCCGTTATCCGGCCGCCGCGGGACCGGTAAAAGGCTAATTGGGTGCCTGTGCCGCAGCCGATCTCCAGTATCCTGGAATTCCGTCCGGGCTGGAAAAGGCTAAGGCCGATGGGCCGCAGCATCCTGATGAAAGGACCGATCAGCACGTCGTACCAGGGGGCGATGCGGCGGTAGTCATCGCTCATGGGGAAAACACTTTCGGCCCCGCTGGGCCTCCTGGCGGGGACAGGCTTCAAGTTCGGTGCGCACGGCCCGCCCGAAGTCTTGATAGGTGTATGGCTTTTTCAAAAAGTCGCCGGCCCCCATGGCTTGGGTCGGTTGGACCTTCCGATCGGCTGCCTGCGGGGCCGAGGTTTGGCACGTGTCCTGGTCTCGAGGTTGGAGGCCGGCCCGTCAGGCAGTCCAAACCGTGTCGGATCGACGGGTTACCACTCCCGATAGCAGAAGCGGCTTCGGGCGTCAATTTTCGGGTTCGGCCCCGCCTTCCAGTATAACTCGCCGATATCGGCGGAAATTAAAACACCGGCGCCGACCGGGTGCTCCCTTGCGTGCACCCGCACCCTGCAATGCTTATATTTAAAACGAAAGAAGGTGATCGCATGAAACGGGAACACCCGTACAGACTGGTGTGCCGGGTCACCGACCTGAACCACATGGACTATGACGTTGTAAAAGCCCTGCTGGACGCCAATGATGTCGAATACGACTACCTCCTTATCGAAACCACACACGGTGTGGCCTATGTCTACCAGTATCGCCACCCCTACCGGATTTTCTACGAGCAGTAGACAGCACTGACCATTCCTGATAACAATCGGGAACTGCTCAACAACCACCTGCCTTTGCATGCCGCGCCGCCGTTTGCTATACAATTACCCATGACAAAAGCTGCCCAGCCGTCGGCGAGCCTGGAATGGGTGAGAAGGACCTGAGACCCTATGTACATCTATCAAAAGACAAACCGCTATTTTGCCCAGGCGGCCAACGACATCAAAGACCTGGCCGCGGAAGAGCTGGACGCCCTGGGCGCATCGACGGTGAGCGAGGCCTACCGGGGCCTTCATTTCAACGCGGCCCCCGATGTCCTCTACCGGATCAACCACCAATCCCGCCTGATCAGCCGCGTGCTGGCACCGCTGGCTTTCCTTCCCCTGTCCGTCCGACGACGCGCTGTACCGGCAGGCCGCCGGCCTCCATTGGGAAGACTTTCATCGATCCCGAGCGCACCTTCGCCGTCTTCGCCTCGGTCTCCAACAGTGCCATCACCCATTCCCAGTTCGCCGGATTGCGTCTCAAGGACGCGGTGGTGGATTACTTCCGCCAGCGCACCGGCCGCCGCCCCTCCATCGACACCCGCCGCCCGGACGTCTGGTTCAATCTGCACATCGATAAAAACCAGGCCACCATCAGCCTGGATTGCTCCGGCGGCTCCCTGCACCGCCGGGGCTACCGACGGGAGAGTGTCGCCGCGCCTATGGTGGAAACGTTGGCGGCGGCGGTCATTCGCCTGACGGAATGGGATGGCCGTAGGCCCCTGGTGGATCCCTTCTGCGGGTCCGGCACCCTCCTGTGCGAGGCCTATATGGCCGCCTCCGGCACCCCGGCCGGGATTCTGCGGGAGCATTTCGGCTTCCAACAGCTTCCCGACTACAAGGACGCCCTGTGGCAGCAGGTGAAGCGGGAAGGACTCAACCAGCGTGTCCTGACGCCACCGGGTCTCATCAGCGGCAGCGACCTGGACCCGGCCGCGGTCCGGGCCGCGCGCGCCAATGCGGACGCCATCACCCGCAACCACCACATCACCATCGAGCGGCGGGACGCGTTTGACATCCCAGCCATCGAAGACAAGGTCATTGTCTGCAACCCGCCCTACGGCATCCGGATGGGCCAGGGGGAAAATCTATCTGTTTTCTACCGCCGGCTGGGAGATTTTCTCAAACAACACTGCCGCCAATCCACGGCCTTTATCTACTTCGGCGAACGGGCCTACATCAAAAACCTGGGGCTGAAGCCCGCCTGGAAGAAGCCTCTGGCCACGGGCGGCCTGGACGGCCGGCTGGTCAAATATGAACTGTATTAGTGAGGAGCATCGGGAATGATGACCCCCTGCCGATCCTGCCAGCAAGCGGTCGCCCCAGACGCCGTGGCCTGCCCTAACTGCGGGGCCCCTTATCCCGCCAAGCCGCAATGGGACGGCTACGGCTTCGAATACAAGTCGCAGGCCACGTTTCTGGGATGGCCCCTGGTGCATGTCTCCTTCAAATACCGCCCCAACCGGGTGCCGGTGGTGGCCAGGGGTGTGATCGCCATCGGGCAGTTTGCCTGCGGGGGGTTTACCCTGTCGCAGTTCGGCGTCGGTCTGGTCAGCGTCAGCCAGTTTGCCATCGCCGGATGGGCCCTGGCCCAGTTCGCCCTGGCCTATCGCCTGATCGCCCAGATCGGCATTTACCTCCACGATGGGGTGGGTCAGGTTGTGATCAGCCTTTCCGATCTTCTGAAAATGCTGCCTTAGGGGTCATGTTCGTAAAAACGGTGACGTCATGAGGACGTCAAGACGCCTGGCGGACCAGGCGCGAAAGCTAAAGAATATTCGGCATATGCCGTGTTTTCGCAACGCCGTCCAGACAGGATGGATTGACGGCCGAATACCATCGTATTTGTGAATAGGGCCACCTAGGTGCGATCCGTTTGCATTCCATCCCAACCATCTTTATGGTGGGGGTGTACTGCAAGATAAATAAAGCACCCAGGCAGACGCCGTCCGAATCGATCGGGCCGATGCCGTCAGGGAAGAACGCCATCAGGACGGCCATGCAAACCGTACTGGTTATCGAAGACGATCACAATACCGCCGCTCTGGTAGCCCTTTATCTGGAACGGGAGGGGTTCCGCGCCCTGACCGCCGGGGATGGGCCCGCGGGCCTGGCTCAGGCCCGCCGCCATTCCCCCGGCCTGGTCATCCTGGACCTCATGCTGCCGGATATGGATGGCTGGGAGGTCTGCCGGCAGCTGCGCAAGACCTCCGAGGTCCCCATCATCATGCTGACCGCCCGGGGGGAGGAAATCGACCGGGTGGCCGGCCTCACCTTGGGGGCCGACGACTACGTGGTCAAACCCTTCAGCCCCCGGGAGCTGATGGCCCGCGTCAAGGCCATCCTGCGCCGGACGGCGCCCTCCTCGGACCGCCCGGGGAAACAGCGTACCCACGGGGATATCCAGCTCGATCTGGAGAAGCGGCGCCTGCAGGTCAAGGGCGAGACGGTCAGCCTGACGCCCCACGAATACGCCCTGCTGGAAGCCCTCATGGGGGCGCCCGGCCGGATCTTCACCCGGGACGAGCTCCTGGACCGGCTTTATCCCCGGGGCGAGGCCGTGGTGATCGAACGCGTGGTGGACGTGCATATCAACAAGCTGCGCCAGAAAATCGAGCCCCGCCCGTCCCGGCCGCGGTACATCCTCACCGCCCGGGGCATCGGCTACCGCTTTGCCGATCCCGAGGACTAGGAGGGGGACACGCCTTGAAGCGCTACCTGATCCTCAAGCTGCTGGCCATCCACCTGATCGTCATCTGCTTTGCCATGGTCATCGTATGGTTTTCCATCGACACCCTGGCGGCAGGCTATTTCGTCACGCTCATGGAGAAGTACAACATCTCGCCCAAGCCGGCCCACGCCATGTTCGTCAGCGCCATCCACCGCTATCTGCTGTGGGCCTTTGCAGGGGCCGTGGCCCTGGCCGTGCTGCTGAGCTTTCTCATGATGCGGCGTGTCCTGGCGCCCCTCTCCCGCATGACCGTCATCTCGCACGAAATCGCGGCCGGGAATTTTGGGGCCCGGGTGCCGGTCGCCTCCCGGGACGAGGTGGGACAGCTGGCCCAGGCCTTCAACCAGATGGCCGCCAGCCTGGAGGCCATCGAACGCTTGCGCCGCACCCTGATGATCGACGTGGCCCACGAGCTGCGCACCCCGCTTACCAATATCCGCGGCTACCTGGAAGCCCTGGACGACCGCGTGCTGCCCTTTTCCAAGAAAACCTTCACCCTGCTGCAGACGGAGACCATGCGGCTGGCCGAGCTGGTGGAAGACGTTCTGCAGCTGGCCCGGGCCGATGCGGCCCATGGCCGGCTCGATCTGGCACCGACGGATCTGACGGACATCATCCGGAACGCGCTGGCGCCCTTTGCCCGCGCCATGGAGGAGAAATCCGTCACCGTGGATCTCGACCTCCCCGACCGCCCGGTGATATTGGCTGCCGACCGGCGCCGCCTGGCCCGGATCATGCGCAACCTGACCGACAATGCCGTCCGCTATTCGCCGGCCGGCGGGCGTATCGACATCCGCCTGGCGGAAGACGCCCATCAGGTTCGCATCAATTATGGCAACAGTGCCGACCGGCTCGTGGCCGACGACCTGCCCTATCTGTTCGAGCGCTTCTACCGCGGCGAGAAATCCCGCTCCCGCCAGCACGGCGGGGCCGGCATCGGGCTGGCCATTGTCAAAGAGCTGGTGGAAGCCCATGGCGGAAAGGTTTCCGCCACCCTGGAGGACGGCCGTTTCCAGATCCACCTGACCCTGCCTGTCACACCGCCGGAGTGAGCCTCCTCCCACATAGCTGGAGACCTCGGGCAGCCCCCTTGAAGTGGGCTTGAATTCGGTTTTTGGGTTTATGGCTTTTGATTTCCCTTTGTCCCGCGCCGAGCATCGGCGTTGCGGTCGGAATAAAGTGCGCGGACCTGCTTATCCGCCGAAGGCTTGCCGTAGGCGGATTCGAGTCCCCCTTAGCGACAGCGAATACGGGGCGAGTTTCCACAAAGCCCCCGATCAGCCGAACCGCTCCGACTAATCCTCCAGATGTGCAAGATTTCATTCAAAATTGTAGCTCGCCCGGAAGCGCTCCGCGTTTGGGTCAGAGGCACGCCCTTCCCCCGCCAGTCTTTACGCGATCTTTACATTCCCTTTAAGACATCTATATTTTCAGGCCTTATCTTATCACCATGAAAAAACCGGTGCCTGAAACAGGGCCGGCCGATTATTTGAATAAACGCCATCAGTTTAGGGAGGTGTCTGATGCGAAACCTGATCATCACCGTATTGGCGATCGCTGCCATTCTGGTGGGCTACCACCAGGTGCGCAGCATGGACACAAGCGACAACCCGAAAATGCGGCCGGCACCGGAAATGACCCGCACGGCCATCTTCGCCGGCGGATGTTTTTGGTGCACGGAGGCCGACTTCGAGAAAGTGGCCGGCGTCATCGACGCGGTCTCAGGCTACACCGGCGGCAAGGAGGTCAACCCCACCTACGAGCAGGTGTCTTCCGGGCGCACCGGTCATGTGGAGGCCGTCAAGGTGATCTACGATCCGACGAAGGTGAGTTATGCCCAGCTGCTGGATGTCTTCTGGCGGCACGTGGATCCCACCGACGACGGCGGGCAGTTCGTGGACCGGGGACCCCAGTACAAGAGTGCCATCTTCTACGGCAATGAAGAAGAACACCAACTGGCGGAAGCCTCCAAGGAAAAGCTGGCCGCTTCCGGCCGCTTCGACAAGCCCATCGTGACGCTGATCGAACCGGCGGGGCCGTTCTACCCGGCCGAGGACTACCACCAGAACTACTACAAGAAAAATCCGATCCGCTATAAATGGTATCGTTCGGGATCCGGACGGGACCGCTTCCTTGAAAAAGCCTGGAGCAAAGAGGTGCCTGAGATGACAATGACATCCGATATGAAACCCATGAAAACCGACAAAATGACCGCCTCCGCGGACAAGACCATGTACACCATTCCCGACGACGCCCAACTGCGTGAACAGCTGACCCCCATGCAGTATAAGGTGACCCGGGAGGAAGGCACCGAGCCGCCCTTCAACAACGCCTTCTGGGACAACCATGCGCCCGGGATCTATGTGGACATCGTTTCGGGTGAGCCGCTGTTCAGCTCCACGGACAAATTCGAGTCCGGCACGGGCTGGCCCAGCTTCACCCGGCCTCTGGTGCCGGAGAACGTCGTGGAAAAGAAGGATCGCAGTCTTTTCATGGTGCGCACCGAGGTCCGCAGCAAGCACGCCGACTCCCATCTCGGCCATGTCTTCAACGACGGTCCCCAGCCCACCGGGCTGCGCTACTGCATCAACTCGGCGGCCCTGCGCTTCATCCCCCAGGCCGACCTGGAAAAGGACGGCTACGGACAATTTGCGAAGCTGTTCAACTAGTGTCCGTCCATAAATGGCATCTTTCGGCTCCGGCTCCGCCGCCGGTGAGTAAATCCACCTTTGGCGGACAAGTCGGCGTTCTCGCGCATTGGAAATCCTCGACGCAGCCCAGCTACGCCTGCGGTTTCCACCCACAGCGAAGTTGAATGGGACGGGAAGTCCCGCAGCGTGGGACAAATCACTGCGGCCTTGGCCGAAACCAAAATCTACCACCTCTGGATGGACACTAACCAGCCGGGATGCGCGTGGCGTCAAGAAAGGAGGGAATGGCTTATGAAAAGAATACGCATACTGACAACGCTGCTGCTTCTGGCCGGGATCGCCACATTGGCGGCGCCCTCGGCCCGGGCCGATTCGCCCCTGTCCGAAATCATCTTTTACGTCCACTGATACGACGTGGGCAAGGCAGCCCTGGACGGGTTGAACGGCATAAAAGAGGTAACCCGCGGATGGCGCCGGGGGCGCGAGATCAACACCGTAACTTACGACCCGGCGGTCATTACACCGGAAGAGATGGTGGCGGTCCTCAAGGCAGCCGGCACCTATGCCGGGACGGTGGAATGAGATCGTCTCTTGTGAACGCCTGATGGTGCCGCAAAATGACTCCGTGCCATCCACTTCCGCGGGAGTCCAGAACAAGAATGACCGGATCCCTGCCTTCGCAGGGATGACAAAACAGCACTCTCATCTGCTTTTCATCGATTCATCAACACGTTATCTACCATGGCCGCGCCCACCGCTCCCCTTTACAAGCCATACCCCCCGTGGTAGCGTGAATTCGATTTTCCCGCACCATCCAAGTCGGCAAAAAACATCCCCTTATCGGGCCCCTTCTCTTTTGGCCCAATGAAGCGAAATATTTGCCCATAAAGGGCGTGCTCTAAAACAATGTATGCCGTAGCTGTCTCGTGATAATATTATAGATATACAAACGGATGATACAGGCACACACCACTCAACAAGAATTAGGTTGCCATGGAAAAGGAAAAAAATCACTTTCGGGAATCGGATAAAAAATAACCCCTCCCTGGTCTGGAACGGCACGGGTCGCGCCGTCCCAAAGCTAAACGTTGAACCTTTCTCGCCTAAATTTCCGAAACGCCACAAGGAATTAAAGCCATGCCCTACAGTTTGATTAATTTTGAAATAAAAGATGGTGTCGGGCTGATCTGCCTCAATCGCCCCGACGACGGTAATGCGCTTATCCCGGAGATGGCGCGGGAACTTTTGGATGCCGCCAACCGTTGTGACGAAGATCCCGAGGTTCGCGCGGTGGTGCTGACGGGCCAAGGGAAAATGTTTTGTGCCGGCGGCGACCTCAAATCTTTTGCGTCCCAGGGTGAAAACGTTTCCTTCTATATCAAAGAGATAACCCAGGCTTTTCATGCCGCGATATCCCGATTCAATTGGATGGATGCTCCGGTCGTCGGCGCAGTCAACGGGACGGCCGCCGGCGGCGGGTTCAGCTTGGCATTGACCACCGATATCGCCATCGCCGCCGAGTCTGCGAAATTCACCATGGCCTACACCAAGGCCGGCCTCACTCCGGATGGCAGCGCGAGCTATTTCCTGGCACGCATGGTGGGGATGCGCCGTGCCAAGGAGATGGCGTTGTTGAATCCGGTATTGTCGGCCAGGCAAGCCATGGCATGGGGACTTGTCAATCAGGTGGTTCCCGACGATCAGGTTCTGACGACCGCCCTTGAAATTGCGCATCGGTTCGCAAAAGGACCAACCCGGTCCTTCGGTGAGGCCAAACGTTTGATCCTATCCGGAGCCACCGAAAGCCTGGAATCCCAAATGGAAAAGGAAGCCCGCGCGATTGCTGAAATGGCGGGCAGCCCCGATGGCCGCGAAGGGATAGCTGCTTTCATGGCCAAGCGTCCCCCCGCGTTTAATGGCAAATAGCATGCCCATCCGGAGGTGGCAGTATTAATTCCTTGCAAGGCCGCAGCCGACGGGCGCCTACAGGCGTAGCTGGGCTACGCCGAGGACCGACAGGAGGCGAGAACGCTGCCAGAGGCCAAAAGATGCCACCTCCGGATGGGCATTAACGAGGACACTGTTTAGACCCCATATCTTTCTCGTCAACGATGGCGGTCTTGACGCTATAACGTCAAAGCGTTATAATGTCACAGAAACAGAGGAGGTGGCATTATGGCAGCACCTGTAAAGCGTGCAACCGTGTATTTTGATCTGATACTACATAAGGCATTGAAATTAAAATCGATAGAAACATCTAAATCAATCTCTGAGCTGGTGAATACAGCCGTCAAGGAGGCCCTTGCGGAGGATGCAGAGGATATTTCAGCATTTGAGGAAAGGGCAGACGAGCCTCTTATCAGTTTTTCTGAAATGGTTAAAAGGCTGAAAAAAGATGTCAGACTATGAGAATTACTTTTTCAACGGATCGGTTTGAAGGAACTGCGAAAAGTTCCGAAAAGCATTCTCAAAAAAATTCTCGCACGAATTGAAAAACTGCAAGATAATCCTCGCCCCGCTGGTTGTGAAAAACTTACCGGTCAGGAACTCTACCGCATCCGCCAGGGTAAATACCGCATTGTTTATTCAATCCAGGAAAATGAACTGACGGTCTGGGTGATCAAGGTTGGACACCGCAGATAGCGTATACCGCTGAAGCGAACAAGGAACTGCCGGCTCGTTCTTTCGCCGCTAAAGCGGCAGGTTTTAATGTCTTGTTCGCTATTGTGCTAAAAATCAATCCCATCGGGAATGATGGCTTGATAGAATCCAATTTCCCTTAAGGGCAATAATAACCGACTTCGAACGGATCAGACGGAGGCAACCATGGCCATACGTATATTGAGGCTGGGCAGTGAGCGAATCGACGGCGAGGGCCTGCGCATCGGCACGGTGCGGCGCCCGCCCCGGGGGGTGCCCAAGGCCGAATTCAGCTCCCGGAACTGGTACGATGTGTGGTTTCCCAACTTGTCCCCCAGCCCGGAAACCATGAAAATGGCGCGAAGCGCCAAAACCGACAAGGAATGGCGGGCCTTCAAAAAAAAATATCGGGCCGAGATGGCCGCGCCGGAGAACACCCGCGCCCTGGATCTGCTGGCCGCCCTCTCCCATCAGACCAACTTTTCGGTGGGGTGCTACTGCGAAGACGAAGTGCACTGCCACCGTTCGGTGCTCAGGGCGCTTCTCCTTGAAAAGGGCGCCGAAGTCGTGGACGACAACGTGTCGAAATAGCTGCCCCAATAAACCGCCACTCCAAACATAGAAAGAATTGCATGTCTCATCTGTTTGCCAACCACCGCCGCAAAAAACTTGTCGCTGAACCTTTTCCGCCCGCCTGGGAAGACATCCTTAGCCGCAACGTGGCCCATTATGCCCTGTTGTCAGAGGAAGAACAGGCGCACCTGCAAAATCTCATCAAGGTGTTTATCGCCGAAAAGCACTGGGAAGGGGCCGGGGGTCTGGAGCTGACCGATGAGATCCGCGTCATCATCGCGGCCCAGGCCTGCCTGCTCCTGCTGGGGCTGCCGCACGACTTCTACCGGAACGTGGCATCCATCGTGGTCTACCCTTCCACCGTGGTGCCGCCCGAGCGCAAACCAAGTTTCTTCGAAAGCCCCACCGGGCCGGTCGATGTCCGGCACCCCATCCTCGGGCAGGCCTTCCTGCAGGGGCCGGTCATCATCATCTGGGATGCCGCCCTGCGGGGCAGCCGCCATCCCGAAAACGGCCACAACGTCATCTACCACGAATTCGCCCACAAGCTGGACATGCTCGACGGCGCCGCGGACGGCACCCCGCCCCTGCGCGATCGGGCCGAATACCGCGATTGGGTGGAGACCTGCTCCCGGGAATACCTGCGCCTCAAGCACGACGCCGCGCACGGCAAGGAAAGCTTCCTCGATGCCTATGGGGCCACCAACGAAGCCGAATTTTTCGCCGTGGCCACCGAACAGTTCTTCGACCGGCCGCGGCAGATGATTAGAAGCGCGCAAGATCTATATCGTGTACTGAAAGAATATTACCACCAGGACCCGCGGAATAGACGCATACGTACAAAAGCCAACATTTAAAAATCGGCGGGGCACCGACCGGGTGATCAAGGCCTTCAACATCCGGCCTGTGCGGGCCCCGGCTTACAGCGCCAACGATTTCATCGCCAACGGCGACGGTACGTTACCGATAATTCAACTGGTCTGATGTGGACCTTGGGACAGCGGTCGGCCATGAACTGGCAGGAGGCGCTGGCCTATGCCGCAACCCTCGATTCCGGCGGCTCGTCGACTGGCGCCTGCCGAACGCCAAGGAACTGCCGTTATCGCCGAATACCGTCATCGCCGACTCTCAGCTGCTCCGGGTCTCTATCCGGTCTTCAAACCGCCGCATTGCAACGAAGCGGGACAGCGGGATTTCCCTTCTTCAGGAGTTCCATCGCCCATCTGGATGGCCCGCGCCTGGTTCAAAAGCAGTCTATATCCACTTTCGGCCGGACTATCGGTTTACACAGATGAACAAGTCGGTTCATAGCGATCTAACGGAATTCCTTGCCAACGGATTCCGCATTGACGGCCTTTATGCCGATGTCGCCGGATCGCCATATGACCCCAACTTCCACGAACTCGCTCTGGTAGTCGAGAAAACTTAGGGATACCATCGTTTGCGGAATGGACACCTGTTCATCTACGGGATTAACTGCCGATTATGAACCTTTTGATTGGCAGAAGGCACCTATTGGTCAAAATGCTCGCATCCGGTATCTTCGGTTCTTAACCTTCCCGGAAAGCCCATACTTTCAACCAGGGGATTCGATGATGATGAAAACCCATATCCATTTCAAACTTCGCTGCAAATTCTGACACTTGTTCTGGGAATCGCCCTGATCGCACTGCCGGCCGGCACCGCCATCGCCGGTATGCTCCTCCAGAAGTCCGGGGTGGCACTTAAAAAAAATTTCGGCCCCCAGATCATGCTGGATCAAACCCTTTTCAATGTGAATATCCCCCTGAACATTTCGAATATGCCCGGACCTTGGAAAAACGCCAAATTGAAGGCTGTTGCGCTTGTCTACTTTTTGGACGGGCCGGGAGAGATGATTGGATATGCCCTCAGCGAAGGAGGAGAGGAAGGCACGCCCCTGAATGTCACCCTCGACAACGGCAGCTATAACGGTACCGTCGCCCTCCCCATCCGGGCCGCCGCGGGAGCGCTTTCCGGCAAAACCTGCTCAGTGGCGATGGTCATTGCCGAACTTGGGAACCAGCATATGTTTATCGGCGCTTCCAAAGGCGGCACCGCCCCCAATTCCGGGGATTGCGCGAATATGGGTTCTCCCCCGTTCCAACCCGGCACGATCCTCCCCGAATGACGGCCCGGGGGAAGATTTTAGTCTGATCGCCTACCCTGATAGGAGTGTATCATGCGTCACGGCCGCCGCGGCTTTTTCATCATCACGCTGAGCATGGTGTTGTTTGCCTTGCCCTGCCGGGGCGGAACACCGTCCCCGGCCGGCACCATGCCGGACTTGTATCCCACGAACCGGCCCGACATCACGGTGACCCCCATCACCTACCAGGGGCCGATCCTGTCCGACATCGGCATGAAGCTTATCGCCTATGAGGGACCCCATCTTGTCGACATCACGGTGGATCCCATCCAATACACCCACCCCACCGTGTCCCTTGTCAAGCAGCCGTCTATTAAGAAGGCAATTTCACCGTCGGCCAAACCAAGCACCATCGCCCTGGTCCCTCAGCTCATCCCGGGCGTTCAACCCGGCCTCAAAATCCTGTCGCCCATGCCCGGCCAGACGGTCACCGGCAGCGTGCCGCTGGAGGTGGAAATCACCGGCTGGCATGGCATCCCCCCCGTAAACCTCAACTGGTGGTGGAGCCCGCCCAGCGCGGCCGGTCAATGGCCCGCCACCCCCCAGGGGATGACCGTCGTGGAACGCCTCGATGGCAAGACCCGGATCACCATTCCCCGTTCGGCGTTTCCTAAATCCGGTCTGTGGCGCCTGGAAGCCTCGGTACGCGTGTCCGATCATCAGCGTGTCGCTGACGACGTGAGTTTCACCCTGGCCGGGACGCTCTCTCCGGCGAGCACGACCGGGGCGAAGAAAAGGGCCCCGACGAAAATAGCGCCCGTTACGGTGCCCAACAAAACGACCACCGCCCCCCGGGTTCCGGCGCTGCCGACACCCGTTAGACCGAGCGTGGCCCCCCAATGAGTGTGACCTCAACGCCCTTGACAGGCATGTCACTTTGTCCGGCCGGCGGGGTCCCGCAACGCCGGTCAAGAGTGCCGGGCAGTAATGAGGATCTCATGAATATCGCTGAAAATCAGGCTGTCTAACGAATCAAACGAATCTATCCGAAGGGCGACAAACCCAAAAGCCGGGCTCCTTCGAGGTGACCGATGAGCATACCCGGCAAGTGCTGGCCGCCTGCGACCTCATCGGCCAGGCGGTTTTTCCACCCACACGATTCTGGACCACCATCGGCAGGCGTGGCTAATGAAACCCAATCGCAAGATCCTGCCGTCGCGTTGGACGGCTATTGAACCTTTTCAGCTCCGAGTACCACCTATGGGAAAACGTTCCTGTTCATGATGGAAGGAGTCGCTATGAAACGGATTATACGACCGTCCACGCTCGCAACGGTATTCGCCTGTATCGCCCTGATCGCCGTCTCTTCGTGGGCCGGCGCGCCACGGAAAGTCAAACCGGCCATCCCTCCGCCACCCAACCCCCGGCCGGCAGGGACCGTGGGCACCTTACAGCCGATACTGCTCAAAGCCGACCTGCAAGTCGGCGTGATTTCGGTGACACCCCAGAACCCCGGGGAGGGCCAGGAGGTTACCTTTACGGGAAACGTGATGAACTACGGCGCCGGGGCCGCCCCAAAACCGGCGGTTACCCTGACCGTCGCGGCCCCAAGCGGCGTGACGTTTCCGATTTTCCGCCAGGAATTCAATGTGACCCTGCAGAAAAACCAGGGGATTACCTTCGTGCAAAAATTCAGGGTCCCCAAGCAGGGGAATTATACCTGCAAGTTTACCCTTGATCCGGCCCACATGATCGCCGAAACCGATGAAGGCAACAACGAAAAATGCAGCGCATTCCGGGTTCATGCCCTTCCGGATCTGATCGTCTGCATCAGCAATGGAAAGCGGCCGCCCGTCGGCGGAAGCCGGGATATCTATGCCGTCGTCAAAAATATCGGCAACGCCGCCACCAACCACTTGGCCGAATTGAAGCTGCGCTTCTATGTGGAAGGCAAGGGAACCACCTATCACGACATCCCGGTATTGTCTTCCGGTTCGGCGACCGTCGTTTCATACAAGGTAACCCGGAATCACAGGTGGAGCACTTCGGGCACCAAAACCATCACGGCGGAAGTAGTCTACAACATGGACGAGATCAACAGCCACAACAACAGGGTCAGCGGTTCCTATTTTGTGCGGCTGCCCCACCATGATGTCTACAGTGCCGCCCCTGCGGTGAAATGCTCCACCGGGGCCAGTTTCAACAGCTGGGAACAATGCGACAGCCAGTACTAACATTTACGGGGAAAATTGTGTTCCCGGTGCAGCAGTCGCCCCGGACACGGAGGGGGCAAGGACGGCATTGAAGTCGATCCCTAAGCGCCAGACGGTTTCTTGTTCCTTCACCGGCCTTTGCCTTCTCCTGACGATCGATGCGGTGCTGGCAGGCTGCTCGTCAGAAGACAAAGGGCTTCCCGGCCGATCCCTTTTTGAGAAGCACCCGAAGGGTTTCCGGCCCGCTGGAACCAACCGTCAACAAACCGCAAACACGCATCTGGCAAACGGAAGACGACACCCTCGAACTTCGCTCGAATTCCGGCGGCGCCGGCATTGCCGTGCTGAAATTCTCATTTTTCCTTGAGAATGATCCATAGAACCGTCGGCCATCCCCCGGTCATCGTGTACCGCCCACCTTTTTCTCCCCTCCCACTTGACGAATAGACCCCACACCTTTTACAGCTGACCTACGATCGATCCGAAGGCGGCAGCACCACCCGAGAAACTTCGGCTGCTCCTGCCGACAGCCTATGCCCACTTGATTGTTACCTCTTCGGCCGACATCCCCGTTTCCAGCTCGGAAAGTCACGCTGACGCCTATTTTCAACGGGTCGGGACAGACGCAGTTCCTCACAGGAAGGGAGGATCATGACGGAGCATGCCCCAGGCAAGGCGCATCCGGCCCCTTGCACCACCGACTATCTTTTCTTATCAGGCCCGCCGGGCGCTGCCTTTCATCGAGCGGGCCGAAGGCATCTATATCTGGGACCACACCGGGAAAAATACCTCGACGGATGCTCGGGGGCGGTGTGCTAACATCGGCCACGGCAACCTGCGCGTCGCCGAGCGGCTCGCGGACCAGGCTCGCCGGGCCGTCTTCGCCTACCGCACCCAGTTTGAAAACGAACCCGCCCACCGCTACGCGGCTGAATTGGTCAAGCACCTGGCGCCGCACCTGCAGCGCATCTTCTTCGTCTCCAGCGGATCCGAAGCCGTGGAGTCCGCCATCAAGCTCTGCCGCCAGTATTTTTTCAATCGCGGCGAAAAACAGCGCACCCGATTCGTCAGCCGCCGGCCCTCCTACCACGGATCGACCCTGGGGGCGCTGTCCCTGACATCCTACGCCCCCCTGGAGATCCCTTTCCGGCCCTTGATTAGACCCATCCCAAGATTCAGTCGCCCTCCTGCTACCATTGCCCTTACCACCGCAAGACGGCCTGCAACCTGCAATGTGCCTGGGAGTTGGAGAAGGTCATCCTGGAAGAAGGGCCCGACAGCATCGCCGGGTTCGTGGCCGAACCCATCGGCGGCGCCAGCACCGGGGCCGTGGTGCCGCCGCCCCACTACTTCGCGGTGATCCAGGAGATCTGCAAAAAATACGGCATTTTTCTAATTTTGGACGAAGTCATGACCGGTTTCGGCCGTACCGGCAGGCTGTTCGCCTATGAGCACTGGGACGTGGAGGCCGACATCGTGGTCCTCTCCAAAGGCATGACCTCGGGCTACTATCCCCTGGGCGCCATCGCGGCACGCACCGCCTATGTGGAGGAAATGCTGGCCAAGGGCGGCTTTGCCCACGGCCACACCCTGGCCGGCAATCCCATGGGCTGCGCCGTGGGACTCGAGGTGCTGGACGTGATCATCGAAGAGCGTCTGACCGAAAATGCCGACCAGATGGGTCGGGTCCTGAAGCGCGGCCTGGACCAACTAAAAAAGCGCTATGGCTTCATCGGGAACGTGCGGGGGCGCGGGCTGCTCATGGCCATCGAACTGGTTCAGGACCGACGGCGCCGGGAGCCGTTTCCGGCGGAGCTGAATGCCCATTTCCGGCTGACTGACGCAGCCTATGACGAGGGGCTTATCATCTATCCCCGACGCCCCCTCAACGGCCTCCGCGGGGACCACGTCCTTATCGCGCCGCCCCTTATCGTCACCCGCGCCGAAATTCAGGAGCTGCTGGAGCGCCTCGATCGGGCCCTGGCCAAAACGGAAGCGCAGCTGCCGCCAACCATTGGATCGGGGGGGACATGATCGATAAAACCATGGCGATCGAGCAGGCCCTGGCCGCGGTGAAGGACGGGCATACGGTCATGGTGGGCGGCTTCGGCGTACCGGGAACCCCCTTTTCCCTGATCGACCGGCTGCTGGCCCAGGGTACCCGCAACTTGACCCTGGTAAAAAACGAGGCCAACGAAGCGGGCATGGGCATTTCCAAACTTCTGGAAGCCGGGCGGGTGCGCACCATGATCACCTCCCACCTGGGCCTCAATCCCACGGCGGTGGCCATGATGAACCGGGGCGACATCGAGGTCGAACTCTACCCCCAGGGGATCCTGGCCGAAAAGATCCGCGCCGGCGGCGCCGGTCTGCTGGGGATCGTAACGGATATCGGCATCGACACTATCCTGCGGGAAAACAGGCAGCTTGTCCGGGTGGCAGGGCGTGAAGCCATTCTGGAGCCGGCCCTGCGGGCCGATATCGCCCTGATTCACGCCGCCACGGCCGACCGGGCCGGCAATCTCCAGTTCGCCAAAAGCGCGCGCAACTTCGGCCCGTTGATGGCCATGGCGGCCGATCGGGTCATCGTGGAAACCGAGGCCATCGTTCCCATCGGCGCCCTGACCCCGACGCCGTGCATCTGCCCGGCGCCTTTGTCGACCATATCGTCGTTCTGGAAGAACTCACCCAGGAATACGGAGTGCTGACGCGCCATGTCCTATAAAGAAAAAATCGCGGCCCGGGCCGCCCGGGAAGTGCTGCCGGGCCAGGTCATCAACCTGGGAATCGGCATTCCCACCATGATCCCCGACTACCTGCCCGACGCGAGTGACGTCTTTATCCAGTCGGAAAACGGCATTCTGGGCATCGGCCCCCGCTGCCCCCGCGGCACCGAGGACCGCAACCTCATCGACGCCGGCGGCAGCTACGTGACCCTGCAACCCGGCGCCTCGTTTTTCGACAGTGCGGTGTCCTTTGCCATCATCCGGGGGGGGCGCGTGGACATCAGTTTTTTAGGTACCCTGGAGGTGTCGACGGAGGGCGACCTGGCCAACTGGATCATCCCCGGCAAAATGGCGCCGGGCATCGGCGGGGGCATGGAGCTGGCGCAGAAAGCACGCGGCGTCATCGTAACAACCTCCCACACCACCCGGGACGGCCAGCCCAAGATCCTCGAACGCTGCACCCTGCCCCTGACGGCCAAGGGCTGCGTCAAGACCATTATCACCGAACTGGCGGTGATCGATGTCACCCCCCATGGATTGCGGCTACGGGAACTGGCCCGGGAAACAAGCCTTAGCGAGGTGCAGGCCAAAACCGCCGCCCCGCTGCTGGTAACGGACAGCGCAATCCCGCGCTTTTAAATTCGGCAAAGGAATTCTGGCATGGACCCCCGCGAACGCAAACTCATCGACACCGTCGACCGCCTCTCCGAGGAGATCCTCGACCTCACCGAACGGCTGGTGGCCCAGCCCAGTGTGCTGGAAAACGAGACCGGCGCGCTGGCGGAGATGGAAGCCGCTTGGCGTCGTCTTGACCTGGCCCCGGTCCGGGTGCCGGTTGAACCCGCTAAATTAGCTGTCCATCCGGGTTTTGCGCCGGTTCCATGGGACTATGAAGGACGCTACAACCTGGTGGCGCAACGACCGGCGGATGCCGAGGGGGGACGCAGCGCCCTGTTCAACGGCCACCTCGACGTGGTCAGCCCCGAACCGCGGGACCTCTGGGATAGCGACCCCTTCACCCCCACGCGGCGCGACGGCTGGCTTTACGGTCGCGGTGCCGGGGACATGAAGTCCGGCGTAGCGGCCATGACCTATGCCCTGCATGCCGTGGAGCGGGCCGGCTTCGGCCTACGGGCGCCGGTCACCCTGGAGGCGGTCATCGAAGAGGAATGCTGCGGCAACGGAGCCCTGGCCTGCCTGGCAGCGGGCTACGATGCCGAAGCGGTGCTCATCCCGGAACCCTTTGGCCCCACCCTGTACACCGCCCAAGTGGGGGTGATGTGGTTCAAGGTCGCCATGCACGGCCGTCCCAGCCATGTCCTGGCCGCCACCGCCGGCACCAACGCCATCGAAAAGGCCTGGCCGGTCATCGCCGCCCTGCGCCGGCTGGAAGCGGAAATGAATGCCGAGGAGCGCCCCGCCGTCTACCGGGAGCTGCCCCATCCCCTCAACCTGAACATCGGCATTTTCCGCGGCGGCGACTGGCCCTCCACCGTGCCGGCGGCGGCCGAATTCCACGGCCGCCTCTCCTTTTTCCCCGGCACCTCCTACGAGACCGTCTGCCGCCGCATCGAAAACGCCGTGACGGAGGCCGCCCGGAGAAGATCCCTGGCTGGCGGAAATCCGCCCGCAGGTGACCTTTTACGGCTTCCGGTCCGAGGGCCATACCATCGACCGCGAACTCCCGGTTTTGGCCACCCTGAACGAATGCCACCGGGAGCTCAGCGGGCAGCGACGCCGCCAGCTACGTCTCCACCTGCACCACCGATCTGCGCGCCTTTCACAGTTTCGGCCGGGCGCGGGGCACCTGCTACGGCCCGGTGGCGGAGAACATCCATGGCGCCAACGAACGGGTCGAGATCGCCAGCATTCTGCAAACGGCGCGGACCTATGCCCTGTTTCTGACCCGCTGGTGCGGGATCGTGGATTAGGGCCCATCCCTAAAAGGTGCCTATCCATAATGGCATCTTCGGCCCCTGGACGGTGTTAGCGCCCCTTTGCAATCCTCAAAATAGCGGACGTTCCCCCGGTTGACACCCACCGGTCGGAACCGATCAGACGGGAGATCCGCAGAGCGGGAAAACACGCGCGGGCCTGCCCGAGGACCAAAATCGACCTTCTATGGACGGACCCTATGTTAAAATCCAAACCACGCACCTCCTGACCGGCGCCATGGGCCCGCTCTCCGTTCACGCCTGCGTTTCGACGGAAACCGCGCAAAGACGTCGCCCGGCAGAACGGGCCGGTGGCCGTAAACACCTGACCGAAAAGGGCCTCTTGATCCGCTCCGGGCTAAGCCTTATGTTGACAAGGTTCTAGGTAATCACTTTAAGGTCGAATGAAGATGGGCCGCAATTGGTATCACCTGCAAGGCCATGGTGGAGCAGACGATTGTGAAAACATTCAGCCCCGAAGATCTATCCGGCTATGACGGCAAGGACGGCCGACCCTGCTATGTGGTCTACGACGGCAAAGTGGTTGACGTTTCCGGGAGCAAACTCTGGAAGAGCGGCCTGCACATGCGCCGCCACCAGGCCGGGACCGATCTGACGGCCGACATCCAGGCCGCGCCCCACAGCCCCGGAGTCCTGGAACGCTACCCCCAGGTGGGTATCCTGAAAAAGGCGGAAACCGCTGGGTCCGAGACCCGCGCCCCGGTTTGATCGGGCTGCTGCTGGAAAAAATTCCCTTTTTCCGCCGCCATCCCCATCCCATGACGGTGCATTTTCCTATCGCCTTCATGCTCGCGGCGCCCTTTTTTCTCGCGCTCTACCCGCTGACCGGCGTGCGTCTTCGAGACCACGGCCTTCCACTGCCTGGGGGGCGGCATGCTGTTTACCGTCATGGGCATCGCCACGGGCCTGGTCACCTGGCGGTACAACTATATGGGCAAGTGGATGAAACCCATCGCCGTCAAGCTGCCCCTGTCGCTCGTCATGTTGACCGTAGCCGTCATCGCCTTTGTATGGCGCTGCGTCGATCCGAATGTCATGATCGATCTCCATGGCATCCGCCTGCTCTACCCGATTCTGGTGCTCGCACTGGCCCCTCTGGTGTCGGTCATCGGCTGGTATGGCGCCACCATGACCTTTCCCATCGAAAAGGATTAGAATGACCAACGAATCGCCGCTGCCGCAATTTTTCTTCCCGATGCACGTCCGGTTTGCCGACACGGACGCCCTGGGGCACGTGTTCTTCGGCAGCTACTTCACTTTCATGGACGAAGCCTTCATGGCGTATCTGGCCGAACTGGGCTACCCCTGGTCGACCCTGACGAAAAGGGCCTGCCCTCTTCTACGTGGACAGCGGCTGCCAGTTCAGGGGACCGTCCTTTTTCGGGAACAGGCTGAATGTTCACGCCCGGATTGCCAAACTGGGCACCAGCAGCCTGACCGCTGAAATGGCCATTGTCCGGGACGCCGATCGCAAGATCGTGGCAATGGGCCACATCACGGCGGTCCTGGTGGAGGCCCGCACGGAAAAACCCACACCGATTTCGGACGCCTTCCGCCAGGCGGTGGCGCGCTGTCAGGCCGAATGAATTCAGGTACCAACGATACGGCTGTACCGGAAAAAGACGCCCGCCGGCGTCTGGCCAAACTCTCGCTGGCGGCGTTGGGCGTGGTCTTTGGCGACATCGGCACCAGCCCTCTGTACGCCCTTCGGGAGTGCTTTCACGGAGAGTACGGCATCCAGGCCACCCCCGCAACGTGTTGGGCGTGCTCTCCCTCATGTTCTGGTCGCTCATGATCGTCGACCCTCAAGTACCTGGCCTCGTCCTCCGGGCCGACAACCAGGGAGAGGGCGGGGTCATCGCCTTGATGGCCCTGGTACGCCGCCCAAAGGGGCGAACCGCACCGGAAGGCCCTGGTGGCCATCGGACTCTTCGGCGCGTGCCTCCTCTATGGCGACGGCATGATCACTCCGGCCATCTCGGTGCTCAGTGCCGTGGAGGGTCTCGGCGTCATCGCGCCGGTTCACGCCCTTCGTGGTCCCCGCTCACCGTCGGAATCCTGGTGGGATTGTTCCTCTTCAAACGCCGCGGCACGGCGGGGTGGGGGCCTTTTCGGACCGGTGATCCTGGTGTGGTTTGCGCTGCTGGCAGGCTGGGCCTGCGGGGATCGTGCGGGAAGCCTCGGGTGCTCGCCGCGGTCTCCCCCTCCATGCCGTCCCTTCTTCGTGGAACCGGCGGACGGGTTTCTGGTTCTCGGGGCTGTCTTCCTGGTGGTCACCGGGGCCGAGGCGCTCTACGCCGACATGGGCCACTTCGGCACGCGGCCCATCCGACTGCCTGGTTCCCGCTGGTTCTGCCGGCCCTGCTGCTCAACTACTTCGGCCAGGGGGCCCTTCTGCTGCGACACCCCGAAGCCGCCCATCACCCCTTTTACGACCTCGTGCCGGATTGGGCCCTGTACCCGATGGTTTTTCTGGCCACCGTGGCCACGATCATCGCTTCTCAGGCGGTGATCACAGGCGCCTTCTCCCTGACTCGCCAGGCCATCCAGCTGGGCTACCTGCCCCGCCTGAAGTTTCCCACACGGCGCCCAGATCGGCCAGATCTACATCGCCCCGGTCAACTGGCTGCTCATGGTCTGCACCATCGGGCTGGTCCTCGGTTTTAAGTCCTCCAGCAAGCTGGCCGCCGCCTATGGCGTGGCGGTCACCTCCACCATGCTGATCACGACCACCTTGTTCTTCGTCATCGCCCGGCACCGCTGGCAGTGGCACTGGACCGCAGCCGTTTCGCTGACGGGCCTTTTTTTCCTGGTGGACATTCCCTTCTTCCTGGCCAATATCAGCAAAATCCTGCACGGCGCCTGGTTTCCGCTGGTGGTGGGCGCCTTCTTTTTCTTCCTGATGATGACCTGGAAAAAGGGAAGAAAGATTCTGGCGGAACAGCTGAACGATCGCGCCCTCGCCCTTGACGACTTCCGGCAACGCATCGAGGAGGAGCAGCCGCACCGGGTGCGCGGGCAGGCGGTTTATCTTGCGACCAACCCGAACCGCATCCCCAGGCCCTTATGCAAAACCTCGACCACAACAAAATCCTGCACGCCGACATCATGATCCTGCACTTTGCCACCGAAGACATCCCGCGCGTGCCGAATTTCGAAAAGATCGAAGAGGAAAAACTATTCGGCGGCGTTTACCGTATCATCGCCCATCACGGCTACATGGAAGCCGCCCGGATTGACACCGTTTTTTCCCTGATCCGGGAAAAGGGCATCGAAATCAAGGCGGAAAATGCCAGCTTCTTTCTGGGAAGAGAAAAGCTGGTGATCGGAGAAACGCCGCGGATGCACCGCTGGCGTTCGAATCTGTTTCTGTTCATGTCCAAAAATTCCCTGGATGCCGGCTCCTTTTTTCGGCATTCCCTCCGATCAGGTCATCGAAGTGGGGGTGCAGCTTGAGCTCTAAGGCCGGCTGCGGCGCAAACGAAGGGAACAACGTCTCATGAAAGCCATGGTCTTGAATTCAATAGGTCCGCTTTCCGCCAACGAAACTCCGCTGACTCTGACGGACATGCCCGAGCCGGTTCCGGCGGCAGGTGAGATCCTGGTCAAGGTGACCGTCTGCGGGGTCTGCCACACCGAATTGGACGAGATCGAAGGCCGCACCCCGCCGCCCCGGCTTCCCGTCGTACCCGGCCACCAGGTGGTGGGGCGGGTGGTGGGTCACGGGCCCGGTGCGACCCGCTTTAAAACCGGGGACAGGGTCGGCATGGCCTGGATCTTCTCGGCCTGCGGCAATTGCACCCTCTGCCAAGCCGGCAATGAGAATCTCTGCCCGGACTTCAAGGCCACGGGCCGGGATGTCAACGGTGGCTACGCCCAGTACATGACGGTACGGGAAGACTTCGCCCACCCCATCCCCACCGTCTTTTCCGATGCCGAAGCCGCGCCCCTGCTGTGCGCCGGTGCGGTGGGCTACCGCTCCCTGCGACTGACCGATCTACAGGATGGCCAGGCCATCGGCCTGACCGGCTTCGGCGCCTCCGGTCACCTCGTCCTGAAAATGGTGCGGCACCGCTACCCCAAGGCTCGCGCTTATGTCTTTGCCCGCAGCGCAAACCAGCAGACCTTTGCCAGGGAATTGGGTGCGGTATGGGCCGGCGGCAGCGAAGCGCAGCCTCCCGAACCCTTGAATGCCATCATCGACACCACCCCCGTGTGGAAACCCGTGGTGGCGGCCCTGGGGCATTTGGCCCCGGGCGGACGGCTGGTCATCAACGCCATCCGCAAGGAAGATGTCGACAAGGAAGAACTTTTGAAGCTGGACTATGGCGCGCACCTGTGGATGGAAAGGGAAATCAAGAGCGTGGCCAACGTCAGCCGGCAGGACGTGGAAGAATTCCTCTCCCTGGCCGCTGAAATGGATATCCGTCCCACGGTGCAGGAATTCCCTCTGGAAGAGGCCAACCGGGCCCTGATGGAATTGCGCTCCCGCAAAGTTTACGGCGCCAAGGTTTTGCGGATTTCCTGACAGCGCCTGCCACTGGTCATTCGCCATTAGTCATTGGGGTAAAACCGGAGAATGAAACGCTTCGGCAGTGTCCGCTCCAGAAATGAGGATTTTTGGCGCTGATCAAGGCCGCCCACATTCCCGGTGAGGCCGTACATCGAGCTGAGAAAACGTTCCGCAGTCCAGCAATAGACCGCGCTGATCAAACGCCGAGGTTTCATGGGCGACAAATGACCCCAAAACCAGTTTCATGGACCGGACCATTCGGTCGAACTCATTCGGCCCGGAGAGCCTCGATCGGATCCAACCGCGCAGCATGCTGGGCCGGGAGGACACCGGCCAGAAGGCCGATCAGGACGGACAGCACTTCCGCTAAAAGAACATAGCGCCAGGAGGTGTGGGTGGGAAGCGCCGGCACAATAGCCCCCAGCAGCCAAGCCCCGCCGGCGCCGACCAGCAGCCCGGCCAGCCCCCCCAGGCTGGCCAGCACGACGGCTTCGCCGATAAAGAGCATGAGGATCTGCCTGCGGCCCGCCCCCAGGGCCCGCAGGAGGCCGATTTCGGACCGGCGCTCATTGACCGCGATGGTCATGATGGTCAGAATCCCCACCCCGCCCACCAGCAGGGAAATACCACCCAAAGCCCCCACCGCCATGGTGAGAATGTTGAGGATGGAACCCAGCACCTCCAGCATCTGGTCCTGGGTGACGACAGTGAAGTCTTCGTCCCCGTGGCGCTCGATGAGCATATCCCGGGCGCGCCGGGCCACATCGGCGGAGCGGCTGCCTTCGGCATACAGCAGATCGATCTCCATGAGGCTTTCGCGGTTGAAGAGGGCCAGGGCCCGGCCGGCCGGAATGAAGACGGCATCGTCCAGGTCGAACCCCAGCATCTGCCCCTTGGATTCCATAACCCCCAGCACGCGGTATTGCTCGCTGCCGATGCGCAGACGTTTGCCGAGGGGATTTTCACTGCCGAACAGTTCGGCGCGCACCTTGCTGCCGAGAATCGCAAAGGCTCGGGCCACCCGGGGATCGTCGTCCGGCAGGAAGCGGCCCTGGGCCACCCGCATCTGCCACACGTCAGTCGCCGCCGCGCCTACGCCGAAGACATAGGTCCGGCGGCTGCGCTGACCGTATTTTACGGCCGCATTCCCCTGGACCACCGGCACCGTGGCCACCACCCGGGGCAAGCGCTTCAGGGCCATGGCGTCATCGATGGTCATGGGTCTCACATTGCTGATGACGGCTCCGGAAAACCCGGTAGTGGAGGTCTTGCCCGGCGTGATACCGATCAGATTGGTGCCGAACTGGGTGAACTCCCCCAGGACGTAGCGATGCACCCCCTCGCCCAGCGAAGTCAGCAGGACCACGGCGGCAATCCCCACCGCAATCCCCAGCGCGGTCAAAGCGCTGCGCAGAGGCTGACCCACCAGGCCCTGGAGGGCGTATTTGGACGCATCCCGAATCAGCATAAAAAAATTGTCCTTTGGCTCAATCTCGGCGTTGGGTTTCCATTTCAAGTCCTCGGCGTTCTTTAGTACGCCTGCGGGCACCCACCGTTGAAAATTCGATCCGATGGGAAGTCCCGCTTTGCGGGATGAAATGGAAACCCGCCTTGACCTTGCGCCAAAATCCTAATTTTTCCTTTTCTTAAAAATGTCGTGTGTCGTCCAGAAATGAGAGCTTTTAGCCCTGATCAAGGCCGCACAAGGGTTTGCGGTGAGGCGTATGTCAATACGCCGCAGGCGCAAAACCCCCCGAGAACGCAGAATTCGATCATATATGTGGTGTCTCGCAGACGATGAATCTTCTAAAGATTTATCATACACGGTAACGTGTCCGTGCCAGAAACGAGGATTTTGGGTTCTGATCAAGGCCGCACAAGGGGTTTGCGGTGAGGCGTATGTCAATACGCCGCAGGCGCAAAACCCGCGGAGAACGCCATCAGGACCCAAAAGACCGTTTCTGGCGCGGACACTAGCGGCGCGACAGGGCGGTGACCGGATCCAACCTTGCCGCCCGGCGGGCCGGCAGCACCCCGAAAAAAAGTCCCGACGAAAGCGCCACGCCCACGGCGGCCAGGGGTGCCCAGACGGGTGCGGCCATGGGGAAATTGGGGAACAGGCGGACGGTGAACTGCAGGCTCGCGGCCGCCAGCAGCAGACCTAACAAGGCCCCCACCAGGGAGAGCATGGCCGACTCGGACAGGAAAAGCCGCAGGATTTGCCCCCCCGGCGCGCCCAAGGCTTTCAGCAGCCCGATCTCGCCTGTGCGCTGGGATACCGCGATCAGCATGACGTTCATGATCAGGATGCCCGCCACGGCCAGGCTGATGGCGGCGATCCCGCCCACGGCCAGTGTGAGGGTTGTAAAGATGCGGTCGAAGGTGGCCAGCATGGCGTCCTGAGTGATGACCGTGACGTCGTCCTCGCCGTCGTGGCGCTCCCGGATGATGTCCAGGACGGCCGCCTTGGCCCGCGGAATGGCATCCCGGTTGCGGGCCTGGATCAGGATGCGAAACAGGGACGATCGGTTGAAGAGGGCGGCGGCCGAAGCCACCGGGATGATGGCCACGTCGCTGATGTCCACCCCCAGGGACTGGCCTTTGGGGGCCAGGACGCCGATCACCCTGAAACGGCGCTCGCCGATGCGCACGAAATCCCCCAGGGGTGAGGCGTTACCGTAAAGCTCGGTCTTCAATTTGTGCCCCAGCACGCAAAAAGCCTCGGCCCGCGAAACGTCGCCGGTGGGAAGGAAATGACCCTGGGACATGGCAAAATCCCGCACAGTGGCCATCTCTGCGGTGGAGCCCAGAATCACCGTCTCGCGGGACAGGCCGTCCCGGGCCACCAGGGCCGATCCCACCATGACCGGCGCCACCCGGCGAACCGCGCTGCTCCGCACCAGCGCCTGGGCGTCTTCCAGCGTCAGGTCCCGCGGGGTCTGCCCCAGCAGGGGCGGCGGCCCGCCGGTGGTCTCGGAGCGGCCGGGCAACACGATCAGCAGGTGGGTACCCAGGCTGGTGAACTCGCGGGTCACATAGCGCCGGGCGCCCTCTCCCAGGGCGGTCAGCAGCACCACCGAGGCCACGCCGATGGCCATGGCCAGCAGCATCAGTCCGGTGCGCAAAGGATAGCCGCGCAGGGAGCGGAAAGCAAAGCCGAAGACGTCACGGATGTTCATGGCGACCCCCGGCGGTTGTCCTCGATGCGGCCATCCAGCATGTGCACCTGGCGGTGGGTGCGCCGGCCCAGTTCCGGATCATGGGTGACGATGACCACCGTCATACCCTCCCGGTTGAGGCCCTCGATGCTTTCGATCACGTCGGCACCGGAGGCCCGGTCCAGGTTGCCGGTGGGTTCGTCGGCCAGGATGATGGCAGGCTTCATGATGGTGGCCCGGGCAATGGCCACCCGCTGGCGCTGGCCCCCGGAGAGCTGATCCGGGCGGTGGCGGGCCCGGTCCGCCAGCCCCAGGCGGGCCAGGGCTTCGGCCACCCGCTCCCTGCGCTGGCGCGTCTCCACGCCGGCCAGGGTCAGGGGCAGCTCGACATTCTCGGATGCCGTCAGGCGGGGAATCAGATGAAAAAACTGGAAGATGAAACCAATTTTGTGCCGCCGCACATCAGCCTGCTGGCGGTCGCTCAGCTCGGTGGTGTCGATGCCTTCCAGGCGGTAGACGCCGCGGTCCGGGCGGTCGAGCAATCCTATGATGTTGAGCAGGGTGGATTTACCCGATCCGGAAGGGCCCATGATGGACACATACTCCCCGGGCCGGACAGTCAGGTCCACCTGCCGCAGGGCGTAAACCGTTTCCTCGCCCACCTGAAAAACGCGCTCGGCCTGTTCCAGGCGGATCACGGGGCCTCCTCGATCCGCACGGCCGGAGCCCCGTCCGCCAGGTCGGGGTTGTCCACATTCACCACCACCAGCTCGTCAGGTGACAGGCCGTCCAGCACCTCGCTCCAGTCCCAGTTGGAAAGTCCGATACGGATCTCGCGGGCGGCGATGCGGCCGGCATCGGGCCGGAAGACATACACGCGCTTGCCGCCCATCACCGCCTCGGTGGGCACCCGCACCACATCCCGGCGCACGTCCAGAATCACCTCGATGTCGGCACTATAACCGGCCAGGAGGGTTTTACCGGCCGGGGCCGCGTCAAAGTTCACCTCCACGTCCACGGTGCGGGCCTGTTTTTCGATGTCCAGAACATAATCGGCGATGCGCCGCACCCGGCCCGGGAAGTGCTGGTCCCGAAACGCATCCATGGTGATGCGGGCCGGCATGCCCACCCGGATGGCGGCGGCGTCCACCTCGTCGATAGGCGCCGTGACGTAAAAGCAATCATTTTCGATGATATCCACCACCGGCGGCGTGGCCACCCCCAGAGGCGAGGGCGTAACAAATTCGAAGCGCTCGCCGTTGATCTCCGCGATCACCCCGTCAAAGGGCGCCACCAGCCGCGTGCGCTCAAGATTGGCCTGAGCCACGGCCAGCTGGGCCTCCCGGACCTGGATCTCGGTGCGCGCGCCACTGCATTCAGCCTGCAGGGCGGCAGCCTCGGAGGCGGCGTTGTCGAGTCGTTCTTCAGGAACGATATCCTGCTTGCGGAGCTTGGTTAGACGGTCGGCGTTGCGCTGGCCCACAGCGGCCCTCAGACAGACGGAGCGGGCCCGGCTGCGGGCGGCGGTGGCCTGCTGCTCCGTCAGGGCGACCTGGGCTTTGAGGTCCTGGTTCCAGATCTCCAGCAGCAGCTGCCCCTCCTTGACGGCATCACCCTCGTGGATGGGCAGTTCGGCGATCTGGCCGCCGATGCTGGGGGATAGCTTGGCCCGGCGGCAGGCCTTGACCGTTCCGGCCCGGGTGTTGGCCACGGTGCGCTCCACCAGACCGCGGGTTACGGGTTTGACGGCGACTTCCAGGGGCTTGGGACGGGTGGCCCACCAGATGCCGAAGGGGACGGCTGCCGCCAGGATCAATACGAGGCTCCAACGGATGAGGCGTCTGGACATAAAAACAGGGATCCAAATAGGGTCGGCGGGTGAGACTTACCGCCTGAAGAAAAGGGTTTGTCATGGCGTCCGCCCTACCAGAAAGGCGAACGTGCTTGCGCAAGCGATTCTAATGCACCATTGAGATTAGGAAATCCTCGGAAAAAGATCAATGATATTGATCAAACGCGGGCGGAAGAACGATTGAAACCGGTTTCGATAGCCGAAGATAGGCATCTTTCCAGCCCATTTTATGCTATAAGTTTGTTACACGACGCCATGCCATGGGATCGGAGAACAGATAATGCCCATCCCTGACAGGCATGCTGTGACGACTTTCTTATTGTAAAAGGCAACAAACCTTTTAAGAGGAGAGGGAATAAGGGCATGATCAATCGAGCGGCCGTTATCCTGAAATACAAAGAACCCTTCGTCAAATGGCTCAATAAAGCCGATCCCTATAATAAAGATCACGGCATTACGCTAGCGGAAGCCAATGACGACTGCACCGTTTACCTCATCAGCGAAGAGGATGGCGAAAACCTGGATGAATGGATCGCGCTGAACTACCAAACCCTTTTAGTCAACGAAATGGAAGACTGGTATTCGGATGAAACCCTCTGGCCGAAAAGGCGGACGAAGAAAATGTTTCACGAATGGTTTGAAGTCGCCTGCCACACGGCGATCTATGATACCGTCGGCGCCCCGATCGTGGAAGACGAAGACTGAGCAGGGAGGCAAAAGCGATGCATGCTGGGCCCACATCGGAATCATCATACACGGCCCAAAGCGTCTTTCAAAACCTGGCCCGCTACAACGAACGGGCCAACCAGGAATTGTACGCAAGCCTCTCGCACCTGACCGGGCGGGCCCGCCGTCGGGACATGGGATCATGGTTCGGGTCTCTTCACGGCATCCTGAACCACATCATCATCTGCGACATCAACTGGCTCCGGCGCTACCGCACCCTCGAACCCGACTCCCCGGTGCTGAACGATCCCGCTCTGGATCCGCCCAATCTGTCATGGGACCGGGACCTCCACGATGATTTCAGGGCGTTGGGGGAACACCGCCGCCAGGTGGATGCGCTGATCCGGGCCTGGTTCGATGCGTTTCCTCCGGCACGCTACAAGGAATCGTTTAAGTATCGCGATTCGGTGGACACGCTGCGTTCCGCCCGGGCCGGCCAAGCCTTCGAATTCTTCTTTCTGCACCAGACCCACCACCGGGGCCAGATCAGCCAGATTCTGGACACCCTTGGCCAGCCCAACAACATAGCGGACAACGCCGCCTATTTGGAATAGCGCCGCGTGGCGTACAAGCCTGAACGAATGCCGGTTGACGAACATCGATTCAACCGATATGTCCAACGCCGGATGAGGCCCTTAACGAAAACCAACACGATCTGAAACCGGCATCGACCCATCCGCATGCAAGCGATAGGATGCCGCCGCCGCACGCCATGCCTGAATCGGAGATCTACTTTTTTCAGCCGGAACAACATCCGGCCCACACCTATGAGCTGGATGCCACCGGTTTGATCTATCGTCCGCCGGGGCGTGAATCCGTTGCGGTGCGTTGGGAAACGATCGCCTATCTGAAGGATGTCTCCGGCCAGAGAGTCGACGTCGTGGCGGCGGATTCCCCCAAGGTGATTCCGCTGTTTTACGCCACGCGCCATTTTGCCGGGCTGCTGGCCGGCGTGTGCACCCGCCTGGCGGAACTGCACCGGACGCAAATCGGGGTGCAGACCTTCAGCGGGTGCCGGTCCTACCTCCTGCACGTCGGTATCGTCCTGGGTATTTTCGCTCTCTTGATCGTGTTCGGTACCGCTTTTCTGCGCCATTTTACGGCGGCCGGGCTGTTCATTCTCGCCACGGCAGCCCCCATAACGATCTATCTGCTCCTTCAGCCCCATACGGTGACTCCGGAGGACGACTACCTGGAAGTAAGGGATTTCGTCCGCACCCGCATCATCGACTACGCCCGTATTCACAAGCTGGTTTTCGATCTCCACGGCGACCCGCACACGGCCTATTTGTGCGTCAAGATCCAGATGGCCGACGGCCGCAAGATCAAGATACAGCGCTTCGATAATCTCCTGCTGCTGTATATCTTCCTAAAAACCAAATGGGATGCGTCCCGACACCAAACGGGGAAACGATTCCGGCCTGTCGAACCAACTGCAAAATCCTAAACAACCCCGGTTACCCGCTTCATACGGAGCCTTATGAAAAAAGACGGCATCACAACAGAACAAGAAATTCGATTCAGGGGCTACCTCACCTTCGAGGACAGCCTCAAGGTACAGCGGACCGTCAGGCCCCGCCGGGTGCCGCCTGCCGCTCTGGTAACGGTGGCTATGCTGGGCGCGGTCGCCCTGGTGCTCTCGCAGATGCGGGTCGGCCTCCTCCCGGCCTTCCTTCTGCTGGCCTTCCTGGGAACGTTCATGGCCGTCGGGTATCGATTGATCCATTCCGCAGCCCGCCGATCGCAGCAGAAGCTTTACGAGCAGGCCTGTATCAAGCGCAACGGCATTCTGAAAACGGACGGCATCCACATTAAACGGGGGACTGACCGAAAAACCATTCCATGGGAGCGCTTCGACCAGGCCATCGAGGTCAGCGGACTGATCGCCATCATCAAAAAAACGGAAGCCATCGGGTTCGCCCGCTATATGTTCAATACGGAAAGCGAATGGTCCCGCGCCCGGGATATGATCCTGAGCCGCTATGCCTAACCGCTGACGCCGCAAGTGGGCCGCACAGCATCTTGACACTTCCATGACCTATCCCTAGTTTTGTTCTTTTAATGATGTATCTGCATGAAGCGATCCTCTTGCCGGGCGTTCGTGTCACCCGCTGGAACAGGTACCAATAGACCACAGAACGGGAACGACAACGCGCCTCTAAACACCATTCATGCAAACCAAGCATCCTTTTCGCGAAAGTGTCTCCTATGCAACTGAACGGTTGTCGGTCCCGACGCCCCACCCGTCTATACGTCCGACCGACAAACCACCCATTTTGATCCAGTCCACAAAATGGCGCGGGGGCCGTTGGTATGGCTCCGAGCAATGCGGTGCGTTGCGTAAGACGAAAAAGAGCGGGGCATGAGAGCCCCTACCCATCCTACGGCTGAAAGGAGCCGACCATGAATCGTATTGTCAAATGGGTGTTGATCGGCGGCGGTACACTGCTGATTCTGCTGGTCGCCGCTGTCATCCTGATTCCTCTGATGGTGGACGTCAACAGCTACAAGCCCCAGATCGAGGCCAAAGTTCAAGAGGCCACCGGCCGCAGCTTCAAGATCGGGGGCGATATCGGACTGTCGGTTTTTCCGTGGGTCGGCCTGTCGTTAAGCGATCTATCGCTTGGGAATCCGCAAGGATTCAAGGAGACCGATCTAATCAAAGTCGGGGATTTCGAAGCCCGGGTGAAATTGTTGCCGCTGCTTTCCCGGCAGGTGGAAATCAAAAGGATTATCCTTCAGAATCCCCAAATCGTCCTCGTTAAGAACAAGGACGGTCGGACCAACTGGGACTTCAAACCCGCCTCGACCAAAACGGCGCCCGCGCCGGCGGCCAAGAACAAGGCCGGCGACGCCTCTCCGGGATTTGCCCTGCAGTCCCTGACAGCCGAAGAGATTGCGGTGCGCAACGGCACGTTGACCTATGTCGATCATGCTACCGGCAAAACCGAGAACGTATCGGAGATCGACCTGGCCCTGTCCAATGTGTCCCTGGACGGCCCCGTCAAGCTGACCTTTTCCACCCGCGTCAACAATCAGCCGTTGAAAATCGAAGGAACGGCCGGTCCCCTGGGCAACCCGCCGGGCAGCCAACCCCTGGCGTTTGACATGCAGATTTCCGCCCTGGACGAGATCAACGTCAGCCTGAAAGGGACGGCCCGGGATCTGACCGGCAAACCTTCCGTTGACATGGCCATAGATGTGGCAGATTTTTCACCGCGCAAGCTCCTGGAGCGTCTCGGGCAGCCCCTTCCTATTCAGACCAGCGACCCCGCTGTCCTCAACAAAGTGTCCTTGAAGGCCAACGTCAAAGGAAGCACCACCCAGGTCAGCTTGCAAAACGGCGTACTGGTGCTGGACGATACGAAAAGCGACTTCACCCTGGCCGCCAAAGATTTCCAGCGGCCCGACCTTACCTTCGACGTCAAGATGGATGCCCTCGATCTCGACCGCTACCTGCCTGCCAAGGCGAAGACGGCCTCCGGCGAAAAACCGGCGACCGAGGGCAGCCAACCCGGCGGAAAAACCAAGAGCCCGGACTATACCCCCTTGCGGCGGCTGATCCTGGATGGCCGCTTGGCGGTGGGCAAACTCTCGGCGGCCAAGGCCCACATGCAAAATGTGCGCTTTCAGATCGCGGCCCGGGACGGACGCTTTCAGATCGAGCCCCTGGCTTGCGACCTCTATGGCGGGACCGCGAATATCACCGGCACCATGGATGTCAGCCAGAGCCAACCCCGCACCGACCTGAAACTGAGTCTTCAGAAAGTCGCGGCCGGCCCCCTGATCAAGGACGTAGCCCAAAAGGAGATCATCGAAGGCCTGCTTAACTCTCAGGTCAGCTTGCAGTTTCAGGGGGACAACGCGGATCGCATCAAGCAAACCCTGAACGGCGGCGGCCAACTGAACTTTAGCGATGGCGCGATCAAGGGCATCGACCTGGGGGCCATGGTGCGCAATGTCCAGGCGGCCTTCGGCGACGGCGGAGCGGCCGCCTCCGACGGCCCCCAAACCGAGTTCAGCGAATTCAATGTTCCCTTTACCCTGCGCAACGGCACTTTTAAAACCGAAGCCACCGAACTGAAGTCGCCCGTGATCGGCGTCAAGGCCCAGGGGCAGGCGGACCTGGTAACCGAAAAGCTGGATTTTCGGGTCGAACCCGAATATGTTGCCACGCTCAAGGGGCAGCGCAGCAGCGAGGACCTCAAGGCGATCAAAGTCCCCGTTTTAATCAGCGGGAGCTTTAAAAACCCGCGCTTCGCGCCGGACCTGGAGGCCATCGCCAAGGAGCAGATTCAGAAGCAGCTCATCGACTCCGGGAAACTGGACAAGGTCTTTGAGAAGAATAAAGACCTGAAACCCCTTGAAGATACCGCCAAAGGGGTGCTGAAAGGCATCTTGAACCAGCAATAGGCGGCTGCCTTATATTACCGGCCAGCAGCCCTCAGGGAGGTTTGCATCATGCGCAGCGTGACGTCACGGACCGGCGCCATGGCCTTGCCGGTCGTTCTGAGTCTTTTGCTGATGGGGGGCTGCGCCAGCCTGACCCCCTCGCTGGAGCCGCCCCGGATCAGCATGGTCAGCATGACCCAGCAGCCGTCCAGTGATATGGAAACCGTTTTTCAGCTCGAATTGCGCCTGATCAATCCCAACGATGTCCCCCTCAGCCTCAAGGGAATCGACTGCCGGCTGGAGATCAACGACAGCACGATTGCTTCGGGGGTTTCCAACCAGGCCGCGGAGCTCCCCGCGCTGGGCACCCTGGTCTACCCGGTGACGGTCTATGCCTCGGCCAGCGACTTCATTATGCTGATGGTGCGTCTGATGACCGGCGGCCACCGTTCGCCGGAAGACTTCGAATTGACCTACCGCCTCGCGGGGCGCGTGTTCCTGGCGGACGCCATCCCGGGCCTGAACCGGCTGAGATTTGCCTCCGAAGGCGATCTCCTCAAGCTGATCGAACCCCCACAACCCTGAAAGGATCGGAATATGAATGTAGTTGCCTTCAACGGCAGCGCCCGCCGCAAGGGCAATACGGCCTTCCTCCTCAAAACCGTGACCGACGTTCTCGAGCAGGAAGGCATTCAAACCGCCACTATCGACTTGGCCGGCAAATCCATCCAGGGCTGCATTGCCTGCATGAAATGCCATCGCAACAAAAATCGCCGCTGCAGCGTGGACACCGATTTTCTGAATGAATGCATCGCCCGCATGGAGGCCGCCGATGGTATCCTGCTGGGATCACCGACCTATTTTGCCGATGTCAGCACCGAAATGAAGGCCCTCATCGACCGGGCCGGGATGGTGGCCAAAGCCAACGGCGACATGTTCCGGCGCAAGGTGGGCGCCGCCGTGGTGGCCGTGCGCCGGGCCGGCGCCATCCACGCCTTTGACAGCATGAACCACTTCTTCCTCATCGGCCAGATGATCGTGCCCGGGGCGAGCTATTGGAACATCGGCTTTGGTCTGGACCGGGGCGATGCGGCCTCGGACAGCGAAGGCCTCCAGACCATGGAGACCCTGGGCCGCAACACGGCCTGGCTGCTGCAGAAGCTTCGATCTTGATCCCCGGCGGCAAGTGCGTTAAAAGGCCACTTTTACGTACCTCCGCAGAGGGAATGCCCCTCCACAAATCAACCGGGAACGCGTGTGTCCTTTTCAGAAATGAGGGTTTTTGATTCTGATCAAGACCACCCAATTACGGTGAGGCCTACTTAGGTAGACGCAGCCGAAAACCCGCGGAGAACGCCGATCAGGATACAAAGACCATTTCTGAAAAGGACACGATATGAAGCTGGGCATCATCGGCCTGGAACAGGCCGGCAAAGCCACTGTTTTCGAAGCCCTGACCGGAACCGAGCTGACCCCCGGCGCGCGGACGGAACCCCAAATCGGCACCATCCGCGTGCCGGACAAGCGGGTGGATACCCTCAGCGGGATCTACAACCCGCGCAAGACCATCTATGCCCAGGTGGAATACTTCCTGCCGGCCGGCCAGCCCCAGAGCCGGGAAAAGCGCGCCGGTGAACAGCCCTACTGGACTCAGGTGCGGGATTGCGACGCTTTGATCCACTGTGTGCGCAATTTCGACCTTTTCGGCAGCCAGGCGCCCAGCCCCCGCGAGGATTATCGCAAAATCGACCAGGACTTGATCTTCGAAGACCTGATCGTGGTGGAAAAACGGCTGGAGAGGCTCGCGCTGGATCAGAAACGGGGCAAGAAGCCCGATCCGGAAGAACGGGTCCTGCTCGAACGCTGCCACGAGCTCCTGGAAAACGAACGGCCCCTGCGGGAAGACCCCGAGCTCGCCACGGCCCACAAATTGCGAGGCTTTGCTTTCCTTTCCGCCAAACCTCAGCTGACCTTGTTCAACAACGCCGATGAAGACGACGGGCTGCCCGCCATCGACAACGCTCTGGCGACGGCCGACGCCATGGTCATCCGGGGCAAACTCGAACAGGAACTGGCCCGCATGACCCCCGAAGAAGCCGCCGAATTTCAGGAGGAATTCGGGGTCAGCGCCGCCGCTGCCGACCGCATTATTCAACGCTCCTACGCCCTGCTGGGTCTGATTTCGTTTTTCACCGTGGGCGAAGACGAAGTACGGGCCTGGACCATTCGGTGCGCCACACCGGCCGTGGACGCGGCGGAAGTCATTCATTCCGACATCAAGAAGGGCTTCATTCGGGCGGAAGTGCTCGCTTATGACGACCTCATGGCCGCCGGCAGCTATGCCGAAGCCCGCAAACAGGGCACCACCCGCCTGGAAGGCAAACAATACGAAGTCCGGGACGGAGATATCATCAACTTCCGCTTCAATGTTTAGCCACAGCCTCCGCGATTAGGATCCTGTGCCCACCCTACCGACCCCCTTGCTAAAAGCATCCACCAAAAAGCTGTTGGCCATGTGGGAAGTATGGTATGATATGAAGTTGTCTTGAAACCCTTCGGCATGGATCGTTAAAGAGGCAAGCAGGACGTGGCCAAATCCTCGGTACATGAAAAATTCATATCCGGCCTGATGGACACCCAGAGTATGGGCCGGTACAAAATTATCCGCAAACTCGGTCAGGGCGGCTCCGGTGTCGTCTACCTGGCCCGCGATGCCTACATTCAGCGCCAGGTGGCCCTTAAGATCTCCCAGGGTATTTCGAGCCAGTCGCGCAAAAAGCTTTTTCTGGAAGCCCAGTCGGCCGGACGCCTCAGCCACCCCAATATTTTGGCCATCTACGATACCGGGCTCTACAAGGAATTCTGCTACATCATCATGGAGTTCGTCGAAGGCGAAACCTTGAAAAGATGTTGCCGCCCTGAAAATCTCCTGCCGCTGGACCGATGCATCGAAATCATTTTCAAGGTCGCCAGCGCCCTGCATTATGCCCATCAACGGGGGGTTATTCACCGGGATGTCAAGCCCTCGAATATCATGCTGGACAAACACGGCACGCCCAAATTGACCGATTTCGGCATCGCCCGCATCTCCAAGCAGAACCCCGAAAAGGGCATTTGGGGAACCCCCAGCTATATGTCGCCGGAGCAGCTCAAGGAAGAGACCACCACTCACCAGAGCGATATCTTCTCCCTGGGATGCGTTATGTATGAACTGCTCACCGGCCAACGGGCCTTCAGCGGTGAGAACGACTTTGCCATTATTTATAAAATCACGCGCGAAAACCCCACGCCGATCCGGGAACTGCGCCCCGACCTGCCGGAAATCTTCGATAAAATCATGCGCAAAGCCTTGGCCAAAAACCCTGAGCAGCGCTATGCCTCCTGCATGGACTTGGCCTACGACCTGCGGGTCGCGCTGCGGGGGATCATGCTTCCCAAGGGGGATAAAAAGGTCGAAGATATTATCGACCTGCTCTGCCAGGTACCCTTCTTTCACAACTTCACCCGGGAGCAGATCGAGAGCCTGGGGTTGGCCAGCAGCATCATCAAAGTGCCGGAGGGTAAAGTGATCGTGACCGAAGGCGATATCGACGACACGTTCTACATCCTGCTCAACGGCAAGGTCAAAATCCGTAAAAACGGCAAGGTCATCGCCAAAATCAGAGCCGGCGAGTGCTTTCGGCGAAATGGCCTACATTGCCGGCAAGGCGCGAGTGGCGTCGGCCACGGCCCATACGAATTGTCTGCTGATGAAAATCAGCGCCACGCTCATGGACAAGGCCCCGGATGCGGTCCAGCTGTTGTTTTTCAAAAATTTTGCCCGCACCCTTTCCTATCGGCTGGAAAAAAGTTCGGCCTTCGAAGGCGGCCCCTAAAACCCGATAAGGCGATTCGCTGATGATGCTCCGGAAATCGGTATCTATCCGACCCGACGACGACGCGATCTCCTCTCATCCGACGAGGCCGCTCCGATGATCACGGTTATCGCGGCCGGGCTGACGGATGTGGGCCAGAAACGCAAAGGCAATGAAGACGCCTTTCTGATCGACGATCAGCTCCAACTCTATGTGGTGGCGGACGGAATGGGCGGGCGCAAGGCCGGCGAGGTGGCCAGCCGCCTGGTGGTGGACACCATTCGCAAGACCATGCAGAAGCTGGTCTCGGCGGAAAACCCGGACCAGATGGTGGGCATCGACCGGAATCTGTCCTCCCAGGCCAATCATCTGGTTTACGCCATCCGGCGGGCCAACCTGAAAACCTATGAATACGCCCAGAATGACAAGAGCTGCAAAGGAATGGGATCGACGGTGTCGGCGGTCTACTTCAGCGCCACCCATGCCATTGTCAGCAATGTAGGCGACAGCCCGGTCTTCCTGGTGCGGGAGGGGCGCGCCGAAATCGTTTCCTCCCTGCACACCGTCATGGCCGAGCAGGAGGCCCTGGCGCCGGAGGGCGGTCTCAAACTCGGCCAGCAGTACCTCCACATGATTACGCGAGCCATGGGCATCCACGAAACGGTGAACCCCGATACGACGGAGATCGTTTTCCAGGAGGGCGATGTCCTTGTCATTTGCTCGGATGGTCTGAGCGACAAGGCTTTCCCGGAAGAAATCTGTGAAATCGTCGAAAGCAGCGCACCCGAGGAATCCTGCCGCAAACTGATCGAGATGGCCAACGACCGCGGCGGGGATGACAATATCACCGTCATCGTCCTTCAGCTCGGTCCCCGGATCGAATCCCAGCGATCGGCTACCGTCATGGTTGCCGCGGGCGAAGCCGTGGCGGAGAAAGCCCTGCCCGAATTGATGGTGGAATACGACACCGAAGACGCCTCCTATTCAACCGTTACCCGCACCCTCCGCCTGGACGGCATCTTTCTGGAAACATCGGAGCCCTTTACCAAGGGCGAAGAACTGATGCTGAACATCACCGACCCGCGCACTCAAACCACCCTAATGCTGTCGGGAATCATTGTAGGGCGTAAACCCCGGGGAATCGAAGTCACCTTCGACGACCTGAAGCCCTCGCAACTCGAAACCCTGAAGGCCCTCATTCGTGAGCTCTAGCCCCACCGGCCCGGGGTCATGATTTTGATGGCCGGCCGCGGCACCTGCAAAGAAAAGCATACATGCCGCTTGACATTCCAATTCAGCCCCGCTATCGTACGCCAAACAGACTAGGAAAAATGCACATGCCGTACCGCACGGACAGATTCTATTTTTATTTCGGCTATTATTATTTTTATGCCGGTCTGCCTGCGGTGTGCTGAAAACCTGACATACGATTTTCAAAACCGCTGGCGGACCGAACGCCGCGGTTTTTTTGTTTCATCAGGCCGTGGCGATCGAGGCGCTCCACGGCCTTTTTAGTCCCGCGCGGTTAACCGGCAAGGTCAAGAACGACCATTACTTTTACGCAGTGTCCGTCCAGAGGGGGTGAATTTTGGTTCCGGCCAAGGCCGCAGCGATTTGGGAACCGCAGACGTAGCCAAGGCTACGTCGAGGATTTCCATCGCACGAGATCGCCGGCGGGGGCCCAAATATGCCAGTAATGGATGAACGCTTGCACATGCAACCATCCCGAAAGGAAACCAGCCATGCCAGCGCCACGCATCGAAGACGTCCGCGTAAGGGACTACCTGCCCTTGATGCCCCCACGAGAACTCAAACAAAAACTGCCGCTTTCGGCCAAGGCCCAGCAAACCGTTATCGAGGGGCGTGAAACCATCCAGCGCATTATCAACAGGGAAGACAAACGCCTCCTGGCCATCGTGGGCCCCTGTTCCATCCACGACGAGAAGGCGGCCTTGGACTATGCGCAACGTCTGGTGACGTTGAAGGAGAAGGTCCGGGACACCTTTTTCCTTGTCATGCGGGTCTATTTCGAAAAACCCCGTACCACCGTAGGGTGGAAAGGCCTGATCAGCGACCCCGAGCTGGACGGCAGCTGCGACATGAACGCCGGACTGTTCAAGGCCCGCCGCCTGATGATGCAAATCGCGGAAACGGGTCTGCCCACAGCCAGCGAGATGCTGGAACCGATCATCCCTCAATACATAGCGGACGCCGTATGCTGGTCGGCCATCGGCGCACGCACCACCGAATCCCAGACCCACCGGGAAATGGCCTCGGGGCTTTCCATGCCGGTGGGCTTCAAGAACGGCACGGACGGCAACCTGTCCACGGCCATCAACGCGCTCGTGGCCGCCCACGCCGCCCAGACCTTTCTGGGCATCGACCAGGACGGCCGGACCTGCATCGTCAAGACCGGCGGCAACCCTTATGGCCACATCGTACTGCGGGGGGGCAGCCGGCCCAACTACGACCCCATCAGCATCGAGGAAGCGCGCCTGATGCTGATCACCAAGGGCCTGCCCGAAGCGGTGATCGTGGATTGCTCCCATGCCAACAGCCACAAAAAATTTCAGGGCCAGGCCATCGTCTGGCGGAATGTCATCGATCAGGTGGTCAACGGCAGCGAAGCACTCATCGGTCTCATGCTGGAGAGCAATCTGCACGAAGGCAACCAGAAATTCAGTGGCGATCGCGACGCCCTGAAATATGGCGTATCCATCACCGACGAATGCATTTCCTGGGAAACCACCGAAGAACTGGTGCTCAACGCCCATGCCAAGCTCAAACAGGTCCGGGCGGACCGGCTCGACCGAGCTTCCTGAGGCCGGAAGAATCTTCTCCACCGATGCCGGGTGCCGTCCCGAACCACATGACGAAAAGGGTTTCGTTCTTATGAAGCAGCTCCAGATCCAGGGTACTTCGGGGTCGTCCACCTTATGGGTGGGTGAGCCCCTGCGTTGCCTGCCCCGCCATCTGCCAAGCAGGCCGCCCATCATCATCACGGATGAAAACGTCCACCGGCATTACGCCGACCAGTTCCCTTCCGGCCATGTGATCACCATCGGCACCGGGGAGACGATCAAGACCCTCGATACGGTTACCCGGATCTACGACGAGCTGATGCAGCTCGAAGCCGATCGCTCGTGCTGCCTCGTGGGCATCGGGGGCGGCATCGTCTGCGACATCACCGGTTTCGTGGCCTCGACCTATATGCGGGGGGTACGCTTCGGATTTGTGGCCACCACCCTCCTGGCCCAGGTGGACGCCAGCGTGGGCGGCAAAAACGGGGTGAACTTCGGCGGCTATAAAAACATGGTGGGCACGTTCAATCAGCCCGACTTCGTCCTTTGCGACCTGGAAATGCTGCCCTCCCTTCCGGAGGAGCAGCTGCAATGCGGGTTTGCCGAAATCGTCAAACATGCCGCCATCGCCGATGCCGGCATGTTCGCCTATCTGGAACAAAACGCCCCGCAGGCCCTGGCCCTCGATCGGGAGGTCATCGAACGCCTCGTCTACGACTCGCTGGTCATCAAATCCGCCATCGTCAATCACGATGAAAAGGAAACCGGGGAACGCCGTAAACTCAACTTCGGCCATACCTTCGGGCATGCCGTCGAGAAAGTGACGGGAGTGCCCCACGGCCAGGCGGTCAGCATCGGCATGGTATTGGCGGCCCGCCTTTCCCGGCGGCGCGGCCTGATCACGACCGAAGAGGAGCAACGCTTGCTGGACCTGCTCGCGCAGCTGCGCCTGCCGCTGCAGAAAACATTCGATCGGGGAGCGGTCCTGGAAGCCCTGGGCAAAGATAAGAAGCGGGAAAGGGAAAGCGTGCATTTCGTGCTGTTAAATGGCCTGGGGGATTGCATCGTCACCGACATCCCGCTGGCAGAGTTGCGCGAATTGCCAGGAGGCTGATGTTTCGACCGAAGCGCCCAAAGCAAACCCGGAGACCACCTTTGATAAGTCCCTGTCACGCCGGAGGGAATTGAACGCTATGGACCGACCCAATATCGTTTTGACCGGCTTCATGGGGACCGGCAAAACCACCGTGGGCAAGAAGCTGGCCCAGCAGCTGGACTACGCTTTCGTCGATACGGATGAACTGATCCAGGAGCGGGCCGGCAAGACCGTTCCGGAAATCTTCCAGGAAATGGGGGAAGTGGCTTTCCGGGAAATGGAGGGTGCGGTGGCCCGCGAACTTGCCGACCGGCAGGGGATGGTGATCTCGACGGGCGGGCGCTTGATGCTCGATCCCGGCAACGCCGCCGCCCTCAGCCGCACGGGGCGCGTCTTTTGCCTGGTGGCCACCCCGGAGGAAATCCTGGACCGGGTCACCAGGGACACAACCCATGAGCGGCCCCTGCTGGCGGTACCCGATCCCATGGAGCGCATCGTCGAGCTGATGCAGCAACGCCAGGAAGACTACGGCCAGTTCCCGCAGATGGTGACATCGGAAAAAACACCCGACGCCGTCACCAACAACTTGATCGGCCTCTTTCAGGCCAACCCGGACCAGCGCGTGTCGATCACCGGGGCCGGCAAGCACTACGAGTATATCGTCGGCGGCGGCCTGCTGCCCTTTGTGAAGAATCTGGCGGGCATCGCCGGCCCCGTGGCGGTCATCACGGACACCAACACCGGGCCCTTGTACGCACAAAGCTGCGGCCCGGTCGATGCGGTTATCCAAGCGCCCCCCGGACAGCAGCATAAAACGCTTACCATGGTGCAGTCTATCTGCGAACAGCTGATCGAAAAAGGCTTCGAGCGCAGCGGCACCATCATCGGCCTGGGGGGGTCGGTCATCAGCGGCCTGGCCGGATTCGTGGCGGCGGTCTACATGCGGGGGGTGGACCTGGTCCATTGCCCCACCAGCCTGCTGGCCATGGTGGATACGAGTATCGGCGGCAAGGCCGGCATCAATCTTCCCCAGGGCAAGAACCTGGTGGGCGCCTTCAAGCAGCCCACCGCGGTGATCGCTGATGTGGCCACCCTGCAAAGTCTTTCACCGGCGGAATTTTCTTCCGGCATGGCGGAAGTGATCAAACACAGTCTGATCGATGACGCGGCCCTGTTCGCCCAAATCGAGGGCGGCAGCTGGGCCCGGGAAGCCGGGACCCTGGTGCCGCCCCTGCCGGATCTGCAGGCCCTGGTAGCCCAGGCCATTCAGGTCAAAATCAGGATTGTGCAAGAAGACCCCTTTGACCGCGGACGCCGCAACCTGCTCAACCTGGGGCACACCTTCGCCCACGCCATCGAGCAGGTCTGCGAACACACCATCCGCCATGGGGAGGCCGTGGCCATGGGACTGGTGGCGGCCGCCAATCTGTCGGCCCGTCTGGGCCATTGCGCGCCGGAGCTACAGGAGCGCCTGGAGCCGGTTCTGGTCGATGCCGGGCTACCCGTTCGCATTCCGGCCCAACTCGATTTGCCCCGGGTCTACGAGGCCATGCGGCGGGACAAAAAGGCGGCCTCGGGCCGCATACGATTTATTCTGCTCCGCGCCATCGGCGATGTCTTCGTGAGCGATACGGTGAGACGCGAACAGGTGATGGAGACATTGGAAGACCTCAAGGCGTAAACACAATCGCCCAACGAGGATAGCGTCTAATCGTCGATTTTTTCCCTCATCCTTTCAGCGCCCGAACGACCCCGAACATGACTTCTACGGGGGGCTCGGCCCCCGTCCATTTGCGAAACCCCTCAGCCCCCTGGTAAACCAGCATTCCCAGGCCGGGAACCGTTTTACAGCCCTTTTCTGCAGCGACCCGCAGCAGCTTCGTCCGGGCCGGATTATAGACGATGTCACTCACGATCACCCCGCCCGGAATCAAATCGCCGTCGATGGGAATACGCTCCGCCTCCGGGTGCATGCCCACGCTGGTGGTGTTGATGAGCACGTCCGCCTGCCGGAGGACGGCCGCGATGCGGTCCGGTTCCACCGGCACCACCTCGCTGCAGGGGCTGACCCTGGAGTTGATTGCGGCGGATAAATCATGGGCTTTCTGCTCGGTACGGTTGCAGAGGAAAATCTTCTGGGCGCCTTTGAAGGCCAGGGTCATGGCAATGGCCCGGGCCGCCCCGCCGCAACCCACGACAAAAAGGCGCTTCCCGTCCACCGTGACCCCGGATTCCGCCTCCAGGGACCGAACAAAGCCCTCACCGTCCGTATTGTAGCCGGTAGCGCGACCGTTCTCGAAAACAACGGTGTTGACGGCGCCGATGGCCTGGGCCAGCGGGTCGATGGCGTCCAGGCAGTCCATGATGCGGATCTTGTGGGGGATGGTGACGTTGTAGCCCGCAAAGTTCATTTTGGCGATGCCGGCCGCCACGGTGGGCAGATCGTCCGCCGTCACCTCGATGGGCAGATAGAAGTAATTCAGTCCGAGGGTCTCGAAGGCCTTGTTGTGCATGGCCGGCGAAAAGCTATGCCCCAGGGGGTTGCCCAGCAGCCCGACCAGTTTCGTGTTGACATCCACTACGGCCATGGTTGTTTTACCTTTCTCATCAAGATCAATTAAAGGGCAAAGCCAACCAGGCCTTGCGTAAATCAGCGATGGGGATCTGTCCCGGGGCCGAACTGGCCTTGCCCAGGGCAAAGGTCAGGTCGGAGCCGAACAGTCCGCCGGCGATCCGCGTAATCCCCCCTTCACCTCCCATGGACATGGTAATGATGGGGATTTCCAGCCGTTCAGTCCGGGCCGTGTAGGTGGCGCTGAGCAGGGTAAGCACGTCTCTATAGGTTTTCGGCATGACGGCCACCTTGGCGACGTCCGCCCCCAGCCGGCCGGCCGTGACCAGGCGGTCCAAAATAAAGGCCTCATCCGGGGTTTCATCGAAATTGTGATAGGATAAAATCAGCGGGCAGCCAGCTTTTTGACAGGCAGCTTTCATTTCGCCCACCATGGCCTCGCCGTTGGACATCTCCGAGTCGATGAGATCGGCAAGGCCTGACGCAATGACGGCCTTGTTCAGACGAAGGCGGTCTTCGGCAGCAATTTCCTGGAAACCCCCCTCATGGATGACTCGGCAGGTAAAGATCAGTGGGGTATCGCCGATGGCCTCCCGCAACGCGCCCAGGGCGACCAAAACCTTCCTTGTATCCAGGACCGCCTCGAACTTGTCCACCCGCCACTCGATGACATCCGGATCAAACGAACACACTTCCACAGCTTGCTCGATAAGCGAATTCTGGTCGGTGGCTACCAGGGGCAGACAGATCAGGGGGACCGGCCCGCCAAGAATCTTGTCTCTGATCTTCAAAGTTTTCTTGCTTTGCAGTCGCATGCCGAATTCTCCTTTGGTCGACTTCAGCGGTCGAAACGCATCCGCCGAATGGCGGTCAACGGTCTTCGCGCGGGGTCACCCCAATGGTATCCATAGGCGGTAGGGCCATCTTCGGGGTTAGGTTCTCTTACCACTGGCAAAGCCATTGGTCAAAACACACCGCGAATATCAATTCTCTGGATGAAATATGAACCTGGTTTCAGTGGGCTAAAATTATACTTCGGTATGGGAGGCCGATAGTTCCGCGAGAGCGTCTGAATGTATCTGCAATTGCGTCATAAGTAGCTACCTGCGCTATACAATAACGACATAGGGTCTATTTCGGAGGACCGCGCCAGATTTCCACCAGGGTCAAATCGTCATTCATCGCCGCATTGCCCCGCCAGGAATTGATTCTTTCCAATAGACCTCCGGCCCAGGGAGGGCCATGAGCCACTTTAAAACAGCCCGTTAATAGGTCGTCACCGAACAACTCGATTTTTTTCGTTTTTGGCTTTGGTGACCCCGTCGGATAAAAGTTGACTGGCTTTCAAAGATCAGCAATTTTTTGCGTCGTTGGTTAAAATGACTTCCAAAATCAACTAATCCCAACCAGGAAGGTGCACCACCAACACCGGGACTTTTGAACGGCGCAACACTCGTCTGGCGGTGCTGCCCATCATCGTATCCAGGAGTGCTCCCAAACCGTGGGCCCCCATGACGATCATATCGCAGCGCATTTCTTTGGCCGTGGACAGTATCTGGGCCACGGCATTACCGCGCTTGATGACGATTTCGTCCGTCGCGGCTTCATGTTCTTCGGTGCCTGGACGCAGGTTCTGGCAAAAGCGGTCGAGTGCTTCGCGGATCATGGTATGGTCCCGTTTCTTACCGATGAGCACCTCGCGGGTTTTCTCCTCGTTGCGCTTACTGATCTGTTGGATTTCATCCCAGTCCTCGGTCCCGATATAGGCCCGCAATCTGTCTTCATCCACCTTGGGGGCTTCATCGATGACATGAAGTATGATGATTTTGGCGCAGTAGGTGTTGGCCAGGCTCACGGCATAGGCCATGGCATAGCGTGCATTATCCGAGAGGTCCGTAACATACAGGATTCGGTTGATATCCACCGAAGGAAGATCAACGTTCATAGTTTTGCCTCCTTAGATATGAAATGCGGCTTACGCTTCGACCGCAGCGTTTTTCTTGATAGAAGTCATCTTAAAAAAACCGAAAATGGAAACCAAAAAGATAAGGCGAAGCAAAAGCCTCGCCCTATGGAGGGGCATGAGAGGATTCAGGCGTACCAAAACCAATGGTAGATGTTTCTCTCACAAAAGATGATAAGAACTGGTTTCGGCCACGCAACCTTTTAGACAGAATAAGTGAATAAAATGCTGACCAACAATTCCGTTGATTTATACAGATACCCCGTGCGGGACCATCTGATCCTGCCCACACCGAGGAAGCATCAAACCGTCTTCCCAGCCTACCGCCTGTCCGTAAGTGCAATATTACAAGTGTTAGGGAAGCAAAACCTCACTGCCCAATGATAATCGCAAGTCTTATCAGCCCTTGTATCCCATCAGCCTCGGCAGCCACAGGACCGTTTCGGGTACGAAAACCATAAGGAGCAGGACTAATAGAGCCATTGAGAGGAATGGCAGGCTTTCACGCACAACGGACATCAGCGGTTGTTTAGTAATGTTGGCAACAACAAAGAGCAACAAACCAAATGGTGGTGTCACAAGCCCGAGCATAGTGTTGATGACAATAACAACACCGAAATGGACTAGATCAATTCCCAAATGCTTCGCGGTCGGTATGAGAATGGGCACAATAACCAACAGTATCGTACTCCCCTCCAAAACGCAGCCAAGCCCGAGAATCATCACATTAACTATGAGGAGAAAACCGGTAGCTGTTAAATTAAATCCGCTGATGAAGTTCTGGACAGAAAGCGGAATATTCTCAACGGTTACCACATAGTTAAAGGCTATTGCCCCCACAAAAAGCATTCCGATCGCTGTCGACGTTTTGGCACTGGACCGCAAGACATTGTAAAATTTGTTAAGCGAGATGGCGCGATAGAACAGAGATGCTGCAAGAAGCGCGTAGGCAGCGGCGGCGGCAGATCCCTCAGTAGGGGTCATTACTCCCCCATAGATACCAAAAAGGAGGATAACTGGGAGCATGAGGGCAGGGAATGCATCCTTAGTTACACTAGGTAATTCACGAATGGAAATTGCATCCTCGACCGGGAACTTTCGGATGTGTGAAATAACCGCGTTCGCGAACATGAACACCACACCAAGCAACAATCCAGGTACAACACCACCCAGAAAGAGATATCCGATAGACGCATCGGAGACGAGTGCGTAGATAACCATTGGAATCGATGGTGGAACAATTGGCCCGATGACTGCCGATGCTGCAGTTATTGCGGCTGCATATGATACCGGATATTTTCCGTCGCGAACCATCATACCAATAATGATCCGACCAAGCCCGACGGCATCGGCAACAGCTGATCCAGACATGCCGGCAAAGATGATGCTCAATAAAACGTTTACGTGACCTAGACCCCCACGAAATCGACCAACCAAAAGGAGACAAAAATGTAGCAACCGATCCGTAAGGCTGCCGGTATTCATAAAATCGGCCGCTAGAATGAACAGAGGTACGGCAAGCAATATATAGCCGCCGTACAAACCGTTTAGCACCTGCTCTGCTGCAGTGCCGAGATCAAGCCCAGTCAACAGTAGATAAAATATCGAGCTGGCGAGCATCGACAATCCGACTGGCAAGCCAAGGCAAGCAATCGTAACCAGCATTATTAAGCAGAGAATGAAAGGGCTCGGCATTATGCTCTGTCCGTCTCTTCTTCAAATCTCGATTGAGATGGGGTAACGCGGATAACATTCCAAATCATCCAGCAATGACGAACGATGCACGCTACCGCGAAGATTATATAGACCGAATACAAGTAGTTCATTGGAATACGCAGGGAGGCGGTGTGCTCAACTTTCATAAACGTCACGTAATTCCAAGTGGCGGGAAGGGAAATCAGCAAGAGCAAGACAAGGGCTGCGCTGGTGATTATTTTGAACACACGCCGTACCTTATCGGGAACCGCATTGTATACAATATCTAGGCGGATTTCTTCATCGTCCGACAAAACAAGTCCCGACCCCCAAAGGACAAGCCACAACCAGCATGCGAGACAAACTTCCTCGCTCCAAGATAGTGGCTTATCGAAAAAATAACGCGATATGATTTGCAGCAGAAACACAGAAAACATCGTTCCAAGAAGCGCCACTGAAAAATTTTCAGCTCGCCGGTGCAGCCAATGCCCGCAAGAGAGCCACTTGTTTTTGTTTTTCATGGATTGTCTTCTTGCAAAACTACTTGAATTAGTTGTGCTAATTATTAAAACACTCCTGCCGCGGCTATATTCAACAGCAGCAGGAGTGCGTCTCTGGCTTATAAGCCGTTAATGCTTTCCTGTGCATCTTCCGGACAGTCTTTACTGTATGGCGTTGATACGTTCCAATGCACCTTTTGGCCAATCTTTTCCGTATTTATCAAAATATTTCTTCTGAGCGTATTTTCTAAATGCTTCAACGTCCGGCGTATAAACTTTTAAACCCTCGGATTTAAAGGATTCAAGCGCAGCGTTTTCACGAGCAGTGAACTTGGCCTGATAGTCAAGCCATGCCTTTTCAGCAGCCGCCTGAAACTTTGCTTGTTCCTCCGGTGTCATCGCATCCCAAATTTTGGCCGTAATTGTCATTAAATCGTAGCCAATGACATGTCTTGTCAGGATATATTGGGTGGTGACCTCGTCGAACTTCATAAGCTGGGTATTGAGCGGAGGATTGTCCTGCCCATCGACAGCGCCCGTCTGCAGAGCTGTGTATGTCTCAGCAAAAGCCACCGGCGTCGGTACTGCACCAATCGATTCCCCAAGAAATTGCCAGAATTCACCCGGAGGCATTCGTATCTTCATGCCGGAAAGATCGGCGGGAGTTGTTATCTTCTTTTCCGGTTTCAGGTTGACGCAACGCGATCCGTAATAAGTAGGAACAATCACCTGGATGCCAAGCTGATCGTGTGCCATCTTGATGAACTCTTTCCCCACATCGCTACGCAATACCTTCCATAGATGGTCTACGTCTCGAAAGAGATATGCCGAAGTCATCAGCGACCAGGCAGGAAGTTGCTTTGCAATGTCTGCAGGCGCAAGATTGACCATTTCAACATTTCCCCGCTGCATCGCAACAAGCTCTGTACTCTGCTTGTAAAGCGTATTGAGCCAATATGGCTCAAAGTCGAACTCATCTTTGACCATATCAGCGAATGCTTTATAAGCATCGGCGCGTGGGTCTTGTTCTGAGAATGCACAGCTAAATCGCAGTTTTGTTTTCGCTTGTGCATAAACAGTGGGAATTGCTACAAGCGCAATTACAATGACGCTTGTGACAATCAGGAAGCGTTTTGATAAGGTAGAATGCATGATTTCCTCCTTTGTTGAATTGATAGAAACCAAATGGAACACTCCAACAAAACCGACCTTCTTGAACCGTAAATAGGAAAAATAAAACCAAATATTACGAATAAAACTCTATTAATCAACTAACACAGGGCTATATGTTATATCAATGTTTAAATCAGTGAGTGCCCAGAGCGTCTTCAAGACTTTCTTAAAATCATTTAGAAAGAAAATTGTTCATTACCAAAATCATATCAAGCAATATTCTTATGCATATACCGTTATATCATTGGCCATGAATTTCATTAAGATTGAGGGTTTCAATAATAAAACCTATCGTGGGTTCTGTATCGTAATAAGAAAACTTAATCCCGGCACCATGGGATGAATCTCCACTCTGGTAGGTATCGACACCTTTTTCAGTCATTTCCTTTTTTACGGCTTCATGATCCGAAATATTAAAACGGATATGATGCAGACCGGTACCATTTTTATCCAAAAAATCCTTCCATAAGCTCTCCCCATCCACAGGGGAAAGGAATTCAATTTGTATGTTAAAAAAATCATAGTGAATAATATGAACACCGCAGTTTGCTGGTTTGCCTCGATATAATACACCTTTGTGACGAATAATGCCGTTATCGACAGGGTCCAAGCCGAATATCCTTTTCATTTCCAATTTAATTTTCTCTAAATCTTTGACAACGATTCCGACCTGATCAATACAATGTATTTTTTTTGCCAACTCTTCCATTACCTACCATCTCAATTATTTGGTGATGCTTCTATCGGAAAAAGGATCGCGCATGTTCCCTGGAACCAAAATTTCTTCCTGATAGAGGGTTTCCAGATTGTTTTCTTCAAATTTCAATGTGAACAGGTCGTCCCGTTTGACCTGACTCTATGACCGCCTTTATAACCTTCATGGTTTTCACTGCATCCTCGCCTGTTGTCCGTGGTTGCTCCTCGCCTCTTATGACTCTGCAGAAATGCGATAGCTGCCGAGGGTATGGGTCTTCTTCAGAAACGCCTGTCTTGAGGACGGAGAGAGGATGCTGCCAGCCTTTACGATTATTATCCTCATAAAACACCTTATTAAGGCCAGGAAAATCCAACGATGCCTCCGTACCAAAAAAATGGTAGCAATTTCCGTTGGTGTGGTAGAAGAAGGGGTTCTCTCCGGAACTGGTATCATAGGACCACAAAGAAGGTGCCGTATCGGTAAGAAGTATGCTCGCAACTGTGCCGCCGGCCAAACGAAGACTGACGCTAACGGTGTCCTCTACCAGGAAGTTTCTCCCCTTGTGACTGACAGCCGCAAAAACATCTGTTATTTCACCACAGATAAACCTCAAATTATCTATTTCATGAATCAGATTGATGAGAATCGGCCCTCCCCCCGGTTCTTTTCGCCATGGCCCCTGAACAAAATATTCGGACGGTTTGTAAAAGCCGCTCATTACAGATACCCCGACAAGATTGCCCAACCCTCCGCCCTGTATTACTTCACGTGTGGCTTCTATTAGCGGGTTGAACCTTCGGTGGTGGCCTACCAGAAGCTTGACATTGTTCATTGCAGCAGAATCAACCAGCTTGGCCGCGGCCTCTACCGATTGGGCGATCGGCTTTTCCACCAAAATGTGCAATCCATTTGCTGCACAAGCACTCCCGACGGGTTCATGGGCCTCGTTCGGCAATGCGATGACGACGCCGTCCAAGGTCTCCTTTTCGATCATCTTTTGATAATCGCTGTAAAAAATGGTTTTCGACCCCTCAATAATCTCCTCTCTGGACCGGTCGGTATCGCTTACCGCCACCAGTTCACAATCACTTATGTGAGCGGCGGACCCCACATGTACTTTGCCGATCATTCCCAAGCCGATTATCGCAAGTCTGACACGTTTAGGGCTTTCACTTACAGAAATTTGACTCATTATGACTACCTCTAATTGATTTTTCGATAAATGAAACACCCAGAATTTTTATGTAGTTAAAAACACCCACCGCTTGCTCCAACGATTCGGTCCCTGAGCTATATACGATGACCCACTGCAGCGCCCTCCGCTATGGCCTCTGTAATCTTCCGTGGCCTGATGCAATCACCGACCATGTACAACTCAGGGATTGCCGCATCCGCTTTGAGCTGATCTGCCAGGCGATTTTCTGTCACCTTGCCCACGCAAAGAACGACCGTATCGATTCCATCGATCTGCTCTATAACGCCTTCCTTCTGGAGGGTAATGGCGGTGTCATCAATTTTTTCCAGCGTGGTGAGGGAGCGCATTTCAACTTTCTTCTCGCTTTCCAAACGCTCCATGATCATCCACCTGATTTTTTGCCCGCAGTCTTGGCAAAAGGCATCATTGGAATCGGCCAAAACGACCTCCGAGCCCTTCTCAACAACAAACTCCGCGACCTCACAAGCGATTTTGTCGCCGCCTATAACGGCAACCTTCTTACCTGGCTCGACACTCCCACTTAGGATATCGAGATAGGTGCAGACATGCGGCTTATCCCGGCCGGGAAAATTGCCTTTATAGGGATACGCTCCGGTAGCGATGATAACGACATCCGGTTGTTTTTCATATACGCTTCCCTTATCCATTTCCTGGCATAGATGCACCGCAACACCAGCTTTCTTGATCTGGTGTGAAAGGTAGCGGATGACCTGCTCATATTCGCCTCTGAAAGGTGGTTTTGCCGCCCATCGGACTTGCCCGCCCAGTACATCCTCTTTCTCGTACAACGACACATCGTGGCCCCTGAGTGCGGCAATGCGGGCCGCCTCCATTCCACCGGGCCCACCACCGATAACCATCACCTTCTTCTTCCGCGGCGCGCTCTTTATTTCGTAAGGTCCTTCTTTGCCGACCGAAGAATTGACGGCACAGAATATCGGCGCACCAGTACCTAAAATATCAATGCATCCCTGCATGCAGCCAATGCACATGCAAATGTCCTCGGGACGGCCCTCCTGGGCTTTGCGTGGAAATTCGGGATCAGCATGCAGGGCTCTGGCAAATGAGATGAAATCGGATTTACCTTGTGCCAGGATGTCATCGGCGAAGGTCGGATCGTTAATCCTGCCTGCCACGCTGACGGGAATATCGACTGCTCCTTTGATCTCTTCCGCCAAATGCACGTTGCATCCCAAAGGGATGTCCATCGGCTGTGAGATGATGTAAGTCGTTTCATAAAGGCCGGCGGATACATCGATGAGGTCGACGCCTGCTTGTTCTAGTTTTTTGGCAAACGGGACCGTTTCTTCCAAACTCAACCCACCATCGATATATTCATCTCCACTGAGCCGATAGGCGATGGGGAAATCCGGTCCGACCGCCTCACGAACAGCGGCAACAACCTCCAACGGGAACCGCGTCCGGTTTTCGAAATTACCGCCGTATTCATCGGTTCGCTTGTTAGCATAACCGGACAGGAACTGTGCGATGAGATAGCCGTGGGCGCCATGTAACTCCACCAGATCGAAGCCGGCCTGTTTGCTCCTCGCGGCGGCTTTAGCAAAGCTAACGACCATCTCCTTTATTTCGCCAATCGTCATCTCCCTGGGGATATCGCCGCCGCTGATCGCACAGGACACAGGAGATGGTGCCATCGGCTGCATGCCCGTGACGCGGCCGGATGTTTGGCGGCCGGAAAACTGGAGCTCGAGCGCTATCTTGGCGCCGTGCTGGTGAACCGCATCGGTGAGGCGTTTCAAGCCGGGGATCAGGCGATCATCGTAGCACCCCAACTGATAAAAACGTCCCTTACCGCGTGGATCAACGTAGGTCGATTCGACCATAATCAGGCCAACGCCGCCTTTGGCTTTGGCGGTAAGATTGTCGATGTACTGCTGCGTTACCGAACCATCGATGTTACAATAGTTGCGCTCCATTGGGGCACTGATGATTCTGTTCCGGATTTTGACTTTCCCGATCATCCAGGGTTCGAACAATTTTTTGTATTGGCTCATGATTCACCTTACCGAAATTATGGATATAAAATACAGCAGAACAATGACATTATGACTCGTTGGAAGCGCGTCTACTCATTTAAATATGCTTGTGCTTACAGTTGGCAGTTGCCCAAAAAACATTCATAGCCTGCAAATCCGTCCCAATGGCAAACTCAGATTTAAATTCAAGTGCTGACATGGGATATGTTCTTTCCTGGAGAGTAGATATCCAAGATGTTCCAGTGCCCGCCTGTGGGAACCGGGTTATTAATCATGGGAACGTCGAGGAGCACGGGCTTATTCGATGCAATGGCGGATTGGAGTGCCGGTTTGAATTCTTCAGCAGACTGAATCTTGACACTTTCTATGCCATATGCTCGGGCGATGGAGGCATAATCCGGAGAGGTTGCTCTCCCCTCTTTTTCGAAAACAGTTCCGAAAGTCGTGCCATAATGCGCTTTTTCAAGACCGGCGATCGTCCCAAAAGCGTTGTTGTTCATGACGACCCAAACAACGGCAATATTCTCGTGAGCAGCCGTCCATAATTGGGCTGGGTTCTGTCCAAACCCGCCATCGCCAATCAGCGCCACCACAACCCGATCGGGTCTGGCGATTTTAGCCCCTATCGCGGCGGGCCCGCCGAACCCCATGGTTGCATATCCGCCAGGGTTTAAAATGCTTCCGGGAGTATATATCGGAAATTGCTGCCCGACACCGTTCTTGTTCCAACCCACGTCCGTCGTGATGATGGCATCCCTCGGCAACACCTCCCGTGCATCTGCTAAAATGCGTTCCGGCATCATCGGAAAGGCGTCGCTGCTTTCCATTGCCTGGTTGCTCTTTTTAAATTCTTCCCGATATTCCGCAATCTCCTTCACCAATGAAGATCTCTGAATGCCATCGGGATAAAGCGCTTTGGCAACCCGGACCAATACCGACAAGGCTTCCTTAAGGTCGGCAACGACACCGATTTCAACCGGATAATTGCGGCCGATTTCGCTTGGTTCGATGTCAATCTGGAAGAGCTTCGTGGGTGGAATATTGAAGGTGTATTCGGGATACCAAGAGCTACAGTCCGCCTCCTTGAAGCGGCTGCCGAGACCTATAATCACATCCGCCTTGCGGCAGGTTTCATTGATATAGGGTGTACCCCAGAATCCTGTCATGCCCAGGATGAGTGGATGATCGTCAGGAAGCGCACCCTTACCCATCAGGCTGTGCGCGACAGGGATGCTCAGGTGATCCACTAAGGATCGTAATTCCTCAGCAGCATTCGCCAGCACAATGCCGCCGCCGACATAAATGACCGGTCTTTGGGCATCTGCCAGTTCTCGAACAATTTCTTTGGCCGTATTTTCATCCATACAGGGTTGGCGCAGCCGTCTGGCACCGAGCTTGACCCGATCAAAAAGAGATGAATCCACCTCTTTAGAAAAAATATCCATCGGTACATCCACCAGAACCGGACCAGGCTGCCCGCTCTCGGCCAACTGAAACGCCTTTTCAATGATTTCCGGTAAAAGCTCCGGACGATCCACACGCCAGGCGCGTTTCACGAAAGGGCGATAGATTTCATACTGTGAACCGTCGGCATGAAGGTTGACTTCTTGATGGGGGTGTTTGCCGAAATAGTGGCTGGGCACGTCGCCTGCAATTATGACAATAGGAATACAATCCAGGGCAGCATTCGCAATACCTGTAGCCGCATTGGTCATCCCGGGACCGAGGTGGGTCATTACGACGGAAGCCTTGCCAGTGACGCGAGCATAACCATCAGCAGCGTGGGCAGCGATTTGTTCGTGAAACACGTTGATAAACCGTATCGAACTCTTTTCCAGTGCGGATAGCACAGCTATGTTTGTATGCCCGCAAAGACCAAAAATGTGCGTAACCTCTCGATCTTCGAGATATTTGATTAATTGATGGGATACGAGCTCTTTCATGGCGGCCTCTCTTCCGAATGGAATGGTTGAAGGATCAAAACGGGGCAAATAAAATTCTGCTGAACAGAACTCAGTTATATTAGTCAGAATACAAGGGTTATTGTAAAGATGTCAAGGTGTTTTTTTAGTGGCATTCAAGCCTTTTTTGATGACTTCAAAAAAAGCATCCCAGACGCTGCTGGGTGCATTTTTTCCACGGACACCTCTCTATGCGGATAGGACCTTCATGAAAGGGCAAGTGTGCAATCCAATCCATGAGGGGAGAAGACGAATAACGTTAAAAATTCAAATGGTTAAAAAATGTTCCCGCATTTGGATGACGGGATCGGATTTTGATATACGCGTAGATTGCGGTGAACTGCCTCAGCACAGAGCCTGACCCGGGGTTTGATCTTATCGACCAGCATCATCGCCTTTGACCCGGTCTGGTTGCATAGACAGCTCTTGAAGACACCCCGAAAGATCAGCGCCATAGCGATTCCTCTCGCCACGCCGCCACTTTTCCATAATGAAGATCTTGTGGTTCTCTATTGAATCGGAGAAGCCTTCCTCCTATTTAAAGAAGGAATCGACCTATAGTCCTAAAATATTCTATTGACTGGAATTAAGTTCCCTTTTAATAAGGCGGCAGGATAGGCTACACATGAAAATGCCGGCATTCACTGGCATTTAAAGGATAAATGTCGGATTGTTTGAGCCTTCCCAAAATTGAGTCGCAGATGGTGGAAACGGATGCGCTGGAGGCTTGGGGGGATGCTTATCTGTCCGGGAACTGTCGGGGATGTGTCAGCCGAAGCCCTATAAACATGTCTGAGAGCATGGGGGTCTGGACCGGAATTGATCTACCGGAGTTCTGCAATGACGTATCCTTCCTTGAAGAAAGAGTGGAGCCTCAACCTTTCGGTCGTATGGAGCAGGCGGCACGACATTCAGCAATGATGCAACAGAGCCTCACTCGCGAAACTATTGATGTCCGATACTTCTATTTGTTTAGAATTTAAAATCGGAAGTAGAGAAACGCGTAATAAGAAAGTCAACCCGATGAATACTTTGAGCAACCTACCGAAGGAGGCGGCCAAACCCATTGAGTCTGTCGACAAGGCTCTTGAAATCCTGGGGTGCTTTTCGGACCAGGAACCGATACTTTCCCTCAAGCAACTCAGCGAGAAAACCGGTCTATACAAGAGCCGCATCCTTCGATTATGTGGGACCTTGCTTGCCAGGGGCTACCTCCTTCGTTCCCAGGGTTCCGTCTACAGCTTGGGTCCGGCGCTGATGCGTTTGGGAAAGATCTACGAGCGGAACAACACGCTGATTTCTTTGGCCCGTCCGATACTTCAGGAGTTGAGCGCCATGGTCGGCGAATCGGCAAAGCTTTTTGGGATACAGGGAAAACGCCGTGTTTGCCTTGCCCTGGTGAAGGGATCCCTGCCGCTCAGCTATACCGTGGCGGAAGGGGAGGAGTTCGACCTGCATGCCGGATCCGCGGGACTGGTTCTCTTGGCTTTCTCCTCCAGGGAATTTAGGAACCAGGTTCTGATAGGAGAACATTTGAAAAAGCTGACCCCCAATACCGTCGTAGATCGGAAAAAACTTGAGCAAATGTTCAAAAATATTCGCAAGCTTGGGTATTCCATCAGCAGGGGTGAACTAATCCCGGAAGTCGCCGGTATTTCAGCCCCCGTCTTCGACCATTCGGATACGATTTGCGGCACAATTAGCCTTTCCGGTCCCGCCCACCGGTTTACAGATATCCACTGCCAGGAAATGCTGAAACACTTGCTCTCATCGGCTGAGAAGTTATCAAAGTTGATGGGTTATGGAGAGGATATCAAGCATGGGATTTGAGCAATTCCGGCGGCTATGCGTTCAAAATCCGTTAGACGCAACAGTCCCTTATTCAGTTGTTCTACCCTCTCCCGATTTTGGTCCATTTCTTGAGAGCGAGGCTGGTATTTTGTGGAATAGAGTTGGTTTTACGCCGATTCCGGGCTAATTGACTTACGATAAAAGTCGACGGTCAATTTCAGGCCATCATCCAAAGCAACTGGGGACGGCATAACCAGCAAGTTATTTTGATAGTCATTCCGGGTGGACGAAACCATCGGTAAGGGATCACCGGCGCAATGGAGTTGTGCGCCCGGTACGATACGACGAATACGATTGATGATCTCGGTAATGGCCACCGGTTCTCCCGGCAGATTGAAGACATGGGCGCCCTGAAACGACGCTTGGGCGGCGGCCGCAAATGATGCGGCTACATCATCAACATAAACAAGGCCTATCGTTCCGGTCAATTCAATGGTGTAGGATTCGCCAAGTGCAGCCGCCCTGCAGGCCAACGTCGGTCCCGCGCTCAGCCCGGTTTCCCTTCCCGGTCCATATACGACAAACGGACGGAAGCCAATACTGGCAATTCGGTCATCCAACCAATAGGCGCGCGCACTCCCCTCATTTGCGAGCTTGAAGGCTCCGTAATGCGTCAATGGATCAGGCACGTTGCTGTCCTCGGGTCCGAATACCCCCCCGCTGCTGCAGTAGATCACTTTACCGATGCCATGATGTTTGGCGGCTTCAAACACGTTCAGGGTACCCACGACGTTAATCAGCGCACCCGACAGTGGGTCCTTGCTGCAATCGGGAGTTAACGAGGCCGCGAGGTGGACGATCGGCATCACAACCATCGGCCGCAGCAATGACCTCCTGGGCCGCAGCGATATCCCCGCAGCACCACTCAATAATATTGGCCTTGCTTCCGATTGATGGACGAGCTGGCCCTGTTTATTTGTCCTGCCAAAAATCCGTACTCGGGCGCCGCTGTCCAAAAGCCGTGAAACGATATTCGCTCCAAGGAATCCCCCCCCACCGGTGATCAAAATATTCATAGCCGTTATTCTCTCCTATCGCAGCCCCTCGTAGAACAATGATGGTACCCAGGTACTTATCATCGGGAAAAACGTCACCAAAAGCAAAACAAGGATATTGACAAGGAAAAAAGGAAATATAGCCCTGGTCATTTCTCCGATGCTGGATCGGGCAATTACGACACCAAGATACAAGCAATTTCCGACAGGCGGCGTGGCCAGACCAATACCTAGGTTAACAACCATGATGCTACATAGCTTTTTACTCATCATAGCCTCCTTGTCTATTTCCCCCATTTTAAAAAGCACTCCATTATTTGCGTGAAGCCCGCTGCAGGAAAAACCGCCGCATGGCTTCCGCCGCCAGCTTCGCTCGTTCCGCAACACTCTTTTCGGCATCTATAGCCCGCGGCACTTCGATGCTCAGTGGAATACCTTCGGGCAAAACATCCAATAACTCCTGCATCCACAATTCGCCCTCGCCAGGATACATCCTGCCGCCACGGGCTTCAGCGAGATAGGCCTCTAACGGTGGCAATATCGCCGGAGCATCACAGAGCTGCACATATCCGATGCTTCCGGACGGAAGTTCTGCGATGCCTTCCGGACTGTCTCCGCAACGGCTGAGGTGCAGCGTGTCGATGCACAGCGTGCCATTCGACATATCGGCACCGGAAATAAAGTCCCAGGCCTCGGCCAGGGATTTCAGACTCCGCCATTTCATAAACTCAAGGGCGACGATCATTTTGTAGCGCTCCGCCAGCGCACACATTTCCGCAAACCGCTTTTGGGCCCTGCCGATATCCGGATCCTCCACCACAACCTGGACGATTTTGGTGCCCATTCCGGCGGCGACAGCAAACGCAGGGTCTAAATCAGCGATTTTGGTGCTGTCGTTGAGGGTGAACGCCTCCACATCGAGCACTTTGATGCCGGTTCTTTTCAACGCCGCCGAAGTTTCGCGAAAAAGGTCGGCATCTTTCACGATGTCGTGTTCCAATGTCAGACCGACCGGGGCCGTCAGCCGCAATCCGACCGAACTGAAACCATTGGCCGCCGCCGCTTCGATATGGTCGACCGGATGGGCACCACTGACCGACAGAAAATCAAGGGCCAGCGGAGGCAATGGCGAGGTGCTTGTAAAGTGTCCTGTTTTCATGTTTCCTCCTGATCAGTAGGTTGCACGTCCTCCAGAGATGTCGAACACTGCGCCCGTACAAAAGGAGCATTCCTCGGACGCCAGCCAATTGACCAAGTCGGCCACCTCTTCGGCGCGACCTAAACGACCCATGGGAATTTTGGCGATCACTTGCGCCTTGAATTCAGGTGTGAGCTGGTTAAGAATTTCCGTATCGATCGCCGCTGGCGCCACAGCATTTACACGGATCTCGGTATGGGCCAGTTCCTTGCCAAGCGCTTTCGTCATGCCGATGACCCCCGCTTTGCTCGCCGCATAGCAAGATGCATTTGGGTTTCCCTCTTTGCCGCCAACTGAACTCATATTGACCACTCTACCGTAGCCATTCCTCAGCATGATCGGGATCACAGCCCGGCAGCAATAGAATACACCGTCGAGGTTCAGCGCTATGGTGCTATGCCATCCTTCCAGCGGATAATCTACGAGTGGCGCAATTGGTCCATTTATGCCCGCCGAATTGACCAGGATGTCGATACGGCCGAAATCCGCGACGACTTTCTGGGTTGCCTCCTCGACTGCCGCATAATCCGTGACGTCCACTCTGTAAGCGCGCGCCTCCGGTATTTCGTCCGCTATACGCTCCGTTTTAGCCAAGTCAATATCCCACAAAGCGCTTTTGATGTTGGATCTGGCAAACCGTCTGGCGATGGCACGCCCCAAACCTCCGGCACCACCTGTAATGATGGCGACTTGCTCTTCGTGCGTTGGAGTCTCAGTCTTCATTTGTCTTCCTTTTCCCTGGTTTTCAAATTGGTATTTTTATATTCCGCATTGCGGCGCGCAATGCGAAGGGATTGTTTCTCAACAGGCCGCTCAGTGCTGCACATCAAGCGAAACCATCCTCCCTATTATAAACGCAGACTGTCCTTTCGAGTCCCAGGCATTTATTGCAGGAAATGCATTTGGGCATATAAGAGCTGTCGCAATGCCATTTGTTGATCAGATCCGGTTCCTGGATCAAGGGCCGGCCTATCGAGAAATAGGCGATATTGGTCGAATTCAAAAGATGAGTCATCTTGCTGGTCGTTCTGTTGCCGCCGACCACAATCACCGGAACTTGGACATCCAGGGCAATCTGGGCTGCATAGGCACCAAAATAGGACTCATTGTTCTCAATGTGCATACGGCTGGGACCGAGGTTGTTTGGCGACGAAAAAGTCCCGCCGGATATTTCGATCGCGCTTATGCCGGGATCGGCCAAAATCCTGCACAGTCGTTTGGTTTCGTGGAAAGTTGTACCATTGGTCATGGAGTCATCGCAGTTGACTTTTATGAGAATGGGATAGTTATCGCTGACTTTGGCGCGAATGGCGCGGTAGGTTTCGACAATCATGCGAATCTTGTTTTCGAACCGCCCACCATATTTGTCGACTCTCTTATTATAGTAGGGACTGAGAAATTTGTTTAGCACATAGCCGTGCGCAGCATGAATCTCGATACCATCAAAGCCTGCTTTTTCAGCCCTTTCAGCTGCATCAGCAAAGCTTTGTTGCAGAAACGCGATATTTTCTTGGGTCATCGCCATGGGTGTACAGCCGGTCGCCAAATCCTCAACGGCACTGGGCCCCAGATCAACTTTCCCTTCGTATCCAAAAAAGTCTGCGCCCCGACACAGCTTAGTTGAAGAAAGATCTTCGTATTATAATGGTGCACCTTTTGGATGAGCGGATGATAATCGCAGATAAGCGCGTCATCGTATATACCCATCTGTCCAGACTGAATCGATTGCTCAGCATCAATAACGAACGCTTGCCCGGCAATGATAGCGCCCCCCCCTTTGGCAAGGTTGGCATAAATTCTTTCCAACTCTTCCGTCACATAACCGGCGGCATTGGCGGCCCCTTCTCTAGTCGCCGACCGAAAAAATCTGTTTTTCAGTTCCAATCCTGCAAAATCGGTTTTATCAAATAGCGTTTTCATGTTTCATCTGCAAATCAGATGGGACGATTGAATTCTTAGACGGCCAAAAGCCGCACATCACTCCGACTAATCCTTATGATCCGGCAATAATTTCCATCAGCTCTTATTCACGCGGAATAGCGGATACCGGTAAAGGTGGAAAAGCCTATGTCCAACTTAGCCATAAAAAGCTCTCTTGGCCTTTCAAGAAATGAGGTGAATTCCGGTGATCAGTAGAATCCCGTAGATCAATCGTGTAAACCATACTTCTGAAAATCGCCGGTTCAGCCAAACCCCAAGTCTTACACCGATAAAGGCGAAAGGCGCGAGCATAAGGATGGTCGACCACTGGCCGATGTGAAGTAAACCCAAACCAGAATATGGGATGAGTTTGACCGCGTTGACGATCGCAAAATAAATAACCGTCGTTCCTACATAGCGATCACGCGGCATTTTCTGGGGAAGCAAGTAGACAGCGACCGGAGGGCCGCCGGCGTGTATCAGGGTTGACGTGAATCCCGATACCACCCCCATGAGCACGCCTTGTACCTTGCCGGGAGGGTGCCTTTCGATCAGCCCGAAAATCACCGAGCGCAGGACCTGGAAGACGACAAACCCAATGGCCAGAACCCCGATGCCGGTTCTAAGCACGCTATCGTTTCCGCGGAAATATCCGAAAAAAAGGGAGGCGATTCCAATGCCAACGACGGCACCGGACAAGAGAATCCTTACGTTTCGAGCGTCGAAACGGGCTCGATAATGAAAAACCGAAAAAAGGTCGCATGCAATCAGCAACGGCAGCATGATCGCTGCGGCATCGACCACCGGTATGGACAATGCTAATAGAGGGGTGGAGACCATTCCCACACCGCCGCCGAACCCTGCTTTCGATATCCCTGAAAAAAGAACAGCCGCAATGGCAAAAATCCAGAAAAAAATCGTATAGTCCGGCATTATAATTTCACAACCCCTCATACCCGTCGGGGTCTCAAGTTTCAGGCTGGCACCGATCGACCATGAACATCTTTCGCCGTCATTGGGCTTCTTGGTCCCCAAAAATTTGACTTGTCATAAATCCCGCCTCATGACAACTGACTGGTGAAGCCCCTGCTCCTTTGCCCTTCCATCCCAGCATCCCGTCGAAATGGCCATCAGAAGTATAGCCCATACGTTTCAATTTTCGATATTTGCGAGCGTCTTTATAAGGTGTCTTCAGCTTTTTAGGTGAGGTCTAATCACCCACTATCCCTGCTTCCCTGAATACTTGATCCAGCCGCTCAAGCATTTGATCAGATCCGCCATCAATGATTTTGCCTTCTTCCTTTTTCGTCGCAGGCTCCCGCTTCGTGATGGCTTTGAGCCTATCCATGGCGGAAATTTTCTTTTTCGTCGCCGGTTCTTCTTTTCTCTTGGGCTTTGGTTTCACCACATCTATCACTTCCGTCATCGTTCCTGAATATGGGCGCTCTGCTTCCCCAGCCGACGCAAATAGTATATCACGTTTCTCAGCGGAATAGTCCTCGGCTCGCAAAAACCCCTTTAAGTTTCGGGTACCTGGGAATGGAGGCGCCCTTCTGGACCGAAAAAAGAGCCGGTAGCGTGCAGCTCAATATCTGCCGATCTCCTCTTTCAATTTTTCGCTCGATTCTGACCTGTTTACCATTGTCTTCCGGTATCCCGATGTGGATAATGCCCGAAATATGGGGAAGATCGAGCATCTGCGCCACATAGCTCCCGACTAATCCCGAGTTCCCGTCTAGTGTATTGGCACCGCAGAAAATCAAATCGAAGGGCTGCTCGCGGCAAACCGAGGATAAAATCGATGCGGTGGCCCATGCGTCCTCAATCTGTTTTTCGTTGCATTCGACGTGGATAGCCTCGTCGGCCCCCATGGCGATGGCGCGTTTGAGCCCTATCCGGGCAGCAAATTCATCTCCCAGAGAAATCGCTTCAATCCGCGTGTTCGGATAGGCGTCCTGAACGGTTAAAGCACACTCCAATGCCAGTTCATCAAATGGATTGAGAACATGAAGGATGTCGTCAGGGCCGATATAGTTGTTTTTCAGGTCTGCTCCCGTCTGGGCGTATATGAACCGGACGGTTTTTATCAACACGATGATATTCATCTGCCGTTCCCCTAACTACAAAAGTTCCCGAATGTATTCGACCAAATCCATGCATTTAACGGTTTCCATCTGGAGGGACTTAACCCCGTCTTCGAGCATCACAAGACAATACGGGCATGAAGTGACAACGGTCTTCACGTCATAAGCCGTCAGCTCCCTGACTCGCTGCTCGTTGATCCGCACACCGCTGCTGCCACCTATCCACATGTGGCCACCGCCGCCGCCGCAACAGAATGTATTCGTGCGGGAATTGGGCGTTTCAAGAACCGTCGTATCGGAAGCAGCGGCCAAAATTTCTCTGGGCTGTCTGAAAATGCCGTTCCCGCGGGCTAAATAGCATGGATCATGATAGACGACCTTCCCCGAGGCCTTCTTTTTGAAACTCAGCCGCTTATCCTGAATCAGCTGATTCAAGTACTCCGTGTAATGAAACACCTCGAACTGTCCGCCGTACTGAGGATACTCATGCTTCAACATATTGAAGCAGTGGGGACAATAGGTAACGATCCGTTTGAATTTCAGCTTGTTGAGAAACGCAATATTTTTGCGTGTCATACTCTGGAATACATACTCGTTGCCCAGCCTCCGTAGCGGGTCTCCGCAGCACAATTCCCCTTTCCCAAGGATAGCGAAATCGGTCCCCGATCGGCCCAGGATATCGAACAAAGCGGTGGCGCCGGTCTTGTTGCGGTCGTTGAAGGCCGACTGGCAGCCAACCCAGAAGAGAACATCGGTCTCGTTTTCATCCGTAAGTCGTTTGAAGTCCCTTCCGAGGATCCAGTCTTCCCGATGAGCCTTGCCCCTGCCGAAGGTGTCTCCGAATGTTTCGACCTCTCTGAAAAAGGTGGCCACTTCCGGTTGGATTTTGCTCTTCACCATCACCGCATCTCTCCGCAAATCGACGATCTTATCGTATGCGGAAATAAACGCGGGACATACCTCAACGCAAGCCATGCAGGTGGTGCAAGCCCAGCTTTCCTTCGGCAGGACATAATCTTCCACCAATGCCTTGGGTGCGCTTTTCCATATTTCCCAGGGAGCGCGAATGCGCCCCTTGTCGTCCATCCACCGCCTTAGATCCTGGATCACTTTTTTCGGGGAGAGCGGCTTGCCCGTGGCATGCGCCGGACAGGCATCCTGGCATCGTCCACACTGGGTGCAGCCATAAAGCTCGACTAATTGCTTCTGGGTCAGGTCCTTGGGGCTCGCCACGCCTTCGTAGTGACGGTCCAAGTTCATGTTTTCGATACGGCCATTGGGTTTAGGAGCGCTGGAAAATATATTTAAAGGAGAAAACAGCGCATGCTGATGCTTGGAAAAGGGGACGTATATGACAAGTGCGATAAGAAAAGAAGCTTGAACCCACCAAAGCCAATGGTACATTTGAACCATTTGTGCAGTGCTGGCGGTTAGCCTTTGGATAGGAGCCACGAGCAGCCCGGAGACGGGGCCGGCGGAAGGCATCAGCCCAAGATGAATACGCAGGGCGTCCAGAACGAAGAAGCATAGCATCAGCGCAAATCCCCCGAGGGTGATGAGGCCAAACATGCCGGCTTCGAAATCAGGACCAAGTCGAGCTGGACGCGTGATCGTTCGACGTATGATCCCCCAGCTCAAAGCGATGAGAATCAGGATGCCGAATCCTTCCGTCATATACACGAAACCGCGTGCGATCGGGATTTGGTACAGAAACACTGAGGCGCCCAAACCATCGCCAAGGATGACAAAAACGGGGTAGTAAACCGCGAAAAACATCGCGCCGAAAAACAAGAACAGGTGCTGGACTCCGCCGACATCTTCGAGCGAAATGTTCTGGATGTTACACCACTGACCAGGGACATATCGCAGCAACCGCCTGACTCGGGCGGAAGTGGTTTCTCCGGATTTCGATGGCGCCCTTCCGGATCGAACCAGGGCCAACCGTCGCGTTACCGTTCTTAGCGCCATCCCTGCGGCCAGAATCAAGAGAACGACGAACACGACACGTTCCGTGGAACCCAACCCTACTCCGGTGAGTGATGATGGCATCTGCCGCCTTCTCCTTTCCTTTACGACTTGAGATGTTCCAGGAGCCTGGGCGTAAGTTCCGTCAGATCCCCTACGATTCCCAGGTCGGCGATTTTGAACACCGGCGCCTGACGATCCTTGTTGATGGCTACCATGGTGCCCACGCCTTCGATTCCCTTTGTGAATTCAACTGCTCCGGAGATGCCGATTAGGAATAGCAGCTTGGGAGACACCCGTTTGCCGGTCTGCCCGATCTGGCGTTCATGGGGGAGCATTCCCATGTCAACGGTAGGACGCGTGCCCGCCACGGCGCCACCGACTCGATCGGCGAATTGCACGATCATCTGGTAGTTTTCTTTGGATCCCACGCCCCTGCCCAAGGCAACGATGGTTTCAGCTTCTGCGATATCGATGGTGCGGTGATCGGCCTTTTGATAACCGATGGGCACCATGGGCCATGTTCCCTCATGGGGGGCCATGGCCACCTCACTCAGCTCCGGCGTGGCTTTTTCGGTGCCCGCCTTTTCGGAGATAACAAGCGATTCGGGGACAATGGTCGCCATCCGCCCTGATTCGCCTTTGCAACGTACCCTGGCGTTCAAACGCCCCTTTTGGACCGACCGTATAAAGACAAGATCATCCGCCGGTTGCGTCTCGATATTCAGGCAATTGGTAACCAATGGGGCTCCCAGCTTAAATGAAAGTCGCGGCATTACATCAGATCCGATAGATGTCGCCAGCGCCAGCATTAGATATGGGCACCGCTCTCCCAGCAAGGCCATGATTGTCTGCTCATAGGCATGAGGATGGTATAGTCCAAGGTCCTCATGGCTGCAGACATGGAGCCAGCCCACACCATGGCGACTCGCCGTTTCAACCAAGTTGTCCACCGGCGAGCCGACATAAAGGGCATGAAGCTGTCCGGACACCGCCCGGGCCAGCCGGTCCCCTTCCTTAATGAGGGCAACCGAATGACGGCTGATCTTTTTGCCTTCCGCTTCCAGAACGACCCAGATCTGTTTCCCCATCGCTCATTATTTTTCCACCATTCTCTCTTTTGAAATTATAGATCTCAGCCTCATTCCGTCCCCAAGTTAGTTAATAGAATCCCCTTCTTATTAGCCGATCTTTCTGGGAATAAACCGTCTTAACCGGTTTTCCATGTCGGTGCGGATTCGATGCGCTCAGAGAGATCAATCCCAAGTTGTGACACCTTGCGGTTCATGTCGATGAAGCCGGAGGGAATGCGCTCCTTGAGTACCGCCATGATGGAGGCCGGCTTCACCACACCGCTCAGGACCACCACCGCGCCCAGCATGCAGATGTTGAACACGACGGGCTTGCCGATGTCGTCCATCACCGCCTTGTACATGGGCAGCTCCACCTGCCAGGCATCCACCTTGCGCTTCTGCCTGACGAAACGGCTGTCGGTGAGCAGCAGCCCCCCAGGACGGATGGCGGATCTCGCACAGTTTACAGGCGATGCAGTCCTCCGGACGGGCCGCAAACACTTTGTCCGAGGCATCCAGCTCCAGTACGTTCTTGGGGCAGAAATGAACGCAGATGCCGCACCCCTTGCACCAATCCCGGTCGATGTGATGTTGCTTCAGCCTTTTCTTCTTCGCCATCCGGCCTTCTCCCCGCCCCTCGCCCGTGCGGCGAGGGGCGCTGGTTCAATGTGCAAACGGGCTGCCGCCCGAGAACAGCTTCTCAATACTAGCTGTAAGATATTGCTGTAAAAATAACCGATGAGCATTACACTATAGATTGCTTGTGTATCGCTTCGGCCATTAAAAGGAATCGCTTGGGCTGATAGAATACTTAACGATTCGGAGGATATAACTTCCGAACAGAGCTATCAAATCGTTGAAAAGTCTGAGCGCAAGTTCAGGTTAGCCCGCAATCACCTTGCCTTAGCTTCATAAGGCTTGGGCTATGTTGCCGATTGATAGAATGATTCCATGATGGATTTTCGGCCCGAGCTATTCACAGCTTTTTCGGTGGTCCAATACCCTCTTCATACGTCCGGGAAGTTGACGATCCAGCTTGTTTTCGAGATAGGCCACGGCCTCGCACAGCTTTTCAATGGCGATGCCGGTCGGTATCCCCATGCTCTCGAACATGTGAACGGCATCCTCGGTGGGGATGTTGCCGGCCGCCCCTTTGACGAAGGGACATCCCCCTAAACCTCCCGTGCAGGTATCGAAGATGCGGATGCCGGCTTCGTAACCGGCAAACATATTGGCCAGAGCGAGCCCCCGGGTATCATGCAGGTGCAAGGAAATTCTGATATCAGGAAAGGTCTCGCAGACCTTTTTAACCATGCGCCTGATGGCAATCGGGTTGGCCATTCCCGTGGTGTCGGCCAGATTGATTTCCCGGGCGCCGGTCTGGACCATTCTTTCGGTGGCTTTCAAAACCGCGTCCTCGGCAATGGCACCCTCATACACACACCCGAAGACACACTGGAGACCCGCGCGGACATCCAACCCCTCGGACAAGGCCGTGCGGATGAGGCCCGTCATTGCATCGAGGGCCTCAGCGGCCGGCCGTCGCGCATTCTTGCGGCTGTGGGTATCGCTAACGGAAACGGACATGCTCACATGGCCCACACCGCTGGCCAGGGCCCGTTCCAGCCCCTTTTCGTTCAGGATTAAAGCTGAAATCAGGTGCCGATCCGCTTTCTGAATGGCCTTGATGAAAGCATCGGTGTCTGCCATCTGGGGCACAATTTTCGGGTGAACGAAAGAACCCACTTGAATGCGGTGGATTCCGGCCCCCTTTAACAGACTGAAAATCTGCTGTTTTTCCTCCAGGCTAAAGATACGCGCTTCCATCTGAAGCCCATCACGCAGGGCTTCATCCTCAATCAGAATCGAACCATTTGATTGGCCAATATTCATTTGAGTTCCCTCCTTTTGCGCCTGGTTCGCCCAACGTCTCTTGAGGCGAGGCCTCTTCCTGCTACTTTATAGATCAGGCTATCTTACATGCCGCTTGGAATCACCTTATAAAAAAATCTTGACAGAGTTTTTTAGTTTCATTATTCTGATAGTCAGAAAGGCGTACTACTGAACAGAATATCATCGCCTGATCATTTCTTGCAAGACTTTTTTTGGCAATAAACCTCTTTACAACCAAGCCCTGATGCCTAGTCGGAATGAAAAAGAATTTGTGGATAGATACTGTTCATCAATCTTTAGAGCGCTATCCTGACCCTGGCCGCCATGATTTGATCGTCAGCCGCCCGTATCCTTATCCACGCGGTATTGCGGCGAATTGAGGTAGCAATAGGCGATATTTGCATCGAATCGATGCCGACCTATCTTAAAATTTGAATCCACCATAATGGCAAGGAGGCAAAAGTGGCACGACCTATTACAGAAGAAGAAAAAACATACGCCCAGGAGTTGCTGACCAGAGCGCGGACCGCTCAAAAATTGATCGAAGACTATGACCAGGCCACGATCGATCGGGCGATTCAAGCAGTGGGGTGGGCCACGGCCAATGAAAAGACCTTTACCCGTCTGGCCCAGATGGGCGTGGATGAAAGCGGGCTTGGCGACCGGGCGGGGCGCCCCAACAAGCGCTTCAAGATCATGGGTATCCTGCGTGACGCCCTGCGGCAGAAAAGCATGGGGATCGTCGAGGAAATTCCGGAAAAGGGCCTTGTCAAATATGCCAAACCGGTCGGTGTGATCGCCGGCCTGGTGCCCACCACCAACCCGGCCCTGACCCCTCCTGGCATGGGCATCTATGCCCTCAAGGCCAAGAATGCGGTGATTTTCTCCCCCATCCGCGGGCCAAGAAGACCTCCTTCGAGACCGTGCAGGTCATGCGGGCGGCCCTGAAGAAAATCGGCTTACCGGAAGACCTTTATGTCTGTGTCGAGAAGCCCAGCATTCCCCTGGCCCAGGAGATCATGGCAATCTGCGATCTCACCATCGCCACCGGAGGCCCAGCCATGGCCAAATCCGCCCACCAGTCCGGCAAACCGGCCTATGCAGCCGGCCAGGGCAACTCCACCATGGTAATTGACGAAACCGCTGATATCGAGGAAGCCGCCCACAACAGCATGCTCAGCAAGATATCCGATTTCGGATCCGGCTGCTCGGCGGACGGCAATCTGCTGGTTGAGGCCAGCATCTATGACCGTTTTCTGGATCAGCTCCAAAAAGAAGGCGGCTATCTGACCTCCGACGAAGAAAAGGCCAAAATCCAGGACGTCTACTGGGATGCCGAAGGGCATCGGACATTCGACACGATTGCCTGCCCACCCCAGAGAATCGCTGAAAAGGCCGGCTTTACGATCCCGGAGGGCCGGAAATTCATCATCGTCCAAGAAAACAAAATCGGCCGCGAACATCTCTTCTCCACCGAGAAGCTGGGAACCCTGCTTTCAATCTTCAAATACAGTGGTTTTGACACCGCTCTGGAGATGATCAAGCAGATCTACGAAGTGCAGGGTAAGGGGCACTCCTGCGGCATTTATTCCTTCAATGACGACCATATTCACCGTCTGGCCATGATCGCCCCGGTCAGCCGCATGATGGTGCGCCAGCCCCAGTCCAAGGCCAATGCCGGCGCGTTCAACAATGGCATGCCCATGACCTCCAGCATGGGCTGCGGCGTGTGGGCCGGCAACATCACCAACGAGAATATCAACCTGAAGCACTATCTAAACTATACTTGGGTAGCGCGGCCCATCCCGGAAGATCGGCCAACTGACGAAGAATTGTTCGGAGAATTTTACAACACTGAAACCTTTTAGAAACCAGAGGCTGCTGCAGCATGAATCTTGGCTGCCATTGCCCAAACACAGGCAGAAGAGCGCTATGCGATGAGGTGTCATGGACGCCGGACTTGCGGGCGCAGACATCCCGCCATTTCGCTGGCTTTCCCGGAGGTTGGATAGTGGCCATCGTCGACTCGAATCAGGCAGAATGCCTTTTGGCGGAAAAACTAACGGCCGGCTGTTACGACGACTATCGCGAGGTATCAATGTCGAAACCCTCGATAAGGCAATGCTTATGCCCTCCCACTGGGCGCCTCGTTTCCGTGGATTCGCCTACGCCGGACACAGACTGTATTTTAGGATGGGAATAACAATATGGCTTATGAATTTTCACTCGCTCACTTAACCGTTTTGCAGTGTTCCCCTCCAGAAATGGTCAGCATTGCATCGAAGACGGGCTATCAGTATGTTAGTCTGCGAATGACATCTGTCACACCCAACGAGAAAACCTACCCCCTCATGGACGACCACGCCATGATGAAGGAAACCAAGGCGCGCATGGCCGATACGGGGGTGAGGGTGCTCGACATCGAACTGGCCCGCATGGATCCCCAGACAGAGCCGGAGACCTATCTCACGTTTCTGGAGGCGGGAGCCGAACTCGGGGCTCGCGCCGTCATCGCTCAACTCCCCGATCCCGACCGGGCACGGGCCACCGATCGCTTCGGCCGACTTTGTGAACTGGCCCAACCCTTCGGGCTCACAGTCGATCTCGAGTTCCCGTCGTGGACTGATACCCCGGACCTGAGGGCCGCGGCTGCCGTGATCGAAGCGGTGGACAAACCCAACGCGGGCCTGCTGGTGGACACCCTCCATTTCGACCGCTCCCGGTCGCGCCTGGAGGACCTGCGCAATCTCCCCCGGGAATGGTTTCATTTCATCCATCTCTGCGATGCGCCCAAGGAAATTCCGACGACCACGGAAGAAGTTATTTATACCGCCCGTGCCGGTCGTAATTTCCCGGGCGAGGGCGGATTGAACCTGCTGGAAATCCTCGATTGCATGCCTGTGGTCCCCTATTCCCTTGAAATTCCCAACGAAACCCGTATAAATGAACTGGGCTCGGAAGAGTTCGCACGTCGGGCCATTCAGGCGGCCGCACAATACCTGGCCCAAAAGATGACATAACGAAAGCCCAGTATCTCGCATAGGGGCAGTTAAAACAAAAACTTAGCGCGTATATCAAACCAAAAAGAGGTAAATAATGTCCGTTCAATCGTGGTAACAAGTTTAGCTATGATCTTCGCTATTTTTTACGCAATGGTTATGCCGGGAAAGACGATCGCGCCGGATCATGTCGATCCAGCCGATTAGCAAAGTTCCAAAAAAGAGGCACCGACCTGATAGGTCACTATTCTTCTCTAAACCCCAGAAACCAGGCGCGCATAGGCGAGCAAGACACCTGCTCGGCATCAATATCGTTCGGCAAGACAGATACCCCAAGACCCCAAACATAGGAGGATGAATGATGAAACGATTGCTTTTATTGTCGATGGTTCTGGCCGTCTGCTGTTTGGGAATCGCCTTTGCGGCCGACTACCCCGACAGAGATCTGCAGGGGATAATCATGTGGGGCGCAGGCGGCGCCACGGATAATGTTGCCCGCGCCATCACACCGCTCGTAGAGCCGTATCTCGGTAAGCAGATCGTGTTGATCAACAAGCCGGGCGGGACGGGCGCCATTTCCACCCAATACGTCTACAGCCGCCCGTCGGACGGTTACACTCTGCTCTACGGTGCTGAAAACCCCCAGCTCCACGGCGTGCTCAAACTCTCCAAACTGGACTACAAGGATTTCTACCCGGTCAACATTCTCGCCCGCGGCGTCGGCGTTATCGTCGCCAACAACGACACCCCGTGGAACTCCTTCAAAGAGCTGATCGAAGATGCCAAGAAGCGCCCGGGTCAGATCAAGATGGGGTCCACCGGTCCCGGGGGGCTCCCCTACACGGTGGGCGCCATGATTCAGGCTGTTACGGGCTTCGACGTCATTCGGGTGCCCTTTGACGGCGAAGGCCCCGGCGTAACAGCCCTTATGGGCGGCCATGTGGACATCATGCCGGCCGGTCTCACGGCCGTGCGGGAACAAATCCGAGCCGGCCGGGTCAAGGTCTTGGCCGTGGTTTCTAATACCCCCATACCCGGGCTCGAAGACCTGCCCCTCATCACCCAGGACTATCCCGAATTCAACAAGTATCTTCCCTGGGGCCCGTTTTATGGAATCTGGTGCAAACGGGACGTGCCCGAGGCCGCCAAGCAGAAACTGGTCGAGGCCTTCCATAAAGGCGCGGCAGAGCCTAAATTTCAGACGTTCGTCTCTGATTTCGGTGCCGTCATGATGAACATCAGCGGCGACGAGGCCGACGCCTTCCTTAAGAAATGGCAGTCGGTCAGTACCTGGCTGCTCTTCGATGCCGGATCTACCAAGGTGTCCCCCGAGGTACTGGGCATCCCCAAACCGTAAACCCAAAGCCGGCAACGGCCCCTGCTGCGACCGGGGCCGCCGGCCATAACGTGGGGTGGCCATGAAAAAAACCAGAAAACTCCGCTCTGGAGAAAATGTCTTTGTTTACCTGATGATGGCCTTCAGCCTGGTTATCCTCATTCTGGCCTATCGGATATCGGGTTTTTCATCCATCAGTTCGCCAGGGGCTTTCCCGATGGCCGCCGGCCTGGTTATGGTGATCTCTGCGGGACTTGCCCTGCTGGGCAATCGAAAGCTGGAAAAACCCGACGCGGAAAACTTTAGAGACGAGATGAAAATTGCCGTAAAAGAAGTCTTTCCGAAAGAATTCGTCATCTACACGGGCATCATCATCGGCTACATGATCGTCCTCCAGCCGCTCCATTTCCTTCCCAGTTCCTTTGTCTTCATGGCGGTGTCGATGGTGGTCCTACGGGGAACCGGCTGGATCAAGTCCCTGCTGATCAGTGCGGGCACGCTGGTCTGCATCTACGTCATTTTCCAGTATTTCTTCAGAGTGATTATGCCTTAACGTTTTATCACCGAGGTGTCACTTTGACTGAATCGGTATTTTCATACTTCTTCATGGGCTGGCTCGATCCGTCCCTGATGGCTTTGACGGCCGCGGGGACCCTGGCCGGCATCTACATCGGGGCCATTCCTGGCCTGTCCGTCACCATGGCGGTCTCGATTCTGATCTCCTTCACGTTTTCATGGGAGGTGAACAACGCTCTGGCCTTGATGGTGGGCGTCTACTGCGGTGGAGTCTACGGTGGTTCGCGAACCGCCATTCTCCTGAACATCCCCGGCGCCCCGGCGGCCATCGCCACGAGTTTTGACGGATTCCCCCTGGCCCAATTGGGAGAAGCCGGCCGGGCGATCGGCGTCAGCACTGTCGTTTCGGTGGTGGGTGGATTTATCGGCGTCGCCGTACTGGCGCTGGCCGCCCCCTGGGTGGCCGACATGGCCCTCAAGTTCGCCCCTCGGGACTATCTACTACTTGCCGTTATGGGACTGCTCCTAGTCGGCAGTCTGTCGGGCGAATCCATGGCCAAGGGGATCTTCGCCGGCGCCTTTGGCGTCATCGTGGGGCTGGTGGGAATGGATCCCCTCACGGCGGAAGGGCGGTTTACTTTCGGCACGATCGCCCTGTTGGGCGGCGTCCACTTCGTGATTGCCATGATCGGCCTGTTCGGCGTTGCCGAGGCCCTGGTCCAGATTCACCAGATCGACGTCAAACCCGTCAAACAGGATGTCTCCAAAATCCTGCCGTCCTGGTCGGTGATCCTGAAATATCTCCCGCTTGCCATCCGCACCTCGTTCATCGGCGTACTGATCGGGGCCCTGCCGGGCACAGGCGGCGACATCGCGTCTCTGCTGGCCTACGATCATGCGCGGCGCTCGGTCAAGAATCCGTCCCGACCGTTCGGCCAAGGGGCCTACGAGGGGCTGATCGCACCGGAGTCGGCCAACAACGCCGCCATTGGGGGCGCCTACATCCCCATGCTCACTTTAGGAATACCGGGGGACGCCGTCACAGCCGTTATTATCGGCGCACTTTTCATCCACGGCCTCAAGCCCGGGCCCATGCTGATGATCGATACGCCGCATCTCTTCTGGTTCACGGTGGGCAACCTGGCCTTGGCCAACATATTTCTCCTGATCTTCGGTCTTACCGGCATACGGATCTTCGCCAAGATGGTCGAGCTGCCCAAGGGCATCCTGATTCCGATTATCATCGTTCTGTCGGTGGTAGGCACCTACACCATTCAGAACAATATCGTCGACGTCTACTGGATGCTGGGTTTCGGTATCTTCGGCTATTTTCTCAAGTTGTACGGCTTCCAGGTAGGCCCGGTCATTCTGGGCGTGATCCTGGGCCCCCTCATGGACGTCTCTTATCGCCGGGCGTTGATGTCGTGCCGCAATGACATCGGCTTGACGGTCCAAGAACTGTTTACCAATCCCATTTCACTGATTCTGACCCTCGCGGTGATCTGGATGCTGATAAGTCAGACCCCCGTGTGGAAGAAAGTTAAAAACCGCTTCGGTGGTAACAAGACGGAACCCACCGGATAAACTTGCGGGAAGTTTTGGTTCGGGTGCCGTTTAGCGCTTTGATCGAAGAAATGAAGACAAAAAAATAAAACTACCGGATCGGCAGGGAGGTCGCAGTGGCAAGACCCATTACGGAAGAAGAAAAGCAATATGCGCAGGAGTTGCTGACCAGAGCGCGGACCGCTCAAAAATTGATCCAAGAATACGATCAGGCCACGATCGACGGGCGATTCAAGCCGTGGGGTGGGCCACGGCCAATGAAAAGACCTTTACCCGTCTGGCCCAGATGGGCGTGGATGAAAGCGGGCTTGGCGACCGGGCGGGGCGCCCCAACAAGCGCTTCAAGATCATGGGTATCCTGCGTGACGCCCTGCGGCAGAAAAGCATGGAGATCGTCGAGGAAATTCCGGAAAAGGGCCTTGTCAAATATGCCAAACCGGTCGGCGTGATCGCCGGCCTGGTGCCCACCACCAACCCGGCCTTGAGCCCTCCTCCGGGCATGGGCATCTATGCCCTCAAGGCCAAGAACGTCGTGATGTTTTCCCCGCACCCGCGGGCCAAGAAAACGTCTTTCGAGACCGTGCAGGTCATGCGAGTAGCATTGAAGAAAAGGGGATCATGCCATTTCCATCGATATGGTAGCCCGCAGGGAATTGATAATCAGGGGATCTTTGATCTATACGGACGAATTTCCGGAGCCCCTCGATATAATGAAAACCAGACTGGTTCAGACCGACCCCTTGACCACTGGCCGGGTTTCGTTGCGGGAGCTCGATCCGTTTCTGGGAGCATTTTCATTGTCCGAACGCATCGAAGCCCTTGATGAAATATGATCCTGTCAGCGACTGCTGCAACCCCGTCGCCGGGTTTAAGACTTCCGCGTCCTGATCTCTCCGCAAATGTAAAAATGCCGACGTGATGCTATGCAAGTACTCTCGACCATCATCCCGATCTTTGCCGTCGTCATCCTGGGCTGGTTCGCCCGGCGCCGGGGATTCATGCCGCCCGAATTCCTGGGACCGGCCAACCAGCTCGTGTACTACCTGGCCATCCCGGCCCTCATTTTCCGCTCCATTTCGAAAGCCTCCTTCCACACCCAGTTCAACATGACGGTTCTGCTCATCACGCTGTCGTCGGCGGTTCTGGCCTATTTCAGCGCCTGGCTGATCGGGCATGCGACACGCTGGCCCAAAGGGCGTATCGGGACGTTTATCCAGTGCTCCGCCCACGGCAACCAGGGCTATATCGGGCTCCCGGTGGCCTTCTACTTCATGGGGGAAAGCGGCCTGGCCAAGGCCGGCATTCTGGCGGGTTTCATCATGATCCTGCAAAATGTCCTCTCCGTGCTGGCATTGCAGGCCAGCACGGTGGCGAATGTCGAACCCCAAAAAAAACTGCGTCTCGTCGCCGAAAAACTGGTGCGCAATCCCATCATCATATCGGCCCTGGCCGGTGTGGCGGCCTCGGCTGTTCAGGTGGAACTCCCCGCTCCGCTCCTGCGCTTCATGGACATTTTGAGCGGCCTGGCCCCGCCCATGTCCCTTATGCTGATCGGCGCGTCTCTATCCCTGGAGGTCATGCGCAAGAATCTTTTCTCGGTCCTGGGTTCCGTGGCCATTAAAATCATCGGTCTGCCCCTGGTGGGGCTGGCCTTCTTCATGCTCTTCGGGCAGAAGACGGCCGATTTCCTGCCCGGCCTGATCTTGCTGGCCACCCCCACGGCGACCGTAGCCTACGTCATGGCCAGAGAAATGCACGGTGATGATGAATTCGCCGTCGCCGCCATTTCAACCAGCACCCTGGCCTCGGCCTTGACGTATCTTATCTGGTTGCTTGCGGTGGGACCTTAAAGATGCGTATCAGCCTAGTGAGCCCGGCCAGCTGGACCCCGTGCGACAGCCCGAAGGGCCATACCCGTTGGCCGGAAGCAAGGTGGGAAGATGAAGCCGGGGGAACCCATCAGCAGATATAAAAACGCGGCATCGAAATGCGGGTCTCCCGGCAGCGGGGGCAGCGGCCCGGGCGGGAAAAGCGGTTCCGGTCCTTGAAGATGAAGCCGCAGGCCAAACATTCCGCGGGTCGGATCTCAAGCTTCTGCTGGGTAGCGGACAGGCTGCGCCGGATGTGGTCCAGATGATCCCCCACCTCTTTTTCGGAGATGTGCAATGCCTTGGAAATATCGCGCACATCGCATTCTTCGTCTTCCAGCAGGGCGATCATCCGTTGCCGCACCGTCAGGCGGCCCTTCACTTTTTCCATGGCGTTGTCCTCAAGGCGGTAGGATTTCTTCCTTCAACATGCAGCAGGCAATCCGGTAGGCCGGCCGGCCGTCTTCGCCGTAAACGAGGTTGCCGGGCTGCACCAGACGGTTCATGACGCAACCTTCCGGGATATTCAGCGCAAAAAGGTCTTTTTCATTGATGGCCGGCATGGGTTCGAGCCGGCCATTTTCCAAGGTATAGCTGTGAAGGGGGAAATCTTCGCACAGGGGACAGCGGTAGACGCGGCCGTTAGGGAAAACAAAGAAATTATCCGCCACCCGGGCGGCGCAGGCGAAAGCCTCTTTTGCCTCAAGGAAGACCTTGGGGTAGGTGACCGTAAGCCCGCGATCGGCGATCTTGGCGGCCGCCGCCGGAATCTTCGCCAGCCAACGGCCGCGATCCACCTGCAGCGGCCGGTCAGATGCCGCGCATTCCGCCTGGAGGGCCGGATTGCCCCGGATCCCCAGCACCTGGATGAAAAACCGTTCCACGCCGAGATCTTCCAGCAGCGGACCCATCTGCTCCAGTTCATGGATATTGGCCGTACTCACGGTGTAGATCAGACTGGTGCTGAAGCCTTTGGCCACCGCGCGCCGGATGCCATCCAGGCAGGCCGCGTAGGACCCCTGACCCCTCAGGGCATCATTGGTCTTGGCCGTGGCCCCGTCCAGGCTGAAACTGAAGTAGTCGAGGTCTTCAGGGGTGATGCGGTCCAGAATGTCGTGAAACAGGTAGCCGTTGGTGTCGATGGTGATGGAGGCGAATCCCAGATGACGCGCTGTTCGAACCACCGTGGCCAGGTCCGGGTGCAAAGTCGGCTCCCCCCCTAGAAGAACCAGGTTGGCCGGTTTGTCCAGATCCGCAAAGATCTTGAGCCAGCGCTGGATGGTTGCCAGAGGCAGCCGTGCCGTGCCGTGCTGCGCAGGGTTGATGTAGCAGTGGCGGCACTTCAGATTGCAGCCGGTGAGAATGTGGAAAAAGAGATTGACGGCCTGGGCGGAAAAGGCAACCGTTCGCTTGCGGGCCATGGGCTTAGGCGAGGGCCTTGAGGATTTTGTTGACCTTGATCAACTCTTCGTTGGTCAAGCGCAGGCGCAGGGAAAGAAACTCGGCGAAAATCCGGTACAACAGGAGCAGGAAATCCAGCTGTTCGTCCCGATCTCCCGACCCCACCATGCGATCTTTGGCCGTGGTGTTGATCGCCAGGCAAACCGTCGGTTCCAGGGCCACCACCGTGGCGGAGCGGCTCTGGCTGTCGATGATGCGCATCTCGCCGAAGACATCGCCCACCTCGCTGATCACCCCGATCTCCACATCCTTTTTGGTGACACGGACTTTGCCCTCCAGCAAAAAATAGAGCCAGGGATCTTCATCCCCCTCCTGGATGATGATCTCGTCGGTCTCGTATTCGCGCATCTTGCTCAGGTGCAGCAGCCGGCTGAGGTTGCTGGTTTCGAAATTGCGCAAGGCCGGAATGGACATGAGTCGCTGGATGTTTTCCAAATTGTCCTTGAGGTAGCGCGACTCCTGCATGGGGTCTCCGTATCGCTATGATGGGGTTAGATACGAATTATAGCATTTCCATACAGTTTTTGGAAAGCTCTCCGTCGAAATCGACCGGATAACAACCGTCGAAGCACGCTTTACAGAAATGGCGTTCGGGGTTTTCGACTCCGGTGGAGGACAGCAATCCCGGAAGGCTGAGGTAGGCCAGGGAGTCCAACCCCAAATAACGCCCCAGGGCTTCCACGGACATGCTGGCCGCAATCAACTCGCCTTTGGTTGAAAAATCAATGCCGTAATGGCAGGGAAACCGGTGGGGTGGTCCGCTGACCCTAAGATGCACCCGCTTCACACCGAGCTCGCGCAATGCTTTGACTCGGGTCTTGGCCGTGGTGCCGCGAATGATGGAATCCTCGATGATGATAATGTCCTTACCCTTCAGGAGCTCCTTGACCGGGTTGAGTTTGACCCGCACGCCGAAATCGCGCATGCTCTGGGTGGGCTGGATAAAGGTCCGACCCACATAGTGGTTGCGGATCATCCCCATTTCGAACGGGATACCCGAGGCTTCCGAAAATCCCAAAGCGGCGTAAGTGCCCGAATCCGGAAAGGGCATGACGAAGTCGGCATCCACCCGGGATTCCTTGGCCAATTGACGTCCGTGGGCCTTGCGCGTCAGGTAGACGTTCTTGCCGTAGATCGTGCTGTCCGGCCGGGCAAAATAAATGTATTCAAAGATGCAAAAGGTGCGTTTGGCGCCTTCCGGCTGGGTCTGGATGCTTTTAACGCCCTTGTCGCCGATGATCACGATTTCGCCCGGATCCAGTTCGCGCACGAATTCCGCTTCCACGAGGTCCAGGGCGCAGGTCTCCGAGGCCAGAACGTAGCTTCCGTTGAGGCGTCCCAGGCACAGAGGCCGGAACCCGTTGGGATCCTTGATCCCGATCACTTCGCCCTCGCTGGTCAGGAGCACGAAAGAGTAGGCGCCTTTGAGGCGTTTGACGGTCTCCACCAGCGCCCCCTCGAAGCCATGCTTCAGGTTCTTGACAAAAAGGTGCAGAAACACCTCGCTGTCCATGGTGGTCTGGAAAATGGAACCGGTGCGTTCGAGCTCGTCCTTGAGGATATGGGCATTCACGAGATTGCCGTTGTGGGCCAGGGCATAGGAGCGATGCTGGTGACGCACGAAAAACGGCTGGGCATTGCCAAGGATGGAGCTGCCGGTGGTGGAATAGCGGACATGCCCCACCGCGCTGGTGCCGCTCAGCTCCTCCAGGTGGGTCATGTCGAACACGTCGGAAACCAGCCCCATGCCCTTGTGTCCCACGATGGTTTTATCCTGGCAGACAGCGATACCGGCACTTTCCTGACCCCGGTGCTGCAAGGCGTAGAGCCCGAAGTAGGTCAACTTGGAAGCATCATGGTGACCGTGAATACCGAAAAGGCCGCAAGCCTCGCGAGGTCTTTCGTCAAAATTCATCATCGATAGGATTCTCCCGGGAATGCTTTTGAATCAGGCCGAGGCCACCACCGTGAGGGACTGGTGGTATTCCTGGAGGGATTTCACCTCCAGGCGCCGCTCCTTCAGGGCGGCGACACCGTGGCAGATCGCCCGCGCACCGGCAATCGTAGTGGCATAGGGCAGCCGGAACTTCAGGGCCGCCCGACGAATTTCATACCCGTCGCGCTTGGTTTCGTCACCGGAGCCGGTGTTGATCACCAGTTGAATCTCACGGTTTTTAATGGCGTCCACCACATGGGGCCGGCCGGTGGAAACCTTGAATACGAAACGGGACGACAAGCCCTGGGTCTCGAGGTAGTCCGCCGTCCCGCCGGTGGCCATGATCTCGAACCCCTGGTCGATAAAACGCCGGGCAATGTCCACCACCGCGGCTTTGTCGCGATCCTGCACACTGATGAAAACGGTGCCTTGGGCCGGCAGATGCTGGCCGGCGGCCATCTGGGCCTTGCTGAAAGCCGAGCCGAAGTCAAAATCGATGCCCATGACCTCGCCCGTGGATTTCATCTCGGGACCCAGCAGGGTGTCCACATCCGGAAACCGGTCGAAGGGCAACACGGCTTCCTTGACCGATACATAACCCGGAATGATTTCATGGGTGAGCCCCAGCTCCTCCAGGGACTTGCCCAGCATAACCTTGGTCGCCAGCTTCGCCAGGGGTACGCCGGTAGCCTTGCTCACGAAGGGGATCGTTCGGGAAGCCCGGGGGTTGACCTCTAGGATGAAGACCTTCTGTCCCTTGATGGCGTACTGGACGTTCATCAGCCCCACCACATTCAGCTCTTTGGCCATGGCCCGGGTGGCATCGGCGATCTCTTCCAGCACGACGGCCGGGATGGATCGGGGCGGCAGGATACAGGCCGAATCGCCGGAATGGACGCCGGCTTCCTCCACATGCTCCATGATGCCGCCAATAATGGTCCGCTCGCCGTCGCAGATGGCGTCCACATCCACTTCCACGGCGTCCTCGAGAAATTTGTCGATCAGGACAGGATGCTCCGGGGAGGCTTCGATAGCCAAGCGGGTAAAATTCTCCAGGGCTTCACGGTTGTACACGATTTTCATGGCCCGCCCCCCCAATACATAGGAAGGACGCACGATCACCGGATAGCCGATGGCGCTCGCCACCCGGACAGCCTCCTCTACGCTTTTGGCCGTGCCGTTTTCCGGCTGCACCAGTCCCAGCTTTTTAAGCATGGCCTGGAACTGCTCCCGATCTTCGGCCCGGTCGATGCTGTGGGGGTGGGTGCCCATGATATGGACGCCGGCCTCCAGCAGGGCGGTGGCCAAGTTGAGGGGCGTCTGACCGCCGAATTGGACAATCACCCCGGTGGGCTTTTCGGTCTCCACGATATGCAGCACATCCTCCCGGGTCAGGGGCTCGAAGTAGAGCTTGTCGGAGGTGTCGTAGTCCGTGCTGACCGTCTCGGGGTTGCTGTTGACCATGATGCTCTCCACGCCCTCCTCCCGCAGAGCGAAAGACGCGTGGACGCAGCAGTAGTCGAACTCGATACCCTGGCCGATGCGGTTCGGCCCGCCCCCCAGGATCATGACCTTGGTACCCGTCGTCGCCCGGGCTTCGTTTTCCTCTTCGTAGGTGGAATAGTAGTACGGTGTGGCCGCCTTGAATTCCGCGGCACAGGTGTCCACCAGCTTGTAGACGGGCTTGAGGCCCAACCGCTCGCGCCGCTCGCGCACCGCGTTTTCCGTCTGACCCGTGAGATAGGCGATCTGGATGTCGGAAAACCCCCAGGCCTTGGCCCGGGCCAGGAGGTCGTCGTCGGGGTCGCCGGCGGCGATGGTCTTTTCCAGTTCGACGATCTGGCGCAACTGGTGGAGGAACCAAGGATCGATATGGGTCAGGGCGTAAATGGATTCGATGGACATGCCCTGCAGCAGGGCGTGCCGCAGATAGAAGATGCGCTGGGAATTGGGGGTCGCCAGGTACGGTTCGATTTCAGCCCGGGTCAGGGGCCGCCCCTCCAGGGCCCGCTTGTCGCCGGAGTCCCGCCCGTCGGCTCCGAACCCGTAACGTCCGATTTCCAGCGAACGCAAGCCCTTTTGCAACGCTTCCTTGAAGGTTCGGCCAATGGACATGGTCTCGCCCACCGACTTCATGGCCGTGGTGAGAAAATCCGCGGTTTCGGGAAATTTCTCGAAGGTCCAACGGGGAATTTTGACGACGCAGTAGTCCAGGGTCGGCTCGAATGAGGCCAACGTTTCCCCAGTGATATCATTGGGAATTTCATCCAGCGTGTAGCCCACCGCCAGTTTCGCGGCGATCTTGGCGATGGGAAAACCGGTCGCCTTGGAGGCCAAGGCCGAGCTGCGCGACACCCGGGGGTTCATTTCCACCACGATCATCTCGCCGGTCTGGGGATGGATGGCAAACTGGACGTTGGATCCGCCGGTATCCACCCCGATCTCGCGCATAATGGCCAACGACGCGTCGCGCATGACCTGGTACTCCCGGTCGCTCAGGGTCTGGGCCGGGGCCACGGTGATGCTGTCGCCGGTGTGAATCCCCATGGGATCCATGTTCTCGATGGAGCAGACGATGACCACGTTGTCGTTCTTGTCCCGCATCACCTCCAGCTCGTATTCCTTCCACCCGAGAACCGATTCTTCCAGCATCACCTGGGTATTCAGGCTGGCATCCAGCCCGGCTTTGGCAATACGCTCCAGGTCCTCGGGGTTGTAGGCCACGCCACCGCCGGTGCCGCCCAGCGTGAAACTGGGGCGCACGATAATAGGATAGCCGATCTCTTCCACGATGCTGCGGGCTTCCTCCATGGTGTTGGCAATCCCGCTGCGGGGAATCCGCAGATCGATATTGGCCATGGCCTTGCGGAACAGATCCCGATCCTCGGCCTTGCGGATGGAATGCAGGGTGGCGCCGATCATTTCCACGCCGAATTCTTCCAAAACGCCCCGCTCGGCGACTTTGACGGCCGTATTCAATCCGGTCTGACCGCCCAGGGTGGGCAGCAGCGCGTCCGGGCGCTCTTTTTCGATGATGCGCGCCACGGCTTCCGGGGTCACCGGCTCGATATAGGTGTGGTCGGCCATTTCCGGATCGGTCATGATGGTCGCCGGATTGCTGTTCACCAGCACGACCTCGTAGCCTTCCTCCTTCAAGGCCTTGCAGGCCTGGGTGCCGGAATAATCGAACTCGCAGGCCTGGCTGATGATGATCGGACCGGCGCCGATGATGAGAATCTTGTGGATATCGGTTCGTTTGGGCATGGATTCAGATCTCTGTCGGGTCCCGCGGCGTCGGTGGTTGGCGTTGTCAAGAAGCCGCTGACGCCATCTATTTCTTATTATTTAAGGGCGTATTCTCATCCATCAAGCGTTTAAAGTCAGCGAAGAGATAACGGGCATCGTGGGGCCCGGGTGACGCCTCGGGGTGGTATTGGACCGCAAAGATCGGATAGCGGCGGCTGCGGAATCCCTCGAGGGTATTGTCGTTAAGGTTGATATGGGTGATCTCGACGTCCTTATCCTTCAAAGAGTCAGGATCCACGGCAAAGCCATGATTTTGCGATGTAATCTCAATGCGGCCGCTGGGCAGGTGCTTGACCGGCTGGTTGGCACCCCGATGGCCGAATTTAAGCTTGTAGGTTTTGCCCCCCAGCGCCAGGCCCATCAGTTGATGGCCGAGGCAGATACCGAACATGGGGCGGTAGTCGATCAGATCCCGGATGGCATCGATGGCATAGCGCACCGGTTCGGGATCCCCCGGCCCGTTGGCCAGAAAAATGCCGCTGGGCGCCATGGCCCGGATGGTCTCCGGCGGCGTTGCGGCCGGCACCACCACCACCTCGAAGCCGGCCTGCACCAGGCAGCGCAGGATGTTGTATTTGATGCCGTAGTCCATAGCCACGACAGAATGCTTTTGGCCGCGCATCCGCCAGACCGTCTCATCGAGACGGGGCGCCTCCGCACTATCGGTATCCAACGGGATCGGTCGATTGTCCTCCCAGCGGTAGGGTCTGTCGGCACTGACCCCGCTGGCCAGGTCCAAGCCCGCCATACCGGGAATGGCCCGGGCCCTGGCCACAGCGGCCTCGGCATCGAGAATCGCGGTGGAGAGAAAGGCGCGCATGGCGCCGGTCTTGCGGATATGACGGGTCAAAGCCCGGGTGTCCAGGTCCTCGACCCCCATCACGCCCTGGGATTGGAGGTAGTCCGCCAGGGATTGGGTCGCCCGGTAATTGCTGTAAAAGGGCTGGTATTCCTTTATAATGAAGGCCGCCACCTGGATGCGGGCCGATTCCACGTCTTCCGGGTTGATACCGTAATTGCCCACCAGTGGGTAGGTCATGGTGACCAACTGGCCGCTGTAGGAAGGATCTGTCAGGACTTCCTGATAGCCGGTCATGCTGGTGTTGAACACCACCTCACCCTGGGCTTCCCCCGGACCTGTAAACGAACGACATTTGAAGGTTCGCCCGTCTTCCAATGCAAGGAGTGCTTTCATGATGCCCTGTCCGTTATGCAGAGGCCGGGTGCCATGGGCAACCGGCCGAATGGAATTTAAAAAGTGTATCTAGTAATGAAGTTAAGGCGATTTGGCAACAGAAAACCGGCCCCGCAAGCAGCGAGGGGCCGGGGCGGCGTTTTCACAAACCAGCTCCGCCGCACTCAACTCAAGGGCGTGTTCTCCACCAGATCCCAGATCCCGCAGGGACAGGCCCCGGCGCAAAACCCGCAGCCGATGCAGCGCTCGGCGTCCACCACGTATTCGTAGCTCTCGTCGGCGGCTTCCACCCGGCTTATGGCACTGTAAGGGCAAACCGCCGCACAGATGCCACAGTCCCGGCAGGCGCCGCAGGAGGAACACTGGGAGCCGCAGTGGTCGATATCCTCGTACTCGAGGATGCGCGGATCGAAATATTCCAGCGAAATACGCCGCTTATCGATCATCTGGCGGGTGTCGCTGACCGGGCGACGGCCGTCCAGCATTTCCACGATCGCCCCGGCGGCTTTGCGGCCGGCACCGATGGCATCGGTTAAAAGCCCCGGCCGGACCAGGTCGCCGATGGCGAACACGCGGGCATCCGTGGTCTGGAAATGTTCGTTGACCACCACGAAGCCCCGTTCGGTGGCGATATCCTCGGGGATGAAACTCAAATCCGGTGCGTCGCCGATGGAGATGAAGACCGTGTCGGCCGGCAGCCGTTCGCCGTCCTGCAGGATCACGCCTTCCTCCGTGATCTCTTTGGTAAAACAGGGATAGCGGAATTTAGCCCCCGCCTTCTCGGCCTCTTCCCGCTCCTTGCCGAAGGAGAGGGGCTCCTGGATGTCGATCAGGGTGATATCCTCGGCGCCCAGCCGGTGGGCTTCCGTGGCCACGTCGCAGCCCACGTTGCCGGCGCCGATGATGATGACCCGTTTGCCCACCCGGGCCCGGCCCACCTTGGCATCGCGCAGGAAATCCAGGGCTGTAATCAGGTGTTCCTTGCCGGGCACCGGCACCACCCGGGGTTTTTGAGCGCCGGTGGCCAGCACCACAAAATCGTAATCCTCGCGCAATTGGGCGATATCCTTCTCACGGATGTCTTGCTGGAGGTGGACATGGGGGATGATCTCCCGCACCCGGTCCAGTTCGGCGGTCACCACCTCCTCGGGAATCCGACTGCTGGGAATGGCTGAAGCGATCTTGCCGCCCAGGGTCGCCGACGTGTCGTAAACCGTGGCCTCGTGTCCGCTGCGGCGCAGTTGCCAGGCCACCGAGATGCCCCCCGGCCCCCCGCCGATGACGGCAATCTTGCGGCCGCTCAAGGGCGGCAGTTCATCCACGGCCGCATTGATGCTGGCTTTTCCCAGCCCCCGGACATCCACCGGGGCCATGAAGGCCGATTGGCGCGTACAGCTGCTCATGCACAAATTGGGGCACAGGTAGCCGCACACCGTGGCGGGAAAAGGCGTATAGCTCAAGGCCAGATCCACAGCCTCGTCCATGCGACCCTGGCGCACCAGCCGCCAGCGCTCCTGCACCGGAATTCCGGTGGGGCAGGAGGCTTCACAGGGGGCCGCATATTTGCGATTTTCCCAAACCGGTACGAAACGCCGCAAATCGCCCGTCGTCACCACCGGAATCTGGCTGCGGTCCTGATCACTAAGGTCGCCGATAATGCCGCCCCGTCCCAATTCCTTTTCCCAGACCTCCTGATGAAAAGCCTGCATCGAACGGGTGCGCAGGGTCGTCTTTTCGTGGGGCCCCCGGGACGCGATCAACTGCCATTGGGTACGCTCGGAAAGTTCGTCGGCCAGATCCTTCCGGGCGATGCGCTGCAGGAAAACCTGCAGGTTGTCTTGCAGCCATTGCCAGTCCGCGTCGTCGATGGGCACCAATTTGGCATCCCCCTGGCTGTAGCCGCCGTGGGGGCCACGGAAAAAGGCCTTGCCGCCCACCATCCCCACAAAGGGTCGATAGCCGAGCACATTTTCGGGATTCTGGGGGTTCACACCGCAGATGACGGCAATCCCGCCGGCCATGAACTCGCCGAAATAATCCCCCACAGAGCCCAGCACCCAAAGCTCGGGGGGAGCAAACCGGGGGTTGCTCTTGGTCATGGTCATACCGCGAGCGCCGATATTGCCGGCCACCCGCACGACGCCCTGGGCCATGGCATTGCAGGTGCCGTTGCCGGCATTGCCATGGACAATGATTTCGGCCCCGGCATTGAGCCAGCCGGTATCATCCGATGCCGGACCATGGACCTCGACGGTGGTGTTCTCAAATCCCAGGGAACCCAGCCGTTGTCCCGGCGGGCCCTCGATCCGGATATGCACTTTTTCCTCGCCGGCCTTCCACAAACGTCCGCCGATGCCGTGCTGACCAAAGGCCAGGATCTTCAGGTGCCGTTCACCGCTGGCCACCGCTTCCTGAATTTTATCTTCCAGCACCCGTGATTCGATGCGTTCGCCGTTTTCCTGGCCGCTGATAATATGAAAAACGTTCTGTTCTTGATAGGCGTCGCTGCTCATGAAACATCTCCACTGGCATTGAAATGTCGATCCGCTCCAGCCCCTGTGCGATCAGACCACATAGTTGATTTGCAGCCGCTCGGCGGCATTTTTATCGGCAATCCCCAGGGCATCCGACATGCCGATCGGCAGGGAGGTCGAGCGCCCCAGTGGCGCCAGGATCTTGCGCAGTTCGGTGTCGAAGGACAGGAATACGTCCACCACCCGTTCCGCCACCTGTTCCACATCCAGGCGCCGATACAGCCGTGGATCCTGGGAGGTGATGCCCTTGGGGCAAAGGCCGATGTTGCAGATGTTGCAACGATCGGTTTCCGACCCCAGGCATCCGGCCGCCGCCTGCATGATGTACTTGCCGATCTGCACCCCACTGGCCCCCAGCATGATCAGGGAAGCGGCATTGGCCGCCAGGTTGCCGGTTTTGCCGGTGCCTCCGCCGGCGATGATCGGAATTTCGTTCTGCATGCCGATTTTGGCCAGGTTGAGATAGCAGTCCCGAATGTTGCTGGCGATGGGATGTCCCATGTGATTCATGGAAACGTTGTAGGCGGCTCCGGTCCCGCCGTCCTCCCCGTCGATGGCCAGGCCGGCGGCATAGGGGTTGCGGGTGAGGTTGTTCAGCACCGCCAGAGCCGTTGTGGTTCCGGAAATCTTGGGATAGACCGGCACCCGGAAGCCCCAGGCCATGTACATGGATTGGATCATCTTGGCCACGGACTCTTCAATGGAATACTGGGTCTGGTGGGTGGGCGGACTGGGCAGACTGATGCCTTCGGGAACGCCCCGGATGGCGGCGATCAGTTTGTTGACCTTGTACCACATGAGCAGACCGCCGTCCCCCGGCTTGGCGCCCTGACCGTATTTGATCTCGATGGCGCAAGGATCCTCTTTCATTTCCGGGATAGCGTGGATGATTTCATCCCAGCCGAAGTAGCCGCTGGCAATTTGCAGAATCACGTATTTGAGAAAACGCGAACGCAGCAGGCGCGGCGGGCAGCCGCCTTCGCCGGTGCAGATGCGCACGGGCATGCCGAGCTCTTCGTTCAAGTAGGCTACGCCCATCTGCAGGCCTTCCCACATGTTGGGCGAAAGAGCCCCGAACGACATACCGCCGATCATGAGGGGATAGATTTCCCGCACGGGGGGCGTCCATCCGTTTTCCGCCATGAACTTCAGGCTTTGTTCCGGCGACAGAACACGGCCCAGCAGGGTGCGCAGTTCGAATTCATGCCGGCCGGCGTCCAGGGCCGGATCCGTCAGCATGGAAATGCGGATAAATTTGATCTGGTCCAGCAGACTGCCCGGATTGTTGCGCCGTCCGCCCCGGCGGCGGGGTTGGCCTCCGCGGTCGATGTGCATGCGCAGCTTGTCGATCTCATCCCCGTGCATGGGGATGATGGCGTCGTTGGGGCAGACCATGTTGCACATGGCACACCCCACACAGGCATAGGACGGATCGGTCTTCTGCCGGATGCCGTAATAGAGCTTGTATTCGTTTTCGGGGGCTTCCAGAATGCCCACCGCCGGGGCCACCAGCCGCTTGCGGAAGACCCCGAGTTCAATGGCGTTGACCGGGCAGGTGGCGGTGCAGCGGCCGCAGAGGGTGCACTTGTCCTTGTCCCACGCGATCTGCCAGGGCAAGTCTTTGAGGCTTAGTGAGAAAGGTGCAATGGGTCCTTCTGGCTGCATATCTTAACCTCCTGACGATCCGCGTTCACAATGGCGGTGTCCAAGTGCATGGGTTGGAAATCCTGGGACTTGTCGCGCTCCGGAATGGCGGCGTCCAAGCCGCACAATTCCGAGGAAAACGCATAGCGGCCGGGGCGGCCCCCCACCACACCGGGCCGCAGCTTCTTGCGATCCTGGACCATGAACAGGCTGTGATCCGGCAGCGACCCGATCACGCAGTTGGGACCGTCGATAATCAGTTTGCGGCAGGTTTGCTTGAGGCCCTTGAGCAATTGTTGGTTGGGGTGCTGGAGAAGATCGTTGTTCTGGAGCGGCGTAATGATGTGCTTGTAGGCCTCCACTCCCAGCCCCAGGCGGTTGACGGCAAAATGCAGGATATGGGTGAACACCTCCGAATCGGACTGATAGCCCACATAACCCGGAAACCCTCGCGAGGAGAGATAGTCCCGGATCGGGATAAAGGCCGTATTCTCGCCATTGGTCATGGTGGAATAGCCCTGGATGAAAAAGGGATGGCAGGCATAAAGATTGATCGCGTAATTGGTGTTCTGGCGTCCCTGGGCCATGATGACCCGGGCCCGCAGCTCCTTGCGGTCCAGCTGCAGATGCTTGGCCACCTTCAGGGGGTCGCCGATCTCCTTGATCATGATGACATCCGGCCAGAAGGAAAACACGATCATATCGCCGGTCTCCTCGCCCATCGCCCGCAGGATGAGGCGGGTCTCCAGCAGCCGGCTGTATAATTCGCTCTGGGGCAGTCCGTCCCACTGCTCGGGATATTCGTAAGCCCGCACCAGGTAAATATCCCGCCGGGGCACCCCCGGAGGTGGTGATTTCGGCACCTTGATGGACAGCTTGTATTTGGTCATGAACCCCAGGTTCATCATATAGGTATCCAGACGCTTCAAGCCGGCTTCGCTGAAAATGCCCGATAGGACAGGGGCATCCTTGATATCCTCGAAAGGTCCTCCCAGATCGCGCAGGAACAGCCCCACACCGGACCCGTCATGGCCTTCCCGCATGACATCCAGTGCCTGGAGCGCCACCATGGGCGAGAGGGGATCTTCACTGGTAATGGCAAACAAACGGCACATAACGACGATCCTCCTTACCAGAAATGATTCCTAAAAGAGATTACCTTCTGAAATAACTGAATTATTACCTTTTCATGTCAACCAGGCACGAATTGCCGCATGATGCGTCCGAGAAGCGCATCCTACAGCAACCTATCCTGGCCAGTCAGAGGAATACGATTTTACCGAAACGCCTTAGTGTGACTTAGCAACGGCCATGCCATAAACCGTCATCACCGAATTCTTGTTTGTTACCAACAGGTTGGATGGGAACCCAATGAAACCGGCGCATGCCGGGCGGTTAATCAACAACAAAATTGTCGCTAAATTGGAAAAACATCGACAAATTTGTCTGTTTTGCAATATCCCCATTTCCAATGGATTATCAGGAAGATGCCGTTATCCTGGAACAAAGGCGAGTTGGCACCATAACTGATCTTCTCCGAAAGAATCAAGGCGAATTTGATCTTGCCCCGCTTTTTCAGTATATCAAAGGAAGCCGCCCCTGACGCAATGCGGGGCGGGGCGCTAATGGTATTGCAAAGACAATCACAAGGAGGGTTCCCATGCACCCCCCGGCATACGAATGGTTGAGGGCTCACGGCATGAACCGACGCGATTTTATTCGTTTAAGCACGCTGGCGGCAGCCGGTTTCTTGAGCGGATGTGCCACCAATCCGGTGACCGGCCGCAGCCAGTTGATGTTGATGTCCGAACAGGAGGAAATCCAACTCGACCGCCAGAATTCCCCCTATCAGATATCCTCCGATTACGGCATCACTCAGGACCGCAGCCTCGAAGCCTATGTGGACCAGGTGGGACAGCGGTTGGCCGCCGTCAGCCATCGCCCCCGCATGCCTTACCGCTTCAACGTCGTCAACGCCACTTACATCAACGCCTATGCTTTCCCGGGCGGCACCATATCCGCGACCCGCGGCATCCTGCTCAAGCTCAACGACGAAGCCGAACTGGCCTCCCTTCTGGGGCATGAACTGGGTCACGTCAATGCCCGGCACACCGCCCATCAAATGTCCCAGGCCATGCTCACCCAGACCCTCGTGGGCGGCGCGGCGGCCATCGTCGGCACCCAGGGCAGCACCCTGGGCGATCTGACGGCACAATTGGGCAGCATCGGGGCCGGTGCTCTGCTGGCCTCCTATAGCCGGGACAACGAGCGGGAGGCCGACGATCTGGGACTGCGCTACATGACCGCCGCAGGCTACGATCCCCAGGGCTTTGTGGAGCTGATGGAGATGCTGCGCAGCCTCAACAAACAGAAACCCAATGCCGTGCAGACCCTCTTTTCGACCCACCCCATGAGCGACGAGCGCTATCAGACCGCCGTCAACGCTGTTCGCGCCCGCTACTCCCAGGCCACCGGCGCCCTGTACCGCGAGCGCTACATGGATCAAACCGCCGGTCTGCGCAGGATCCAGGGGGCCATCGAAGCCATGCAAAATGGCGAGAAAGAAATGGGCCGTGAAAGCTACGACGGCGCCGCCGCCCAGTTTCAGCAGGCCCTCCGGATCGCCCCCCAGGACTATGCGGCTAACCTCATGATGGCGAAATGCCAGTATGTCCAAAAACATTTCGATGAGGCCGAACGCTATGCCGTAGCCGCCCAGCAGGCCTACCCGGGCGAGGCCCAGAGCTACATCATCAGCGGTGTTTCAAACTTGCAAACCCGTCGCTTCGAAGCTGCTCTCCGGGATTTCGAGGCCTATGATGTGCGCTTGCCGAGCAACCCGGAAATCCTGTTTTTAAAAGGTTACGCCCAAGAAGGAGCACAGCGGCAACCGGAAGCGGCCCGCTATTATAGCGACTATCTGCAGGTCGTCCAGCAAGGTCCCCAGGCCCAGCATGCCTATCAGCGGCTGGTCCAGTGGGGCTATCTGCGCCAGTGACGGCGTTTTCCAACTCCCAATCGATAGAGGCGCCCATGCCGGCCCTACCCGCCCCCCTGGCCCAGGAAGCCAGGGATAAAATGGAATCCCTTTTCACTGCGGCCCGTAAGGTCGGCGTGAACTTTCGGGTCCCGGACGACCTGACCGAAGAACTCCTGGGCGTTCTGGCGTGCAGTGACTTTATCGCCCGCACCGGCCAGCGCCATCCCCAGGTCCTGGTTGACCTCCTGGAAAGTGGCGACCTGCTCCGCAGTTATCCCGAAGAGGCCTACCGGGACCGCCTGCAGGCCGGTCTGGCCGATGTACCCGAAAATGATTTCACGGCCCTGGAGAAAACCCTGGGTCGTGAACTGCGCCAACAGCGCTGCCGTGAAATGCTCCGGATCGCCTGGCGGGATCTCTCCGGCCGCGCCGACCTTGAGGAAACCACCGGGAATCTGTCCGCACTGGCGGATGCCTGTATCGGGGCCGCCCTGGACGTCCTCTACGGCGAACTATGCCGGCAGTTGGGCACCCCCACCGGCGCCACTGGCACCACCCAGGAACTCGTGGTGGTCGGGATGGGTAAACTGGGGGCCGGCGAGCTGAATTTCTCCTCCGACGTAGATCTGATATTTGCCTTTCCCGAGTCCGGCCGCACAAAGGGTGCCGCGACGGCCATTTCCAACGATGAGTTTTTCCTGAAGCTCTGCCGCCGCTTGGTCCGCGTGTTAGGGCAGGTCACCGAGGAAGGGTTTGTTTTTCGCATCGACACCAACCTGCGTCCTTACGGTGAAAGCGGTCCCCTGGTGATGAGTTTTGCCGCCCTGGAAAGCTACTACCAAGCCCAGGGCCGGGAATGGGAGCGCTATGCCTGGATCAAGGCCCGGGTGGTGGCCGGCGACGGCCGGGCCGGCCGTGACTTGCTGGACATGCTGCACCCCTTTGTCTACCGACGCTATCTGGACTATGGCGTATTTGAATCCCTGCGGGAAATGAAGCAGAAGATCGCCATGGAGGTGAAACGCCGGGGTATCGAAAAAAACATTAAACTAGGCGCCGGGGGCATCCGCGAGGTGGAGTTCTTCGGTCAGATCTTCCAACTCATCCGGGGGGGTATCGAACCCGATCTCCAAGAGCGGCGCATCCTGCGCGTGCTGGATCTCCTGGTTCGCCACGATATGGTCGCGCCGGACATCGGAGCCGCCCTCCAAGCCGCGTATCGCTTCCTGCGGCGGGTGGAACACCGGCTGCAAGCCTACCGGGACCAGCAGACCCACGACATCCCCGATGATCCGGTGGCGCTTTTACGCCTGACCTGGGCAATGGGCTATTCCGATAAGGCCGCTTTCCAGACGGCCCTGGAAGAGCACCGGCGCCTCGTCCACCGGCAGTTTGCTACCCTGCTGGAACCCGCCGCTGAAGGACCCGGGGAATCCGACGACGCCCGGCTGATCCAATCCCTGTCGGCTGTCTGGTTTGCTTCGGTGGAATCGGACCAAGCCCACGCCATTCTATCGGGGGCCGGCTTTTTTGACCCCCAGGACATTTTACGCCGTCTGGCCTATCTGCACCGCCAGGCGGGAAAGCAGAAAATCAGCCGGGAGGGGCAGCAGCGTCTGGATCGGCTCATACCCCTCTTCCTGCTGGAAACCAGCCGCAGCGAGGCGCCGGATATGACCCTGGCCCGGATCCTCGATATCCTGGCCAACATCGGCCGGCGTACCACCTATCTTTCCCTACTGGCCGAAAATCCCACCGTGCTGCAGCACCTCGTACGACTAACCGGTGCAAGCCACTTCATCGCCACCTTCCTGGCCCGCCACCCGGTGCTGCTCGACGAACTCATCGACCCCCGCACGCTTTTCGGGCCGCCGGGACGCCAGGAAATGGAAGACGATCTTGCCCGCCTACGGGAGAACATTCCGCCGGACGAGGTGGAATTTTTCATCGAATCCCTGTGCGTCTTTCAACAGGTGAACACACTGCGCGTAGCCGCCGCCGACGTCACCGGGGTCCTGCCCCTGATGAAGGTCAGCGACCACCTTTCCGACCTGGCGGAAGTGATCCTGGATGCGGTGGTGCAGACGGTCTGGCGGGAACTGAGCGCCAAACACGGGCGGCCCGCCTGCCATCTGGAGGGGACCGCCTGTGAAAATGGATTTGCCATTGTGGCCTACGGCAAACTGGGGGGGTTCGAACTGGGCTATGGCTCCGATTTGGACCTTGTCTTTCTGCATGCCGCCGCCCCGGGTCAAACCACGGACGGTGCGCGGCCCATCGACAACACCCAGTTTTTCGCCCGCCTGGGACAACGGGTCATTCACATTTTGACGAGCCACACCCGGGCCGGCCGCATCTACGAAACCGACATGCGCCTGCGGCCCAGCGGCAGTTCCGGCCCCCTTGTCAGCCACATCGATGCCTTTGAAAAATACCAGCGGGAAAGTGCCTGGACTTGGGAGCATCAGGCCCTGATCAGGGCCCGCGCCATTTGTGGCGATCCGCAGCTCAGGGCGCGCTTCCACCGCGTCCGTCTTGACATCCTGACCCAGTCGCGCGACCGGGAGCAGCTCAGACGTGATGTCCTCGATATGCGCCGGCGCCTGCTGAAAGAAAAAGGCTTAAACGAGGATGCTTCCTTCGACCTTAAGCAGGGCCGGGGCGGCATTGTGGACATCGAGTTCATCGTTCAGTACCTGGTGCTGTCCTATTCACACCGACACCCGAACCTCACCGACTGGACCGACAACGTACGCCTGCTGGTCACTCTGATCGACAGTGGACTCATCGACCACACCACCGCCTACCGCCTGCGGGAAGCCTATCTGACTTACCGGGCCGCCGTTCACCGACTCAGCCTGCAGAATCAACCCCCGATCCTGCCCATCGAGCGCTTTGCCATCCAACGCGAGTCTGTCACCCGCGCCTGGGCGCATTTCATAGAATCCCACAGCTTGCCCTGATCCATTCCACAATCGACGATATTGTACGTTTTCCTCTTTAAAAGACCATAAATGTAATAATATCGTTAAAGAAATGCATATATGTCGTTTATATCTCCTTTTCTCCTAAGCCTTAAAAAATATTATATATTAATTAATACAGTTGGTTATACTATTTATTGACGGCAAAATATCATCTGGCACAACCTATGCTATGAACTCCTCCCATATGGAATTTAGCGGCTGCGCGTACTGATTATCACCACAATGGAAAGGATTGGACATCATGAAAAAGATCGAGGCCGTCATCAAACCCTTCAAATTGGATGACGTCAAGGACGCCCTGAACAAAATCGGGGTCAAGGGCATGACAATTAGCGAGGTCAAGGGATTCGGTCGGCAAAAGGGCCACAAGGAAACCTACCGGGGCGCCGAGTATCAGGTGGATTTCGTCCCCAAAATCAAAATCGATCTGGTGGTGGATGCCGCCATGAGCGACCAGGTGGTAGCCGCCATCAAGGAAAGCGCCTCTTCCGGCAAAATCGGGGACGGCAAGATTTTCGTCATGCCGGTCAGCGAGGCCATTCGGATTCGAACCGGTGAAACCGGTCGTGATGCCATCTAGTATCCGTTCCGAGATGGTCGATTTGGATCCCGGCCGAGACCGCAAGAGACCATTTATGGATGGGCACTATCGAATCATTTCGTGCCAACCTACAGCAACCTATAGTAGATAAGGAGAGCCATCGTGAGGAGATTGATATTTATTCTCGTACTGATCGCGGCAACGGCAGGCATTGCCTGGGCGGGAGATGAAGTGCCCACCGCTTTGAGCAATAAGGAAGCCATCGACCTGGTGCAGACTCATGCCAACTATCTTTGGACCCTGGTCGCCGCGGCCCTGGTCTTTTTCATGCAGGCTGGCTTCGCCATGGTGGAAACCGGCTTTACGCGTGCTAAGAATGCGATCAACATCCTGATGAAAAACCTCATGGATTTTTCCGTGGGTTCCATCGTCTACTGGGCGGTGGGTTTCGGTATCATGTTCGGTACCACCACCACGGGGTGGTTCGGCACCGATGGATTCTTTCTCAGTGATTTTACGCCCGACGGTGATCCGTGGGTGCTGGCCTTCTGGATGTTCCAGGTGGTCTTCGCCGCCACGGCCGCCACCATCGTTTCCGGCGCCATGGCGGAACGCACCAAATTTGTCAGTTATCTGATCTATAGCGCCATCGTCAGTACGGTTATTTACCCGGTCTTCGGCAGCTGGGCCTGGGGCGGCTTGTACCATGGCGGCGGCTGGCTGGAAGGACTGGGCTTCATCGATTTTGCCGGCTCCACCGTGGTCCACTCGGTGGGCGGCTGGGCCGCCTTGGCCGGCGCCATCGTGCTGGGTCCGCGCATCGGCAAATACGGGCCGGACGGCAAACCCCGCGCCATCATGGGCCATAACATGCCCCTGGCGGCCCTGGGCGTTTTTATCCTGTGGCTGGGCTGGTTCGGTTTCAATCCCGGCTCCACCACAACCGCTGACAAGAGCATCGCCATGATCTTCGTCAACACCAACCTGGCCGCCGCCGCCGGGGCGTGCACAGCCTTGATCACCTCCTGGATCAAGTTCGGTAAGCCTGAAGTGGGCATGACCCTCAACGGCGCCTTGGCCGGTCTGGTGGCCATCACCGCGGGCTGCGCCAATGTCTCCCCCGCCAGTTCGGTCATCATCGGCGCCATTGCCGGTGTCCTGGTCGTGATCTCGGTCATTTTCATTGATAAAATCAAGATCGATGATCCGGTGGGCGCTGTTTCGGTTCATGGCGTCAATGGCGCCTGGGGTACCCTGGCGGCCGGCATCTTCAACATAGGAGGCACCACTGCTGCCATCATTGGCGTTCAACTGATCGGTATCGCCGCCTGCTTTGTCTATACCTTTGGGATTGCTTTTATCATGTTTAAAGTCATAGCGGCCACCATCGGCCTGCGGGTTTCGCCCGAAGAGGAAACCGAGGGCCTGGATGTCATCGAACACGGGGGTAACGCCTACCCGGACTTCGAAACCTCTACCTATGCCCAGAGTTGAGATCGGTATGAGTGAATAAACCTCCCAAGCGTTTGTTCGAAACCAAGGGCCGGAGCCTGATCACAGTGCTCCGGCCCGATCCTCCCCCTGAAAGGACGCCCGCGGCTGCGGGCGTCCTTATTTCTTTAAAATCATCCGTGGTCCGTTTATCTTCATCTTTGCAACGCCGCTCGCGGGCAACACCTCGCATGCCTCCCGGCCCCTGCCCTTTTCGCCCTGCCAAAGCCGGCGTCCATAAAGGCCGTTGGCAAAGCCCCCCCGACCACCTGATTTCGGGTTGACAATCCCAATCGGATAGACAATTAGACGACCTATGCAAAAGCTGATCATTACGACCGCGTTGACCGGCAATGTACCCACAAGGGAGCGTACTCCCCACGTGCCCATCACACCGGAAGAAATCGCAGACGATGTCGCCTGCTGCGCTGCGGCCGGGGCCTGTGTTTTCCACGTCCATGCCCGGAATAAACTGGGCAAGCCGACCCTGGATATGGCTGTTTTCAAGGATACGGTGCGCCGGATCAAAGCGCGGACACCGGAGGTGATCATCCAGCTGTCCACCGGCGCCCGGGCCGGAAAGGATTGGGAGGCGCGAGCCAATCCGGTGCGGCTGTTGCCCGAGATGGCTTCGTTTACCACGGGCTCCAATAACCTGCCGGGCGTCGTCTATGAAAATCCGCCGGATTTCATCAAATTTCTGGCCGGCGTGTTCCGCGATACCGGCGTCAAACCGGAAATCGAAGTATTCGAAACGGGTATGATCAGCAATGCCCTACACCTTGTAAAAAAAGGCTTTCTGGCGCTCCCCCTGCACTTTGATTTTGTGCTGGGCGCACCCGGTTCCATGCCGGGCACGGTCCGCAACCTGGTTTTCTTGGCCGATTCCCTGCCGCCGAATTCCACCTGGACCGTGGCCGGTATCGGCCAAACCGAACTGCCTTTGGCGACGGCGGCCATTGCCATGGGCGGCCATGTCCGCGTTGGCATCGAAGACAACCTGCTGCTGTCTGACGGAACCTTGGCCACCAACGCCCAATTGGTGGAAAAGGTCGCCGCTATCGCCCGGCTGATGGGGCGTGAGATCGCGTCTCCGGAGGACGCCCGGCGGATCCTCACGCTGGATCCGAATCATAAAGATCGCATTCTGACGCAGATCGAGTGAGGCAAAGAGGACGTAAATGGAACCTTGCGATCATGTCTTTTACCGGAATTTGACCAAAATTTATCCCGTCGCCGACCGCGCGGAAGGCGTTTACATCTGGGACACGGCAGGCAAGCGTTACATCGACGGCTCCGGCGGCGCCTGCGTGGTCAGCATCGGTCACTGTGTTCCTGAAATCCTCGAGGCCATGCAGACCCAGTTTAAAAAGGTCCCCTTTGTCCACAGCAGCCATTTTACCAACCCTCCCGCCTGCGAGCTAGGGGAACTGCTCTACCAGATCGCCCCCGATAAATCCCTGACCCGGACCTATTTCCTGTCCGGCGGTTCCGAAGCCGTAGAATCGGCCGTCAAACTGGTGCGCCAGTACTGGCGGGAAGCAGGCCAGCCTGATAAGTATAAAATCATCTCCCGCTGGTCGAGTTTTCACGGCAATACCACTGGCGCTCTGGCCTTGGGCGGCCACACCGTGCGGCGCAGCCACTACCTACCCATCTTTCAGCACACCCCTCACATTGAACCGGCTTACTGCTATCGTTGCAGCTTCAAGGCCAAACCCGAAACCTGCGACCTCCAGTGCGCCGACGAGCTCGAGCGTTGCATCAAACACGAGGGACCCGAATCGGTGTGCGCCTTCATCGCTGAGCCGGTGGTGGGAGCCACGGCCGGGGCGGTCGTTCCCAAGGACGGCTACTGGCAGCGCATCCGACAAATTTGTGATGAATATGACATCAAACTCATCGCCGACGAAGTCATGACCGGCATTGGACGCTGTGGCACCAACTTCGGCATCGACAACTGGGGCGTCGTTCCCGACCTTATCGTAATGGCCAAGGGACTGAGTTCCGGCTACACCCCCCTGGGAGCGGTCATGGTGAAAGACGACATTCACGCCACCATCAAAAACGGGTCCGGGGTGTTCGTGCATGGCCACACCTACGGGCAAAATCCCCTTTCCACTGCCATCGGTGCCGCTGTGCTGCGCCATATCCAGAAAAACGACCTCGTGGCGCGCTCCCGCCAAATGGGAGCCTATCTTCTTCAAAAACTGGGGGAGCTTGAAGACCTGGACATCGTTGGAGAAATCCGGGGGTTGGGCCTTTTCGCCGGCATCGAACTGGTCCGGGACAAGGCCACCCGGGCCTGGTTCGATCGCGACCTCAAAGTCAACATCCAGATCGCCGGCCAGGCCTTCGAACGGGGCCTTATCACTTACCCGGGGAACGGCGGCGTGGACGGCATTCATGGGGACCATATCCTGCTGGCCCCGCCGTTTACCATCAACGAAGGGCAGATCGACGAAATGGTCTCTATTTTAAGAGCCTCCATCCAGGCGGTCGCGACGAACCTCTAAACCTTCCCTGCCAGGCCCTGTCGAACCGGCAGCGGCCTGGCCTTCCTTTACGCCTCCTCCCCGCACAGCGCTCCAACGGTCCCCCCCGTCCCACACCTGACGGCTACATCTTGAAAAACCCTTAAATGACGCGCAAGAATACATATTTGTAACTTACAGAGGTTTTTCGGGACATAAATGTAATTTAGAAGTTTTTATCGCACTTTTTAATATTTTCATATCCATTTGTATTTATTATAATAAACACCCATATGGGCTCATGGCACAACTTTTGCTGAAATCCCACATACAGTCTATCAAGATACGACATCCAAAGGTAAAAATGGGAAATTCCGAACAAAATGCGGCCAAAGTTCTCGAAACGGGCCGCAAGCGCCTGATCCGCGAATTGCCGCGAACCAGCGCCCCGGCCTTCATGCATACCATGGCGGGGCTTGTGGACGAGTACTTTCGTACCAGCTTCGAAACAAGCGACATAGGCCCACGCATGAACATCACCCGCAATCCCTATGCCATTATCGCTCTGGGCGGTTATGGCCGCAACGACCAGTGCGTGCACTCCGATGTGGACCTGCTGATCCTGTTTGAAAAACGGGTTCCGGATGCCGCCGAGGGGCTAATCCGGGAAATTGTCTATCCCTTGTGGGATATCGGCCTGGATGTGGGACACGCCACCCGATCCCTGAAGGAATGTCTTTCCCTGGCCGGCAAGGATTATGAAATTCTGACCCCTCTGCTCGACGCCCGCTTTGTTTGCGGCATGTCCCGGCTCTACACATCCCTGACCCAGCAGCTACGCCAGAAGGTGGTCCTGCGGCATGCCCGCAAGGTGGTCGACTGGCTGGTGGAAACCAACCAGGCGCGTCACGAACGTTTCGGCGATTCAGCCTATCTTTTGGAACCCAATCTCAAGGAGGGCCGGGGGGGACTGCGCGACTACCACACCATGCTCTGGATCGCCCGCATCAAGTCCAGCCTGACCCAGGCGCGCGACCTGGAGTATCTCGGCTTCCTCTCCCATGAGGAATACGGCCAGTTGGAGGATGCCCTGGCCTTTATCAACGATGTGCGCAATCGCCTGCACCTTCTCAACGGCCGCAAATACGACCAACTGCACTTCGAAAATCAGCTCAAACTGGCCAAGGCCTTGGGCTACCGCAAGGTGAATGGCCAACAGCCGGTGGAATGCTTCCTGGGAGACCTTCACGGCCAGATGGAATTCATCAAGCAGCAGCACCTCATGTTTCTGTTTGAACAGGGCTATGAAAAACGGATACGCCGGTTCAGACGCCGGGCCAAAATTGCCAAGATCGACGACATTATCATCGTGAGGGAGGCCTTGCAGTTTGAATCCGCGCGTCTCGTGTCGGAATACCCCCTGCTGTTGATGCAAATTTTTGAGGAAAGCGCCCGGCTGCGCCTGCCCCTGGGGATTGAGGCGCTGCGCATCGTGCGCGAGTTTGGCCACCTTTGCGATGAAGAATTGCGCAACTCGCGCGCGGCCGTGAAATCCTTCGAAAAAATACTGCAGGCCCCGGCACCGACCTTCAACGTGCTCAACGCCATGCTCCAAACCGGGCTTCTGGAGCGCTTCATCCCCGAGTTCCACGCGGTTATCAACTGTATTCAATATGATGAATACCACATTTACCCCGTCGATCGGCACCTGCTGCGCACCGTAAAAACCCTTAAAAAGTTCGCGGACCCCTCTGATGATCAGTCAGACGATTTGGCTGTCCGGATCTATGAAGACGTCAAACAGCGCAAACTGCTTCTCTGGGCGGCGCTCCTGCACGATATCGGCAAAGGGCAGCCCGGCGGCAACCATTCTGAGAAGGGGGAAGCCCTCGTAAAGGGCATCCTGGCGGAAAAAGGCTATCGCCCGGCGGCCATCGATACGGTGGCCTTTCTGGTGCGGGAGCATCTGCTGCTGGCCAAAACCGCCGCCCGGCGGGACATCAACGACGAGGAAACGGCCCTTTACTGCGCCCGCCGCATCAACGATGTCGATCGCCTCAAAATGCTCTACCTGCTCACGGTCGCCGATTCCATGGCCACCGGCCCCAAGGCCTGGAACAGCTGGTCTGCGGTCCTGCTGAAAGACCTCTTCCTGAAAGTACTCAACCTGCTCGAAAAAGGGGAGCTGGCCTCGCGGGAAGCCGTTGCCGATGTGACCCGCAAATATGAAGCGCTGCGGGCCCATACACCCAAAAGCCGACAAAGGGAGGTGGAGGCCCTCTTCGGCGTTCTTTCGCCGCGTTATCTGCAAAATGTCCCGCCGGAGGTCATTCAGGAGCACATCCGGCTCTATCGGACCTTGGGCGAAGAACGCTTTGTCTGGGAAATCGAACCTTCCATGACCTCCAACACGCGCATCGTTACCCTTTGTGCCAAAGACCAGCCCGGTCTTTTCTCGCGCATTGCAGGCGTATTTACGCTGAACAAGATCAACATCCTGGATGCCCAGATCTTCACCTGGCGCAACAATATCGCCCTGGATATTTTTAAGGTGCAGCCGCCCCCCGACCCGATTTTTGAAACGGATAAATGGGACCGCACCCACCAGCATCTGCTTCAGGCCCTGCAGGGTCAGCTGGATCTGTCCGCACGGCTGCAATCCCGCATGAACGCCTACCGCTCGCCGCGGCCGGCCGCCATGGACCGCCCGCTGCGCATCGAAATCGACAATACCACTTCCAGCTTTTTCACCATCGTCGAAGTCTTTGCGGAAGATTTTCCCGGCCTGCTCTTTCGCATTACGGACGCCCTGTTTCGCTGTCAACTCGACGTATGGGTGGCCAAGATTGCCACCAACGTCGATCAGGTGGTGGACGTTTTCTACGTCCGGGACTTCGACGGCCAGAAAGTCGACGACCCCCGGCAGGTGGCGCGCATTAAAACGACCATTCAGGCGGCCCTGCCGCCTGAAAACGATACGGACACCGACAACCGCGGAGAGGAACGTGAAACCCATGACAGGAAAACTGCTTAGTGCTCTCGCTTTCGTATTGGCGGCACCTGCGGCGGCGCTGGCCGCCGACGGCCTCGACACCGGGGATACCGCCTGGATGATCGTTGCCACGGCCCTGGTCATGATGATGACCCCGGCCGGCCTGGCACTTTTCTACGGCGGCATGTCCCGCTACAAAAACCTGCTCAATACCATAGCCATGACCATGGTGGCCTATTGCCTGGGAAGCGTCATCTGGGTCATGTGGGGCTATACCCTGGCCTTCGGCCCCAGCCAGGCCGGGCTGGTGGGCGGTCTGGACTTTCTCTTTCTCAACGGCATCGGCGCGGAAAGCCTTTGGGGCACGATTCCAACCTATGTCTTTCTGCTCTTCCAGATGACCTTTGCCGGCATCACGGTGGCCTTGGTGCTGGGCTCAATCGTCGACCGGATGAAATTTTCGTCCTGGATCGTTTTCGCAACACTTTGGCTGACCTTCGTTTATTCGCCTGTCGCCCACTGGGCCTGGGGCGGCGGCTGGATGGGCGCCATGGGCGCCCTGGATTTTGCCGGCGGCACCGTGGTCCACATCAATGCCGGCGTCGCCGGCCTGGTGCTCTCCTTTATGGTGGGCAAACGCATCGGATACGGCAAGGAGTCCATGTTTCCTTCCAGCATCTCCCTGACGGCCCTGGGTGCCGCCTTGCTTTGGTTCGGATGGTTCGGTTTTAACGCCGGCAGTCAACTGGCCGCCGACGGCGTGGCAGGCTCGGCCTTTTTGGTCACCAACACTTCCGCCGCCATGGGGGCCCTGGCCTGGATGGGGGCGGAGTGGTTCGTCACGCGCAAACCGACGGTGCTCGGTCTGGCCTCCGGTGTCGTCGCCGGATTGGTGGCTATCACCCCGGCCGCGGGCTTTGTGAACATGCCGGCATCGCTCCTGATCGGTCTTCTGGCCGGATTGCTCGGGTATGTCAGTGTCTCCAAACTCAAGAATATGATAGGCTATGATGATTCCCTGGATGCCTTCGGCGTCCATGGGTTATGTGGCATGTGGGGTGCCCTGGCGACCGGCCTGTTTGCCAATCCCGCCGTCACCGAGGGGGCCCGGGGCCTGTTTTACGGCAACCCCGGGCAATTGTGGGTGCAGTTTCTTTCCATCATCGGTACGGCCGCCTTTTCGGCCGTGGGCACATTGATCGTCGCCTATCTTACAAAACTGATTACCGGGGGCTTGCGCGTCGTTCAGGACGAAGAAATTGCCGGCTTGGACTATGCCCAGCATGGCGAGCGCGCCTTTGAAATCCAGAATATCTAACACTTCGACCGGCCGAATCCGGCTGGCCCAACTGAATCCGCAGGAGGAATCCGCATGAAAAAAATTGAAGCCATTGTAAAGCCCTTCAAGCTGGACGATGTCAAGGAAGCCCTCAACGAGGTCGGCATCCAGGGCATGACCATCACCGAGGTCAAGGGCTACGGCCGCCAGAAAGGGCACAAGGAAATCTATCGCGGTGCCGAATACGTGGTGGATTTCATCCCCAAAATCAAAGTGGAAGTCGTCGTCGCGGACGATCAGGCCGAAGCCGTGGTGGCCAAAATACGCGAAGCCGCCAATACCGGCAAGCTCGGGGACGGGAAGATTTTCGTCTTTAAAGTGGAAGAAGCCGTTCGTGTTCGGACGGGTGAGACCGGCACCGACGCCCTGTAGGATGCCGTTCGCATCAGGTGCTTCGCCACATTCCGATATCGCTATTGATGGGTTTACGTTTACCGCAAGTGAAGCAACTTTACATTTTAAGTCTCAACAAGGAGGAACATTATGACACCTAAAGGAGTATTGGCATTTGCAAAGGAAAAGGGCGCCAAGGTTGTGGATATCCGCTTTCTGGATTTCCCGGGCGTGTGGCAGCATTTTACGGTTCCCATGAGTGAACTGGACGAGTCCAGCTTCGAGGACGGGTTCGGTTTTGACGGTTCCAGTATTCGCGGCTGGCAGCCCATCAACGCCAGCGACATGCTCGTCATTCCCGATCCGACCACCGCCAAAATCGATCCTTTCTACGAGGTTCCGACCCTCGTGGTCATCGGAAACATCGTCGACCCTGTGACACGGGAATCCTACTCCCGGGATCCGCGCTATATCGCCCAGAAAGCCGAAGCCTATCTCAAGAGCACCGGCATCGGTGATACGGCCTTTATCGGACCGGAAGCGGAATTCTTCATTTTTGATGATATTCGCTTCGAATCCTCACGCCACCGGGCCTTCTATGAAATCGACTCGGTGGAGGGTATCTGGAATACCGGCCGGGATGAGGGACCCAACCTGGGCTACAAACCCCGCCACAAGCAAGGCTATTTCCCGGTGCCGCCCATGGACAAGTTCCAGGATCTACGGACCGAGATGCTGCTGGTTCTGGAAGAACTCGGCATTGCCGTGGAGTGCCAGCACCATGAAGTCGCCACCGCCGGGCAATCGGAAATCGACATGCGCTTCCAGCCGTTGCTGCTAATGGGCGATCAGCTCATGTGGTTCAAGTATGTTCTGAAAAACGTGGCGACCCGCAACGGGTACACGGTGACCTTCATGCCCAAGCCCCTGTTTGAAGACAACGGCACCGGCATGCACACCCACCTCAGCATCTGGAAGGATGGCGAACCCACCTTTGCCGGTGACGGCTACGCCGGCGTTTCCGATACCGCCCTTTACGCCATCGGCGGCATCCTGAAACATGCCCGGGCCCTGTGCGCGTTTACCAACCCCACCACCAACTCCTACAAGCGGCTCGTACCTGGCTTCGAGGCACCGGTGAACCTGGCCTACTCCAGCCGCAACCGCAGTGCTTCGGTGCGTATCCCGATGTATTCCGCCTCGCCCAAGGCCAAACGCATCGAATTCCGTACGCCTGATCCGTCCTGCAACGGCTACCTGGCGTTCTCGGCCATGCTCATGGCGGCCCTGGACGGCATCGAAAATAAAATCCACCCCGGTGACCCCTTGGACAAGGACATCTACGGCATGTCACCCGAAGAATTGGCCGACGTTCCTTCCGCTCCGGGATCGCTGCAGGAAGCCCTGGCGTCCCTGGCCGACGACCACGCCTTCCTGCTCAAAGGTGATGTGTTCACCCAGGACGTCATCGACACCTGGATCGAATATAAAACGAAGAGCGAAGTCAATGATGTCAACCTGAGACCGCATCCCCACGAGTTCTTCCTGTATTACGACATCTAAACAACCCCAAGTGGCCTGCGATTCGATGCCGCAGACCGCTCCTCTTCCGAAAGAAGGGCAGTCGCAGTTCTTTAGGCGACCGCCCTTCTTTTTTGCTGTCCCTGCCGATAGGGTGAAAACCGATCAGCATCCGACCATGATTTGCACCGGCCTCAATACTCTATTTTATTACGTATTATAACCTTTATTTTACCGTATTGTAATCCTTCTTCGATTCGATTAACAATTATCGTTACTGACAGGCATTGTTAGATAATTCCGTTTCCGGAATGGCAGGCAGGCAAATAGGGAATATCAGGCTGGAGGAATGAAAAATGCAATTGACCGGTGAGCAGCTGAACCGACTTCTGGCTCAGGAAGAGGGCTTGTCCCAGAAAAAAGCCAAGCAAGTCGTGGATATCATCTTTCAGAGTATGTCGGAGTCACTGGCAAGCGACGATCGCGTCGATATCCGCGGTTTCGGTACGTTCAAAGTCAAGCTCTACGACGGCTATACCGGACGCAACCCGAAAACCGGCGCTGCGGTGGCGGTTTCGCCCAAACGGCTACCGAACTTTAAAGTCGGCAAAGCGCTACGCGATCGCATCAACAACGGCTTTGACAACGAATAGCCCGGCAACCGGCGGCACGCCTAAAACGTAATACCGAAACCGGCGCCACCGCCGCCATGACTGCCGGCGCCAATCCCCACGTTCACCGCCGGCCCTCCGCCTCCCCCCCAGTCACTGCTTGTCCATTGCTTGATCTCGATGGGCCGAAGAACAGGCAGGGAATAGGGATACTCTCCCACCGGCCGGACCGTATGGCCGGTGACCTCACCGACGACGGTAATGAGGGTCAGCTTCGGATAGGCTGCCGGGTCGAGGAATTCCGGTGTCGAAATGAGAAATCGTCCTTCCGAAGGCTTGTCGAGAGCAGGTTTGTCCGAGCCCCCCAGGGGCAGCTGAAGCACTGTGATCTCGCTCCCGGTCGCCGATGGGACCGTTTCCACAATCCGTCCGCCAAGCATGACAACCTGCCCGCGATGCTGATCCGGTGCGGCCTGCAATTCCGAAAAAGACCCTTTATAAGTCACCATGGCGCGGGAGGCTTCCGACACACCGGAAGCACAGCCAATCATGGCCCATCCCAGAAAGAGCAACCCCGCGACAATCCAGACCATGCGCCCTGACCGGTCGAAACGAATCTGTGGTTCCATGGGCAACCTCCTTATGCGTTGCGGGTGGTTTCTCCGCCAATTCGGAGCACCGTGCAGCCTAGGCGGCATGGGCGATACCGGCGCGATGGCGAATTTCGAAATCCCAGATCAGTGGAATATGGTCGGAAAAGGGGACCTGGGGCGCCTCGAATCCGTGGGCTTCGATCTCGGGGCTGTGAAGAATGAAGTCCAATTGACGTTTCGGCGCCCGGCTGGGGTGGGAGGGTCGACCGGCGGCGTTGGCGTTCAAAAGGCCGCTCGCACTTAGGAAATGGGCCAGCTCGCTTTCTCCGCGGAAAACATTGAAATCCCCCGCCACAATCACCGGTTTGCCGGCCCGGCGAATCAATTGATAGAGATCCCGCAGTTGCTCCTGGCGATGGCGGTACTGCAAGGACAGGTGAACCACGAAAGTGGTGAACTCCTCCAACTCAGCCTCGATGACCAGCCGCTTGAAACCGCGGTTGAAGTAGTGAAAGCGCAGGGAACGGATATCCTGATTGGTCAGGAAAGCGTTGCCCTGCTTGTTGAACAGGGGGAGCTTGCGCACCATGGAGCGCCCGCTGTATTTGTTGCCGAAGACGTGATGATGCTGAATTTCTTCGGCCACCAGCCGGGCCTGATTGTTCCGGTGCGATCGAAAGGATCCGCTGTCCACCTCGATGAGCCCGGTTATGTCTGGATTGACCGACCGGATAAAATCGGTGATCTGGCGGAAATTGTCACTCGTATGTCTGAGATAGCCGCTGAAAGGCACCGGAAAATGAATCTTCCATCCGGTGCCGGCTCCGTATCTTATATTGTATAGGAGAAAGCGCATAAGCCTCACAGAATGCATGCTATAATGTTCTCAGCCGCCGAACAGCCGGCACTGACCATGATGTTGGAATAATAACCGCACCCCGTAAAAAGTCAACCGGAGCGGGAATCGACGGCCAGGCTGTTCAAATGACACCGAACTGGACATAGGCCGACAACACGATCCAGGTCTTGACATCCATACGTCGATCCACCCTCGCGCAAATGGCCTGGGCCTGCTGGCGGTCGATAAAGAGTGTCCGGATATCCTCGGAGCCTTCATTGGCCTGATTACTCGGTGTGCCGTCACACTCGACGAACACCATGGCGACGGTTTCGTCCGTGATCCCTGACGATGACAGCACCGGCGGGCTTTGCCGCAGGATTCGGCGCAGCTTGAGGCCGGTCTCTTCCAAAAGCTCGCGGCGGCATGTGGCTTCGATCGTTTCGCCGGCATCCACCAAACCGGCCGGGAACCCGTATTGGTAACCCCCTATCGCCACACGAAATTCCTCGATAATGACGAGTTCGCGCCGGTCGAGGTGATAGGGGACGATGACGACCGCATCCGGGATGTCCCATTCTTCGGATACGAGACGCGGGGAGTCTTGCCGGGAGGCAAAAATCCAGGCCTTCGGATCGCCGTGGCGATCTTCATAATGGGCGCGGAAAAGATTAAGATAAGGTAAGTCCGTCAGTTTCCGGGTCTCCAGAATATTCAATCGCCGTGCTCCTTCCATGTCGTCCATTTTATGAACTACCCCGCCGCAGAACCGCAGGGTAGCGATAAAGGTCATGTAACGCCCCAAACGGCGGGGAATTAAACCCTTGACCGCCTTTGGCGGATTAAAGTTTGGCGACCAGCTGCCGATAACTCATGAAGGCGCTATGCGCTCGCGACGTATGCCAGAATTGGAAAGGAAAAAAATGCTCCGCTGTAAAGTACTGGCCCTTGCGGCCGCATTCGTGGTGCTGACCGGCTGTGCCAGCTATTACGGGTTAGTGGAAACCGATGCCGTGATAGTGGCGGATTGCGACTGCATCGGCACCTTCGCCGAAACATCCAACCCCGGGCGGGAAGACGGTGGGGTTCTCAAACACTATGCCGACACCACCGGCGTTAAACAGCGGGTCATGAAGCGGGCCGCCATGGCGGGCGCCACCCACCTCGTTTGGATGCACACCTACAGTGTGGCGGCCGCTGCCCAGGCTTACCGCTGCCCGGGAGCACAACCCCTGGCAGTGGTCAAATCCGCACCGGACGCCATTTCGGAAGGGGATCTTAACTGAGGCGTCACACCGCCAGAATTTTTCCTGTCATTTCGGTATTGTATCCCCCCAGCGCCTGAACACGCTGCTTGAAGCGGTCGCTGCGGATGGTTTCCAAGAGAACCCGGATGCCGGCGTCATCGAAGAATTCCCCCGGGATCACCAGGTCGTATTGCTCGGTGACCACCGGGATGAATTCCAGCGACAGGGCTTTGGCCGCCGCCTGAATGCCCAAGCCGACATCGGCGGTACCGCTGAGTACGGCCACGGCCACGGCCATGTGGGTAAATTCTTCGTCGGTATACCCGTTGATGGCCGCAGGGTCGATGCCCAGCGCTTTCAGTCGGAAATCCAGCAAAATACGGGTTCCCGCCCCGTTCTGCCGATTGATGAAACGCACCTCTGGCCGTACGAGGTCTTCCAGGCCGGCAATTCCCTTGGGGTTTCCCCGCGGCACGATAAGGCCCTGATCCCGCATCACCAGATGCACTAGGCGCACGTCCCTTCCCGGCAGATACTTTCGAACATAGGAGCTGTTGTAGGAACCGTCGCCGGTGTCGAGAAGATGGGATCCGGCCAAGTGGCAGACCCCGCGTTTGATGGCCATCAATCCGCCCATGCTGCCCACATGGCTCGATGAAAGAGTGAGGCCCGATGCCCCTCGCCGTATTTCATCGGCCAAAATATCTAGACTGTTATCATGGCTGCCTACGATCATGATGGTCTTGTCGATCGCTTCGGCGGGCCGGAGGAGTTCTGCCGCTGTCTGTTCGCCCTCACGCAAGCCTTCCACATTGCGGGGAATCCTGATGATCCCATCGGCCTCGGTGATGGAGGTGATGCAGCCGGCGCCGCGGGGCAGGGGGGCTGCCACCACCCGCGGGCCCACCCGACCTAGTTTGACCCGCAGGAATTCTTCGGTGCCCAGTTTGGAAGGGATTTTGCGGGCCGTCTCGACCATCAGGGTTTGCGGCTTGAGATCGGTCTGCTCCATATAGCGCCGGAGCAGCGGCCTTACGAACTGCTCAAAAGCGATGATGGCTGAAACAGGGTAGCCGGGAATGCCGAAGACGGGTTTGCCGGCCACGTCTCCAACGAGGAGCGGTTTGCCGGGCATCATGGTAACGCCGTGCACCAGGATCTCGCCCAACTCGGCAACCACCCGCTTGGCATGGTCCTCGGATCCGGCCGACGAACCCCCCACCGTCAGCACCATGTCGAAGTCGCCCTTTATGGCGTCATCCACGGCACGGCGGATTTTTTCCGGATCATCGACAATGATATCGCAGCGTTCGAAACAACCGCCGGCGGCCTTGACCAACTCGCCCAGGACATAAGAATTGGTCTCCAGCACTTGCCCCGGCTGCAGTTGGTGGGCCTTTGGCGACTGCCAGCTTACGAGCTCCGATCCCGTGGGAATGATCCGTACCCGGGGCCGTTCGTGTACCTCGACCTCGAAAACGCCGCCGGAAAGGAGCGCCCCAACGCAGTAAGGCGTCACCACATGGCTGCGGGGGAAAAGGAGTTCGGTGGCGACGATATCTTCGCCCATGCGGCGGACATGCTGCCACGGGAAGGCCGGTGCCTCGATTTCCACCCGCCCGTTCCCGAGATCGTTGACATGTTCGATCATAATGACGGCATTGGTTTCGGCCGGCAGGACATGGCCGGTATTGACGAAGAATGCGTCACGGTCGATCTGCAGTTGGCGCGGGCTGGTTTCGCTCGCGCCAAACGTCTGCTCGGCTTGAACCGCAATCCCGTCCATGGCCGCCGCGTGAAAATTCGGTGAAGATAGCTGCGCAAACACAGGGGCCGCCAGCACACGCCCCACGGCTTCCGGCACCGGCACCATTTTCGTGACGGGGGGGGAAGGCGGCGGGAAATGTTTGAACACAAGATCACGCGCGGTTTCCAACGGTTTCATCTTGAGGTAGATATTCCGCTTACGGGTCATTCAAAGCCATCCTGTTTAGAAAAGTTCGACCGCAACCAGGTCGCCCTTGTCGAGGCCTTCGGCATCTGCCGCAATACGCACCAGGCCGTCCGCTTTGACCATGGTATTGATAAGACCGGATTTCCCCAATAGGGGTTCGGCGTATAGCGCGTCTGTGCGGTCCTCCAGGCGGACGCGCACGAAATCCACCCGCCCCTGGGCGGATGAAAGATTGCGCGCCAGGCGGGCCGGTATCCTAAAGCTTCGGTGGGAACCCTCGCCCAGGCCGCCCAGATGGGTGATAAAGGGCGCCACCAGCACGCGGAAGACCACCATGGCCGACGTCACATGGCCAGGGATGCCCCACATGGGTTTGTCGCCGGAGCGGGCCAGGATCGTTGGCTTGCCCGGGCTGATGGACACCCCGTGAACCATGATTTCGGACGCCGGCTGGGCTTTGAAGGCTTCAATGGTAAAATCCCGCATCCCTACCGAGCTGCCGCCCGAAACAAGAATCATATCGTTTTCGCCCAAAGCGCGGGCACAGGCGATTTTCAGCTGTTCCGCATTGTCGTTGATGATGCCGTAGTCCCGGGGCTGCCCCCCGGCTACCCGGGCCATGGCCGCAAGGGTAGTCGAATTCACATCGCGGATCTGTCCGGGACCGGGCACGGCGGACACCGGAACCACCTCGTCGCCGGTGGAAATGATGCCAATACGCGGTTTGCGGTAAACCTGCACCGTCTCGCGTCCCAGCGCCGCCAGCAGACCGGCTTCCTGGGGACGCACCGGTTGGCCGCGGACGAGCAGCTTGTCGCCCACGGCGATATCCTCACCCTTGGCAACAACGTGCTGCCCAGGCGCGACACTTTTGTAGACTTCGATCGTGGCTTCGTCGAGGGTCTCGGTATGCTCGATCATCACAACGGCATCGGCGCCCGGCGGCAGCATGCCCCCCGTGGCGATGCGCACCGCCTCCCCCGGCCCGATCCGGACCTCGGGCCGTTCTCCCATGGCAACCGATCCCACCACAGCCACATACCCGGGATTGCTCTCACTGGCACCGAAAGTGGTGGCCGCCTGCAGCGCATACCCGTCCATGGTGGAACGGGCAAAGCCGGGAATATCCAGATCAGCCGCGACCGTCTCCGCGAGGATACGTCCGGCGACGGAAGCCAGCGGCGCCGTCTCCACCTCGACCACCGGAAATTGGGTCCGCAGGGCGCAAACCGCATCGATATCCTCAACTTTAAAAAAATTCTTCATCATCCCAATTCTGCTCCAATCCTGCGGGCGACACCGCTTCTCCAGACGATGTTGCGCCCCACAGAACAATCGTTTCGATCGGTTCTCTAAATATCAGCGGCGCCGCTTGCTTTTAGCGCCGTCCCGCCGTAAGTTGTGTTTATCTACTGAACGTGCCGAAAAATCAATATGTTTGGATCGTAACCGCCAAAGACGGTATTGACCGCAAAACGAAATCCGCATCGGTCTTAGCGGACAAAGCACGGACGCCCCCCAGGGGGGGCGCCTGAGTTCTCTATGGTGGCAGACGGTTTTGTAACGGCCTAAGTCGGCCTGATGCATTTCAAGAAGAGCATTGCTGCTTTTCAGAAATTAAACAACTCCGGGATCGATAATGAACACCATACGCCGGGCCATGCGCGCTATCACTTGCAAATTCTTGAAAAAAGAGTATAATCCACCAGATTCAGATGAAGTATTAATAGCCCCTACCCGTATTAAGACCAATGAGGATACTATGACCGAAACTCCGGACGCGCCCCAACAATCCGAGCGCGCCGATAAACCGACTTTTCTCTCTCGAACGACATTCGATCGCTTCGACTTGCCCGAGAGCCTGCTGCGCGGGCTGCAAGATGCCCAATTCGAGCGCTGCACCCCCATCCAAGCCCAGGTTCTGCCCGTGGGCCTTGAGGGCCGGGATATTGCCGGCCAGGCCCAGACCGGCACCGGCAAAACCGGCGCGTTTCTGGTCACCATGTTTACACGCCTGCTTCAAATGACCGACCGCCAGCCAGGGACGCCCTCGGCCCTGATTGTCGCTCCAACCCGGGAGCTCGCCTTTCAGATTTACGAAGAAGCCCTTTTGCTGGGCGCCCATACCGGTATGAGCTGCGTCCAGGTGGTGGGCGGCGTCGATTATCAAAAGCAGGCCGATACCCTCAAAAGCGGCGTGGATATCGTTATTTGCACGCCGGGCCGTATCATCGACTATTACAAACAGGGCATTTTCAAAACCGACCATATCAAAATCGTGGTCATTGACGAGGCCGACCGCCTGTTGGATCTTGGTTTCGCCAAAGACATGCGCTTCATCCTGCGCAAGCTGCCCCATTATGAAAAGCGTCAGTCCATGCTTTTTTCGGCAACCCTGTCGCACCGGGTTCTGGAGCTCACATATGAATATATGAACCTGCCCGAGTTCATTTCGGTGACGCCGGAAGAAGTGACCGTGGAGCGCATCAACCAGTCGCTGATCCACGTCGGTTTGGAGAGCAAACTGTCCCTGCTGCTGGGCATTCTGAAGCGCGAGGACTGGCACCGCGTGCTCATTTTCGCCAATACCAAGTCCGGCGTGGAATGGTTGGCGGAAAAATTGAAAGGCAATGGTTTTCCGGCGGAAGGCATCACCGGAGACCTGCCCCAGCGCAAACGCTTCCAGCTGATGGAACAATTTAAAAACAATCAGGTTAAAATCCTGGTGGCCACCGATGTGGCCTCCCGGGGCATTCATGTCGAGGATATTTCTCACGTCATCAACTACGATCTTCCCCAGGACTCGGAAAGCTATGTCCACCGGATCGGACGCACCGCTCGCGCGGGCAAATCCGGCGAGGCCATTTCCCTGGCCTGCGAAAATTATGTTTTCCATTTAGAACCCCTTGAAGAGATGCTCGGCTATAAGCTGCCGGTCCTCTGGCCGGAAGATGACTGGTTCGTCAAAGACCAGGCCGGACCGGTGAAAACCTCGCGGTACGCGAGGCCGAAACGAACCTCCCGCAAGCCGCCACGTCCACGCAACGGGCAGCCACCTTCTGGACGGAAACCGCGCCAAACCGCCGCCAGTCGCCAGTTGGACAAAATCAAAAACCGCCCCCCAAACTATTTCCCGGGCACTTTCTTTGGCTTCGCGCCTCCCCAGGACGCCTCTCAAACAACCGCTACGCCGGAGCCCACCCCTGAGAAAAGAGTGGAGCCCGCCAAAAAAAGCCGGCGCCGCTGGCGGCGCAAAAAGAAAAGCACTACAGGGAAAGCTGAAACCACCGCGGCAACGGCTGACGCCCCTGCCGGCCAACAAGCGTCCGCGGAAGCAAAGGGCCAGGCCGAAAATACGCCGGTGGCCAAAACCGCGGAGTAAGTCTGCCCGCCAGCCTCCCAAGGCCTCGCCGCCCGCCGGACTGGTGGCCATGACCATTTTGCGCCGGCCATCTGCCGTGGCGTCTCTCTTGATCTTTCCATGAATTGCATAAAGTTTCTCCCATGGGACATGTATTCGATTTCAATGATGCCCGGGATTATGAACAGTGGCTGAATGGCCCGAAGCGTCAATTTGCGGCGGAACTCGAGAGCCGGCTGATGCTCGACATGCTCAACCCGCTGCCTGGGGAAACCCTGTTGGATATCGGCTGCGGCAGCGGCGCCAGCTTAAAGCCTTTTCTGGATTTCGGCCTGCAGGTGACGGGGATCGATCCTTCCCCCTACATGCTCGACATCGCCATCAGCCAACTCAAAAACCGCGTGGATTTCTATCGGGAATACGCCGAGGACCTCCCTTTCGGCGATAACTCCTTTAATTACGCCATTCTCGTCACTACCCTTGAATTCGTGGAGAACCCCCAAAAAGCCATTGAGGAAGCCTGTCGGGTGGCCAAGGACCGTGTTTTTCTAGGCGTTCTCAACCGCTACGCCATTAAGGGCATCCAAAGGCGGGTTAAAGGACTGTTTTCTCCTACTATTTTCAATAAAGCCCGTTTTTTTAGCATCTGGGAAGCCAAGCAGCTATTTACCGAGCATCTCGGCACCCCCCCCATGTCCTGGCGGACGGTGTGCCAATTGCCCGCCAAACCGAACGGATTGATCTCGCGTCTCGAACGCTCGCGCTTCGTACAACGCTGTCCCTTTGGCACGTTTGCCGGTGTCGTAGTTTCCCTGGTGCCCCGCTTCCGGACCCGCCCCCTGACCTTGCGCTATCAGAACGGCAACCGCACCAGGGCCCTGCCGGGTTTGCCGCTGTCCCACTAGAATCTTTAAGGAGCTTTATCATGCAAGCCCTGCTCTACACCCCCCTTGAAAACAGCGCCGTTCGTTGCATGTTGTGCGCCCATCGATGTAAAATTGCCGCCGGCCAACGCGGCCTCTGCCAGGTTCGTGAAAACCGCGACGGCCGGCTTGAAACCCTGGTCTACGGCCAACTGATTGCCCAACATGTCGATCCCATTGAAAAAAAACCCATCTTCCACATGCTCCCGGGCAGCCGCGCCTATTCCGTTGCCACGGTGGGATGCAATTTCAAATGCCGCTTTTGCCAGAATGCGGACATCGCCCAAATGCCGTCCGACCACCAGGGGGCGATTGCCGGTCAACCCGTGGCACCGGAGACGGTTGTAGACGAGGCCCGCGCCAACGGCTGTGCGAGCATCGCCTATACCTATACCGAGCCCACGATTTTTTTCGAATTTGCTCTTGATGTCGCCCGGCTGGCCCGGGCCGCCGGTTTGCGCAATATTTTCGTGACCAACGGTTACATGACCGGGGAGGCACTGGAGCTGCTGCTGCCCGTCTTGGATGCGGCCAATGTCGACCTGAAATCCTTCTCGGATGATTCTTACAAGGAGATCTGCGGTGCACGTCTGGAGCCGGTCAAGGCCACTCTGAAGCGCATGAAGGCAGGCGGGGTGCTGGTCGAAGTGACGACCCTCGTGATTCCCGGATTAAACGATGCGCCGGACGAATTGAAAGCCCTGGCATGCTTTTTGGCGGAAGATCTGGGACCGGACACCCCCTGGCATATCAGCCGCTTTCACCCGACCTATCGCATGACCGATCGGCCCGCCACTCCGGTGGAAACCCTGAACTGGGCCCGTGAGATCGGTATGGCGGCCGGGCTGCGCTACGTCTATATCGGCAACGTGCCCGGCAGTGGCGGCGAAAACACCATCTGCCCCGACTGTGGCAATATCGTCATCAACCGTTTTCACTACCGCAGCAGGACCAACTTGATCGACACCAATCGCTGCGCCTACTGCCACCAGATCATCGACGGCATCTTCTAACAGCAAGCGCATCTCGTTGCCAGAAAGCGGCTTCCGCTCTCAGGCCGGTTTGGGTAAGCGGATGAACTGGACTCCGGTCAAGGATATGAGTGCCAGGGCCGCCCCACCCACAAAGGGAATGCGATAATCCACCATCCACAGCATCCCCCCGATCACAGGCAGTGCAACCGCGGCAATATGGTTGATGGTGAACCCCACGGCCATACTGGGCGCAATATCACGGGGATCGGCGACCTTTTGGAAATAGGTGCGGATGGCAATGGCAAAGTTGAAAAAGATGTGATCCAGAACATACAGGGCCGCCACCATCCACTTGGTCTGCACCCATGCGTAGGCCATGAAGATGACGATCATGCTGGCGTATTCCAGGGAAAGGACGCGGCGCTCGCCATAACGCACGATAGCCTTACCGATCAGCGGACTCAGATAATAATTGACAACGTTGTTGGCAATAAACAAAAGGGTGATTTCCTGGACGGTAAAACCAAAGCGCTTCACCAGAAGAAACACGGCAAAGGCCACGAAAATCTGCCGTCTAGCCCCAGATAGAAACGTGAGAAAATAGAACAACCCGTACCGCTTGCGCAAAATCATTTGCTTGCGCTGAAGCGGTAGGTTGCTTCGGACCGGGTTTTGCCGAAACCCCCACAGCGCTATGCCGCACAGGACAACCCCCATTAAAAGGTACATGGCCGCATAGGGCAAAACGAACGCCAGGGCGTAAATTGCCAGTCCCACCGCAATATTCGTTGCGGCAGCATAGCTTCGCTGGCGCCCGAAGACCACCGGTGCGGTCGCCTGATCGAAATACTGCAGCGTCAAGGATTGATTGGTGGTCTCGTAATAGTGGAAGCCGGCGCTCATGATGAGCGTCGTTATCACAAGCCCCCCCATGGTCGGCATCATTCCGGTGACCCCGACGCCCACGCCCAGAATGAGAATGGACACGGCCGAAAGGCGATGCTCACGCATGACCAGCAGAAAATAAACTGCCAACAGGGCAAGGAAACCTGGGATTTCCCTTACCGACTGGATGATACCCACCTGGCTTCCATTGAGTCCGGCCACTTCGACCGCAAAATTGTTGAACAGGGTGCGCCAACCTTGCAATCCAAAGGCCGATGCCACCGTCAAAACCAGCAGGTACCGGTACATGGGATCTTGCCTGATACGACTATCCATAAACATCCGTCCTGATGACAACCATAAGGCTTAACTGCTCAACGATTCAAATCGTTAAAAATTTTTTTCACAATATTATCTATTGGTTAATGAATTTTAAACGGATTTCGGAAAAGCGGTTCAAATTTTTGAACTTTTAGCATTATAACAAAAAGCATCTTTCTTTTCAGACTGTTATCCGAATATAGGAAAAATCGGGGTTAATATTTTTGAATTTCCAGGTATCATTCAAAGGCGCCTTCCATCCTATGGCGGGTTCGAAGAGCTACGCGATTACTTTTTAATATAACGATTTTATTAGAGAAAAAATTTAATGGGGCGCTATTTGCTGAGCTTGGCATGCTGTTTGCTTTTACCTCTGATCAACCTAACCTAACCTTTCATATAAGGTTTCCTCCTTAACGGTTACTCGCTCGGCGAGTAACCGTTTTCTTTTTTCCAAAACGCCCGCAAGCGATACCACGATGCCCCGGCGCACAAAAGCGCAAAATTGCGCTTCGATCGAGCTGGTTTTAAGATAATCGTTGCAGTTTCAAAGACTTAAGCATATGCTTAAATTTATCGGCGGGATATCGCCCGTCACATATTGATCCAAGCCGTCGTGCAACCATTATGGGGAGGTATTGTATTAATGAAGGATCCCATCTTTGAACCGATCACCATCAACCAGCTGCAAGTGAAAAACAGAATTTACATGCCGGCCATGCATCTGGGCATGGCCATCGATAACGAAGTAACCGACCCCTTGGTGGAGTTCTACGCCGAACGGGCTCGGGGCGGGGCGGGGCTCATTTGCGTCGGCTATGCCACGGTGGACGAACTTTCCGGCAATACCACCAATATCGGCGCCCATGAAGATACATTTATTCCCGGTCTGACCAGGCTGTCCGAAACGATCAAGGAAAACGGCGCCCGTTCCGCGGTGCAGCTCAACCATGCCGGCCGTTACAATTTCTCATTCTTTCTCAATGGACAACAGCCGGTAGCACCATCGGCCATCGCTTCGCGCATGACCAAAGAAACTCCCCGAACCCTCACCATCCCGGAAATCCGGACAATTGTCGATCGTTTTGCCCAAGCGGCCGGCCGCGTCCAGACCGCGGGTTTCGATGCCGTGGAAATCCTGAGCGGCACCGGCTATCTGATCAGCGAATTTTTATCCCCCCTGACCAACCAGCGAGAGGATGAATATGGCGGATCGCTGGAGAATCGCATGCGCTTCGGCCTTGAAGTCATGCAGGCCATTCGGCGCGTGGTGGGCCCGCACTTTCCCGTCATCGTCCGCATGAACGGCAATGATTTCATGAAAGGCGGACAGAATCGCCGTGAATTACAAACTTACGCCCGTACGCTGCAGGAAACAGGCGGCGTCGATGCCCTGAGCATCAACGTCGGCTGGCATGAAGCCCGCGTACCTCAGATTACCACGGCGGTGCCCCGAGGCGCCTTCGCTTATCTGGCCCGTGCCATCAAGACCCAGGTGACCATTCCCGTCATCTACGGTCATCGTGTAAATGACCCTGCGACGGCCCGGGAATTGCTCCTTGATGACATGTGCGACATGGTCGCCATGGGGCGCAGCCTGATCGCAGACCCCGCCCTTCCTGAAAAAGCCCGTCAAAAGCGGGAAACGGAAATCGTTCATTGTGTGGCCTGCGCCCAGGGCTGCTTCGACAACCTGTTCAAACTCAAAAGCGTGGAATGCCTCTGCAACCCAAGGGCCGGCCACGAAGCCGAATGCCGGGAAATTAAAAAAGCCGCGTCGCCCAAGGTTGTTGCCGTGATAGGCGGCGGGGCGGCCGGCATACGTGCCGCTCTGACGGCTGCCGAACGGGGCCATAGCGTTCATCTATACGAAGCCTCGGATCAGCTCGGTGGACAACTTTATCTGGCTTCGGCGCCTCCGGGCCGTCGTGAATTTGCCGAACTGGCCCGGGATCTAGCGAACCAGGTCGCCATCAGCACGGTGAAGGTACATTTAAATACCAGAATGGATGAAAATCGTCTTCTGAGGGATCGCCCTGACCACGTCATCCTGGCCACCGGCAGCCAACCGATCACACCTCCCATTGCGGGTGTTGAAGGTGACCACGTCGTCCAGGCCTGGGATGTGCTGCGCGACCGGGTTCGCATCGGCCGGCGGGTCGTCGTCATTGGTGGCGGCGCCGTGGGGGTGGAGACGGCCCTTTTTCTGGCTGAACGGGGCACCTTGTCCGGGGAAACCCTCAAATTTCTCATGGTCAACCAAGCCGAGCCGATTGAGGACCTTTATGATCTGGCGATCAACGGAACCAAAGAGGTGACCCTGATCGAGATGATCGACCGTATTGGTCAGGGGCTTGGTAAAACCACTCGGTGGACCCTGCTCCAGGATATGCAGCGCACCGCTGTGAAGGTTATGCCCGCCACGAAGGCCCTGGAAATCACACCCGGGGGGGTGGTTGTCGAAACAGGGGACGGCCGGCAGGAGATCCCGGCGGACACCGTGGTTCTGGGCGTGGGGTCCCAGCCGTATCATCCGCTTGCCGATACCCTGGAAATGCTAAAAATCCCCTATACGACAATTGGCGATGCAGATCAGGTGGCCACCGCTTTCGAGGCGATGCACAGTGGTTATAGTGCCGGACTGGCGATCTGAATTCAGGATTTTCGTAAACCGCGGATCAACCCCCGCAGCCGGGCAAGCCGATTGGCGAGCCGCACCTTGAGCTGGTAGGCTGGAGTTTGATCACGCATTTCGGCCAAGGGCTTTCGATCTTTCACCGCTCCGGTTTCCAAGCGCTTCCGGACAATCTTGACATGTGCTTCGATTCTGGCCGGCAGGGGTTGGACGGCATGGGCCGCTTCATACAGAGACAGGGCGGGGCTATCCATACCGCGACGGGACAATTCCATGGCAAAAGCGATACGCAGAACGTTGGGATGGGTTGCTGCGGGTTGGTCTCCGGCGATGATGGCATCGATCTCGCCGTTGATCAGTTCCGGGGGGTATATCGCCACCAGGCAGTCCGTTAACCCTTCGAGGTAATCGGCAAGGGGCTGCTGCAGACGGATCAACTTACGGTATTCTTGAATAGCGGCTTCATAGAGACCGATACTGCCAAGGGCGACGGCACAGGTGCGAACGTCGGCGGCACTCTGGGCATCGCCCCAGCCCTCGCGCAGGATGCATAGTTCCCGTTCCGAGACCACGTCGGATAGGTCGACATCCAGTTCGGTAAGCTCCGCTTCAAGCTGACTAATTTTTTCTTGTAGGGATTCCGCCAGACCGGACCCCAGCGCGCCGGATTCCTCCAGAACCTGGCGGTAAAGCTGGCGGGCCTCCTCCAACAGACCGTGGGAGCGGTAGAGTTCGGCCTCGCGGCGGCTGAATGCGATGGTCAGTTTGTTGGCCATAGGTTTAGAGCGGCTGAATTTCCGCTTATGCCATACACCGGACCTTCATTCAACGTCAATGGGGTTGTATAACCCCATGGCGACCTATGTGCAACGCCTCTCCACCGGCAGAATTACCCTGAAGAGGGCCCCGGACTCCGGCGGGCTCTCAACAGCAATGGTCCCGCCGTGCGCCTCGATATGCCGCTTTGCAATGTGCAGTCCCAGACCGGTACCAGCCGGCAGTTGCCCCTCGGACTTGGTGGACATGTAGGGATCAAAAATAACGGTTTGCAGATCCTGGTTGATGCCCGGCCCGCTGTCCTGGATTTCGAGGCGAACGGCGGGCCTTCCGTTCGGCAACCGATCATCTTCGACCTCGATGCTGATATCGCCTCCGTCCGGGGTGGCCTCCATGGCATTGTGCAAAAGATTGACGATGGCCTCTTTTATCCCTTCCTGATTAATCCGAATGGTGGGGGAAGACACATCAATCCGGATGTGAAACCGGAGACAACGCTGTTCGGCCAACGGGGCCTTCGATGCCAGAAGGTTTTCCAAAAGGTCCTGGATGTTGGTGGAAGTCAGCTGCGAGGACTGCTTTTTCCCCAAATCGAGCATATCATTGACCAGTTGGGTTATGCGTTGCGCTTCTTCGTTGACCACCGGGTAAAAGGTGTCACGAAACCGCTCATCGTGCCATCTGGAAGGTAGCAGCTGCACAAACGTCGAAATACTCGTCATAGAGTTCTTAATTTCGTGAGCCAGATGCACCACATGGTCAAACGTCGTTTGAACAGGGTCTTCGGATCGCTTTTTTTTGATGTCGTGGGCGGCCAAATTCTTCTCTCTTTCCAGGGTGCACGCGCATATTCGTAACGGATGATAGGCGCATAAAATCTTCAAGGAACAGACAGATTTTTTTAGGTTGGAAAAAATATTAAAGAAACGGTTTTGATTTGGCAAGCATTAAACGGCTCTTTCCCGCCGTCACGTCACAAACGCTCACGCTGCAATGTTTTGGAAAGACTTCGTCATCCAATCCGCTCTCTATCGGGCCTTGCCAAGCACAAGATTTTAGGCATGAGTGCACATTTTTATGTGCATTTATTTCATGGGTACGTTTGACGAACCCGTTAAAATGTGGTGCAATCCTTTCGCCGGCGATATCCTAATAATAACAAAAGGAGAGGGAGCATTGGAGCCAATGTACGATGAGCAACGGGCACAGCTATTCTATCCTGATTGTCGATGATGAAAAAGGCGTTCGCGAATCTCTCCGCATGGTTTTACAAGACGACTATGAACTCTACACAGCCAAAACCGGCAGAGAAGCACTTCGCATCTTCGAGTCACGCTCGATTGATATCGTCCTCCTCGATATCATGCTGCCGGACATCGACGGCCGCCATTTAATTCCGGATTTTATACAAATCGACGACAGCGTCGACATTATCATGGTAACAGCGGTTAAAGACCTTCAATCCGGTATCGATGCCATTAAAAATGGGGCCCATGACTATCTGGTGAAACCCTTTGAGGTCGAAAATGTAAAGAATATCGTCGCCAAGGCCATCAAGAAGAAAAAACTCCTCAAAGAAATTATCCTCCTCAAGCAGGAAGTGGGCCAGTGCCGTCCTTTGGAAAGCATGGTCGGGCGCACGCCGGAGATGCAGAGCATATTTCAACTGATCGCAACCGTCGCCCCCAGCGACGGAACGGTTCTCATTCAGGGGGAAAGCGGCACCGGCAAAGAACTTGTGGCACGCGCCATCCACGATCAGAGTGGGCGGGCACAGAACCCGTTTGTTGTTATCAATTGTGCCGCCATACCCTCGACCCTCATGGAAAGTGAGCTTTTCGGACATCGCCGGGGCGCCTTTACCGGAGCGTCCGCCGACTGTGCCGGAAAACTGGAAATCGCTAACACAGGGACCGTCTTTCTGGACGATATCGATTCCCTCTCGATCAAGATGCAGGCCAAACTGCTACGCGTCATTCAACAAAAAGAATTTGAAAGAATCGGCACCCATCGCATCATCAAAGCGGACATCCGTATTATCGCTTCTTCAAACCAGGATTTGCTATGCCTCGTCGAGCAAAATCGCTTCCGCCAGGATCTCTACTACCGACTCAATGTGTTGCCCATCTCCCTTCCTCCATTGCGTGAACGGATGGCTGATATTTCGCTGTTGCTGGATCATTTTCTACGTGCCTATGCCAAACGCCGCGGCGGGGCCGTCAAACGGCTGACCCCGACCGCCGTCGATCACCTCAGCGCCTATCACTGGCCGGGCAATGTGCGGGAGTTGGAAAACCTCGTCGAGCGCATCTGTACGATCAATCCTGAGCGCACCATCCGCTTGGCCAATCTCCCCCCTCTGGCGGTCATCGGCGCGCAGAGGGAGAAACTCTCCCTGCGCGAGGCTGTACAGGCCTTTGAGAAGCAATATATCCAGGGCGTGCTCGCCGCCGCTAACGGCAATAAAGCCGAAGCTGCCCGCCGACTGGGCATCCATCGTAATACCCTGCTGACAAAAACCAAGGAATTGGGCATCGTGTCGGATTGACCTTTGAACAGGCGTCCGTTTGATCGGTCTCTTGCATCGCTACCTATTAGAATTACAGCAAAATAAATATAATATGCCCTGAAAGGAGGGCGATCGGCGGGCCAGCCGGGTATCGATATGCGTTTTTTTCATCTGATATGCCCGAGCTTCTCTCCCACGACCCGGCGTCCCTGCCGCCGTAAGTGCGGCGCCCCCCCATTTGCAGCCCATGATGAACCATGTTAAAAGAGCTTATCGTGTCTGATCGATCATGCTCAACGGGCTGCGGCTACCGAGCAGCAGGCCACCATTTGCAACTGAAGCGTATAACCGATCGCTATGGACCTCGAAAGCCTCGCAACCTATATCCGCTATTTCTACCACGATCACACCATCGCGGCCATCGCCCTGGGAGCGGCTGTGGTCGTCCTGTTTTTCTTTCGACCCAAAGGCATGCTCAAAGTTGTCGGTTTAATTTTGGCCTTTGCCGCGGCAGCCTATCTGTTTTCGCTTGCCATAGACATGGCCGGCTCCGGACGCACTCAGAAAAAAGAAATGATCCACACCGTTGATTAGATCTGTTCACTTCCTCCCTGGTGCTGAGATTCCCACCCGACTTATGCAACCATGCCCTTTCAGGACACACGAAACGGTCGCACCCTGCTTTGATTCAAAGCCAATCCCATAGATTCGATATGGCCGTCGTCGGCACCGGCCCGGCCGGCAGCCTGTTGGCCTACCAAATGGCCCGTGCCGGACGGAAAGTGCTGTTGTTGGAAAAACGCCGCCTGCCACGCTACAAAGCCTGCGGCGGCGGACTTACCCAGCGGGCGCGGGCCCTGCTGCCTTTCGACCTCGACGGGCTGGTCGAAGATCGGGCCCGGACAGCCCGCCTGCGGGTGCACTATCGGACCGCCTTTGCACAAACCGATGGCACCGCAACGGTTCACCTGGTCATGCGCCACCGCTTCGATCATTTCCTCGTCCGCCAGGCCGAAGCCGCCGGCGCCGTGGTCCGAGACCAAGTGCGCTTTCTTTCCCTTTCGGGTTCTCCCGGCAAGCTGACGGTCAAAACAACTGCCGGGCGCTTCCACACCCGCCTGGTCATCGGCGCTGACGGCGTCCGCAGTCGCGTGGCGCGGGCCCTCGGCCTCCCTCTAACCTACCGGGTCATGCCGGCCTTGGAAGCGGAACTGGCCGTGGCACCAGAGACTAGGCAACGCTTTGCCGGCTCCGTATATTTCGATTTCGGTGTTATTCCGGGAGGGTATGCTTGGCTGTTTCCGAAAAAGAATAGCATTTCCGCCGGAATACTGGCCCGGAATCGCCCGGCCAGGCGCTTGAAGCCCTTTTTGCTGGACTACCTTGCCCGAAACGGCCTCCCAGGGGATGAGGGCCTCGGATCGTTACGGCTGCACCCGATTCCCTGCCGGCCCGATCACCGCAATTGTTATGCCGACCCACGGGGCCTTGTGGTGGGGGATGCCACCGGGCTGGTGGACCCTGTGACCGGCGAAGGTATCTATTATGCGCTCAAGAGCGCGATGATTGCCGCCGCCGTTCTTTCTTCACCAGGTTCTTATGGGCCGGCAACAGCCCGTCGATATACTCGGATCATCAAGGCGGAAGTCGAATCGGAAGTTCTGAAAGCAGATATCCTGGCACGCATCCTTTATGGTTGCCCGACGCTGAGCAACTGGGTTCTGACCCGATGGGGCGCCAAAATAGGCGCCAAGCATTTGGCCGTCTACCGCGGTGAGATGAGCTACCGGCGGCTCTTCCGCTATGTCTTGAGCCCCGTGGGCTTCGCCCATCTGCTGTGGCCGCAACGCAGCATGACCTCAAAAAGGTGACCTCCACGTTCCGCCCCCCTCATCTGTCCGGCAGACGATTGAACCCCAAACCCCTTCGCAAACCAGTGTACTCTGCCAGACTCCATCCCGGCTGCCTTTAACGCGAGCATTAGGGCCTACAGGTTAATCCATTGCCATATAGGACCCCGGGAACGGCTAATATGGATTCGGCAATGTTGCCGGCCACATCCCTCGTCGTGGAATGGCGTGACGCCTTCTTTGCGCCTGGGTGCATTGACAGATATAGCGAACCGGTCTACCGTGCCCCCGATCTCCGGCGCGCGCAACGAGGATTGACCCACCGAAAAAGGGAGGCCAGCGAAATCTTATGGCCGAAACAGTAGACACCGGGCATGATGGATGGCAGACACACTCCCTGACATTTCTAGAAATGGCCTTCCGAACCGATCGGCATGGGCGTCCTGCCAATCCGTCCGGCATTGGACATAATGTCGGCTCCTGTAAGGACAGCATCACGCTTTTCGTGATGGTACGCGATCATGCGATCGAAGCGATTGCCTATGAAATCGAGGGGTGCCTGAACACCAATGCTTGTGCCAACATGGTAGCGGAAATCGTCGCGGGACAGGATATCGAATCGGCCTGGCACGTCACCCCCGAAATAGTGGCCGAGCATCTCCAAACGCTCCCCCCGGGCCACTTTCACTGTGCCGAGCTGGCCGTGGGCGCCCTTTACAAAGCCCTCGCCGATTATCAGCAAAACGGGGGCAAAGCCTGGAAAGCCGGCTATCGCCGCTCGACCTGACCGGTCACCAGCGCAAGTGAATCACGCTTCCAGCACGACGGTTGCGAAGGGCTTTCTTGTCTTCTAACGAACCAATTGAATTTACAGTTGATTGTCCAAGTCACCCCTTTTTATCAAAGAGGCCCTCTTCCGCCTTGAATAGAATTCGGTCATGGAAGCGGTTGACATGACGGAATGGATCCTATCTCCTATCCGCACGATTGGCTCCATCGTGCTGCCGTGTGGCCCTCTCTGGCAGGCGGGAAACCGACTTGGGCCATACGCTTTAGGAGGTTGGTAAGAATTTCGGGCCACCAAAACTAACCTATCGGGATCGCTCCAAATCTCCTTGACAGAAAATCCCAATTTGACTATAGAATTCTCTTTCAATATCGGGCATTCGTTCTGTTGCTTCCACTATTGACCTTCACCGGTTCGAGAGGAGTACCCGAGCCGTTTTCGAGGGAATGACCCTTGAAACCGAGCTATCCCTTCTGATGAGGCTGGAACAGCGTATAGCGAAACATAAAACGCAAATCGCGAAAGACTGGTTTGCCATCCTGGCCGGCACCTATCCGCCCGATACCACCCGTTTCCTTAAATCCAACAAGGATATATTTGCCAATCCGGTCGGCGGAACGTCACGCCAAGGCCTGGAAGCGGTCTTGGATGAACTCCTGGCCGACGCCGACCCCGAGGCACTCGCCCACCATTTGGACGCGTTGATTCGTATCCGCGCCGTCCAGACCATGTTCACCCCGTCTCAAGCCACCGCCTTCATCCTCGACCTTAAAAAGATCATCCGCCGAACACTGAAAGGTGATCTGCAAAATCTCGATACACAATCACAGTTGCTGACCTTCGAAGAGCGCATCGACCGATTGCTGCTGATCGCCTTTGACATATTTATACGCTGCCGTGAAAAAATATACAGCATGAAGGCCACCGAAGAACAAAGCAAAATATACCGGGCCTTTGCTCGAGCAGGACTGGTGCGGGAAAATCCGGACGTTAAACCGGATTCCGGGGTCTCTTAATGTCATAACCTTTTAATTTTAAAGGCGGTTTCCGGAACAGGGGCCATCGCTACCCTTCCCGGAGCCCAAAAGTGAGGTAAAGGTCAATGAATGTTAAGTATTTCTATTCCTTTCTAGCCGTTGGGGCTCTGGCACTGATTGCCTGGGTGGGATGCGACATCCTCGGGCTGCAGGTGCTCTTCGGCGTGATCCTCCCATACATTGCGGTGATTGTTTTTTTGGTCGGCTTTTTCATCCGCATGATGGATTGGGCGCGCTCTACAGTGCCTTTCCGGATTCCCACCACGGCCGGCCAGGCCAAATCGCTGCCTTGGATTAAAACCAACGCCATCGACAACCCCTTTACCGGAAAAGGCGTGGTGGCCCGGATGTTTTTTGAAGTGGCGACCTTTCGCTCCCTCTTCCGGAACACCCGCATGCGGGTCAACCCGGACGGCCGCATCAGCTACGACCTGGAATTGTGGCTTTGGTTGTTCGCCCTGGCCTTCCATTACACCTTTCTGGTGGTCCTGCTGCGACACGCCCGCTTTTTTCTGGACCCCCTACCTTTGCCATTTGAAATTCTTGAAAAAATTGACAATTTCATCCAAATCGGCCAACCGGTCATTTCCATGTCGAGCTTCGTTCTGCTGGGCACGATTCTCTTTCTGTTCCTGCGCCGCGTCTACCTGCCCAATATCCGGATGATATCGCTGGCATCCGACTTTTTCCCCCTGTTTCTGATTTTCGGCATCGTATTTACCGGCATCTTCATGCGCTACTTCGCCAAGATCAACGTGATCGACGCCAAAGAGCTGACCTACGGCCTGGTGACCTTCAGCCTGCCATCAATCGCCAAGATGCAGGCCATCGGCGCCATCTTTTACATCCACCTCTTTTTTGTCAGCGTGCTACTGATGTATTTCCCCTGGAGCAAGCTGATGCACATGGGCGGCATCTTCCTGAGCCCCACGCGCAACATGGCCAACAATTCCCGCGCCGTTCGCCATGTCAACCCATGGAACTACCCGGTTAATGTTCATACCTACGAAGAGTATGAGGATGATTTCAGGGAAAAAATGATCGAGGCTGGACTGCCTGTGGATAAAAAGGAGTAAGACATAATGAGCGACCTACCCAAAAGCGATGAGCTATTTTCCCATATAGATCATCGGCCGCCCAAAGGGAAAGACTGGATGGACATCCCGGTGGACATCCGCCCGGGAATGTATTGTTACTCGGCCAACCCCAAAAGCATGGAGACCCTGAGCGCACCCAATGTACGCAAATGGAATCCGCTCGAGGAGGATTGGCTGCTGCCGGATAACTGGCAGGAGATCCTGCACAACGGACTCAAGGAGCGCCTGGAAAAGTTCCGCTCCTTCAAGGTCTTCATGGACATTTGCGTGCGCTGCGGGGCCTGCGCCGACAAATGCCACTATTTCATCGGCACCGGCGATCCCAAGAACATGCCGGTGCTGCGGGCCGAGCTGCTGCGCTCGGTTTACCGCAACGACTTCACCAAGGCCGGCAAGCTGCTGGGCCGCCTGGCCGGTGCCCGCCCGATGACCCTGGATGTGCTCAAGGAGTGGTGGTACTACTTCTTCCAGTGCTCGGAATGCCGGCGCTGCTCCGTGTTCTGTCCCTACGGCATCGACACGGCCGAAATCACCATTATGGGCCGGGAGCTGCTCAATCTGCTCGGCCTCAACATCGACTGGATTGCCACCCCGGTGTCCAACTGCTACCAGACCGGCAACCATCTCGGTATTCAGCCCCACGCCTTCAAAGACATGCTGGATTTCTTCGTGGAGGACATCGAGGAGATCACCGGTGTCAACTGCGAGCCAAATTACAACAAGAAGGGCGCCGACATCCTCTTCATCACGCCTTCGGGCGACGTTTTCGCCGATCCCGGCACCTACACCTGCATGGGCTACCTGATCCTATTCAAATTTCTCAAGGACAAATATGGGCTGGATGTCACTTGGAGCACCTATGCCTCGGAGGGCGGCAACTTCGGCTTCTTCACCTCCCATGAAACCATGAAACGCCTGAATGCCAAAATGTACGCCGAAGCCAAGCGCCTGGGGGTCAAATGGATTCTGGGGGGTGAATGCGGTCATATGTGGCGGGTCATCCACCAATACATGGACACCATGAACGGACCCGCCGACCATCTGGAAGTGCCGGTCAATCCCATCACCGGAACGGTTTTCGAAAATGCGGCCTCCACCAAAATGGTCCATATCACCGAATTTACGGCCGACTTGATCAAGCACGGCAAGCTGGATCTGGACCCCAGCCGCAACGACAACTTGAAAATCACCTTCCACGATTCATGCAACCCAGCACGGGGCATGGGGCTGCTGGAAGAACCGCGCTATGTCATCAAAAACGTGGCCAAGCACTTTTACGAAATGCCGGCCAACACGATCCGCGAAAACACCTTCTGCTGCGGCAGCGGATCCGGCCTCAACGCTGGTGAAGACATGGAACTGCGCATGTGCGGCGGCCTGCCGCGGGCCAATGCCGTTAAGTACGTAGCAGATAAATTCGATGTCAACATGCTGGCCTGTGTGTGCGCCATCGACCGTGCGGCCCTGCCCGACCTGATGAACTACTGGGGGACCGGGGCCGATGTCACCGGCGTTCACGAGCTCGTGGGTAACGCGCTGATCCTGCCGGGCGAAAAAGAAGCGCGAGACCGATCTGCGCGGGGAGCCCCTGCCGGGAATGGAGGAAGAGGCTGATGAATGATAAAGGTAAAATCATCGCGGGAATCGTAATCTTTTTTATCTTGGCGACATCTCCGTTCTGGTACAACATGTTCAAGGCGAAAGCGCCGGCGCCCGAGCTGGTGCTGACCCCCAAGGCCAAGGCCGCCGAAAAATGTGTGCGGGAAACCGACTATATGATCGCTAATCACATGCAGTTGCTGAACGAATGGCGAAATACGGTCGTACGGAATGGGGAACGGATCTACGTCAATGCCGAGGGCAGGGAATTCAACATGAGCCTGTCCAACACCTGTCTGGACTGCCATTCCAATAAGGCTGAATTCTGTGACCGATGTCATCAATACGCCTCCATTGAACCTTACTGCTGGGATTGTCATATCGCAAATCCGAAGGAGACCAAGTGATGGAAGACAGCAGGAGACAATTTCTTAAAATCGCCGGCGTCGCCGCCTTGGGGATGGGCACTGCCCGGGTCATCGATGCCGTAGCCGCCGCCGAGGAACACGGCGCTCAGCCGCATGTGCGCAAGGGGGATGACGCCCTGACCGCCACGCAGTGGGGAATGGTCATCGACACGGCCAAGCTGGATCATGAACGTATCGAGCGCATGATCGAAGCTTGCCACACGGCCCACAACGTGCCTTACATTACAGCGGCCAAGGTCGGTGAAAAAGTTGCCACACGCCAGGAAATCAAGTGGATTTGGGAAACCCATTTTCATAATGCCTTCCCGGGTCTGGGCTCGAATTATATGGACGAAGAGGTCGAAGAGCGGCCCTTCCTGGTGCTCTGCAACCACTGCGAAGAGCCCCCCTGTGTCCAGGCCTGCCCCACTCAAGCCACCTTCAAACGGGCCGACGGCATTGTCATGATGGACTTATCACCGCTGCATCGGTTGCCGGTTCTGTATGGCGGCCTGTCCCTTTGGATCGCGCAGCTTCAATCTCCGCGATCCGCGACCCTTCATCGACAAACTCAATCCGAAATTCCCCACCCGCACCAAGGGCGTCGTCGAAAAATGCAACTTCTGCGCAGAGCGTCTGGCGGTGGGACAAATGCCCGCCTGTGTGGAAGTTTCCGAGGGGGCCGTGGTCTTCGGCGATTTGGGGGACCCGCACTCTGAGATACGGGAAGTATTGAGAGAACACTACACCATTCGCCGCAAGGTCGCCCTCGGGACCGGCCCTGCGGTCTACTACATCATATGAGGTGGCCATGCTTGAATATGCGATTAAAGGAGACAAAAAGTACTACGGATGGATCGTTTTCCTGCTCGGCGTGATCGGCGTGGGCTTCGGTTTTTATCTGTGGCAGCTGAAATTCGGTCTCGGCATCACCGGCCTCGGCCGGGATGTGTCCTGGGGGTTTTACATCGCCCAGCTGACCTATATGGTGGGTGTCGCCGCCGGTGGCGTGATGGTGGTATTGCCCTATTACCTGCACGATTACAAAGCCTTCGGCCGGATCACCATCATGGGGGAATTTCTGGCCATCGCCTCGCTCATCGTCTGCATGCTGAGCGTATTGGTCGACCTGGGGCAGCCCATGCGGGTCCTGAATGTCATTCTGAACCCTCAGCCTCGCTCGATGCTGTTTTATGACATGCTTGTCCTCAACGGCTATCTGCTGCTCAACCTGATCATCGGCTGGAACGTATTGCAGGCCGAACGCAACGGCACCCATTATCCGATGTGGGTCAAGCCGTTGATTTACCTGTCCATACCCTTTGCCATCAGCATCCACACCGTGACGGCGTTCCTTATACTGCGGCCTGCCCGGCCGCGGCTTCTGGCTGACGGCGATTCTGGCACCGCGCTTCCTGGCCTCGGCCTTCGCCGCCGGACCGGCCCTGCTCATCCTGCTGAGCCTCCTTATCCGGCGTGTATCCAATTTCGATCCCGGCCGGGAGCAGATCCAAACCCTGGCCAAAATATCCACCTACGCCCTCATTGCCAACCTGTTCTTCTTCGGCTGTGAGTTGTTTGTGGCCTTTTACAGCGGCATTCCGGAGCACGTCGACCATATCAAATACCTGTTCATGGGGATTCACGGGCATGGCGTTCTCGTTCCCTGGATGTGGTCCTCCATGGCGCTGATGGTACTGGCTCTGGTTCTGCTGATTCCGCCCATTACGCGTCATAACGAAGGCGTTCTGGCGGTGGCCTGCGTCATGCTGTTCATCGGTGCCTGGATCGACAAGGGGCTCGGGCTGATCTCGGGCGGTTTCGTGCCCAACCCGCTGCACCAGGTCCATGAATACATGCCCACTTTCCCCGAGGTGATGATCACCATCGGTGTCTACGCCATCGGCGCCCTGATCCTGACGGTCCTTTATAAAATCACGATCGGTGTTAAGGAAGAAGTCCGGGCCTGAAGCGCTTCTTAGCGTAGCGCCAATTTTATAAACGACACCAAAGGCGCCTTCCCTTCCGGGAACGGCGCCTTTTTGCTGGCATTTTTCGAAAATAGGGCGGCGTCAATCGGGGATCAAACGGTGCACGGCGGTGTAACCCCATAGCCCCCCGCCGGGTCGGCGAGAGACCAGGGCGATATTGAGGCTTTCCGCCAGGGCCACAGCCAGGGATGTCGGCCGGGAAACCGCCACGATGATGGGAATGCGCGCACAAGCCGCTTTCTGGACCAATTCGTAGCTAATGCGCGAAGAGAGAACGATCATGGCCGCCGATTGCAAACGGTCGTCCAGAAACAAGCGCCCGATGACCTTGTCCAAGGCATTGTGGCGCCCAACGTCTTCGGCCACTGCCAACAGCAAGCCTTCCTGATCATGGATCGCCGCCGCGTGGGCCGCCCGGGTCTGCTCCCGCAAGGGTTGCTCACGCGGAAGATCGGCCAAGGCTTTTGATACACACAACAGGGGTGCCGCCGTATGGTCGCTGAGAGGCCGAATCTCGGTGTGAAGGTCCTGAATAAGCTCCTTGCCGCACAAACCGCAACCGGACTGGCTAATATAGGCGCGCCGGTCGCCGCGCTGGGCCAGGCGGCTGGCGCAGTGTTCCTGGAGGGTCACCGTCACGGTATTGGTGTCATCGCCATCACAAAAGGCCAGCTGGGCGATGTCCGAGGGCTGGCGGATCAAGCCCTCGGCAAGACATAGACCGGCCGCGTGGGCCAGCTCCGCGCCCGGGGTCCGCATGACGACCACATAGGGTCGCCCCTGCACACGAATGGACAGGGGTTCTTCGGCAATCAGGGACATTGTTTCGCCGGTGGCCGGTTCGCCATTCAACGGGTACGATACGATGCGCTTGGCCGTATAGCGTTGCATGCGATATCCTTACGTTTAATCCGCCAAAGGCGGCCAAGGATTTAATTCCCCGCCGCTTGCGGCGTTACAGGGCCTTTCTCGATACCCCGCTGCTCTGCGTTGGGGTCGTTCATTCTTTTTGGGCGCCGGGTCAGATCGGCCGCGTGGGGTTGTAGGCTTTATACCTGTGGTTGTCAATTGCTTGGTGGTGTCCTTGGCACCTTCCCATTTGCCTGAAGGGGCGCAATGTATGCACTTTTTACTTGACACGGAACCCGAATAAAGTAATATTCCCTGGTTTTGAAGTCGAAATTTTTCATTGCGCCGATGACGGTCCATTTTCGAAGCATCAGGATAGGGGACCGGATCGCCGCTCATTGTCAAAGGAGGCGCTGCATGTACGCTGTGGTCAAATCAGGCGGAAAACAATATAGGGTTCAGGAAGGCGAAACCTTCCGCGTTGAGAAGCTCCCCGGCGAAGTGGGCGCCGAAATCACCCTTAGTGACGTATTGATGTTTTCCGACGGCGAAACGGTTCAGGTCGGCACGCCCGTGCTGGACAACGTAACGGTCAAGGGGACGGTTGTCGAACAGGGGCAGGCCAAAAAAATCCTTGTCTTCAAATATAAACGTCGCAAACGGTATCGCCGCAAGCAGGGCCATCGCCAACCGTATACCGCCATCAAGGTCGACAGCATCGCAACCCCGTAGCGTGATCGGTTATCGCTTTAGGCGTCCAAGGAGTCTTTATCATGGCACATAAAAAAGCAGGTGGTAGTTCCAAAAACGGTCGCGACAGCAATTCCCAACGACGCGGCATCAAGCGTTTCGGCGGCGAAAAGGTGCGGGCCGGCAATATTCTGGTACGGCAGCTTGGCACTCGAATCCATCCCGGCGACAATGTGGGAATGGGAAAAGACTATACCCTCTTTGCCAAGGTTGACGGCATTGTCGCATACGAACGTCTGGGACGCGCCAGGAAAAAAGTCAGCGTTTATGACGCGTGAAATTCATTGATGAAGCAACCATTACCGTCCAGTCAGGGAACGGAGGCCGCGGGTGCGTCAGCTTCCGCCGCGAAAAATTCATTCCCCGCGGCGGACCGGACGGGGGTGACGGGGGCAAGGGCGGCGACGTTGTTCTGGTAACGACGCAGCGCAAGCGCACCCTTAAGCAGTTCCAATACAAACGCCAGTTCAAAGCCGCTAACGGTGGCCATGGGCAAGGCGCCCAAAAGACCGGGCGCAATGGCGCCGATCTGATCATCGAACTCCCACCCGGCACCATTATCTTGAACGCGGAAGACCGCTCGCTCATCAAAGACATGGCCTCACCGGACGAACGTTTCGTCTTGGCCCGGGGCGGCCGGGGCGGGCTTGGCAACACGCGCTTCAAATCATCTACCAACCGTACACCACGATATGCCCAGCCGGGGGAACCCGGCATCTCCCTGGTTGTCAAACTGGAACTCAAGCTGCTGGCCGACGTGGGTATCATCGGGATGCCCAACGCCGGCAAATCAACTTTACTGAGCGCCATTTCGGCCGCCCGACCCAAGACGGCGGACTACCCGTTTACGACATTGAATCCCTACCTCGGCGTGGTGCGTACGGAATGGGCCGAGCCCTTTGTGGTGGCCGATATCCCCGGGTTGATCGACGGCGCCCATCAGGGGGCGGGGCTTGGCCATCGCTTTCTGAAGCATATCGAAAGAACGCGGATTCTCCTTCATCTTATCGATGCCCATGCCATCGATCCGGATCGACCCTTGGCCGCCCTGGATACGGTCAATCGCGAACTGACCCTTTACAACCCGTCTCTGGGAACCAAAACCCAACTGATCGTCCTCAACAAACTGGATCTGCCGGAGGCGGTCGAAAAGGCGGAAATATTTCGGCAGGCGTTGCCGGGCGAGGATATTGTCATGATCTCCGCTCAAAAGGCGGAAGGCCTGGCCGCGCTGACCTCAAAACTTACCCAACTTTTGGATGGTGACTAGCACCTTGAATGCCCTCCACCATTTTGCGCAAGCACGCCGTGTCGTTGTCAAGATCGGCAGCAACGTTCTCACGCGGGATCAAGGTCTTAATCTTCCGGTGATCGAATCCATCAGCCATGAAATCTGTCGTCTGGTGACTACAGGCCGTCAGGTGATCCTGGTTTCATCCGGCGCCATGGCGGCCGGCATGCGCAAGCTTCGGCTGGCCCGGCGACCGGAAGCCATACCGGCCAGGCAGGCCATCGCCGCGGTAGGGCAGGCCGGATTGATCATGGCTTATGAAGAAGCCTTTGCGCGCGACAGCATGAAAGTGGCCCAGATTCTGCTCACGGCAGAGGATATGACCAGCCGCAAGCGTTATCTGAACGCCCGCAACACCCTTAACACCTTGTTGGAATGGGGTGTCGTTCCCATCATCAATGAAAACGACACCGTCATGGTGGATGAAATCAAGTTCGGTGACAATGACAATCTGGCGGCCGTGATCGCCCTGCTCATGGATGCGGACCTGCTGATCAACCTGACGGACATCGACGGGTTGTACAACAAAGACCCGCGCGTGTTTGAGGATGCCGAACTCCTGTCCGAGGTGGAAACCATCGGCAAACCCATCGAACGCTATGCCAGCGATATTCCGGGAGCACTGGGCACCGGCGGGATGCTGACCAAAATCAAAGCCGCCCGCAAGGTAACGGCGGCCGGCATTCCCATGGTCATTGCCAATGGGACCCGATCCGACATTCTACACCGGTTGTTCAGGGAACCCATACCGGGCACCTTCTTCGTTCCCCGTCAAGAGCGTCTTTCCAGCCGCAAATGCTGGTTGGCCTTTTCCCTGAAACCTAAAGGGGTCGTCACCATCGACAAGGGCGCGGCCCAAGCCCTTCAGGGGCGTGGCAAGAGTCTGCTGCCCAGCGGCATCGTGCAGGTCATCGGCGAATTCAGCGTCGGCGATCCGGTCCAGGTCATCGATCTGGAAGGCACGATCCTGGGCAATGGCCTGGTCAACTATACGGCCAGCGACATTCGCAAAATTAAGGGTCTTAAATCCGCTCAGATCGTGGGCCGTTTGGGGGAAAAGCCCTATGACGAAGTCATCCACCGGGACAATCTGGTATTGACCCAGGAAGCCCTCGCTTGATCACGGAAGCCCCTTGAAGCGGTCCTTCCCAGGAGTGCGCTTCAGGAAAATCTTTTGATAGGAGCCGCAAGCGCGTCATGGCCAGAAAGATTGGTATTTTCGGAGGCACCTTCAATCCGATTCATTTCGGTCATTTACGCGCCGCCGTGGAAATAAGGGAAGGGTTTGGGCTCGATGCGGTCTACCTTATCCCGTCGGCATCCCCTCCCCACAAGGACGATGTCAACTTGGTCCCCGCAGCGGACCGCCTATCCATGGTGAAAGGGGCCATCGAAGGCCATCGGGGGTTGCGTGCGTCTGATATCGAGCTGAAACGAGAGGGCCCCTCCTTCACGATCGACACGGTGTGCGCCTTCCGCAAACACCTGCCGGAAGAGGCCTGGCTCTATCTGGTCATGGGTCTGGATGCTTTTCTGGAAATCGAAACTTGGAAATCTTTCCAGGATCTTCTTCACATTATCCCTCTGATCGTCATCAATCGGCCCGATCACCAGGGTCGTCTGCGACCCTCAGTCACCCATGCGGTGAAGGATTTGCTGGCCCGAGGCGAATTGCAGGGCTATACGTGCTCCCTGGACACACCGTGTTTTAGACACTGTGAAAAGCAGCCCATATTTACGTTCAACGTGACCGGACTGAATATCTCATCGACCCATATCCGCGATCAGATCCGGCGCCATAAAGCGATCGACTTCCTCGTACCCGAAACGGTTCGCCAATATATCGACGCCAAAGGACTCTATCGATGAACGTCGCTAACGATCCCCAACTGAACCTTTTCGTGAAGGCCGTATTGGGTCGCAAAGCCCTCGATGTGGTCATGCTGGATGTCGCGAAGCTGACCTCCCTGGCCGACACCTTTATCATCTGCAGCGGCCGGTCCAACCGTCAGGTCAGCGCGATTGCCGAATTTGTTCGAACCGACCTGAAAAAAAACGACTTGGTTCCCCTCAGCGTCGAGGGGTTGAAGGAAGGGCACTGGGTGCTGATGGATTACGGCCATGTCGTGATTCATGTCTTCTACGATCCGGTGCGCCGCTTTTACGATCTGGAGGGACTATGGGCCGATGCACCCCGAATCAGCACACCGGCCCTGGAAGACTGGCGCCTGCTGCAGTCGCAGGAAGAACCGGCCGAACCCCCTGACGACTAAAACGACGGTCTCGCAAAGGAAGCCCATGACACCATCATCGACGCCGCCCACCCTGAAGGACTACCTGACCGGCACCACTATCCCCGATGTGGGCGCCGAAAGCCACCGGCAAACGCTTCTCCGGTTTTTGGTGGAGGAAAAGGGGTATGACCGGGACGCCCTATGGGTGGACGCCCCCCTCCGCATCCGCATTGGCGACAGCCCCTACACCGGCAAAATCGATCTGATCGTCAAAGCCGGCGACCCCCTGCGTCCGATCATGGCCTTTAAATGCTGTGCCGGCTCGCTGGGATCGCGCGAACGGGAAATGCTCGCCGCCGCACGCATTTTTGGTGCAACGCCGATTCCCCTCGCGGTGGTGACCGACGGACACGAGGCCGTCATCCTGAACACCGCTACGGGCAAACCCTGTGCGGAGGGTTTGGGGGCCCTGCCGTCACCCCGGGAGGCGGACCGCCTGCTGGCCGAGCAACCCGCCCGCCCTTATCCGGAAGCGCATTTGGAGCGCGAAAAACTCATCTTCCGAACCTACGATCAGGACAACGTCAATATCATTCGACCGCCGGAGCAGGCATAAAAAAACCGATCCCGGGATGCGTCCGCTCCCCCGGATCGGCTGAAATCGGTTGACGCCGTCCAACCGAGGCCGGCGTCTGAATCACCGGTTACTCGCCGGCCACCTCTTTTCCGCAGTGCTTGCAGACCTTGGCCCGCTGCTTGATAATTTCCGCACAAAAGGGACATTCGCGGGTAAAAAAGCGGGTATGAATTTTAGCCACACTGTCCACTATTTGCTTCTGGATGACCTCGTTGCCCAACTTGAGGTTGCGCAAGGGTTCGATAACTTCAAGTTCCCCGATATCGCCCAGCATTTCCGCGGCTTTCAGGCGCACCCGGGAAGGCTCGGTCGGATCCAGTAAGAGCCTCAGGATGGTCGGTCCGTCTTTTTCCACAAAGCACGTCGCCAGGATATTGAAGCCCTTTTTGGTGGCGGCTTTGAGGGCTTCCTCCTGGGCCAAGGCCTGGTCATCGATCATTTGCCCCGTACCACCTTGGGGGCTGAAGACCGGCATAAATTCAAACACGCTGGTACCGGGATAATTCATGCAACGGTAAGAGGCGCGATGAGCATAGGTTTCCTTCATGTGCTCCCAGCCATTCACATAGGAGGGGCACTCGTCGTTGAAGCAGACGAAAAGAAAAGGTTCGCCCCACCCCAGCCCGTCACTGAAATTGATGGGGGGCACCTCCCAGAGATTCATCTCCTTACCGCAGTGGGGACACTGGGGTTTATCCATCTGCATCACGCGCTCAAGAACTTGTTCGCGGGTCTCAAAAGCCATCCCATACCCTCCGGTTTCTTATCGCTCAGGTTGCAAAGGCTGCTACTATCAAACAGAATAGATGAAAGATCAAGCTAAAGCTGAATCGAGTGATGTCAAACCAATTCCCGTCCATAGAAACTGCTGCGTCGCTCAACACATCGTCTTGATCCAGGCGCGGCGATATACTATGGTAGCACATACAAGGGAGCGACGGCCGACCATCAGCAAAGGAGGAGAAGAAGATTGGACAAGGACTACGTGCCCATCGAGGATTTGAAGGCGTTCGCCATCGATTTCATCAAAAAGGCCGGGGAGGAGGCGCTTGAATTCTATGGAAAAGGTGCGCCCCAGCTCAAATTCGACGAAACCCTGGTGACCAAAGCGGAGCTTCAGCTCAATCAGCGCTTCCAGAAAGCGCTCCGTGCACGCTTCCCGGAGCATCACTGCTTCGACGGGCAAAGCCCTGATGACGCTTACACCCATGAAGCCAAGCGCTATGTCTGGATCTTCGATCCGCTGGACGGCATGTCCAATTTCATGGACGGCATTCCGGTCTGGGGGATGTCCATCGCCCTGCTGGACAACAAGTGGCCGGTGCTGGGGGCCTTCTACATGCCGGCGACCGACGATCTGTTTTATGCCGTGGCCGGGCAGGAAGCCTTCCGCGGCGACCAGCCCATTCATGTATCCTCCCAGGACGGCATCAGCGACGAAAGCGTTCTGCTGACGTTCTCCCGCTTTCACCAGCACTTCCAGAGCGGATTTCCCGGCAAGCAGCTCAATCTGGGGTGCACTTCCGCCCATATCTGTTTCGTGGCCATGGGGTTTGCGGAAGCAGCGCTGATCGCCAATGAGTCCTACAAGGATCTGGCAGCGGTGCGGGTGATCATGGAAGCCGCCGGGGGGCATTTCATGCGCCTGGACGGCACGAAATTTCCCATCGCCGAATACCTGGAGGGCCAGAGCCAGGATATTCACCTGCTGGCCTTGCCGACCAGCCTTTTCGCCCAGATCAATCGTTGCCTGAAAAAATCGTTTTGACCCGCACGGGTGTTGCCGCGAATCGCGTCAGGGAATATCCGCGCACCCTTTTTCCAGGGCCTGGGACAGCATGTCGTTCAAAAATTGCTGCAGTTCGCGCGGGCCGAAAGTGGCGACAATACGCTCCGTGCGCATGCTGATGGGACGCCGGTGTACCACCCCTTCCCGGACCTTGCCCACGTAGACCACGATTTCCAGCTCCAGGTCCATGCGCGTGCGCATAAGCCGCTTCTCGGCATTGCACCGCAGGCGCAGAATATCGCCCCCCACCAGGACGTCGAACGCCTCGGCCAGCGCCATCATCTGGTCCGGCGTGTAATCCCAGCCCTCCAGCTCCCCGGGAACGCCCCCCTTTTGCCCGATGAGCTCACGCGTCATCCGGGTCACGGCCTGGGCAATATCGTCCGGACTGGAGGCATAGCGCTCCTGTTCCCCGCGCCCCAGTTGGCGGTAGCCAATCACAAAGCGGTCTTCCGTGTCGCGCCGGTCACGAAACGGTTGGATGCCGACGGCAAGCGTTTCATCCGCCGCGGGCGGGACATGGCCGTCGTAGGCCAGCTGAACCGGGATGGGTGATCGGCGCCGCACATCCCGTCAGCAGCGCCGCTGCCAGGACCGCCGCCAACAACCCCTTTCGTTTCCATTCTGGATCGCGCATCGCTGTTTCTCTCCTATACCGTCCAAAGCGGAGCCGCGGGACTGTCTGCCCCCGGCCCGGTGGTACCGCTGCCGCCGGTCTGATGGATCAGCTTAGGCGTTTCCACGCGTTTGTGCAACCCTGACCGAAATCCCGCCAGGGAGCGAAGGGCCGGCAGCGGTGCGACGTGATCCACCGTCAGGGTCAGGGCGCCCCAATCCGTCTCCACCCTGCCGCTCAAAAGATAAGGCCGCCCCCAGTCCAGCATGTGGCAGAACCGGTGATAGACGCCCGGGAAAAAGGTGGTTTCGAGCATATCCGTTTCATCCTCGAAGGTTAAAAATTCCATGGGATCGCCGTGTTTGGTATGCACCACCTTGCCGGTCACGAACCAGCCGCCGAAGCGCACGCGGCGACCCTGCCAGCGCGCCATATCCTGCGCTTGGACTGCTTGCCGGGCCTGGAGCACCTCACGATACAATGTCATGGGGTGACGATCGCACAAAAACCCCAGAACGACAAATTCCCGCCGCAGCCGCTCCAGCGGGTCGTCGTCCGGCAGACGGGGGGCCTGGATGCCGGCCGAAGAGGCGAAAAGGGAATCGGCCTCCACCGCTTGGCCAGCGCGACGCCGCCAGTTGGCCAGCGTCCACATCATTCCGGCCCGATCCCCCGGCGGCGCCAGGCCGTCCAGTGCCCCGCAGCGAATCAGGGCGCGTGCTTCGGCCTCGTCCGGCTGTACCCGCTTGAGAAAATCCATCCCGTCGCGGAAGGGGCGCCGGCCTCTCTCGGCCACGATGCGGGCGGCCGTGGCGGTGCCCAGCCCCTTGACCGCCTGCAGGCCCACCCGCACGGTCTGCCCTTGGCCGGTCCAGCGCTGCCGGCTGCAGACCACGTCGGGCGGCAGAATCTTCAGCCCCATGCGCCGGGCCTCGGATACATAGGCACCGGTGGTGTAGTAGCCCCCCTGGTTGCTGATCACGGCCGCCATGAATTCCGCGGGATGATGCACCTTGAGATAGGCCGCCTGAAAAGATACCCGGGCATAGGAGGCGCTGTGGGGTTTGCAGAACGAGTAGCCGCTGAAACTCATCATCATGTCCCACACCGCCGCAATCGTGGCCACCGCAATGCCACGTCCCCGGGCGCCCTCAAAAAAGCGGGTGTGAAAATCCTTCAGGTGGTATTCGCGGTCCTTCTTGGACATCACTTTCCGCAGGCGGTCCGCCTCGACATGGGAAAATCCGGCCAGCGCCACCGCCGCCCGGGAGACGTCCTCCTGGTAGACCATAATGCCAAAGGTTTCCGCCAGTACCTCGGCCAGCAGCGGATGAATCGGATCCCAGGCGCCGCCGTGCAGGCGCCGGATATACTCCTGAATGAATTCGTTGGCCGCCGGACGAATGATGCTGCTGTGGATGACAAGATGTTCGAAATCCCCCACCCCCGATTTTTTCTGGAGAAGCCGCATGGCCGGACTTTCGATGTAGAAGCAACCCATGGTCCTGCCCTGGGCCACGGCTTCCTGGGTGGCGAAATCATCCTCCGGGACCCATCGCCCCTCGTCGATATGGCCGCCGGCGGCCCGTACGTTGGCCAGCGCATCCCGGATCACCCCCAGGCTGCGATTGCCCAGCAGATCGATCTTCACCAGGCCGGCATCTTCGGTGGCATCCTTCTCCCACTGAATGATCGGCACCCCTTTAGCCGCTCGTTGGACCGGGACATAGTGGTCCACCGGTTCCGGGGTAATCACGACCCCGCCGGAATGCACGGACAGATACCGCGGAATACCGATGATGCGTTCGGCGTAGGAGAAAATCTCCGGCCAGGGGGCGGGGAAATCGAGGGCGCGGGCCTCCGGCCGTCGGTGCATGGCCGTCAGCAGTTCTTCGGAGGGGCTCTCCATGCGCCAGTACCATGGCAGGCGGCGGGTCACCCGGCCGATCTCGCCGTCGGTCAATCCATAGACCCGGGCGGTCTCCCGCACGGCCATACGAGGCTGGAAACGGACGTGATTGCACACCATGGCCGCATGCGCCCCGTAAGTGGACAGCACGGTCTGCTGGAGCGCATCGCGTTCGTCCCAGGCGAAATCCACGTCGATATCGGGCGGGTCCGTACGGCCGGGATGGAGAAAACGCTCGAAATAGAGATTGTGTTTGATCGGACAGACATTGGTGATGCCCAGGCAATAGGCCACCAGGGAAGCGGCCCCCGAGCCCCGGCCGCAGGTCCGTGAGCTGGGGCGCACAATGTCGCGCACCACCAGAAAATAACTCGCAAACGCCATCCGGGCGATCACCGCCAGCTCGTGTTCCAGCCGCGCCACCACGGTTTCCGGCAGCTCTCCCCCGTAGCGGTGTCGCGCCCCCCGGTAGGCCGCCCGCCGCAGGGCGCCATCCGGATTTTCCCCTCCGCCGTCAGCCGGCGACCAGGGCGGCATTACCAGACCAAAAGCAGGCCCGGTAAACGTCACTTCGTCGGCCAGCGCCGCACTTGCGGCGACCGCCTCGGGGCAGGGGGCGAACCGCTGCCGATAAACGGCCGGGGCCGCCAACCAGGCCTCGGCCGGGGCCGCATCCGCCGGCGCGAGGCGCGCCAGGGAGGTTTTGCCGTCGATGGCGCGCAGGAGGCGATGGATCCCGTAATCGGCCGGCTCCAGGAAAAAACTTCCGGGTGTCGCCACCACCGGCAGGCCGCGGCCCCTGGCGATCCGTCGCAGGGGGTGCGCCGCCGACAGGGGCTGCCGGGGCATGGCGGCCGCCACCCGCACGCCGGCGGCGTGCCAATCGGCGAGCAAGTCAGGCGCCTGGGTGAGCACCACCAGGCCTTCGGCCCGCTCCGGCAGGGCCGTTTTTAGCGCAAAGGTGCCATCCATATGGCGGGCGGTCAGCAGCCGGCAGAGATTGCCGTAGCCGGTATCGTCGGCTACCAGGCAGACCGCCCGCGCACGACGGGCGGGATCCGTGACTTCCGCCCCCACGATGGGCCTCACCCCCTCCCGCCGGCAGGCCGCCAGAAACGGCCACAGTCCGTAAAGGTTGTCCGTATCCGTAAGCGCCAGACGCGTATAACCCATCCGCCGGGCCGCCCGGACAAGCCGCCCCACCGAGGCGGTGCCCCACATAAGAGAATAATGGGAACGTACGGTCAACGGAACCATGCCTAAAAAACCTTTCCGCCGAAGCGCGAAGTGACCATTGGCTTGCGGAATCGTATCCGTCACCTTGTCGGCAGGATGGTCCGACGGCTTTGCAAAATGTCCAAGATCAAGGCGTGCACGTTCCGAGAAGAGAAGGCGTACGCCAGTACGCCGCAGCGACGAGGAACGAAGCACAACGCCGATATTGGGCATTTTGCAAAGCCGTCAGGCGGCTAAGGTGCGGCCCAGGCGTATGGCATCCGTCCCCGAACCGCTCCCGTATGTCGTCCAGCGCGGAAACCAGACGAATCCGGCGGCGATCCCGGACCGCGGCAGCCGGAAACAGCTCCTGTTGGGCCGGCGGAAAGGCCAGACGGTCGCAGACCAGCCGCAGGTGGCGGATCCGCACCCGGCGTTGCCAGGCCAGATGGAGGGCCGCGCGCACCGGTTCAAAAAGGGCCATGTCGTTGGCCGTGGCCGGACGCACGGCCCGCTGGCGGACACAGCGCCGACCGTCGGAAAAATCCAGCACCACGGCCGCGCGCCGGGTCGCCAGGCACCGCTGCCGCAGGATGTGCCCCGCCTTTTCCACCAGCGTGTACAGCGCCCCCTCGACGGCCGGCACCGCCTGGACATCTTCCTCAAACGTATGATCCAGCGCCACCCGGAACGAATTTTGGTCCAACGCCCGAACCGGCGACCGGTCAATGCCCCTGACCGCCTCAAGCAGGTCCGGAGCCCGCCGGCCAAACGGCACTTGCAGGGCCTCCGGGCTCAAGTCGGCCACCTGGCCGGCACACCGGAAATTGAAGTCGCCCAGGCGCACCAGATCTTGGCGTTCGATGCCGGGCACCAGGTGAAGGGGGACCGGCGCCAGGAAGGCGGCCTCCTCCCCGGCGCGCACGATGGATTCGCCGTCGGGTTTCACCAGCCGGGTGGCGACTTTGGCCACGAGCTTGTTGGGCGCCACCGCCCACACGGGTTCCAGATCCAATTCGGCCCGGGCCTGCCGGCGCAGACGCCAGGCCACATCCGCCGGCGGCCCGAAAAGGCGGCCGGTACCGGTGACGTCCACGAACAGATGGCCGTCCGCCTCCCCCGGTTCGATGAGGGGGGAATAGGGCAGGGCCTGCCGGATGAGGGCCTGCATGGCCTGTTCGTAACGGACCGGATGGGGCGGCAGAATGCGAACGTCGGCACACAGACGCACCGCCCGCCGCAGGGCCATGCCTTTGCGCACCCCGGTCTGGAAGGCTTCTTCGCTCATGTCGTACACCACGGCCCGGGCAACCCCCTCGGGGGCCACGATCACCGGACGTCCCCGCAAGCGCCGGTCCACGGCCCGCTCCACGGCCACGGCAAAATCCGCCACATTGATGTGAATGACGTTGCGGTTCACAAGGTGATTCTCCGCCAGTCGCTGCCGGGTGTTGGTCGGGTAAAACCGCCTGTTCACCCATTCCAGTGGTCGTGCCCCTGGTGCCCACCCGCACCGGGAGGACGCGGACGACATCCGGCGGCGGCTTCCTGTTGACACTCATCCATTTATTCCCCCAGGCATACCGATCCGGACCCAAACGGGTGCCCGTGCTTCATCATCGCATGGTCTCCGGCCCCCGTTGCAGGCCGATCACCTTGCCCTGTACCAGCACCTCGTCGAAACCATAGCGCCGCACCGGATAAGCGCTGTTTTCCGGACGCAATTCGATGTGGTCGGCGCGCAGGAAAAACCGTTTGACGGTGGCGTCTTCCCCTCCGATCAAAGCCACCACGACCTCGCCGTTCTGGGCGTACTGCCGGGGTTCGCAGATGGCCAGATCCCCGTCCAGGATGCCGGCCCCCTGCATGGAGTCCCCTTTCACCCGCAGGGCAAAGAGATCGCGCCCCGGAAATAGGGCGGCATCGATCACTACGCTGCCGTCCCATTCCTCCTGGGCATACATGGGCCGGCCGGCCGTAATACGGCCGATCAGCGGGACTTCGCGCCAGCGCTGGCCGCCGATGACCTCCCGCGCCCGGTTCAACAGCACCAGGTTGCGGCTGTAGCGGCCCTCGCGTCGCACAGCCCCCTTCTCTTCCAGCGCTTTCAGGATCTGGGCCACGGCCGCGTGGCTGACCTCCAGATCCGCCGCTGCTTCACGCAGGCTGGGGGTGCGTCCCCGTCGACGGATCTGCCCTTCCAGGTAATCCAACATCTGCTGCTGCTTGACGGTAAAATCCGTTCCCATGGCATCCCCCGATGAATGAAACCCTATTACCCGAAACCATAGATAGCCTTGTTGTATATGTCAATATAAATGTAAATATAAAGTAAATGATGTTAGGGTGTGTTATCACGCTGCAACGGCAAGGATGTTTGTTCAAGGTATGCCCTGTGATATGAGGTCGGTACGGTACAGGACGGTTTTATCCGGCCCGCTACCGGTGGCCGTCCGTTCGCCGGTGTCTCCCGTTAACCGTTAGCAAATGGAGGATGAGATGAAACGCTTGATGATGCTCATTATGGTGGGATCGATGCTGCTTACGGCCGGATGTGCCACCACCCGGGTGAGTCCCGATGCGGTCGACCTCACCGTCGATTTCGCCTGGCAGCCGTCGGATCGGTGTTCCCGCCGCTCGCCGGAAATCCGCGTATCAAACATACCGGCCGCGACCAAGACCCTGTATGTCAAACTTAAAGACCGGGACGTACCCAACTGGAACCACGGCGGCGGCACCGTGACCTACGACGGGTCGGGCGTCATTCCGGCCGGAGCCCTGAAAAACAGCTACAACGGACCCTGCCCGCCCAGCGGCTCCCATCGCTACGAATTCACCGTGCAGGCCATCGATGCCGCCGGGGTTGTGGTGGGCATCGGCAAAAAAGCACGCGCTTTCCCCTGACCGCTCTCCGTTGCATTTTCAAAAAAATTGAACCGCGGATCGCCGCACGGCATCACACGTTGCATGGTTCCACGATGAAAAATGGCCGCGATTAGCGGGCCGCAGCCACTTGCGAGGCCACGGGGACGACGGCGTTTCCTTCCAGCGCATTGTTCAATGCCAGACGAACGGTCCGCGCGAGGGCTTTCAACGAGACCGGCTTTTGAAGATAATGCTGGATCCCCATATCAGCGGCCGCTTCCGGTGAAAGCGCCTCACTGAAACCGGTACAGAGAATGATGGGCAGATCAGGCCGCAATTTAAGAACTTCAACGGACAGCTCGGCTCCCGTCAGATTCGGCATGGTCTGGTCGGTCATCAACAAATCGAAGGTCCCCGGGGCCTGCCGGAAAGCCCCCAAAGCATCTTTGCTGCTGCTCATGGCGGTAACGTCGTACCCCAGGCGCTCCAGAATCTGCCCCTGCATGGTCAAAAGCTGAGGCTCATCGTCCACCAGGAGGATGTGTTCGTGGCCGAGCGGGACAAATTCCGTGGTTTCGTGGAAAGTCGTTTCATCCACGCTGGCCATCTGGGGGATGTAGACCCGAAACGTCGTGCCCTCACCCAACGTGCTGTCCACGGTAATGTGCCCCTGGTGTCGCTTGACGATGCCATGCACCATGGACAACCCCATGCCTGTGCCTTCCGCCGGACCCTTGGTCGTAAAATAGGGCTCGAAGATGCGGTCGATGATGGTTTGATCGATGCCGTGGCCGGTGTCCGCGACACTTAGACAGACGCAACGGCCGGGCGGCAAATCCTGACCGGGCGTCGGGATGGACGAGTTGATGTCGACCTCGGTCAGAGAAACGTTCAGCCGCCCCCCCTTTTCGCGCATGGCCTGATAGGCATTCGTACAAAGATTGACCACCAGCTGATGGATTTGGGTGGAATCTCCCATCACCGATCCCGTTTCCTCGTCGAGCTGTTCTTTAATATCAATCGTCGACGGCAGCGAGGAGCGCAGGAGCTTCATGGACTCCTGCACCACCGGCTGAAGCTTCATGGCCTTCATTTCCTGGGTGTCCTGGCGGCTGAAGGTCAGAATGTGGCGCACCATCTCTTTGGCGCGTTGGGCGGCCCTGAGGACTTCTTCCAGGTTGGCGCGCGCCTGGCTGCCGGGGGGCAATTCCACGGCGGTCATCTCGGTGAAACCGATGATCGGCGACAGGATGTTGTTGAAATCATGGGCAATGCCACCGGCCAGGGTTCCGATGGATTCCATTTTCTGGGCCTGGCGAAGCTGGTTTTCCAGCAGGGTCTTTTCTTCCTCGGCCCGCTTGGTCGCCGTGATATCCTGAATGACGCCGGAAACCACGGGATCCTTTCCGCCGGAACGAAAGATAAGCTCGGCCTTGGAGTGCAGCCATACCAGTTGTTTGTCTTTGGCGCGACGAATCCTGAACTCAACGTCATAATCGATGTTGTGCTGCAAAAGAGCATCAAGCGCCTGGTGCATTCGCTCCCGGTCTTCTTCCACGATGAGCATCCTGAACCTTCTGCAGAGGAACGATGGGCGACGACCGATCCAGTCCATAGAGCCGAAACCACTCCTCCGAACCTCGGACCGATTGAACTACCGGATCGAACTCCCAGTAGCCCACATGAGCCATGGCCTGGGCCTTGCGCAGACGCCGCTCACTGGCTTTAAGCGCTCTTTCGGAGGCGATCCGATCCGATATATCCCTAAAATTAATTAGGATGCCGTTGATTCTTTGGTTGTCGAGCATATCGACGGCGATCAGTTCAACGTGCCGGTAGGAGCGGTCCCGCGCTTGGTAGCGGCAGCGAATCGTCCGGGAGGCACCCGGTGTGCCCAAGAGTCCCTTCATATGATGCTGAACATGACTCAGGTCGTCCGGATGCACCCGGTCACCGGCGAAGGTGCCCACGAGAGTTTCCGGCACCCAGCCGAAATGGCGCGTAATGCTGGGGCTTGCGTAGCCAATGATGCCCCGGACGTCAAGAACTGCGATGACGTCGGAAATATTGGCAATCAGGGCTCGGAAGGTTTCATCGCTTTCCCGCAGGACTTTCTCGACGCTCTTGCGGTCTTTGATTTCCGCTTTGAGTTCCCGGTTGGACCGGGTGATTTCGGCGGTGCGCTCCCGGACCTTTTGCCGGAGATTGCTTTCAGCCCTTTTTAACGCCTTTTCGCTGGTTTTCACCCGCTGGTACATTTCCAGGTATTTTTCGGCGGAGAGCCACACAATCGTCAGACTGAAACCCAGGAACCCGAATTCCATCAGAAACTGGCCCACCGGGACCCCAAGGGTGCCGACGATGTCATGGAGACCCAGCAGGCTCCAGACCACAAAGCTGATCACAAATCCATTACGGCCGGGGCGCTGCCGGTATTCGGGTTTGAGCCAGATCGCCAGAACGGCCAGGGCCATGCCGAACGCATACAGCAGGTAGACCGTGCCCAGTTTGCCTATCGCCGGTTCGATGTAAGGCCGAGAGAGCCAAAGATGATGACGGGTTACGAAAGCATCGGTTACGATGAGTCCGGTGGACCACAGCAGGCCCAACAGGATCGCATGCCACAGCAGTAAAAACCGGTGACGGCGACGGCTCTCGATGCCCAGAAAGGCGGTTGTAAACCCGAACAGGGCGTGTCCCAGTAGAATAAAGACCGTGTACTGGATTCGTTCGCACAAGGTATTGGCCGGTATGGCGGGCAGATTATACTGGGCGAAAACCGCCACTGCAAAGACGGCCGTAAGGAAGGAAAGACCCGCGCCCCATTTGTTCCAGTTGAATTCAGGCCGTTTAAGAACAATCACGGTTTGGAACAGACCGAACGTCAGACATAGCGCCGCCACGATCAGGGAAGCGACCATCGGCATCATGGTGAAATCAAACGTCATCAATATCGTCCGTTCCTTATGGGTGTCACCGATTGAAGACAATGACGGCTGTCGGCCGGGGAGCATCAACGGAGTAAATAGCGCCGCGCCTGCCCCCTATAGTGGTATCGGTCGGTGCGCCAACTTCTTTAGGGCTCGGAGAGGCGACTGACGGCCGTCCACGATCGGGAGGAAAAGGGTTGGACTTCGCCGGAAGAATCCCGTAGGGTGGCATCGTATCCTGCGATCCCTCTCCCCAAACACAGCCCTGGAGCCTCGGTATGACCGCAAAATCACCCTCCGGCGAGGATCTTGCCAAGCTTTTCGAGGAAGGCCGAAGATGCTTCCGCAAACCGGACGGTATGGGCGCCGTGCGGGCGCTGCAAGAAACTGATCGATCTGGATCCCGCCTATCGCCATTCCGATGGCGACAATCCCTATTTCTATCTGGGCAAGATCAATGAGGTGGAAAGCCGCTATAAGGATGCCATTACCCTTTACACCCAGGCCCTGGCGGTGGACCCCTGGGATGAGGAAAGCCTGATCGGCCGGGGAAGCTGCCTTTCGGTGACAGGCCGGCAGGACCGGGCCATTGCCGACTTTAAAAAAGTACTGGCCATCCCCGACCGGCATCGCCGCGCGCCGGTGCAGCACCTGCTCTATGCCATCGCAGAAAATTACCGCCAGAAACACGATTACGCCGCCGCCCTGCATTGGGGCCAGCAGGCCCTGGCAAAAGAACCGGAAAATTTCCGCCACCAGGAACTGGTCAAAGAGATGCAGGCGCGTTTGATGGCGCAAGGGTAAAGACCTGTCCCTGGCGCCCGTCCCAATTCACCACTTCAATCCCCGGCCGGCCATTCCGGATAAATCGCTTGACAGAATCGTTAAAGCGCCTATCATTTGTCGAACATATTCATGTTGAGAGGCGTGAGGGAACTGGCCCTGTGACCGCCCGGCAACCTGCTCCAAAAGGTGCCAAATCCAGCCCGCAAGGGGAACATGAGGGCGAAAGACCTATGGATTCGGACCTCCCTCGAACGGGAGGTTTTTTCGTTTTCGGACCTGCCGATTGCACGGCGGTCTCCCCCCATCGGATCGGTAAAAACCGCCGAACGGCATGCCCCAAAAGGGGCTATAGACTGAATGTTTGCCAACCCCGCTGATCGTAAAAATGCGACCTTAGCCCATAAAAGGAGACTCCCCATATGAGTGAACGACAATTTGGTTTAGGAACCCGTGCCATTCACGCCGGCCACACCCCGGATCAAGACACCCATAGCAGGGCGGTGCCCATCTATCAGACCTCATCCTATGTCTTCGAAAACACGCAGCACGCCGCGGATCTCTTCGGGCTGCGCCAGTTCGGCAATATCTACACCCGTATCATGAATCCCACCACCGACGCTCTGGAGCAACGAATTGCCGCCCTGGAGGGAGGTGTTGGCGCGTTGGCGGTAGCCTCCGGGCAGGCCGCCGAAACCTTGACCATCCTGACCCTGGCGGGAGCCGGCGATGAAATCGTGGCATCGACCGATCTCTATGGGGGAACGGTAAGCCTTTTTACCCATACCTTCGGCAAACTGGGAATTAAGGTCAGCTACGTGCCCCCTAACGATATCGCGGCCTGGGAAAAGGCGATCACGGATCGCACCCGGGCCTTTTTCGTCGAAACCATCGGCAATCCCAAGCTCGATATCATCGACATCGCCCAAATCGCCGATGTCGGCCGGCGGAACGGCATCCCGTTGGTGGTGGACAATACCGTAACCACGCCCTTCTTGAGCCGTCCCATCGAGCACGGGGCCGCCATCGTCGTCCATTCCGCCACCAAGTTCATCGGCGGACACGGCACCTCCATTGGCGGGCTGATCGTGGATTCCGGTAAGTTCGACTGGAACGCCTCCGGACGCTTTCCGGCCTTCAACGATCCCGAGCCGGCCTATCACGGCCTGCGCTTTGTGGATACCTTCGGGGAGATGGCTTTTATCCTGCGGGCCCGCGTGTTGGGCTTGCGCGACATGGGCGCGGCCATGAGCCCTTTCAATGCCTGGCTGTTTCTGCAGGGAACGGAAACCCTTCATCTGCGCATGGCCCGTCATTCGGAAAATGCACATGCGGGTGGCGCGATTCCTGGAAGAGCACCCCTGCGTCACCTGGGTGCGCTACCCCGGACTCGAATCGTCGCCCACCTACCACCTGAAAGACCGCTACCTACCGGAGGGACAGGGCGCCCTGGTGGGCTTCGGCATCAAGGGGGGACGGGAAGCCGCCGTCAAATTTATCGAAAGCCTCACCCTGGTAAGCCACCTGGCCAATATCGGCGATGCCAAGAGCCTCGTGATTCATCCGGCCTCCACCACCCATGAACAACTCTCGGAAGAGGAGCAGCGGGCGGCCGGCGTTACACCGGACTTTATCCGCCTCAGTATCGGGATCGAAGACGTGGAGGATATTATTGCGGATCTGCACCAGGCCCTGGAGACCGGCGTGGCCTGCACACTGTGAATGAGAAGGCGGTCCGCCGCCAAAGGCCAAACCCCTGTGGCGGACTGTTTGGAGGAAAGCAGACACGATGTTGATTGAACGCCAGTCGGTGGGCCTGGTGGAACCCCGGCGCTATGTTTTCGGAAGTCCGCAAGAGCCCCTGGTGCTGGACTCCGGGCGAATGCTGGGACCGGTGGAGCAGGTCTATGAAACCTACGGCCGGCCCAACGCGGACCGCTCCAACGCCGTGCTGATCTGCCATGCCCTTTCCGGCGACGCCCATGCGGCCGGTATTCACACCCCCCACGACAAGCGTGTGGGGTGGTGGGACAGCATGATCGGCCCGGGCAAGGCTTTCGATACCGAACGCTTCTGGGTCATCTGCGCCAACGTGATCGGGGGCTGCAAGGGATCTACCGGACCCAACACGACCAATCCCGCCACTGGCAAGCCCTACGGCAGCGATTTCCCGCTCATTACGATCGGCGACATGGTGGAAGCCCAGAAGCGGCTAACCGAGCATTTGGGCATCGAAAAATTGTTCTGCGTAGCCGGCGGCTCCATGGGCGGCTTCCAGGCCCTGGAATGGGCCCTGCGCTATCCGGCCAACGTCCATTCCGTCATCAGCATTGCCGCCGGCGCCAACCTTTCCGTCCAGGGCATCGCCTTCAATGCCGTCGGCCGGCACGCCATCACCAGTGATCCCGACTGGCAGGGGGGACACTTCTACGGTACGGCCGGTCCGGTGCGCGGCCTGGCCAGCGCCCGCATGGTGGCCCACATCACCTACCTCTCCGAAATTTCGCTCAACCACAAGTTCGGCCGCCGGCTGCAATCGGCCGACCGCTTGAGCTACGACATCAACCACGAATTTGCCGTGGAATCATACCTGAATCACCAGGGAACCCGGTTTACCGAACGCTTTGACGCCAACAGCTACATCTACATCACCAAAGCCATGGACTATTTCGATATCGTGCGCACCTACGGACCGCTCAAAGAGGCCTTTGCCGATGTGACGGCCCGTTTCCTTTTGATTTCCTATAGCTCGGACTGGCTGTTCCCCACCCGGCAGTCCAAGGAGATCGTACAGGCCCTGACTGCCGGCGACCGGGATGTATCCTTCATCGAAGTCGATTCCCCCCATGGCCACGATGCCTTTTTGATCGAAACCGAGCGTCTCACCCGCATTACGGCCGCCTTTCTGGAAGGCAGTCAAAGGAGCCGATCCCTTGCCGAATGATCCGCGACGCGTCAACTACGTCAACACCCTCAGCCAGACCGATTCGGACATTATTGCCGCCCTTATACCCGAGGGCGCCCAGGTGCTGGATCTGGGCTGCGGCGACTGTTCCCTGCTGGGGGAGCTGGTGACCCGCAAGAACGTCCGGGGACGGGGCGTTGATATCGACGGCGAACGGCTGGTGCGGGGAATGTCCCTGGGGCTGCCGGTCTACCAGGGTGATCTGGATGAAGGACTGGCGGATTTCGCGGACCAGGCTTACGACTACGTCATCCTGAACCAGACCCTCCAGGTGGTGAAACATCCCCAAATCGTTCTGCGGGAGATGATGCGCATCGGCCGGTTCGGCATCGTGGGCTTCCCCAACTTCGGGCACTGGTCGCTGCGCAGCGGTCTTTTCTTCGGCGGCCGGGCCCCGAAATCCCCCGCCCTGCCCTTCGAGTGGTATAACACCCCCAATATCAGGGTGTTGACCATAAAGGATTTCCGGGCTTTCTGCCGTGAAGAAAACCTGCGCATCGTGTCGGAACATCTTCTGATTCTCAACCAGTGGCGCGGACATTGGCTGGCGCGGCGCGGGGCCAATCTGTTGGCCCATATCGGAATCTTTGTGGTCACCCGCCACGGCGGCGCCACTGATACACGATGAGGGCCGGTTTGTTTGCCGATGGAAACATCATCGGCGGGAACGCCCATTTTCTTAATCCTGCTGCGAGATTGCTGACATGCCTCCAAAAACCTATCATTTCAAAGTACAGGTCTATTACGAAGACACCGATCACTCCGGCGTGGTCTACCACGCCAATTACCTCAAATACTTCGAACGGGCCCGGGAAGGCGTCATCGGGCCGGCGGCGCTGGCAGCCCTCTGGAAAGAAAAGGGGTTGGGATTTGCCGTTTACAAGGCCGGCCTCAACTTCCTGGACGGGGCCGAATTCGGCGACACCCTGGATATCGTATCGACCGTCCACAAAGAAAGCGACTATCGACTGATCTGGCACCAGGAAGCTTGGCGGCCGGGAGCGGCCAAAGCCGCCGTCAAGGCTGAAATTCATTTGGTATGCGTGGACCGGGAAAAAAGCCTGCGCCCCATCCCCGATGTCGGCATTGATTTCGACCAAATCGTATGAAATTGTGCACAAATTTTCATCCTTTTTTAGGGCAGACTGCCTCCCATTGCTCCCCAAGCATTGCCATTCCTGATAAAGCCTATGTGGTCTGATCTTTGCAGTATTCTTCCCGATCACCATGAAACTAACGATTTTCAAACGGCTTACGCTGGGCTATGGGGTCTTCTTGATCTTGTTGATCGGCCTCGGGATTTATGTCTCCGCCCAACTCAACCGCCTCAATCATCTGACCTGGGCCGTTGTCATGCGGGACGGCGAAACCGTGCGCCTGGCGGAAAGTCTCGACACCATGGCCGTCGCCTTAGCCCGCTTCGAGAAAAAGCATCTGGTAACCGGCGATAGCGCCTTTTTCAAACGTTTTCAGGAAATTCGCCAGCAATTCGTGAATACCCACCAGGCCATGCAGCATCATATCGATGCAAAAGATGCGCGCGCCATTCTCGACGGCATCGGCACCGACAGCGACGCCTACTTCGCCTTGATCGACCGGGAAAGAAAGCTCATGGACAGCGCCCGAAGCCGTCAGGACGACATCTACCATGACCGCAAGGACGATCTCCTCGACCGCATCCGTCTCTCCCTGCAATCCATCATCGGTGAAGCCCGCCAGGCCCGGGACAAAAAAATTATCCTGTCCAGCCGCATCAGCGTCGATGTCATCCGGATCGGCATCATTACCATCAGCATCGGCGGCTTGATCGGTCTCATTATCTCGTTTATCAGCGCCCGCCAGATCAACCGTTCCATCCACCGCCTGCAGCAGAAAACCCACGAGGTGGCCATGAGCCGCTTCGGCGCCCTGCCGCCGGTCGAATCCCCCCCGGAAATCGCCGCCTTGACACATGATTTCAATCGCATGTGCGATCGCCTGAAAGAGCTCAACGACATGAAAGAGGATTTTATCTATCATGTGTCCCATGAACTTCGCACCCCTCTGACCGCCATCCGGGAGGCCTCCAGCATGCTGATGGAAGGCTGCTACACGGGGCGCCCGGAGCATCAGCAACAATTGCTGGGCATCGTGCACGGTGAATGCGAGCGCCTGATCCAATCCATCAACCGCATGCTGGATCTTAGCCGCATGGAAGCACAAATGATGGATTACGCCTTTAAGGCCGTCGATGTTTTGCTCCTGGTGCGGTCCTGCATCCTGAAGCTGGCCCCCATCGCGGTGGCCAAAAAAATTCTGCTGGAGCTCAAGCCCTGCGAACCGTTGCCGAACGTGCGTGCCGACGAGGCATGCGTCAATCAGCTGATGGACAATCTGCTCGGTAATGCCCTCAAGTACACGGAAAGTGGTGGGGAAGTCATTATCGCGCTTGAGCAAGAAGGGGCGGAGGGCCGTTTTATTCGGGTCAAAATCGCCGACACCGGGTGCGGTATTCCCCAGAACGCGCTGGAGACCATTTTTGATAAATTTCGCCGGATCGATCAGGGGCAGGATACCGAGAGGGGTACCGGCCTCGGTCTGTCGATTGCCAAGCATATCGTGATGGCACACGGAGGAAAGATATGGGCCACGAGCCAACCCGGAAGCGGCAGCGTTTTTACCTTTACCTTGCCGGTTGCCTGACGGTTGGCATCCTTTTCATGGGATGTGCAACCGACTTGTTCGGTCCTGGCGATCAGGCCCCTAAGGCAATTGCGGCACGACACCTGGCCCAAGGGGAATGCCGGCTGCAGTTGGGCGATTTTGAAGCCGCTCGGCAGGAAAGCGACACCATTCTGACCCTATATCCCGGCTGGTTCGATGACCAAGCCTTCTATCTAATGGGAATGGTGCTGGTTCACCCGGATAATCCTCTGCAGGATCTGCATAAGGCTGGCGCCTGCTTCCGGGGTATCGTCGAGCATTATCCGGACTCCGGGCTGGTGGTCGCCTCCCAAACCTGGTTGGCGCTGATTGCACAACTGGAAGCACGCCAGCGCACGGTCGAAGACCTTGAGAGCGCATCGGCGGCTTTGAAAAAACAGCTTAAGGACGAGAAAGCCAAACGTAGCCGTCTCGAAGATCGCTTGCAGCAACTGAAGGCCATCGACCTGACGGTGGAATGAGTTTATCACAGAGGTAGATAATGGCGCATATCCTGGTGGTGGACGATGATCACAACATTCTGCAGGTGCTGCGTATGCGCCTTGAAAGTGGCGGTCATCGCGTCTCCATGGCGGTCAATACGACCGAGGCCCTGTCCCGCCTTGAGCAGGACAGCATCCACCTGGCCCTGATCGATCTCAAGCTCAAAGACGAGGACGGTATGGTTTTGATGGAGGATATGAGACGTCAGATGCCATCGCTTCCCGTCATCATCCTGACCGCGTTCGGGTCCATCGATACGGCCGTGGCCGCCATGAAACGCGGTGCTTACAACTATCTGACCAAACCTTTCGACGGCCAGGCGTTACTGGCCCAGGTGGACAAGGCGCTCGCCCAGGGGCAATTATCCACCGAAGTGCGACGCTTGCGCCATCTGGTCCAAAACCGCTACGGCTTCGACAATATTATTGGCAACAGCGCCGCCATTCAGAACGTTCTGGAGCGGGTTTCCCAGGCCGCCCACAGCGAATCCAGCGTCTATATCGAAGGCAGCAGCGGCACGGGCAAAGAGCTCATTGCCAAATCGCTGCATCTGGCAAGCCCTCGCAGCGAGGGGCCGTTTATCGCCATCAACTGTGCCGCCATTCCGGAAACCCTGCTGGAAAGCGAGCTTTTCGGCTACCAGAAAGGGGCTTTTACCGGGGCCCAACGCACTAAAAAAGGACTGCTTTCGGAAGCTGACGGCGGCACTTTTTTCTTCGATGAAATTTCGGAAATGTCGCCCGCCATGCAGGTCAAGCTTCTGCGGGCCTTGGAGGAGCGGTCTTTTTTCCCTCTCGGAGGCGATGAAACAGTCCACGTGGATATCCGTATCATCGCCGCGTCCAACAAATCGCTGGAGGCGGAAATCACGAAGGGCACCTTCCGGGAGGACCTGTTCTACCGCATTCACGTCATCCCCATCAAACTCCCTGCCCTCAGGGAACGCAAGGAAGACATCCCCTTGCTGGCAAACCATTTCCTGGAGAAATTCACCCGGGAGATGCAAAAATCCATCGACGGCTTCTCTACCGCGGCCATGGAAAAAATGATGGCCCATGATTGGCCCGGCAACGTCCGCGAACTCGAAAACGCCGTCGAGTGTGCGGTGGCCATGTCGGATGCGCCCTTGATCGATGTCGACACCATCCTGCACAACCCCCGCCAGACCCCCGCCAATGACGACCTGAAGCCTTTCAAAGATGCCAAGGAAAACTTTGAACGCCGCTATTTGATGCAATTGATGCAACTGACCCAGGGCAATATCAGCCAGGCGGCCAAATTGGCGGGGAAATACCGCGCCGATCTCTATGCCCTTTTGAAAAAATACGCGCTGGATCCCGCTGATTTCAGAATTGCGGGATGAGATCCGCATCGAGGGCGGAAGGAAGGCGCTGGGAAGACAGGCGGGCGCAGAGGGGGATGACGTCCCCCCTCTGCGCCGGGAGGGATAAGGTCAGGGCGTCCCCGACATGGCGACGCTATTCATTGACGACCTTGTAATCATTGATTTTGATCACTTTCTGGCCGTCGCTGTTCTCCATGACAGTGCCCTTGACTTCGACTTTCTGGCCAACCTGACCTTCCAACTCAAGAGCACCCTCATCTTTGGTCATCAGGTATTCCTGCCCCTGGTCGTCCATGAGGCGCCCCCCCTTCAAGACCGTACCCGTGACTTGGATTTCATCCCCTGCGGCCGGGCTGGACGCCCAACCGGTGCCGATGAAGAGAAATGCCAGAGCCAACCCAATTGCCATTACCGTTACCGTTCGTTTCATGGTTCAACCTCCTATTTAAGTATTAACCGTTTTTGGCCCGCAGGCTTCGGATGGCCAGTCCAGGAACGTAACGCACGCCCTACCTGCCTGCCGGAAAAAGCCACCGCGGCTTGTTCCGCATTAACGGGCAGCCCCCACCAAAGCAAAGGCGGTGCCAACCCGCCATTTTTTTTAACATTCCGATATTAAATGAAATTTTATTTTTGGGCGCTGACCTGACGACCGATGGTCTGAAGGAATTTTCCTACAGGCCACCGCTCGTCAGGCCGATTCACAAGGCTGTCCGGGAAAGGCCATGCCAGGCCGCTGACCCAAGTGCACCGCATCCTTTCCCGGGTGATTTTTTCAGTTTTATACTGCGTCTGTAATGCGCGTAGCACCCTGGAAGGGGTAGCGTCGGCAGGAAAAATTCGTGCCCAGGAAAGATCGGTCAACGGTGTGCATTTTTACACACAACGCCTGAATGGAAAATCCTTCATAACAACCTATTGCATATATAAATACAGATGGTTATTAACTTTATGGGAGAGTTTTAGCGGGAGGCTTCTGTAGGGTTAAACAGTCAATTATAAACGAGGAGAAATTAGCACAAGTTAATATTCTTTGTGAACTTAAGCGGTTATGCTATATGGCATGGCTTTTGCTTAATCCTCTGTCCAGGCGGACGGTAAAAATGACGAAGCCATGGAAGGAGTTACGGCATGAAAATTTTGGTTGTCGACGATACCCGCATCATTTTGTCCGTTATCGAAGCCATCCTTACCCAGGAAAATCAGGAAGTCATATTGGCGTCCGACGGCCGGCAGGGCCGGCAGGCCTTCTACAGCCAAGAGCCGGAAATGGTCATCACCGATATTGAAATGCCCTGGCAGGACGGGCTTTCCATGATGAGGTCGATTCGCCTAACCCACCCGGAAGTGTTCACGCTGTATATGACCGGAAATCCCGGCCCCTACCATCAACAATTAAAAAAAGAGGCGGACACTTTTGGGGCGGGACTGCTCTACAAACCCTTTACCCGTAGCGAGCTGATCCAAGCCATGACCGAGGTGCTCACCCAGGCCTCGCCCGGCGAGTGCGCAACCGTTTCTCTGACCTCACAACCGGCCGTTGACCGGGCAAATCCTCACCCGGCAAAGCACGACTTGGAATCCTTAAGCGTCGCCAATTTCCAACGGGAATACCGCTATGAGAAAATCCACCGTCTTTTTGCTGATCATGACCATGTTGGTGGCTTCCACGCCGGCAGTCGCGGGTGACCAAACCGCCCCCGCCGACGAGGGGCGTAACCATGTCACCGGTACAATCCTGTCGGTAAGCTATGCCACGGGGGAAATTTTAATCTATCAGGACAGTGGCTCCCTTTTGGCATTATATGGCGTTCATCGCAGACGGCTGCGCGATATCGGCGCCGGTGACCGGGTGTCCGTCACGTTCGGTGAAAACCTGGAAGTGGCTTCCATTGAGAGGCTCGATTTATAGAAGCATCAGACTTTAAAGGGTTTTTGAATCGTTCCCGCCACGCCCGGATGGCGCCGACCGGCAAATGTATCGCCCCTCCCAGCGAACACCATCCGGGAATGCCCCCCTGAGGCCCCGATGAGGAGCGCGCGGCTCGTCATTTCTCACGAGGCCGAAATCAAATCAATAAGCCCATTTCAAGTAAACCGCCCCCCATGTAAATCCGGCTCCGAAGGACGCCATCACGAGGTTGTCCCCCCGCTTGAGTTGCTTTTCGTAGTCGAAAAGACAGAGGGGAATCGTTCCGCTGGTGGTGTTGCCGTATTGATGGATATTGAGCATGACGCGTTCAGGTCCGATACCCATTTTCTCCGCGGTGGCATCAATAATGCGTTTGTTGGCCTGGTGGGGTACGAGGTAGGCAATATCCTCGGAACGCAGTTGATTGCGTTCCATGACCTTCACCGCCACATCCGCCATATTTTTCACGGCGAACTTGTAAACGGTGGAACCTTCCTGGTAAACATAATGCTCCCGCGCCTGGACCGTCTCCAAACTGGCCGGGCGGCGACTTCCCCCTGCCTTCATGTGTAAAAAGGGTTCTCCGGCCCCGTCGGATTTGAGAATGGCGTCCTGTATGCCGAGACCTTCCTGGGAAGGCTCCAGCAGCACGGCACCGCCGCCGTCGCCGAAAATAATGCAGGTGGTCCGGTCCTCGTAGTCGATGATCGACGACATCTTGTCGGCCCCCACCACCACTACCTTCCGGCAGTAGCCGGTTTCGATAAATTGGGCGCCGGCCGTGAGGCCGTAGAGAAACCCGGAACAACCCGCCTGTAGATCAAAGCTGAAAGCATTGGCAGCCCCCACCGCCGTTGCAATAATATTCCCTGTTGCGGGAAAGGGCATATCCGGTGTGGTGGTCGCGCATATCAACAGGTCGACATCCTCCGGCGGGGTGGCGGTTTTTTCCAGAAGCCCCCGGACGGCGGCAATGCCGATCACGGAGGTGCCCTGATGGTCGCCCTTTAGAATGCGCCGTTCCTTGATGCCCGTGCGGGTCGTAATCCACTCGTCACTGGTGTCCACCATGGTGGCGAGTTCGTCGTTGGTCAGGATATAATCCGGTACCCAGGCATGAACACCGGTGATGGCGGCGTTGGTCGTATGGTGCTTTTGCATGTAAGATTCCTTATAACCCATTTTGGGTATAAACCTGTTTGCGTGCCCGTCGGCTTTCCATTATACTTTCTCATATGACCAGCATGCAAACGGCCTCGGCCACCCGCCAAATGCGGTGCCGATTAAACAAACTTTTCCACGCACTCTGCTAACCCTTGTGAATATACCCGGCAAAACCGTATGACAAGGCCCAAGGACAACCAAACGCCCCCCTATCGCGACCTGGCCGCAGACGCCGCCGCGTTTTTCCAGGAACTTACCCAACAATACCACCATGTCGTATGGGTCTTTGACTGGGATGCCCAATGCCTCACCTATGCCAGTCCGGCCTATGAGCACGTCTGGGCCCGTTCTTTGGACGAGCTTTACCGTCACGCCAGCGAGTGGCGCGCCAGCCTTCACCCTGAAGATCGCGACGCCGCTGTCGCCGCCGTCGAGTCCATGGCCGCCTCCGAACACAGTGAAGCCCATGAATACCGCATTTTGCGGCCGGACGGCACGGTGCGCTGGATCGCCGACCGGGGGTTTGCCATCCGCGACGCCAACGGTCGTGTTCTAAGGATCATCGGCGTGGCGGAGGATATTACCGAACGTCGCCGGGCCGAGCTGGAGAGGCTGCGCCGACAGAAATTTCTCGAATCGGTTCTCTATCATGCGCCGGACGCCATTATCACCCTTGATGCCCGCCATCACGTATTGGACTGGAATCCCGGCGCCGAAAAAATCTTCGGCTACACGCGCGCGGAAAGCATCGGACGCAATCTGGACGATCTGGTGGCGCGCCTGGATGCGACCGCCGAAGCAACGTCCTTCACGCGCGAGGTCTTGTCCGGTCAAATCCTGCCTCCCATCGAAACGATCCGTTACCGCAAGGACGGCCGACCGATACATGTCATTGCCGCCGGAGCCCCCATTTTCGTCGAAAACGAACTCCGGGGGGTGGTCGCCATCTACACGGATATCTCTGTCTTAAAAAAAGCCGAGCACGCCCTGCGGGAAAGCGAAGAGCGCTTTCGCGTGGTCTATCAGACCATACCGGATCCCGTGGCCGTGATTCGCATGTCGGACAGCCGCTGTGTTGACATCAACGAAGCGTTTTCAAAGCTCAGCGGCTACCCGCCCCGGGAGATTATTGGCACCACCGCCGTCGAAATGGGCCTGTGGGGCCATCCGGCCCAGCGAAAAGAGATGCTCGCAGGGCTTTCCACCCAGGGCTTTATCAACAACATCGAGGCGGAATTCAAAACCCGCGACGGTCGTATTGTCACCGGATTGGTTTCGGCCAAAATCCTTTTCCTCCAGGATAAGCCCCATGCCCTCGTCATTACGCGGGATATCAGCCAAATCAAGGCAGCGGAAAAGGAGCGGAAGCAATTAGAGGGTCAGCTTCGCCAGGCCCAGAAAATGGAGGCTATCGGCACTCTGGCCGGCGGCATCGCACACGACTTCAATAATCTGCTGATGGGTGTCCAGGGCCGCACTTCCCTTATGATGGCCGATCTTTCCGCGGATCATCCCCACCGGGAACACCTCCGCGAAATTCAATCCTATGTCCGCAGCGCGGCCGATCTGACCCGACAGCTTCTGGGCTTTGCCCGGGGGGGGAAATACGAGCTTCGCCCTGTCGACTTGAATGAACTGGTGGACACTTGCACCGGCATGTTCGCCCGAACCCACAAGGAAATCCGCGTCCGGACGAATCTGGCCCCCGACCTCAAGACCGTGGAGGTCGACCCGGGGCAAATCGAGCAAGTCCTGCTGAACCTCTTCGTCAACGCTTGGCAGGCCATGCCGGCCGGCGGAGACCTGTTTGTCAGGACGGAAAACGCGGCCATCTCATCCGGCGAGCCCCATGCCGCGGATTTGAAACCGGGGCCGTACGTGAAAGTGTCGGTGACGGACACGGGCAGCGGCATGGACGCCGCCACCCGCGACCGCATCTTCGAACCGTTTTTCACCACGCGCGAAATGGGCCGCGGTAAGGGCCTGGGGCTGGCATCGGCCTTCGGGATTCTTCGCAACCACGACGGCCATATTGCCGTCGATAGTGAAAAGGGACATGGAACCACCTTTACGATTTACCTGCCCGTCAGCGAAAAAGCCTTTCAGCCGTCCCTTGCGGCGGCCGTCGAAATTCATCCCGGCGGGGAAACCATTTTGCTGGTGGATGACGAACGCATGATTCTCGATGTGGGTCAAAAACTACTGGAAAAACTAGGCTATTACGTCAAAACGGCGGGCAGTGGCCGGGAGGCCGTTGAGATCTATCGGCGGTATCGGGACACCGTCGATCTGGTCATTCTGGATATGATCATGCCCACCATGGGGGGCGGTCGGACCTTTGACGCTCTGAAGGACATCGATCCGCATGTTCGCGTTCTGCTTTCCAGCGGATATAGCCTGAACGGCCAGGCCGCCGATATATTGCAGCGCGGATGCAAGGGTTTTCTCCAAAAGCCTTTCGACTTGGGGACCTTGTCACAAAAGCTGCGGGAAGTCCTCGATCAATAAACCCTCGCCACCGTCACCGTCCACGAATTCATAGGCCGTGCCCGGCCGCAGCACCCGATCCACCCAACCCTTCAAAATCGCCGGTGGCTGACCCCACCAGTTGGGGTGGACCACGACAAGGCCATCGGCCTGGGCGATTTCTTCACAATGGCTGCTCAGGACCGGGGCGAGTTCCGCCTCGCGGGAAATTTCCGCTGCTTGGAGAAGCGGGTCGAACGTTTCAGCATAGAGATCATGAAACGAGACGTGGTGACCACAGTCCGCCAGTGCGAGGCGCGCCGTATGGGCAATGGCGGCATTGAAACTCTCCGGATCCGGGTGCGCCAGAACAATCGAAATCTTCATGCGGGAGCACGCTTTCTAGATCCGCCGCAGCGGCCAATTTCGAATTGCGACGATCTTGCAGGACCGTCCATTTTAAAGCGACAGTGATTCGCCCGGTTTCAACAGATCGACCTGGGCGTCCGTTTCCTGCTCCACACGAATTTTCCAGGCCGCCGCGTCCTGCTGAATGACGTCAAAGGTATTGTAGTGAATCGGCAGAACCCGCTTCGGGGTCAGCAGTTTGACCGCCCGCAGGCTGTCCTCCGGGCCCATGGTAAAATTGTCGCCGATGGGCAGGACCGCCAAATCGATCCCTTCCTCTCCGATCAGCTTCATGTCGTAAAAAAGCCCGGTATCACAGGCATGATAGATTTTCTTGCCCTGGATGTAGAAAAGAAAGCCGCAGGGATTGCCGCCGTAAGAGCCGTCCGGCAGGGCCGAACCGTGATGGGCGATGGTCAGCTTGACACGGCCCCAGGGATAATCGAATCCGCCGCCGATGTGCTGCGGGTGGGCCTTTTCGACGCCCTGACCCAGCAGCCAGTTGTGAATCTCGAAATTGGAGATGACCGTAGCCCCCGTGCGGCGGGCGATGGCGACCGTATCGCCCACGTGGTCACCGTGGCCGTGGGAGACGAGAATGTAGTCGGCCTGGACCTCATCCGGTGCAACCGGAGCCAGCGGGTTGCCGGTGAGGAACGGATCGACCAGGAGCTTGGCATCACCGGTATCGATGGACAGGCAGGCATGGCTTAGCCAGGTAACATTGATGCTCATGGCAACCTCCTTCTGTTAAAAGCTAACCCTTACGGTGTTGATGGTACCACACAATGGGAAGGGACCGCTGCAAAGGAAGGGGCCTTGGCGACGCGGGCGCCGCAGCCCCTGATGATGTTAAGGCAGGATAACGAAATCGCAAACCCGGTGCAAGTCGAAATCGGACCGGCAGCCACGATCAGCGTTCAACACGGACGACACCCAGTTTGCCGAGAAAGATCTCCATCGGGCACCATCCGGTAAAAGCGGATTGGAGCAGATTCAGCCCGACAAAACCCGTGAAAAAAAACCAGTGGGGGTTTACGAGGTATCCCAGGCCGAGGGACAGAAGGATGAATGTTCCGGCGATAGCGCGAATGGCATGTTCCATTTTCATGCTTGACAACGCTGAAAACGGCCTTGCGGTCTCCATGGCACCCCCTGACAAAAGGCGCTAAGAATGATATGGATGCATACTTTCCGGTCACTAGGGACCACCGACGTGACCAACCACAGGAGAATCGCCGTTATGTTTTCGATGGAGACCTTTTACCAGCAATATCAAACTGAACCACGCGAATTGGTCGTCGGGAAACGCCCTTTCCGATTCCTCGTGCCCACCCGTCTGGAACCGTTTGTCGACCCGGAGGATGTTTTCAACGCTTTTCCCCTCTGGACCAAGATCTGGGAAGCATCGCTGATCCTGGCAAACCGGATTTCAAGTATGCCTCCGCAGCGCGGCCAGCACTGGCTCGAGCTGGGCGCCGGACTGGGCGTCGTGGGGGTCGTTGCCGCCGCCTTTCAGCACGAGGTCACCATTACGGAATATGATCGGCACGCTCTCGACTTCATCCGCGCCAATGCCCACCTCAACGGTTGCGCCCCGCGCGAGATCCGCCGCCTGGACTGGATGCAGCCTGATTTGGACACCCGCTTCGACCGAATCGTCGGCTCGGAGTTGATCTATAACGAAAACAGCTTCCCGGCGCTGCGAACCCTGTTTTTATCCTTGTTGAAACCCGACGGCGAAATTCTACTGGCCGGCGAAGTGCGCCAAACCAGTGCGCCCTTTCTAGACCTGATGCAGGCGGATTTCCGGATTGACATGGCCCGTACCACCCTGCGCTCCGAGGCGGGCAGCACCACGATCCTTCTCACGCGGTTGCGCCCCAAGTCGCCTTTACCGGCATGATCCTGCCACGCTGACGGTTTTCGCTGTATGCCGCTGAACGTCCCCCGAACCCAAACCGTACCAACCATGACTTGCCTAGCCGGCCTTCATCTGGTATGTTTCTAAATTAATTACCAATAGTGTTGCGGTAGACAACTGCCGGGAACCTGCCTGGGTGAAGGCGGGGGGAGGTATAGACTCCGGCCCTTTTGCCGGTGTTCAAGCTTGCGTTACAATGCGCCGATAAGCCGGTGGTAGCCATTGCATGAATGCCCGCGTCATAACCCGGGAAGACCGGAAATTATCCTTCGCGCTACGGGGAAGTATCGACCATGCGGTATGATGTAGTTTTTAACGGCGAATTCTCGCCCGAATACGACATTGATGATGCCAAAAAAAAACTGGCCCAAATTTTCAAACTCACACCGGCCGGTGCGGACAAGCTGTTCTCCGGCCCCTCCGTGACCCTGAAAAAAAATGTGGATGAGGTGGCCGCCCAAAAATACCGCAAAGCGGCCGCTGGGTGCGGCGTCATTTTTGAGCTCGAGCCCGTTGCGGAATCCACTGACCGTTCACCATCCCAGGCCGCAGCCGCCCGCAATGCCACCATGGTCATCTGCCCCAGCTGTGGCTATTCCCAGAGCCGCTCGACCACCTGCCTGCAATGCGGCGAGTTTCTGATCAAACCCGAGGAAACTGCCTCCCGGCCCGCACCCATCGCAAAGGTGACAATACCCGTATCGTCGGCGGAGGGCGCTTCGGGATCCGCCAAAAATCTCTGGAAAAAAGCCCGCATCGGTCTTCTGCTGCTGGTCTTGTTCATTGTCGGCATGAATACCGTCATGACCGGACGCTGGACCACCGACTGGGATGAGACCCTCTGGGTGGGCATCTATCCCATCAACGGCGATGACCAAGAGCACGTTGCCGACTATGTCAGCGCCTTGGATGAAGAAACCTTCCGGCCCATCGTCGATTTCTTTAATGAGGAAGCCGAAGCCCACGGACTACCCCTGGCCGAACCCTTTACGATTCGTCTGGCACCCGTGGTCACCGAATTGCCGCCGGCGCCACCCGCGGGACGCAATCCGCTGGCCGTGATCTGGTGGAGCCTTAAAATGCGCTTCTGGGTTTATCAGCATGATACCTTCACGGCCGGCCCCTCGCCGGACATTAAAATCTTCGCCGTCTACCACGACGCCCGCCGGCCGAACCCGTTGGAAAACTCCCTCGGATTGCGCAAAGGACTCTTTGGTGTGGTCCATGCCTATGCCGACTATCGCCTGGAACCTAAAAATCAGGTGGTCATTGCCCACGAGATCCTCCACACGGTGGGCGCCCGGGACAAGTACGACATGGCCACCCAGCAGCCGATTTTTCCGGACGGCTACGCCGATCCCGACCGCAAGCCGCTCTATCCCCAGCCCTTTGCGGAAATCATGGGCAGCCGCATTCCGGTTTCCAAAGACCAATCCCAGATGCCGCCCAACTTGAAATATACCGTCATTGGCAAACAGACCGCGCACGAGATCAAGTGGATAGAGTAGGGCCCCGCCTAACGGCGCAGCGGCCCGGCGGACAGTCGACCGAGGCAGGGCCGGGACGGAATAGATAGCCTTTTCTGAGGGAGCGCGCCCTAAATCTTAGCAAAAAAGGACATGGCATGACCATATGGTTCGCCAACCCCACCGTCGAAAGCCTGAATGCCAGAATCCCCAACACGCTTGTCGAACACATCGGCATTGAATTTACCGAAATCGGCGACGACTATATCGAGGCCCGCATGCCGGTGGACAACCGAACCGTCCAGCCGGCGCGCATCCTGCATGGTGGCGCTTCCGTCGTCACTGGCGGAAACCCTCGGAAGCGTTGCGGCCAATCATCTGCATCGACCCCGCGCAAAAGATGGCGGTGGGCCTGGAAATCAATGCCAATCATGTACGCTCGGTGCGCGAGGGCTACGTCACCGGGACCGTTCGCCCGCTGCACATCGGGCATTCCACCCAGATCTGGGAAATTCACATCCGGGACGATCAGGACCGCCTGGTCTGCATATCGCGCATTACCATGGCGGTTCTGGAACGAGCCCATCGGCCGAACGGATCAGGGAGTGCGCCATGAAAGGCTCCCGCTGGACGAGCATGCTGCTTCTGTTATTGTTAAGCACCACGGCGGTGTGGGCAGGATCGATCTACAAATGGGTCGACAAAAATGGCGTGGTGCATTATTCCGACGGCGCGCCGGAAAGCCAGGGGATCAGCGGCGATATCGAAACCCGCCCGGCGGTGACCGGCGACCCTGCACCGCCGACGGCCGGCGAAAACGCTGGAATCTCGCCGGCCACGACCCCGCCTCCCCAGGCCGTCAGCCCCCGGAAAGAGGCCGTGGTGGAAATCTACACCACGAGCTGGTGCCATTATTGCCAACAGACGAAGCACTATTTCCGTTCGCAGGGCATTGCATACAAGGAATATGACATCGAGAAGGATCGCGCGGCGGCCCGACGCCACCGGCGTTACAACCCTCGTGGCGGTGTCCCCGTGACGGTCATTAATGGTCAAGCGATCATCGGTTATGCCCCGGACGCCTTCGCTCGGGCGCTCCAGGGCTCTTGACCGGGACAGCTCTTATGCTTTACGAAATGATCAATCATGCGCCTTAAACGCGGAGATGCCGCACCCGTTTTCGAACGCCGTGGATCTGGCGGGCCGGACGGTCCGCCTTGCGGAATGGCGCGGCCGCAATTTGCTGCTGTCTTTTTTCCGCTACGCTTCATGCCCGCTCTGCAACCTGCGCATCAGCGAACTGATCCGGCATCATTCCGAATTGCAACAGCAGGGCCTTCACATACTAGCCTTCTTTCAATCACCACCGGAACGGCTGCGACAATACGCCGCTCGGCAAGACCCGCCCTTTCCCCTGGTGGCTGATCCGGATCACCGCATCTATCGTCTCTACGGGGTGGAATCGTCCTGGAGCGGCTTTCTCAAAGGCGTGCTGCGGGTGGGATCCTTGGCCACCGCAACAGCCCGGGGGTTTTTGCCCGGCCCTATGGACGGCCATAAACACCTTATACCCGCTGATTTCCTCATCGACTCTCGTCGGGTCATCCGGAAGGCCTACTACGGAAACGACATAGGCGACCATCTGCCCCTGGCGGATATCCGACAATGGCTGGAGCGGGCCTCCGCCGGCAGGGAAATCCTTTCCGATGACAGCCCATCGACCTGACCTGGAGCGCCTTTTAAACCCCAAAGCCATTGCTGTCATCGGGGTCAGCAAGAAGGAAGGCAACATCGGGCGGATCATTTTCGAACGGCTGGTGCCTTCCCTGCGCAAGCTCTATCCGGTCCATCCGAAGGAGCCGGACGTTTTGGGCTACAAGGCGTTTCCGAATGTGGCGGCCCTGCCGGACGGTATCGACGTGGCTGTGGTAGCCACCGGAGCGGCCGCCGCTGTTGCGGCGGCCGAAGACTGCGCTGTCAAAGGCATCCCTTTCCTGATCATCGTGGCCGGCGGTTTCGGTGAAACCGGCGACCAGGGCCTTCTGCTTGAAAAACGGCTGCAGCGCATCCCCAAACTGTTCGGCACCCGGATTCTGGGCCCCAATTCCCTGGGCGTTTTTGTCCCCGCCGAACGGTTGGACACCATTTTTGTCGAACACGGCGACAAGGCTCTGGGACCCGGCGGCGGCGTGGCCTTCATTACCCAGAGCGGGTCGGTCGGCGTCGAAGCCCTGGGCCTGGCCAGCAACGCCGGATACGGCATGCGCGCTTTTGTCGGGCTGGGCAACAAATGCGATTTGGACGAGCTGGATTTCCTCGACTATTTCAGCCGTGATCCGGAGACGGCCTGTCTGGCCTTCTATCTCGAGAATTTCGCCCATGGCCGTCTTTTTCTGGAAAGCGCCCGGCGTGTGGCGCCCCGCAAACCGGTGATCGTCCTGAAGGCCGGCCGCACCCCGGCTGGTGCCCGGGCGGTCAGCAGCCACACCGGCCGCCTGGCCGGCATGGATGCCGTTGTCGGCGGCGCCTTTCGGCAATACGGCATTCAGCGTGTTATCGATGACGAAGAATTGTGCGACGCTTCCAAATGCCTGGCCATGTTGCCGCCCGCACCGGGAAATCGCTTGGCCGTACTGACACCGGCCGGCGGTTTCGGCGTCATGTGCGCCGACTATGTCGAAGCCGACCAGCGCGGCATCAAGCTGGCCATGGCGCAGCTGGAATCCCGTACAGTACGCCGTATCCGGGAAGCGTCGTTTCCTTTCGCCGCCTGTGACAACCCCGTGGACCTTACCGCCAGTGCCGACGACGGCATGTTCGGCCAGTGCCTTGAAGCGCTCCTGGAAGATGACGGCGTCGATATCGTGATCTGTACGGCCTTCTTTGCACCACCGGCTATCTCGGACAATCTGATTCGGGAAATTGCCAACCGGGCCCGCCGCAGCGCCAAGCCGGTGATCACTGTCACCCAGTATGGGCCGTTTACCGACCTCTACCTGCGCCGCTTTCACGATGCCGGCGTGGTGGGGTTTCCCTCCATCAGCCGAGCCGTTCGGGCCGCCCGTTTTCTCGTGGAAAGAGCCCGCATTCTGGACGCCCTGGAGGTGCTATCGTGAAAACCTTCCTGGAACAATGGCGTGCCGCGCTGCTTATCGCCGATCGTCCCGATGAATACGAAGTCAAAGCGTTGCTGGCACGCCTGGGGCTGCGGGTGCCCCGCGGCGTCCGGCTGCCGCCCGGCACCCGCGAATGGGTGCCGGACTTTGCCGGTCCTTTCGTGGCCAAAGTCTGTACACCCGAAATTCTGCATAAAACAGACCGCCAGGGCGTCTTCCTAAATCTGGAACCAGGAAATCTGACGGCGGCCGTGGGTGCCCTGTCACACGCTTTTCCCGAGGCGTCCATCCTGGTGGAGCAGATGGTCGCATTCGAAGGTCCGGAAATGATCGCCGGGGGCCTTGTGGATCCCGGCTTAGGGCCGGCTGTCATGGTGGGAGCCGGGGGCCTCCTGACCGAAATCGTCCAGGATGCCGCTTTCCGACTGGTCCCCCTGGAAGAAACCGAAGCCCGGCGGATGCTGGCGGAACTTAAAGTCTACCCGGTATTCGAAGGCTTCCGCGGCCTGCACCTGGATGCCGCATCGATGGCGTGTCTGCTTGTGGTCGTGAGCCGCTTGGTGGAGGTCCTGGGGTCGCGTTTTGACCAGCTGGATCTTAATCCCGTTGTCTGGGCGGCTGATGGCTGGACGATCCTGGATGCCAAACTCATGCTGCATGCCATGCATTGATGCCGGTTGAGTGCCCATGCGCCTTCCGGAGTCTGTGACATGCGGCCGGAGCGACCGCCATGCTTGAAATCATGAAAATTTTGGCGCCTGTTCTTCTCATCGGCGCTTTGCTCCTGTATTTTCTGCAGGACGCGATGATTTTCTTCCCCCAGGCGATCCCTGATCGGAATCGGGAGGCCTTTGCCGAATATGCCTTTGAGATTGAGCATGAGGGCCGACAGCTGCAGGGATGGTACGTCCCCGGCACGGTGTCCCGAACCCGGCCGCTGGTGGTGTACTACGGGGGCAACGCCGAGGAAGTCTCCGGTAATCTATGGGACCTTGGGCGCCTGGCGGGCGGCGCCTATCTCTTCATGAACTACCGGGGCTACGGGGACAGCGCGGGCAAACCCTCCCAGAAAGCCCTCTGCCGCGATGCGTTGTATATTCTGGACGCACTGATCTCCCGGGAAAAGATCCCTCTCGACCATATAGTGCTCATGGGTCGCAGCCTGGGATCGGGCGTGGCGGTGCATGTGGCGGCGCGGCGCCCGGTACGGGGGGTGATCCTGGTCACCCCCTTTGACAGTCTGCTGAATGTGGCCCGCCACCATTATCCTATTCTGCCGGTAAAGCTTCTCCTGCGGCATCCCTTCGATTCCGCAGCCTTGGCGCCGACTGCGAAAATGCCGGCGCTGGTCCTCATGGGGAATCAAGACGACATCATTCCCAATCCGCTTTCTGCCGCCCTCGCGCGGCGCTGGGGAGGCCCCGTCCAAACGGTGGTGATCGAGGGCTTGGGTCACAACGACATTCAGATGGCCGAGGACTACTGGAAGGCCATCAATGAGTTTTTAACCTGTTCAAAGGACGTAAATCCATGACGCAACGCTTGCCGTTCCTGCTTCTGGCCGCCTATCTGCTGCTCTTTATCCTGCTGGCCATTCATCCCTATGACCGCACCGTCTGGTTTGCGGAAAATCTCCCCATCGTACTCATCGTGGCGGCCTTGGTGCTTAGCCGGCGGTGGTTTGCGTTTTCCAACACCGCCTACCTGATGATGGCGTTTCTGATTTTTCTGCACACCATCGGCGGCCATTACACCTTCGAGCGGGTGCCCTTTGACTGGGTCACCGATCTCTTCGGCTTTTCCCGCAACCATTATGACCGCATGGCCCACTTCACCGTGGGATTTTATGCCTATCCGCTGGCCGAACTTCTGTTGCGTAAACGGCTGGTCGCATCCCGCTTCGTGCTTTTCTTTTTTCCGGTCTGCTTTATCCTGGCCGTGGCGGGGGGCTACGAAATCTTCGAATGGCGCTATGCGGTTTCCGCCGATCCGACCGCCGGTGCGGCCGTGCTCGGGTCACAAGGGGATGTCTGGGATGCGCAGAAGGACATGCTGGCCGATAGTCTGGGCTCCCTCGCCGCCATCGTCCTCTTCTTCAGCATCCATTGGCGCGCTATCGCCCGGATGGCGCCCCCGGAAGCATGATGACCCGGGTATAAAAAAATCGGGCCCCCCTTTCTCCAAGGGAAGCCCGGTATAAATGATAGCGCTCGCTGCGGGTAAGCTTTGGGTTTGCTGATCCTTATCGTTGCGGCTGTTTCAGGAAATCACTCCAGCCAGGCTTCGTGGACATCCCCGATAATGTTTTTGACCTCGTTGATCGCATTGTTCATGCGGGCGTACATCATCGCCAGTCCGATGATTTCGGCCAGCACGAAGAGGGAATCGAGATCCTGTTCGGAAATGTCCCATTCCTCGTGGTGATAAAGCCGCAAGACGCCGATAACCCGCTCGCTGAAAGCAATCGGGACCGAAACAATGGCGCCGATGCCTTCCTGGATGGCATCCGCCGAATATTGCAGAAGGTCCGAATTCTTCACATCCCGGACCACCACCGCTTTGCGCTTTTCGACACTCTTGATGCTGCGGCTGATATAAAGCGGCCCCTTGTTCATGTAACGGATGCTGAGCCCGAAGCTGCCGAGCACCTCGAGCTCTTTGGTTTCCGGATCGGTTGCAAATATGGTGGCGCCTTTGATCTCAAGGGCGCCGATGATGAGCTGGGCCAGGTGTTTGGCCATGATCTCAAGGTTGTTTGATTCGGCAATCGCCCGGGTGACAATCTTGAAGATATCGATGTTGATTCGGTCTTCGGTTTGCATAGCATTCCTCCTCAGTGGATCAACTTGCGGCGGACGGCCGCAACCGGCTTCGGTACCGTTTGGCTCACGATACGATGCACACGGTGACGTCCTTCAACGCTGTGACAACCTTCGTAAACACGCTCCCGGTGAAAAACCGCGTCACCTTGCCGGGCTTATGGCTCAAGACGATGACATCGTAGGATTCTTCCTTGGTCTGATCGATGATCGCGGTCGCCTTCTCCCCTTTGCGGGACTTGAATACATAGCGTACCCGATCCCGGCCGAACCCTTTGCCGATCAGGTATTGACACACCTCCTGGAGGGCCATCTCACGTTCCGTCAACTCCTCGGTAAGGTAGGAAAGCCGTCGTTTGAGTTTGGCCGTAGCGGACTGGTGATCGGACGCCTCGATTTCGGAGATGGGCGTAAACGCGTGGAAGAGCGTGACTTCGGTGTTCTCCAGGGATCCAAACGTTCGAATGATAAAGGCCAGCGCTTTCTGATCGGTTTGGGAAAAATTATACGGCAGCAGAATCCTCTGGGCATCCATGGTTCCCCTCCTTTCCCAGGGTCGATGGATCAAAACGTGACGGAAATCGGTGGCCGGAAACAAATTCCGTCGCCGGCGGGAATGTTGAACCGAAGATTACGGTAGCGACCATGCGAGGCGCTTCCAGCCCCAGGAGAGGATGTCGGTGGCGTTCACGCCGACCGTTAGGGAGCCGCCGGTTTGGAAGTAGAGATGGATGGAATGCCTCGAATTCGTAAGCACGGCAATCTCTACTCATAGCTGCCACAGGGCTTTGGGGCTGTCAAGTGAAATTAGAACGGCCAAACGGCGCAGCCCTTTGGCCTGCGCTGCATCGGCGACTTCTCGACAAAGCGATCGTGTGTTATAGTATATGCTATTGCCAGCCGCATTCGGCGATGCTGAAACGTCCATATACGGCAACTGCAGAATGCCTTTCAATGATGCCCCTGCTATACCGTAGGAGCTGCCCCGGATCCATCTGATGTAATGCGGTTCATAAGCCCATGCCTCTGCTCTGCTGTCTCAATGCCATTGCTCCAAGTGCGGATTTGACGATGCGGATACGGCCTTTCGAGCTGTCTTTGTTAGACGCACTCATTCAGGGTTATGACGCCTGGGCGACGTCTTATGATCGGGACGTTCGTGACTTGGGCTATAGCACACCTGAGCATGTCGCGGATGCGGTCTGCCATCAGATCGGAGACCACGACGCTCATTTGCTCGATGTGGGGGCCGGCACCGGCCTGCTGGGCGAAGAAATGTACCGCCGCGGCTACCGGCACCTGATGGGAATGGACGCCTCCCATGGAATGCTGGACCAGGCCGCCCGCAAGGGAACCTATCGATTGCTGAGCCGGATGGTGTTGGGCCATCCTTTGGGATTTGCCAATCAGGTCTTCGACGGTGTGATGGCCGCCGGTGTCTTTTCATCGCATCATGTGCCGCCTGAATCTCTTTGGGACCTCCATCGTATCGTTCGCCCCGGAGGATGGGTTGTTTTCAGTCTCAAGTGGGACGGAAATTTCAAAGAAGCTTTTCTGGCGGCCAGTCAACGGCTGGAAGAACAAGGCCGATGGCAGCCGCACGGCGCCTCCGGCGTATACGCCTCCTGGCCCGGTGCCGATCCCGGGATGCAAACCCGTGTAATGATTTATAAGTGCTTTAGCGCCGTTCCAAAGCCGAAAACGGGGCCGGGTGCCCGGTCCTGGCAGCCGCCAAAAGACCGTGGACAAATGGCGCAAGCCCTGGCAATAACAACCGGCACGATAGCATAAGCCCCCAAAACCCTTCTTTCATGAGGATAATTTTGCAACTATGGCCTTTGTGATCGTCAAACCCAATCGCGACAAATCCCTCCTCCGTAAACATCCCTGGGTCTTCAGCGGCGCCCTTGCCAAAATAAGGGGCAATCCTTCCGCCGGCGAGACGGTCGACATCGTCAACACCCGGGGCAACTGGTTGGGCAAAGGCGCCTATTCCCCACGCTCCCAAATCGCCGTTCGGATGTGGACCTTTGACGAGAAGGAAGCCGTGGATGCTCTTTTTTTCAGGCATCGCCTCGAGCGCGCCATTAACAGTCGGCGCGAATTGAAGAAGCATGGCAGACTCAGCGCTTGCCGTTTGGTGAACGCTGAATCGGATGGTTTGCCGGGCCTGATTATTGATCAGTATGATCAGTATCTCATTTGCCAGTTCCTGACGGCGGGCGTGCATGCCTGGAAAGCGGTCATTGCGGAGCTGTTGCAGGAACTTGTAGCCCCGGAAGGCATTTTCGAGCGCTCCGACAGCCCTGTCCTGGACAAGGAGGGGCTGGACCGTACGGTGGGTGTTCTGGCGGGCAAGACGCCGCCCGAGACGATTACCATCCGGGAGGGGGATTATCGCTATCTAGTGGATGTGCGCAACGGCCATAAAACCGGATTCTACCTTGACCAAAGGGACAACCGTCGGCAGGTGGGACGCTATGTGGCCGATGGGGACGTGCTCAACTGCTTTTGCTACACAGGCGGATTTGGTGTCGCGGCCATGGCGGCCGGCGCCCGCACCCTGACGAATATCGACATCTCGGCCGCCGCACTGGATATCGCCCGGCAGAACATGGCGCTCAACAACCTGGACACGGACCGGGTGGCCTATCTGCAGGCGGATGTTTTCAAACAATTGCGCGCTTTTCGCGACGCCGCCCGGGAGTTCGATGTCATTGTCCTCGATCCGCCCAAATTCGCCGATTCCCGCCAGCAGCTGGCCCGCGCCAGCCGCGGCTACAAGGATATCAATCTGCTGGCCATCAAGCTGCTGCGCACCGGCGGCTATCTATTCACCTTTTCCTGTTCCGGCCTGATGGAGCCCGGCTCTCTTCCAGAAAATCGTGGCGGATGCCGCCCTGGATGCCGGGCGCGACGCCCAGATTATCCGGCGCATGGGCCAGGCCGCCGATCACCCGACATCTTTGAATTTCCCGGAAGGCCATTATCTGAAGGGGCTTCTCTGCCGCATCTGGTAAGATCAGCAACCCTCCCGTCAATTTTAGTCTTTTCCCATGGATAGCCGCAGCGCTTTGTTCGCTCGGAAGGGGCCTAGTGGGTGGCGTATACCCCGCTCCTCCATGGGCCGGGGCCCACGCCCTTTTATCACCTGCCCGCCGCGGCCTGCTATTCAAGTCCCCGTTACCTTTGATCCGCCACACTAACCGGCCGACCCAATAAACACTGAACGTTATTCACTTTGCATGGAGAGCCTCATTTTTTTCTTGACGCCCAAACAAATGGGCGCTATGAACCGACCAAATGGTCGGTTATTCGGACTATTGGTCGGTGACTCAGACCACTGTTTCAAGCTCCCGTGTCTCTCGATGGGAAAGGATGTGTGTAAAAATGCCTGCCATCCCTGAATTGGAAGCCATCCGCAAGGCCCAGATCCTCGAAGCCGCCCTGAAAACCATCGCCGCTTGCGGCCACGCCAATGTGACCATGGATGACATCTGCAAGGCCGCCAATCTTTCCAAGGGGGGGCTGGCCCATTATTACCGGTCTAAAAGTGATTTGTTCCTGGCGGCCTTCCAAGAATTTTTCGACCGCATTTTCCAGCGCAGCCAGGCGACCATGGCCGCCTTCGACGATCCCATGGACCAGCTGCTTTCTTTCGACTGGCTCTATGACATAGCCGATCCCGATCTCGAAATCGGCTATCCGATTGTTTTCGATGTGATGTCTATCGCGGTGCATGATGAAGCCTACCGTCGGATATTCCACGACTGGATCGACAACTGGGTCGTCCTGCTCGAAGGCGCCCTGCGGAAAGGGTTGGCAAAGGGACTTTTCAAGAAACTGAATCCCGAAGCCACCGCCCGGACGATTTCCGCCATTTATCAAGGGACGGCCACCCGCTGGTACCTCGACCCGGAATCCCACTCTCGCGATTGGGCCGTGACGTCCTACCAGCAGGCCATCAGGGGCCTGATGCGGCCCTATTTGACCCAACCCGGAACCCTATGAAGGAGGCGCTCATGCCCGTTTTCGAAAGCACACAAAAAATGCAGGAAGTTTTGGGGGGGCTGTTTGAAAAGCTCCTGAACGATCCCGAATTCGGCCCCAAGTTCAGCAAAGCGGACATCATCATCAAATTCAATATCTCGGAGCCTGCCTCCGAACTCTGGGTGACCCCTGACGGCGGATCCAACGGTCAGGTAATCTGGGGCAAGCAGGACATCAAGCCCTCGGTGGAGATGACCTTGAGCGGCGACACCTGTCACAAGTTCTGGCTCCAGCAGATCTCCATGCCCATCGCGCTTGCCAAGGGGCTCATCAAGGCCAAAGGCCCCATGCCCAAGGTGCTCAAGCTCCTGCCCCTGCTCAAACCCGCCTATGCCGCCTACCCGGACTGGGCCCGCTCTCAAGGTCTGCCCATCGACTAATTAGACAGGAGGACCCCCATGGAACGCAGCGTGAAGCAATACGAAACCGATCGCAAGGAAGCCGCCCGTATGGCGGCCCGCCTGATTCTGGCCTCGGGCACCACCACCCCCCGGGTCGGCGGGGTAGGGGAGTGCACCCTGCATATTATGGACGACGAGTGCGATATCGAAGATCTCTGCCAGGCCATGGAGCGCATGGCGGACATCAAAAAAAGCTGGGACTTTTTCAGACGCGATGCGGCCATGCTGCGAGATGCCGATGCGGTCCTGATCGCCACCTCGCTGCGCAGTCTCACGGACCCGGCCGACATCAACTGCAACATGTGCGGCAAGCTGGTCTGTGAATACCTCAAGGAGGAGGAGAAGCTGCCGGCCGAACCGGATGTGGCCTTTACCGGCTGCCTCTGTATCTTCCGGGCCAACAACATCGCCTATGCCATCGACGGCATGGTCTCCCAGGCCCGCAACCTGGGAATCGACTACGGGGTTTACTGGTCGGCCGGGGCCGCCGCCATGCGGATGGGCATCCTGCCCCGGGACACCGGCTTTGCCCTGGCCGTAGCCATCTCCGTCACCGAGAAGAGTCCCTTCCGGGATGTCCCCCAACAATATGCCGACATCAATCAGCGGACCATGAACGACCGGATGATCAACCGCCTCTGGCCGCAATTCCGCTCCATCTACAGTTAGGGAGGTTCACCATGCCCATCATCGAAATGCCGGATCTGATCCAAAACGGCCTGGCCCGCGCGGTAGAACTCATGGCCGTGGCCGCCCACAACAGCTTCCGCTTCAACAACCGCAACACCATCCGCATGCGGGCCGTGGACGGGGAGGACCTGGAACAGATCGCCGAATACTGCTTCTCCTTGGGGGACATGTCCCCCTTGGCCGCCCGGGACGGCCGCCACCTGGTCCAGCTGATGAAAGAACCCTGCACCTTGCTGCTCATCGGCGACAAACGTAAATCCGACTTCAACTACAACTGCGGGGCCTGCGGTTACCGACCTGCGCCGAAATGAACGCCGCCGAAGAGGTGGAGTCCCTCACCGCCAACGGCCCCAGCTGCATATTCAAGAACATCAACATGAACATGGCCGCCAATGCCGCCGCCAGCATGGCCCACCGTCTGGGCCTGCACTGCCGCATCTTTTCCACCCTGGGCTTCAGTGCCCTGGCCCTGGAGCTGATCGAAGACGTGGACCTGTGCGTCAGCGTCTCCGTCAGCGTCGCCAAGAAGAACCCCTACTTCGACCGGCACGAATTCTGGACGAAGGACCACTGGGACGAAATTTTCGACAAGGAATTTCCGCCCTTCAAGCGGGGCTTCATCGGCGCCGTGGAGGAGTAGCTGCAGCGCAATGCGCCGAACCTTGGCCAGCAAAAGAGGGTGCAACGACATGAGTTCGAAAGCACACCTGAACCAGGCCATCGTCTCCCACTTCCTGGAGATGAAAGCCGAAGACAAACCCGACAAGGAAATCCTGGTTTTCGAAAAGGGCGCGGCCGGCGAAGACATCCTGACCTACCGCACCCTTTACGAAAACGCCAACAAGATCGCGCGGCTCTTCCTGCACAACGACATCGGCAAGGGCGACACCTATGCCGTCTTCATGCGCAACCACCCGGAGTTCGTCTACGCCATGCTGGCCGGCCCGGTGGTCGGGGCCGTCATGGTGCCCGTGGATCCCCGCATCCGTGGGGAGCGGCTGCGCTTTCTGCTGACCCATTCCAAAGCCAAGGCCGTCATCGTATCGGGCGAAAACCTGGCCCCACTCCTGGAGGTGCTCCCCCAGGTACCTGACGTCCGTCTGGTGTTTGTGGCCTATCGCCCGGAGCAGGGCATCCCGGAATCCCCGGACCATCCCGCCCTGAACGAGACTTTGGAAGCCGACCGCTGGGAGCGGGTGGACCAGCGCATCATGGACGTTCGCCACCCCATGCAAATCATCTACACCTCCGGGACCACCGGGGATCCCAAGGGCGTCATGATCCGCAACAACCGTTTCGGCATTTTCAACATCGTCACCCGCCTGGTGTGGAAGTACAAGCCCACTGACGTCCTCTACAGCGGGCTGTCGCTCACCCATGGCAATGCCCAGGCCGTGACCCTCTTCCCGGCCATCGGCACCGGCACCAAGGCGGTCTTGAGTGCCCGCTTTACCAAAAGCCGTATCTGGGACATCTGCCGCAAGTACGGTTGCACCTCCTTCTCGCTCCTGGGGGGCATGATGAGCGGCATCTTCAACGAGCCGCCCAGGGACAACGACCAAGACAATCCGGTCCAAACCGTCATCAGTGCCGGCACACCCTCAGCCATCTGGGAAGACTTCGAAAAGCGCTTCGACCTCAAAATTCTCGAATGGTACGGCGCGGTGGAAGGCGGTTTCGCCTACAAACCGCCGGGGAAAGGGCCTGTGGGGTCCTTTGGCAAGCCCCTGCCGGGCATGATGGAATTCAAGGTGGTGGACGAAGACGACCACGACCTTCCCCCGGGCGAACGCGGCGAGCTCATCGTGCGCATGACCAAGGGCGAGACCAAGGTGGACTACCTGGGCAAGCCCGAGGCTTCGGAGGAGAAGACGCGCGGCGGGTGGCTGCGCACCGGGGACATCGTCCACCGGGATGCGGCAGGATGGTATTTTTTCGATCACCGCAAAGGCAGCGAACTGCGGCGGGCCGGCGATTTCATCCAGCCGGACCACATCGAGCGGGTGATCGGGGCCTGCTCCGGAAGTCAGCGAAGTCTGCGTCTACGGCATTCCGGCGGCCTCCGGCGCCCCCGGGGAGAGCGACCTGGTGGCGGCCGTGGCCCCTTTCGAGGGGCAGACCATCGATCCGGCGGCCCTATTCGCCCAGTGCCGCCGGGACCTGGAGCCCAATTTTGTACCCGCCTTTCTCCAGATGGTGGAAGCCATTCCAAAAACAATCTCTGAGAAGGCAATGGATCGTGTTCTCAAAGAACAGTTTACACCGGAGGCTGCGAATGTCTTTCCCAGCGACGCCTATCCCTAAAAGCATTAATACCAATAGGTCTATATCGCACAGGGATCACCCGGCCGGTCAGGGCCATAAATCATACTGATACACTAAGTACCATTAAGCAAGGAGACGCCATGGCGCTATACACCGATCTAAATATTGATTTGACCGACGAGCAGATCGCCATCAAGGAGGAGACCCACCGGTTCGCCAAAGAGGTGCTACGACCCGCCAGTCTGGAGCTGGACAAACTCCACGACCCGGCGGACGTCATCAAAAGCGACCTGTTCCGCAAGGCTTTCCAAAAGGGCTACGAACTCGGCTACCATACGATTTTCATCCCGGACACATGGGGCGGCCTGGGCACCGACCCCTTAGAAACGCACATTGTTTTGGAAGAACTGGCCTGGGGCAGCGTGGATTTCGCCATCGGCATCGGCGTATCCTGCTTTCCGGCGTTTTTTGCCACCATGGTGCCCAACGACAAGCTGGCCGAGGAAATCATCGAGCCGTTCTGCGAGAACAAGGACGCCTCTCTCATCGGCTGCTGGGCCATCACCGAACCCGAGCACGGCAGCGACACTCTGTGTCCCTACACCCCCCAGTTCAGCGATCCCGCCATAAGTGGTCAGCTCTCGGCCCGTCTGGAAGGAGATGAATACGTCATCGAAGGCCAGAAATCGGCCTGGGTGTCCAACGGCACCATCGCCACCCATGCTCTGGCCTATCTCTCCATCGATTCTTCCCGGGGCATGGACGGCGGGGGCATCTGCATCGTGCCGCTGGACCTGCCCGGGGTGCGCAAGGGCCGCCCTCTGGACAAGATGGGCCAGCGGGCCCTCAACCAGGGCGAGATCTTCTTCGACAAAGTGCGCGTTCCCAAGGAATACATGCTGGTGGACCCGGAAAGCTACAGCGCCATGCTGGACATCACGCTTTCCACAGCCAACGCCGCCATGGGCGCCATGTTCACCGGGCTGGCCCGAGCCGCCTACGAAGAAGCCCTGACCTATGCCAAACAGCGCGTCCAGGGCGGCAGGGTCCTTTTCGACCATCAACTCATCAAGCATAAACTGTTTTCCATGTTTACCAAGATCGAGGCTGCCCGGGCGCTTTCACGAGCCGCCATGATCTACAACTACAACAATACGCCGCCCAATGTGGAATACTCCATCGCCTCCAAGGTCTTTTGCACCCAGACGGCCTATGAAGTGGCCAGTGAGGCCATTCAAATCTTCGGCGGAAACGGTCTGGCAAGGGAATACCCGGTGGAGAAGTTCTTCCGGGACGCCCGGGCCGGGATGATCGAAGACGGGGCCAACGACAGCCTGATGATCACCGGAGCACACCACCTTTAAATCGACATTAGGCAAGGGGAAAACCCATCATCCAACCCGAAAGGAAACTGACCGATGGCCAATGTCTATATCGTCGGACTCGGTATGATCCGATTCAACAAGTATCCGGACCGCACGGTCCGGGACATGGCCCACGAGGTGACAAGCCTGGCGCTGGAGGATGCCGGCCTCGACAAGACAGCGCTCCAGGCGGCCTATTTTTCCAACACCTTCTGGGGCATGTTCGCCAACCAGCATTCCATTCGCGGCCAGGTTGTTCTGCGCTCGATGGGAATCGACGCCATTCCGGTGACCAATGTGGAAAATGCCTGTGCCGGCGCCTCCACCGCTCTGCACCTGGCCTATACCGGCGTAAGGGCGGGAATGGTTGACGTGGCGCTGGCGGTGGGTTCCGAGAAGATCACCGACCCGGATAAAATGAAATCCCTGACAGCCTATGCCACCTGCATGGATGTGGATAATTTCGAAAACCACATCAAGATGATGATGGAACTCAACAAGACCTTCACGGTGGAGATCCCGCCGGACCAGGCGCCTCCGGGAGACGGGCGCAGCATCTTCATGGACGCCTATGCCATGGGGGCCAAATGGCACATGAGCCGCTTTGGCAGCACCCAGCGCCAGCTGGCGACCATCTGTGCCAAGAACCACTGGCACGGGTCCTTGAACCCCTTGGCCCAGTACCAGACAGCGATGAGTGTGGAAGACGTATTGGCCGACAAACCGATTGCCTATCCGCTGACCCGCGCCATGTGCGCCCCGGTGGGGGACGGGGCCGCGGCGGCCATCGTCTGTTCCGAAGCCTACCTGAAAAAACTTTCAAATGCTCGTCCCGTCAGGATTCGCGCCTCGGTGCTGGGCTCCGGAACAGACCGGGATCTGGACGGCGAAGACATCGGCGAGCGCCTTTCGAAACAGGCCTATGCCATGGCCGGCGTGGGGCCCCGGGACATCAGCCTGGCCGAGCTGCACGACGCCACCTCCTACGGGGAACTGCACCAGACCGAGGCCATGGGGTTCTGCCCCATGGGCGAAGGCGGCCCCTGGGCCGAGTCCGGCGCCACCAAGCTGGGTGGCAAGCAGCCCGTCAACACCAGCGGCGGATTGGAATGCCGCGGCCATCCCATCGGCGCTTCCGGGCTGGCCCAGATCTATGAGCTGGGTCTCCAGCTGCGGGGTGCGGCCGGCAAGCGGCAGGTGGAGGGTGCCCGCCTGGGGCTGGCCGAAAACGGGGGCGGCAACATCGGCGTGGAAGAGGCCGCCATGTGCATCCACATCCTGGAGAAGATGTGACCATGCCGGCACAAAAAAGCATCTTCATCACCGGCGCCGCCTCGGGCATCGGCCGAGCCACGGCGCTGCACTTCGCACGTCAGGGATGGTTCGTGGGGCTTGGGGATATCAACGAAAACGCGTTGGGAAACCTCCTGCAAGTAGTCGGTGCGGATAACGCCTGCGCGCTTGTCATGGATGTCACCCGACCGGAAAGCGTCCAGGCCGCCGTGGAAGCCTTTGGTTCGCGGACCAAGGGCCGGATGGACGTATTGTTCAACTGCGCCGGCATGTTGCGCATGGGACCCCACCAGGAAGATCCCCATCGAAGAACAGACCCGGATCGTCGCCATCAACCTGAACGGCGTACTGCATTGCATCCAGGCCGGCCTGCCGCTGCTGCGACGGACCTCCGGGGCGGCCGTCATCAACATGTCCTCGGCTTCGGCCGTGTACGGCGGACCGGAGCTGGCCGTCTATTCCGCCACCAAATTTGCCGTGCGGGGGCTTACCGAGGCGCTCGATATCGAATTCGAACCCCTGGGCATCCGGGTCTGCGACATCATGGCACCCTACGTGGCCACCCCCATGATCCTGGACGCTGACGTTCAAGCCACCAGCGTGCGCCGTCTGGGAGTTCACATCCGGCCCGAGCAAGTGGCTGCCACCGTATGGCGCGCCGCCCACCGCCGCCGGCTGCACTGGAAGGTGGGGGGCACCATCCGGGTGCTGATGTTCGGCATGTGGGCCCTGCCCTTTGCCCGGCGCTTTCTGGTGAAAACGCTGACCTTCGGCAGTGGACGGCCATGAACATCATGCGCCGCCCCTGGATCGTTTCATCAGCCAAATTGATCCGGGAAACAGGTTTCACCTACCCGTATAGTTCGCGCGCAGCCTTCGAGGATTTTGCCAAAACAACCCATAGCGGTGTAGCCTGAACAACAGCCGAACCTGATCAGTCCACCGCCAGCAGCACGCCGAAAAAAGCCAGCAGCAGTCCGGACACCTTTTCGATACGGAACACCCAGCGGTCCAGCAGCCGCTTCATCCGCTCACGGCCGAAGGCCGCTGCAACACCCATGTCCCAGACCAGGACCAAGGCGACCATCCACAAGGCATACAGGATGCGAATCCCAAGGGGCGTCTCGGCCGAAACCATGACCGTAAACAGGGACAGGTAGAAAATGGCGTTTTTGGGATTGAAAATGGCCGAAAGGAACCCCACCATCAACTGCCGTCCCACCCCCGGCACATGCAGAGCGCTCACCGGCGCCCCGGCGTCCATGGAACGCCGGGGGGCGCGCAGCAGCATGAGGCCCACGTAGACCAGGTAGCCGCCGCCCAGCCATTTGAGCACCAGCATCAACGCGCCCATCTCCCGCACCGTTTCCAGCCCCATAACGGCCACAACCAGATAGACCCCGTTGGCGGCGGCAATGCCGGCGCAGACCAGGAAGGCATAGCGCAACGGCAGCCGCAGGGCCGCCTGCAGGATGAGGAAAAAGTCCGGCCCCGGACTGAGCAGAGCCATGAAATGGGCCGACGCAATCAGTAGAAACTCCATGGAAACCCCCTTTCTCGAGGGTGGAGTATAGGGGGCGGCAATGAATTATGATTGGATAAAATTGAGCTGGTATTCGCGAGGGGTCACCGTGGTCATGGTCTTGAAATGGCGGTGCAAATGGCTCTGGTCGAAAAAACCGCAGGCCAGCGCAGCCTCGCCGATTTCCATGCCGCCCTGCAGCAGGGCACGGGCCTGTTCGATGCGGCAGTTCATCCGGTAGGCGTGGGGCGTGATGCCGGTCACCTGCTTGAACTGGCGCAGCAGGGTGTAAGGGTTGGCACCCAATTCCTCTGCCAGATCAGCCAGGGTCAGGTCCTCCTCCAAGTCACCGGCCAGGCAGTGCTTGAGGTGCTTGATATGTGCGGGGAATGCGGCCGCAGGCTTGCCCGTCCGGCAGCAGCACCGGAACAGGTTGGCCGCCAGGTCGGCCAGGGACTGCTCTTTCTCCATCAAGTGGGTAGCCCCCATCAGGCAGGCCATGGCATCCATGAACCGGCGATGAAGATCCTCATCTTTCATAAGGCTGTCCGCCACCGGAACAAAAGCCTCCGTCTGCCAGAGGGACTGCTGGATCTGAAGGCACCAGTCCGTGGTCAGGTAAAGCATGCAATAACTCCTGGCCCTTGCGCTTGAGGGGTTGCAGCAATGGAGGGTTTCCGGGTTGATGAGGGCCAGTGCACCGGGGCGGAGGTATACCTCCCGGTCGGCCACCCGGAAAATAACGGCGCCGGCATCAACGGCGCCGATACTGAAACGCCGGTGCATATGCGGTTTGAACAATCGTCGGCTGCCCTGGGAATAGCGGCCTTCGGCAAATGGCAGGCGCTCGTCTTTGAAAAAGTTCTCCCGGTTTACGATCATTTCACAACGTGGAGAATCCGGCGACGCCGTTGTCCGGCAACAGGGCCTTCGTCAGAAACAGCTGCTCTCCAGCCTCCGGATCCAGAAACGCCGCCTTGAATCCAAAGGATTGATAGATCCGCCGGGCGGCCTCATTTTTCATTTGTACTTCCAAAGTGATCTTGCAGCACCCCCGTTTCCGGGCGATGCGCTCCACCGCCGCCAGAAGGGCCTTGCCGATCCCGCGCTGGCGGTATGCTTTGAGGACCATGAAATCGTGAATGTTGATGAGAGGGCGGGCGTTGAAGGTCGAGAAGCCCCAGAAGCAGATCGCCATGCCGACATAGGCGTCGTCCATTTGTGCCAATAAAACGAGGGCCGTGGGAAAGGCCTCCAGGCCGGCGACCAGTCGCTTGAGTACGTCCTCCTCCAGGGGTTTGTGGAACCCCAGAAGATCCCGGGCATAAGCATTTAACAGTTTCGGGATAGCCCGACGATGGCCATCGTCGCTGTAATCCGCAACGACAATTTTAAGACGATCCTTTCCCATAGCGTTCCTCATCTGTATTGTGGCGGCCGTCCTCCTGCCCCTCAGAGGATATCCCTTGATAGATTTCCGGCTACCTGGCACCGGATACATGCCCATTGGATAGTTGAAGGTGCTAACACGCCGCGCCTTCGTGATCAAGCGGTCGAACTCCATCAACAACGAATTAGCAGATTTGAAGTTGTTCCCCGATTCTGTTATCCAGCAAGCTTTCGCGGCCGTCATTGATTGAAGGGTGGTGCGGCAAGACGGTAACATGGAGCATTGTCTGAATCGCTATGAACAAAACCCGCATGCTGCTCTTGCTGGCCCTTCTTTCGGCCTTCCCGCCACTTTCCACGGATATGTACCTGCCGGCCCTCCCGTTATTGGTTAAGCTCTGGCAACAGCCATTGACCATCATCAATCTGACCCTGGTCGGCTTTTTCGTCAGCTATTGCATTTTCCTGCTGTTTTACGGGCCACTGTCCGACCGTTTCGGACGGCGCCCCCCGCTGCTGGGGGGTATCGGCCTCTTCATCCTGGCCAGTACCTTATGCGCGCGGGCCGACAGCGCCATCGCGCTGATCGTCTTCCGGGTGCTCCAGGCGGCAGGCGCCGCTTCGGCCTCCGCCCTGGCCCTGGCCATCAGCAAGGACATCTATGACGGTCGTGAGCGCGAACGCATCCTTGCCTATATCGGCGTGATCCTGGCCCTGGCCCCCATGCTGGCACCGGTTTTCGGCGGGTGGGTCCTGACCTGGTTTTCGTGGCGCTGGATTTTCATTGCGCAGGGGGCCGTGGCCACCGTGGCCTGGGTCGGGGTGTGGCGGATGCCGGAAACGTTGCCGGCAAGACAGTCCATGAGCGCGCTGCAAACCGTCGGCATCTACCTGGGGCTTTTCCGCAATCGTCGGTATATAGGCTATGCCCTTTTGATGTCGGTTATTATTCTCCCGCACTTCGCCTTCATCGCGGGGTCGGCCGATATCTATATCACGCGCATGGGGCTTTCTGAGCAAACCTTCGGCTATTATTTTGCGTTGAATGCCGCCGCCATCATGGCGGGATCTTTAATCTGCTCGAGGATGCTGGGCCACATCGGATCACGCACCCTCATGACGGTCGGTTTTGCCGGCGTCCTGGTCGGCGGTCTGGTCATGCTGATCCGTTGGATCCCGGACCCCTGGGGCTTGGCCCTGCCCATGGCGGCCGTTTCCTTATGCCTCGGCCTCAGCCGTCCCCCCAGCAACAACCTGGTTTTGGAGCAGGTGGACCGACACGCCGGCGCCGCATCATCCCTGCTGATTTTCATCTATTTCACGCTAGGCGCCTTTTCCATGTGGCTGATTTCGCTCGAATGGCTCGACAAGATCCGCATCATCGGCATCCTGGCGGCCGGCGCCGGCGGGGTCCTTCTCGGAGTGTGGCTGCTTCTTCCCCTGCTTGCCGGTCGCTGGCAGGCCAAGGCCTGAGAGGAAGGGTCGTTCTTGAATAGCGTTCTGTTTTTATTGAGCTGGTCGCCCGTGATGCTGCTGACGGTGCTGGCCGTTGTTTTAAGGCGTTCGGCCTTGGAACTTTCCATCTATGGGTTTTTCTTCGCCCTGGTTTTGGCCATGGGTTTCTTTAACACCCCTCTGACAGTGGCGTTGCGGGCCGCCCTGGACGGCGTTGTGACAACGCTTCCCCTGCTTCTCGTCATTATAACCGGCATTCTCCTCTCCAGCCTTGTGATGAACACGGGTTCGCTCACCCGGATCGTGGATTGGTTCAAGGACGGGGCAGGCGATGCCCTGGGGCGGAACATGCTGATCACCTTCGGGGTAGGTAATTTTATGGAAGGGGCGGGTGTCATTGCCGAGCCGATTGTGGCCCCCATGCTGCGCGCGGCGGGCGTCTCGCCGACCGGGGCGGCGGCGCTGTCCATTATCGGCTATGCCGGTTTGATGACTTTGGAGTTGGCCGGTATCATCGTGACGGTGTTGGCGCTCGTCACAGAGCTTCCGGTTCGTGAACTGGGATTGGCCGCCGCCTGGATTTCCATCCCTGCCACTTTATTGCTGGCGCTTTCCGCCCCCTTTTTTCTGCCTCGCAACGATCGTATCGGCAAGACGGTGCTGTCCGCCCTGGCCATCGGCCTGCTGCTCGGGTTTACCGCGCTGGGTGCCGCCGCCGTTTTTGGTATTCAGGTTTCCGGAACGATGGCCGGTTTGGCCGTCATTCTGGCGGTGATTCTTCTGGGATCCGGGCGTCTGCCCTTAAAGGAAGGTATTCTGAGAGATTTAGCACCGTTTTTATTTCTGATTGTGTGCCTGTTTTCGGTCAACGCCCTGCCGATGCTTAAAGCCCTTACATTTGAGAAGCTTGCCATCCGGATTTACCTCATCCCGGTTCACGCCATCACGCTCCGGCCCTTTTTTTCGGCCTACCTGTATATCTTCCTGGCCTTCCTGCTCGCTGTCCGACTGCAGGGGGTTTCCCGTATCGAATTAAATCTTGATTTACAAACTGACCTTTCAAAAGGGCTGGCGGGTCTTCATCGCCATGGGGCTGTTCGGTGCCATGGGGCAGCTGATTTCCTACACGGGCTATCGGCCGGGCTTTGAAACCCTGGATTCCGCCCACAATATCCCCTGGATTATCTCCCAGGGATTGATCGATTTCACGGGCGGCTACTATCCGATCTTTGTTCCCTTTCTGGGGTGGGTCGGAACATTCCTGACCGGATACGGCGTAGCCTCCATTATGCTGTTCGGGCAGCTCCAGCTTCAGGCCGCCGCCCTGTTGGGGACTTCCGGGACCCTGTTGGCGGCCGCGCTTGCCGTGGGCTCCTCCATCGGGTCCGTATCCTCACCCTTCAAGATCGCCCTGGCAACACCCATGGTGAATGCCGTCGGAAAAGAGGGTCAGATTTTAAGAACCACGATTCCTTTGGGGATCGGTATTTCCCTTGTGGTGGGTCTGGTGCTGTGGTTGTTTATTTAGGGAAGCCATCGCATCCACTCAAATCCGCCGCAAGCCATACAGGACCAAACTATTTACGAGAGAGGATCCACGACGATGATTTTATATGATCCAACCGACCGTATGGGCTTTCTTGAATTCGGTATCCAAATTCCGATTCTGGACAGCAAGGTGACCAGGACCTTCGAGGCGCTGGCACAAGATCCTGAACTGGGTCCGCTGTCCGGAAAATGGCATTTGGCGCGGATAGAGGAAACCCTCGACCGGGACGATCTTCAAGCGGGTACACAGCCGTGGCTATGTAGAACGACTTTTTTCCGCCGCCCTTGAGAAGGAAATCATCCGCACCTACGAGTTGATCGATGACCAGGGGCGTTATTTCCGCTACGATCCGGACGAAGCAACCCAGCCCCTGGCACACCTTTTCGATCGGATCCTCAAACGGGTGGCCGGCACCGCCCAGTGCTGCCGGGTGGCTCTGGAAACGGCGTTTTGTTTTTACTTCGGCGGCGGCATGCATCATGCCCAGCATGACTACGGCAACGGGTTCTGCTTGCTGAACGACATCGTCATCGGCCTCCGCAAACTGCAGGCGGAGCAAAAAATCCACAACGCCTGGGTCATCGACGTAGATGCCCACAAGGGCGACGGCACGGCCGCTTTGACCCGTGACGACCAAACCATCCGCACCCTGAGCGTCCACATGGCCCACGGCTGGCCCCTGGACGGCGAACCGTTCCATGCCGACGGCCGCCCCAATCCCTCTTTCATTCCCAGCGATATCGACATTCCCATTGCCGCCGGGGAAGAGCCGACCTACAACCATCGCCTCCGCGAGGGGCTGGAGCGACTGGCCGGTTTGTCCCACCCCGATCTGGCCATTGTGGTGTCCGGTTCGGATCCCTACGAGGGGGATGCGCTGCCTTCGACGCAGCTCTTGCGTCTGTCGAAAGCCCAGCTTCTGGAACGGGACCAAATCATCTACCGCTTTCTTCAAAAACGTCATATTCCCCAAGCCAGCCTGATGGCGGGTGGCTATGGACCGCAGGCCTGGGAAATCTATGCCGGTTTTCTCGCTTGGGTGCTTCGCGAGCGGCTGAATCTTCAGGGCCGCTGATCGATCATCCGGAAGCGGTCTGTCCTGTCAGTCGATGGAAGGGGTTTCCCTTTGCCAAGGCCTCAATAAAGGATTATTTTAACGGAACACCCTCATCACGGTGCCGATGATTCGCCTCCCGCCTGAACAGGGACATTGCAGTTCGGCCCCGCCCCTCGCCCGGCCACGGCACCTCAACGGAAAGGAGGACGGCCATGCTGGTCAAAATCTTCATCAAGCGGCGCTTTAAAAAAGGCAAAGTCAAGGAAATCAACGCCCTGCTCCGGGATTTTCGCTCCGGAGCCATGACCCAGCCCGGCTATGTTTCCGGTGAGACGCTGGTGTCTTATGACGACCCCCAGGATGTTCTGGTCATCGGGACCTGGCAAAACATGGAAAGCTGGCTGGCCTGGAGAGGCAACCAGCGTCGCAGGGATTTCGAAACCATGCTGGAAATGTACCAGGAGGGATCCACCGAATATGCGTCCTATGTGCTGGGAATCCCGCCACAGCCCTGATCCAGGTATAGGAACCATTGACCGCGGCTGCTTCTACCATCCGGGAGAACAACCCCCTCTGGGGCCGGGAAAAGGCCGTTTCGCCCTTAACCCTTACCATACGGCCCGGTGGTTGCCCCTATTCACCGGGCCCCCTTTCCTTCAGTACCGATCGTAGCCCCTGTTTCGCCGCACAAAATCCGGGCGTTTCCCGCTGGTCCGTCCTGCCCTATCGTTGCTGTTGAGATGCGGTGTGCCTGACCTCTGCGTACCAGATCACCATTGCATTCCTCCTGAGAGGGACTATGTTAGCGCGATGGAAGCGCGCACGACAACGCCTTACGAAGGGGGAACAGCCCGGGAATGGACGCCTTATCCCAGCACATCGAAAAAATCATCCTGCAATTCAATACACGGGGCATGGTGCGCCTTTCTCAGGCCATGACCCACGGCTATTGCCACCGTGCCGCCCAACTTATCCTAAGCAATCCCGGCACGGTTCTCATCGGAACGGGCTTTCCGGTTAAAAGCACCTTTGAAACCGACGGGCCCCTCGGCGCGATCGCCATGTATGACGTTCTTCAGCTGTTGGGCTATGATCCCATCTTTGTCTGCGGACCGCCGCTTTCACGCGTCCTCGGGGGACGGTTCAATACCTATGAAATCCCCATCCTGGATTGGCAGGCCAGCGTACCCGTGGTCGAAGACGCCCTGGACAAACTGCATCCGGCGCTGATCATGTCCATCGAGAGGCCCGGCATTACGGCCTCCGGCCGCTATTTCAGCATGCATGGACGCGACATCAGCGCCTACACGGCCAAGTTCGATCTGTTTTTCAATCTCGGCCCCTGCCCGACCATTGCTTTTGGCGATGGCGGCAACGAAATCGGGATGGGCAACGTTCAACACCTGCTGACGGATTTACCCATCACGCCCGCCATCACAACCTGTGATGAGCTGGTCATCGCCACCGTATCCAACTGGGGCGTCTATGGGGTCATCACCGAGTTGAGCCGCCTGTTGAGCAAAGATCTCCTTGCCGAAATCAAGCCGCTCGAAACACTATCGTACCTGATGTCCAACGGTTGTCTGGATGGCGTTACCGCGAAGGCAACCGCTACGGAGGATAGTTTTCCCATGGCGGTGGGAGACCAGATTATTCGTCAATTGCGCGGGACCTTATCCCCCAACCCCGTCAATAACCTGCTGCCCGTATAGAAAGGGAATACGATGAAGCGCATCGTCCTTTTAATTCTATTGTTATCCATTGTGATGGCCACTCCGAGCATGGCGGGTCAGGCCGGCTTGATCAATGTGAAAAGCACGCACAGTGTCGCGGAAACGGCCGACCGCCTCGAACGTTTATTGTCCGAAAAAGGTATGACGGTTTTTCTGCGCCTCAACCACGCGGAAGCTGCCGCCAGCGTTGGCATCACCCTGCGGCCCACCGAACTGATCATCTTTGGGAACCCCAAAGTCGGTTCGCCGCTGATGGCAAAACAGCAAACCATCGGCATCGATCTGCCTCAGAAAATGCTGATCTGGCAAGATGCCTCGGGGCAAGTCTGGCTGACCTACAATGATGCCGATTATCTCGCGGAGCGGCATGAGCTCTCGCAAGACCTGCCGTCTTTTGAAAAGGTTCGCAAGGCCCTGGCAGCCTTTGCCCAGACGGCGGGGGCCCCCTGAGATCCTCATTGCGCCGTTTCGTGCGGAGAGCCCACCTCGGGGCCAGAGCCCTCCGAAGGCTTTCTGAACCATTCGCTAATTCCTCCGGGAGTTTTACATGATTGAAAAAAGCGAGTTCGGGTCCATCCAGGTCGACGGTAAACGCTATACCACGGATATTATCATTTTTCCTGACGGGCGCGTATCCGACAACTGGTGGCGCAAGCACGGACATCGGCTGTCTTTAGCCGATATCGAGGGCCTGATTGCCGCCGAACCGGAAATGATCGTGATCGGCAGCGGGGTCTACGGCCGCATGCTGCCGGAAACCGGGCTGGAAGAAGCCCTGCGCGAGCGGGGCATCGAACTCGTGATGGATGCTACAGGCGAGGCCATAACCCGTTTCAATGCCCTTCAATCCACACGCCGCATCGGCGGCGGCTTTCACCTGACCTGCTGACGGCAGGCCATCCCCACCACGCCGAGGACGGTTTCACCGACAAGCGGAAACCCCGCGGTGCCTCTCTCTCTTCATTGAATGCTGTTCAGGAGTTGTGGCGGGTTTTGTTTTTGTGTTGACATGAATACGGAAAGTCTTTAGTAATGGTCGAACCATTTAACCCCATCGCACCCCGTGACGCCCATGTTCCGAGCCGCCAAACAAAACCGCATCTTTCAGGACGTCGTCGAACAGATTGAAAAGGCGATCGTCGAGGGCAAACTCCAGGCCGGTGATACCCTACCCTCCGAGCGGGATCTCAAGGAATTGTTTCAGACCAGCCGCGGCACCTTGCGCGAGGCCCTGCGCGTTTTGGAACAAAAAGGCCTCATCGAGATCAAACTCGGCGTCGGCGGGGGCTCGGTGGTCAAAGCGGCCCCCATGCAGCAAGTCTGCGACAGCCTGGATCTGCTGGTGCGGTTTCAACAGATCTCCCTGGCGCATCTGGCCGAATTCCGGGAGGGCATCGAAGGCATCGTGGCGGCCACGGCTTGCCGCCGTGCCACCCGGCGGGACATCGCCGCGCTGGAAAAACTCGTGGAAAAGGCGCGTTCTTACGTGGCCAAGGGTGTAACCCAATCGCGCCAATTCGTGGAAATCGACAAACAAATTCACCAGGCGCTGGCCCGAATCACCGGCAACCCCATGTACATCGTCATCCACCAGATGGTGCATGACAACATCCAGCGCTACTATGAGCGCTTCCTGCCCTGGACCGAGGCCATGTTGCAGGAAAATTTCGATGATCTTTGCAACATTGTGGCCCTCGTTAAAAGGGGCGATGCGAACCAGGCCAGCGACTTGGCACGCCGGCATGTCCAACGCTTCAGCGCGCATATGATGGATAACGAGGCCGGGAAGACGGCCCTGCCGAAAATTCTTGACGGGCAGGCGCAACCGTCGCAATAACCGGATCTCGTGATCTTTTTGGGAGTGTATCGTTTTACACGGGCCGCTCCTGACAGACCCAAAGGTACCAACCAAATCTTAAAGGAGGCATTCATGAAAAAGGTATTGTTTCTCACGCTCATTCTCTGCCTGGTGGCCGGAACCGCTCTTGCCGCCGACCCCATCAAAATCGGTTTGATGGCACCCATTACCGGCGCCTGGGCCAGCGAAGGACAGGATATGCAGCAGATCGTCGAATTGCTGGCGGATGAAATCAATGCGGCCGGCGGCGTCAACGGTCAGAAAATCGAGATCATCACCGAAGACGACGGCGGCGATCCGCGCACGGCCGCTCTGGCCGCCCAGCGCCTGTCCACCCAGGGCGTCGTCGCGGTCATCGGCACCTATGGTTCCGCCGTGACCGAGGCTACCCAGGGCATTTACGACGAAGCCGGCATCATTCAGATCGCCAATGGCTCCACGGCCGTCCGGCTTACCGAAAAGGGGCTCAAGTATTTCCTGCGCACCTGCCCGCGGGACGACGAGCAGGGGCTGGTCGCCTATAAAACTTTGAAAAACGGCGGCTATCAGCGCATCGCCATCCTGCATGACAACTCCAGCTATGCCAAGGGGTTGGCTGACGAAGCCAAGGCCCTGCTGGAAAAAAACGGTGCCAACATTGTTTTTTACGAGGCCCTGACCCCCAAGGAAAACGACTATTCGGCCATTCTCACCAAAATGAAGGCCGCCAACCCTGACGTGGTCTTCTTTACCGGATATTACGGCGAGGCCGGTCTCCTGCTGCGCCAGAAGATGGAAATGAACTGGAACGTGCCCTTCCTGGGCGGCGATGCCACCAACAATCCCGATCTGGTCAAAATCGCCGGCAAGGACGCCGCGGCCGGTTTCATGTTCCTCAGCCCGCCGGTTCCCCAGGACCTGGACACCCCCGAAGCCAAGGCCTTCATGGCCGCCTACAAGAAAAAATACAATTCCGAGCCGGGATCGGTCTGGGCGGTGCTCTCCGGCGACGGCCTGCGCGTGATCGTTCAAGCCATCAAAGCCACCGGGTCTACGGATAAGGACAAACTGGTGGCCTACTTGAAAAACGACATGAAAGATTTCCCGGGATTGACCGGTCAGATTTCCTTTAACGAAAAAGGCGACCGGGTCGGTGATCTCTACCGGGTCTACAAGGTCAATGCCGATGGGAAATTTGTCCTTCAATAATCCCGGGGATTGAATCCCATTGCCTTGATAGATCATCGGGGCGCTGGTCGCCGCGGATGACGCCGAAGTCGATCAGCGCCCTTTTGATGCCAAATGCGGACGCTCATCTTTGATGAATTCACAATCCGTCATCTTTCACCGAAACGGAGAGCCGGATGGAGCTCTTTATCCAACAGCTGACCAACGGACTGGCGGTGGGCGGTATCTATGCCCTGATCGCCCTGGGGTACACCATGGTCTATGGTGTCCTCAAACTCATCAATTTCGCCCATGGCGACCTGTTTACCATCGGTGCCTATCTGGGTCTGACCCTGCTGACCGCCCTGGGCCTGACCAACTATCTGGGGCCTTTCGGCGTGGTGGTGGTGCTGGCCCTGATGGTCATGGGGCTGGTGGCCATCGTGGGCGCGGTTCTGGAGCGGGTGGCCTACCGTCCGCTTCGCCAGTCGCACCGCCTGTCGGCCGTGGTGTCGGCCCTGGGGGCCTCCATCTTCTTTCAGAATGCCGTCATGCTGATCTATGGCGCACGCTATAAAGTTTATCCCCACGACATCCTGCCCCGCACCGCCATCTCCCTTTTCGGCCTGGATATTCCTCTGGTACGCTTGCTGATTCTGCTGACATCCATTCTGATGATGATCGGTCTCTATCTTTTCATTCAACGCACCAAAATCGGCACGGCCATCCGGGCGGCGGCCATCGATCAGGGAGCGGCCAAACTCATGGGCATCAACGTGGACCGCGTGATCATGATCGTTTTTCTGATCGGCCCGGCACTCGGCGGGGCCGCCGGCCTCATGGTGGGTCTCTATTACGGCCAGATCAATTTCACCATGGGATGGATCTACGGCCTCAAAGCCTTCACCGCCGCTATCCTGGGCGGCATCGGCAATATACCCGGCGCCATGGTGGGGGGCTTGCTGCTGGGCGTCATCGAAGCCATGGGGGCGGCCTATATCTCCATCGCCTGGAAGGACGCCATTGCGTTTTGCGTGCTCATTCTCATCCTCATTGTTCGCCCCACGGGTCTCTTGGGTGAACGGGTAGCGGAAAAAATATGAAAAACATGCGCCATATCCTATATGCGGCATTCGGCATCGTTCTTCTGGTGTCGCCGACCTTCCTGAATGCCTACTGGGTGGATGTCTTAAACAACGTGGGCCTGTATACCATCCTGGCCCTGAGCCTCAATATCATCCTGGGCCATGCCGGGCTGTTCCACATGGGACACGCCGCCTTTTACGCACTGGGAGCCTACACGACGGCCATTATCAACACCACCTACCATATTCCCATTTTCTGGCTTCTGCCGGTCAGCGGGCTGGTGGCCGGCTTGGCGGCCCTCGTGGTAGCCCGGCCCATCATTCACCTGCGGGGTGACTACCTGCTCATCGTCACCATCGGATTCGTCGAAATTGTCCGCATCGCGCTGGTCAACAATGTGTTCGGCATTACGGGAGGCAGCAACGGCATCTTCGGCATCAATCGACCCATGCTCCTGGGCATGAAAATCAACACGCCCGCGGAATTTTTCTACCTGATCTGGGGCTTTGCCGCCGTTACGATCTTCCTCTTCGACCGGTTGGAAAAATCCCGTTTCGGACGTGCCCTCAATTTTTTGAGGGAAGACGATGTAGCGGCTGAAGGCAGCGGCATCAATACCTCCCATTACAAACTGATTGCCTTTGTCATCGGAGCCTTTTGGGCTGGCATGGTGGGTAACATCTTTGCCGCCAAAATGACGATTATCGCACCGGAATCCTTTAATTTTTGGGAGTCCGTAGTCCTTTTTATGATCGTGCTGCTGGGGGGACGCGGCAGCATCCCGGGGGTGATTCTGGGGGCCTTTCTGGTCCTGGGTCTGCCGGAGCTGTTTCGACAATTCGCCACGGCCCGCATGCTGATTTTCGGGGCCTTCATGGTCGTCATGATGATCCTGCGGCCGGAAGGCATTCTACCGCCGCTGCCGCGCCGCTACCCCATCGCCAAACTGCTCGGTCGGGAGGGAAGTGTATGACGACCCTACTCAGTCTGAATAACCTGACCAAGCGATTCGGCGGTTTGGTCGCCGTGGATCATGTCAGCTTCGAGGTTCAGACGGGATCCATTGTCGGCCTGATCGGTCCCAACGGCGCCGGCAAAACCACGGTTTTCAATCTGATCACAGGCAATTATCGCCCGGATGAGGGGGATGTCATTTTTAATGACCATTCCATCAAGAACCTCCCTACCCATAAAATCGTATCCCTGGGTATTGCGCGAACCTTCCAGACCATTCGCCTGTTTCAGAAGCTGGCCGCCATCGAGAATGTGCTGGCCGGCTGCCACTGCCGCATGGCATCCGGCTCGCTGTCCGCCATGTTCCGTACACCGGCCCAGCGCCGGGAAGAAAGCCAGGCCCTGGAAACCGCCCTCAAGGAACTGGAATTTGTGGGCCTGCAAACCCACGCGGACCAGCTGGCGGAGAATCTGTCCTACGGCAATCAGCGCCTGCTTGAAATTGCACGCGCCCTGGCCACCCAGCCGCGCTTTATCATCTTGGACGAACCGGCTGGAGGGATGAACGACCAGGAAACCGCGGCGCTTATCCAGACCATCCGCAATATCCGTGATCGGGGGATTACCGTGCTGCTCATCGAACACGATATGAGTCTCGTGATGGAAGCCTGCGAGCAGCTCGTGGTGATTGAAAACGGGGCTAAAATTGCCGAGGGCACCCCGCAGGAAATCCAGTCCGACCCGAAAGTCATCGAAGCCTACCTGGGAGCTGATGAGGAATAGCCCATGATTCTGAACGTGGAAGACCTGCATGTAAAATACGGCAATGTGGAAGCCCTGCACGGCATCGATATCAAGGTCAAGGAAGGTGAAATCGTCACGATTCTCGGCGCCAACGGTGCCGGAAAATCCACCACTCTGATGGCCATCAGCGGATTGGTGAAGATTACCCAGGGGGCCATTCAGTTCGAGGGCGAGGCCATCCACAAACTTCCGGCCCACGGCATCGTGGCCCGCGGCATTGCCCAGGTCCCTGAGGGGCGGCGGGTTTTCGGAACCCTGAGCGTGCAGGAAAACCTCAATCTGGGCGCCTATACCTCCAATGATGTGAATCGCAATCGAAAAAACCTGCAGTGGATTTTCGATCTTTTCCCCCGCCTGGCGGAGCGCTCGGGCCAACTGGCCGGTACTTTAAGCGGGGGAGAACAGCAGATGCTGGCCATCGCGCGGGCCCTCATGGCCACCCCCAAGATTCTGCTGCTCGACGAGCCCAGTCTGGGCCTGGCCCCGATTCTGGTCAAAGCCATTTTCGATACCATCCGCGAGATCAACCAGGCCGGCGTAACCGTTGTTCTGGTGGAACAGAATGCCCGCGCCGCCCTGAAGCTGGCCCATCGCGGTTATGTGATGGAAGTCGGCAACATTGTTTTGGAAGACGCCGCCGCCAGCCTGCTGTCCAATCCGGATGTGCAGAATGCGTATCTAGGCGGCAAACACTAGGGACACCATAGATCTGCATCTGGCGCGGGTAGGGCTGGAACACGGATATCGGCCGGAGAGCGCGCCCTCCGAAAATGAGAACGAAAGGCTATACGGAGGCGCCTAAAGGTTAAGGCAACCAATTTGGCTTAATGGTTTAACCATTACAACCCCAATCGTGCCCTTTTGGGATACGAAGGTGGGGGAACTCGGGGCTTGCGACATTTCCGGCGGAGCTTTAGGATTTTCCATCAAGAACCACAAAACCGCACCCGAATATTCCCAAAGCGCAACCCATCCGTTTCAGAAAGGAAGAACACCATGCAAACGGCCACGGAGGAAACCCTGCAACGTGAGGCCACCATGCTTGCCGAGGCCTGGCAAAACCGGGCCGACGAGCTGCTCAAGCAGGATGAAAAGGCGTATCAGAAACAGATCAAACATCTGCTGACCCACCCGGAAGACAAGATCACCCTCACCCAACTGATCGACCAGAGTTTTCGCAGCGAAAATTACCGCCGCGTAGCCGACCAGGTCAGCAGTCTGCTCAAACGGCGCGGTATTCCGGGCTTTTTTTCGTCCACCGAAAAAATCCTGATGCACCTCTTTCTCTCGGTGGGTCGCTTGATTCCGAGCATCTCCGTTCCCCGGATGATCGAAAAAATGCGGGAAGACAGCGCGCGGGCCATTGTTCCCGGGGAGCCGGATGTGCTGCTGGCACATTTGCAAAAGCGCAAGCGCCAGGGAATCCGCATGAATATCAACCACCTCGGGGAGGCCGTGCTGGGGGAAGAAGAGGCCCGGCATCGTCTCCAGACCTATATCGAAGATCTCAAAAACCCGAATATCGAATATATTTCGGTTAAAATCTCCACCATTTATTCCCAAATCCAGTCCCTGGCTTTCGACCATACAGTGGGCGTGCTGATGGAACGCCTCGCACAACTCTACCGGACGGCGGCCGCCCATGAATTCGAACACTCGGACGGACGCCGGGTTCCCAAATTCGTCAACCTCGACATGGAGGAATACCGGGATCTCGAGATTACCACGGCGGCCTTTACCCGCACCCTCGACCAGGAGGAGTTCAAACAGCACGCGGCCGGCATCGTGCTCCAGGCCTATTTGCCCGATTCTTTTGCTATCCAGCAGGAGCTCACCGCCTGGGCCCGGCAGCGCGTGGACGCCGGCGGCGCTCCCATCAAGATCCGCATCGTCAAGGGGGCCAACCTGGAAATGGAGCTGGTGGAATCAGCCCTCTTCAACTGGCCCCTGGCCACCTACGACAACAAGCTGGATGTGGACGCCAACTACAAGCGTATGGTGCACTTCGGCATGCAGCCGGACAATATGCGCGCCGTTCACCTGGGCATTGCTTCCCACAACCTCTTCGAACTGGCCTATGCTTACAAAGTGGCGGAACACAACCGGGTCACCGACGGGTTTTCCTTTGAAATGCTGGAGGGCATGGCCAATCACGTCCGGCGGGCCATAGCGGAGATGACCGGCGAGGTGCTGCTCTATGCCCCGGTGGCCGCTCGCGAAGAATTCATCAACGCCATTGCCTACCTGGTACGTCGTCTGGATGAAAATACGGGGGAGGAGAATTTCCTGCGTTATTCCCCCAGCCTGGCCACCGGTTCGGAGGAATGGCGTTTTCTTAGGGCCCAGTTCGAGGCGGCCTGCGCCCATCGTGAAAGGGCGCCCCGCACCCCCAACCGGGTTCAGGACCGCGGTCACGAGGTCTTTCCCGCCAAAATGGGGACGTATTGGGAGGGGGAATTCAACAACGAACCCGACACGGACTGGTCTCTGGCCGCCAACCGGGAATGGGCCCAGGCCATATGCGACCGCTGGAAAAAATCCACCAGCGACGCGCCCATCGACATTCCCCTGGTAATCGGCGGTGATGACATCTACGACGACCGCGAGGTGCACACCTGCCAAGACCCCAATCAGATACCCCATGAGGTGGTCGTGGCCGCCTATCGGTTGGCCACCCCTGCGGACGCCGACCGGGCCGTGGCCGTGGCCAAGGCCGACCCGGACGGGTGGCGCCGCCTGTCCCCGGCCCAGCGCCACGAAGCCCTCTCCCGGGTGGCCATGGAATTACGCCAGGCCCGCGGCGACCTGATCGGAGCCGCTGCCGCCAATACCGGCAAGGTCTTTACCGAAGCCGATGTGGAAGTCTCTGAAGCCATTGATTTTGCTGAATTTTACCCCTTTTCGACCCGTACCTTTACGGAACGTTCCGGTATCAAAGCCAACGGCAAGGGGGTGGGTGTGGTGGTTTCGCCCTGGAATTTTCCCATCGCCATCCCCTGCGGCGGCATCATGGCCTCCCTGGCCGCCGGCAACACGGTTATCTTCAAGCCCGCCTCGGATGCCGTGGTGGTCGCCTGGGTGCTCTGCCAGGCCATCTGGCAGGCCGGCATTTCGCGCAATACCCTGCAATTCCTGCCCTGTCCGGGCGGCAGCACCGGTGCCCACCTGATCGGCCACGACGACGTGGACTACGTCATCCTGACGGGCGGCACCGAAACCGGCATGCAAATGCTCGAACAAAAGCCCGCTCTGCACCTCTCGGCGGAAACCGGCGGCAAAAACGCCACCATCGTAACCGCCATGGCCGACCGGGACCAAGCCATCAAAAACATCCTCTACTCCGCTTTCGGCAACTGCGGTCAGAAATGTTCCGCCACCTCGCTGCTGATCCTGGAACGCGAAGTCTACGAAGACGAGGATTTCAAACGCCAGCTGGTGGATGCCGCCCGCAGCTTCCGGGTGGGTTCGGCCTGGAACTTCGCCAACAAAATGGGCGCCTTGATCCATCCCCCCAAGGGCGATCTGGAACGAGCCCTGACCACGCTGGAGCCGGGGGAAACCTGGGCCCTCAAGCCCGAAATGAAGGGGGACAATCCCTATATGTGGACCCCGGGCATCAAATACGGCGTACAGCCCGGCTCCTACACCCATAATACCGAGTTTTTCGGCGCCCTGCTAGGGGTCATGCCGGCCGACAACCTGGAGCAGGCCATCGAACGAGTGAATATGACCGGCTATGGTCTCACCTCGGGCCTGGAAAGCCTCGATTCCCGGGAGCACACCGTCTGGAAGGAAAAGATCCGGGCCGGCAACCTCTATATCAACCGCGGCACCACCGGGGCCGTCACCCTGCGCCAGCCTTTCGGCGGCATGGGCAAATCCGCCCTGGGGCCGGCCATCAAGGCCGGCGGCCCCAACTATGTCTCGCAGTTCATGAACTTTGAAGAAGTCGAAGTGCCGCGCATCGGCGCGCTCCAAAGCGAACACGCCCTGCTGCGCATGGCCCTGGCATGGCGTCGAAAACTGCTCTGGGGCCAACTGGAGGCCTATAGGGAAGACCTCGAAAAGACGATCCGCGCCATCAAGAGCTATCTCTATAACGCCGAGCAGGAATTCCGTCAGGAAAAGGACTACTTCCATCTGCGCGGTCAGGACAACCTTCACCGCTACCGGCCGCTGGGTACCATCGCCATTCGGCTGCATAGCGAGGATCGTCTGTTTGACGTCCTGGCGCGGGTAGCCGCCGCCAGGATCGCGGGCAACATTCCGCTGATCAGCATTCCTATGGATTTGGAAAATGAGGTAACGGCCTTTTTGGACACCCCTGAAGGCCGCCAGATGACAGACAAAACCGTGCTGCGGCGCCAGTCGGATGACGCGTTGATCGCGTCCATGGCCGTGGTCCAGCGCATTCGCTACGCCGCGCCCGAACGCGTACCGGAAACGGTTATGGCAGCCGCCGCCAAGCGAGGGTTTTATATCGCGCGAACGCCGGTCCTGATGGAAGGTCGCATCGAACTGCTGCACTACTGCCAGAACCAGAGCATCTGCGATACCTACCATCGCTATGGCAACCTGGGAGATCGTTCGATCTTGACCTGACCGGCCCGCGGCCGCGGGCCGGCCCCGCTCCGGGATCATCGGGGCGGGGCTTTAAAAAAGAAACGCCAGGGCCTGGTGCTCACATAAAATGTTGATGCCGATACCCAGCAGCACCAGCCCTCCCAGCACCTCCGCCACCGGACTCAGGCGCTCCGCGGCGCCCACCGACTTTCCCAGATGCAGGCCCACCACCGTGAAAACCCCGGCCACCAGCCCGATCACCAGGGCCGGGAGCCAGATGGCCACCTGAAGCATGGACATCGTCAGCCCCACCGCCAAGGCGTCGATGCTGGTGGCCACGGAGAGCATCACCAGGGTCAGACCGCGGGTCGGATCGTGCTTTTCCCGGGCATCCTCCTCCAGCTTAAACGCCTCCCGGATCATATTGATCCCGACAAAGGCCAGAAGACCGAAAGCAATCCAGTGGTCATAGCGCTCGATGCTCTCCCGCACCGTCAGGCCTGCCGACCAGCCGATGACGGGCATCATGGCCTGGAAGAGGCCGAAGTGCCAGGCGAGTCTGAAAAACTGGCGCAGGGATACGCGCTTCAGACGAACGCCGGTGGCGATAGCGACGGCGAAGGCATCCATCGCCAGGGCAACGGCAATTGCAATGATATTAAGCAAACTCATATGGCGAGCCCCGAGTGGAAAGCGGCAATCGATTTCAATAGGGTTGTTTATGGTAAAAGCTGATACGGGCGATGTCAAAAGAAACTCTCGGGCAATGTTGTCGTCCCGACTCACCCGCTTTGCGTTGACAGGTTTACGGATATCACCCATATTGCACTTGTATTGATAGCACCGAATCCTCTTATTCAATTGTCTAAACAAGGATACCCGCCCGCCATGTCCGTGAAGACGCTTCCCATACCGTCTTTCTTCGACCCCCAATCGGTTGATGCCGTCTGGCGGGTCCCCTACCAGCAACGTGCGAACGAGGCCGCCGACTGGCGTCGACAGCACCTTATACCGGCGGCGGCTGATGATTCCTTTCGGGTTTCCCTTATGTTGGTGGACCTTCAGAACACCTTTTGTGTGCCCGACTTTGAGCTTTATGTCGGCGGGCGGAGCGGCCGTGGTGCGGTGGACGACAACCGGCGCGTGTGCGAATTTATCTATCATAACCTGGATGCTCTGACGGAAATTTGTCCCACCATGGATACCCATCAGGCCCATCAGATCTTCCACAACCTTTTTCTGGTGGATAGAGATGGCGGCCACCCGGCGCCTTTTACCACCATAACCCTTGAGGATTCAAAAATTTGCCGACGCAGGGATGCATCTGGTCAAATCAACGACGCCCCTGAACGAATGGCCCGGGTTCAATCGATGAAGCCCTTCACCCGCATCAGCCATCTCCCAGAAAAACGAACACCATGACAGCTTTGCTTGCCGGTCCCCTCCTGGCGGATCTTTACGAAATCACCATGGCCGCCGGCTACTGGAAACATCATCTCCGGGACCTGGCCACTTTTTCTGTTTTTGTGCGGGATCCCGACCACAAACGCAATTTTTTCGTGGCCGCCGGCCTGGAAACCGTTCTCAGGGAACTGGAGAACTACCGCTTTCAAGAAAACGACCTCGACTACTTAAACTCCCTGAACATGTTTGATCCTGGATTCCTGGACGCCCTCCGGGAGCTGCGTTTTAGCGGCGATGTTATCGCCATGCCGGAAGGCACCCTGTATTTCCCCGATGAACCCCTCCTTGAAATCACCGCACCGATCATCGAGGCCCAACTGGTGGAAACCCTCGTATTGAACACCGTAGGGATCGCATCGCTGATTGCCTCCAAGGCGGCCCGTTGCACCTATGCGGCCCAGGGCCGCCCCCTGGTCGATTTTGCGCTCCGCCGCACCCATGGGCCGGACGCCGGCGATCATGTCGCCCGCAGCACCTACCTTGCCGGCTTCACAGCCACCAGCAATGTGCGGGCCGGCAAGCGCTTCGGCATCCCCGTGTCCGGGACCATGGCGCACGCTTTTGTCACCGCCTTCGACAGCGAACGGGATGCTTTCCGGGCCTATGCAGCATCTTTCCCGGACGCGACCATCTTCCTGATCGACACCTATGATACCATCGCCGGTGCCCGCCATGCCGCTGCCGTGGCTAAAGAAATGCAGCAGCTGGGCCACCGGGCGCTTGGCGTACGGCTGGATAGCGGTGACATGATCGCCCTGAGCCGCGCTGTGCGCCGCATCCTTGACGAGGCCGGCTTGTCGGAGATGAAAATCTATGCCAGCAGTAGCTTCGACGAATACAAGATCGCCGAGATCGTCAAATCTGGAGCGCCCATCGACGCTTTCGGCGTGGGCACCTTGGTGGGGGTGTCCGCCGACGCGCCCTATCTGGATATCGTCTACAAGCTGGCTCGGTTGGGAAATCGGGATATCCGTAAACTGAGTCCTGGAAAGGTCACCCTGGCGGGACAAAAACAGGTCTTTCGATATCGGGATGATCAGGGGCGATATCAAAAGGACGTCATCGGCTGCCGGGAAGAGACCATACCCGGCGCGCGGCCCCTGCTTACACCGGTCATGCGCGGGGGCCGTAGAATCCATCCCGCCAAGACCCTGAAGGAAATCCGCCAACAATTTGAAACGCAAGCGGCGTGCCTCCCGGAACGCTACAAAACGATTCATCGCCATGAAGCCTACCCCGTCAAGATCAGCCCCCGGCTGCAATCCCTTCAGCCATAGCCAGCAGAACGGTCAATGCCCCCTATGCCCGGAGAGGAGGCCTGTCGTCCACGGAAATCATCTTTTGCGATGACGAACAAGGGTTTACACAGAAGGGAATCAACGTGCGGAGCGTGTGGTGATGCACCATGGGCTGGGAAACAGGGCCCAGGGCTCAGATAATCAATCGAACCCCGCCCAGATCTGCTATGCCGTAGATAAAATGCGTGCCCGGGGAGCCGATGAACATCAAGTTCGCCGGTATATGCCATTTTTCGGAAAGCTCTTTGACGAGCTGCGGGCCGAAGGTCCCCACCTGAACGACGAATTCGATCTCAATGTTGGGATAGGCCTCGTTGAGAAAGGCCAGGTCTTTTTTAAGGTTGGCGGACACATGTTCGCGATCCTGGACAACCGTTACGACCTTGATGCGGTTGGTGTGTTCATTTTGCTGGACATACAGCATGGCACGGTTGAGATTGGAGAGGTTGTCGCCGCGGGTGAAAAAAACGATCTGCTGGTCGTATTGAGAAGCGCATTGTAGGCCCCTCCGTTTAGCGGCAATGCGCCCACGACCTCGGCATAAATGGAGCGGAAAAGATAGAGGACCCCGGAAACCAGCAGCAGAGCGATGGGCGCCCAGCGACCGGCATAGAGAATCGCAAGGGCGGAAACGTAGAGGCAGGAGGAGGTAATGTCATTGCCACAGATGGCCGTAGCCGCCAGCTGCTTCATGCCGCCTTTTTTGTGCTGGGTTACACCGTCGATGGGTGGCGCAGGTGTTTTATCCTTCGAAGCGGGTTGGTCTGGCGGTAAGGGTCTCATCCATGGCTTGGCTGACGAATGAATTTTGCGGTGTCATAACGCTTTTTTACATCGACAAGGGGACACCATCAACCTTGCCATGGCAGAACCCGGCGCGTAAGACTGGGCGGCGGGCCCAATGTGAGCTCTGCTGGAGTATGCTATTTCGGATGGAAATGGTAGGGGAGACGTTCGTACCACGAAGGGCGCTAAATGCCGAGATAGGCTTTGCGCACATCCTCGTTGGCCAACAGGTTTTCAGCGGCATCCGCCATAATAATGCGGCCGTTTTCCATCACATAGCCCCGGTGGGCGGTTTTAAGCGCCAGGTTGGCATTCTGCTCCACTAAAAAGACCGTTGTTTTATTCTCGCTGTTGATTTTCTGAATAATATCGAAAATACGTTTCACCACCAGAGGCGCCAGTCCCAGCGAAGGTTCGTCCAGCAGAAGAAGGCGCGGACGGGCCATCAGGGCCCTGGAAATGGCCAGCATTTGTTGTTCGCCTCCGCTCAGGGTGCCGCCGGGCTGGTGCCGCCTTTCGGCTAAAATGGGGAAAAGTTCGAATATATAGTCCATGTCGCTTTTAATGTCGGCCTTGTCTTTGCGCAGAAAGGCGCCCATATCCAAATTCTCGACAACGGACAAATGGGGGAAAATTCGCCGGCCTTCGGGCACCTGGGAAATTCCAAGGGATACGATGGCATTGGGCGCCATACCGTGAATGGGTTCCCCTTGAAAATAGATCTCGCCTCTGCGCGGCGGCACGAGCCCGCAGATGGACATCAGGGTCGTGGATTTGCCCGCCCCGTTGGCGCCGATGAGGGTTACGATTTCGCCCTCGGCGATTTCCATGCTGATGGATTTCAGGGCCTGGATGTTGCCGTAAAAGGTCTCGACATTTTTGAGCTCAAGCATCGATATCTTCTCCGAGATAAGCCTTGATGACCGCCGGGTTACGTTTGATTGCGTCGGGGTTGCCTTCGGCAATCTTCTTGCCGTAGTCCACAACATAGATCCGGTCGGATAAGCTCATCACCAGCTTCATGTCGTGCTCGATCAGCAGAATCGCTACCTTCATTTCAGAGCGCAGCCGCAGGATGAGCTCATCCAGGGCGTTGGTTTCCCGGGCATTCATGCCGGCCGCCGGTTCGTCGAGGAGAAGCAGAAACGGTTCGGTGGCCAGGGCCCGGGCGATTTCCAGCCGCCGTTGGGCGCCGTAAGGGAGATTTTTGGCAAACTCGTTGACATACTGGGTCAGTCCGATTTTCTCCAGCATGCGATAACTGTCTTCCACCACCTGCTTTTCTTCCCGGCGGTTGGCGGGTGGTCGGAGGATGGCCCCCGGGATACCGGAATGCAATCGGCAGTGGCGCCCGATCATGACGTTTTCCAGAACGGTCATGTTCTGAAAAAGGCGGATGTTTTGAAAGGTGCGGGCCATGCCGCGTTCGGTCACCCGGTTGGGTTTGAGGCCGTTAAGGCGCGAGGCCTCCCCAGCGGGGCGCGTCAACACCATATCCCCTTTGGTCGGAGTGTAAATGCCGGTGATGCAGTTGAAAAAGGTGGTCTTGCCGGCGCCGTTGGGGCCGATCAGGGCCACGATCTCCTCTGCATTCACCTGAAGATCGATGTGATCGAGGGCCCGCAGGCCCCCGAAATCCATGGTCAATTGATGGACGTCTAAAACCGGTTTCATGCCTTTTGGTTATCCGTCGATTGTTGAGGCCCTTCAAAGCGATAAATCCGCCGAACGCCGCTGATGATGCCGCCGGGCCTGAAAACCATCATCACGACGAGCAGAGCGCCGAATACGAGCATACGATATTCCGAGAAGGCCCGCAGATATTCCGGGAGAAGAATCAGAGATCAGCGCGCCGATAATGACCCCCAGGATGGAGCCCATGCCCCCCAGCACCACGACGCAGAGAATGATCACGGATTCCCAGATGGTAAAACTGGCCGGATTGATGAAGGTCGTTTTAGCGGCGAACACCACGCCGCCCATTCCGGCCCAGGTGGCCCCCAGGGCGAAGGCGGACAGTTTGGTGCGGGTCTTGTCGATGCCCATCGCCTGGCAGGCCACTTCGTCTTCCCGCAGGGCGATCCAGGCCCGGCCGATGCGCGAATCCTGCAGTCGCCGAACGACGAAGATCGTCATCAGCGCCAGACCGATCATCAGAAAATAGATGTAGATGGTGGACTGGTGCAGGGAGAGTTTTAAACCGAACAAACCGGGTTTGGGGATGTTGGCGATGCCGCTGGGGCCGAAGGAAAATTCGTTCCAGTTTTCCAGTACCAGCCGTATGATTTCACCGAAACCCAGCGTGACGATAGCCAGATAGTCGCCCCGTAGACGAAGAACGGGAAACCCCAAAAGAATACCGAAGATCATCCCCAACAGGGCGCCGATGGGGAGCGCCATCCAGAAGGTCACGCCGAAATGATAATTCAACAGGGCATAACTGTAGGCACCCACCGCGTAAAAGGCGACATAGCCGAGATCCAGGAGGCCGGCCAATCCGACAACGATATTCAACCCCAAGCCCACCACGACGTAGATGAGGGCCGTGATAAGGATGTTGGTCTGGTACATGCTGAAGACAAAGGGGAAGACCACCACCAGGGCCACGGCCGAGACCAGTCCCGGAATCGTGATCCGGCGGTCGCTCAGCAGCCGCTGGAACAGGGGAACTTTCACAACATTGGCATCTTCCGCTTTCTTCTTCCCCGCCTCCTTGCGTGCAATGGCATACCGCCATACAAACGACAGGCAAAATGATCCCAGGCCGACGCCCACCATACGCCACCAGCGCCAATCAATGGTCTGCTCGATGGTGTTCACCTTGATCACCATGATGGGAAAGGTGAGAAACATGAACCAGAGCGACACCAGGAACGATTTTTTAATTTCTTGCAATGACATCATCGTTTGTCGTTTCACCCTCGAACCGGAATAATAGGGGCCTTGACGGTCGGCGGTTTTTGGCGAAAAGGCATCGCCGTCAGACCTTGTCCGTATCGGACCGTCCGAGCAAACCGGCCGGTCTGAAAATCAGAATGAGCACCAGAAAAACAAAGGCAAATACGTCCTCATAGTCGCTGGAAATGTAGCCGGTGAAAAAACTTTCGGTCCAACCCAGCACGAGGCTGCCCAGCACCGCACCCGGCATGCTGCCGATGCCCCCCAAAACCGCCGCCACGAAGGCCTTGATTCCGGCAATGAAGCCCACATAGAAATTGATCTGGCCGATGTGGCTCATGACCATAACCCCCCCCAGGGCGGCAATGGCAGAGCCGACGATAAACGTAAACGAGATCACGCGGTTGACGTCGACCCCCACCAGCATGGACATTTCCTGATCCTGCGCCACGGCGCGCATGGCTTTCCCCATTCGGGTAAATTTGATCAGGTAGGTCAGCAGCACCATTACCAGGGCTGCGGAGATGTACAGGACGATTTCCGTGGGCCGCACGATGTGTTCATAGGGCTTCAGCCATTCGAATCCCGAGATCAAATTGGGATAGGGCAGGAAATTGGACGTCTGGGCCAGAAGGACATAGTTTTGCAGGAAGAGGGACATGCCGATGGCGCTGATCAGGGCCGATAGGCGCTGGCTGCCCCGCAGGGGTTTATAGGCAATCTTTTCGATGGTGAAACCGTAGGCCGCCGAATAGATCATGGCGATCAGGGCCGCCATTACGATAATGGCGAGAGTAGGCCATCCCAGAAAAGTGAGGACACTGATGACGATGAGGCCCGTAAACGCCCCGATCATATAGATTTCACCATGGGCGAAATTGATGAGCTCAATGATACCGTAGACCATCGTATACCCTAAGGCGATCAGGGCATAGATACTGCCGCGGGTCAGCCCACCGAGGAACAGCTCAAAAAAATAATCCATCGCAAACGATCCCCGAACCCCATGCGATTCCGTAGGATTACAAAGGCCACAACAGGCACGGTGTTTCACCGCGCCCGGCCGGGGCTCTATAGTCTTCCCTAAAGTTATGGATACACAAAAACACATCAGGGGTCTGCACTGTACGGCGCGACCCCTGATGGCCTAGAGATTATCCGCGTTTAGTATTTTACAGTTACATATTTGCCGTCTTGGACCTGGTACATGGCAAAGCCGACACCGATGGCGTCGCCCTTGTCATCGAACTTGATGATGCCTAAGGGTGTGGCCACCCATTCCGACCGCAGGGTTTTGGTCAGCACATCATAGTCGGTGGAATTGCTCTTCTCAATGGCGTTCAGCAGGGCCAGGGTGGCGGCATAGGCGTTCAGGAAAAAGGCGCCCGGCTCTTCGCCGTATTCCTTTTTATGCATCTCGATCGCCTCGACCGCGATGGGGTTTTTGGACGTGTCGACCGGACCGGTGGCGTATACGCCTTCCGCAAATTCGCCGGCAACCTTGATAAAGGTGTCATCCTTCACGCCGTCATCGGAAATGAACACGGTGTCCATACCCGAGTTGCGCATCTGCTGAACAAGTTTCGAGGCTTCCGGGTGATAACCGCCGAAGATAACGGCCTGGGCTTCGGCGCGTTTGATCTTCTGGACCACGGCGGAGTAATCCACAGCACCCGGGGTGATGCCTTCATACAGCACGACTTCGGCGCGGGGGTCCGCCTCCAGGAAGCCCTTGGCGAACTCGGCCAACCCCTTGCCGTAATCGCCCTTGTCGTGGAGAACGGCGATCTTCGTCAGCTTGAGAACATCCAGGGCGAAATCGACTTCCAGACGCGCCTGGGCATCGTCGGACGCAATGGTGCGGAAGAAGTTCGGGTATTCGCCGCTTTGCGTGAGGGCGGGATTGGTGGCGGACGGACTCATGGCAATAATGTTGGACTCCTTGTAGATGCCCATAGCCGCTTTGGTGGCACCGCTGCAGATATGCCCCAAGACGACGTTGACACCGTCGGTGACCAGTTTGGTAGCCGTATTGGTGGCCACTTCCGGTTTACAGACGTCGTCTTCCACCAGAAGCTCGATCGGGCGACCGCAGATACCGCCCATGGCGTTGCGTTTTTTGGCAATCAATTCCGCGGCATGCACTGTAGGAATACCGTAGGAGGCCAAGTCACCACTATGGGGTCCGGCAACACCCAACTTGATGGGCTCGGCCGTCTTTTCCATTGGCGCGGCTTCTTTGGTGGCTTCGGCCGGCTTTTCCTGCTGCTGGCCACATGCAAAAAGCACCATACCGGCCAGCGCGATCAACGCGATCAGGGCAAAATATCTTCCAAAGCGTTTTTTCATCATCCCCTCCTCCTTGAAAAAGTGACAAATTAAGGGCGAATTCATTCCGAAAGCCTTGTTTTTATAGTCATGCGGGACATTTGAGTCAAGAAAATTCACCCAGGCATGCGCCATCGGGCTTTTGCGGCTTGACCGCCCTGATAGGATGCAGTAGTCAAGGCCACAGTGACCTCCATACCCAATCAGCGCACCGACATCACCTTCACAGAGTGCCAATGAACAACGCCCCGACCATCGGACTTATCGTCAAACCGGTTGCGGAAGCACGGCAGACTGCCGACCGGCTGGAGAATTGGTTGGCCGGCCGAGGCCTTGCGGTCGTAAGGATCGATCCCCACCTTTCCGGGAGTGGCGTCGCCGGCAATAACGCCACAGCACCGGATCCAGTCCAGCCTGTTCTGCCTTTTTGTCCTTGGAGGGGACGGCACCTTTCTGAGTGCCGTGCGGTGGATTGGCAACACGCCCCTGCCGGTGCTGGGGGTCAAGTTCGGCCAGGTGGGGTTTCTGGCGGAGATAACGGCCGAAGATCTCTTTTCGGCCGCCGAAGCCGTCATCCAGCGGGATTTTGCCATCCAGCAACGCATGCGACTGGCGGTAACCGTGATTAAAGACGGTCGCGAGCGCTCCCGCGAAATCGTCCTCAACGACGTGGTCGTGACCAAAAGTACCCTGGCCAGGTTGGCGCACGTGGAAGTCTATATCGACAATCACTATCTGACGACCTTCCGGGCCGACGGGCTTATCGTTTCCACCCCGACCGGTTCGACGGCCTATTCCCTTGCGGCCGGAGGCCCGGTCATCCACCCGGAAGTCCCGGGTATCATCATGACGCCCATTTGCCCTTTCACCCTGACTAACCGCCCGTTGGTCATTCCGGACCGGGCCGGCATCAAGATGTCTCTCGAAAAGCATTCATCCAATATGATCCTGACCTTCGACGGCCAGGCCGGGATGGAAATCAACCATCGGGACAGCATCCTGATTCAAAAAAGCCCCCATCCGGTCCATATGATCAAAGTTCCCGGAATCGAATATTTCGATATTTTGAAGGCCAAACTGAGCTGGAGCGGCGGGCGGGTCTGAAGATCGCGCACAGCAATAAAAGGCCGGCCGGCCGTGCTTAACGCTCACGGCAGGCCGGCCTTGATGGTATTTACATCAATCCCTCGATTAGCGCTTCAGTAGCGGTAGTGGTCGGGTTTGAACGGCCCCTCCACCGGAACACCGATATAGTCGGCCTGCTGGGGAGAGAGTTGGGTGAGGCGGACCCCCAGGCGGGCCAAATGCAGCCGGGCCACCTCTTCGTCAAGCTTCTTGGGCAGGGTGTAAACTTGCTTTTCCGGTTTGCCCGAGGCCAGTTCGATCTGCGCCAAACATTGGTTGGTGAAGCTGTTGCTCATGACAAAACTGGGATGTCCCGTGGCACACCCCAGATTGACCAGGCGTCCCTCGGCCAGCACGATGACCGAACGTCCTGAGATCAGAGTCCATTTATCCACCTGGGGTTTGATGGTTTCCTTGGTGCAGGCCGGGGTCTTTTCAAGATAGGCCATATCGATCTCGTTATCAAAATGACCGATATTGCAGATGATGGCCTCGTTTTTCATCTGTTCCATGTGCGCGCCCGTAATCACATGATAATTGCCGGTGGCCGCGACAAAGATATCGCCAAGGGCGGCGGCATCTTCCATGGTGACGACTTCAAACCCTTCCATGGCCGCCTGCAAGGCACAAATAGGATCGATTTCCGTCACCAGCACCCGGGAGCCATACCCCCGCATGGAACGCGCGCAGCCTTTGCCCACGTCGCCATAGCCGCAGACCACCACGACTTTGCCCGCCATCATGATATCCGTGGCGCGCTTGATACCGTCCGCCAGGGATTCCCGGCAGCCGTAGAGGTTGTCGAACTTGGATTTGGTCACCGAATCGTTGACATTGATGGCCGGGAACAAAAGTTCCCCGTCCCGGGCCAGCTGATAGAGGCGGTGCACCCCGGTGGTGGTCTCCTCCGAGACCCCGCGCACCCTGGCCGCCACCTTGGTCCAGCGGCCGGCATCGGCGGCATAGCCCGCTTTGAGCCGCGCCATGAGATAGTGCATGTCTGGATTGTCGTAGGTTTGATCCAGCAGGTCGGGATTCTGCTCCGCCTTGACACCCTGATGGATAAACAGGGTGGCATCACCGCCGTCATCCACGATCAGGTCGGGACCGCTGCCATCCGGCCAGGTCAGGGCCATTTCGGTGCACCACCAATATTCTTCCAGGCTTTCCCCCTTCCAGGCGAAGACAGCGGCCGACCCGTTGTGGGCGATGGCGGCGGCGGCATGGTCCTGGGTGGAAAAAATGTTGCAGCTGGCCCAGCGGATGTCAGCCCCCAGAACTTTGAGGGTTTCAATCAGCATGGCCGTCTGGATGGTCATATGAAGGCTGCCGGTTACTTTGAGCCCTTTGAGCGGCTGGCTGGATCCGTATTTATCCCGCACGGCCATGAGGCCCGGCATTTCATTTTCCGCCAGGCGCATTTCCTTGTTGCCGAAATCCGCCAGGGCCATGTCGGCCACCTTGTAGGGTAATGAAAGATCAAGCGCCAAAAAGCCCGAAGAGGCATCTTTCATCGGTATAATCGTCATGGGGGTACTCCTTGTATCGGTTAAGTCGTATATCGAGATTGGCTGCGCGTAACATCGCTATATAATAGGGGTGCGAAACGGTATTGTCAGTCCCGATCGGCGAATAATCCCTCTGGCATTAGGGCTACCGGGCTAGATTCCCGCCAAACTGCGGATTTCATCCGCACGGTGGGTATTTTCCCAGGGAAAGTTTTCCGCGTTGCGCCCGAAATGGCCGTAAGCGGCCGTGGGGCGGTAAATGGGCCGCAGCAGATCCAGATAGTCGATGATGGCCGCCGGCCGCAGATCGAACACCTCGCGAATAATCTCCTTAATCCGGTCTTTGGAAACCACACCGGTGCCCATCAAATCCACCATCACCGAAACCGGCTGGGCGACGCCGATGGCATAGGCGATTTGCACCTCGCACTTTTTGGCCAATCCGGCGGCAACGATATTTTTGGCGATGTGGCGTCCCATGTAGGATGCACTGCGGTCCACCTTGGACGGATCCTTGCCGGAAAAGCACCCACCGCCGTGGCTGCCCTGCCCGCCATAGGTGTCGACAATGATCTTACGCCCGGTGAGGCCGCAATCGCCCATGGGACCGCCCACGACAAATTTGCCTGTGGGGTTGATGAAATATTTGGTGTCGCCATCGATCATGCTGCGGGGAATGACTTTCTTGATCACCTCTTCGATGACCGCCTCGCGGATGGTCTCGTGAGTGACATCCGGCTTGTGCTGAGTGGAGACAACGACGGTATCGACTCGCTTGGGCGTGCCGTTTTCATATTCGATGGTCACCTGGGATTTGCCGTCCGGCCTGAGAAAATCAAGGGCACCGTTTTTGCGAACCGTTGCCAGGCGGCGGGTCAGCTTGTGTGCATACATGATCGGCATGGGCATCAATTCAGGCGTCTCGTCGGTGGCAAAGCCGAACATGAGTCCCTGGTCGCCGGCCCCCTGGTCCTTGTAGAGCCCCTGGCCCACATTGACCCCCTGGGCGATATCGGGCGACTGCTGGTCGATGCTCGTAAGCACCGAACAGGTCTGGTAATCGAAGCCCATCTGGGAGGAGCAGTAACCGATATCCTGGATCGTGTCCCGCACGATCTGGGGGATGTCGACGTAGCACTCGGTGGTGATTTCACCGGCCACGAAAGCCAGACCGGTGGTCACGAGGGTTTCACAGGCCACCCGGCAGTGTTTATCCTGCCCGATGATGGCATCCAGAACGGCATCCGAAATCTGGTCGGCGACCTTGTCGGGATGACCTTCTGTCACGGATTCAGAGGTGAAAAAAAACTCTTCGTTGCCCATAGTGAATATTCTCCTTACTTGGCGAGCATCTCAAGACACGTTGTCATAGTCCGGATCAGGGTGTCAGAGGCATGTTGTCAATCAGCCGGGTCGTGCCGACCTTGACAGCCATCGCCATTCTAACGGGGCGGTCGATAACGTCCACGTCTTCAAGGGTTTCGGTGTCCACGATCACGATATAATCGATAACGGTATCCGGAAAAAGGCGAATCATGGCCGCGGTGGCTTCTATTAGTTTTACAGCCCGGGTCTCTCCGGCGGCAACCAGGCTTTGCGCTTGCCGCAGCGACCGGCTGAGACTCAGGGCGGCCTGCCGCTGGTTGGGTTTCAAGTAAGCATTGCGGGAACTCATGGCCAGCCCGTCGGGTTCCCGAACCGTCGGCACGCCGACAATCTCGACCTGGAAATTGAGATCTTTCACCATGCGGCGGATAATGGCCAACTGCTGAAAATCTTTTTCGCCAAAGAGGGCGATATGGGGGTTGACCATGTGAAACAATTTGGTGACCACGGTGGCGACCCCACGAAAAAAAATGGGCCGCGAAAGGCCGCACATGCGGTTGGCAAGATCCTGGGGCGTCACGTAGGTCTGGCAGCCGTCACCGTAAATGGCCCGGTCATCCGGCGTAAACAGAATATCCACGGGCACCGTTCGGGCCATCCGGGCATCCGTTGCCATGTCCCGGGGGTAGGTCTCGAAATCCTCTCCCGGCGCGAACTGGGCCGGATTGACATAGATGCTGGCCACGAGAATATCGGCCCGTTGCCGCCCTTCATGCATCAGCGCCAGATGCCCTTCGTGCAGGAACCCCATTGTGGGTACGAATGCCAATGTCCGCCCCGCACGAATCAACTCACGGGACCGCAACTGCATTGCTTCGACGTTGGAAATAATTTCGATTGGTTAGCTCCCCCTTTCCCGAACTGGGAACATCCGTCTCTTATGGTAGCCCTTGTTAAAAGTCAACTGGGATATGGCGTTTTCGCAAGGGGATCGGCAGGTCATGACGGGGTGCTGCTGGCCGGCCGGCCGATGTCGGCCGTCGATGGCCCCATGGTCGCACAGAACCGTCACGGAAGCGGGCTGTCATTATCGGGTGGGATGGACCTATAGCGAACTAAATCAGGCTTTCGATGTCCGGATGGTTTCGCAATACCGTCACAAACTGACTGGTGCGGTGATCGAGACGGTTTTTGACCACCCACAGGAGGCGCAAATAAAAAATGGCGGCCATTTCGTGGTCTTTTTCCAAAAGATGGCGAATTTTGTCGGATCGAATGGAGTAGACCTGGCAGGGCTCCGCACAAAGGGTCAGGGTCGTATAGCTCATTCCCGCGCCTAATATCGACGACCAACCAAAGGAATAGCCGGGTTTGACCGCACCGATGGAAAAAGAAATCTTGTCGGATATGCGTTTTTCGAGCAGAACCTTGCCCCGCTTCAAAAAAAAGAGCCGGTCCGCCGGATCACCCTCCTGGAATATGATGTCATCCTCTTCATATTGGAGGATATCAAGACTCGGAATAACGGTATCCAACATCGCGTCGGACAAATGGCTCAGGATGATGATATCTCGCACGTCATCGTAGGAAAGCATAGATGTTCACCTCTGAACGGCTGCAGGCGTCTGACGCCTCTTAGCAGTATCTTCAGTTAAGATAAAAAAGCAGTACCAGAAACAGTCCGGATACCGCGGCGCTCAACCCGATCGGGATGACACCGTTTTCGAACGCCTCCTGAATCGACTTTCCAAAGCGCCGGGGATTGTCGGTGCCGCCGGGCGCCATCAGGCGATACAAAGGCAGCAGAAGCCAGACACTGACGCGCGCCGGTGCATGCCGACAGAACCGATTGATCCCACCCGTCAGCCCCTTGACCAGCCATTGGTCGCACACTCTGTTGAGGGTGTTGAAGCAGACATCCGCCAACCGGTAAAAGAGGCGCCCTCCCTTGCGGTAAAACCAGTCGGCATCCAGGTTGATACAACGGATTTCGGCCGGGTAGATGCCCGAGAGCAGCAAAAGCGCAAACGCTAAAGCGGAGAAAAACAAAATCTGGGTTTGGGCCAGCACGTGCGGAAAATTGTAGGGTTCATAGCCCACGGGCTGGTAAGGCAAAAGACTGTAGAGCAATTGCGGAAACGAACCGATGAAGATGCACAGAAATGCGGCCATCCCCATGGCGATGAGCATATGCAGGGGCGCTTCCTTCGGCCGGAGGCCGGAATCGTGCGAAAAAAAGGCGAAGTAGGGGATCTTGATCCCGGCATGGTGAAACACGCCGGCCGAGGCGAACAGCAGAATGAACCAGATCAGCCGCAGGTGTTCGCTGCCGGCGGCGTCCATCACCATGGATTTGCTGACGAACCCGCTGAACAGCGGAAAGGCGGAAATCGAGGCCGCCCCAACAATACAAAAGATGCAGGTAAGGGGCATGGTGCGGTAGAGCCCGCCTAGATCCGTGGCGTTAATCTTTCCGGTGCGGTACATGACGGCCCCCATGGTCATGAACAGGAGCCCCTTGAACAAAATGTCGTTGAAAGCATGGGCCACGGCCCCGTTGATGGCCAACTGGGTACCGATACCGATGCCGCAGACCATGAAGCCCACCTGGTTGATCAGACTGTAGGCCAAAACGCGCCGCAGATCGTTTTCGATGACGGCAAAGAAAATGGGAAACCCGGCCATGAGCGCCCCGAGCCAGATCAGGGGTTCCGCTCCGGGAAAAGACCGCGCCAAGGCGTAAACGGCGGCCTTCGTGGTAAACGCACTGAGGAAAATCGTGCCCGTGATGGTGGCTTCGGGGTAGGCATCGGACAGCCAGGTATGCAAAAACGGCCAGGCGCAGTTAATCCCCAGCCCCAAGAAAATCAGCATGGAGCCCGGCCCTCCGTCCAAACCGATCAGGCTGAAATCGAGCGAACCGGTATGATGGACCCGGAGCACGATGCCCGCCAGCAGTATCAACCCCCCCACGACATGGAACAAAAGATAACGAAAGCCGGCTCCCAGAGCCTTTTTGGTGCGGCGCCCCCATATGAGTTGGACGCAGAAAACCGTCAACAATTCCCAGAAGATGAAAAAGGTGAAGAGATCCCCGGCAAAAACCACGCCCAGCGCACTGCCGGTATACAGCAGACCCGCCATGTTTTGCAGGGTATCTTCCACGTGCAAGCGCATAGATGGTGGTGATCAGGCCGATCAGAATAAAAATATAACCGAAGATGAGCGAAAGCCGATCGATCCGGGACAACACCAGTTCCTGGCCCAGAAACGAAACCACCCAGCTGTCCCCGGCAGGCAGTTGAAGGAGGTCGATAAAGGCCAGAACCGGCAGGAGCAGCATCACGCCGCGCCGCAGATTGCCCCTTAAAAATGAGATGACCAGGGCGCCGATGATGAACACGAACGCCGGCGGGATGGGACTAATCATAGTAGTCCTCCGGCCGCTTGACCAGCGGCCGCAAGATGTATTTTGCGGCCAGCACCAGCAGGACGCAGGCCACAAAGCCATAGACCGCATAAAAGCCCCACCACTTCTCCCACGGGAAATGGGGATGCTTGTGGACAAAAAACTCGGCGATCAACAACACGACCAAAGCCGAATAGAAAAAAATGAAAACCCGCTTGACGTTTTTCGGCTTATCGAACAGGTAGGTTTTCTCTTCCGTCGTTTTCGACGTCATGTCGAGGTTCTCCCAAACCGTTTGCAGCGTAATGAATTGACGCCGCCGTTACAAGGTGTTGAAGAGAATGACACCCAGATAGACGAGTCCCACCGTAATCGCCACAAAAAAGATGGGGCGGTAGCCCGGCACCGGGTCATGCGTCAGCTCCATCAATTCTTCATGCTCTTCGTGCATGGATCAAAATCCTGTAAATTTGGCCGCCGCCATGCTGGCCAGTTGCATAAAGGGCTGCGGATAGATCAGCAGGCCGATCGATATCACGGCCGTGATGACGGGGGGGGCGACACAAAAAAAAGGGGCCTCCTGAACCCTGGCCTCAAAAAGCGCTTCTTCCGGCGGGCAGAAAAAAGCCCGGTAGACCACCGGCATGAAGTAGGCCGCATTCAGCAGGGAACTGAACAACAGCACTACAAGAACCGCAATTTTATCGGCTTCCAGCGCGCCTAAGACCAAATACCATTTGCTGAGGAATCCCCCGCAGGGCGGCATCCCGATAATGCTCAGTGCGCCGAAGAAAAAGGCCATCATGGTAAACGGCATCCGCCGTCCGATCCCGGCCATCTCGCTGATATTCTTTTTTCCTGTCGCCACGAAAATGGCACCGGCGCAGAAAAAGAGCGTAATCTTGCCGAAAGCATGCATGGCAATATGCAACATGCCGCCCGTCACTCCTTTCGGCGTCAGCAGGGCGGTACCCAATACGATGTAGGAAAGCTGGGCAATCGTTGAAAAGGCCAGCATCCTCTTGAGATTGTCCTGGGACAGGGCGATGAAGGATCCCACCAGGATCGTGGTGGAGGCCACGAACAGCAAAGGCGTACTCAAGCCAAGGGTCTGGAGCAGCTCGGTGCCGAAGATGCCCGTGATCACCCGCACGATGCTGAAAACCCCGACCTTGACCACAGCCACCGCATGCAGCAGCGCGCTCACCGGTGTGGGGGCCACCATGGCCGCCGGCAGCCAGGAATGCAGGGGCATGATCGCAGCCTTCGCGAAACCGAAAACAAACATGAACAGCAGAATCGCCACAGTCCCGCCGGAGGCGTTGCCTGCCAGAACCCCCTGGGGGCTGAAATCCAGATTTCCGGTCAGCAGGTAGGTCATCAGCATGGCCGGCAGCACCAGACCGATGGAGGCGCCGACCGTATAGAGCAAGTATTTGCGCCCCGATGTCCGGGCTTCCTGGTCCTGGTGGTGGGTCACCAACGGATAGGTCGCCAGGGACAGCATTTCATAGAACAGATACATGGTCAGCAGATTGGCCGAAAAGGCCACGCCCACGGCCGCACTCAGAGAAACCGCAAAGAAGCAAAAATAACGTGTCTGGGCGTGCTCGTCCAGACCGCGCATGTAGCCGATGGAATAGGCCGAGGTGATAATCCACAAAAAGGACGCCACCAGGGCGAACAGCATCCCGAACGCATCCACCCGGAAAGCGATGCTCAGGCCCGGGAGCACTTCCACCAGCGTGTAAGAGATCTCTATGCCGCTCAGGACCGCCGGCAGCATGGAGGCCACGATGGCGAATTTCACGATAGCGGCCAGGAATGTCCAGCCTTCGCGCACATTGGGGGACCGGCTAGTGGCGATCAGCGGTACCGCAAGCAGCGAGACGAGGATGGCGAGCAGCGGCTTTATCGAAATCAAGGTGTCCATAGGGCTAGAGGATCCCCACCGGTATGGCGTGATCGATTATCAGGCTGACGATATCGCCCGCATAGATCCCCAGCGCGAAAAGAAGCGCGGCGGTCACCACCAGCGGGGCGAGCGTTTCCAAGGGGGCTTCCTGCACCTCGGAGAGTACCCGCCCTCCGTGTCCCGCGGAAGGATCGCCGTGATGGGCGTCGAAGGGCTCGAAATAGGCGATTTCGAAAATGCGGAAAAACAATACGAGATTGACCAGGCTGCTCAGCAACAGAGCCCCCACGAAGCCATACTGACCGGCGGCCAGGGCGCCCGAAATCAAATACCACTTGCTGAAAAATCCGCAGGTCGGGGGAACGCCGATAATCGATAAGCCGGCGATCACGAAAACCGCCATGGTAACCGGCATTTTTTTGAACAGGCCCTGCATGTCATCGATGCGGTCGCTGCCGGTTCGCGCCATAATGGCCGCCGCCGTCAGAAAGACGCACAAGGTCATGACGGCATCGTTGATGATGTGCAGGATCGCACCGGATATCCCCAAGCGGTTGCCCAGCCAGAAGCCGCCCACCATGTACCCCACCTCGGCGACGACAATGTAAGTCAGCATGCGTTTGAGGCGTCTTGTGGACAGGGCCAGGAACGATCCGGCCACAATGGCGACGACGGCCAGCCACACCATGGGTTCACTGATGGTCATCAGGTCGAAGGCAAAGGCCGGTGTGAAGACAAACAGCATGATCCGGACCATGACATACACCATCACCTTGGTCATCAAAGGGGCCACCAGGCTGCTCACGGGATCCGGTGCATGGGAATAGGCGTTGGGCAGCCAGGCATGCAGAGGGAAAAACCCCATTTTTAGGCAAAGTCCTGCCAGACAGATCACAAACGCCGACACCACCACTTTGGACGGATAGAGGGCCGGTAGGCGGACGGCCAGATCGGCCATGTTCAGGGTACCCGTAACCAGATAGAGATAACCAATTCCCAGGAGGTAAAAACTGGCGCCCACCGTGCCCATGAAGATATAGTTGAGGCTGGCAAGGGGCGCGCGTCCTTCCCCCATGCCGACCAGGGCGTAGCCTGTCAAAGCGGCGATTTCCAGCAGCACGTAAAGGTTGAAGGCATCACCGGTGACCACGATACCCAGCAAGCCGGTGACCAGAAGGACATAGAGGGTGTAGAAGGGACCCAGACGATCTTCGAAGAGGTCCGCCACCAGCGGTCGTGTGCCCAGGAGATTGATAAAGGCCACACTCGCGACGGCCACCAGTACGAGGGCGTTCAGATGGTCGACCCGATAGGCGATACCCACCGGGGGCGCCCAGCCGGCCAGATGATACTCCACCACACCGACCTGCATGACGCGGATCAGCAGTCCGATGGACGCCATCAGCGATCCGAGCAACGCCAGGGCGGCCAGGGGGAAGGCCAGGCGTTTGTTAAGCAGCGACCCGATCAGGACCAGAAAGGCCGCCACCAGCGGAATGACGATGATAAGTCCGGGATAGTGCGCGCTCATTGCTCATTTATCCGGGCAGCGATTTCATTTTCCTCCAGCGTACCGTACCGTCGATAAATCTTGATCGCCAGGGCCAAAGCGACGCCGAGGGTGGCCACTGAAACGACGATGGCCGTCAGCATCAGCACGTGGGGCAGCGGGTTGATATAATCGATGGCATGAACGGCCTGGTGCCCGGAGTCCCCGTGTCCGTGGGCGATGATCGGCAGCAACTTGCCCTTTTTGGCTCCGATGGAAACATAGAAGAGAATCACCGCCGTCTGAACGATGTTCATCCCGATGATCTTTTTGACGAGATTGCGCTTGGCAATCATGGCATACATGCCGATCATCACCAGGCCGATGTAGACCCAATAATTGTACTTGGCTAAAAAATTGGTCAGCAGGCTATCCATGCTTACAGCCCTTCGTCATGCCGTCCGGCGGACGATAGATTGTAGTAAAGCGATACCATGACCGCCATGACGGCCAATCCCACACCGATTTCGACGATAAGAATGCCGTGGGAGCGGGCCATGATGGCATTGGTATGGAGGAGGGCCGCCAGCTGGCTGTAATCGAGAAAATTGCCCCCTAAGAGCAGGCACAGCAGGCCGGTGCCGACGTATATCAAGACGCCCACGGCACTGGCCAGCAGGGCGGCTCTCTCGTTCAGCCGCCGAAAAGCCCTGCGTAAATCGTTGGAAATGGCGTACAGGATGATGGCCGCCCCAAAGATGACCCCGCCTTGGAAACCACCCCCGGGACTGTGGTGGCCGTGGGCGATCACGTAGAGCGCAAACAGCTGCACAAATGGAACGATGAGGCGGCTGCAGACCTTGATGATCAAGTCATACGGCACCCAGACGGAATCGATACGCTCGAACTCATCGGTATTCTCGGGCAGTTTGCCCCCTTTGGCAATCCGCAGCGTAATGCCGGTATGCATATGGCGGTAAAGCCGGGTCTGATCCGATTTGCGCCGATAGACCCGCAGCAGGAAAAGACAGGCAATGCCGGCCGAAAAAATCACCGACGTCTCGAACATGGTATCGTAGCCGCGGTAATCCGCCAGTACCGCGGTAACGATGTTGGGTACGGCCGTGTCTTCCATGGAGTGTTCGATGTAGTAAGGGGATACATGTAGGCTGGCGGGGGACTCGGGATCACCCCAAGGCGGGAAATCGGGCGTTGCGTAAAACAGCAGCCCACCAAGCACAAGCACCGTTAGCAGCGCAAACGATTTCAATCCTTGGTCCTCCTGGAGGTACGGAACACCGCCGCCACAAAAAAAACGGTGCTGACGCCTGCGCCCACGGAGGCCTCTGTGAAGGCGACGTCCACCGCCCCCATAATGGCCCACAAGAGGCACATCATGAAGCTGTAAGCACCGAACAAAATCGCGGCTCCCAACAGATCACGCACCGTGATTGCCGCGATGCCGCAGATCATCACAAGCACCATGATAATGAGATCCACCGGCCAAATCATGATTTGTCCTCACTGTTGTCTTTGGTCCAGGGCAACAATCCGGCCCGTACCCCGGCGTCGACGATGGCATGGGTGGCGGTGGGGCTGGTGATAAACACGAAGGCCACGATTAAAAGGATTTTCAGGGCGGTCAAGACGGCCCCGACGGTCCACTCGTGGGCGACCCACAAGGCCATGGCGATCATCGAAGTGAACAGGCCCATGGTATCCAGTTTGCCGGCGGGGTGCAGTCGGGAGTAAAAATCAGGAAAACGGAGAATACCCACCGCACCGGCAAAAAAGAAAAAAAGCCCGCCGAGTAATAAAAAGATGACGATCAGACTGAAGATACCCATGTCCATCTCCCCGGAATCCGGAGCAGTGCCTGTCGAGGTGCCCGGCGCGTAACGCTTGCCGCGGCCAAGCTACCGGCTTCCCGTCTCGTCGTAGAGCCCTTTCCTTTTTTGGAAATAACGGGAAGCCGCCAAGACCGCGATGAAGTTCAGGGTCGCGTAGGCCAGGGCAATGTCCACGAACATGTCGACGCGCTCATAGAGCAGGCCAATCAGGATCAGGAGCACGGTGGTTTTGCTGCCAATGGCATTGACACCGATCAGACGGTCCAGGACGGTGGGGCCGAAAACCGCCCGGTACAGGGAAAGCACCATCACCCCGCATAAAAACACGCTCGCGTATAGAAAAACATTGTGCATGACTTACTCGCCGAAAATTGCTGCCACCCGGGACTCCATCTCCCCCGGCAGACCCTCCGCCGAGACATCGTCGATGGCGTGCACGGTGTAGGCCCCGTAGAGGGACACGTAGACGGTTATGGTTCCGGGCGTGAGCGTAATGGAATTGGCATAGATGAAGCGCGCCATTTCGCTTTCCAGGCGGCTGTTGAACTTAATCATCTGCGGATTGATCACATCCATCATGCGCGGATGAAATACCAATCGCATGACATGGATATTGGCGCGGAATATCTCATAAAGCAACCATGGCACATAGGCGATGAAACGCAGCCATTGGCCCGGCAGGCGCTTCACGTTTTGGGCGGAGAAGAGCATGTCTCCGGAAGCGAAAGCCACGATGCCGCAGGATATGACCCCCAGGCTCAAATGGAACGCATCAAACTTTCCGGAAAGCACAACCCAGGTCAGCATGGAAACCAGAAACGTCAGGATGTAGGGGATGGGAGATCGTCTTCGTTTGGGGGGACGAGGTGGGGATGATGGCGTCCGGTTCACAGATCGATTAGCAGGTGCGTGATTCACGATCGAAAAATTTCGCCTCGCTGGGGAGCTTCAGATATCGGATTAATTAGGCCGCCATTGCTCCGAATGAAGGATAAATCGGCTTCAGAGCATGAATCTCATAAACTCTTTCGAGCTGCCAAGTCAACCCTTTTCAAGATCGACGCCTTTAGGTTAATTCTGTAGGATGCTGCCCAGCAAACCCCCATAACGCCTTTGATTGAACAGCAGGCCGAACGGTGTCACGCTTCCTTAAATTCAGCTCGGCAGGATTCACTAAACTCCGTTATTTTTTTGACAAAACGTTCAGGATACGTTAATCTCTAGCGCTTTTTCAGCAGAATTTGCTGTTGGCGGTTTGGGAAAACTCACCTGTCTCATCAGCGAGAGGAGGAACACATGAAAAGGACGCTTTGGGTAGTGCTTTGTATTCTGGCCTTGGTATTTGCCGGAACGGCCATGGCCGAGACCCCCCAAAAAGGAGGGACTCTTGTTTTTGGCCGCGGCGGCGACAGTGTCGGGTTGGACCCGGCCTATGAAACCGACGGCAACTCTTTCATGATCTGCGACAACGTTTTCGAAGCCCTGGTTTTCTACGCGGACGAATCCACCGCCCTGGAACCCGGACTGGCCGAGTCCTGGGACATCGCCCCGGACGGCAAGACTTACACCTTTCACCTGCGCAAAGGCGTCAAATTTCATGACGGCACCGATTTCAACGCCGACGCCGTGGTCTTTTCCATCGGCCGCATGATGAAGGACCGCCAGGTCAAATTCTTCGGCAAGGGATGGGAAATCCCGGCCCAGGAGCGTCCGCCGGAATATTGGGTCTCCATGGAAATGGACGACATCGTGGGCAGCATCGAAGCCGTCGATAACTACACCGTGGTCTTCAAGCTGAAACAGGTCAATGCCCCCTTCCTGGCCAATATGGGCATGGACTTCGCCGACATTATCAGCCCAACGGCGTTCTTGAAAAGTCCCAAGGAGTTCATCCGCAACCCTGTGGGCACCGGACCTTTCAAGTTTGTCAACTGGATCAAGGATGACCGCATTACCCTCGAGAAGTTCGACGGCTACTGGGACAAGAATGCCGGCCCCTATCTGGACAAAGTGATTTTCCGCTCCATTCCCGAAAACTCGGTTCGTTTCCTGGAACTGAAAACCGGCAATATCCACATCTGCCAGTTTCCCAATCCGCAGGATATCAAACTTGCCAAGGAAGACCCCAATCTGATCCTGCCCACCCAGCCCGGTATGAACATCGGCTACCTGGGCTTCAACCTCACCAAGGAGCCTTGGAAGAGCAACGTCAAGCTGCGCAAGGCCATCGCCCACGCCCTCAACCGCCAGGCCATCGTGGACAATCTGTATCAGGGCATGGGCCAGGTCGCCAAAAACCCTATTCCGCCCACCATGTGGGGCTACAACGAGAGCGTCCCGGGGTATAGTTATGATCCCGATTTGGCCAAGAAGCTGCTGGCCGAAGCCGGCTATCCCAGCGGCGAAGGCCTGGGCGAAATCAACCTGTGGTCCATGCCGGTGCCCCGTCCCTACAACCCCGACGGCGTGAAAATCGGCGAGGCCATGGCGGCCGACCTGGCCAAAGTGGGCATCAAGGCCAAGGTGGTGACCTATGAATGGGGCACCTACCTCAAACGCCAGCGCGAACAACCGGAAGACATGGATCTCTTCCAGCTGGGATGGACCGGCGACAACGGCGACCCGGACAACTTTCTGGCCGTCCTGTTCGACGGCAAGGCCTCCACCGCCATCCGGACCCAGTGGATCAACGACCAATACCACGACCTGATGGTGAAGGGACGCGAAACCATCGATCAGGACAAGCGTGATAAGATCTACCGTGAAGCCGAGCAGATCTTCTTCGACGAATGCCCGGCCATCGCGATAGCCCACTCTACCGTCATCTGGCCAGCCCAGAAGTCGGTCCACAACTTCCTGCTGCATCCCACGTCATCGGTGCGGCTGAAAAACGTATGGTTGAAGTAAGACCATCTGAATAACGGCAGATGAACGGGGGGACCGTCAACTGATCGTCCTCCCGTTCGACCCTTTTCGGATTCGATGGTATCATGTTAGCCTATATCCTCCGACGCATCATGATCATGATCCCCACCCTGTTGGGCGTCACCATCATCGTATTTCTGATGCTGCACGCCACGCCCGGGGACCCGGCCGAGCTGCTGATGGGTGAGCGCGCCACCGAAGAATCCCTGCATCAGCTGCGGGAGCATCTGGGGCTCAACGAACCGCTTTACGTGCAGTACGGCATGTTTATGGGGCGTCTGCTCAAGGGCGATCTCGGAGAAACCATCTGGACCCGCCAGAAAGTCTGGACCGAGGTCAAGCAGCGCTTTCCGGCCACCATCGAATTGTCGTTGGTGGCCCTTTTCATCAGTTGTGTGGCCGGCATGATCCTGGGCATCATATCAGCCACCAAACAATATTCCGTTTTCGACTATGTCAGTATGGTCGGCGCCCTGGCCGGGGTCAGCATGCCTATTTTCTGGCTGGGGCTGGTTTTCATGCTGATCTTCTCCCTGAAGCTGGGCTGGCTGCCCCTGTCCGGCCGTCTGAGCATCGGCATCGATCTCGATGTGGTCACCAACTTCTACATTCTGGATGCCGTCATCACCCGCAACTGGCCGGCCTTCAAAGATGCCGTCTGGCACATCATCATGCCGGCGGTGACCCTGAGCACCATTCCGACCGCCATCGTAGCCCGCATGACCCGCTCGGCCATGCTGGATGTGCTGCGCCAGGACTACATCAAAACCGCCAAGGCCAAGGGACTCTCGCAGCTCGCCGTGATTTTCAAACACGCCCTGCGCAACGCCATGATACCGGTCGTCACCACCATCGGCCTGCAGTTCGGGGTCCTGCTGGGCGGGGCCATCCTGACAGAAACGATCTTTGCCTGGCCCGGAGTCGGCAAGTGGATGTACGATGCCGTCATGCAGCGGGATTATATGGTGATTCAGGGCGGCACCCTTTTGATTGCCGGTCTCTTCGTGGTCATCAACCTTTTTGTGGATGTTCTCTACGCTGTGATCAACCCGCGGATCAGCATCCAGTAAGCGACCGGAGGTATGGCTGATACACGGCCTACGATAAGATTGCGCTATGGCGAAACCCAAAAATCCATATGATCGCCACCCGTTTTTCGAGCAAATCAGTCAGCTCTGGCGCAACAAGACCGCCATTGCAGGACTGATCATCGTTACGGCATTTATCCTGATGGCGATTTTCGCGCCGTTTCTCAGCCCCCACAACCCTGTGGAAACCTCCCTGTACGACCAGCTCAAGCCGCCCGTCTGGCATGAAACCGGCAAATGGGAAAATATTCTGGGAACGGATGAGCTGGGGCGGGATACGCTGTCACGAATCATTTACGGCGCCCGGGTGTCCCTCACGGTGGCCATCGTCAGTGTCGGGATCGCTTTCACCCTGGGCACTTTCCTGGGCTGTATCTCCGGCTACTACAAGGGGTTTTGGGACAGCCTGATCATGCGCATCATGGACATGATCCTGGCCTTTCCCTATCTGCTTCTGGCCATCGTGGTGGTGGCCTTTCTCGGCCCCAGCCTGCAGAACGCCATGATGGCCATCGGGGTCACTTATGTGCCCCGCTTTGCCCGCATTGTGCGCGGCAGCGTGTTGGAGGAATGCGAGAAAGATTACGTCATGGCGGCCCGCGCGGTGGGCGCCCGGGATTGGCGCATTATTTTCATCGGCATCCTGCCCAATTGTCTGGGCCCCCTCATCGTTCAGACCACCTTGAGCATGGCATCGGCCATTCTGGACGCGGCCGCCTTGAGCTTCCTGGGCCTCGGCGCCCAGCCGCCCACCCCTGAATGGGGGGGCATGATCGCCCGCAGCCGGGCCTTGATTCTGCGCGCCTCCTGGGTCATGACCTTCCCGGGCATCGCAATTTTATTGGCGGTATTGGGCTTCAACCTGCTGGGGGACGGGCTGAGGGACGCCCTGGATCCGAGATTGCGGGACTAAACGGGATGGATATGGACGCAGCCCCCCTTCTGAAAATCGAAAACCTTAAGACCTATTTTTATGTCAGGGGGCGTGTCGCCCGGGCCGTCGACGATGTGAGCCTCGCCATCCAGCCGGGTGAAACGTTGGGCCTGGTGGGGGAGTCGGGCTGCGGCAAAAGCGTTACCGCCCATTCCATCATCCAGCTGATTCCGGATCCCCCTGGAAAAATCGTGGACGGCCGCATCTGGTTCGATGGCCAGGATTTGCTCCGCCTCCCCAAAGCCGGGATGCGCAAAATCCGGGGCAACCGCATCTCCATGATCTTTCAGGAGCCCATGACATCACTGAACCCCGTTTTCACGGTGGGCGATCAGGTGGGGGAGGTGCTTCGCCTGCACCAGAAATTGTCCCGGCCGGAAACCCGCCGCCGCGTGCTGGATATCTTCAAACAGGTCGGGATCCCGGCCCCGGAAACCCGCCTGGATGACTACCCCCACCAGATGAGCGGCGGGATGCGCCAGCGGGTCATGATCGCCATGGCCCTGGCCTGCAATCCGCGCCTGATGATCGCCGACGAACCCACCACGGCCCTGGATGTGACCATTCAGGCCCAGATCCTGGACCTCATGAACAAGCTCAAAGCCGATACCGGGGCATCGATCCTGTTTATTACCCACGATTTGGGGGTCATCGCCGAAATGGCCCAGCACGTGGCCGTGATGTATGCCGGCCGCATGGTGGAATACACGGATGTCGAGACGCTCTTCGCCACGCCCAAACACCCGTATACCGTCGGTCTGCTGGAGTCGATCCCGGTTCTGGCGCAGAAAACGGCCCAGGGGCGTTTATGCACCATCAAAGGGGTCGTGCCGTCCCTGTTCGACCTGCCGCAAGGCTGCCTGTTCAGCGATCGCTGCCCCGATGTTTTCGACGACTGCCGGCGGATCGAGCCCCAAATGTATTCGGTCGGCCCCAACCATATCGCACGGTGTCTGAAATATGCCTGAGACGAAGCCCCTGCTGGACGCCCGCCGCCTGATCAAATATTATCCGATCCGCGGAGGCGTATTTATGAAAGAAATCGCCGCGGTCAAGGCGGTGGATGACATCAGTCTGAGCATTCGCAAGGGTGAAACCCTGGGGCTGGTGGGGGAATCGGGTTGCGGCAAGTCCACCTTCGGCCGGGCCATCATGCGCCTGGAGGAGCCCACCGCAGGTGAGGTGTGGTTTGACGGCGACAATATTCTCACTTACGATGCCCAGCAAATTCGGGCGCTGCGCCAAAAAATGCAGATCATCTTTCAGGACCCGTTTTCTTCCCTGAACCCCCGCAAGCCTGTGGCCTCCATCGTTGGCGAACCTCTTTTGATCCACGGGATGAAAAGCCGTCGGGAACGCGAAGCGCGCGTCCTGGAACTGCTCGAGGTGGTCGGGCTCAGCAAGGAGCACATGCGCCGCTACCCCCACATGTTCTCCGGCGGTCAGCGTCAGCGGATTGGCGTCGCCCGGGCCCTGGCCCTGAATCCCGCTCTCGTGGTCTGCGACGAGGCGGTATCGGCCCTGGACGTTTCCATCCAGGCCCAGGTCATCAACCTGCTCAAAGATCTGCAGAACGAATTCGGCCTGACCTATCTGTTCATTTCACACGATCTGCATGTGGTGGAATATATCAGCGACCGGGTGGCGGTCATGTACCTCGGCAAGATCGTGGAAATCGCCGCCAGCCAGGCCGTTTACCGCACGCCCCTGCACCCCTATACCCAGGCGTTGCTGAGCGCATCGCCCATGCCGGACCCCCAAAAGAAGCATAAACGCATCCTCCTCAAAGGCGATGTCCCCAGTCCGATCAACCCCCCTTCGGGTTGCCGCTTCCATACCCGCTGCCACTATGCCCAGGGAATCTGCGCCGAACAGGAACCGGCGCTGCGGGAGGTACGCGATGGCCACCAGGCGGCCTGCCATTTTGCCGGTTCTGTCGGGATTTGAAGGCGAGGGGCTTCACCCCTGGGCATCCTGGATGGCCACTTCCTCGAACGTTTTGATGTCCGCCAGAATGCGGGTGGCCATGTCCATCAATTCCATCGCCGCCGCGGCCCCGGTGCCCTCCCCCAGTCGGAATTTGAGATCCAGCAGCGGTTCCCGATCCAGCCGGCTGAGCATATAGCGATGGCCGATCTCGACGGAATTATGGCTGGTGAACAGATAATCCCGGGCCGTCGGGGCCAGTTCGCAAGCCACCAGGGCGCCGGCGGTGGCGATGAAGCCGTCGCAAACCACCGGCACGCCCTTGGCAGCGGCACCGATCACCAGTCCGGCCAAGCCCCCGATTTCGAATCCCCCCACCTTGGCGAGCACGTCCAGGGCGTCCCGCGGGTCCGGCTTATTAATGGCCAGCCCTTTCTCGATGACCGCTACTTTGCGCCGCAAGGCGTCGTCGTCGATGCCGGTGCCCCGCCCTGTGAGTTGATCCACCGGCAGGCCTGAAAAAGCGGCGATGATGGCGGTCGACGGCGTGGTGTTGCCGATGCCCATGTCGCCGGTCCCGAAAAGATCCACGCGCGCCTCGGCATGCAGCTCTTCGACAATGCCAATGCCGGCTTCGATGCTCTGGATGGCCTCATCCCGGCTCATGGCCGGCCCACGGACAAAATTAGCCGTCCCCTTGCGAACCTTTGTGTGAAAAATGGGTAGATCCGGTTCGAAATCCCAGTTCACGCCGAGATCGGCGACCTTTACTTCGGCACCGGCGTGGCGTGCCAGGACATTGATGGACGCCCCCCCATGGACAAAATTATAGACCATCTGAGGGGTGACATCGGACGGGAAGAGGCTGACCCCCTCGGCACAGACGCCATGGTCGCCGGCGCAGGTCACGATGACTTTGCGGTTCAAGTGCACGTCCAGCGTTCTTGCGATTCCGGCCAGACGGGCGCCCACGTCTTCCAGAATCCCCAGGCTGCCGGCCGGTCGCGCCTGCTGGCGCAGGCGTTCGTAAGCGCGCTGTTGCCATTCGCTACTGGGTGGTTGAATCCTGTCGAGCGCTTCTTCTAAACGTTTCATGGCATCTCCTTTCCTTACGGGTGATAGGGCCGATAGCGTATCGGGTGATCACCCCCTCCTTGGCCAGGTTGACAATAAACCTGCGGCCCGCTGAGGCTGAGGCGCCCGGATCCCCGGATCCTTATTTCGAGGGACCGGCGTGCGGAAGGCGGACAGCGGCTTAACCCAAAAAAAAACCGTGTATCGCACCCACGTGCGATACACGGAAATCAGCGGACACCATCATTCCTAGTCATCGGGTTGCCGGGCAGGTCTTCTGACTTGCAGATCATCCCGGGTCTTGCGCCTTCCCGCCCCATGGCATTAGGGCAGTGGCCTCGTGCCGTGCCGGTCCCTGCTTACAGCGCCGGTCCAACGCTACGGAATTTCACCGTATTCCCTTTTCACCCCTCCTCCGGCGAGGGGCACCGCGGCAACACGAGCTCCTTTTACGCCAAATCGTTCCCGAAAGCAATCCACCTTTCTTCCTGACGTTTTCTTCAGGGACGGTCGGAAATCACAGGATCATTCCCTGCTCCCGCATGCGCGTTTGGCGCCGCTGTCCGGTTGAACAAGGATGTCAGTTTAGCGAAAACCACTTTGATACCCCGCCATAGTTTGGGCAACAGCCAAACCAATAAGGCGATAAAAACCGCCAGGCAGGCCAAAAAGAACCAGGGGTGAACCAGGGCCGCCCAAACACCGGCAATCACCGCAACATCCTCGCCGATAGATGCCAGCCAGTTGGTAAACGGTTCGGGCGAGGTGTTGATCAGGACGCGGCTGCCGGCTTTGGCTGCATGCGTGCCGGCCGCTAAACTACCGCCCAAAATACCGGCGGCAATCATGACGGCCGGATTCACATCCCCGACGGCCCCGGCGGCAAGCAGGGCACCTCCGGGAATCCGAATGAACGTGTGAATCGCATCCCAGCCCGTGTCCATGCCGGGAACTTTATCGGCAAAGAATTCGACGCAAAACATCACCGCGGCGGCAAGCATGACGATGGGCGCGGTAAGAATCTGCAAGTCTGCCGGCAGGGTCATTTGGCCTGTGGCACCCAAAAGCCCCAGCGTAAGGATGGCCGCATACAGGTTGATGCCGCTGGCCCAGGCCGCCCCCATGCTCAGTGCGATGACGCTCACGATATGATTCAGTTGGTCCATCGCGGGACACTCCTTCGCCGTTTTAATCCCTCGGGGTTGTTTCGGGATAGTTCCGGCTATATGGTTGATAATAACAGGTAATCCTTTACAGGAAAAAGGGGTTGTGTTAATCGTTTCATCTTTGTATTCTAGGATCAATCTAATAATGATAAGGGTTGCCTTATGAAAAAGAAAGATCTTGAATATTTTAAAACGCTTCTGTCAGAACGACTGGAAGAGTTGCTCAGCCAGGCCGACAATACGGTTTCCGGCATGACCGCCCAAAAAGAAAATTTCCCCGATCCCACGGACCGCGCCTCCTTGGAGGCGGACCGCAACTTCATGTTGCGTATCCGGGACCGGGAACACAAATTGATCAAAAAAATTAAAAAGGCGTTGGACCGCATCGAAAACGGCACTTTCGGCATCTGCGATAGCTGCGGTGAAGACATCTCTATCAATCGGCTCAAAGCACGACCGGTGACGACCCAATGCATCGACTGTAAAACCAAGGAAGAGGCGCAAGAAAAAGCCCTTGGGCTATAACCCGCATGTGAGTATCGATCTCCACATTCATTCCACCGCCTCCGACGGAACGCTGACACCGGAGGAAATCGTCGCACGGGCCTGTCGCCTCGGCTTGGCGGCCATCGCCATCACCGACCATGACACGGTGGATGGTGTCCAGCAACTTCTGCAAAACGGCATCCCACGAGAGCTGCCCTTTCTAACCGGTGTTGAGTTGAGCACCGCGGCGCCGCCTGGATTTCCCTGCCGGGGCAGCCTTCATCTATTGGGCTATGGCTTCCGGCCGGATGACCCGCCGCTCAGCCGCCAGCTTCATAAGCTCCAGGAGGCCCGCCGCAACCGCAATCCATTTATCATTGCCAAGCTGCAAGATTTGGGCATCGATATTACGATGGAAGAACTGGCGACCGGTGATTCCTTGCAGCAAACCGGCCGCCCCCATATTGCCCGGCTTTTATGGGAAAAGGGCATCGTAGCCACTTTTGACGAAGCCTTTGAGCGTTTTATCGGCAACGACGCTCCGGCCTACGTGGACAAATACCGCATTGAAATCCGCGACGCGATTCAGTTGATCCGGCAGGCCGGCGGCATCCCGGTCCTGGCTCACCCCGCCCTGATCCATCCGATCGGCAACTGGCAACTGGCAGACCTGCTCGCTGAACTGCAGTCCTTCGGCCTCCTGGGGCTGGAAGCCTATTATCCGGAGCACTCCAAAGCCCAAACCCAACAATTCCTGGCGCTGGCGGAGCACCATAGACTGCTGGTCACCGGCGGTACCGACTTTCACGGGGCCATCAAACCGGACATTGAAATGGGGTCTGCGGACGGTGGCTTTCAGGTGCCTTTTAATGTTTATGAACAACTGGTTGCCCGGCTTTAGGGCGTTTGCCCAATAGCCGTCAAGAGGAGGCTGATTTGGCGTCCACAACCGAAGAGGACCGCCGACAAGCGCTGGAAGGGGCCCTCGGCTACCACTTTCGCAAGCCCCGCCTCCTGGCGGAAGCCCTGCAACATCGGTCCTATGTCAACGAACATCCCCAGGCGGATGTCCGGGATAATGAACGGCTCGAGTTTTTGGGGGACGCCGTCCTGAATCTCGTTGTCAGCCATGTGCTCATGCGGCAGAACCCGGAATTGTCGGAGGGTGAGTTGTCACGCGCCCGGGCCCACCTGGTCAACGAGACCCATCTGGCGCAGGTCGCCCGATCACTTTATCTGGGCGCCTGCATCCACCTCGGGCGCGGCGAAGCGCAGACCGGCGGGCATGACAAGCCGTCCATTTTATCCGATACGCTGGAAGCGGTTTTGGCCGCCGTCTATCTGGACGGCGGTTTCGAAGCGGCTTTCGAAGTGATCGACCGCCGCCTGGCGTTCCGTCTGGACGCTGTCGAAACACCGGAAGCCATCGTCGATTTCAAAAGCCGCCTGCAGGAACATGTCCAAAATCAGGAAAAAACCGTTCCGGTGTACCGCGTCGTGGAAGAAAGCGGTCCGGACCACGACAAGACCTTTGTTGTGGAACTGCGTCTCACGCAGCTGAAGACCATCGGCACCGGCCACAGCAAAAAAGCTGCGGAACAGGCGGCGGCCAAAGAGGCCCTGAAACATATAGCCGGCCATGAATGAGAGCTTTATCATCCGGCACGCCAACGGCCGCACTGTGGCCGCCATCAAGGGATTGGCCCACGGCAGCTGCATCCTTCCCCGTCCGTTCATCATTCCGGTGTTTATCCCCCTTTCCGGCTGTCCACACCGTTGCAGCTTCTGTAACCAAGCGGCCATTACCGGGGTGGCCCCCCACCGGCTTTCGGCCGCCACGGTTGAAAATACAGTGCGCACTTGGCGGCCGCGTGTTCGCGACCCCAGCCGCCCGGTGGAAATCGCCTTTTACGGGGGCAATTTTCTTGGCCTGCCGACAGGGCTGGTGCAGGAGCTTTTGGCGGCCGCCGCGCGCTTTGTGCGCCGGGGGGAGGCAGGCAGCATCCGCTTTTCCACCCGACCGGACACTATTTTGCCGGAAACGCTGGCCGTCATCCGCAACTTCCCCGTCGCCGCCATCGAGTTGGGGCTGCAATCCATGGACGACCGGGTGCTGGCACGCAACCGTCGGGGGCATACAGCGGCCTGCACCACCGCGGCCGCACGACGGATCAAGTCCGCCGGCTATGCGTTGGGCCTCCAGATGATGACCGGGCTTCCCGGCGACACCCTGCAAGGCGCCGAGCAGACCGCCGCGGAAATGATCCGGTTGGCACCCGAGGCCGTCCGCATCTATCCGACCCTCGTGCTGGCCAACAGCCCGCTGGCCCGACAATTCCACAGAGGCGACTTCATCCCCATGGCCCTGGAGGAAACCATCTTCTTGGTCAGCCACCTGTTTTTACGATTTGTCTCTGCCGGCATCCCGGTCATCCGCATGGGCCTGCAAGCCGAGGAAACACTGTCTTCGGCCGACACGGTTCTGGCCGGACCCTATCATCCCGCTTTGGGGGAACTCGTTTACAGCCGGATTTTCTTGGACCTGGCCGCAGCGACCCTCGCCCGTCATCCCGATCGCCATCGCCCTGTTCGCCTCCGCGTCCACCCGCGCCACCTGTCCCGCATGATCGGTGCCGGCCGCCGGAACCTGCGTTGCTTGCAAACCCGCTTTCAAAACCCGTCCTTGACCATTCAGCCGGATGAAGGCATCGCGCCCCACCATTTGGAAGTTGACAATACCCCCGCCCCTATTGCATCTAGGTCGTGCGGTCCCTAAGGAAGGAGCTCCGGACCGGGACAAACGCTCCACCGGCACGGCGAGCATCCTTCCCGCACGGTATGCTCACCAGGGGGCCGACAGCGAACGTTCGAAACATATCCAAAGCGAAGTTGGAACCTCCCGGCCCCTATGGAGCTTCTTTCAGCGGAGCGCAACATGCGTTTACGACTTATTCTGCTCGTTCTTGCTTTTCTTGCCTTTCTCTCCACATCTCTGGGCGGTTACCTATACTATGCCAACTTGCACGCTTCGGCCTTTAAAGAGGCTGAGCGCCAGGCGAAGATGCGCCTGGAAATACTCTCCAAAAGCGTGACCTCCTACCTGGCCGAAAACAACAAAGTCGTTCGCATTCTGGCCGGTCAGGCAATTCTGGCGGATCATCTCCGCGCGGCAACGAACGCGTCGGCGCTGGCGGTCAATGCCATCTTGGATCAATTCCAAGCGGAGCCTCGAGGCGGATGTCTGTTATCTCATCAACCATGAGGGACTCACCGTGGCCTCCAGCAACCGCCATGATCCGGACAGCTTTGTGGGCCAGAATTTCAGCTTTCGTCCCTATTTTCAAAAGGCCATCAAGGGCTGGCCCACCGCCTATCTGGCCCTCGGCACCACTTCGCAGAAAAGGGGGATTTACAACAGCTGCCCGATTTACGGAAATGCCGCGGAGGACCCCATCGGGGTGGCGGTCATCAAGTCCTCCATCGACGTCATTGAAAACCGCCTGGGACTAACCAGCGAAGACATCGTCCTGGTCACCGATCCACGGGGGATGATCTTCATTTCCAACCGCGGCGACTGGCTTTTCCATTTGGCCTGGCGCCCCAGGCCTGACGAACTCCGCCAAATCGCCGAGGAGCGGCAATTCGGAACCGGCCCTTGGAAATGGGTCGGCCTGACATTCCAGGCCGACGAGCGAACGGCGACCCTTGGATCGGAACGCTTTCTGATGAACCAAGTGGAGCTCGACACCTTCCCGGGCTGGAAAATTATTCAACTCCGAAGTTACCAGGCCATCTCTGCCGCCATTTCAGACCCTTTTCTCCGTGTCACCGGTCCGGTCGTCTTGCTGCTCTGCGTTCTGATCGGCGTCGCCGTGCTTCTGCTCTACCAGAATGCCAGCAAAGAAATCGCCCGGCGCCGGGTGGTTGAAAGCGCTCTGCGCAAGAGCGAGGAGCGCTATCGCTCTCTTTACCACCGCACACCCGCCATGCTGCACTCGATCGATACCGAGGGGCGGCTGGTCAGTGTCAGCGACTTCTGGGCCCAAGCGCTGGGCTACGAACCCGATGAGGTGATCGGACAGCCGCTCACGACTTTCATGACGCCTGAATCACGGCGGATCGCTGAAAAAGAAATGTTCCCATTGTTTTTCAGGACCGGTTTCTGCAAGGACGTGGCCTATCAGTTTCGCACCAAAACCAACGAAACGATCGATGTGGTTCTTTCGGCCATTGCCGACCGCGATGAAGAAGGCCGCCTCGCACGTACGCTGGCCGTTTCCATCGATGTTACGGAACGCAAGCGGGCGGAAGAGGCCCTCCAACGCACCCAGGAGGAGCTGAGCCGCTATTCGAAAGATCTGGAGCGCCAAGTCAATCTGCGCACCCGCGAGATCAGCAGCATCCTCAAACACACACCGGCCGTCGTCTATTTCAAGGACATCAATGGACGCTACCTGATAGTGAACTCTCGCTATGAAGAGCTTTTTGATCTCAGGGACGCCGACATCCGGGGTCGCACCGACAACGAGATTCTGCCGGGCACGGTGGCAAAGCAATTTCAAGAGGGGGACCAACGGGTGCTGGCCGAAAATCGATCCTACCAAGTCGAGGAAATGATTCCCCAGTCTGATGGACGGCATACCTACCTATCCGTGAAGTTCCCGGTTTACGACGAAGACGGCGGCATTCGGGGGGTGGGCGGCATTGCCACCGATATCACGGATCTGAAAAAGGCCCAGAACCAACTGCGCCGACTTTCCGGCAGCATCATGGCCAACCAGGAGAAGGAGCGGGCGGCGATCGCCCGTGAGCTGCACGACGAACTCGGACAGGTCTTGACCGCGTTGCGCCTGGACGCCGTCTGGCTGCAGGATAAGCTGAAAACCGGCGATAAGCTCATTACCGGCCGTATTGGCAACATGTGCCATATCATCGACCAGACCATCAACGATGTGCGAACCCTCGCTTTTCATCTGCGGCCGGGCGTCCTGGACGATCTGGGTCTGGTGGACGCGCTCGAGCTTTACACCTCGGACTTTGAGCGGCGCACCGGTATCACCTGTGTTCTCGAATCTGCCACCGTACCCACCCCCAGCGACACCGTGGCCACCGCCGCCTACCGGATTGCCCAGGAGGCCCTTACCAACGTGACGCGCCACGCTAGGGCCGACCATGTGAATGTCTGTCTCAGCACCGAATCGGACGGCCTGATGCTCTCCGTGCACGACGACGGCCGTGGTTTCGATATGAACCATCTGCCGGAATTCGAAGGTCTGGGCCTGGCCGGCATGCGGGAACGCGCGGCACTCGCCGGCGGAAAATTGGAAATTCACTCCCGGGCGGGACACGGCACCCTGGTTCGCTTTAGGGTGCCATTAATTCAAGAGACTTTACGCGGCCGCCCCTTGCCGGGCACCACCGCGCCCAACAGCGCACAATGCAGCGGGGATAACTGACATGGTCAAGGTTCTGCTGGCGGATGACCACAGCATCGTACGCGCCGGTCTGCGGCGCCTGATCGAGGAAAGCGGTGATATGGCCGTTGTGGCCGAAGCCGCCAACGGCCGCGACGCCCTGCGCGCCGTGGAAAATGCACGGCCGGATGTGGCCGTCATCGACCTCTCCATGCCGGGGCTCGACGGTCTGGAAGTGATCAGCCGGCTGCACGCCGACGACCCTTCGCTCCCGCTGCCTAGTACTCACCATGCACGAGGAGGGGCAGTACGTGGTGCGGGCTATCGAGGCCGGCGCCATGGGCTACATTACCAAACAATCGGCCCCTGAGCAGCTGGTCAACGCCATCCGCAAAGTCATCGGCGGCAGCCGCTTTCTCACCGATGAGGCCGCCGAGGCACTGGCCCTGCGGGTGGCCCGAGGCGCCGGCGGTCAGAATCTGCTCGATACGCTTTCCATGCGCGAGCTCCAGGTGTTGCGCCGGCTTGCCATGGGCGCCACCAACCGCGAGATCGCCTCCATCTACGGCATCAGTATCAAAACCGTCGATACCTACCGCTTCCGCATTCTGAAGAAGCTCGACCTGCGGAACAACGCTGAGCTATCCCGCTTCGCGATCCAGAATCATCTGGTGGAATTGTAAGAAATTTTCTTACAGATAAATCAGAATTTTTCGTCATTGGATTTCAGAACTTCCCATCTTTACATTTATTGTTATGGTAGCTAAAGGGTAAAAGGCTTGCAGCTCCATGCGGTAGGTGAAGGAGATGCGGACAAGACGCGGCCCTGTAGCAGCGGCTATGTTCAAATGATCGGCGTTCGGCCCGATGCCAATGCGTCTTCAGATGCTTTAGGCGCGCCGAATCGCCCTAAACCATGAAATGGCACGAAAGGAGAAACCCATGAAGAGACATTTGATGATCGCCATTATGGCTGCCCTGGTGGTGGCAATGGTCGTCGTTCCGGCCACCGCTGAAAATTACAGCATCAAGATCGGGGGCGGGCCGACCGGCGGGACCTTCAACACTTTCACCAATGCCATGGCGGTGTATGTCCCCAAAGTCAACCCGAACATCCAGGCCAGCTCGGTGGGTTCGGGCGGATCGGTGGAAAACCTCAAACGCATCCATAACGGCGAGTCTGATTTCGGCCTTTGCTATGCGGTGGACAGCGCCCTGGGATTCAAGGGCCAGTTGCCCCAGGACGACGTGAAATACAACAAGATTCGGTCCATGGGCTACCTCTACGGCGCCCCGGCCCAACTCGTAGTTCGTGCTGACGCGGGTATTACCAGTGCCATGCAGCTTGCCGGTAAACGCGTGGCCCTGGGCAACGCCGGATCGGGCGCAGCCGCCAGTGCCGAGCGCTTCTTCCGCCATATCGGCCTGTGGGATAAATTCAACCCGGATTTTCTGGGTTACAGTCAGGCCGCCAGCGCCTTCCAGGACGGCAAGATCGACGCCTTCTGGGTGCTGGTGGGTTACCCCAACCGTTCTATTATCGAAGCCGCCGTTCAGGTGCCGATTGCGCTGGTGGATGTGGGCGTCGACGCTGAAAAAACAGGCTTTTACGATGCCTTCGCCTACTCGCCCATGACGATCCCGGCCGGTACCTATGGCAAGGGTATGCCCGCCACCAAAAGCTTCCAGGACTCCTGCATTCTGACCACCAATGCCGACATGCCCGAAGACCTGGTCTACACCATTATGAAAACCCTCTGGTCCAAGGCCGGCATGGAAGCCATGGTTACGGCTAAAAAATCCTTCAGTGAAATGAACATGAAAAACGGCTTCACCGGCGCCTCCGTGCCGCTGCACCCGGGCGCAGTCAAGTTCTGGAAAGAACAGGGTAAAGAAATCCCTGCCAATCTGATGCCGTAAAACAAACCGCGGGGAAGCGCGCCATTGCGTTTCCCCGCTTTATCTTTAACATGAGGTTTCACAGGCCAACAGTATTATCAACAGCAGTGCGAGGAAATTGAAATGAGCGAAATAGACATCCCCGAAACCGCTGAGGATAAGGAAAAGCTCCAAAAAATCGTCAGCAAGGACGCCAAAACCGGGCGCCCCGTGACTGGCATCTGGTTCGGGCTGATCTCCGCCATGGGTGTGGGCATGGTGTTGTTTTATATGTACGCCGCCGCCAGCCCGGTCGATACCCAGTACTTCCTGGGCATCTATGTCATGGTCACCTATGTGATGATCATGCTCAGCTACCCCATGACGGGCAAAACAGCCAACAAGCCAGGCTACTATATCGATGCGCTGATCCCCTTTCTCACGACGGCGATGCTCTTCTATTTCGCACTGCATTTTCTCTTCGGCACCCAGGGCGCAAGAGAACCGTTTGCCGACATCAACTGGCTATATGTCGCGGTCAGCTTGGGCCTGGCGACCGTTTTCTTCCTACCGCTCCCTTACTGGGGCAAAAACGACAGCGCCCCGGTGGCTCTCGATCTTTTGCTCACGGCCGTCGCCATTTTGGTGGTGGGCTACTACATCAAGGAATACGCGGCCATCAACTACCGCATGGGATCCGAAACCCCCTTGGACACCGCCGTGAGCTTTCTGGGCATCCTGGTGTCCCTCGAGGTAGCGCGCCGCGTGCTGGGCTGGTCCATGACCCTGGTGGGCGTTTTTTTCCTGCTTTACGCTTTTTACGGCGACCTGCTGCACCACATCCCGGTACTCAAGGCCTTCGCCCACACCGGTTTTAAAATAGACCGCGCCCTGAACCACATCTATTACAAGCAGGAGGGCGTGTTCGGCATCATGGCCAGCGTTTTGGTGACCTATGTCATCCTGTTCATTTTCTTCGGCTCGTTTTTAAAATTTTCCGGTGCCAGCCGCTTCTTTCTGGATCTGCCCATGGCGATCGCCGGCAAATCGGTAGGCGGTCCGGCCAAGGTGGCGGTGCTGGCTTCGGGCTTTTTCGGATCGGTCTCGGGTTCGGCCATCGCCAACACGGTTTCCACGGGCGCCTTCACGATTCCTCTGATGAAAAGGGCCGGATTCAGGCCCCATGTGGCCGGGGCCATCGAACCCTCGGCCTCCATCGGCGGCATGTTCATGCCGCCCATCATGGGGGCCGGCGGCTTTATCATGGCCGAAATGACGGAAATTCCCTATGTGAAGATCATGCTCATGGCCATCTTCCCGGCTGTGATCTACTTCCTCTCGGTCTTCGTGATGATCCACTTCGAAGCCAAACGCTACGGGCTGGTGGGCATCCGCGAGGAAGGCGCCCCCACGGCTTGGCAGATTCTAAAAAAGCAGTGGTTCATGTCGGTGCCGCTGGTGGTCATCGTGGTAATGATGCTCATCGGCTATTCACCGGGATATGCGGGTTTCTGGGCGATTCTGTCCTGCATCGCGGTGAGCTGGCTGACTTCGGACAGCCGTATGGGTATCAAGGAAATTTTCGGCGCCATGAACGAGGGCGCCCGGGCCACTCTGATCATCGGCGCTACGGTGGGCGTTATCGGCATCATCGTCGGCACGATTCAGCTTACGGGTATCGGGCTGCGCTTCTCCCAGATCATCATCGAGCTTTCCTCCGGCAACCTGATTATCGCCATTCTTCTGGTAGGTCTCGCCTCGCTGGTGCTGGGCATGGGCGTACCGGTCACCGCCGCCTACCTGATTACGGCCGTGCTGGCCGTGGGTGCCGTGTCCGACATGATCTGCCGCAGTTTTTTCGGGATGGGGCTGATGGAACTCCAACTGCCCCTCGGTGAGCTTTTGCCCGGTGATCCCCAACGCGACTTGATTATCGCTCAGGTATCATGGGCCCTGATCGCCTCCCACATGATCGTCTATTGGTTCAGCCAGGATTCCAACATCACCCCGCCGGTATGCGTGGCGGCCTACGCCGGCGCGGCCATTGCCGGCTCCGACCCCTGGAAGACCGGCTGGACCTCGTTCAAGTTTGCCAAAATGCTCTATGTCGGCCCATTTCTGTTCGCCTTTTCTCCGGGCTTTCTGCTCGGCGGCCCGGAGCATATGATGCCCTGGTATCAGGTGGTCTCAACCATGATCACCATCGTTTTGGGCACCATCGCCTTCGGCAGTTTGACCATGGGATATTTCCTCTGCCCCACCAACATCATCGAGTGGATCATCAGTGCCGTGGCCACCCTGATCCTATTCTTCCCTCACCTGATCAAGTGGATCATCGGTTTCGAAATGCCCACCTTCATCGTGGACGGTCTCGGCATCGCCTTGTGGGTGGTGGTTTTCTTCATGCAGAAAGTGCGGATCCGAAGAAATCCGGACCTGACGCTTCCCATTCATCAACGCCAGGCCCTTAAAAAAGCAAGCGCCTCGGCATAAAGATGGCCAAGAAGTGGGTTCGAATGATATCCAGATGCCGCGAGGGGCATTTTCAAAAACACAGCCGGAGGGGATTTAGGGCTTAATGATATTATTCCGGTGAGCTGTCTGGATCAAAAATCTTCTTAACTTTTCCGGTTGGAACGACTTTCCGGCGTGAAATTTTGACGCACTCAAAAGACAAGGGAACCCTACCATGAACGTCGATCTACCCTCAGTGGAAATCAAGCGTATTTTGTATGCCACCGACCTCTCGGAAAATGCGCGCTATGCCATGGCCTATGCCGTCAGTCTGGCCAATAGTTATTGCGCCCAGATCATCATCCTGCACGTCATCGATGAAACCCCCGAATTCGTGGACACCAATGTCATCGGCTACATCGGAGCCAAAGCGTGGGAAGACATCAAGAAGCGCAACATTGACGAAGCCCGTGATGTCCTGATCGGTAAAAAGCGGGATAACACCATGATTCACGAAGTCCTGGACCGCTTCTGTGAAAACCTGCGGCCCGGCACCAACGACCACGAAGCTGCCATGGACGAGACCGTCGTCAAACGGGGCAACCCTGTCGCTCAGATTCTGGCCACGGCGGAGGAAAAACATTGTGACGTGATCGTGATGGGAACGCATGGCCGGGGGGCTCTCGTGGATGCCATGATGGGCAGCACCACCAGCCGGGTGTTACGCCGTTCCAAAATTCCCGTGCTCGCAGTGCGTCTGCCGAAAGAAGATTAGCCTGATCCAACGGGTTGGAAACGTCATACCCTTCGGATCTCCCCCAAAAAAGCCGCTGCTTTTTTATAAAGCAGCGGCTTTTTCTTTCGAACTGACGACGTCGATATCGTTTTTAATGTTGCCGATCGTCTTTCCGCAGCGATCACATACCGGCCTTGAAAAGATCCTCCGGCTCCGCAATCGCATCGGGGGCCTTGGTGTGCTCGGTCGGTACCGTCCCGTCTTTGAAGCACTCGAAAATCGTTTCCTTGGATTCGGGAATCGGCAGCAGACCGGTTTCGGCGTCGATGCGGCTGAAGACGATTCCCTCGGGAACCTCGAAGACTTTGACGGGTCTGTCCGCCATGACACGCTGCATGAACCCCAGCCAGATCGGGCTGGCCGCCCGGGAACCGGTTTCGCCTCTTCCCAGGGACCCCTCCTCGTCAAAACCGACCCATACCCCGGTGATGATGTCCGGCGTATAACCGACGAACCAGGCATCATAAAGGTTGTTGGTGGTGCCGGTCTTGCCGGCCACCGGACGGTTGAGGGCGCGCACCCGCCGCCCGGTGCCATCCTGGACGACGCTTTCCAGAAGACTGTTGATGATAAAAGCGGTGGTCTCTTCGATCACTTTCTCGTGTTCGGGTCGATTTTCCTCCAGGACATGACCGTCGCGATCGGTGATCCGGGTGACAAAGATCGGGTTGACCCGGTAGCCCCGATTGGCGAACACCGAGTAAGCATTGACGATTTCTAAAAGGGAAACCCCCGACGAGCCCAAGGCAATGGACAGATCACGGTTCAAGTGGGATTGGATGCCCACCTTGCGGGCATAGTCGATGGCGTAATCGATCCCGATATCTTTCAAAATCTTGACGGTCACCACATTGCGCGATTTGGCCAGCGCCTGGCGCAGCAAGGTGGGACCGTAAAATTTTTCCTTGTAGTTTTTGGGCTTCCAGGTGAAGTCCCGATCCGTGTCCTCAAAAACAATCGGCGCGTCCAAAATGACCGTAGCCGGTGTGTAGCCTTTGTCGATGGCGGCCGCATAAATGATGGGCTTGAACGCGGAGCCCGGCTGCCGTCGGGACTGAATAGCCCGATTGAACTGGCTGTTTTGAAAATCGCGCCCGCCCACCATGGCTTTGACAAACCCGGTTTCTGCTTCGATGCACAACAGAGCGGACTGGGCTTTGGGGGATTGCTCCAAGGCTAACGGCCAATCGGCATCACCGTCTTTTTTAGCTTTGAGCCGCACGTCGATCGCATCACCGACCGCCAGGGCCAAACTCGGGCGTGTGATTTTGACGGCCCAGTAGCCGACTTCCGGATTCGGTTTGCGGGCCCAGGCCATATCTTCCAAAGCAATAAAGCCCTTGCCGGGCCCCAGCGCCACTTCGACCCGTTTGTGTTTGTCGTCCACGGCCGTCACAAGTCCTTGGACGATGGTATCCGGCGCCAGCATGTCGGCCTGCTCGACGGCCAGGTTCTGTAGAAAAGCATCACGTTCATCCGGGTCCAGGTGTTCGCGCGGACCGCGATACCCCTGACGTTTGTCCAGATCGCGGAGGCCCTTCTGGATCTCTTCCCGGGCGGCGGCCTGCATGCTCACATCCACGGCCGTATAGATGTTGAGCCCCTCCTGATTGAGGGCCTCTTCACCGTATTTCTCCGCCACGTAGCGCCGGACATGTTCCGTGTAAAAAGGGGCTTTTTCAGCATACCAGTTGCGCCGCGGCTTGATGTCCCAGGCTTCATTGCGTGCTTCTTCGGCCTGTTGCTCGGTTATGTAGCCTTCCTCGACCATACGGCTCAAAACATAAAGCTGCCGCTGCCGGGCGCGCTCCGGATAACGATGAGGTGAATACCGACTGGGGGCCTGGGGAAGGCCCGCCAGGATAGCGCATTCGGCCAGGGTCAGTTCCTGGACGGACTTGCCGAAGTAGTTCTGAGCGGCGGCCTGGACACCGTAGGCCCCGTGGCCGAGATAGATCTGATTGAGATAGAGAAACAGTACTTCGTCTTTGGTAAAGCGCTCGCTGATGCGGTAGGCCAGGACCGCTTCCTTCAACTTGCGCTTATAGCTTCTTTCCGGTGTGAGAAAAAACGATTTGGTCACCTGCTGGGTAATGGTGCTACCGCCCTGCACAATCCCCCCGGCCTCTAAATTTTTGAAAAAGGCCCGCGTGATGCTTTTGAAATCGATACCGCGGTGCTCATAAAATCGAGAGTCCTCGGCGGCAATAAAGGCTTCCACCAGCATGGGGGGGATCTCCGCCAGGGGGATCACGATGCGGCGCTCTTTATAGAATTCGGCTATTTTCTGCCCGTCGTCAGCATAGACCGTGGTCACCGTGGAGGGCCGATAATCAGCCAGGGTGGTGATTTTGGGAAGGTCCTCGATCAAATAAAAAAAGAATCCGGCTGCGGCAATGGCACCGAGAATGCCAGTGACCGTCGTAAGGCCCAACAGCCAAAACAAAATACGACGTCCCCACCTGGGGGCGGTTTGGCGGGCCCGCTTTTCGATAGCGCGGGTCCGTTTGCTGTCTTCCGTCATGGTATAGGGTTCCTGCGATAGAGTCTTGTCTGAGAGGGCGCCGATCTCATCTTTAGGATCGGCGCTCCGATGTCCCTTAAAAATTTAAATCTAACAGAAGGGCCTAAATAATGCAAGCAAACAGGCGCCAAAAAGAGTTGACTTAACGAATTGATATCGTTAAGTTACCAGATTTACATATTGGCCGCGATCAAGAAGGGCGCCGTTTTTATGCCACGAGGGCTTTGAAAAGTACGGCACGGGGAAAGGAAGGCTATGATTGAACTGGATTTTGATAAAATGGGCGGACTGATTCCGGCCATCGTTCAGGATGACGCCAGCGGCGACGTTCTGATGCTGGCCTATATGAATGCGGAAGCCTTTCAGGCCACCTTGGAAACCGGACACGCCACCTTTTATAGCCGCAGCCGAAGCGAGCTGTGGGTGAAAGGCAAAACCTCCGGGAATTTACAGGTGGTCAAATCCGTCTTTTTCGACTGCGACCGGGATGCCATCCTCGTGCGAGTCGACCAGATCGGCGGGGCGGCCTGCCACACCGGCTACCGAAGCTGCTTTTACCGTAAGATTGAAAACGGAGCGGTTCACACCATCGGTGCGCCGGTCTTCGATCCCAAGGAGGTCTATAAATAGAATGAGTGATTTATTGAAGCTGGGCGTTCCCAAGGGAAGCCTGCAGGATGCCACCATCGCCCTGTTCAAACGTTCGGGTTGGAAAATCAACGTCAACGGTCGGAGCTATTTTCCTGAAATCAATGACAGCTCCATCGATTGCGCCATCTGCCGGGCCCAGGAAATGTCGCGTTATGTGGAAAACGGCACCCTGGACGCCGGGCTGACCGGCAAGGACTGGATTGCCGAAAACAGCTCGGACGTTCATGTGGTCAGCGATCTGGTGTACTCGAAAGTCAGCGCCCGCCCGGCCCGTTGGGTGCTCGCGGTACCTTATGATTCCGACATTAAAACCCTGGAGGACCTTCAGGGGAAAAAAATCGCCACGGAATTGGTGGCCTTTACCCGGCGCTATTTCCAAGAACGCGGCATCGCGGTGGACATCGAGTTTTCCTGGGGCGCCACCGAAGCCAAGGTGGTCTCCAAATTGGCCGACGCCATCGTCGAAGTCACCGAGACCGAGAGCACCATCAGGGCCCATGGCCTGCGGATCATCCACGAACTCATGCAGACCAACACGCAGCTCATCGTCAACCACACCGCCTGGCAGGACCCATTCAAACGCGAAAAGGTCGAACAAATTGCCCTCTTGCTAAAGGGCGCCCTGCTGGGGGACAAACTGGTGGGATTGAAAATGAACGTGCCCCAGGAGCAGCTCGACCGTGTGGTGGCCCTGCTGCCCAGCCTGAATGCCCCTACCGTGGCCTCCCTCTACCAGTCCACCTGGTTTTCAGTGGAAACGGTGGTGGATGCCAATACGGTCCGGGATCTGATTCCGGAATTGTTGAAAAACGGGGCGGAGGGGATTATCGAGTATCCCCTCAACAAGGTGGTCTAGAACAGTGGTTGCGGGGGATGGGCGGCGATTGACCGCGCAGCCTCCGTCCGATGCAAAAAGGGATCCCCATGGTTGCCAAACGGACCGAAGAAATCAGCTCGTTTATCGTTATGGACGTTCTGGAACGGGCCTGTGAGATGGAAAAATGCGGGCAGGACATCATCCACTTGGAAGTGGGTGAACCGGATTTCGATACGCCCCCCTGCATCAAGAAGGCTCTGTGCCGGGCGCTGGAGGAGGGGCACACCCACTACTGCCACAGCCTGGGATTGCCCGAACTGCGCGAAGCCATCAGCGCCTATTATCAAAGGACCTATCAGGTGGCGGTGGATCCCGGGTGCATCATTGTCACACCCGGCACCTCGCCGGCGATGTTGCTGCTCTTCGCCGCCCTGCTGGAACCCGGGGACGAGGTCATCCTCTCCGACCCGCACTATGCCTGCTACCCGAACTTTATCAAATTCGCCCAGGGCCGGGTCGTGAGCGTGCCGGTTTACGAGGAAGACGGCTTTCAATACCGACCGGACGCCATCGCCGCCAAAATTTCCGAGCGAACGAAGGCCGTTTTTATCAACTCGCCCTCCAATCCCACCGGTAATCTCCTTTCCGCCGAACGTATGCAAGCCATCAGCCGGTTGCAGCCCTATGTCGTCTCTGATGAAATCTATCACGGGCTGGTCTATGAGGGCCGGGAACACAGCATCCTGGAATTCACCGACCGGGCCTTTGTATTGAACGGATTTTCCAAACTCTTCGCCATGACGGGCTTTCGCCTGGGCTATTTGATCGCACCGCCTGACTTCATCCGGCCAATCCAAAAGCTGGTGCAGAATTTTTTCATCTCGGCCAATACCATGGTTCAAAAAGCGGGGGTGACCGCTTTGACCGAAGCGGGCGAAGACACGGCCCGCATGAAAGCCATCTACAACGAGCGCCGTGTCTTCATGATCCGCCGACTGCGAGAGCTGGGCTTTGGTATAACGGTGGAACCCACCGGCGCCTTCTATGTCTTTGCCAATGCGCGGCATATCGCGGAAGACTCCTACCGGCTGGCCTTCGATATCCTGGAGAAAGCCAAAGTAGGGGTAACGCCCGGCATCGACTTCGGCCCCAACGCGGAAGGCTATCTGCGCTTCTCCTATGCCAATTCGCTGGAAAACATCGCCGAGGGCATGGATCGCCTGGAGGGCTATCTGGCGTCAATCCGCTAAACCATCCGAGAGGTCATGAACGTTAAAACCGCCGAATTCGTTACCAGCGCCGTCAAACCCGAGCACTATCCTGATCCGGAATATCCGGAAATCGCGTTTGCCGGGCGCTCCAATGTCGGCAAGTCGTCGCTGATCAACCGACTGGTCAACCGCAAACGGCTCGTGAAAACCAGCAACACCCCCGGCCGCACGCAATTGATCAATTTTTTCTGCATCAATGCCAGCCTGTCTTTTGTCGATTTACCCGGATTCGGCTACGCCAAGGTACCGGTAGCGGTCAAAAAACAGTGGGGGCCCATGGTGGAGACCTATCTGGCCTCCCGCGAAACCCTCCGGGGCGTCTTCCTGATTGTTGACATTCGCCGCATTCCCGGCCAGGAAGAACATGATCTGGTGCACTGGCTGGGGTTCCATCACCGGCCGCACCGCATTGTCGTTACCAAGGCCGATAAGCTCTCGCGCAATAAGCAGGTGCGTCCCCTGCGGACCATCGCCGAACAATTTGCCTGCCCCCAGGAATCGCTGCTGCTCTTTTCCGCCAAGACGGGCCAGGGACTGGAGGCCTTGTGGCAGGCCATCGACACAATGATTGCAAAACCCCGATGATCGAAAAAGCCGTTCATGATTTTAGCGGGTTTCACTCCGGTTTGGTTGCGCTTATGGGGGCCCCCAATGCCGGTAAATCAACCCTCTTGAACCGCCTGTTGAACGCCAAGATATCGATTACCTCCCGCAAACCCCAGACCACCCGCAACCGTATCCTCGGGATCGTTCATCGCCCTCAGGCGCAACTCGTTTTCATCGATACGCCCGGTGTCCACCTGACCCAAAAGCCGCTCAATGTCCGTATCGTCGATTCCGCCTTGTCCGCCTTGAGCGATGTGGATATGGTGCTGTTGATGGCCGACGCCCAGCGGCCGGACCCGCCGGCCGAGACGTTTTTGCTCGAGAGGCTGTCCGAAGCCCGCAAACCGGTCGTTCTGGCGGTCAACAAAATCGACGGGCTGGCATCGCAACTGCTGATGGAAACCCTGGAGGCGTGGGCACAGCGTTTCTCGTTTGAGCACATTCTGCCGATTTCAGCGCTCCAGGGAACCCAGGTGAACGAGCTTCTGCAAGTGCTGGAAGCCATGCTGCCCGAAGGGCCACCATTCTATGGGAAAGACATGCTCACCGACAGCGCGGAGCGTTTTATCGTCGCCGAGCTGATTCGCGAAAAGGTTTTCCGCTTGACCGGCGAGGAAATTCCCTATGCCGCCGCCGTGACGGTTGACACTTTTAAGGAAGTCCACCAGGGTAGAACCGTGCATATCAGGGCCACCATTCATGTGGAACGGGACTCCCAAAAGGGGATCGTCATCGGCCGAGGCGGGAGCAAGCTCAAACAGATCGGGCGGGCGGCACGGGAAGACATCGAACGGCTGCTGGACACCCGGGTCTATCTGGAGTTGTTTGTCCGGGTTCAGAAAAATTGGACCCGGGACACCCGCGCCCTGCGCAAATTCGGTTATTGACCACCATGATCCTTTCCTTCCATCCCCTTTACCAAGGCGATGTGAATCGCCTGTGTGCCGGACGGGATCCGGATGCCCAAGACCGGGCCGCCATGCGCCAGGCCGCCGCCGTGATTCTGCCCCAGGGATGCCGGGCGTCTCTCTACCAGGCCGCCACCCGTGCCTGCGGCCGGGTCTTTCCCAACTACGAGGCCCGCTTTGCGTATCCCGGCAAAATCGGTCAGATCCACTTGTTTCAGGAAACCGGTGTTCCCCATCCGCCCTGTTTCTGTTTTTCCGATCACGCAGACCGGCAACCTGAGGGACATTGTCATGCTGTTGCAGCCCTATGAAACCACTGGACAGAGCGGTTTTATCCTCCAGGAATGGGTCCCCGCCGGCGCCGGCGCCCTGCGGGGGGGTGATCGACTACGGCAGCGACGGTCATCTGATGGCCGCCGCCGAAAAGGCGACGTCCGCTTTCTGCCGAAAAGCCGGCATCAACCTGGCCGGCTTCGATTTCCTCTTCTGCACCGATCCCGCGGTTGCCGATCCGCAGACACCGCTCTTTCTCGAGATCAATTATTTTTTCGGCCGCCGGGGGTTGTGGGGCTCAGAAGCCTATTATCAACGGCTGCAGAACGCCATCGATCACTGGCTGGAAAAAGCGGTTTCCCCGATGCCGCCGGTACCGGCTCAGGGAGCTCTCTCAGCATGACGCATCTTCCTGACTATCCAGTGGACGAGGCGACCCTCCGCCGTGAGCGGCGCAAGGCCCGCGAATTGCGGCAGACCCAGTGGTGGAAACGACGTTGTGCCAAGGGCATTTGCCACTACTGCGGACACCCCACCCCGGCCCGGGAGCTAACCATGGATCATATCGTCCCCCTGGCCCGGGGCGGGCGCAGCACCAAAGGCAATTGCGTTCCGGCCTGCAAGGAGTGCAACAACCGCAAGAAAAGCTTGCTGCCCATGGAATGGGAAGCCTATATTGAGAGGCTAAAGAAAGCGGCGCCCTGACGGCTCGCGAGCACTGCCGGGGCGTCCCAAAAGCTGTTGCGAAACCCCCCAAAGCAGGCTATAAGCGATGAATTCTTTTGCCATTTACAACTTTCCAGGAGGATCGTTATGATACGCAGATTTGCGATGGTTTTGTGTTGTTTGACGCTGGCCCTTAGCGCCGGGCCGGCCGTCGCCAAAGACTTCCAGGTGGGATTCGTCTACGTCTCCCCCATCGGCGATGCGGGTTATTCCTATGCCCATGACCAGGGGCGCCTCTTCATCGACAAAATGGACGGGGTCAGCACGTCCTTTGTCGAGGCCGTCCCCGAGGGACCCGACTCCGAGCGCGTCATGCTCAACATGGCCCGCAAGGGCTACGATCTTATTTTTGCCACCAGCTTCGGATATATGGACCCCATGCTGAAGGTGGCCCAGAAATTCCCCAACACGATCTTCATGCATTGCTCCGGGTTTAAAACCGCACCCAACATGGGCAACTATTTCGGCCGCATGTACCAGGCCCGCTATCTGTCGGGCATGGTGGCCGGATCCATGACCAAATCCAATACCTTGGGGTATGTGGCCGCTTTCCCTATTCCGGAAGTCATCCGGGGCATCAACGCCTTTACCCTGGGGGCCCAGGCCGTCAATCCCGATGTCCAGGTGCGCGTGGTGTGGACCAAAACCTGGTATGACCCCACCACGGAAAAGGAGGCCGCCAAGAGCCTGCTGGATGTGGGGGCCGATGTCATCGCCCAGCACCAGGACTCCCCGGGCCCTCAGGAAGCCGCCCAGGAGGCAGGGGCCTACTCCATCGGCTATAACAGCGATATGTCCGCTTTCGCCCCCAAGGCCCATCTCTGCGCCGCCATCTGGAACTGGGGTCCTTTTTACAAGGAAGTGGTCGATGCCGTTCGTAACGGGACGTTCGAACCCAAAGCCTACTGGTATGGCATGGAGCACGGTATTGTGGACTTGAGCCCCATGAGCAGCATGGTGCCGGCGGATGTCCAGAAAAAGGTGCTGGCCGAAAAAGACGCCATCAAATCAGGCCAGGTGGTGGTCTTCACAGGGCCGGTAAAGGACCAAGACGGCAAGGTTCGCATCCCTGAGGGTCGTGCGGCGGATGATGGCGAGTTACTCGGCATGGACTACTTTGTCCAGGGCGTCATCGGCACCACGGAGTAAATCCTGCGGCCGAAGTCTTTTTTTCGGCCACCTGACGATCAGCCCCTTACCCATGCCCAGCATCAATGCCTATAGAAGACAGGAGCCGCGCCCGTGGAGCTCCTGTCTTGTTTTTTTGGCGGCCGTGGTTCTTTCCCTCGCCGTCAGTGCGCTCATGCTCAAACTCCAGGGCAAACCGGCCTTAAAGGGCATTGAACTGCTGTTCCAGGGCGCGCTGGGATCCCGCTGGTCCATCGAAGACTGCCTCATCAAGGCTATCCCCATCTTTCTTTGCTCCCTTGGGGTGGCGATCGCCTTCCGGTTGCAGATATGGAATATCGGCGCCGAAGGACAATTTGCCCTCGGAGCCATCGGCGCCACCTGGGCCGCCCTGACGTTCCCGGAGCAACCGTGGTTCGTGCTTCTGCCTTTGATGGCCCTCCTGGCGTTTATCAGCGGCGGTCTGTGGGGACTGATTCCGGCGCTGTTAAAATTGCGCATGCGTGCCAACGAGATCATCGTCACCCTCATGCTCAATTACATCGCCATTCTTTTTCTCGACTATCTCGTCTACGGCCGCTGGAAGGATCCGAGCAGTTTCGGCTTCCCCATGACGCCCACCTTCTCCGCGAGCGCCATTGTGCCCAAGATCGCCGGTACGGAACTCAACTGGGGTCTTGCCGTTTGCCTGGTGTGCGGACTGGCCATGTGGATTTTTTTCCGATTTACCCGCATGGGGTTCGAACTGAAAGTCTCGGGAGAAAATTTTCAAGCCACCCGCTATGCCGGCCTGCCCTACGAAAAACTGGTGTGTTTCGTGATGATCGTCAGTGGCGGTCTGGCAGGCCTGGCAGGTTTCCTCGAAGCTTCGGCCACCATCAATCGCCTGCAACCCAGCATTATGGTCGGCTACGGCTACACGGCCATTGTAGTGGCCTGGCTGGCCCGCCTGAACCCCCTGACCATCGGCATTGCCTCCTTTTTGTTGGCCGCCTTGCGGGTCGGCGTTGAAAACCTGCAGCTCGAACTGCAGGTGCCGGCGGCCTTTGGCGGCATTATGGAAGGGATGATCCTACTGACGGTGCTGGCCGGCAGTTTTTTCAATGAGTTCGGCTTTCGTATTCGGAGACGGTCATGAACACCGCCTTGATCATACCGCTGCTGGCCGCGGCCATTCAATCCGGCACACCTATTTTGTATGCCACCCTGGGGGAAATCCTCACCGAGAAATCCGGCGTGCTCAATCTCGGTGTCGAAGGCATGATGATCACCGGCGCCCTGGCAGCCTTCGTCACGGCCCAGATGACGGGCCAGCCGGCTCTGGCTTTTCTCGCCGCGGGACTGGTCGGGGCGGCCGTAGGGGGTATCCATGCTGTTGTTTGCCTGTGGTTTCTCGGCAACCAGGTGGTTTCCGGCCTGGCGCTTACGATTTTCGGCCTGGGGCTGGCGAACTATCTGGGGACCCCGCTTATCGGGCAATCCGCGCCGGGATTCAGCAAGCTGGCCTTGCCGTTCTTGCATCGCCTACCCGTCCTCGGCCCGGTTCTGTTCCAACAGGACGTCCTTGTTTATGTGGCCATTCTGCTGGTGCCGCTGCTCTGGTTCTTTCTGGAAAAAAGCCGTTGGGGACTTCACCTCAGAGCCGTCGGCGAGCATCCTGAAGCCGCCGCCGCTGCCGGTATCGGCGTTTTGCGGTATCGCTGGATCGGTATTTTAGGCGGCGGGGCCCTGGTGGGCTTCGGGGGAGCCTACCTTTCATTAGCCTACACTCACCTTTGGACCAACGGCCTCTCTGCCGGCCGGGGCTGGATCGCCGTGGCGCTGGTCATATTCGCCTTTTGGCGCCCGGGGCGCGCCCTGCTGGGTGCCTATCTGTTCGGCGGTGTCATGGCCTTTCAACTGCGGCTGCAAGCCGTGGGCACCCACCTGCCATCCTCGCTTCTTCTCATGCTGCCTTATGGGCTAACGGTCGCCGTTCTGGTGTTCGCGTCCTGGAGAAACCAACAAACAGCTGCCCCGGCCGCTCTGGGTATCAACATAGAACCAAACGATTAGCAGGAGTATGATCATGACCTCGGCTCGCTATCGCAAAACCTATCCCATTTCCTGGGACCAACTCCACCGGGACGCCAAGGCGCTGGCCTGGCGCCTGTTGGATCATGATTTTTATCAGGGCATTATCGCCATAACACGGGGCGGTCTCGTACCGGCGGCCATCATTGCCCGGGAACTCGACATCCGTCTAGTGGATACCGTCTGTGTCTCCAGCTATGCCTGGAAGGACCAGCGTGGCGACGTCGAAATTCTCAAACCCGTAGACCATGACGGCAGCGGGTGGCTGATTATCGACGATCTCGTCGATACCGGCCGCACGGCCGAAGTCGTGCGCAAGATGCTCCCCCAGGCGCATTTTGCGAGCATTTACGCCAAACCGGCCGGGCGCCCTCTGGTGGACACCTTCGTGACCGAAGTCAGCCAGGATACCTGGATTTTGTTCCCCTGGGATTCTGAATCCCAGTTTGTGCAGCCCATAATCGGTCAATCGCAGGAGCATGTGTGACCAGCGGTCATCCACTCATACGCCTGGAAGGCCTCAGCAAGAAATTCGGCCCCAAATACGCCAACCGCAACATCAGCCTGGACATCCAGGCCGGCAAGATCAAATCGCTGCTGGGGGAAAACGGGGCCGGCAAAAGCACCCTCATGGGCATGCTGGCCGGCCGGCTGCGTCCGGACGAGGGCCGCATTCTGATCGAGGGGCGTCCCCGCTATTTCTCATCAGCCCGGGACGCGATCCAGGAAGGCATCGGCATGGTCTATCAGCATTTTATGCTGGTGGAGGCCATGACCGTGGCGGAGAATATTTTTCTGGGTCATGCCGGCGGTATTCTGATTAAACCCCAGGAGATGGAACGCCAAGTCGCCCAACTGGCCCGGGAGGTCCGGCTCGACATTGATCCGGGGGCGCGTGTGGCAACCCTTTCCATGGGTGAAAAACAGCGCGTGGAAATCCTCAAGCTGCTCTTCCGCCGCAACCGCGTGTTGATTTTGGATGAACCCACCGCCGTATTGACACCCCAGGAGGCCCAACAGCTCTTTGAAGCACTGCAGCAAATGGCCCGTCAAGACAAAGCCATCGTATTCATCAGCCATAAACTGGGCGAGGTCATGGCGCTATCGGATGAAATTGCCGTCCTTCGCAAGGGCGAAGTGGTGGCCGACATGAACGCGGACGCCGTGCAAACCAAAGAAGAGCTGGCCCGTCTGATGGTGGGCCGCGACGTAATTTTGCAGGTCGCACGGGAGGCCATGGAACCCCGGCAGAGCGTTTTGCGGGTCAGCGGACTCAACGACCCCCCTCTCAAAGATGTCCATCTGACTGTGCGCCAGGGAGAAATTCTGGGTCTGGTCGGTGTAGCCGGCAACGGCCAGCGTCCCCTAGTGGAGACGGTTTGCGGCCTGCGCCCACCACGCACCGGAAAGGTTCACGTGATGGGGCAGGACTGGTTCCCCTTCTACCGCCGAAGAAGATGGGATGGGAACCTCTCCTATATTCCCGAGGATCGCCAAGCGCGCGCCACCTGCCGGAACCTGACGCTGACGGAAAACTTTTTGCTGACGACCCGGCAAGGCTTTTGCCGGGGCCCCTGGCTTTTGCAGAGCAGCGCTGAAGAACGCTTGCTTCAACTGATCCAGGATTTTGACATTCAACCTCCCGATCCCCACGCTCTGGCCCGACAGCTTTCCGGAGGCAATCTCCAGAAAATGGTTTTAGCACGCGAATTTTTTCGCCGGCCGCGGTTGATCGTGGCCGAACAACCGACCCAGGGACTTGATATCGCCGCCACCGAAGATGTCTGGCAAGTCCTTTTGAAAGCACGCGCGCGGGCGGGCATTCTGCTGGTCACCGGCGATTTGGCGGAAGCCCTCTCCCTGTCCGACCGTATCGCGGTTATTTTTGACGGTCGCATCGTGGACACCTTCGATGCCGACGATCAGACCAAAATCGATCGTATCGGCCTGATGATGGCCGGGGTCTCCGCATAGACCCCATCCGTTATAAGGTTTTTTCTGCCCCTCGAGCCAATTCTGGCGCCATCCCCTCCCGCTTAATGCCATTCACTATTTTATTGACATTCTTCCGCAGATGTGGATTAGTCTCGCCTTTTATTTTGACGCCCCTGATTGCACCCTTTCATCCCGCTTATGTGGATCGAGAGGGCTGTCGCAGGATATTTTCGGGGGCCTTGCAAGACGGCTGCTCTAACCATCCCAGGAGGTTTTTCGATGGGTTTGGATAATATCGCTTTATACCACGGCTGGTCCCAGGCGTTTCTCGGCATCACGATCGTCATGATCGGCCTTATCATCCTATCTATTGCCATCTCCCAGATCCACAAATTGGTGGCATTTTGGGAACGCCGCCAGGTCGGGCCGTCCGCCGCAAGCGGAAAACCCGCTTAACATGAAGCGGATAGCACCGCTTCCACAGGAGACCAATGCCCTTTAGACCTCCACGCCTCCTTGAAGCTTTATCGCCCTCTGACCGAGTCTTTAGGCGCTCCCTTTCAATTAAAGGATCTCTATCAGCGCGCCACCCAATATGACCTGCCCCACCCCCATATTACGCTCCGTTGCCTGCGCGAGGACGGCCATCTCGTTGCTTTGGGAGAGGGTTTTTTTAACTGGAACGAATAGTTGGGAATCGCTTTAAAGCGCACAGAGGGTGAACCATGTTTGATTTATTGATCTCTTTTCTCACCAACACCGGCTACTATTTCATCTCCCAGGATTATCGCTATGTGCTCATGATCCTGGTGGGCTGTCTTTTTCTCTACCTCGGTATTGCCAAAAAGTACGAGCCCCTGCTGCTGGTACCTATCGCTTTTGGCATTATTGTTGGTAACATACCGTTTTTTAAAGGCTTCGGAATCGGTATCTATGAAAACAACAGTGTTTTTCACTACCTTTATTTCGGGGTTACCACCGGCATATACCCTTCCATCGTGTTTCTTGGACTGGGCGCTATGACGGACTTTTCTTCTCTCCTGGCGCAACCCAAGCTGATGCTGCTGGGGGCCGCCGCCCAAATGGGCGTCTTTTTCACCTTGTTAGGCGCATTGTTTTTGGGTTTCCTGCCCAAGGAAGCGGCTTCTATCGCCATCATCGGCGGCGCCGACGGTCCTACTTCCATCTTTTTAACCGCCAAACTCGCCCCGCACCTGATCGGTCCGATTGCCATCGCAGCCTATTCCTACATGGCCCTTATTCCGGTCATTCAACCGCCCATCATGCGGGCCTTGACCTCTCACAAGGAGCGGCTCATACGAATGGAAGATCTGCGCGACGTCTCACGCACCGAAAAACTGGTCTTCCCTATTCTAGGCGTATTGCTTTGTTGTCTGTTGGCGCCCACCGCCCTGCCCTTGCTTGGCATGCTGTTTCTGGGAAATTTGCTCAAAGAGTGCGGCGTCGTCGATCGATTGGCCAACACGGCGCGCAACGCTATCATCGACACGGCAACCACATTTCTTGGTTTTGCTGTGGGGATGAGTACCCAGGCGGATGTGTTCCTCACACCGCAGTCCTTGAAGATTTTTGGTTTGGGGGCCCTGGCCTTTTCTCTCGCCACGGCTTCCGGGGTCATCTTTGGAAAGATCATGAACCTTTTTCTAAAGAAAAAGATCAACCCGCTGTTGGGCGCCGCCGGTGTTTCTGCGGTTCCCGGATCAGCCCGCGAAGTTCACCTGATGGGCCAGCATGAAGACCCCGACAACTACCTGCTTATGCATGCCATGGCCTGCAATTCTTCCGGTGTGATCGGCTCCGCTATCGCGGCCGGGGTACTCTGGTCCTTCAATATCATGGGATAATGAATTCCGCATCCCCAAGGAGATAGAATGAAGAAGTGGCGTTGTACGGTATGTGGCTATGTTCATGAGGGAGAAGAGCCGCCGGACCAATGCCCGGTATGTGGTGCCGACCGCAGCCGTTTTGTCCCAGAGGACGCCGATGAAGAGCCTGTCCGCCCACGCTACTTCTCCGGACCAGGAATCTTCATCCTCCGCTACCCAAAAGTGGCAGTGCACCGTATGTGGCTTTGACCATACCGCTGCCGCCCCGCCAGACGCCTGCCCCGTTTGCGGGTCGGAGGGACGCCGCTTCAAATCCGTCGATGAGACCCCCGGCTCCACCCTTCCGGCGTCAAGCGACCCGGACTCCCGCAACGTCGGCCATGACCAACGCTGGCAATGCTCAGTTTGCGGTTATATCCACACCGGTCCCGAACCGCCGGAAAAATGCCCGGTATGCGGAGCCGCTAAATCCCAATTCGTGCTGATGGATGCTCTGGAGGAAGAAGCGGCACGCCCTGAAGCGGAAGCGACACCCGTTTTTGATCAAACACCGCAGGCCAGCCGCCAACCAGCCGCATCCTTTCTGGCGCCCTATCGCCGTTGGATCGATCTGGCGATTGAATACCACGCTCACCCAATCGCTGTTCACATTCCCAACGGTGTGCTGCCCATTACGGTGGCGATGGTATTTTTAGCCGCCGTATTTGGCTGGCCGGCTATCGGCCACGCCGCTCTCTACAACATGGGCTTCATATTGCTCTCCATGCCTGTGGTTTTGTTCACCGGTTATCTCCACTGGCAATTCAAGTTTGGCGGCAACATGACAGACCTCTTCAAGTGGAAGATTATCTGCGGGGCTGTCGTACTGGTGTTGTCTTTTATTCTCTTCGTCTGGGGCCTGATATCCCCCGAATCCGCGCGACATCCCGGCACCTTTTATCTGCTGCTGCACTTTATCATGCTGATCGTGGCCGGCATCGCTGGATGGCTTGGCGGAAAGCTGGTCTTCCGCCCCAAGACATGATGTCACGACCCGCCATTATCCCAAGCGGTCCTGTTCGTAAAATCCGGTGACTGCCCATCTCCGTAAAGCCTTGCCAGACAAGGCCTGGAAAGCGGGACGCGTCATATGCCATATATTCCATTATCTTTCACTGAACAATACTACATATAGTGTTTTATTCTTTTTTGAAAATTTAAAGCCTGAGGGGCCTATAGAGGTAGGCAGCCATTAGCCGCCATTTTTAGGGCTCGGTTCCGAGGGTCGCTCATCCTCGTATAAGAACACGCCGCCGGCCCACCCCCCCTTCGCGTCCTGCCATAGCGGATGCAATCCCTTTTCCCCGTAAAGTCCCACAAGATGCCCCCACTCCTCCTCGCGGCATCCGCTGACCACCACGCAGCCCAAAAGATTTAAGCGACAGCGCAGCCATTCCCCCAAACCCGCCAGGGTGGGCAACCGGAGATTGGCCATCACCAAATCGAAGCGCTCCTCAAGGGACTCCAGCGGATGCTCTGCAACCTCTACGACGCGCGCGGCCTTCGGATTCAATCGAATATTGCGTCGGGCCTCCGAGAGGGCGCAGGCATCAATGTCCAACGCCAAAACCCTTGCTGCTCCTAAGCCGGCAGCTGCAATTGCCAGAATCCCACTGCCGGTGCCGATATCCACAGCGCGTGGTGCAATGCTTGAATTTCGTTTCTTGAAATGAGCCCATCCCCGGTCAAGAGCTTGCAATGCCAGGCACGTTGTGGGATGCCGACCATCTCCGAAGGAAACTCCCGGAGCGATAGCGATGGGAATCTTGGACGACGACATGTTCCGGGCATGGCCTGGAGGGATGACGGTGAAGCGGGGTGTCAGCTCCACCGGGCGTCTAAAGGATACGGCCAGATAAGACTGCCCGAAAGTGTAGTGGTATTCGAGAAAGCCTTCCTCTATGAGTCTCCGGACGGCCGCAGATACAACGGATCGGGGGCAATTTTGCTGTTGCGCAATATCGTGAACGAGGCCGCGCGCCGTTAGGCAACGCCTTCCGTTGACGATCCTATCTTGAATGGCCTTGCGAATAGATGCCGGAATATCCGGCGCTTGTTGATCTTTTCCGAACCGCCCCAAGGGGGTCAATCCTGTTTGGCCCCTTCCCTCTCGAGAAGGGCATTGTACCAGGTGGCAAACTCCAGCATGGCGATATAGCGCTCGTCATTGTTGATAATGCCTATGCACATTTCAAGGACGCCGCGGCCATAAGCATTACTGTAGCCTTCCATGGGACGCGACTGCAAAAACTCCCGGACCAGTTGCTGGCTGGTCCGCTTGGTGGGGTCCCGGCGGATTTCGATCGGATCCTTGGGCTCTTCAAACGGGTCCCACCTATCGTAGCCGATACGATCGATGTAGCGCCGGTTGCGGCCCGCCAGGCTTTCGTAAATGGCACGCTTTCTTGCTTCGGCTTCCTCTTTGGATACGGTCATTTCAGGAGGACTCCTTTTCCGATGCGGATTCCTCTTTCCCCATAAACGCATCGTCAAACTCCGTTATCAGCGCCATGGAAAGCGGCATCAGAAGATCGGCCAGCTTGATGTTGGCGGATTGAATATCCCGCAACAGCTCCGCCGATATCTCCTGGAGTCGGCTGTGAATCTTGTCGATATCGGCCGTGGGATAGGATTTACCCCCCTCAAATTTGGAAAGGCTGCAGGTGCGCCCCTTGCCCCCAATGGCGGTTGGAACGCCATAAAGACGGCAGGTAATCGGGCGGTGCTGGTACATGTCACACATGTCGCGCTCGTTCAACAAGGGGCAGCGCACCCGCTCGTCCCCCAGGGCGGCCAGAATCTCATCTTCGGATTTGCCGGCTTTTAGGTCTCGATACGCCTGGCGCTTCAATTTGTGGATCGTCCGATCGGCCCGGTTCGCTTTTTCCAGCATGGCCTCCCGCTCCGCACCATCGTAGCGGGCCTTGAACTTTTCATTCATATACATGGCCTCGATCAGGGTCAGGTCAAAGAGCGCATGGCAGCAGTCGGCGCACTCCTCGCGACATTGCACACAGTCCGGAAACGTCTGCCTAATGCGATCGAAAACCTGGTCGGCCGCTTTGGATAGGGCTTCATATTTTAAAAAGTAGGGGCTTAAATCCATTAACAACTCCTTTGAGGGTCTCCTGGCAGGGGTATTGATTGTTTCACGTGAAACATTATTTCCCTATACAGAACCGCTGAAAGATAGCGTCCAATACATCTTGTTCAACGTCGATTCCTAATATCTGATTAAAATAGCCCTCGCAATCCCTCAAATCAATGGCAAGAGTGTCGATCGTAGGGCAGGCCTCACCGGCATTGGCGAGCACGCCTTGAATCTTCACTAAAAGATCCTTTTGTCGGCGATTGGGAATCCAGGGATCAATTTCCACACCTTGATTGATCCCGGCATAAGTCAATATCTTGGCTTTAAGCGCTTCTATCCCGTCCCCCCGGAGAGCGGAAATATCCAGATAGCCGTCTAACGGAGGTGGGTCAAGGCAAGTCCGTCGATTGGGGTCCGGGACAAGATCCGATTTGTTACGTACGACCAGGTGCGGCAGGCCGTCGAGCCTTTCCCTAAGATCGCAATCCGAATCGTCCACAGGCCGGCTGCCATCAATCATGAACAACACTAAATCGGATTGTTCGACGGCCTGCCGCGCTTTGTTCTGCCCTATAATTTCGATAGGGTCCGCATTGCGCCGTAAGCCTGCCGTATCAGTCAGCAGAATGGGAACACCCCCGATATCAAATCCTTCTTCAATCGTATCGCGCGTCGTTCCGGCCACCTCCGTTACAATGACCCTCTCCCGCTGCAAAAGCATATTCATCAGGCTGGACTTGCCTACGTTAGGCTTGCCTGCTAGCACGACACTCAAACCCTGTCGAAGCCACTCACCATTTCGATGGGCCGAAACCATTTGGTTGACGACCGGCGCGATAGCGCGTCCCATAACCTCTTGGATGTCTTGCCAAGATACATCCATGTCGGCTTCTTCGCCAAATTCGATAGCCGCTTCGATGCGCACGCGGCAATCGTCGATAACCTTGAGAAGTGATTTAATTTGGGTTCCCAGCCCGTCTTTAAGCATCCGGCTGCCGAGTTGGGCGGCCCGCCGCGTCTTAGCATGGATCAAATCGATGGTGGCTTCCGCCTGGGTCAGATCGATCCGTCCATTCATAAAAGCGCGCCGTGTAAATTCCCCAGGCCCCGCCAATCGAAGGCCGCCAAGCAGAAGCAGATCAAGAATCCTTCGGGAAACCTGTGGGCCTCCATGACAATTGATTTCCACCACATTTTCGCCGGTAAAGCTATGGGGGCCCCTGAGTACGGTTATCAGAACCTCGTCGATCACTTGACCACCCTGAGGTTCGTGGATGTGCCCGTAAATCATGGTTTGACTGGGAAGCTCGGTCAAGGACCGCTTGGGATTGTGCGGTTTGAAAAGCTGCTCGGCTGCCGGTATGGCATTGTCGCCGGAAATTTTGATAATCGCGATTCCCCCGGTTCCCAGGGGTGTCGCAATAGCAGCGATGGTGTCGTGGTCCACTATCATTAACCGTGCTTTTATAAATCACAAAAGCCGCTTGCAAAAGCGGCTTTCTGTCAGACTTTAACCAAGTTTAGACAGGCCGATATCAGGATTTAGTGCGTGGGTTACGCTGGGGGTAGATCATAAGTTTGCGCACCGGCCCTTCGCCTAAACTTTTGGTACATACGCCGCGGTGATTTTTTAAGGCCAGGTGCACGACGCGCCGATCTATGGCATTGAGATATCCGATGCTGCTCGGTTTGCCCTTGGAGGCGACCTTTTTAGCCATGCGTTCGGCCATTTGCACCAATCCGGCCTCCTTTTTGGCGAGATACCCCTCAACGTCGACCTGCAATCGAATAGGTTGTCCGTTGAGCCGCCGCACCGATTTTTCTACCAGGAGCTGTATAGCTTCCAGGGTTTGCCCCCGCTTTCCGATCAGGATTCCGGATTGTCCCCCCTCGATGAGAAAGCGGACACGCTTTTCATCTCTTTCGACAGCAATCCGGGCTTCTGGTGAAATAGCCTCGACTATCCGTCGCAAGACCGCCTCTCCGGACTTCAAAGCCTCTTCTGTATCGACCGAGGCTGGGCTTTCAAGGCCGGTATCGAAATGCTCCTTTTCAATGATCACCTGAGGTTCTATATCTTCGACGAGCCGATTTTCCCTGCCTAGTGGCTTTACAATAATGCGAGCCTTTTTAACGCCGGCCAATCCAAATATGCCGGATGAGCCGTGTGATAAAATATCATATTTGATCGCATCAGTCGGGATTCCAAGCTTTTCAGAAGCCTTCTTAAGCGCTTTTTTAATGTTTCGTCCGCTAAATTCCATTTCAGCCGTCATGAATGCTCCCTGGCGTTAAGCGAATTTCTTTTGAATATAGTACTGCTGGGCAATGGAAAAAATATTGTTCGTCAACCAGTAGAGCACAAGTCCTGCCGGAAAATTGATAAATATCACCGTGAAAATAATCGGCATGAACATCATCATTTTGGCCTGGGTCGGATCGCCGGGCGGGGGTGACATTTTCTGCTGCAACAGCATGGTAACCCCCATCACAATGGTCAAAACGGGAATGCCATACGGCGGCTGCATAAAAGGAATGCTAAAGCCGAAGTGAAACAGTCGATCCGGCGCGGACAAATCATTGATCCAGCCGAAGAACGGGGCATGCCGAAGTTCGATGGCTTGGTAAAGCATGCGATAAAGAGCAAAAAATACAGGTAGTTGGACGATCATTGGCAGACACCCGCCCATAGGATTGATCTTGTAGGTGCGGTAGAGGGCCATCGTCTCTTCGTTCATTTTCTTTTTGTCGTCTTTATACTTTTCCTTAATTTCGGCCATGAGCGGTTGCATGCGCTTCATGTCATTCATTGATTTGTAGCTTTTATTGCCAAGCGGCCATAAAATGATTTTGGTCATCAGTGTCAAAAGGATGATGGCGATGCCGTAGTTCGGTATAACCTTGTAGATTTGATTCATAATCCACAGGAACGGTTTGGCTAAAACATCAAACATTCCGAAATTGACGGCTTTGCTCAGGTCGTAATTCGCTTTCGCCAGCATTTCGGTATCCTTGGGCCCGATATACGATTTGTAGTTGAAGCTCTTATCCTCCCCCTGGGCAATGCTGGTTTCCGGTAAGACCAGCGTAGAAATGACCATATCCTCTCCGACCTTTTCCATTTTCATCGCACCATCGACAGGTTCTTCGGGAATAAGAACCGTCATAAAATAGCGGTCCGTTATACCGATCCAGCGGAAAGACCCTTCCATTTCAGGCTTTTTGGCAAGCTCCTTGATTTTGACTTCTTCTAGGCTATTCCCCATCAAGCCCATGGGACCTTCGAACGTGATACGACTATTGGGATCTCCCACGACGTTGGCGATCTTAACCGTGGGCTTACCGTCAATAGGCGCTCCCGATTGGTTGGCGATCGTTACTTTCATTCCGATAAGGTAGCTATCGGGACGGAAGGTAAATTCTTTTCGAATAGTGATGCCTTCGGCATTGGTATATCGAAATTCGATAGTTTGCGGCCCATCCTGGACTTGGACTTCATCATTGGAAGTTCCGAGTTGATAGAGCGCGTTTTCCATCCCCGGCAGGCTTTTCCCCTCCCATCCGGTTTTAAGCGAAATATTCCGTGCCGGATCAGTGATCATGTCCTTAAGAGGGCTGTCTTTAGCGGCACTTTCACGGTAGTCCTTCAGGATGAGGTCATCCAGGGCGGCGCCCTTCTCGGAAAATACGGCTGTATAGAGCGGGGTTTCAACGCTAATCTGCCGAGATTCCCGGTTCTCCACCGTAGGACGTGCCTGTGGCGATGGGGTTGCTTGGGTTTCCGCAGCCGACTCGCTTTCCACGCCGGGTTTAGGCGATGGCGTCTGGGCTTCTACCGGCGTTGCGGTTCTCTCGGCCAGCGCTGCTTGTTCTGGCGGTTGTTTGGCCATTTCAGGTTTAACCACCAGCCACTGCCACACGACAAAAACAAGAAACGATAGGACGATGGCAAGCAGCAAACGCATTTGTTCCATTTTATAGATTCTCCTAAGATTTTACCGAAAGGTGTGCTTCCCTCAGCAGTCCTTTAAATCCTTCTGATCAGGCTTGAATTAGTTTTTCACAACAGCTGTTCAGCTTTAACGTGCCTTGCCGCTAACCATGTCAACATGCCCAGGCGGGTCGCCCGCCGTCATAACCCTCTTGGGCGACTAAGCGTCACGGAACGAGGTCGACACCGCCCGGATGGAACGGATGACATTTTAAAAGCCTTTTAATACTGAGGAGTGCGCCCCTAAGGATTCCATAGCGTGAAACGGCTTCGGCGGCATAGTGTGAGCAGGTCGGATAAAAGCGGCAGCGGGGGCCAAGCAGTGGGGATATGAACCATTGATATCCCCTTATTACCAGCAGGATGATCCGGACGCCGACCCCCTGTCCTTGCAGGCCCTCACATAATTTGGGAGAAGAGCTTTTCAAGGCTTGACACTAATTCTTTTTGGGCCGCCCGCGCGGCGGCATTTCGCGCGATAACATGCACATCGTAAGCGGTCGCTAGTTGTTCCTGATGGGTACGGAAAAACTCACGGCACACTCGTTTAAGGCGATTGCGGGTTACCGCGTTTCCAATCTTTTTGGTAACAGTGATGCCAATCCGGGAATGGGGATCTTCCCTAGCCCCATAGACCACGATGAAGTGCCGTCCGACAACGCGCCTTCCGACCTCACCCAATTGCTTGAATTCGGGGCGCTTGAGGATCCGGTTCGCTTTAGGAAATCCTTGTCCCAAAGATCACGCTTCCGCCCATCGCCTGTCATCATCGGACCGGCGCATTCACCTGTGCGGCGTGATCAAATTATTTGGACGCCGCCGCTTCGGATCAATATTTAACGGCCAGGCGTTTGCGTCCTTTGGCACGACGGCGATTGATCACAGCCCGCCCCCCTTTGGTGGACATCCGTTTACGAAATCCATGGGTGCGGGCACGTTTGATTCGACTGGGCTGATACGTTCTTTTCATGGCTTCAACCTTCTTTTATTGAGCAACCCGACATCAATGTGGGGTTCTAAAAAAATAAGCCGGAATAGCTATTCCGGCAATTTCATAACCGTAACCTCAGCTATTGACCATATCATATTGTTTTTGTCAACAATTTGTTGGCTCCCGACCCACTGGGATCAGTCCTTCAGGATCTCGATGATTTCGATCTCTTCCATGTGGAACTGAGGATTGGGATAGATGAAAATTTGTCGTCCGAGTTGACGCTCCAATGAGAGGACTAACTCATTTTCCTCCCCGTGCAACAGATCGGCCACTTCCGGGTTTACCTTAACCGATAGCCGTTCTCCGATGATATCCCGACTTTCCCGCATGATCTCCCGGTAGACATTGTAGCAAATCGATTGCCGGGAAATCATATAGCCCTCGCCCTCGCAATAGACGCATGGCTCGCACATCATTCGTGTCAGCGGTTCCTTGTTGCGTTTGCGTGTCATTTGAATGAGACCCATGTCAGATATCGGCAGCACATGGGTTTTACTGCGGTCCTTGGTCAGGGCATCTTTAAGCGCATTATAGACTTTTTCCTGGCTGGCCTTTTTCTGCATATCAATAAAATCAATGATAATAAGACCGCCGATGTCGCGCAGACGCACCTGATAAGCGATTTCCTTGAGCGCCTCCAGATTGGTCTTGAGAATGGTTTCTTCCAGATTGTGCTTACCCACATAACGCCCCGTATTGACGTCGATTGCCACCAGGGCTTCGGTGTGTTCGATAATGATGTAGCCCCCCGACTTCAACCAGACTTTGCGTTTGAGCGCCCTGGAAATGTCGCCTTCCAGATTATAAGCGTCGAATATCGGCTCGCTGCCGTCATAGAGGCTCACCCGTCCCTTCAGTTTCGGCATAAACACATCCAGGAAGGCGCGGATGGTATCGTATTCAGGTTTGGAATCGATGACCAGTTGATCGGCCTCGTGTATCAGCAGATCCCTTACGGCGCGCAAGCTCAGGGAGAGTTCCTGGTGGATGAGGCTGGGGCACGGTGAGGTCTTGAACTTGCGCTGGATGTTTTCCCATAGGTTGACAAGGAATTGCTTTTCGTGAACGATGCGGGCTTCATCGATGCCTTCGGCCGCCGTTCGCACAATATAGCCGTATTCATTCTCGCGCATTTCGCCGATCATGTGTTTCAGCCGCTTACGCTCATCCTCGTCCTCAATACGACGCGAAACACCGATATGATTTGAAAATGGCATCAAAACGAGATAGCGCCCCGGCAGTGAGATATAAGATGTGACCCGGGGCCCTTTGGTCCCCATCGGGGCCTTGGCGACATGCACCAGAATATCCTGGCCCTCCGTCAGCAAATCTTCAATAGGATATTCCCGCTCTTCCGCTCGCAGCGTCTCCAGCAACTCATCCACTCGCTCGCTATCGCCGCCGCCCTTGGCCAGCTCGCGTTCCACCTCCTTGAAACCGTTTCGGATGACGTCGTCCACATAAATAAAAGCCGCCTGGCTCAAGCCGATATCGATGAAGGCCGCCTGGATGCCCGGCAACACCCGCTGAACACGGCCCTTATAAATATTACCAGTTATATCAACAATATCGCCACGTTCGACAAATAATTCGACGATAGTGGTATCTTCCAGCAGAGCCACCCGGGTTTCGCGGCCGGTGACATTGATGATAATCTCTTTAAACATGATGGTGACCGTCCCGCATGTTAATTCCCACTGGGCGGTGAACTGTTATGCGGCTTCCCGTAGCGGAGTTTGACGACATGGGCTCCCCGAATCGCCTCCGGTGACAACGTGAACACGTGCTGTAAAACGATATCCGGACGAATCAGGACACCGGAACGCTCTATGAATTCCATTTCCAGCATTTCCGGTTGCACGAGGTCCATGCGGTTCACCATAGCCTTGAGATTGATCTTTTTCAACTGACCTTTGCGATTGGTTTTGGCGTACTCGACCGTTTCCGCCGTTTCAAAGCGCTGCAAGGCTTGGGGATCGAAGGGATCGCCGTCGTTAAGCATAACCCGGTAAACGACCGTCCTTGCCTCGGGTGGATCCGTTTTGTCGTCAATTTGACAGTCCGTGATACGCAACCCCTCGGGAAGTTCGGCATCAAGGCGGCTTACCAGTTCCTGAGGAGCCATGTCGCCTTCAATCGACAGCACCATCGTTTCAACAAGGCTTTCCATACCGATGGGCAGCGCGTCGCCGAAGACCAATTTGGGTTTGGGGTGAAACCCGGAACTGAATTTTAAGCCGACGCCGGCCCGCCGCAGGGCCCGAACGAAAATATTGACCATCTCGAGATGACCCCAAAATCGTCCTTTTCCCGTTTTGCTAAAGGAGACCTTGAGCCTTTGGAAATCGCCGGCCGGTTGCTTGCGCCCCGTTCCAGCAGCGGATCTAAACCGCTGGCCCGAATGGATCCTTGGTTTGATGGTGGTGAAATCACACACCCCGCAATCCTGGCAGGCGCCGTTCCGGCAATCTTCTGTAATATTCCCCCGCAGGGCCCTTTGCCACTCGTCCCAGAGATAGGACCGTTTCACGCGCATATCGATATGGTCCCAAGGGAAAACCTCGTCCGGGGCGCGTTCACCGTATACGATGGCGTCCGCGTCCAACCCAACTTCTTCAATGCTCTGCTGCCAGAGATCGAAACGAAAGTGGTCGCTCCACCCGTCCAGCCGGCAACCCTTGCGGTAGGCGTTTAGGATCAGGTCGGCCATCGGCCGCCCCCCCCGGGCCATGAGGCCCTCGATATAGCTGACTTCAGGGTTTTGCCATTTGAGCCGGATACGCGGCGAGCGTAGAGCGCCTCTGAGCCAATTGATCTTCTCCCATCCTTCGGCAATGCGTATCTGGGAGGCCCATTGGAAAGGGGTGTGGGGTTTAGGGATCATGGTCGCCACACTGACATTGATCGTGCTCTTTTTCCTTCCGGAAGTCTTGATCTGGCTCAACTCCCGGGCGAGTGCCACCAGTTCATCCAGGTCCGCCTGGGCCTCGGTGGGAAGCCCCACCATAAAATAGAGTTTGATCAGGTTCCAGCCCAGGCCGAAAGCGTCCTGAACGGTTTGGCGGATATCCTGAGCGCTGATATTCTTGTTGATAACATCCCGCAAGCGCTGGCTGCCGGCTTCGGGGGCGATGGTAAAACCCGTTTTGCGGACCGCTTTGATGTGCGCCATCAGCTCGGGCGTCAGGGTTCCGGCCCGCAGGGAGGGCAGCGAAAGCGCCACATTATCGCAGGCGTAGCGATGGATCATCTGTTCCATCAGCGGCGCGATACAACGATAGTCTCCCGTACTGAGCGAGAGCAGCGAAATATCATCGTAACCGGTATTCGCCAGGGACTGTTCACACTGCTGCATCACCGTCGCGGGATGGCGTTCCCGGACCGGCCGATAGATCATTCCCGCCTGGCAGAAGCGGCAACCGCGGGTACACCCCCGGGCCAGCTCAAGCCGTAATCGGTCATGCACCGGTCGGCTGAAAGGGATGATCGGGGACGTCGGGAAGTCGGCACGGTCCAGATCCCCCAAAACGGCCCGCTGAATAGGTATTGGGGCATCATCCAACGGCGATATACCGGGGTAGCCGCCCCTCTCACCAGCCTGATCATACAAGGCGGGGACATAAACGCCTGTGAGCTGAGACCAGTGCGTCAGCAAAGCTTCGCGGGACCGGTCACCATGCTGGTGCCAATCGATCCAGGCTTCGGCCATCTGGAGCAAAACCTCTTCGCCGTCGCCCACCACGATGGCGTCGAAAAAGGCCGCCACCGGCTCCGGGTTGCAGGTGCAGGGCCCCCCTGCAATGACCAGGGGGTGGCGCAAGTCCCGTTCCTTGCTCTTAAAGGGTATTTGGGCCAGGTCAAGCATGGTGAGAACATTGGTATAGTTGAGCTCATAGAGCAGGCTGAATCCCAGAATGTCGAATTGTCGCAAGGGTCGCCCGGACTCCAGGCTCTGAAGCGGCAGGCCCCGCTTTCGCAAAATTCCTTCCATATCCGTCCCGGGTGTAAAAACCCGTTCGGCCAGAATATCGGTATGCTGGTTGAGAATGTGGTAGAGAATCTGGAGACCGAAATGGGAGCTGCCGATTTCATAAAGATCCGGAAAGGCCAAGGCCATCTTTAATTTGACCTTCCGGTGGTCCTTTTGGACGGCATTGATCTCGCTTCCCAGATAACGGCTGGGGGCTTCTACCAGTGGCAGGATATCTTGAATGTGCGTCGACCTCATGTTAGGTAATGCGATTCCTTAAAAATGAATCCAATCTCGTCTCGGGCAGACGAACGCTTTTCGCATACGGTCCGCTCCACGACGCGTATTAATCGGGTGGGGGCTCACATGACAAATTTCGGCAGACAAATCAACTACAAACACGCGCAAGTCCTGCATCCTGCTGGTCCTTCTGGCAGCGCTGGGCGCTGCCCCGTCCACAGAGGCCGGGCAAACCTATTCCCGGCGCAGCGCGGTCGTGGAGGCGGTGAGCAAGGTCAGCCCGGCGGTCGTAAACATAAGCCTGGAGTATGAAATTCGCAAACGGATCAGCCCTTTTTCCGAATTTTCCAACCCGTTGTTTGAAGATTTTTTCAATGATTTCTTTGACCCGGGATTCGACCGCCACTACAAGCGCACCAGCCTGGGATCCGGGGTGATCATCGACGGACGACGCGGCTATATTCTGACGAACGCCCACGTGGTGGAGAAGACAGGCACCGTCAATATTACCCTCAATGACGAGCGGGAATACGTGGCCGAAATCGTTGGCATCGATCTCGATTCCGATCTGGCCGTTCTGCAAATCAAGCCCGAGGGTCCCCTGCCGTCTGTTGCCATGGGAGACAGCAGTGATTTGCTGATCGGCGAAACCGTTATCGCCATCGGCAACCCCTTTGGCTTCTCCAACACCGTCACCACCGGGGTCATCAGTGCCCACAATCGCAGTTTCCGGACCAAAGACCGCGTTTTCCATGATTTCATCCAGACGGATGCCTCTATCAACCCCGGCAACAGCGGCGGCCCCTTGTTGAATATCAACGGGGACTTGATCGGCATCAACACCGCCATCTATGCCGGCGCCCAGGGGATCGGTTTCGCCATTCCCATTAACAAAGCCCGACGCATCATCGAAGACCTGATTGCCTACGGAGAAGTAATTGAAGCTTGGGTCGGCGCCTGGGTCCAGCAACTGGACAGCAGCCTGACCCGCTATTACAACCTTCCCAAAAAGCAGGGCGTAATGATTTCCACCGTCGATTCCGACAGTCCGGCCCGCAAAGCCGGTCTGCGGGCGGGGGACGTCATTCTTGCCATCGACGGCCGCAAAATCGTTTCGGTCGAAGACTATCAGGCACGTCTGCAAAACTACGGGGTTGGCGATCGGATGCGGGTGACGATCTGGCGGGATGGTAAAAAGCGCGACATCCAGCTCGAGGCGCGCGCGTTTCCCATTGGCAGGGCGCCGGAGCTTGCCTATACTTTGTTGGGGCTGAAAGTCGACCCGGCATCGAAGGAGGGGGCCGTCGTTTCAGATGTTAAGCGGGGTGGCTACTTGGCCCGTACCGGTGTTCGTACCGGGGATGTGATTCGACAGGTCAATGAATTTCTGGTGCGCGATGCCGAGGATTTCCATAAGGCGGTCATCAAATACCGGGATGAAACATCCGTCGTTTTGCTGCTGCAGCGCGACAACCAGCGTTATTACATCACCGTTCCCATGACCCGCTAAGCGCTGTCAGCGGCGCTTGGCGTTTGAATTAACATTATTGCCGTCAAGGAAAACGTCGATGAAACGAACCAAAATTAATATATTGCTGGGTCAAGAAAGTGGTTTGGAAGACGTTCTCATAAAGGGATGGGTGCGTACCCGGCGTGATTCCAAAACCTTTTCGTTTATTGAAGTCAACGATGGATCGAGCCTGAAAAACATCCAGGTCATCGCCGACGAGACCCTGCCCGACTACGATGACATCCGCCGACTGTCCACCGGATCCGCGCTGGCCGTGCAAGGCCGCCTGGTGCCCTCCAAAGGGGGCGGGCAGGCCTGGGAAATCCAGGCTTCCCGGGTGGACATCATCAGTCTGGCGCCGGAGACCTACCCGCTCCAGAAAAAGCGCCATACGGATGAATTTCTGCGAACCATTGCGCATTTACGACCCCGCACCAATAAATACGGCGCGGCTTTTCGCATCCGCTCGGAATTGTCCTACGCCGTGCATCACTATTTTCGCGAGCGCGGCTTCCGCTACATTCATACCCCGATCATTACCGGATCCGACTGCGAGGGCGCCGGGGAACTGTTCCGGGTCACCACCATGGACATGGCCCACATCCCCATGGAAAATCACAGGCCTGACTTCTCCCGGGATTTTTTCGGCACCGAAGCCAATCTGACGGTATCCGGGCAGCTTTCCGCCGAGATGTTCGCCCTCTCCCTGGGCGATGTCTATACTTTCGGCCCCACCTTCCGGGCTGAAAACTCCAACACCCGACGGCATGCCGCCGAATTTTGGATGATCGAACCGGAAATGGCCTTCTGCGATCTGGACGGCAATATGGAACTGGGGGAGGACTTGATAAAAAACCTGGTGCGCTTTGTCATGGAGGAATGCCCGGACGATCTGCAGCTCTTCGCACGTTTCGTGGATAAAGGCCTCATGGCGACCTTGGAAAATATTGTCGCCTCGCAATTCGAACGCCTGCCCTATCGTGAAGCCGTATCCATTCTGGAAAAAGCCAAGCACAAATTTACCTATCCTGTTGGGTTCGGCCAGGATCTTCAGACGGAACACGAGCGCTACCTGACGGAGAAACACTTTAAAAAACCGGTCGTCATTTATGACTATCCCAAGTCCATCAAGCCCTTCTACATGCGGATGAACGATGACGATGAAACCGTGGCCGCCATGGATGTGCTGGTGCCCAGTATCGGCGAGATCATCGGAGGCAGCCAGCGCGAAGAGCGCTTGGAGGTCATCGAAGCCCGCATGGCGGAAGCGGGAATGGCCAAGGAGCCCTACTGGTGGTACCTCGAATCCCGCCAATACGGCACGGTGCCCCACAGCGGTTTCGGCTTGGGGTTCGAGCGCCTGCTGATGCTGGTGACCGGTATCAGCAATATCCGGGACGTAATCCCTTTTCCGCGCACACCGGGCTCCATCGATTTTTAGGCTGCGCCTAAAAATAAAAAACCCTCCCGGAAACCTGCCGGGAGGGCCCTTCTGTGTTGGAAATCGCTAACGCTCAATCATGATGCGCATACGGTTTTTCTTTTTCTAATCCCGCAGACAACGCAGCTTGGCCAGGTCTTCGGCGTAGCCGTAGAGGTGCAGCCCCTTGCTCTCGACGATCATCTTGCCGTCTTGAACGCCGATTTCGGCCGCCATATATTCCTTGAGGTTCTGAATACCGGCCAGGTTGGCCGGCAGCCCGCCCCAGAGATCCCAGCTGCGGAAATAGACGAAAAAGTTCAGGGTATCGTCCTGGATGCGGGTGTCGATGGAGCGCAGGCAGGGGGGGTCCACCAGGGTGAGGTCGGAGGGGTGAGCCACCTGCAGGACCATCTGATTGTTGCGGGCACCGAATTTTTTATAGGTGTTGATGATCCATTCGATCTGGTTCAGGTAAAGCTTCCCGTCCTCCTCGAAAACGGACTTGCCGTCCACCTCGCGCTGATCGACGATTTCGGTGTTCCCTGCCTCCCACCAGGCCTGCTTGTCGCCGGTGATGGGCACCCGTGTCAGTCTTTCGCCGTAGGTGTAGGATTCCCCCGGCTCCTTGTGGGGTGTCATCAGGTATTCGATGTAGGAGCGGTCATATCCCTCACCGCCATAAATATAGTCGTGTTCAACCGGGTTGGGAATGCCGCAGGAGGGCGGAATGTCGGGGATCAGCGGCTGGGTACCGGGATAATTGATGAGACCCGTAAAATAATCGTACTCCAGACGGGTTTGACCGGCATAGGATCCGCGATCGATGGTAAACCGGCGACCGTGATCGAGAATGTCGTGAACGGCCTGAAACCAAAGGTCCGGCAAATCCCTGGCAACAACACTGTGAATGTACATCACGCCTCGCTTTATCTTTCATCACGCCGGATGGGGCATCGCTGCAACGATGAATACCGACGCCTGGAATTGATGATTCCAAAGGGGACCACCACAGGATTAGATATCCAGCATGGTGACTTCCAAGGCATTGTTCTGGATGAATTCGCGCCGCGGCTCGACTTCCTCTCCCATGAGAACCGTGAAAATTTCATCGGTATCCATGACGTCTTCGATATTGACCTGCAGCAGGTTGCGCTGTTCGGGATCCATTGTAGTTTCCCATAGCTGATCGGGATTCATTTCCCCCAAACCCTTGTAGCGCTGGATGGACAGACCTTTTTTGCCTTCCTCCAGCAGGAAGTTCAATAGCTCCCGCTTGTCGCCCACGGCGCTGCGGATGATTTGGTCGTCTTTGTCGAGAATAACGAATGGCGGCTGCTCAAAATCGAAAATCGATTCCGCCAGCACGTTGAGTTGCTGATAATCTTTGGAGTGAATCAAACCGCGTCCGATGCGCACCGGTATAAACGTCCGCCCGATAATGTCCGAACCGGCTTCCAGGATGCTGCTGTCAATTTTTTTGGCGACCACCAGAAGCTCGAACACCCCTTTATCTTCATGCCACTCGGGATCGTCGGTCTCGAACCCATTTTCCTCAAGATGATGCTTCAACTCTTTAAGCTGATCTTCATTCTGCAAGACGGTCTTGTCGTTGACGCCATAGCGCAGAAGGGTTTCCACCAGCTCGGGGTCGATCATCTTTTTGGCCATTCGATTCAGCAAATTTTGAAATTCGGCAAGGTTGCCCATCAGGAGGTAAAGATCATGACCTTCCACCATCTGCCCGGAAGACCCGTACTGGACTTTCATGTTGTCGCACAACCGCCGCACCACATGCTCGTCCAGTTCACCCTCATCTTTCAAGTAAATCGCCTTTTTACCTTTGCCGACTTTAAACAGGGGGGGTTGGGCGATATAGAGGTACCCTTCCTCAATAATTTCCTTCATCTGACGGTAGAAAAACGTCAACAGCAGGGTTCGGATATGCGATCCGTCCACATCCGCATCGGTCATGATAATGACCTTCTTGTAGCGAATCTTTTCGATATCGTATTCGTCGGTGCCGGCACTGGTTCCCAGAGCCGTGAGAATATTTTTAATTTCCTCGCTGCGGATGATCTTGTCGAGTCCGGGCCTTCTCCACATTGAGAATCTTACCCTTCAAGGGCAGAATCGCTTGAAATTTGCGATTACGGCCCTGTTTGGCAGAACCGCCGGCGGAATCGCCCTCCACCAGGAAAAGCTCGCGCTCTTCGGGATCGCGTGACTGGCAATCCGCCAGTTTGCCGGGAAGGGTGGCATCCACCAAGGCGCCTTTGCTGCGGGCCAGATCCCGGGCCCGCTTGGCCGCATCCCGGGCCCGGGCGGCTTCCACCCCTTTGGCGATAATTTTGCGCGCCACAACGGGGTTCTCTTCGAAAAAGGCCGCCAGTCTTTCATTGACCAGGGATTCCACCAGCCCCTTGACTTCACTATTGCCCAGTTTGGTTTTGGTCTGTCCCTCGAACTGGGGCGACTTGATGCGCACACTGATCACCGCCGTCAACCCTTCGCGGACGTCATCGCCGGAGATCTTGGCCTGCAGGTTTTTGGGCAGGTTCCCGTTGGTCGCATACTGGTTGATGGTGCGAGTAAGAGCCGACTTGAATCCGATTAAATGGAAACCACCCTCTACTGTATTGATATTGTTTGCAAAAGAGAAAAGTTTCTCGGTAAAGCTGTCATTGTACTGGATGGCCAGTTCAATTTGAACATCGCTTCGGGTGCCTTCGATGAAAACCGGTTCATGCAGGGCATTGTTGCGGCGGTTCAAATACTCGACAAACTGCACCAGACCGCCTTCATAAATAAACTCATCTTTCTGATCATCCCGCTCGTCTTCGATGGAGATGCGCACGCCCTTATTGAGAAAGGCCAGCTCCCGCAAACGCTTTACCAAAATGTCATAGGTGAACTCGGTGGTTGTGAAAATTTCCGAATCCGGTTTGAAATAGACCTTGGTGCCGCGCTTGTCGGTGGTGCCCACGACTTTCAACTCGGAGGTCTTTTTTCCCCGGGAATAGGTCTGGTAATGAATTTGCCCGCCGGAATAGATCTCCAGTTCCAGTTGTTCCGAAAGGGCATTGACCACCGACACCCCGACCCCGTGCAATCCACCGGATACCTTGTAGGAGTGATCGTCAAATTTTCCGCCGGCGTGCAAGCGGGTCATGACCACTTCGACAGCCGGAATTTTTTCCTTTTTATGGATCCCTACGGGAATACCGCGGCCGTTATCCTCCACGCTGACACTGTTATCGGTATGAACGATAACCTTGATGAAGGTGCAGTGGCCGGCCATGGCTTCGTCAATACTGTTGTCCACCACCTCATAGACCAGATGATGCAAACCGGCCACATCGATATTACCGATGTACATGGAGGGCCGTTTGCGGACGGCTTCCAGACCCTCCAGGATGGTAATATTGTCTTCATTGTAAGTTAAATCGACATGTGTATTCATATTCTCATCGGCATGATAACACTTAGAAATGTTTGCTCTTCATCCCCATTTAACAGGCAGGGGCGTTCTCCATCCACGATGTGCAGCACCACGGTATCTTCTTCGATGACCGCCAGGGTCTCGATAAAATAACGCGGGTTGAAAGCACCTTCAATTGCCTCCCCCGAAAAGGTGATCGGCAGATCCTCTTTGGATTCTCCCAATTCCGGGTTATTGGCCCTGATTTCAAGACGATCCTGATCAAATCTAAAAATAACGCCCTTATAATTCTCTGACGACAGAATGGACATGCGCCGCAGTGTTTTAAGAAAAGCGGTTTTGGGCAGCTTGAGGTCGTAGGCATTCTCGGGCTTGACGATGATATCCTGATATTGGGGAAAATCACCTTCCAAGAGCCTTACAATAATGATTTCGTTGGATTTTTTAACAATAAAATTATTGTTTTGAATACCGATCTGCACATTGCCGCCCGGTTCCAAAAATTTTCCGATCTCGCTCAATCCCTTTTTAGGGATGATCGTGGCAGGAATCTGGGGCAATTGGGTACCTTCTTCAAAAGGGAAATCAACCTTGGTCAGACGGCTGCCGTCGGTAGACACCAGGCGAAACAAGGGGGGAGTTTCCGTGTGCAAAATCTCCATCAGGGCACCCGTTATGTGGGCCCGGCGGTCATCCCCGGCACCGGATACAAAAATCGTTTTGTCGATCATTTTGCCGAAGGCGCCGGACTCCACTTCGAAAAAGACGACGTCTTCAATGCTGGGATTATCCGGGAATTCTTCCGGATTCATGCCCATGATATGGAATTCGACATTCTGATTTCGGATTTCGATCCACTGGTTTTCGGTTTCGTTGATCGAAATTTCATCGGATGGAAATTCTTTAATAATTTCAAAAAGTTTTTTGGCGTTTATCGCAATGCTGCCGGGGGTTTCGATGGCCGCTGGATAATGACCTTCAAAACCGGTTTCGAGATCCGTGGCGGTAATCGCGATATCCGATCCTTCAGATCGGATCAGCACATTGGTGGTAATGGCCAGATTGGTCTTGCGGCCTGCCAATCCCTGCACTTTTGCCAGCACATCCTGAATATCCGCTTTTTTGATCGTAAATTTCATCTATTCTTTCCTTTATATAAGAGTAATAAATAAAGGAGATAATAACCTGTCGATATGCCCAATAAATTTATATCAATTTGTTTTAATTATAAAAAAACAATAAATTGGTTGTTGATAACGCGTTTAAAAGCTGCTGAAAAAGATCGATTTTTGAACATCTCGCCGGCTCATGTTCACAACCCAGTGGTTATCGACAGACTGTTGGATATCTTTTGAACAGGCTATGAGGACAAAATCCATTTACGGATTCCGGGTACAGTTTTGGCCGACCATTCATTGGATACTCTCAATTTTATGAAATATTGAAATAAGACATTAATTAAATTAATGATTTTATCATACAAATAGGTCTTTTCAATAACGGCGCCTTCGATATCCTCCCGGGATTCAATCCTGCCGGTTTCCGGAACCCGCAGACTGGATAGATTGAGGCTTTCGCCTTTCAGGTTGAAGCGCCATTCCTGGTCGCCGGAACGGTAGACGAGGTTGACTTCCGTCACCATGGCACCCTTTTTCAGGGCCAGCAAACCCTCGTCCATATTGGCCTCTTCACCTTTGATGGTGACCGTTTCCTCGCTGTCTTTGCGGTACCTGTTTCCCAAAACCATTCGGTTGCCGATTTCCAGCGTGGCAATCTCCGGATCGATGCGCTGCAGAAGTCGGGTGTCTTCCTCGAGGGTGTACCAGAGCCAGGTGAGAAATTCATCGCCGATGAACTGGTAGCGGCGATAGGCGACGGCAATATCCAGCATGGTCTATTCCATAAAAAGGGTTGGTTTCAATTGGTCAAGGCCATCTTTTTCCGGCCCGCTTAAACCGGCATGCAACCCGGCGGTGTAAGGAAACAAACGCACCAGACGCAGTTTGAACGAACGGGTGAACAGGGTTTCGAGCGCTTCATTGGCCGCTTTCAAATTGGTAAAAAACCACAGCATCCCCTCTTCGTATTTCCAGAGAATATCGTAGACATTGGGCGTGGCCGGTATGCGCATGCTGAGCACTGTCAAGAACATGGTCTTTGATTTGTTTTTTTTCCGCTTTGGAAAGGAAATCCCGCCCGGATTCGGCCAGCCGTTTGGCCGTTTCCATATTGTAATGCTTCTTCAGCACCTTGGCGGGTATACTCTTTTTATCGATGCGCAGGGAAAAGACCCAGGCGGTATCGATGACGAACCGGGACCCCTCGAAGTCGGGCTGATAGGGATCGTCGAACGATGTCCAGCCGATGGTTTGGTCGCTGGCATCGTTGTCGATTTCACTGATCGTATTGTTTTGCAGCGCGGCGGTCACATGGTCGTTGACCGGCGAAGGCAGCTGACCCTCGACGCGATACTGGGTGATGGATACGCTAGGAGACAAAAGGCCCATGGCATTATATACCCATTGATGCTGAATAGGGTTTCAGGCTAAAATACAATATATGGTATGGCACTTACTAAAAAGTAAACATATATAGCCTGATTGTCTTGAGATTTCAAGATTTTTAAGGGTTCCGGCGATCAGCCGGCGGATATTTCCGTCAGAGGGCCTGCTGCGCTTCGCACAGGCTCGGCGGGATGATGAAAGGGATTGGAAACAATGACGTTTTTAGCTGACTTGCATATCCACTCCCGTTTTTCCCGGGCGACCTCCAAAGATCTCGATCTGGAGCATCTTCACACGGCCGCCCAAATGAAGGGGTTGACCGTCCTCGGCACGGGTGATGCCACCCATCCCGGCTGGTTGGCGGAAATCAAAGCCAAGCTGGTACCGGACGGCGATGGTTTGTTCCGGCTCAACGACGAGCTGGCAGCGGCTTGCGACCTTGCCGTACCTGCCGGATGCCGTGCCCCGGTGCGTTTCCTTTTGGTGTCCGAAATAAGCAATATTTACAAAAAAAACGGGCAAACCAGGAAAAACCACAATCTCGTCTTTTTGCCCTGCCTGGACGCTGCGGAGCGGTTCAATCGACGTTTGGACGAAATCGGCAATATCCGTTCGGACGGCCGTCCCATTCTCGGTCTGGACGCTCGCGACTTGCTGGAAATCATGCTGGAGACGGATGAGCGTGCGTTTATGATCCCGGCCCACATCTGGACCCCCTGGTTTTCGCTGCTGGGATCGAAATCCGGCTTCGACAGTCTGGAGGATTGCTTCGGGGACCTTTCCCCCTTCATCTTTGCGGCCGAAACCGGACTGTCTTCGGATCCGCCCATGAATCGGCTGGTATCCAGCCTGGATCGGCTGACCCTCGTTTCCAACTCCGATGCCCACTCGCCCTCCAAACTGGCCCGGGAAGCCAACATCTTCCATTGCGAACCGGGCTATACCGCCATCCGCAAAGCACTGGAAAAGCCCTCTCGCGGACATTTCGGCGGTACCATTGAATTTTATCCCGAGGAAGGGAAATACCATCTGGACGGGCATCGCAAGTGCGGGGTTGCCCTCCTCCCCGATGAGACCCGCCACTTTAAAGGGATATGTCCGCTCTGCGGGCGATCCCTTACCGTAGGCGTTTTTAACCGGATCCAAACTTTGGCCGATCGAACCCCGGAAAGCGTGCCATCAGGTTATCCGCCTTTTGAAAGTTTGATTCCCCTTGTGGAAATACTGGCGGAGGTGCTTCAGGTGGGCCCGGCCACCAAAACCGTCAAACGGGCCTATCACCTGGCGTTGTCCTCTCTGGGAAACGAGCTCCACATTCTGCGCCGGGCTGTCCCGGAAAGCATCGAATCCCTGGGTATCCCTTTGCTGGGGGAGGCCATTCGCCGTATGCGCTCCGGTGAAGTGAACATAAAAGCCGGATTCGACGGGGAATTTGGTCGTATTCGTGTTTTTACGGATGCCGAAAAAAGCGCTCTTCTGGGACAGCGGCGCCTTTTCCCGGGAATGGCCGTCTGTGAACATGAACCGAAAAGCGCCCCTGCTGACAATATTAAAGCCGAGGATACCACCTGTTTTTACAATGATACTTCCCTAAAGAAACAACCGTCCGGAAAACCGGAGGGGGACAACCGGGCCCAACAGCAGGCCATCACCCATGGGAACGGTCCGCTGTTGATCGTGGCCGGTCCGGGAACAGGCAAGACACGCACCCTGACTCACCGGATCGCCCATTTGATTCAGGATCGTGGCGTGGCGCCGGAAGCCTTGCTGGCAGTGACCTTTACCGAAAAAGCCGCCGAGGAGATGCGCTCACGTCTGGTCCATTTGCTCGACGATGATATTACGCCGCCCCTGACAGCCACCTTCCATGGCCTTTGCTGGACCCTGATTCGGGAAGAAACAGCGGGGGGAGCGCTTCGCATTGTCGATGATGAGGAACGCCTCTTTATCATTCAACGTGTTTTGCATCGCCTTGAGCGGGACGGATATGCGGTGACCGCCAAAGCCCAATCTTTGCTGAAAACGATCGTCGATGCCAAACAGCGTCTGCGGGGCCCGGAAGACTATTTTGAATCCGTGGCACCGGAAGCACCGGCGAGCCAGTTTGCCCGCATCTATACCGCCTATCAAAACCTCATGGAAGATTACGGCCTTTTGGACTTCGAAGATCTGATCTTCAAAGTGGTCCGACGGTTGGAAAACGAGGCCGCTTTTTTGGAAGAATGCCGCCAGCGCTTTTCCCATGTTTTTGTGGATGAATACCAGGATTTGAATTTCGGGCAGTATCGCCTGATCCGGCTGCTGGTGCCCCCGGACGGGAAATCTCTGTGTGATCGGCGATCCGGACCAGGCTATATATGGCTTTCGGGGATCCGATGTGGCTTTTTTCAACCAGTTCGTGGAAGACTACCCCGACGCCCGTGTCGTTCATCTCACCCGCAACTACCGTTCCACCGATACGATTCTGGAGGCGTCGCGTCAGGCGATTCGCCCCAGTCAAAGTTCGCTATCCGGTTTGGGCGATCTGGGTTCCCGGCTCTATTCAGGATTGACCGGCATGTCGCACCTGGCGGTGATCGAGCTGCCGTCTGAAAAGGCGGAAGCCGTAGCGGTGGGCCGGATCATTGAAAAGGCCGTCGGCGGGGCGGGCTTCTTGTCGATCGATTCCGGCAAGGTGGACGGATATGCCACCCACGATCACAGCTTCGCGGATTTTGCCGTGCTATACCGCACTGCGCAGCAGGCCGAGGTTTTGTCGGATATCCTCGATCAGGCCGGCATCCCCTGCCAAACCGCCAGCCGCCGGCGCTACTATGAAGAGCCCCGGGTGGCGGCCTGGCTGTCGCTGTTGCGCATCGCGTACGATATGGCAAGCGCCAACGATATCAATCGGATTGCCCCATTCCTGCTACCGCCCCTGGACCAAATCACCGTGATGGTGCTGTTGGATGTCATGGAACCCCATCAGCTTACCTTTCCACAAGCCCTGGAGCAGAGCGATGCCGGGCCTTTCCAGACGCTGTCTTCAGCCAAAAGGCGGCGGCTCGTTCAGGCCCTGGACGGTCTGCGAAACCACCTGGCCGAATTGACGCCCCTATCGCTTGTCGACCGTATTCGCCATCTGGCCGCCCATTGGACGACGGAGGAGGATGACACTGCACGGTTGCCGGAATCGGTGAACCACCTGGTGGCCCATGCCAGGCACTGCCAAGGAGATCCGGAGCGCTTTTTCGCACGGGTGGCCTTGCAAAGCGATGCCGATATGGTCCAACCCCGGGTGGAGAAAGTGACCTTGTCCACCATACACGCGGCCAAGGGATTGGAGTTTCCGGTAGTGTTTGTCGTCGGGTGCGAAGAAGGATTGATCCCCCTTCGTCGCGGGGAAAAGGCATCCGTGGATTTGGATGAAGAGCGGCGTCTGTTTTACGTGGCGCTGACCCGCGCCAAAGAACAGCTTTATCTGACCTGGTCCCGCAAGCGGCGCCTATATGGCCGTCAGGAAGTACGCCACCTTTCGCCGTTTGTGTCCGACATCGAGCGTCAGCTCTTAAAGCACCAGTCCCCCCACCTGGCCGCGGACCGGAAGGTGCAGCAGGTGCAGCTCAAACTCTTTTGATTCCCGAAGAAAAAGGGTCTTTGGGGGCCTCCGTCATAAAGCGCGCCAAATCCTGGTAGCTTTGGGCACCGACCAGGCGGCGGCCGCTGGTGACGAAAGTCGGCACGGCGGTGATCTCCATGGACCGGGAGCGCTGCCAGTCTTGATCCACGGCCGCCTTGAAGCGGCCATCTTCCAAAGCGGTGCGCGCTTCCCCGGGATCGCCCCCGACGGTTTGCACGATCTCCAGCAGGACCGTCAATTGGGCGATATTCCGTCCCTCGGCAAAATAGGCCTCGAAAACAGCGCGATGAAAAGCGTCCTCAAGGCCGCGCTGCTCGGCCCATTTGCCCAATTCCTGTGCCCGGCGGCTGTTGAAGGTCATGTGGCGCTCGCCAAAGGGCAGGCCTAGTTGGTCGGCGGTTTTTTTCAAGTGGGCCAGCATCCCCGGGATGTCAATGGGCCGTCCGGCAAAAAGGTCCTCGAGGGTGCGACCCTCCTCCGGCGTTTCCGGATGGAGGGGAAATGCCGTCCAGCGAAGGCGGATGTCGAATTCCTGCTGCAGTCTTTCAATACGCCCGGTAATGAAATAGCACCAGGGTCAGATGTAGTCCGAGAAGATTTCCAGTATATTGTGATCCGGCATGGTGAACACTTCTCCTAAAAGGGTGTCTGCTTGATGTGAGGGGTCTGTTGGGTGCCATCAGGATGATGAGTGAAAGGCCTTGTATCCCCCGAGTGCAATAAACAGAATCAGGTAGATGAAAAAACCGGTCGCTAAAATGGGCAGCACCATCCCTTGCAGGAGGTTCCAGTCCCAGAAATTGGAGAACCCCACCACGGGAATGCCGATAGCGAACACAGAGAGATGTAAGATGATCTTAAAAAAACGGTTCATGGTCTAGACCCCTCTTTGCGAGTTAACGCACATTGCGGCTGACGTTCCGGCCTCATGACTGTGGCTCTGGGGCGATCACGGCCGAAAGCGAAGACCACAGCTGTCGGCGCCCTCCATGGTTTACAAGCCTATCCTTGTCGGCCCAGTTCCTCCGACCTTCGGGCGGCGGCCTCCACGGCATCCATCAAGGCGGCCCGTACCCCGGCGGCTTCCATTTTATGCAGAGCGGCGATGGTGGTGCCTCCCGGCGAGGTGACCATATCCTTCAACTGCCCGGGGTGGCGACCGGATTCGAGGCACATCTTCGCGGCCCCGAGAAGGGTTTGGGCGGCCAATTCAAGGGCGATGGGACGCGGCAGTCCCATTTTAACACCGCCGTCCGCCAGCGCCTCGATCATCAGAAACCCATAGGCCGGCCCGGAGCCGGAAACCCCGATGGCGGCATCCATATGTTTTTCTTCCACTTTGACAATGCGGGCCACCGGTTCGAAAATGGCGGCAGCCGCGGCATAATCGTCTTCCCGGGCGGGCCCGTCGACGGCTATGGCGACCATGCCCTCGCCCACGAAAACCGGCGTGTTGGGCACCGTACGGACAATGCGCGGACCGTCGCCCAAAGCGGCGGCCATGGTGGCGGTCGTCAAGCCGGCCACGATGGAGATGATCAGCTTGGTGTCATCGGTGTGGAGGGCAATATGGGCCAGCACCTGGCCGGCCACCTGGGGTTTGATCGCCAGGACCAGGATGTCGGCCTCCACAACCAGGGCTGCATTGTCCGCCGTGGTGCCGATGCCGTAGGTGGCTGCCATGAACTCAAGGCGCTCAGGCATGACATCGGAGGCCGTGATATGGCCGGGCGCCACCGTTTTGCTTTCCAACAGCCCCCTTATGATGGCTTCGGCCATATTGCCGGCGCCGATAAATCCGATCCGTTTTCCTGCAAGCACATCGTTTGTCATCGAAACGTTCCTTGAATGATCTTGGGTGGCAAAGGCTTTAAATGGCATCAACAATCAAACACCGCCGGCCGCGATGTTGTATCTTCGAGAAATCTAAATCATTTAAAGAGAAATGTCCATCCGCATCCCCATGCACCGGAGGTGGCATCCGGTGGTTTTATTCCTATTATGATAAGGACAACCCGTTGACAGCAATCTCAACCACGGAGGACCATTTGATGAAACCACTTGAGTACGATGTCGTGATTCTGGGCCTGGGACCGGCCGGGCTTCAGGCGGCGGTTCATGCGGCACGACGCAAAACATCCGTTCTGCTCCTGGGAAGCATCGAAAAGAGCAGCCTCTTCACTGCACATATCGAAAACTATTTCAGTCTTTTCAATATTTCCGGGGAAGAGATGCTGGCACGCGGCCTCGAACAGGCGCGTCGTTTCGGAGCGCATGTCCGGGAAGAAAATGTCCTGGGGATCACTCCGGAGGGGGACCGCTTTCGCGTTCGCACGGAAGGCGGGGTGGAGATCGACGCCTGGAGTTTGATCCTGGCCACGGGATCCAAACGCCAGCAACTGGGTGTTCCCGGCGAGAAGGACTTTTTAGGAAAAGGGGTAAGCTACTGCGTCGACTGCGACGGCCTCTTTTTCCGGGGGATGGACGTGTGTGTGGCCGGCGGAGAAAGCGCGGCCGTGGACGGTGCCCTGACCCTTGCGAAAACGGCGCGCGAGGTGCATTTGATCTGTGATCGCCTCGCAGTGGCCGAAACGTTGCAAAAAGACCTTCTATCCTCGCCGGTCACCCTTCATGAAGGTCAACATATCAAAGCCATCTATGGCAACGAGGCGGTGGAAGGGGTTCGCCTGGGGGATGATTCCCGCCTTGAGGTGCAAGGGGTTTTCATTGAACTGGGCGCCAAGGGGGTTTTGGAGTTGGCGCTCAATCTGGGGATTCAACTGGACGATGATATGAAATACATCAAGACCAACAAGCAGCAGGAGACCAGTGTGCCCGGCATTTTTGCGGCCGGCGATATTTGCGGTATGCCGTGGCAGATGGCCAAAGCCGTCGGGGAGGGCTGCGTGGCTGGCATTGGTGCGGCCCAGTGGGCCAAAAAACAGCAGCGCGCCCAAGGATAGACCATTTTTAAGCGGTTGGAAAATTTAGAGGGCCATACGGTTCCACCCTTGACACCCCCCCAATTAACATTACTTTAATTTAAAAATTGTTTTAGTAATGAATTAATTATTTATTTAGGGGGTACTCATCATGGGTAAAGTTATTGGAATTGATCTTGGCACCACCAATTCTTGTGTCGCGATCATGGAGAACAAAGACGCTCAGGTTATCACCAACAGCGAAGGGGGCCGTACCACACCTTCCATTGTGGCGGTCAACGACGCTGGGGAGCGCCTTGTGGGTCAGATTGCCAAACGCCAAGCGGTCACCAATCCTGAGCATACCGTTTTTGGTGTCAAACGGCTGATCGGACGAAAATTCGATTCACCAGAGGTTAAGCGGGACGTCCCGGTGCTCCCCTATCGGATCGAAGCTGCCGATAATGGCGACGTGCGCATTCGCCTCAAAGACAAGACCTATAGTCCGGCGGAAATATCGTCCTTTATTCTGAGCGCCATTCGCAAAGCGGCCGAGGACTACCTCGGGGAAAAGGTCACCGATGCGGTCATCACCGTGCCGGCCTATTTCGACGACAGCCAGCGCCAGGCCACCAAGGATGCCGGCAAAATCGCCGGCCTCAACGTCCTGCGCATCATCAACGAGCCCACGGCCGCATCCCTGGCCTATGGGTTGGAAGGAAAAAAAGATAAAAAAATAGCGGTGTTCGACCTCGGTGGCGGTACCTTTGACATTTCCATCCTGGAGATTGGGGATGGGGTATTCGAAGTCAAGGCCACCAACGGCGACACCCATCTGGGCGGTGAGGATTTCGACCTGCGCCTGATCGACTATCTGGCGGACACCTTCCGCAAGGATCAGGGCATCGACGTCAGGTCCGACAAGATGGCGCTGCAGCGGCTCAAGGAGGCTGCTGAAAAGGCCAAGATGGAACTCTCCTCTTCCATGGAAACGGAGATCAATCTACCCTTTATCACGGCCGATGCCGGTGGGCCCAAGCACATGAACATCAAGTTGTCCCGGGCCAAGTTGGAAGCCCTGGTGGCCGACCTGTTGAACAAGCTGGAAGGCCCCTGCCGTCAGGCCATGCAAGACGCTGGTTTCGCCGCCGGCGACATCGACGAGGTGATTCTGGTGGGCGGCATGACCCGCATGCCGGCGGTGCAGGCCCGCGTGAAAGCCATTTTCGGCCGTGAGCCCGGCAAGGGCGTCAATCCGGACGAAGTCGTGGCCATGGGGGCCGCCATCCAGGGGGCTGTTCTGAAGGGCGACATCAAGGATGTTCTCCTGCTGGACGTGACCCCACTGTCCCTGGGCATCGAAACCCTGGGCGGTGTCATGACGCGTTTGATCGAGCGCAACACCACCATTCCGGCCCGTCAGAGCCAGGTGTTTTCCACTGCGGAGGACAACCAGCCCGCCGTGACGGTTCATGTCCTGCAAGGCGAGCGCGAAATGGCCTCGGACAACAAAACCCTGGGCCGCTTCGAGCTGACCGGGATCGCACCGGCACCCCGGGGAACCCCCCAGATCGAGGTCACCTTCGACATCGACGCCAACGGGATCGTCAGCGTTTCGGCCAAGGATAAGGCCACCGGCAAGGAGCAGTCCATTCGAATTACGGCTTCCAGCGGTCTGGACCAGGGGGAGATCGACCGTCTGGTGCGGGAAGCGGAAATGCATGCCGACGAGGACCGCCGCAAGAAAGGACTCGTGGATGCCCGCAATGAAGCGGATGCCCTGGTCTACACCACCGAAAAAAGCCTGCAGGAGCTCAATGATCGGTTGGACGAGAGCTCCCGGGCCCAGGTCGGCAACGCGGTTCAGGCCCTCAAGACCGCTATGAAGGGGGATGATGTGAGCGAGATCCGTCGGCTGAGCGAGGATCTCAAACGCATCGCCCAGCAGATGGGGTCCATGGCCTACAGCCAGGGGGCGCCCGGTGCGGAAACCGCTGATACGGCGTCTGCCGGACCGTCGCCGAAGGACAAGGAAGATGTCGTGGACGCTGAATTTGAAGAAGTGAATTAATCTCTGCTTCGCCGCCCTCCGCCGAACGGCGGAGGGCGGCGAAGCATCTCTGACCGCTGTTAGGGCCTCTCCCCTTTTGCGCTTATCCGTCAAAAAGGCGTTTTAGGCCGTTTCTCCCTTGAGACCGATTGCATCGGCCACTTCCTGCATGCCCATAATGGTGCCGGTGATGAGGGCCGACAATTCCATGTCCAGCATGGCGGCGCCCTTCTCGATGATGGAGCGATCCACACCGGCCGCAAACCGCTTGTCCTTCCATTTCTTTTTCACGGATTTGACCTTGAGATCCATGACGCTCCGGGAGGGGCGCACCAGCGCCGTGGTGGTCACCAGGCCAGTCAGTTCGTCCACGGCAAAAAGCACTTTCTCCATGGTCGAACGGGGTTCCACATCCGTGCAGATCCCGTATCCGTGGCTGATCACGGCCCGGATGTAGTCCTCCGGCCATTCATTGGCCCGCAGGATTTCTTCGGTTTTGATGCAGTGCTGATCCGGAAACTGCTCGTAGTCCAAATCATGGATCAGGCCGATAATCCCCCAGACGGTTTCGTCTTCACCGTATTGGCGGGCAAAATAACGCATGACACCCTCCACGGCCAGAGCGTGTTTGCGCAAGCTCTCGCTTTGATTGTAGGACGTCAGCAGCTTCCAGGCATCTTCGCGCGTGGGGGGCGCGTTGGTCATGGCAGGCCTCCTTTGAGGGCTATTGAAGATAAGAAAGGCTTCATTTAGCGTGAAAATTTTGTTAGAAGCGTTATATATATGATGGGTATCCGGCGCGATCAAGCGCCCAACGTGAGGGTTTTAGAGGATGGATCCCAATCTGTCAAAAGCCATCGTCGAATTTTTCATGAACATCCCGCTTTTCAGCCGGATGAATGCCGAAGAAGTCAAATTGGTGGCCAAACACATGAACGTGATCGAACTGCAGCCGGGCGAGATTCTATTCCAAGAAGCCGACCGGGGCAATTTCATGTGTTTCATCGCCCACGGCACCCTGGATGTCATCAAGCAGCCCAACCCGGCGGAGCAGGAGGTCATCATCACCACGCTTCGCAAGGGTCAGTCCATCGGTGAAATGTCGGTCATTGAGAATATGCCGCGCTCGGCAACTGTCAAAGCGCGCGACAACACCAAGCTGTTCATACTTTCCCAGGCGGCCTTCGACTTGATTCTGCACCGCCACGCCAACGTCGGGATCAAGCTGCTGAAGGGCATCGCCATCCTGCTGAGCAACAACCTGCGTAAAACGTCCAGTCGCCTGGCGGACTATATGCTGCCGATCAGTTGATGCGTCTTCCGTCAGGCCTTCACCGCCATACCGTTTCTCCGCCCGGTTCACCCGCTACAGGCATCAATTTTCCGGTCATCGATTGAAAGGAGCCTCTCAGATGAACGAAACTCCGCTTGAAACCCGGCCATTGCCCAACGGGACGACGCTCCATCTGGTGGATGTCTCGCGCCCCCAAACCGCCGACCGTTGGATCGTGGCCCTGGAAGCGCGCATCGAAATCCCGGTTGATGCCCATCGTTTTTCACCGCAGACCGGCGAAGACCCGGGGCTGGAAGCGGCGCGCCAGGCATTGGGGCCCAGTGTGACCTATGTTAGCCGCAAGGAGCGCGTCTTCGTCCCTGTCGAAGACAAAGAAACGCTGCTCAAAACCTTCCAGGATGAATTCTGCCGAAACACCCTTCCCTATCTCGCGCTTTCCGCTTTTCCCGCCGGTTTTATCCGCAAACAGTATCAGGAAATTCAGAAACGGCGTTCATGGGCGTCGGCCCCACCTATGAACCCGGACCAAGAAGGCTGAATACGCGCGGGAAAAGCGTTTGGCGGATCCCGCCATCCCCGGGTTTCCTTTCGCGGCACCCTGCCCTCAATCAGTCCGCTCGCCGGTAAAGCGTTCAAGTTCCGGCCGCGATGCGCCGATAGTGCGGATAGGTTGCCGCCCGTAACGCCTATGGAAGACCGCGCTTTCGAAATCCCTTTTGCCGGAGGCTGCCGCGGGCCCGGGTCTTGAGTTTCTGGAAAAAACAACCTATAAAAAAAGAAGGTAGTCCACAGGGATTTGGACGGGGAACAGGTTCTCAACAGCGGACAAACGCAGGCTTATGCGAGCGGACGTGACAAAACACATACGGCGGGGGCTAAACGTACTCGTCGCGGCTACCCTGTTGTTGGCAGGCGTTCCCGTGGCGGCCGATATCTACATGTTTCGAGATGCCGATGGCGTGATGCATTTCACCAATACACCGTCCTCGCCGGAGTACCGCCTCTATATCCGTACCCATAAACCCCGTTTTTACACCCCGGCCGACACCACCACTTACGACCGCATCATCAAGGAAGCCGCCCGTCGCCACGGCATCGACTTTTATCTGGTCAAAGCCATTATCCAGGCGGAATCCAGCTTCAATCCGCGGGCGGTGTCCAAGAAAGGCGCCCGGGGTCTGATGCAGATCATGCCGGAAAATTTCCCGGCCTTAAATATCAAAGATCCTTTCGACCCCCACCAGAATATCATGGGCGGCACCCGCTATTTCCGCTCACTCTACGACCGCTACGAGGGCAAGCTGGCTCTGAGTCTCTCGGCCTACAATGCCGGCCCCACCATCGTGGACCGCTACCAGCGCATACCGCCCATTCCCGAGACCGAGCGCTACGTGGAAAAGGTCATGCGTTATTACCGTCACTATAAGGATGGGGTCTGAATCCTCGTCCCTTACGCCCGTCCCGTGGCTTACGGCGGCATCAATCCACCTTCAGCAGCACCTGGGCGGTGCGGTTGGGGATATAGAGATGCAGCCGTTTCCGGGTCCCTGACGGGTCCTGTGCATCCGGCAGGGTAAGGTGCTCCTGGTCGGGTCGCAGGCGACCATGACCGCCGAACCCCGGTGCGTCGCTGTCGAATATTATCCGGTATTTCCCTGGGGGGGCGTAAAAGCCGTAGTCGCTAAACGATTGGGTGGGATGAAAGCCGAAAATAAAGAGCAGGCCGTGGCGGGTAAAGGCCAGCACCTTGTCATCGGTGTGCTCGTATACCAGATGGGCCCAGGGATCCTGGAAGAGCGACCGGGTCTTCACCAGTTCGAGCATCGCCCGGTCGAAGGCGGCCAGCAGGCCGTATTTCAAATCCGGATGGTCCGCCAGGTGCCATTGACGGCGGGCATAGTGGTAGGACCAGTTATTACCCTCCCTGGGAAAGTCGATCCATTCGGGATGGCCGAACTCATTGCCCATGAAGGTCAGGTAACCGTTTCCGGCCGTGGCTAACGTGACCAGGCGGATCATCTTGTGCAGGGCCATGGCCCGGTCCATGGTCAGGTCCGGATCGTCCCGGTGCATATGATCGTACATGGCGGCATCGGCCAGGCGGAACATGAGGGTTTTATCCCCCACCAGGGCCTGGTCGTGGCATTCGGCGTAGCTGATGGATTTTTCATGGGCGCGGCGGTTGGTCAATTCGTGCCAGATGGTAGCGGTCTGCCAATCCTCGTCAGGCACTTCCTTGGTCAGCCGGATCCACTGATCGGCGATCCCCATGGCAAAGCGATAATCAAACCCCATGCCTCCCTCGTCGATGGGCAGCGCCAGTCCCGGCAGGCCGCTGATGTCCTCGGCAATGGAAACCGCCTGGGGATTGACGGCATGAATCAGCTCGTTGGCCAGGGTCAGATAAGCCACGGCATCCTCATCCACGTTCCCGCTGAAATAATCATCATAGCCCGTAAAGGCTTTCCCGAGCCCATGATCCAGATAAAGCATGCTGGTGATGCCGTCGAAGCGGAAGCCGTCAAAGCGGTATTCTTCTAGCCAGAAGCAGCAGTTGGTTAGAAGAAAGCGCAGCACTTCGATCTTGTAGTAGTCAAAACAGCGGGAATCCCAGGCGGAATGATGGCCCCGCGGTCCGTCGTGAAAGTACTGGTGGAGCGTTCCGTCAAAACGGCTCAGGCCCTCCACCTCGTTGGAAACGGCGTGGGAATGGACGAGATCCATGACCACGCGCAACCCCGCGCCATGGGCCGTGTCCACCAGGTATTTGAGGTCTTCCGGTGTGCCGAAGCGCGAGGAGGCCGCAAAAAAATTGGACACCTGGTAGCCGAAAGACCCATAGTAGGGATGCTCCTGGACCGCCATCAACTGGATGGTGTTGTAGCAGGAGCGCTTGATGCGGGGCACCAGAAGGTCGGCAAATTCCCGGTAGGTGCCCACACCGTATTTTTCCTGGGCCATGCCCACGTGGGTTTCGTAGATCAGAATCGGATCCGGCGCCGCCGGCGCCGCATGGGCCCAGCGATAGGACTCCGGCGGATACCAGACCTGAGCGTTAAAGATATGGGTCCGGGGATCCTGGACCACCCGGCGGGCATAGGCCGGCAGGCGCTCCCCCTGGCCGTTCGGCCAATAGAGGCGCAATCGATACAAGTCCCCGTGAGCGATCTGATCCCTGGCCAGGCGAAGTTCCCAGACCCCGTCCCGTGCCGTCGTTCGCTGAAGGGCAAACGCCGGGTTTTCCTCCCATGCATTAAACGTCCCCAGCAGAAAGAGTGCCGTGGCATTGGGGGCCCATTCCCGGAAAACCCACCCGTCGGCATCTGCATGAAGGCCGAAATAGTGATGGTCACGGGCCACCTCCTGCAGGGTGTCACCGTCGGCCAGAAGCCTACCTCGGGCGCATTCCATGGTCTGCCGCCGCCGGACCAATCCTTCGCGAAAAGGCTCCAGCCAGGGATCTTTCTCAAGCAGACGGTTCAGCCAGATGGGGGTATCGGTGGATTGTCCGGAGCTCATGGGCGCACCTCAATAGGGTCGTTCAGCGATCAGGGGGCGTTGCAGCATCTTTTCATAAAGCTGCATGTAATGTCGGGCGGTGACATCGTGGTTGAACGTCTGCACGCTCTCTTCCATGATGCGTTGAATCTGGCGGCGCCGTGTCATCTCCGGTAATTCATGGAAAAGCATGGCTTGCTCCATGGCCCAGAAAAGCCCCGGGCTGTCGTAGGTTTCGAAAAGGAAGCCGTTGCCCGAATCCTTTTCCGGCATAAGATGGACGACGGTATCGTGAATTCCGCCGGTATTGTGGGCGACAGGCAGACAACCGTAAAGGGGGCCGATCATCTGGGGCAGTCCGCAGGGCTCGAAGCGGGACGGCATCAGCATGAAGTCGGAAGCGGCGTAGGCCACCCGGGCCAGTGTTTCGTCAAAACCGCAGACGGCCACCCGATCGTAAAGTTCGTGGAGGGCCACAATATTATGGAAGATGTTCTTGTAGTCGCCATTGGCCACAAAAACGATCTGCAGATGCTGATCCCAGTATTGGGATACCACCCGGTAGAGAATTTCGGCCAGCAGCTGACAGCCCTTCTGCACCGGGTCCAGGCGATGGGGCCAGAAGAAAAGCGGTGCCCGGTCGTCCGACACGAGGCCGAGACTGCGCTGCAGATAGCGCTTGTTGGCTTGCTTGCCACGGGCATGATCCTTGGCGGAATAGGTCTGCACCAGGGCGTCGTCCGTCTCGGGGCGATAGGATGGATCGGGGGCGTTGAGAATCCCGGTTGCGCATTCGGCATAGTATTTGTTGGCCAGTTCCTGCCGAATATGAGGGGCAACGAAATGGTGATGGCCTTCCACGATTTCCCTGAGAAAGGTGGGACTGACCGTATTCACGAAATGGGCGCCAAAGACGCCGCTGACCAGGAAATCCACTGGATTGGTATCCCTGGTTTCCTCATATTCCATTGCCATGTTCTCGTAGTAGAGATGGTGCCAGAAATAGGCCGCGTCGATGCCGCGGTCTTCGATGTAGGCCAGCAATGCCTTGACGGTATGGATATTGTGGACGGTAAACAGGCAGGGGATGCCCATTTCCCGCGCGGCGGCCGGAATCAGGCCGGTCATCCAGTCATTGCAATGGATCAGGTCCGGCTTGACGCGTGGAATGATGTTGTTGATAATTTCGCGCTGAAACGCCAGGGCGATTTTGATGTTGTCCGCTCCATAGTGGGAATAGACCGTGTTCATGTAGAAAAAGACGCGGTCCTCGGCCAAATGGATGCGTTCATCCGGCATTTTGTCGCGAATGCGCCGGAATTCGTTTTTCAAAAGCGGCGCCGTCTGGGCGGCAAATATTTCGCGATAGTCCGGCAGGGCGACGTGCACATCCGCGCCCTGGTCGAATAACGCGCTGATCAGAGCGGCGGATACATCGGCCAGGCCGCCGGCTTTGGCCGTCAGGTGGTTGGACATGTTGCCCATACCTTCCGGCAGATAGGTGACTTCGGGGGTTGCCACCAATACGGTGGGGTTGCTTAAAGGCGTTGGCATAAAGAACTCCCTATGGGGGCCTCCTCCTTCCCCTGATCGCGAGGGCTTTGGTGGGGCTATCGCCCCTATTCTGTCGTCCATAAATGGCATTTTGGAGTCCTCGGCCTTCTCGCGCTTTGGAAATCCTCGCCGTAGCCGGGCTCTATACAAGGTTGTCGTTCATTCGGCGACGCCGTCGGTTTCCACCCCCCAGCCGGGTAGGATCAGACGGGAAGTCCGGCAGCGCGGGACACATCGCTGCGGCCTTGGCCGGAATCAAAACCGACCGCCTCTGATAGCCGTTTGCCGCGAATCGTCCTCGTGCATCAGGCCCAGGCGATCAGTCCTGGGGTATAGCGTGTCCAGATATCGCCCTTAGGCGTCACCCGCGCGGTAAACCCGTAGCGGCCGGCTGCATCGCATGGCAGGGAACAGCTGTAAAGATAGCGGTTTTCGCTGAGCGTCTCCTGCACGGCCATGGTTTTGCGATAGGTCACCTCCAGGCGATCCACGGTTTTGGGAGGCCCGTAACAGAGTTCTACTTCGACTTCGTCGGGCTTGATCCGGCCCAGATTGACGAGTACGTTGATCTGGAGCCGGTCGCCCACCCGCAGGGTCCCCTCGGTTTGCAACACTGGGAAATCGATGACGATTTCCTTCCATAACTTCGTCAGGCGCTCGTTGGCTTGGCTTTTCTGCACGGCCAGCCGGGCCCGATCGGCAAGGAGATCGTGAAATTGTTGCGCCGCCTGCCTGTAGAAGCGTGTGCTGTATTGGTTGACCATGCGCTGGGCGCTGAAATCCTGCATGGCCATTTTCATGGAGGCCTTCATGCGAGCCAGCCAGCGCAGGGGCAGACCGCCGCTTTCACGATCGTAAAAACAAGGGATCACCTCGTTTTCCAGAACATTGTAGAGGGCCTGGCCTTCGATGCGGTCCTGATAGTCGGCATCCTCGAATTCTTCACCGTTGCCGATACGCCAGCCCCGGTCATCCCGGTAGCCCTCGCACCACCACCCGTCGAGAACGCTGACGTTGAGAACGCCGTTGATGGCCGCTTTCATGCCGGAGGTGCCACAGGCTTCAAACGGACGGCGGGGGGTGTTCAGCCAGATATCGGCCCCCTGGATAAACCGCCGGGCGACCTGCATGTCATAGTCTTCAAGAAAGATAAAGCGGTGCCGGATGCCGGGACGCCGTCCGAACTCCACCAGCCGCCGGATCAATTCCTTGCCTTCGTTGTCCTGGGGATGGGCCTTGCCGGCAAAGATAAACTGCACCGGACGGTCCTCCGAATTGATCATGGCCTCCAGCCGATCAGGGTCTTGCAGCAGAAGGTTGGCCCGCTTGTAGGTGGCAAACCGGCGCGCAAAGGCGATGGTCAAAATGTCCTGGTCCAGAACGGACTCCATCTCCTTCATGATCGTAATGGGGGCGTTGCGGCGGCCGTATTGGTCCGCCATGCGGCGCCGGCAGGTTCGGATGAGGCGGGCGCGATTGATTTCGTGGGCGTGCCAGAGTTCCTCGTCGTACATTTCTTCCAGGCGGTGACCGTTGTCGGACGTCCCGACAGCCATGTGCCAGTCCGGTCCGATATAGCGCTCGAACAGCAGGCTGGTTTCCGACGAGGTCCAGGTGGGAATGTGAACCCCGTTGGTGACGTGGGTGATGGGCACCTCATCCTCGGGAATCCCGGGCCAGAGATGGTGCCACATCCGCCGGGCGACGGCCCCGTGCAGTTCACTGACGCCGTTGCAGTAGGCAGACATGCGCTTGCCCAAAATAAACATGGAAAGCGGTGTCTCGGGAGCACCGCCCTGGGGCTGGCCCCATCGAACGATGGCGGCCACATTGGTGCCGAGTTTTTCCTCGAAGGGTTTCAGGCAGGGCAGGACCATATCCACGGGAAAGTCATCGTGGCCCGCCGCCACCGGGGTGTGGGTGGTGAACACGGTGGTGCGCGGTAACACCTGGGTGGCCGTCTTCAAATCAAGACCGTCAGACTGCACCAGTTGCGAGAGTCGCTCCAGGCTGGCGAAGGCCGAGTGCCCCTCGTTCATGTGAACCACCTGGGGCTTGCGCTCCAGCTTTTCCAAAACCCGCATGCCGCCGATTCCCAGAATGATTTCCTGGGCCAGGCGCCGTCGGCTGCCGCCCGAATAGAGCCGGGCGGTGATGTCCCGCAGGGCCGGGGGGTTTTCGCGCACGTTGGTGTCCAGCAGATAAAGGGGAATGCGGCCGACGCGAATTTCCCAGGCCATGGCGTGAAGGGGACCGTCCGGGCTGTCCACCTGCACCAGGATTTCCTGGCCGTCAGGGGTTCGGGCCCTTTCGATGGGCAGCATATAGATGTCATTCTCGGGGTAGGTTTCCTGCTGCCAGCCATCGTCGTTTAAAAACTGCCGGAAGTATCCTTGCCGGTAAAAAAGCCCGATACCCACCAGGGGCAGCCTCAAATCGGAAGCCGCTTTGAGGTGGTCGCCGGCCAGAATGCCGAGACCGCCGGAATAAAGGGGCACGCTTTCGTGCATGCCGAACTCCATTGAAAAATAGCCGATCGTCGTATCGGGCGCAAAGGGCGCGTCTTCAAGGGGAGGACTCATGACCTGGGACTCGAAATGGAGGCGCACCCGCTCCATGTGGGCGATAAAGCTTTTGTCCCGGGCGAGTTCCTGCAGACGTTCCTGGGGAATGCGGGTAAAAAACAGGATGGGGTTGCCCTGGCATTGATGCCACAGGCCGGGGTGGATACGGCGAAACAGCTCGAAGGCGTCCCGCTGCCAGCACCACCACAAGTTCCGGGTCAAGGTCTCCAGAAACGCCAGGGATTCGGGAATAAAGGGAAACACCTGAAAAGTCTGAATGTTGCGCATGAACTCGTCTCCGTTAAATGATATGCACGCCGCCCCCGGGGGCGGGTTTTTCAATTGCCAAGTTTACCGCTATCGGGCCGAGGCCGTCAGGTGCCATCCGCCCCGCGGCGGAGAGCACTAGCGGGTACAGGGTGCGCCGCATCGCTATTCAATCGCTGCCACACCCGATAGACTTCGCTCACCGACCAGGCCTGGGCGTCGCAGCCGCGCGGCCGGTGGGGGCTGCTGCCATCCACGATTTCCGGCATATGCCCCAGGCAGCCGCCATTCATGTAGGCCGTCGATGTCGCCAGGAGCGCTCGGCAAGCCGCCCGCCCGCTTTCGCCGTAAACCATATCCCAAGCTTCGCAAAAGGAAGGAAAGACCCATGTCCACGCTGTGCCGTTGTGGTAGGCGGGCTTGCGCCGGGTGTCTTCATCCCCCTGATAGTGGCCCTGGTAGGGGCGATGGGGATCGTTCAAGAGATGCCCCTGATGATGGATGGCCAGCGGGATCTTGACCGGCCGATCGGCCAGGCTGCGGATGGCGCCCGGCACGATCAATGATTCGCACGCCGCAACGATACGCCCGGTCTTGGCCGGATCATGAACGGCCCCCAAGGTAATCGCAAAGAGCTGGTTGGGTCGCAGGGCATCGTCGGCCAGGCAGGCGCCGGCCGGCCGTCCGGCTGGACCGTGTAAGCAATCCACTAGATACCCCAAGTCATCATTAAAATACAGCCGGTTGATGGAGGCTTCAACCCGCGCGGCCCGTCGGCCCCATTCCGTCCTGCCGGACGGGTTCCCATATTCCGCCAGGAAATTCAGTGCAGCGAACCATAAGGCCTGAATTTCGATGGGGTAGCCCTCCCGCGGCGTACCGGCCGGATAGTTCGTGTCCATCCAGGTGAAATGGGCCGGGCTGAAAAGGAGCGCGGATTCATTGTCCATGACAATTCCGTTGGGTGTGCCCCGAACCAGGGCCCCGGCCAGATCGGCCAGGACCTTCCGCAGGGGGCGTCCGCCGCAGGGCATATCGAGAATATCGGTATGACCCTTCCGGATCAGGTCCCGGCAGACCACGAACAGCCATAGAGGGGCATCCGATGTATCCCGGTCGCTGGCGTCGTTGCCGCGGATCATATTCGGCAGGGTGCCGTCCTGCTCGAAAGCGGCAAACTGACGGATGATGTTTACCGCGGTTTCTGTCATACCGGCGGCGATCATCCCCCGGCAGAAGATCAGGGTATCCCGTCCCCAGTCCAGAAACCAGGGATAACCGGCGATGACCGTGGCGAAGGATCCTCTTTGGACGATAAATTGCGACATGGCTCGCCGCAGGGCCAGATCGGTATCGCGATATTTTTCCAGAACGCCGGCCTGACGGTCGCCTCTATCGGCGGCGGCTCCGTCTTGGCCGTTAACGGCGGCCCGGATGATCTGCCGGGCGCCTCCGGCCAAAGGGGCTGTGATGTATCCCGGGCTGAAGAGGTCCGAGGCCGCATCGAGTCCCCTTTCCTCCTCCAGCGGGCGGTGAACCATATACGCCCATTCCGGCTCATGAACATAATTCCCCCGGGTGGCCCTCACCTGCAACAGCCGTCCGGGGTCCGGCCGAAAGATGAATCCGTCGGCCTGGGGCGTCACCGCCTCAGGAAACCGGGTTTCCGGTCCCAGGTAGGCTTTGGTGGTGGCGTGAAAATTGCGATCCTCGATATCGGGGCGCAGGATCAGGTGGACCAGCAGGTCGTCCGGCAGGCCGTTCGGCACCTGACCGGCCGGCTCCCTCACAAAAGCGATCCGGACCGCGTTGGCCGCTTCCGGCATGTCAATCGTAACGGTGAGGCGGATGGATTGCCCCTGCCCCGTTGGCATGTGAAACCGCCATCGGGCCCGGTTTTGCCCGTCGTAATAAAACGATTCCAGACAGTCATGGCGGATTTCCTGGGAGTAGCCCTGGAACACGACCCAGGCGCGCAAACGTGTCAGCATGATCCAGCGGTCCTCGGGCACTTCGGGATTCAGATTGGCGGCCAGCAGGGCATCGTAGCGGCTGTAAAGAACACCCCAGCGGACAGGGGTGTGGCTCATGGCGCCGCGGCCGTTGGTGCCCAGCCAGACCAACGGGGTATCGGGCAGGCTCTGACGGGGCCATAAGGTGCGCACGGACACGCTCTCCGCGGCGCCCAGCAGGAGCATGTCCGTAAGGGAGCGCTCGGTGGCTTCGGGCGTGTAGAGAAAAAGTTCCAGCCCCACCGTAACCGTATTCGAGGGTGCTTCGCCCAAGGTAAAGAGGGCAAAATGGACGGCGTTGCGGCTTGCCAGCGAGGTTTCCTGGCCGATCACCCGGCGATTCAACACAATGCGCGCCTGAAAAGGGTGGGGGGCCTCCACCAGCAGCACGTGCCCGGGAGGAATCATGACCTGCCGACGGAGATCCTGCGGCCATTGCCAGCGGGTGACACCCGGATCGCTTTCATCGGTGCGCAGGCGGCGGCAGAGGGCCAAGGGATCCGCTGCCAGCGCTTCCGCCAAAGCGTCGATGTCCAGTGCATCGCATCGGTCACCATTCCAATAGGCTAACAGATCCAGTATCTTAGCCCGTCGTCGTTGATGTTCAACCCTTGGAACAGCGGCCATCAAGGCCCCGGTCGACGGTTCCGGAAGTGTGAAGCCGGTATGAGAAGGGGCCAGGCACAACACCTCCCCAGGTGACAGGTCGCAGCGCACATAACCATCCTGCCGAATGGGCGTCAGGGTCCGGCCTGAAAGGAGATCCGTCAATTCCGGGGGCAATTCAGGGGCGGCTTCCGCCGGCCAACTGGCTGTGGCCGTAGCCTTGTCGTCCAGGTTGACCACCACCAGCAGACGTTGATTCGTGGGCTGATGGTGGCGCAGCATGACCGCTACATTGCCTCCGTCGGCTTGAATCAATCGCAAACGGGTTTGATCGTGGAAACAGGGGTGGTGCTTGAGCAGGTCCGTCAAACGGCGCATGGCCGCCACCTGGTTCGGAACGGCTCCCCAGTTCAGGGAGGGCGAGTCGTGCACGTTGATCTTCTCCGTGGCGAACCATTCCACACCGTTGGCAAAACCGAAGGCGCCCTGGGGCGCGAACATGGCGCACAGGGCGGTGCGCAGGCGGGCCCACACCTGGGAGCGGGCGGCCAGCCGCAGGTTGTCGTGGGTTTCGGCAAAGTTGACCGTCAATCCATCGGTGCACGCGATGTCGAGGGCCCCCGGGAGGTAGGATTCGATCTGGCGGCGGTCGTAATTCTGGAACAATTCCGAATAGGCCCAGTTGAAATTGGCCCGATTGAGCAGGGCGCGGGTGACGGATATCTTGCCGCCCAGTCCCTCCAGCAGAAAGATCGTATCTGGAAATTGCCGGCGCACTTTGGCCACCATGTAGCGCCAGGCCGGTTCCGGAATCATGTAACCGGCATCACAGCGGAAACCGTCTACCCCCCGGCGGCACCAGGTCAGAAACATGTTGGCCATGAAGCGCCACAAGTCCCGGTGGGCATAGTCGAGGCGGGTCAGATCTTCCCACTGAACCCCCCAGGCGCCGGGGACTTCGATGCGGCCCCCGTCGTCCCGGGCCAGCCATTCCGGATGCATGCCGTGCAGGCGGGCCGCCCAGCCGGTGTGATTGATGGCGATATCCAGAAAAATCCGGGCCCCGCGGGCGTGGACGGCATCCACCAGTTCGCCGAACTGTTCCAAGGGGGTGGCGGCCGGATCGAAACGGGCCAGGGCGGGATCCACATCCAGAAAGCTCAGAGCGGCGTAGGGACTGCCGAAACGCCCCATACGGGCGTAGGTGGTGGGGGTCGGATGAATCGGCAGGAGCTGGATAATCGTGCACCCCAGCTCCCCGACAATAAAATCCAGGTGTTCGATCAGGTCGCGAAAGGTCCCCGAAGGGGGAATGACCGTAAACTGCTTGTGATCCAGTTCGCTGACGGCCTCACAGGTCCACTCCGGGCCGACCCGGCCGTCCCGGTTGGGCCCGAACTGCCGTACAAAGGCGTTGTAGATGATGTTGGCCGCGCAGCTGGTGGCCGGCTCGACATTGACGATGGTGTTGCCGCCCCCGGGCCAAAGGGGGGGATGCCCGCCATCTTCCAGAAAATAACATTTGGCTTCGAAATGGCCCACTTGATGAAGCGGCACCACGATGCGGAATTCGACATCGTTCACGGGCGACATGGGGCGGTCGTACCAGTCGCGCCCCAGCGGGTTTTCATCCCGTTCGGCCTGGCGGATGATTTCTTGGCGTATGGTGGCGGCGTGCCCAATGTTCGCGCGCAGCCAGGCCCGGCCCTTCAATGGACGGGGCAGACGCAGGGTAAAGGTCACCGTATCCCCCCGGCTCAGCAACAGCCGTTGGTCCGGATCGGGAATTTGCTGGAGGTTGACCGGCATCGTTTATTTTCCGCAACGCTGCAGAGGGCGTCTCATCAGGGGGTCAAAGCGCCCCATTTTCCATTCCGAAAAAGTTCAGCATGAGGCTGCCCAGACGTTCACGCAGAATACCGTAGGAATAGTGGCGTGCCGCCACTCGGTAGTTGTGGTTCACCATCTGCTCGCGCCGCTCCGGCGAGGCCAGCACCTCCCGCACCGCCTGGACATTGCGGCGGGTGAGATAACCGTCCATGACCACCATGTCGAACCCCTGGGGCTCGATGTCCTTGACGAAGATGGCATAGCGGTTGATGAGCAGGGGTTTCTTGAAATAAACCGCCTCCAGAAAAGCATTGCCGAACCCCTCATACAGGCTGGGATAGGTGATGAAGTCGGCATGGGGGTAGATGTCCCAGAGGGAAAGATGACGAAAGGCGTCGTGTTGTGGAATATGGGTCGCCCTATCCGGGGCTTCCAGAAAACGCAGATCGACGCCCATTTTATGCGCGTCTTCCAGCAGCCACTCCGCATACTCCAGGCCCTCGTCGCCGGCCGCATGGGATATCACGAGCTTGCAGCGCGGATCGCCCAGCTCTTTGACCAGCTCGATGGCGTGTTCGATGCCCTTGCGCTGGACGACACGGGTGGGCTGCAGAATCATGATATCGTCCTCGCTCAACCCGATGCCGGCGCGCAGGCTGCTGTTCGAGGGGAGGTGTGCGTTCGGCGGGTGGGCAAAATCGAGAACGTTGGGGATGATGACCGAGGAGAGCCCCTTGCGGTGGGCCAGTTCTTCCTGGGCCGTGGAATTGATGACCACATGTTCGATATTGTTGAGCCGCGGGGGAAACGCCATGCGAAGATAGTCGCCCACCGCATTGACCGCAAAGCGCACCCTCTCCCAGTAAAAATCATGGTGGTGGGCAATGGTGGGAATCAGGGTTTCGGCGATGACCTCGGATAGGGCCAGACCGAGGGGGATTTGCATGGGAATGGTCAGGGCATTTTGAACAACCAGCATGTCCAGGTCGAACCGCCGGATAAAGCCATGCAGGCGACCGCGCAGGTAGTGGCGTAATTCGTGGATGGCATCGGTAATGGCGGGGGGGCGGGCCTTGCAGCCGAATACCGCCTGCATGATCTCCTGGTTGGGTTCGGTCTGGAAATGCGCCTCGGGTACGAGCTCACTGACCTCGGCCGGCCTGTCCAGCTCACCGGCAAACCAGAAACAACGGTGTCCTTTTTCGCACAGCACCTCGGCCCATTTGGCGGCTTCCAGCGATACGCCGTCGGTTCCGGAAAAACGCGTCGCCACAAAGCCGATATTTTTGGGTCCGGCTTGCATGTCAGATGGCATGGTCGTTATCCCGTCGAGCGTTGGTTAATCCGCCAGACGGAAAGGAGGGTTTAATTCCCCGCCGCTTGCGGCGTTAGATTGCCTTTATCGATACCCCGCGGCTCTGTGGCGGGGTGGTTCATTCAGGTGGTTATCCGGACAATGGTTTGCCCAGGCCGGAATTCCTCCCGCTCAACGGAAAAGAGGTGTCGGAATCTCGCATCGGCGCAATCCAATGGCGCGCCATAAAGACAAATACTAGGGCCGGGATTTAAAGTTGCAAGTCCTGATCGATCGTGGTGCTGGCTTTTACAACCGCCTGACCACTCCGGGAGTTCGTGATGGTGACATCCCCAACGATGCGAACGCCTTCCTCGAAAAGGACGTCGCCGTCGACGCGCAGATGCCGGCAATGCACCAGCGAAGGGGCCCCATGGGGAAAGCGTTCGTCAAACATCTCAATTTTACTGTAAAATCGCGAATCCAGGGAGAGCTGAGGACCGGTAGGGACAAGGTCGGGATGGGGCTCCATTACCAGATTTGCGTTGAGCCGATAGGCGTCCGAACGCACCGCCAGCAGGTCATTGCAGGTCTTGACCGGGAAAAAACGGTTGCGGGGCACGCGAACGGCCCGGGCCCCGTCAAAGAGCCCGATGGCGGCCCCCATGGCCGATTCTAGCTGATAGACGGCCGGGCTGTCGTCGTCCCGGGGATCGAGGGTTTTGGGATTTACGATCAGGGGCAGCCGCAGGGTTGTTTCGCGGTCGATCAAGGTTTTTAGGGCATTTAGATTTACCCAGAGATTATTGGTGTTGAAAAAGCGATAGACATCGATGTCCTGGCCCTGACTATTGGGCGGAAACTGTGCGGATTCCCGCAGGATCAGCCCGCCCTTGCGGTCCACCGCCAGGTGGCCCCCTTTGGCATCCGAGGGCGTGCGCCGGGCCACTTCCATGAGGAAAGGCAGTTCATGGTGGGCAAAATAGCCTAAAAGCGGCTCGTCCATGGTGGCGCCCAGATTGTCTGAATTGCAGATCAGGGCATAGCGGATGTCCTGTTCCAGCAAACGGTCCAAAATTCCGGAGGTGGTCATGGCGGTGTAGATATCACCGTGTCCCGGCGGGTTCCATTCCAGTTCGGGATTGCGTGGCCAGGTTGCCGGGCCCAGATTTTCCCGCAGGATCTTGGGGAAGCGATTCTGGGTAAACATCAGCGGCGCTTCGGGCGGGGCCACGGCGCGGAGGGCCTGTTCGGTGGCCGATTGGGTGCTGAAGCTGTTCATCAGGACCTGTTTGATCTTCAGACGGGCCGACTGCCCCAGAATGATTTCCAGAAATGATTTCCCGTCCTTGACCCGCAGCAGGGATTTGGGCCCCAGCAGGCCCATGCTGGTGCCCAGCCCTCCGTTGAGGGTAATGCGCACGGCCTGGTCGAGGGCGGCCTGCCCGGCGGATCGGTAGGAATCCAAGGACGCCGCCTCGACCACCTCGCCCTCCCCGGGGGGTCGTATGGCATCGTCCGCGATGATCCCGGTGGCGCCGGCCACCAGCTGGCGATAGTATGCCGCGAAGGTGTCGATCACCATCGGGGCGAGTCCGGCGGCCATCATTTTTGTATAAAATGCCTGGAAACGGTCGTCGCTGTGCTGGTTCATAGCGTGTTTAACCTTTGGATAGCGTGCCCTCCTGCGGTATCTGGTCCGAACAATCCCAGCCGGTTGGGTGAATCTGTTCCACCATGCTAGACGGGCTCGACCCACCCCATGACATCCTCCCCGGTGCCGTACTGGATATTCGTGATGGCGTCATAGAATTTGTGGGCCAAGGGCCCCACCTGGCCGCCGCCCACCGGGTAGATGCGGCCATCGTAGTTCAACTCGCCCACCGGTGAAATCACGGCTGCTGTGCCCGATCCGAAAATCTCGCCCAATCGGCCGTCGGCATGCGCGGCGATCACCTCGTCGATGCTGATCTGGCGTTCGGCAACCTTGAGGCCCCATTTGCGCCCCAGGGCCAGCACCGAATCGCGGGTAATCCCCGGCAGGATGCTGCCGTTGAGGGCCGGCGTGACCAGCTCGCCGCCGATGACGAAGAAAATGTTCATGGAGCCCACCTCTTCGATATATTTCTGCTCGACCCCGTCCAACCAGAGTACTTGGGTGTAGCCTTCCGCATGTGCCTTGTCGCCTGCGAGCAGGCTGGCCGCGTAATTCCCCGATGTTTTGGCTTCGCCGATCCCCCCGCGCACCGCGCGCACGTGGTCGCGGGTGACTTGGATTTTGACCGGGTTGAAGCCCTCCGGGTAATAGGCGCCCACCGGCGAAAGGATAATGAAGAACCTGTAGGTATGAGAGGCCCGCACCCCCAGATAAGGATCCATGGCCACAATCGTGGGGCGAATGTAAAGGGAAGTCTCGGGCGCCTTGGGCACCCAGTCCTTTTCGAGTTGCAGCAATTTTTTCAGGGCCGCCAAAAGAAAACCAGAATCGAATTCGGGGATGCACAGCAATCGGCAGGAACGGTTCATGCGTTTGAAATTTTCCTGGGGACGAAAGAGCTGGATCGCGCCTGCGGCGGTGCGGTAGGCCTTGAGACCTTCGAAGACTTCCTGACCGTAATGGAGGACCATCGTGGAGGGATCCATTGCGATCGGACCGTAAGGCTCGATGCGCGGGTTGTGCCATCCCTGCTGCGGATTGTAGTCCATATTGAACATGTGGTCCGTGAAAAGAGTGCCGAATCCCAGACGATCGTCGTCCGGTTTGGCTTTCAGTGATTCGGCCCGGGTTATGGTGATATCCATGATGTCCTCCTTCATGTGGTCAAGTATTCCGAGCCGCCGGATCAGGACGGTTTGTCCGCCGGCGCGCTTTGATGAAAGGATAGGGCCAGTTGTCCGGTGCGGGGATCATAGGTCCGATGGGTCGCCGGCCCCTTGAGCTCGTTCACCACGCACTCGGCTTCAGCGGCCAGGGTTTCCGGAAACAATCGCCCCCCCACCACGGTGTCCACATCCGCCAGCAGGATATGGGCATGAAAAAAGGGGCGTTCACCCTCTGTTGACAGCAGGCCCCGGCAGCTAACGATCTCCATGGGGCGCTCCTCCGTACGGGTAATGTAGACCTGCTGGCGCGGGTCGAAAGTACCCACCGTCATTCGCGAGATGCGGCCGGTAATCGTTACGCGGGCCGTGGCGATATGCGCCCTCACGCCAAGCTCGGTAACGGCCCGGATGAGGTCTTCACCTTCCGTCAGGCGCCCCAGGAAACAGCGCCCTGTCCGGTAGTTGTGCCATGCCGCCATATTTGCGAATTCCAAAGAAAACTAATCGCTTATTCCGATCCAAAAAGAAATTTCATAACATGTTGGAGGCTTAAATCAAGCATTAAATCACCCTCAGGGATCGCGTGGCGCGACGACCTCCCCCGTCATCGCTTCCAGGGCAGGGCACGCTTAGGATGGATGAAAAGGGAAGCGCCAGAGAGCGGCCGCCGGCCGGAAGTGGAGGAAAGCATTGGCCGAAAAGCCGGTTTGACTTCCCCGGACAACTCCGTTATGGAGGGGATGCCTGATCGCTAGATGAGAATGACTCTTGTTTATACAAAGGTTTTTAAAATGAGGTGGAGGTTAAGCGGATCTTATGACCGATAAGGAAACCATGGCCCAGATCGCCCCCATGCGGGTGGGCCTTAAAAATCGCTTTAAATTCAAATGCCATCCCGGTGTGCCCTGTTTTACCCAATGCTGCCGGGGGATCAACATCATCCTGACGCCCTTTGACGTGATCCGTCTGAAAAATCGCCTGGGGCTGTCATCGGAAGAATTTCTGGCCATCTACACTGAACCCCACGTGATGGAGAAAACAGATCTGCCGGTGGTCACCCTGAAATTGTTGGACGACGACCGCCAGTCCTGCCCTTTCGTCAGGGACGACGGCTGCCTTGTCTATCAGGATCGCCCCACGACCTGCCGCTACTACCCGTTGGGCGTGGCCTCCCTGACCCACAAGGAAGGTGCCGACGACGAGGGGTTCTATTTTTTTGTGGATGAAGCCCACTGCCGGGGATTCGAGGAGGATAAAACCTGGACCGTTGAGGAATGGCGCAGGGATCAGGGGGTGGACCGCCACGACGAAATCAATGCCGAATGGACCGATTTGGTGGTGCGCAAGCGCTCCTTCCCGCAGAACATCAAGCTGACCGAGCAGAGCAAGCAGATGTTTTTTCTAGCCAGCTACAACATCGACAAATTCCGGGAGTTCGTCTTCAGCAGCAGCTTCCTGAAACGCTACGACATCGATGCCGCAACCCTGGACAAGATCGAAAACGATGAGATCGAGCTGCTGAATTTCGGGATGCGCTGGCTAAAATTCATCCTGTTTAAAATCGGTGATTTCAAGATGAAAGCAGAAGACCAGCCGGCCTGAGGCCCGCCTTCGCGATCCCGTTCAGGATAAGACAAGCCGCAGCCATTGGTGCTGCGGCTTTTTTATTTTCGGGGAAGGGTGTCAAATCCAGTCGAAGGTGCGCGTCACGGCCTTCTGCCATCCCTGATAGGCGCTCTCCCGGGCTTCCGCCCCCATCCGGGGTTCCCAGGTGCGGTCTATGGACCAGTTCCGTCGCAGCTCTTCACGGTCGGACCAGTAGTCCACTGCCAGACCGGCGGCATAGGCCGCCCCCAAGGCCGTGGTCTCCGTGATGGTGGGCCGTATGACGGGGACATCGAGGATGTCGGACTGGAACTGCATCAGCAGGTTGTTGCCCACCATTCCGCCGTCCACCTTGAGGCTGGTCAGGGCGACGCCGGAATCCTTGTTCATGGCTTCCACGATATCGCGGGCCTGAAACGCGTTGGCTTCCAGGACCGCCCGGGCCAAATGGCCCTTGTTGACATACCGCGTCAGGCCCACGATGACCCCCCGGGCGTCTGAACGCCAATAGGGCGCGAAAAGCCCCGAAAAGGCCGGGACGATATAGGCCCCGCCGTTGTCCTTCACCGACAGCGCCAACGTTTCGATTTCCGGCGCCTGCTCGATCAGGTTCAGATTGTCGCGAAACCACTGCACCAGGGCGCCGGCGATGGCGATGGAGCCTTCCAGGCAATAGACGGGTTCCTCGCCGCTGATCTGATAGGCCAGCGTTGTGAGCAAACCATGTTGGGAAATAATCGGCGCGTGCCCCGTATTCATCAGGAGGAAGCAGCCGGTGCCGTAAGTGTTTTTGGCTTCGCCGACATCGAAACAGGCCTGGCCCACTAGGGCGGCTTGCTGATCGCCCAGGGCGCCGCACACGGGAACGGTGGCTTTTAGCGGTCCGTCGAGGAGGGTATGGCCCCAGGTCTCCCGATCCACCGAAGGCACGATGCGGGGCAGCATCCTGCGGGGCATGCCAAGGATATCCAGGATTTCATCGTCCCAGGTCAGGGTTTCCAGGTTCATCATCAGGGTGCGGCTGGCATTGGTGACATCGGTGACATGGGCGCCGCCCCGGGGGCCGCCGGTCAGCCACCAGATGATCCAGGTTTCGATGGTGCCGAACAGGGCGTCCCCCGCTTCCGCCGCCTGGCGGGCGCCCGGGTCGTGATCCAGAATCCATTTGATTTTGGGACCTGAAAAATAGGTGGCGATGGGCAGTCCCGTCTTGGCGCGAAAGCGGTCCTGGCCGCCGTCGGCCATGAGATCGTTGCAGATAGCGTCCGTACGGGTGCACTGCCAGACGATGGCATTGTAATAGGGTTGGCCCGTACGACGGTTCCAGACCACGGCGGTTTCGCGCTGGTTGGTGATACCGATGGCGGCAATGTCAGTCCCCCGTATCCCGGTTTTTCCTAAAGCGCCCCGGATCACAGCGCGCGTATTTTCCCATATTTCCATGGGATTGTGCTCCACCCAGCCCGGCTTGGGGAAAATCTGTTCGTGCTCCATCTGATCCACGCCGACGATGCGGCCCTGGCGATCGAAGATAATGAAGCGGTTGCTGGTGGTGCCGAGGTCCACGGCGCCGATGTATGGGTCCATTCATGGCCTCCTTTCGGAAGGAATGATCGATGCGGAAGGGATGCTTCCAGCGTGCCTAAAAGCGAAGGAAAACGCAAGACGGCCCGGGGCGGCGGCTTAAAGGAGAGCTGACAGGTCTTTAACCTCCTCCCCCAGCTGGTCGTCCGGTAATGCCATGGCCCACCCCAAAAGCTGAGAAACCAGCACGGCCGGTAAATCACCAGCCCGGCGTACAAACGGCCCCGGATCCTCGTAAATGCCCGCAAACTGCATCTGGCAATAGGTGCAGGCCGTGACCATAAGCCGCGCGCCGGCTGTGCGCGCGTCGTCACATTTGTTTTGCATCAACTCTGCCGCAAGTGCCGGGTTTTTGCTTCGCACGGGGTGGCCGCAGCACTCCAGCCGCAGGGGCCATGTCACCGGTGCGGCACCGGCCGCCGAAAGCAGGTTTTCAAAAATCGTGGGGGCCAGTGGGTTGTCCAGCTGCACCACATGGCCCGGGCGCAAGGCATGGCATCCATAATGGGCCGCCACGGGCAGCGCTTGCAGGGGGCGGCTTATCCGCTCCTGTATCTTGGCAAGCCCGATATCTTCGACCAAGACGGAGAGCAGGTGGCGGACAGGGATGCCGGGGCGCCAACGGAGCCTCTCGGCGGCCAGTTCCTGGTTGACGAAGGTACGCAGGTCGGCTCTTTCGCCCAGCCAGTAGGCCATCTGTTTCAGCTGGCCGTAGCAGCATTGGCAAGGTGTCAGCAAAGGCAATCCCACACGGTCGGCAAGGGCCAGATTGCGGGCGGCGGCCAGCACGGAGGCGGCCAGATTCTGGTGGCGCACCGGGTAGCCGCAGCAGTTCAGTTCGGTATCGTCCAGACGGATGCCGAAGGCGCGCAATACGGCCCGCGTAGCCCGGTCGTATTGGGACAGAAAGGGGGTCAGTTTACATCCCGGGAAATAGAGATAGGCGGTTTGCACTAAACGGACCTCCCGTCAGTCTGGCCCCCCGGCCTCCCCTGCCGCCAGGCCGCATTGCGCAGTTCATAAAGAATGTCAGTCACTTTGATGTCCTGGGGGCAGTGTTCCTGGCACTTGTAGCAGGTCACGCAATTCCACAGCATCCGGCTTCCCAGGGCCTGGTCCTTGAGCTGAAGGCGCATGAGATTCATGATCTGTTGGGGGGTCAGATCCAGATCGCCCCCGGGGTCGTCGCTGGCGGCCACCACCGGACAGACGCTCGTGCAGGTGGTGCACTGGACACAGGCCCAGAAGGTCTCCGGCCGATCGCTCAATCCCAGCGAAACAGGCGCGTCAACCACGGAGGCCGCAAGGGGCGAAACGGCGGACCCGCTCGGGGTCGGTGCCTTTCCGCCTTCGATCAAATCGCTCCGCGTGGCTTGCCACAAATCCTGTAAGTCGATCCCGGACGGGCACCATTGGGTGCACCGGCCGCAAAGCGTGCAGATAAAGCTGCCTTCTGCCAGCGGTTCATCAGCCGAATTGGATGCCGTTTGATCGTGTTTGACAGCCTGCAGCTTTTCAGACGGCAGAATGGTCGGATTGGGTATGACCCTATAGATAGGGGCCACGGAACAATGCTGGCTGCAGATGGCGCAATGGGTGCAGGCATCCAGGGCCAGGGCCCGGCGCATGGGCCGCAGGGCCGGGGTGGCGGCGGCGGGACCGGCGGCTCGGGCCAACAGATTGAGGGGGGTTGCCACCAGATGGAAAAACTTGCTGAAAGGCAAACAGGCCAGGGCCAGGCAGGCCGCCCAGAAATGGAGATGCCACAGCCAAAGATCCACGCGATGATCTCCCATGGCGATCATGGCGGGTTTCAAGAGGCGGGAGAGCGGATAGGACAGAAAGGCCGCCTGGGGCCTGGAGTGGCAATCCGCACAATAGCCCTCGTGAAGCTCGCGGCCGGTGGCCAGAACACCATCCGGTACGCTGACGGCGTGGGACGGCGGCAGGGCACCCATTTCAGCGGCCCAATAAGACTGCAAGGCGGCCACTTCCCGGGGATCGTCGTCGCCCATGTAGTCTTGTACCATTTCTTGAAAAACTGCCGGAGAAAGGATTTGGGCGCTCTCCAGCACAACCCCGCTAATCATCAGCACAACTACCGCCAACAGAAGGAATCGGTCACCGCGTGTGCGGGGGATCTTGAATGGGGTTTGTCGTCGCCGGACCACTGCCACCAGAAGACCGGCCAGCACCACGGCTACCATCAGGTTGCGCAGCCAAAGGAACGGGTTGCGGGTGGGCGCGTAGTCGGCGAAAAAAAGCGGGGCGCTCCAGTCATCCAGGGCATGGAAGACCACCAGCGCTAAAAAGCCGCAGCAAACGGCCATATGGGCGGCCCAGCGCCACGGATGATGCCGCAGGAGATGCCCCAGGAGCAGGGTCTCCCACAGAAAGGCAGCCGCCATCCGGAAAATACGCGTGCTGGAAAGAACCTTCCCGCAAGCCTGAAAGGCCGCGCCCAGCCGGCGTCCGAAGGACAGGCCTTCGTTTTCCGGACCGATGGGGCTACGCCACCAGGATCCGATGCGCCACAGGACACCCGCCAGGCAGATGGCCAGCGCGATGCTGGCGATGGTGTTGGGGGACAACATCAAGTGGATTCATTATCCTTTGGCAACGATTAGCGGCTGTCTATTCGGCGCCTTTCATAGGGGTCAAACCCAATACGGATTGGGCGGCTTGCACAGCAGCATAGGCGCTGGCGATGGCCAGACCACTGCCGCATTTCTGGCGAATCCAGTCCTGGTGGGCCAGGATGGATCCGGCGGCAAACAGATGGGGATAAATGTGGCGTCCCTGATCGTCACAGGGTCGCAACAGGCGGTCGACTTCCAGTCCGGCTTTGTGGATCGGGTGTCCCTTGTGACTGAAAAGGGTTTTACGGTGCCAATGGGTCCGGGCCGCCGGTTGATAGACCGGTAGATTGAAAATGGTCTCCCGAATGGTGTGTCGGTCGGCATGCAGACCCTGGCCGAAAAAACGTCCACTGGCCAGGATGACGGCCCGGGCCCGTATCTGAACTTCAGGTGCTTCGCCTCCCACCGGGGTGATGAATTCACCGTCTGATAGGTGTGGCGTGGCCAAAACCTTTTGCTGGTAACGGGCCCGGACGCCCATCCGGGGCAGGTGCCGTTCGAAACACTCCCGCAAACGAATGCCGGTAACGGCCGGCAGCATGGTGGGGATTTCAAAGACCGGCACGCCCAAGGCCTCTTGGAGGGTTTCAAAAACCTGCCGTGTGCGGGCAATCCCCAGAACGGCCGGAAGCCCCACCACACGGGCATCCTCAAGGTGGCTGCGAATCGAAGCCGCCAATAGGTCTACCACCCCGGGCGTTTCAAGCCGGCGAGCCATCCGTTCGGTTTGCAATTCCCCACTCAGCCCCGGAAAGGGCAGCCGCACCGTCTTTAAGGTGGGCCAGCACTTCTGTAAAGTGGCCTTGATCTGGCTGGCGCTGAAGCCCTTTAGGCCTGGAAAATCCACCAGCAGACAGGGTGTTGCGGCATTCAAGGCCTTTTCGGCCGCGGCCATGGATTCCGGCAGGGCGTAGGTGGTTTTAATCGTGCCCAGGGGCGTGATCACCCGTGTATTGCTCTGGGGATGATACCGATACGGCAGATCCGTTTCGTTTAAAAAGGTGACCAGCTCTTCGATTCCCGCCCGGATCGTTTTAGCGCCGATGCACGCATAGGGGTGACGGGGCTGGTCGATAATCAACTGGGCGATGGCCTCCCAGGGATTGGACCAGGTCTGTTGCGACACTGTCGGATGGACGCCCAGGAGATCCAGCAGCCCGCTGGCAAAATTGATTTCACCGGTCATGCCCACCTGAACCGTATCGATGCCTCGCCGGGCGGCAAACAGGGCGGCAGCCATGCCGGCCATGCCGGTGCCGATGATCAGTAAATCGCAGCGTATTTCAGGTTGCGCCATGGTCATGGGGGTATCTTAGCCGTTGTCGTCAAGGCCGGTCATCGTCGGTCGAGGCGGCATCTACCAGCTCCAGCCCAAACAGGCCACTGTGCATGGCCTCCAGCAGCTCGGCCTGGGCCAGGGAAATGTCCCATAAAAGAGGTTGCTGGCCCCGCCAGCGCTTCCCCAGAAACTGTCGCAGCTCGTGAAGGCCCTGGTCATGCTTCAGTTCACCCTTGTCATACAAATAAGCGGCCAGCCGCTGGCTGCAAAAGGTACCCTGGCAGGGCCCCTTGCCGATCCGGCTGCGCAGGCCGATGGCGTTCAGGCTGGGATGGCCGTTCTGGCTGCGGATCGATTGGACAATCTGGTCCACCACGCTTTGGGGCACCATTTCACATTCGCACAGCAGCATATCTCGGGGGTCGTTGTTTCGAACCCACAGGTTGGGGCTCAGGCCCGGTTCGGTCCAGCGGGCATCGACCGTCCGGGGCAGCGGATCGCAGTGGGTGCGGCTGGGACGGCAAAGGCCTATCCGGCGGCACACCCGATCGGCCGTCTTCTCGGCCATCAGACGAAAGGTGGTCAGCTTGCCGCCTGATATCGTAATGAAATTTTCCAGGCCGGGATCTTCTGCGGCATGGTCGATCAGGGCATAGCCGCGACTGACGTTGCGGTCATCCCCCTCATCGGAACTGCTGATTAAGGGGCGAACCCCGCAATAGGCCCTGATATAGCGGATGGTGGCGAGGGCCGGAATCATGGCCGCGCCCTCGTCGATAATGTGGTCGACCTCATGAACTTCAGGATGGATGTCGTCCGGTGAAGAGCAGCGTTCAGAGGTCGTCCCCAAGATCGAGACGGTACCGCCGGGGACCAGAATGTCGCCATCCGTGGCCTTGCGCAGGCGATTGATGACCCGGCGCCCGATACGATGATGGGTAACGAGCAGGCTGCCCTTGGAATAGCGGATGTGGATCGGAATGCCGGCCAGGGCCGCCACCTGGCCGGCCCAGGCGCCGGCGGCATTGACCACGACCTCGGCTCGGATTTCTGTTTCGCAGCCCGTCAGGTGGTTGCGCACCTGTACGGCCTGGATGCGGCCGGAGCGGGTCGAAAAGCCCGTCACCTGGGAAAAGCGCATGAGCTGACAGCCGTTTTGCATGGCCTGGGCCAAATTATCCAGGGCGAGTTTGAAAGGGTCGATGGCGGCATCATCCACCGCATAGGCCGCGATAACGTCCTTGGACAGGGCCGGTTCCATCCGGCGGGCCTCTTCCGGTGTCAGAGGCTGGGCCGGAATGCCGCTGGCGGCGCATTTGGCGGGAAAATCGGCGATATAGCTTTCGTCATCGCCGGCCACCGCCACAAAAAGGCCGCCCGTGTCTTCGATGCAGTGGGGCGCCAATTTTTTTAACAGCAGGTTTTCCCGGTGGCATTCGGCCGCGGCGGCCGGGTCGGAAGCGATATAGCGGGCGCCGCTGTGCAGCAGGCCGTGATTGCCCCCCGAGGCGCCGGCATTGATGTCCTGCTTTTCCACCAGAAGGCAGGTCAACCCACGCAGTGTCAGATCACGGGCCAGACCTGTCCCGGTGACACCGCCGCCGATAATGAGTACTTGGGTTTCCAAAGCGGACCCCGGCTGTTGCTGATGCATCGTCTTTCAGGTGAGGACAATTTGCGACGGTTGTTTTCTCTTGTGAAAAAAAATGGCGCATGTTACGGCGCATAGATACCCCATTATAGCTTATATATACGCCATGGTAATGGCGAATTCCTAGCACATACGGCATTTTTTGTCACGTAAATTTTCTTTAAGCGACAGTTTGCCCTTAATTTTTTCTTAATCGAACATTTTTAAGTTGTTCCTCCCCGTGGAGGCGTATCTTGAGTTATTTAAAAAACAAATGAAATCAGTAATATGAAATCGAAAAAGCATTCCTCCCAAGATCATTCCGTGGCCACCGGCAAATCAGCCCCGGTACGGGAGCGTCACGCCAAAATTCAGCATTTGGTGCGCGCCAAGGGCTTTGTCACCATCGAACACTTGGCGACCCAGTTCGAGGTCACGCCCCAGACCATTCGCAGGGATATCAATATCCTCAGCCGCGAGGGGCTCATCCATCGCTATCACGGAGGGGCCGGCCTGCCGCCCAGTACGGAAAATGTTGCCTATACCCAGCGCAAAGTGCTGTGTCTCAAGGAGAAGGAGCAGATCGCCCGTATGGTGGCGGCCTCTATTCCGGACCACGCCTCCCTTTTTATCAATATCGGCACGACCACCGAGGAGATCGCCAAACTGCTCTGCGCCCGCGAGCGGCTGCGCGTGATCACCAACAGCCTCAACGTGGCCTCCATTCTGGCCGGCAACGATCATTTCGAAATCATCGTGGCCGGCGGCTTGGTGCGGCCCCGGGACGGGGGCATCGTGGGTCCCCTGACCATCGATTTCATCCAGCAGTTCCGGGTGGATTATGGCATTATCGGCATCAGCGGCATCGATATGGACGGCACCCTGCTCGATTTCGACTATCGCGAAGTGCGCGCCGCACGGGCCATTATCGACAATTCCCGCAAGGTCTTTCTGGCGGCGGACCATACCAAGTTCGGGCGCAATGCCATGGTGCGCCTGGGCAACATCGGCGAGATCGACGCCTTGTTTACGGACCTCCCGCCAAGCGAGGCCCTGGTCGAAGTCATGAATGCAGGGGGGGTGGAGCTGCATGTGGCGCGGCCGTCGGCAGACGATACCGATGGTGGAAATCAGCGATGAAAACGAAACGGTATTTTCGCTTGCGAAAAAGAATGATACCGAGGCAGCCGCTCAATCCGGTCGGTGCCCTAAAAGCCAAGCTGGCCAATGAGAAGCCTAAAGGGGAGACGGTCGACTACGACAAGTTGATTCAGGTCTGGCGGGAAGGTCTGGCGAAATAGCACCGCCGGTGCGGCATTATCAAATCTGAAAAACACCAAAAAAGCGGGAAGCAGCCCATAAGGTTGCTTCCCGCTTTTATTTTCGGCTCCAGGTGTCCGTTTTCAATAATCGGCGTAGACCAGGTCTTTCCAGTTGTTCGGGTCGTTTAGACGCGCATCGATATCGACACCGAAGAATTCGGCACAAGGTTTGAAAATGGAGGGGTTGGCAGCCTGCACCCTGCGGGCGATCGACAGGACCACTTCGATGGCATTGGGTGTCAGTTTGCCCAGTGGCGGACGACATCCGCCGCAAGGCATCCCCAGAATGGTCATCAGGGCCTTGATGGCACTGGGATTGCGGAAGCGGGCCGTGACAGGGCCGAATGGGGTTTTTTCCGTGGTGGATACGGTAACCAGGCCGTACAAGGGGGCTATATCATCTTTAAGGGCTTCCGCCTGGTCGATCTTTTTTTCCGCCAGAAGCTTTACCAGTTGGGCAACGGCGCCCGGGATCACATTGGAGACGACGGAAATGACACCGCCCGCCCCGATGTTGGGGTCGGTCATCATATCGAAAGTCATGCCGTCGTCGCCGGAGAGGATGGTGAAGTTGGGGCCGCAGCAGGTGCGGGTCCGCCTCATGTTGGCGAGGTTGCCGGTGGCTTCCTTGACACTGGATACGTTTTCATACTTTTGGCTCAGGAGACCCAGATCCTCGGGCAGCAGTTGCGTGCCCGTGCGCCCCGGAATGACATAGGGAATCACCTGCAACTGCGGAAAAGCGGCGGCGATGGGCGCCACGTATTCCCGGCGGATTTCCAGGGAGCTGGGACCATTATAATAAGGGTCCACCAGGAGGACGGCATCTACTCCGGCCTGGGCGGCGAACCGGGTGGCCTCAATCGCTTCCCGGGTGTTATTGCTGCCGGTGCCGGCGATGCACAGGCCCTTATTTTGGGTCCGCTTGGCAATCCGCGCTATGATCTGATTATGTTCGTCCCATGACAGGGCCGGGCTCTCGCCGGTGGTCCCCGCAGCCAGAACACCGGTGCTGCCATTGGCGATCTGAAAGTCGACCAGACGATCGAGCCCGTCATAGTCCACCGCATCGCCGTCAAACGGTGTGATGATGGCGGTATAACTTCCTGGTTGCATGTCACCCTCCTGAGAAAAATGAAGATTGATGCGAGATCCATGGAATGGGTCCAAGTTCTTGAGAGGTAAAGAAATGCGGCTTCCATGTCAAGGGAAAAGCACCTATATCCGTGATAGATCAGCTATTTTCCCTTGACAGGGGAGGGAGGGGCATATTACCCAAGTCATTTTTAGTGTGACAATCCGATGGCTTCCCTTTGCCATAACGAAACGTATCGATATTGATGCGGTGGAGAAATGACGATGAACAAACCACAGAATGCGCAGGAATTTATTGCCGAGCAGCGTCAGGCGATTGCTGCCAATCCGGATTGCGGCAATTCCCATTACAATCTGGCCGTGGCCCTTATGGGCGTACAGGAGTTCACAGAAGCGGAAAAGGAGTTGATGGCCGCCATCGAATGCAGCCCCGGACTGGCGGAGGGCTACGTCCAGCTGGGGGCCCTGTGCCTGCGGCGTGGCGATTTGGAAGGTTGCCTCAAGTGGAACCAGCAAGCGGTTAAAGCACGGCCTGGATTCTCGGAAGGGCACGGTAATATCGGGTTCGTCCATTTGCAGCTGGGGCATGTGGATGAGGCCATTGTTTCCCTGAAACGTGCTACGCATTTCAATTTTCGCTATGTCCAGGCCTTCGCCTCCCTTGCCACCGCCTATCTGATGAAAGGCGAGGTGGAGGAGAGTATCGAGGCCAGTCAGCAGGCCCTCAAAATCGACCCTAACTTCCCGATCGCCCACAATAATTTGGGCATCGCCTATATGGAAAAAGGAGATTTTGACAAGGCCATGGAACATATCGACCAGGCCCAGGCCTTAGGTTATGAGGTGGCTCCGCAAATCATTGACGAGCTGAAAGCCTATCGCGGGGAATGATATTGGGCGGTCGGGCGAATCCCCGATCGCATCCATCAAAGGGGGGGTGGCGCATCGCTATCGTTTACCGCATCACCGGATATGACGACGTCATCCATCCGGACCATCGCGTATGGAACACCCCCCTCCCCTCCATCAGAAAACCCCTTCCCGGTTGTTTCGCACCCCAAGACGCCAACCCAGAGCCTATCACCCACGGCAACTATTTCCAGGCGATACGAGACTATTTACAAGGGGAGGGCCAGGACCATGTTCAAAAGGCCCTGAGGGCCCGCTATCCCCTGTGCGCCGACGAGTTCCATGGGGAAACGGTGGAGATCATCCTCGAGAAGCACGGGGAGTTTTATCATCCGGCCCGCATTCTTGTGCCCTGCGAGGAGGGGGTGCTGTCGCTGGTGCTCAATGTCGCCGTGACACCGCACGCCCGCACTTGGATGGTCAGCGAAATCGACGCCCTCAACAGCGTTGCCGGACGCCTGCCCCCGGGCTGTGTACCGGCCGTTTACGGTCAGGCAACGGTACCTGGCGCCAGGCATGCACCGCTTTCCATGTTTCTGGCAGACTGGTTCGAGGGCTTTCATGAGTTCCATCTGTCCATCGACCCGCAAAACGGCCGCCAGGGAACGGTGGTCTGGGATACGACGACCGCGCCCTTTTATCTGTCCGACCGTCAGCAGGCGGTGGCTTACCGCCGAGCGGCCTTTTTGCTGACCCGCGCGTTTAATCCGCATACCACCGAACAGATCTATCCCTGGCATCATGCCTCCGGTGATTTCGTTTTGCGGGTGAAGGGCGATGCTTTGGATCTGCGGATCATTACGGTTCGCCAATATGCGCCGACCATCGGGGACAGTAACGGCGAGCTGGACGCGGAGGCCCGCCTGATGGCTCTTCTGGTATTCTTTTTAAACCTGACCATTCGCAACCGACTGGATCGGCTGGATGGCACCGGCCCTCCGGCCTGGGCCGATGCCATCGCGGTTCCGGAGACCATAAGGGGGTTTTTCGACGCTCTCGATGAAGACCAATCGATAGAATTCAAAAGATTACTTGACGCTTACACCTTAGACTGAAGTGATGGAGTTGTTGTCTCTCGTGGCCGAGCGCTATCAGCTCATGGACATGGAAAAAGACCTCATTCATGCCAATTTGGCATCCCATGGCGCGTTGCTGCATGAAACCTTGCAGCGGCAGTTTCAAGCCCATTGAGGGGGGCTTCGAAGGTTGTTTCAGCACGGTTGCGAAATCGGGCCGTTGCCATCTGAAAACCACAAGATAAAGGGGTTTTTAAGGCAGGATTCACAAGATAACCGGATGGTAATGGGAGGGCGTGCTTAACCCCGCGAAACCATGCTTTTTTATTGACAAGAAACCGGTTTAATTTTATATCAAACGACTTAATGGCCTTAAAAATTCCACTCGCGATGATACCTTATATAACAAAACGAAATTGAGAGGAGGTGACGGCGGAGCCAACCAAAGCTTTTGGTAGCAACGACGATTGTGTATGGATAGTTAATTCCTATTTTAACTGGAGGTAAGACGATGGCAAAACACGCAACCCCTTTGTTGGACCAGCTTGAATCCGGGCCGTGGCCGAGCTTTGTGTCCGACTTGAAGCAGCAGGCCGAAGTTCGCGCCAAAAACGAAGAAAAGTATCGAATTTCAGATTCCCCAGGATGTGGTGGAAGACCTTCTGGGTATTCTGGAACTCTCTTACGAAGACGGCACCACCCACTGGAAGCACGGCGGCATCGTCGGCGTCTTCGGTTACGGCGGCGGCGTCATCGGCCGGTACTGCGACCAGCCCCAAAATTTCCCCGGTGTGGCCCATTTTCACACCATGCGCGTCAACCAGCCGGGTGGCAAATTCTACACCACCGAATACCTGCGCAACCTTTGTGATCTGTGGGATTTCCGCGGCAGCGGCATCACCAACATGCACGGTTCCACCGGCGACATCATCTTCCTGGGAACCACCACGCCCCAGCTGGAAGAAATTTTCTATGAACTGACCCACAAGTATGAACCAGGATCTGGGCGGCTCCGGCTCCAACCTGCGGACCCCGGCCGACTGCATCGGCCAGCCCGCTGCGAATATGCCTGCTACGACACCCAGGCCCTGTGCTACACCCTGACCCAGGAATACCAGGATGAACTCCATCGTCCGGCCTTCCCCTACAAATTCAAATTCAAGTTCGACGGCTGCCCCAACTGCTGCGTGGCCTCCATCGCCCGGTCCGACCTGTCCTTCATCGGCACCTGGAGAGACGATATCAAAATCGACCAGGAAGCGGTTCAGGCCTATATCGGCGGCGAATTTCCGTCCAACGGCGGCGCCCACTCCGGCCGCGACTGGGGTGCCTTCGACATCCAAAAAGAAGTCATCGACCTTTGCCCCACCAAATGCATGTGGATGGAAGGCAAGACCCTTAAGATCGACAACAAGGAATGCACCCGCTGCATGCACTGCATCAATGTCATGCCGCGCGCCCTGCGCATCGGTGACGACCGCGGTGCTGTCCATGCTGGCCGGCGCCAAGGCCCCCATCCTGGACGGCGCCCAGATGGGCTCCCTGCTGGTTCCCTTCATCAAGGCGGAAGCGCCCTACGACGAGATCAAGGAAGTCATCGAAGCGGTCTGGGACTGGTGGATGGAAGAAGGCAAGAACCGCGAACGTCTCGGCGAGCTCATGAAACGTCAGGGCTTCCAGAAACTGCTCGAGGCCACCGGAATCGATCCGGTGCCGCAGCATGTTAAAGAACCGCGCTCCAACCCCTACATCTTCTGGAAAGAAGACGAGGTGGAGGGCGGCTGGGACCGCGACATCACTGAGTATCGAAAACACCATCAGAGATAAGGGGGACGCACCATGGCATTTGTTTCTTCAGGTTACAATCCTGACAAACCGATGGAAAACCGGATCACCGACATCGGTCCGCGCAAATACGACGAGTTCTATCCGCCGGTCATCGCCAAGAACAAAGGCAAATGGCTGTATCACGAATACCTGAAACCCGGCGTGCTGGTCCATGTGGCCGAATCCGGCGACGAGGTCTACACGGTCCGCTGCGGCGGTGCCCGTCTCATGAGCACCACCCATATTCGCGAAATCTGCGAAATCGCCGAGAAGCATTGCGGCGGCCATCTGCGCTTCACCACCCGCAACAACATCGAGTTCATGGTGGACAGCAAGGACAAAGTGGAACCTCTGCTCCAGGATCTGGAAAGCCGCAAGTTTGCCGGCGGCAGCTTCAAGTTCCCGGTAGGCGGCACCGGTGCCGGCATCTCCAACATCGTCCACACCCAGGGCTGGATCCACTGCCATACCCCGGCTACGGATGCCTCCGGTACGGTCAAGGCCACCATGGACGAAGTCTTCGCCGACTTCCAGAACCATCGCATGCCGGCCCACGTGCGTGTTTCCATGGCCTGCTGCCTGAACATGTGCGGCGCCGTGCACTGCTCGGATATCGCCATTCTGGGCTACCATCGCAAACCGCCCATGCTGGACCATGAATACCTGGACAAGATGTGCGAAATCCCGCTGGCCATCGCTGCCTGCCCCACCGCGGCCATCAAGCCGTCCAAGATGGAAATCAACGGCCAGAAGGTCAACAGTGTGGCCGTGAACAATGAACGCTGCATGTTCTGCGGCAACTGCTACACCATGTGCCCCTCCATGCCGCTTTCCGACAAGGAAGGCGACGGCATCGTCCTGATGGTGGGCGGCAAGGTGTCCAACCGCATCAGCGCACCCAAGTTCTCCAAGGTGGTTGTGGCCTTCCAGCCCAACAACACCCCGCGCTGGCCGGAAATGACCACGGTCATCAAAAAGATCATCGAAACCTACGCGGGAGACGCCAACAAATACGAGCGTCTGGGCGAATGGGCCGAGCGCATCGGCTGGGAGCGGTTCTTCGATAAATGCGAACTGCCGTTCACGCATCATCTGATCGACGACTTCCGTGATCCGGCTTACTACACCTGGCGTCAGACGAGCCAATTCAAGTTCTAAGCCGACCTTGAGGAATGCACGCTAATAGCCGGAGCATCCCCGTTCAGGAGGTGCTCCGGAGTTCCATGAAAGAAGGTACATTATGGAATATGAAGAGGCAAAAACCAAAATCGTCGAAGCGTTGACCAAGAAGCTGAAATCAAAGAGCAAATTCTACTTCAACGATTTGTCCAAGATCCTTGAAATGAAGCCCCGCGAAGCCAAGAAAATCGTGAACAAGCTCGTGGAGGATGGGGTTCTGGAATATTGGTCCAGCGGCAGCACTTCCATGTACGGCATGCCGGGCACCGGCAAGCAGGCGGGTGCCGAGCACGAAGACTAACAGCCCCTGCTTGCCAGTTGAAGCATGAATGCTTGTTTTTTTGGTGGCACTCCAGGTGCCATCGGATAAGATGATTTGTACTCATAAGGCGGAAGATGGGAAGGATAACAATGCCCCCATTTTCCGCCTTTCTACTTGGATACATCGGCTGTTCTGAAGCCCCGACAGAATTGAAGAAAAGGACCCCCCTCTATGGGTGAGCAGGCTTCAGGCATATCCCGGCATCGTGGTGGGCGCCCTGCGGGGGGGCTCCGGCAAGACCATCGTGTCCATCGGATTGATCGCCGCTTTGTCCTCCATGGGCTACCGTGTAGCACCTTTCAAAAAAGGACCGGATTATATCGACGCCGGGTGGCTGTCGCTGGCGGCCGGCAACCGACCCTGCTACAATCTGGATACTTTTTTGATCGAGGCCCAGCGCATCCGGCAGACCTACACCGATTACAGCCGGGAATGCGACCTGGCGGTCATCGAGGGCAACCGGGGAATCTACGACTGCATCGACACCCGCGGTGAAACCAGTACGGCGGAGTTGGCCAAACTGCTGGGTCTGCCCCTCCTTTTGATTATCGACGGCACCAAAACGACGCGGACGATGGCGGCCGTTGTTTCCGGCTGCAGCCACTTCGATCCGGCCGTCCGCATTCGAGGGGTGATTCTCAACCGCATCGCCGGTGCCCGGCATGAGGGTATCCTGCGTCGCAGCATCGAAGAGCATTGCGGTATTCCGGTCCTGGGGGCGATCCCCAAGCTGCGCAAGCAGAGTTTTCCCGAACGTCATATGGGCCTGGTACCGACGCCCGAACATGACTGGGCGCGTACCTCCATCGAAGCGGCGGCCGAGGTGGCCCGGGATTACATCGATCTGGAGGCGGTGATGCGCACGGCCCGGGAGGCGGAACCCTTCCCGCTCGTGAAGGAAGGTGGGGCGGAGGAAAGCGCCAGCTCGGCTTTCTCATCGGACGGGCCCCCCCCACCATCGCCGTGATCCGGGACAGTGCTTTTCAGTTTTATTATCCTGAAAACCTGGAAGCGCTGGCCGCGGCCGGTGCCCGTCTGGTCTTCACCAGCCCGCTGGAGAACAACACCCTACCGGACATCGATGGAATGTACATAGGCGGCGGGTTTCCTGAAACCCACGCCGAGGAGTTGGCCCGTAACGAATCGTTTCGCGAGGATCTCAAAAGGCTGGCCTACGGCGGGCTGCCGATCTACGCCGAGTGCGGTGGGCTGATGTATTTAGGGGAGCAGCTGGTCCTGGACGATAAGCCCTACGACATGTGCGGCATTCTGCCGGTGACATTCGGTTTTTCCAGGCGGCCTCAGGGACACGGCTATACCATTCTGGAGGTGACCGGGGCCAATCCCTTTTTCCGGACGGGCACCACCCTGCGGGGCCATGAATTTCACTATTCCAGCGTGCTCAAGTGGCGGGGCCGCAAGGAGGATTTGGCCTACACCATGGTGCGCGGCACCGGTCTGATCGACGGCCAAGACGGTTTGTGCCACAAGAACGTGCTGGCCACCTACACCCACCTGCATGCCTCCGGCACCCCCCAATGGGCGCCCGCCCTGGTAGCGAAGGCCCGGCAATACCGCTCATCAAAATAAGAAGCGGGAAAAACGCTATGGTTTTTCCCGCTTGAAAACGCTAAGCCTGAACGGTCAGAGACTTATTTCTTGGGGTGGCACTTGCTGCAAGACGTGGGAGCGGCCTTGGATTTGTTTTCTTTATTCCACTTTTTGTGGCAGCTGATGCAGTTTTCGTGCATCGCTTCCGCATAGTACTCAAGTTCCAGCTTTTTCATTTCGTCTTTCTTGAGTTTCTTGTCCCGCCATTCTTTTTTGACTTCCTTGGGCACTTCGCCGGGCTTTTTGTGGCACGCGATGCAGGTTTGGACGTCGTCGCCTTCCTTGAGAGCGGTCAGGGGTTTCCCCTTGTCATCGTGATGGCAGTCGCCGCAGGTGGCGCCGTATTCGGCCACATGCTTCTTGTGGTCAAACGTGACGATGCCCTTGGTGTGTTCGAACGTCTTGTTGTCCATCTTGATGACGTCGGGCATCTGGGTGCCGGCCTGAAGACCTGTGGCCATGAAGACACAGGCGACCCCTACCAGAGCGAGCGTGAAAAACAGCGATTTGAGCTTCATAGGACCCTTATACCTCCTTCCAAAAGGTTAGTCATCCTTCATCCCCAAGCTGGCTTAATTAACAGATCCCAGGAATAGTGTCAATAAGCGAAGTCAAGCCTGCCGCGGCTTCAAGGCCTATGGTCTTTTTCCGGTATCGTCCTTTCCAACCGGTAAGACGAAAGACCCTTCGCTTTTGTCGACAAGATTCCGGAAAAAAGTTAATCCTGATCGGCGTCATGGGATATTGAGTTCGGTACCCACCGAGGTTGTCAGTTCACGGTGCCGCCGGCGGAATTCTTCCAACCCTGCCAGTAGGGGGGTAATGCGCTGCTGCTCTTGGGACACGTATTCGTAAAGTGGCAGGAATTTGCGGTCGATATCGTCGTAGATCAGGTCGAGGCGCTGGGACAGGCGCTCGGTCAGTTCGGCTTCAAACCGCGCCTTGCCTTCCTCAAGCCCTTGCTTGAACTGCTGGAGGAGGCGCCCCTTCTTGACAAACAGCACCCCTCCGGCCAGCAAAAGACCGGTGCCGGTCAGCAGCCCACCGGTAATATCGAAAAAGAGGCCGTGGGTCACCGCCAATACCAGGGCACCGATGGCGGTCAGGGCACTGCCGCCCATCAGGGAAGGCGCCAGACGACTCGAACTCCGGAGGGTGTTCTCCGCAAAAAGGTCTTCCATGGCGGTTTCGGCCATTTTGGTGCGTACTGTGGCAATGACATCCTGCCGCCGCCGGTCGATTTTCAAAAGAAGATCATCCTGGTGCAGTCGATGGCCTTTAACCTCATCCAGTTCGTCCAGCAGATAGGTGAGCAGCTGATGCAGTCCGTCCAGAAAATGATCGGCCCCCTCTTCGGTCAAGGACTCAATTTTTTCCTTGAGGTCCGCTTCAAAAGATTTCTGAATGTCTTCCAACCAGGCTTTCACCGAAGTTTTGCGGCTCAGAGTGGCGCGGATTGATTTTCCAAAAAGCTTGGCGAAGGAGAGGCCCTCATCGAATCGTTCCACAGCCCTGCGCGCTGCGGTATCGTAAGCCGTAACCAATCGTTGGATCAGGGTGCGCAGTTCATAGGCCGACTGTTGATGACCGCTCTCCAGTCGGGTGCGGATCGTGTCCACAACGGTCCGGTCCGCCCGGTGCTGCTCCCGTCTTTGACACAAGGCCTGATCCACCTGCTCCAATACCTGACCAGCGGTTTCGAGAATGGACTCCAGCTTCAGACGGTAGTGGCGACCGCCGGTGACGGTCTGGCGGATAAACCGACGGACGTCTTCGAAGCCGCTGTCCGGCGTTTGGCTTAGCTCGCGCGCCGCCGAGGTGGCAAAAATCGTGGGAGACGCGATGCCCTTCTGAAGGGCGAGATCCCGCACACGGGCCATGTTGGTCTCGATTTCATCCGGGCGTGCCAGATCGGCCTGCTGAAGAATAAAGATCGTCCGTTTACGCCAGTCTTCGCGGATGTAGTCCAGCAAGTCCCAGGCCGACTGGGTGTAAGGGTTCTTGGCCTGGAAGACCATGAGGACGAGATCGCTGTTGGGAATGAAGTTGCGGGTAATCTCCTGGTGGTTTTCGATTACCGTGTTGGTGCCGGGGGTGTCGACAATGGCGATGGTCTGCAGAATGGCCAACGGGCGGCCAATTTTTTTGAGGAAAGGCCGAATCGTATCTTCGTAAGGTCGCTCGGCATAGACGATCTCCTGGATGGCATCGGTACATGGGGCGGCATCCACCGGGCAGATATCTTCTCCGAGCAGGGCATTGATGAAGCTGCTCTTGCCGGATTTGACTTCTCCCACCACCACGAAAAGAAACGGTTCGTTGAGCCCGGACCGAAGATCGCTTACAATAGACGGCAGGGATGTGCCGCCCATGTCGTTGATGTAACCGTGGAGGTCCTTGAGGAAATCTTCCAGGCGGTCCTTTAGGATGACGAACCGGTTGTCGATGATGGCGTGTTTCATGAATCCGCTTCTCCCCGGCGGAGATCAGGTCGCTGTTGATTCAACCTACGATACGATCTGCGAAAAGGCAACGCATTAAGTATGGCGGCCGAGGGAGCGGCCGACGAATCGACTTGCGGCCGGATTAGATGCGGCGGGAAAGTGGACGGTCGAAAGCCTGCCGGTAGTGTTGATACAGTCGCGGGCTGACCCGGCTGTAACGGTCGAAATCGGCCACCAGCTCCAGCCCAGGAACCAGGGCCCGCACGACCGGGATGCCCACGTCCTGCCGCGTCAAATTGATATATATCGGGTGGAGATGGTTTGCGGCCAGCAGGGACTCGATGCGCTGCAGATCGTCTTCGACATTTCCTGACGTATAATCCGGCAATTCTTCCAGATAGCGCAGCGGCAGATCGGCCGGACCGGGTCGTGACGCCGGGCCGTGGGGATAGGGATAGGGGGTTTCGGTAAGGGCCGCCAGGGCGGCCTGCCAGCCGGCGAAATGGGCGCTGGTGCCCTTGGCGATTTCTCCGTCGGTTCCTGACACAAAGCATTTGTAGCAAGGGATTCCGAATTCCGTGCTGCAATCCTGGAAGACGACGTCGAGGCCGCAGCGACGATAGTCGGCCAGCAGGCCGTCCACCGCGTCATCCCGGGTGGCCAGACGAAAACAGCGTCCCGCATCATAGGGCTGAACAGCTTCGGCATCGCGCTCGATGCATTCCAGCAAAGCATGGAATTTGGCCTGTGCCAGACTTCCGCCGGCGGCCAGCCCGGTGGAGCCGAGTCCGCTAAAAAGGCAGACCTCATCGAGATTGGCAAATAGAAATACCGCCTGGAAGGGTACCCGCACGGCCTCCTCCCCTTCGGCTCCGCTTCGGACCCCTTCGATCCAATAGATCGGCTGGTCTTCATAAGGAACTTCGAGAACCATGGCATTGGGGTCCAGTGCCGGGAGGCCCTCGCGCTGCAGTTGGGACAAGGAGGCCCGCTGCAAGTGAAGCTGCTGCGCGGTGTCGGGAAGCATGTCATTGATAACGGTTGCGAAGGAAGAACAGCGCTCAACGATTTCCATCGCATAGGAGGCTCGGGCGCGCTCCAGGCTCAAGCCCTTGCCATAGGCGGTTTGAAGTCCCACGAAAATAAATCTGTGCCGGTCCTGTTCCACACGGGATTCCATCTGCCAGCGGCGCAGCAGGGCGATGGGGCTGAGCGACCTTTCATGCCGCATTTCCCGTTCAAGACGGATACCGGCGCGTTTCAGACCTTCCATAGCACGGGTATAGACGGCTTCAAAGTCCGGAAGGGGTGAAGATGGGGGCCGGGGGTCGACGCGGGCGGCGACCGCGGTCAGGGGTATCCGCTTGCGGGTTGGTGCGTCTTCAAAGAGCGGCGTCAGGCCTGTTTCCGACGGTGGCGGCAGCGGCTGGTGGTAGAAGCGGTTGGCTTTGAAGAGCGCGATCCACTCCCGGTGCAGGTCCTGGTCGGGAAGGGTTTCGGAGCGCAGAATCAGGAGGGGAGAGGCGGTCCGCAGGGCGTATCATTCGCTCCTCCCGCACCTGCTTTTGCAAGGGCGCCAGCGGTTCGTGGGTGAGGATGGCCTCCAGCAGCAAGGCCGCCAAGACGGGATCCCGGGCCTCGACCGGCAGCAAAGCTTTTACCTGGGTCCGGCGGCATCTGCAGCACCTGCTGCAAGCCCCAGCGATGCATGAATTCATCGTTGGGATGCTCCCGAAGATAGGCCAGGGTCGCCTTGAAATCAGGCGCCGCCTTGGGAACGGGCATAAAATAGCCCGTGGCGGAGCGGGTCGTCATCAGGCGCAGCTCATAGGTCAGCTCCGGAGTGTCCGCCGATGGGGGCGAAAGGGGTTTAAAAGTCGTCATAAAAATGGATCCGGGGCTGTTCTACTGCTTATTCGGCTTGGCCGGCCCCGTCGGTTTGGTCGTCTTCCTCGTCAGAGGTCGCCAGGGGTTTGCGGCCGAAGATGCGGGCCCCGATGATACTGATTTCGTAGAGCAGCATGAGGGGTAGCGCCATCATGACCTGAGTGACCACGTCGGGCGGGGTCAAGATAGCAGCCCCCACAAAAAACAGGAGAATGGCGTATTTGCGGTTGCGTTTGAGAAAGGGCACGGTGACCAGCCCCAGCCGGGCCATGAAGGTAATCACCAGGGGCAGTTCGAAGACGATCCCGAAGGCCAGCAGCAGTTTAGCCGCGAAGCTCAGGTACTCCTTCATGGAGGGCATGGGTCGAATGGTTTCGGTGGCGAAGCCGAGGAAAAATTTAAAGCCGTAGGGGAAGACGATAAAATAACCGAAAAGGGCGCCGCCCACGAAAAAGAGGGTTGAAAGAAACACGATCGGCAGCAGCAGCCGTTTTTCCTTTTCGTAGAGCCCGGGCGCCAGGAACATCCAGAACTGATAGATGATGACGGGTGACGCTATCCCTAAGCCGGTCAGAAAGGCGACTTTAAGATAGGTAAAAAAGGCTTCCGGTAGGTTGGTGAAGATCAGGGTATCCCCTTTGGCCATGACGAGTTTCAAGGGGTGTACCAGGATTTCGAACAGTTGCTCCTTGAAACCGTAGGCGGCGACAAACCCCACCGCCACGGCGATAAAGCAGATAATCAGCCGGCGGCGAAGTTCTTCCAGATGAGACGTAAAAGGGATCTTGTCGTCGTCATTCATTACGCAGCGGTTCCTCGGGATTCTCGGCGGTGGGTGCGTCAGAGGGTGTCGGCGAGGAAGTGCTCTCGTCTTGGGGATCATCCTCGGCCGGCGGTTCCGCTTTGGCGGATTTGAGGGGGGTTACGTTGACCGCTTCCTTGACATCTTTATTGAGGTCGTCAAAGGATTTTTTGACCTCCTGGAGATCGCCGTCGATATCCATGGAGTCCTTGATTTCGCGGGTGGCCTTCTTGAACTCGTTCATGGCGCGTCCCAGGGATTTGGCCAAATCGGGCAGTTTTTTAGGGCCGATCACGATCAGCGCAATGGCCAGTATCAGAATCATTTCCGGCATGCCGATACCGAACATGATGGTTCTCCTTGCTCCGAACCGCCGGATAGAGCGGCGGCGTGTAGTGATGATGAGGCGCTTTTCGGGGGAAGCGCATTAGCCAGGAATCATTACTTTGTTTCACACCTCCCGTCAAGGCGGGGTTGGCGCGGCCTCCGGTTTGAGCACCAGGAAATAGAGGTTGCCCGGATGCTTCAAATGACCGGCGGCGGTTTCGGCATATTCCCCGCTGCCCCAAAAAAGATCGGCCCGCCCGGGGCCCTTGATGGCGCCGCCGGTGTCCTGATTGAGGACGAACCGTTTCAGGGGCGCCCATTGGCCGATCTCCCGCTGGCCGGTTATCAGGGGTTTGCGGGTGTCGATGAAGGCCAGGGCGCCGTTGGGAAAAAGGCGGCGGTCCGTGGCAATGCTGCGCCCGGGGGTCACTTCGACACCCAGGTTGCCGAGGGGGCCGGTGTCCCCGATGCGAAAAAACACATAGCTGGGATCCTGATGCAGGAGACGATCGGTGTCTTCGGGGTGCTCCTGAAAGTAGCGGCGGATGCGGGCCATGGACATCTCTTCGACCGGCACTTTGTTTTCCCGGATGAGGTGCCGCCCCACCAGATCGGCATCGTAGCCGTTTTGGGCGGCATAGAGAATGCTGATCCGGCGGCCGTCGGGGGTCTGGATGCGACCGGAGCCCTGAACCTGGATGAAATAGAGATCTACGGGATCGCGCATCCAGGCAATGATCGGCGCTTTGCCCTGCAGGACCCTCTCGGTTTGAATCTCTTTGCGCGTGTAATAGGGTACCAGGCGCTGGTCCTTCACGCGGCCCACGATGCGCTTGCCGGCCAGTGCATCCGCAAAATCGCCCAGGTTGGCGGTCACCAGATCCTCCGGTAAGCCGTAGACCGGTATGGTATAACCCGGGGCGGGGCTGAGGCTGCCGGGGTAGAGGGGTTCGAAGTAGCCCGTAAAGAGGACATCGTCGTCCGGCGGGCGTCCGACGGAGCGGTAGACCTCATAGTGCTCGCGAACGAACCGGTTGAGCTGGTCGCGGTCCGGACGGCCGGCAATGAAATCGCGGAACAGCTCCAGGGAGCGGACCAGGTGGACCTTGTCGACCGCGGTGGGGCCGAATTGAAAGCGGCGGTCATCCGGTACCCGCCGGTAATAGGTCAGGCTTTGCGCGATGGCTTCCGCCAGGCCGTCGTAATCCATATCATCGGCAAACAGGGGCAGATCTCCGGGTTCGAGGCGTTCCAGCACAGGGGGGGCGGCGCCCGGACGTTCGGGGACCGGCGGAACGCAGCCGGATGCGAAAAGGATCAGGGCCATCGCAAAGATGGCCAGGGCGGCCGGGCGGTGAGCTATGCGTGGTATCATTCTTGGGGTTCCTTCAGGTTGCTGCGGCGAGGGGTCTGGGTGATGGTTCGCGGGGGGGCCAGTTCGGGCTCGGCATCCGCCACGACCCCCAGATCCTCAAAGCGCCGGGCCGCGGTCAGGACCCGCCGTTCAAGGGATCCTGCCATGCGATTATAATGCTGGACACAGCTTTCCAGGGCCTTGCCCATCTGGTCCATGTGGCGGGCCATGACCTGCAGCCGTTCGTAAAGTTCCCGGCCCTGACGGCAGACGTTTTCCGCATTGGCGGCGGCCTGTTCCTGGCGCCAGCCGTAGGCCACCGCCTTGAGCAGGGCGATCAGGGTGGTCGGTGTGGCCAGAATGACGTTTTTCTGGACCCCGCTCTCGATCAGGCCGGGATTGCGGGACAGGGCGGCGGAAAAGAAATTTTCACCGGGGATGAACAGCACCACAAATTCGGGGGTCGGGTCGAAATGGGCCCAGTAGGATTTGGCCGCGAGCTGCTGGATGTGGCTGGCTACCTGCTGCGCGTGGCGGTCCAGATGGCGCACCCGCTCCTTTTCCGACGTGGTTTCCAGGGCGTCCAGATAGGCCGTCAGGGGCACCTTGGCATCCACCAGAATCAGCCGGCCGCCGGGCAGGCGCACCATCATGTCCGGCCTTAGCCGGCCGTGGTCTCCGGAGGTGCTGGGCTGTTCGTAAAAATCGCAGTAGGCTTGGAGACCCGCCATTTCGGCCACCCGCTTGAGGGTAATCTCCCCCCAGCGTCCGCGTACATGCGGCACCCGCAGCGCCTTGACCAGCTTGCCGGTTTCCCGGCGGAACAGCTCCTGGGATTCGGCCATGGTCTGCAGCTGCTGGCGCAACTCCCCATAGGCGTTTTCCCGGGCCCGCTCCAGGGAAAAGACCTGTTGGTCATAGCGCTTCAGGGCGTCACGGATGGGCTCCAGCATCGTCTCCACAGCTTGGGAGCGCTGGGTCAGGTCGCTGCGGGCGGCATCCAGTTGGCGGCCCAGTGCGGATTGGGCCAAATCAAGAAACATCTGATTGTTTTCGCTAAGGGCCGTGGCGGACAAGGCCTTATAGGCGTCACCCATGCGGGCCTGCCAGTCTTCCATGAAGGCCAGTTTTTCCCGCATGGCCTGACGATCGCGGCGAATGATGGTCTCCAGGCGAGCTCCGCGCTGGGTGGCCTCCGATAGTTGGTGCTGCAATTCAGCCAGCTGCCGTTCACGCTTTTGAAGGGCGTTTTCCAGCGCGGTCACTTGCTCGGCGCGGGTGCGGGCGGCCGCGTATTCTTCCGTCAGGTGGACCACCTCACGGCGGCCTTCTTCCAGTTGATCCTGCATGTCGCACTGTTCGGTCAGAAGGCGCCGGCGCCCCAACCACCAGGCCAGCACGCCGCCGACCGCAAACCCGAGAGTGGCGGTGGCGAATAGGCGCAACAGGTCATTGTCAATGCTCATGATCGCGATCCCGGGCTAGCGCGCAGCCTCCTCGGGAGGACCTCCCCCAGAGCCGCGGCGGTAGTCGCCGCTTTTGCCGCCCGATTTGCTCACCAGCCAGGTGTCGGTGATGGACATGGCCCGGTCGTAGGATTTACACATATCATAGAGGGTCAGGGCCGCGACGGCGGCGGCGGTCAGGGCCTCCATTTCCACGCCGGTTTGATCGATGACCCGCACGGCCGCTTCGATGCGAATCCGATGGCGATTCGCATCGGGAAAGAAATTGATCTCCACATGCCGCAGATTCAACGGGTGGCACATGGGGATGAGCCCTGCGGTTTGTTTGGCGGCCATGACTCCGGCGATGCGGGCGGTTTCAAGCACGTTGCCCTTTTTAATCTTACCCGCCGTGATGCGCTGGAAAGTTTCCGCCTGCATGACGACCACCGACTGGGCCACGGCCCGGCGGTCGGTGGGGGGCTTGTGGCCGACGTCCACCATCCGCACGCGGCCCTCGGCATCGAGATGGGTGAAGGATCCCATGACGGCGACGCTCCTTATGATTCAGTGAAGTATTCGGTCTTGGAGGTGACCGTGGTTTTAATGGCGTTCAGGGTGGTTTCCAGGGTACGGATGACGTTTTCCCGGATATCGCCGGCCACGATCAGCACCATGACGTCATCCCCCACGGACAGTCGGCAATTTTCGGCGATTTCCACCTGGATGTCGACGATGCCCGGCGTCTGGCGCGCCTCGGCCAGCACCGCGGCCAACCGGTCGTGATCGACGGCCACGGTGAGACCCGAGACCGGCCGTCCGTCGCGTGAGGTGGCCCGCACCACGCCGTTGTGGCAGAGCACCATGCCGGCGCGATGGAAGTCCGGGTGGGATTTAACGGATTGGAGCATATCGGCCGCATTCATGGCAACTCTTCTCCTTAAAAGATCTCACTGGGAATCGGCCGCACAGCGCGGCTCTATCCCCTGATTGGTTAACGCGCTATTTTTACGATGTAATCTTCGCTCTGGGAAGTGCCATCATAGAGGAAATGGCTCCTCGAGGCAAGGTGATTCCCCCCACCGGAAAGACACCGACCCGCCGATCGACAAAGAGTCTTGATCTCCCTTCGACGGATGGTATAAGCGAGATAGAACGCTTTTTTTGCGCCGTGTCCGCGTTCGGCGCCGGACCGTAAGGCCTGCCCAACCGGAGAGCAGTGGACCATCCCCACGGGAGACCATCATGAGCAAGAGCGAAATGGTTATGGATGCCAAGGATATCGAACGCACGATTATCCGCATGACCCACCGTATTCTGGAGGTCCACAAGGGGGCGGCCGAGTTGACCCTGATCGGCATCCAGACCCGCGGGGTCTTCCTGGCCAAGCGCCTTCAGCAATATATCCGCGATATCGAAGGCACCGCCGTGGCCACCGGCGACATGGACATTACCCTCTACCGCGACGACTGGACCCGCATCAGCCATCATCCGGTGGTGCAGGCCACGGACATCCTCTTCTCGGTGGACGGCAAAAACATCATCCTGGTGGATGATGTGCTCTTCACCGGACGCACCACCCGGGCCGCCATGGACGCCATCATGGATTTCGGCCGCCCCGATCGCATCGAGCTGGCGGTCCTGGTGGACCGGGGCCATCGGGAGCTGCCCATCCAGGCCGACTATGTGGGACGGTTTGTGGAAACCCGCCGCTCCGAGACGATCAATGTCTGTCTGAGGGAAAGCGACGGCGAAGACCAGGTGCTGCTGGAAAAACAGGCCGATCAAGGGAGTTGACCATGGGAGCTCACGAGCACAAGGCCGACGTGCCGCGCAATCTGCGCATCGCGATTTTGACGGTTTCCACCACCCGCAGCATCGCCGAAGACAAAAGCGGTCAATGGATGGCGCGCCTGGCCCGGCGCGAGGGCCACGAGGTGGTGGACCACCGCGTGGTAACGGACGATGCCGCCGCCATCGCCGCCCAGATGCGGGAAGTTCTGGAGGCTTTTCGCCCCCAGGCCCTGCTCATCACCGGCGGGACCGGGATCGGCCCGGCGGACGTCACCATCGAAGCGGTGCGCCCCCTGCTGCAAAAGGAACTTTCCGCCTTCGGTCCCCTCTTCGCCCAGTTGAGCTACGAGGAAATCGATTCGGCGGCCCTTCTCTCCCGGGCCACGGCCGGCACCATCGACGGCGTGCTGGTCTTTTGCATGCCCGGCAGCCTCAATGCCTGCAAGCTGGCCTGCAAGGCCCTTATCTTCCCGGAGCTGGGCCATCTCGTGAAGCACGCCCTGCGGGGTTGACACCTTCCGTCGGACCCGGCCGCCCGGCGGGGTCTAATTCTTTCCAAAGATGCGATCATTGAGCCGATCCGCGAGAGCGTCCGGCACGGCCAGAGGACGGCCGTCCAGCCCGATCGCCGGAACACATCCCATCAGGGCATTGGTCAGCAGTACCTGATCAGCCCCGAAAAGGTCTTCCGGATAAAGGGGTTTGGACACCAGGTGAAATCCCATGGCGGACAGCTGTTCCAGGGCACAGGCTTCCATAACCCCCGGCAATACATGGGCGGATCGGGGTCGATAGACCGTCTGACCCCGCACCGCAAGGAGATTGGCGGTGTTGGTCTCGGAAAGGGTGCCATCCGGGTTGAGGATGACGGCTTCGTGGGCGCCTTGGGACCGTGCCCAGTTCCCGGCCTGGTGATAAAAAAGATAGTTGAGGGTTTTGTGGTCGGCCAACGGGGTCTGGCGGGGTTCGGGATAGATGGACAATTGCAGGCCATGGGTGCCCAGCACCGCCAGGCGATGGCGGTAGGTCCGGGCCGTGACGAACAAGTGGTAGCCGGGCATCTGCGTCGTCTGCCCCAAAGTGGCGGTCAGGCGCACGGCCGCCGTGCCGTCGGTCAGTCCGTTGTGGGCCAGGACTTGCCGGATAACGGTTTCCCAGCTGATATCGGGTGGCGGCCCGTTCATAAGCGCTTGCCAGCTTTTCTCCCAACGTGCCAGATGGCGGGCCAGAAGCGGCACATGCCCGTTTGCGGCCCGCATGGTTTCGAAAAAGCCATGACCATAGCGGACCCCTTCGTCTCCCACAGGCAGTCGCGCATCAGTGCTGGGGCCGATGCGGCCGTCGAACCAGGCCATTTCCGGTCTCGCTTCCAGGGGGGCGCATTCGTCACACACGTTCACGAGGGTACGCCCTTTGTGCAGGGTTTCATCGTACTCGTCGGCCGGATCCGAGTCGTAGACGATCCCCCCCCCCACCGAAAAAACTATGCGGTCCCGGTGAATGACCGCCGTGCGAATGGCGATGGACAGATCCATGGTCCTGTGGAAGCTGATGTAGCCGATGGAACCCGTATAGACATGCCGGCGATCGGGTTCGAGTTCGTCGATGATTTCCATGGACCGGATTTTGGGGCAGCCGGTAATGGAGCCGCCCGGAAAAGCCGCCCGGATCAAATCGATGCCGGTCCGGTCTTCGTCCAGTTCGCCCTCCACGATGGAGACCAGGTGATAGACGTTTTCATAGGCTTCGACGGTCTTGTGGGCGGTCACCCGGACCGAGCCGCCCCGGCAGACCCGTCCGATGTCGTTGCGCAGGAGATCGACGATCATGGAGAGTTCGGCATCGTCCTTGGCGCTGGTTTCCAGGGCGTTGCGCATGGCGCGATCCTTATGGGGATCCTGGCAGCGGGGCCGCGTGCCCTTGATGGGGCGGGTTTCCACCCGGCAATCCTGCAGGCAGAGAAAACGCTCCGGGGAGGTGGATACCAGCTGATGGTCGCCGGCGTTCATGTAGGCGAAAAAGGGGGCCGGATTGCGATTGTAGAGGGCCCGGAAAAACCCAAAGGCATTGCCCTGGAAGCCGGTTTCGAACCTTTGGGACAGATTGACTTGGTAGACGTCACCGGCGGCGATGTAGTCGCGAATGCGCCGGACCGCCGCCTCATAGGCCTGGCGGCTGAAATTGGATTGCAGATTGTCGCGGTCAACGGCAAAGCCTTCGTCCGGCGGCGGCTCTTTTTCTACGGCTGTTAGACGCGCGCGGCCATCCGGTGCCGGGCGCCCCCGGCGCAAAATTTCATGCCGTACGGTCCGTCCCCGCTGCCGGTCGTGTACCAGGATGATGGAAGGCGCGTAGAAACACAGGTGCGGCAGAAGCCAGCGGTCCAGCGAGGTACGGGGCAGCGTCTCCAGTACGTCCTTCAGGTCGTAGGCCAGATAACCCATCAAGCCGGCTGTCAGGGGGGCTTCGATCGTACTGCCCGGGGGACAGCCATAATGGTGCACGATGGCCCCCAGGGCTTCCAGGGGATCCATTTCCAGTTTGGAAACCTGCCCGTCGATGGTCAGGGTCAGATCGGTGCCCCTTCCCTTCAGACAGAGCCAGGGGTCGAAACCCAGGATGTGATAGCGGGCGCTTGCCAACCCCCCGCCACTCAGGAGCAGTACGGTCCCCTCCTGATCGGCCAGGTGTGCGGCCATATCGATCATGGGCCGGTGTAAGGTGATCTCTTCGGTGAGCAGCGTTTCGATCTCACGGCCCAATTGCATTGGCGGGCGGAATTCCGTCATCGTTCACGTCGTCTAGTGAATGGTCAGCCGAGCCTCGTCATGGGGCGTGCAGCGCTGCGGCGCGCTCAGCGGTCCCAGCCGCAGGAAGTTTTCCACAAGGTCGAACCCGGCTTCCGTCATGAAACTTTCCGGATGAAATTGAACACCGTGCAGGGGAAATGCCGGGTGGGAGAGCCCCATGATCACGCCATCGTCGCTGCGGGCCGTCACTTCGAGTTCCGGCGAACGGACGTCCACCATAAGGGAGTGATAACGTGCGGCCGCGAAGGGACACGGTAGGCCTTGGAAGAGGGCACGGCCCTCGTGATGGACCGGGCTCACCTTGCCGTGGCGGGGCAGCGGAGCGCGTACCGTCCGCCCTCCGAAGACCTCGTTGAGGCATTGCATACCCAGGCAGACCCCCAGGATCGGTATCCGGCGATACCAGTGGCGGATAAGGGAGATGGAGATGCCGGCATGGGCAGGGTCCCGCGGCCCCGGGCTTACCAGGAGATAATCCGGCGCCAGGTTCATAGTCTGATCCAGAGCGATCTTGTCGCTACGGTAAACCCGGATGTCCAGCGGATATTGCAGAAACATCTGGACCAGATTGTAAGTGAACGAATCGTAGTTGTCGATCACGATCAGACGGGCCGGCATCGTGCCCCCTTGCCATAAAAAAACGCCACCCCTTTTGAGTCTGGGTGGCGTCGGCCTATGGCATAACTCAATGCAAAGCTGTCGTATGATGAGGGCCACCATACCAGATTCAACAGGCAGGTCAAGAGCCGAGGGCTTGATTTAAGGACACTTTTCTTTTCATAGACAAAATAGTACGCTTCATGGGGTAGCGGTTGCCGGACTGTTTCGGATTCATTAGCGGGAGGATTTCCATGCGGCATGATGTTCGCCTTATCGCTTCATCGTCTTCGGGGCCTGATCCTCTAAAGGCCTTCCAAGATCTCCTGGATCGGCTCGTCGTCGCCATGACCGTGATCGGTATTCCGGTGGTTCTGGTCGCCATGTCGCGAGCCGCTGAATTCGGGTGGCAGTGGGGGGCCAGTGTCCAGGCGGCTTTGGATTATCTGCAAACCCAGGCGGTGGATCTTTTGTTGCTCGACATGATCATGTCCCCGGGCATGGACGGGCTGGATACCTATCGGGCCGTTCTAAACCGGCATCCGGATCAGAAGGCCCTGGTGGTCAGTGGTTTTGCAGAGACGGAACGCGTCCAGGAAATACTGCGGCTGGGGGCGGCCGGGTTTATTCGCAAACCCTACAGCGTGGAGACTTTGGCCCACGCCGTCCGGAGGGCCGTAGGACGAGCCGGTGGATGATGGGGCAGGCGCAGCCGGCGGGTGCTAGATGAGATGGTCGGACATCAGATCGTCGTAGACGTCATCCGACTCTTTTTCCACCACCGTTTGAATACGCCGGTATTGTTTCATCAGCTTGAGCGCCAGGGGCGTCAGACGCGATCCTCGCCCCGCCCTAACCACCAGGGGTTTTCCGATGCGATCCTCGGAGGCTTTGATGCGGCACCAGACGGCCCGGTAGCTCATGCGCAGATCTTTGGCGGCTGCCTGCAGCGAACCCAGGCGATCGATGGCATCCAGGATGCGATAGCGCCCAAGACCAAAGACCACCTGGCCCTCGGCATCTTCAATCCAAAGCTTGGAGCGAATGCAATAATCGAATTTTTTATCTTCAGCCGCCATAAACCGCCCTCGATCCTATTTCCTCTATCAAAAGCCCCCTTTCCAGGCAATCGTCTTCTCGGTTCGTCCCTGTCGGACCACGCTCCAATGCCGGAATGAAAAAACCATAAACACCCCCCGACGACCCGTATTAACAATATCAAAATTGACATATGTAACACAATGCGCTAATCACCCTTTCGGATGCCGAAAGCGCTTGCGGTCTGTCTTTAGTGCCCGTTTAACCCGGCGCCGCACGGCGGATCGAAATTTTAACCTGTGTATCCCTTGATATCATAAACGCATTGGAAAACCCGCCGGGGATATGAACGGATCACTTGCGGCACCCCAATTGGATGTCCACCCCGCTGTTCGGCACTATCGTGGCCTCAATCGCCTTCTCGATCAGCAGGTGGTGCCTTACACAGTCAACGAAGCCCGGATCGTGGCGTTTCGCGAAAGGGTATTCCGCCTGGAAACGCCCTCCTCAGCCTGCTACTGGCTGCTGATGGCCCGCCTGGCCGAGCTGGCGCTGCTGTGCGCCGGTCATTATGCCGGTTGCGGGGAGATCGGTGCGGCCGGGGGCTTGCTGGTCAATCCGCGACGGATCGAGATCCATGTGCGGGGCGCGGACCGGCCGTTCATCAAAGACCGCCACCGGAGGCTATCCGAACAGTTCAACCCCCGCGGCCTATCGCTTCCCGAGTTCACCGACTGGTTTCGTCGCCATGCGTTCAGCCGTATTGTCGAGCCGGCCCTGCTGCCGGATTTTCTGGCCCGCCTGCAAGGTTCCGGATGGCTGTCGGAGGCGTTTCTGAGCGCTTTGCAAGACCGCATGACCCAAGTGGCCGATGCCATGCGGTTTGCTTCGATCGGCAGGATCGCCGACCCGCCCGACGGCGGGCAAGCGTTCGGGCCGGGGTGCTCGGCCGGCGGTGGTTTCCGGGCCGCGCAGCGATACCGTTTCAATGATGCCACCTACCGTCGACTGGGACGCCATGTCGAGCGGACCTGCAGCGATCCGGCCTATCGCAGCACCTTTTTGACCGAGCCGTTGATCCGGTGCGGCACAACGGCTGCGGCCGCTGGGGAATTGTTCAGCGCCCTACCCGCACAGGCCGCTGTTTGATCCGCAGCACGTTATGGGAAAGGAAGCACTACGTATGGCCATCGGACCTTACACAGGGGATGATTTTCTCGATCTGGTGAAATCGTTTCACGGCAGCGTCGCACCCGGCATCCTGCTGGGGGGGTACATGGTGGCGTCGCTCCAGAGGCAGCTCCCCAGGGACAGGCTCCATGACGCCCTGTGCGAAACGCCGGCCTGCCTGCCGGATGCGGTCCAGCTGCTGACCCCCTGCACGACAGGCAACGGCTGGCTGCGGGTCATCGATCTGGGCCGTTATGCCGTTACCCTGTACGACAAGGAGAACGGGCAGGGGATGCGGGCCTTTGTCGATACGGCCAAACTGGCCGCCTATCCCGCCATCGAGGAGTGGTATTACAAGCGCAAATCCAAAAAGAGCCAGGACAAGGAGCGCCTGCTGGCGGAAATGAAGTCGGCCGGGGCCTCCGTCTGCAGCTATCAGAGCGTTACGGTTCCGGCCCGTTTGCGTGGCAAAGCCTCCCGTGGCGCCATGACACCCTGTCCGATCTGCGGCGAAGGGTATCCCGCCCGGCACGGGGCGATTTGCCGGGGTTGCCAGGGGGAGGCGCCCTACGAGAACCCTCCCGAGCGTGAAAAGGCCGTTTGCCTGTCGGCGCCGGTGGTGAACACCGTGGCCCTGAACCATGCCGTGGGGCTGCCTCTGCTGCATGATTTGACCCAAGTGGAACCGGGCCGCTCCAAAGGGCCGGTTTTCCGCCGCGGTCAGGTCATCGAAGCCGGCGACATTTGCCGGCTGCAGCGCATGGGGAAACGCCATCTCTATGTGGAAGAGAGTGCGCCGCCGGAAGCGGACTGGATTCATGAAGACGACGCGGCACGCGCCTTTGCGGAGGCCATGGCCGGCAAGGGGGTTGCCTACGGCGGCGCGCCCCGGGAGGGCAAAATCACGTTTACCGCCCGCGAGGACGGGCTCCTGGTGGTGGATAGTGTCCTTTTGGAAGCCTTCAATATGATCGATGGGGTGATGTGCGCCGCCCGCCAAAGTTTCGCGGTGGTGCAGAGCGGCCGCGCCCTGGCGGCGACACGGGCCATCCCCCTGTATCTCCCCATCGGTCAGTTTGCGCGGGCCATGGCGGTGCTGAGCGGCGGACCGCTGTTCAGCGTGAAACCAATGCGCCGGGCTAGGGCGGGCATCCTGGTGACCGGTACCGAGGTATTTGAAAAACGAATCGTCGACGGGTTTGCCCCCATCATTCGCAACAAGGTGGAGCGCCTCGATTGTCAGGTGGTGTGGCAGGATATCGTTCCCGACGAACGGGCGGCCATTACAGACGCGGTCGCCGCCGCGCAGGAGGCCGGGGTCGATCTGCTGGTCACTACGGCCGGGCTTTCCGTGGACCCGGATGACGTGACCCGTCAGGGTCTGCTCGATGCCGGGGCCGTAAATCTGCGCTACGGTGTGCCGGTCCTGCCGGGGGCCATGCTTCTGCTGGCCCAGATCGGCACCGTTCAAGTCATCGGTGTGCCGGCCTGCGCTCTCTACCACAAAGCCACCAGCTTCGATCTGGTGCTCCCCCGGCTGCTGGCCGACATCGATATAACGCGCCGCGATATGGCCCGGCTGGCTGAGGGCGGGTTTTGCCTGGGGTGCAAAACCTGCACGTTTCCCAAATGCGGCTTTGGCAAATAGCCCCCTGCGAACATTTACGATCAGGGCATCGACCGCATTCCGGCGGTTCGGGCCCCAGAATGGAGGAGGTCGATATGGCGTTAGAAAAAGTGTTCAGCGTGTGCGGCATGTGCACCGTTCGCTGCCCGATTCAGGTGGAGACCGAAAACGGTCAGGTGCGCTTCATTCAGGGTAACCCCCATGTCAAAGGGGTCGAAGGCGCTTTGTGCGGACGCGGTGCGGCCGGCAAAGCGCTTATCGAAGATGCCGAACGCCCCCGGGCGCCTATGATCCGCCAGGGTGCCAGGGGAGAGGGCAAGTGGAAAGAGGTCGGCTGGGACGAAGCGCTGGATTACACGGCCGAGAAATTGCAAAAGGTAATCGACGCCCACGGTGGCCGCAGCATCCTGTTCTCGGACCGGGGCGGGCCGTTCCGGGATCTGCATCGGGCTTTCGTGCGGGGCCTGGGCTCCCCCAACTGGTCCAACCACGACGCCTCCTGTGCCCGCAACGTCCATCATGCCGCCCAGTCTCTTTTCGGGTTCGGCCGCAAGGGCGTGGTCTACGACCTGAAAAACGCCAAGCACGTCGTGCTCCAGACCCGCAACATGTTCGAGGCCATCAATGTCAAAGAGGTCAATGACCTCATGAGTGCCATAGAAAAAGGCTGCAAGCTGACCGTAATCGACATCCGGGCCACGGTTTCGGCCACCAAGGCCCATCGTTTCTTCATGATTCGTCCCGGTTCGGATTATGCCTTCAACCTGGCCGTGATTCACGTTCTGCTCAATCATGGTCTTTACGATGCCGACTTCGCCACCCGCCATTTCAAGGATCTCGATACCCTGCGGGCCTTTGTGGAGCCCTATACCCCGGACTGGGCCCAGAGGGAGACCGGCGTGCCCGCCGCGGAGCTGGTCAATTTCGTGCGGGAGCTGGCTACGGCCAAGCCGGCCGTGCTCTGGCACCCCGGCTGGATGACGGCCCGCTACAACGATTCCTTTTACATGTCCCGCACCATTTACATCATCAACGCCCTGCTGGGGGCGATCGGGGCCAAAGGCGGCCTGCCCCGGGCCAATACCCCGGCCGATGTGGGGGGCAAGGGACTGCAGGCCCTGGTGGATCTCTTCCCGGCCCCGAAAGAAAAGCGGGCCGACGGCGTGGGCTGGCGCCACCCGCAGTTCGACAAGGGGCCGGGCCTGTTGCATCTGGGTTTCGAGGCCATCCGCACGGAAGACCCCTATCCGGTGAAGGCCTATATCGCCTACCGGCACGATCCCCTGATGGGATTTCCCGATCCGGACGCATTGAAAAAGATCTGGGACAAGCTCGACTTTTTGCTCTCGGTTACCTTCACCTGGTCGGATACGGCCTGGTACTCGGACGTGGTGCTGCCCCTTTCACCTTACCTGGAGCGGGAATCCGTCATCGCCTGCAAAAACGGGCTCAACCCCTATTTCTTCATGCGCCGCCGGGCCGTTACCCCGCGTTATGACACCCGCGCCGACTGGGAAATCATTTGCGGTCTGGCCAAGCGCCTGGGACTCGATGCCCTGGGCTTCGATTCCATTGAATCCATCTGGGATTACCAGCTCAAGGACACCGGCGTGACGCGGGAGGATTTCGATGCCAAGGGCTTCGTCTCCCTCGCGGACGGCCCCCGCTACCGCCAGCCCGGCGATCTGGGGCTGAAGACCGAATCGGGCAAGGTGGAGATCATCGCGCCCAAATGGGAGGCCCAGGGGCTGCCCTCGCTGAGGCCTTATGAAGGCTCCCATCCGCCGGAGGGCCAATTCCGGATCACCTTCGGCCGCTGCGGGGTCCACACCCAGGGTCATACCGCCAACAATCCCCTGCTCTTCGAACAGGTGCCGGAAAACACCCTCTGGATGCATACGGACGCCGCGGCGCAATTGGGCCTGTCCGATGGCGACCAGGCCCAGGTGTCGGCCAATGGTGCCGCTGGCAACATCATGGTCAAAGTGACCGAGATGATCCATCCCGAGGCGGTCTTCGTGCTGCACGGTTTCGGCCATACCCTGCCGGTGGAAAGCCGCGCTTTCGGAAAAGGGCTGGCCGAGCAGCGGCTCATGTGCGGCGGGCTCGACAAGTGGGACAGAGCCGGCGGCGCCATGGCCCTGCAGGAGCATTATGTAACCGTGCGCAAAGCGGCCGCCTGACAGCAGCGCGGCAACGTCACCTCTCTAAAGGAGAACGCCATGCCGGATAAAGAGACCCTTGTCATGAACGGCCAGTCCTTGACCTTCACCCCGGGGCAAACCCTGCTGGAAGTGGCCGAGAACCACGGCATCGCCATCCCGACGCTGTGCCACCTCAAAGGCACAACGCCGACGGGGGCCTGCCGGATCTGCGTGGTGGAAGTGGAGGGCGCCCGGACCCTGCTGCCGGCCTGCAGCACCCCGGCCGGGCCCCGGATGGTGGTGAAAACGGATTCGCCGACCGTCATTGCCGCCCGGCGCACCATCCTGGAGCTGCTGCTGGCTTCAGGCAACCACAATTGTGCCGTTCCGGCGGACGACGACAGCGGTGACTGGACCGCGTTCCAGCTGCAGGTCCAGGAGGCCGACCAGACCGACGATCTTTGTCCGGTCTGGGGGGACTGCAAGCTCCAGGAGCTGGCCTATGCCTACCAGGCCCGCAGCGACCGCTACCCGCGCACCGCCAGGACCGGGGAGCCGCCCGAGCTGGCCAATCCAATGATCGTGCGGGATTTTTCGCGCTGCATCCTTTGCGGCCGGTGTGTTCAGGCCTGCAACGAGGTGCAGGTCAACCGGGCCATCAGCTACGGCTACCGGGGATCGGAGAGCAAGATCGTGGCGGCCGGCGACCGCCCGCTGGCCGCCTCCGACTGCGTGTTCTGCGGGGAATGCGTCCAGGCCTGCCCGGTGGGGGCCCTGGTGGAAAAAAAGGCCCGCTACACCTGGCGGCCCTGGAAAGACGAGAAGGTCCGTTCCACCTGCCCCTATTGCGGGGTGGGCTGCCAGCAATGGCTGCACGTCCAGGACGGGCGGATCGTGAAGGTCACCGGGGTGGAGGATGCCGAGCCCAACCAAGGCCGGCTGTGCGTCAAGGGGCGTTTCGGCTATGATTTCATTTATTCTGAGGACCGCCTGAGGACCCCCCTCATCCGGGATGGCGAAGACTTTCGCGAAGCCTCCTGGGAGGAAGCCCTGGACCTCGTGGCGGATCGTTTCAAGACCATTATCGCGGAAAGCGGCCCCGACGCTATTGCCGGGGTCAGCTGTGCCCGCAGCATCAACGAAGACTCCTACCAGATGCAGAAATTGTTTCGCGCAGCGATCGGTACGAACAACATCGATCATTGCGCGCGTACCTGACATGCGCCCACCGTCGCCGGTCTGGCGGCAGCGTTTGGTAGCGGGGCCATGACGAATTCGTTCAACGAATTCGCCCGGGCCAAAATGATGATGGTGATCGGCTCCAACATGACGGAAGCCCATCCCGTGGCATCCACCTTCGTTAAAAACGCCGTGGCCGCCGGCGCGCGGCTGATCGTGGTGGATCCGCGGCGACACGCCCTGGTGGATCACGCTGAACTGCACGTGCCGCTGCGGGTGGGGTCGGACATTGCGTTTCTGAACAGCCTCATGCAGGTCCTGATCGAGGAAAATCTCTATGACCGGAAGTTCGTGGGCTCCTGCACGGTGGGCTTCGAAGAGCTCAAGGAACAAGTAAAGGCCTATTCGCCGGAAAAGGCAGCCCCCATCTGCGGCATCGAGGCCGATCTGATCCGGGAGACGGCCCGGCGCATCAGCTCGGTCCAGCCCATGATGCTCTGCTATACATTAGGGATCACCGAGCACACCTGTGGGCGCAACAACGTTCTGTCGGTGGCCAATCTCCAGATGCTGCTGGGCAATATGGGGGTGGAATGCGGCGGAGTGAACCCCCTGCGGGGCCAGAACAATGTCCAGGGGGCCTGTGACATGGGAGCACTGCCCAATGTCTATCCCGGCTATCAGCCGGTCACAAAACCCGAGGCCCGGGAAAAGTTCGCCGCGGCCTGGGGCGTGGAGCAGCTGCCCGACCAGAATGGGCTGATGATTCCCCGGATGATGGAAGGGCTGGTGGACAAAAGCGTACGAGCCTTCTACATCTTCGGTGAGAACCTAGCCAACACCGAGCCTGACATCCACAAGGTGGAACACGAGCTGGCCTCGGCCGAATTCCTGGTCTGCCAGGATATTTTCCCCAACGAGACCACGCGGTTCGCCCACGTGATCCTGCCGGCCGCGGCCTGGAGCGAGAACGAGGGCACCTTCACCAACAGCGAGCGCCGGGTAAGCCGGGTGCGCACGGCCAGTCCTGCGCCCGGCCTGGCCAAGCCCAATTGGTGGATTTTCAAGGAAATCGCCAAACGGCTGGGGCATGAATGGGCATCGGACAGTGCTCAGGAGCTCTGGGACAATGAGATTTCGGTCCTGGCGCCCCAGCTGTGCGGGATCAAATACGCGCGCCTGGAAGGCGATGGTTTGCAGTGGCCCTGCCCGGACGAAGCCCACCCGGGCACCTGCTTTCTGCACAAGGATGGGGACTTCACCTGTGGTTTGGGCGTATTCAACCCGGTGGCGTGGACCCCCCCGGCCGAGGAGGCCTGCGAGGACTACCCCCTGGTGCTCAGCACCGGGCGCCGGCTGGCCCATTACCATACCCGGACCCAGACCGGGCGCTGCGAGGGCCTGAACGACATCCTGGGGGAGGAGACGGTGGACATGTCGCCTCTGGATGCGGCGGCACTCGCGATAGGGCAGGGTGAAACCGTTCGGGTCAAATCCCGCCGTGGGGAGGTGCGCGTCAAAGCCCATGTAACTGAACGTGTCCCCCGGGGGATGGTCTGGATGGCCTTTCATTTCAGGGAAGCCAATGCCAACTGGCTGACCAATCCCGCCTTCGACCCGGTCACCCTGACGGCGGAATACAAGGCCTGCGCGGTGCGTGTGGAAAAACTTGAAGCGCATCCTTAAGCGGACCCTGTCTGTTCGGCAAGAGCGCGTCCCCTTGCCATTTGGAATGCAGGCCACATGTTAAAACAGTACGTTCCGGCGGAACGAGCGCCCCGGCTCCGCCTTAGTGCGTCGTAATCGAAAGCGACGGGGCCCCAACGCGATAGAAGAGATACCATGCCGCAACATTACAAAACGCTGATCGACGGAGAATGGATCGACACCGGCCACACCCTGGAAGTGTCCAACAAATACACGGGCGAAGTGTTCGCCACGGTCGCCCGCTCGAACGCCATGTTGGCCCGACAGGCGGTGGAAGCGGCCGCCCGGGCCTTTGGTTCTTTTAAAAAGACCCCGGCCCACGCCCGCGCCACGATTCTTGAAACGGTCGCCGCCCGGCTCTGGCAGGGAGCGGAAGAGCTGGCCGGAATTATCAGTCAGGAGACCGGCAAAGCCTTTAAATTTGCTCTCAATGAAGTGCAGCGGAGTTCGGAAACCTTCAAATTTGCGGCCGAGGAGTCCAAACGCATCCATGGCGAAACCATCCCCATGGATGCCAGCCGGTTCGGGGAAAACCGCATCGGCTACTATCTTCGCGAGCCCGTAGGTGTGGTGGTCGCCATCACACCCTTCAATTTCCCCCTGAACCTGGTAGCCCACAAGGTGGCCCCGGCCCTGGCCGCCGGGAATACGGTGGTTCTCAAGCCGGCCTCCGCAACCCCCCTATCGGCCTTGAAGCTCGGGGAACTCCTGGTGGCATCCGGACTGCCTGCGGGGGTGGTCAACATCGTGGTAGGAGCCGGCGCCGAGGTGGGGGACGCCCTCATCACCCATCCGGCCTGCCGCAAGATTACCTTCACCGGATCGGCCGAAGTGGGCGAGAAGATCATCGCCAAGGCCGGCATCAAAAAAGTGACCCTGGAACTGGGCAACAATTCCGCCACTCTTATCGAACCGGATGCGGACCTGGCAAAGACCGCCGAACGCTGTGTGGTGAGCGCCTTTGCCAATTCCGGCCAGGTGTGCATTTCCCTGCAGCGCATCTATGTTCACCAGGCTTGCGCCGCGGCCTTTACCGAGCTGTTTGTGGCGAAGGTCAAGGCCTTGAAAGTGGGCGACCCCCTGGATCGTGACTGCGATGTGGGGCCCATGATCGATTCCCGGGAAGTAGACCGCATCGATGCCTGGGTGCGGGAGGCCGCGGCCCAGGGGGCGACGGTGGCCGTGGGCGGCCGGGCGGAGGGCCGCATGTACCAACCGACCGTGTTGACGGACGTTACCGAGGATATGAAGGTCATGTGCCGGGAAACCTTCGCCCCGGTGGTTTCCATCGTGGCCTACGATGATTTCGATACGGCTCTGGAGCGCATCAATGCCTCGGACTACGGGCTGCAGGCGGGAGTCTACACCAACGACATCCGCAAGGCCATGCGAGCCGTACAGACCTTGGACGTGGGCGGGGTCATGATCAACGACACCCCCACTTTCCGGGTCGATCATTTCCCATACGGCGGCAACAAGCGCAGCGGTCTGGGGCGGGAGGGCGTGCGGTTTGCCATCGAGGACATGACGACCCTCAAAATGGTGGTGATCAACCAGAATTGAGCGGGCCCCCGCGGGGTGGAGCGGTCGCTGACGATGGGCCGGGATACGCGCCCCCCCTTGATGGGGCCGGGAAGCAGCGTTACGTTTTCTAAAGACGTCAACAATTGCATCGAAGGAGGACAATGCCATGGCTGAAGCCGCCCATGTGCTGCCCATAACGGAAGACAACCGCGCCCGCGACATTTTAAAGCGCCAGAAAGCCGCCAACCTATCGGAACCGCCCCTGTCCCTGGAGGCGCGGCGGTCCATCCTGGAAAAGCTCGAAACGGTTCTGATTGCCAACCAGGACGCCATCGCCGAAGCCATTTCCCAGGATTTCGGCCACCGTTCGATCCATGAAACCAAGATTCTGGAACTTTTCCCCGCCATCGACGGTTTGCGCTACACCCGCCGCCACCTGAAGAAATGGATGAAACCCAAGCGGCGCCATGTCTCGCTGCTGTTTTTCGGCGCCCGCAACCGGGTCATCCCGCAACCCAAGGGGGTGGTGGGAATTATCGCACCCTGGAACTATCCCCTGTTCCTGGTGATCAGCCCCCTGACCAGCGCCCTGGCGGCCGGCAATCGCTGCATGATCAAAATGGCGACCCATTCCCAGCGGCTCTGCCGTCTGCTGCACGACCTCCTGGCCCCCGTCTTTCCGGAAGACCTGGTGGCGGTGCTGCCGGGGGTGTCGGCTAAGAGCTTTACGCCCCTGCCCTTCGATCACCTCGTGTTCACGGGTTCCCCCGCTTCCGGCCGGACCGTCATGAAGACGGCCGGCGACAACCTGACCCCGGTGACCCTGGAACTGGGGGGCAAGTCGCCCACCCTGATCGCCGAGGATTTCGACATCCGGACAGCGGCCGAGCGGATCCTGCACTTTAAATACGCGAATGCGGGTCAGACCTGCGTGGCGCCGGACTATCTCCTGATCCCGGAGCGCCAGGTCGAAGCCTTTGTGGGGGCCGCCGGGCCCGTCGTCCGGCGCCGCTATCCCCGATTGGAGACCCCGGACTACACCAGCATCATCAATGAACGCAGCTACCAGCGGCTGACCGGGGTCCTGGAAGACGCCCGGGCCAAAGGCGCCACGGTCATCAACCTGCTGGAAGGCACCGAACCGGATCCTCAGCTAAGAAAGATCCCGCCGACCATTCTGACCCATGTGACCGACGCGATGGAAGTGATGCAGCGAGAAATCTTCGGTCCCCTGCTGCCCATCAAGCCCTACCGGACCCTTGACGAAGCCATCGCTTACATCAATGCCGGGGAGCGACCCCTGGCGCTCTACCTTTTCACCAACGACGAAAAGGTGCAGGAAACGGTCCTGGCCCGCACCATGTCCGGCGGCGTCAGCATCAATGACTGCGCCTTGCAGGTGGCTCAGCACGATATGCCCTTCGGCGGCATCGGCAACAGCGGCATGGGCCAGTACCATGGCTACGAAGGCTTTGCCGAATTCTCCAAGCTGCGGCCCGTCTTCCGCCAGGCCGCCCGGCCCCTGGGGGCGGCCTTTCTCTACCCGCCTTACGGCAAGGTGTTCGAGGGGATATTCAAGGCCTTGATCAAGATGCGCTGGTTGTAAGGGGGAAGATCAAACCCATTTTCAGGACGCCCTGGCGTCCTGATAGGTGAAGAAATTATCCCATAGCTGATCCAGGCGGGCTTTGGCCTCCGGCATAGGCAGCACGACAAGCCGCTCTTTGCGGCGCTCCAAGAGCCCCCAGCGTTCCAGCTTGGCCAGGGCGTCGTCCACCTCGAAGTCGATTTCACAGTCCCAATCCCCTGCCAGCCAGCCCTCGACGGCGGCATCCAACTGCGGCCGCGTCAGACCCGTTTCGTTTTGCGCTAAAAAGAGGTAGGCCAGCAGGGCTTCCTTGAATTCCTCCTCTTCGGCCGCATCGATCAAGTGATGGAAGACCCCGGCATTGTTGTCCAGGTTTTTGAAATAGAGGTTTTCGGCCAGGGCCTTCATGAAGCGCAGCTTGCGGTTTTTGAATTTGTTGAACTGTTTGAACAGAAACCCGCCCAGGGCCGCCAGCCCCAGCCCCAAGGCCACCAGGTGGCCCTGCTGGATGTCCACCGACGTCTGGCGCAGTCCCAGCCAAAACGCCACCAGCGACCCCACCAGGGCCAGGGATGCCCCCAGCTTGGTGACCACCACCACCGCCCCGCTCACGGCCGCCGGAATCCCGATGATCAGCTTGTCGATGGTTTTCATGCGGATTTCGCTGTTCGGGAAGAGCATTTCCAGGTCGGCCTTGGGAACGTTTTGGAAGAGTTTGATCACGGTCGCTCCGGGTTTGAAAGGCAGACGCGGGCGGTGGGCCGCCTCGAAATAGGCGGCTTCCTTGAATTGGATATAGACCACCACCCGGTCGTAATTCGTAAAGGTTACGGGTGTCTTTTTAAGCCCGGCGAAGGAGACCAGCGTTTCCTGGCGTTGGCTTTCCCCCCGGCGGAAAAAAAGCACTTCTTTAAAATCATTGAAATCCACCTCCAGCCGGATTTTAAAGAGAGACTCCTCGGCCAGGGCTTCCTTCAGATCCGTCTCCGTCACCGGTTCGAAATTGGCGGCATTCAGCAGGGTGCGCATTGCCCCAACAAATCGCTTCTGATCCTGCCGACGCTCTTTTGAATCAGAGGACCGGATGTCGCGGGTGTCCGCATCCGGGTTGAAGGGCGCATAGGCGTTTTTGAGGGATTCCAGCAGCCGGTGGTATTCGAAATGTAAAAGGGCTTCCAGAATGCCTCGGAAGTCCTCGAAATCGGCAGTGTGCGGCGGGGGCACCAGTCCGGCGTCCAGGCACATGGTGACGAGATCGGATTTACGGAAAGGGATGAATCGGCCGTGGGGTTTTGGGTTGGTCACAGTGACCCTCCGCTCTGAAGGTGGTGGGGCGGAAACCTCATGGGAAAGCCAAATGGTTGCCGGGTATGCGGTTTCGCTCCAAAACTGAAGCACTTGATCCCGGCAGCGAACGAAAATTCCCTGCAATATGGTCGCTTTGGGGCAGGCCGTCAAGAGGACCGCGGACCACCGTGATTCCGAAGGCGGCCGTGCGGCGGAAATTGGTGGCGGATACCTTGGCGAAATGTTAGAAAAATGTTAGCGTACCTTATTATCGCGGTGAAATTCGTACGAGCTTCCGGATGCTGTTTTCAACACCCTAAAGATAGTTGCTATGCTCCACCAGACGCCATCACCTGAAAATGTACTTCCCCTCGGCACCCCCCAAGACCCGGCCGATTCACCGGCGCCCCGGGTGTCCCGTCTGCTATTCGACCGGCGTGACACCGAACTGATCAATATTATCAACGCCGTTATCCAGCAGGACCACGACCTGAGCTATGCCCGCAAACAGTACTCCGGCTATTTCCATCCCCACGGCATCAAGGAAATGGCCGAGTCCCGCAGCCTGCGCATCGCCTACGCCATGGTGCATCTCCTGACTTCCCTGGAAATGGGCCGGATGGATGATCGGCTCAGCGCCCTGCGGGCCCTCAAAGATGAGTTGCTGGATACGGCCGAGGGCTCGCTGCCGAAGAATACGGCCCGGGTCCTGCTGCAGATCATGAAGGAACTGGTGCGGGCCCGGGGCGACCATTATCGCCAGCTCAAGCTGGCCCACGATTTCCGAATTACCGCCTCCGGGCGGCCCCGTTCCGTGCGCAAGCAGTTACTGCGCTACCACCTGCTGGAAATGCCGGAGGAATGGAACCAGGTTACCTTCGACGACCATGTGCACGATGTGAACACCAAAGGACGCAAGTCGTCCACCCATCTGATCATGGATGCCTGGATCAAAGGCATCCGGCGGCTGCGGGTGGTCTACTACAACTACATCGAGCCCCGCTTTGCCGCCGAACTCTTGGAAGCAGCGGAGATTCTGGGCATCCATGTGCGCATCGGCATCGAGTTTCCGGCCCGCTTTCGGAACCGCTTTATCCAACTGATCTGGACGCCGCGGGGGTTCGCGGACGCCCAGGCGTTTTTGTGTTTTCTCGAAGAGCCGGCGGTTAGCCGGCTGATGCGGGAGGGGCGGCTGCTGTCACGCTACCAGCAAGCCTACGTCACAGCCCTGCTGGAAGCTTTCAACGAAACCCACCGGGAGCACTTGCGCCGGGAGCACGACATCGATCTGGAACCCGTCGACATCCTGGAGTTTCAAGATTTCGTCGGTGCCGGGCAGCGTTCGACCCTGCATCTGAAAAAGTTTATCCAAAAGAAGATTTATGCCGCCCTGCACATCAAAGCCGATCAGCTGCGGGAACGCTATTCGACGGCGGACGAACAGGAGCGGGAAGCCATCGAAGAGTGGTTCCAGAAGTGGAACGGGATCGACCTGGAAGCCCTGGTGGGGCGGTATCTGAAACCGTCCAACAACCCGCGCATCCCCAGTCCCATGGTCCCCGGCCAGTCCGACAAGACCCTGGCCGAGTTGATTCTGCCGCCCAAAGCGCTGCTGGACCGTCTGGCCGGTCTCCAGTCGGGCTACCGGGTAACCCTCAACCTCACCCGCCTGCGCCCGGAAGATGTCCTTGAGCTGCTTTACGATTGCGACGGCATGATTTCCCGACTGGAAATTTTCAATCTCAAGGACTGGGCCTCGGCCAAAACCGACCATGTCGAGGCCATCAGTCATCTCCAGGAGGCCATCAACGACCAGAACCCCATTGCCCTGAAACGGATCATCCTCGCGTACATCGCCGATGCCGAGCACCGTGAAAAAAACCGCCTCCTGACTTCCGACCGGGTGGAGAAGCTGACCTATATTCTGCACGACATCATCGGCCTTTTGTCCTACTACAAAGACAAGCCGCTCAAGGCGCGCATCGGCAGCGATTCCACCGGACAGACCTTGCGTATTCACGGAATGGGGCTGGCGGTGGTCGACAGCCTGACCCGCAGGGCCCTGGGACGAATCAAGCACGATATCGGGGAGGGGCGCGTTATGATTCCCATGCGCCTTCCCGTCCACAAGCGTATTACCCTGGTGCCCCGCTGGGAGGCCAACAGCCGACATCGTTCGGCCCACCGCCTGAGCGCCTGGCTGCCCGGTCTGCGCTACCTCGGCCATGACCGCATCGTGGACTGGGCGGTGCAGGGGGATGCCGCCCGCATGACGAGTCGTGGCAATATCGTCACGCTGGGTGGCGTGCAAAAAACGGTGGACAATCAGTTGCACCTCAATCCCCAGGACCGGAATTCCGGGAAGCCGGGCCTGTCCTGGACCTATCTCAACTCCGATCTGCGCAATTGCATCAAGGTGCTGATCGGGTTTATCCCGGCTTTCGCCACCTTTGCCCTGACCAAAGACTGGTGGTTGCTGGCCTATTTGGGCGCTTTCATCTGGTTCGGTATTACCGGTCTGCGCAATATTCTCCAGTCCGTATTAGGGGGCGGCGGTCTGCGCCGTTCACCCCTGCTGCGCTGGAACGCCTATGTGAGCTGGGACCGCATCGCCGATTCCCTGCTGTTTACCGGGTTCTCCGTGCCGCTGCTCGACTACCTGACCAAGACCGTGGTCCTGGATCATCTCTTTGGCATCAACACAACAACGCAACCGGTGGCCCTCTACACGGCCATGGCCCTGACCAATGGGGTCTATCTTTCCAGCCACAATGCGTTCCGGGGCTTGCCCCGGGGAGCGGTGTTGGGCAACTTCTTCCGGAGTGTGCTCTCCATTCCCATTGCAATCCTGTTCAACCTTGCCCTGGGAAGCCTGCTAACCTATGGAGGTGTCGTCGCCGTGGACCTGGTGCTCCAGAAATGGGCTGCCGTGATCAGCAAAACGGCCTCCGACATGGTGGCTGGCATCATCGAAGGTACGGCCGACCGTTTCAAGAATATCCAGATGCGCTCGCGGGAATACCGTAAGAAGCTTTCGGCCCTGCTCGGGATTTACGCGCAGCTGGAATTGCTTTTTCCAGAAGCGCGCAATGTGGAATTGCTTGAAAAGCCGACCCAACACCAGGAACGGATCAATGCCGAGGCCCAGGACCTTGAGCGCATCATCATGATTCACGCCTTGGATCTACTATATTTCTGGTTGTATCAGCCCCGGGCCCGCAGCGCCTTCAAGCAGCTGCTGGGCACTCTCACGGAAGAGGAGCGCCATATCTTGATCACCGCTCAGAGTACGCTTCTGCGCAAACGGGAAATCAGCCAGATGTTCATTGACGGCGTTCTCGGCCATGATTTCGCCCGCGCCCTGTCCTTTTACCTGTCCTGCTACCCGGATTATCTGAAAACCCTGCAGCAATATACTTAGAGGGGAGTTCTCACACCGCGCGGAACGCCCAGCGGCCCTCTGCAACCTGTTCTATAGGGTTACAATGGAGCGTCGCCTTATTCAGGCCAGGCGTCATGCGCATTGGGTTTGGTTTGGAGGGAGCGGTTTATGGGGTCAGGTCCGGGTCTTGGTCTGTTTCCGGTCCGGGATCGGAGGTGTTGTCGTCCGGCGTGTCGGCGGAGGGGTCCTCAAGCGCGTCGTTCTTTTTGGCCATCCGGCGCTGTCGTTTTTCCTCCTGTTTTTTTTGGCGTTCAAGTTCTTTTTGGCGTTTTTTAAAGGAAAAGTTTGTTCTTGCCAATGGGCAGCCTCCTTGATGCAGGGATGACGGTTGTGCAAAAAGTCCGATATCGGCGTTACACGGCCTTTGGCCCCCGCGATGGCGGTAGTCCTCAAGATTCGCAAGCCTTGATCTCGAACTTTTAAAACCGCCCCAAAAGGGATAACGGTCAGAAGAAAAAAAAGAGGCATTTCTTCAACCAGCGAAGAAATGCCTCTTTTGAGAATCAGGCGGGTAATTAGACCCGGGTCACGTTGGCGGCAGCCGGACCTTTCGGTCCCTGCTGAACGTCAAACGTCACACGGTCGCCCTCGCTGAGGGATTTGAAACCGGTCGCATTGATCGCGGAATGATGGACAAATACATCCGGTCCGTCTTCCTGCTCAATAAATCCAAATCCTTTTTGGTCGTTGAACCACTTCACAGTGCCATTAGCCATGATATCATCCTCCTTTCTTAGAGTTTTCAACGTCGCCTGCTGGAGGATGCCATCTTGTTCAATGGTACTGTCCTTCAGAATGCTGTTAGCCCGCCAACAACTGGCGAACATTGTTGAGGCGCCTAACGTAAACTTTATTGGGCAACAATGCAAGCAATATCGTAAAGATTTTTAAAAATAATTGTGTATTGGGTGCAAATTCGGCCGGCTGTTCGCATAGCGCCATCGCCACTCATCCTATGGGCTTACCGGTATTTTCCGTCCATCAAGGGGCGGTATCGGTGTCCTGCCCTGCTGATGACAGCACCCAGGTGGTCGTTTCCTTTTCGCGCAGACCTTCCCAGGTAATCGGTGTCAGTTCGAGCAAATCGTCCCGGCGATTGCAGCGGAACAACATGAGCTGGCCTCCGCAGCCGGGAATGTTGACCACGACGGTCATGATGTCACCGGATCGGGACGACCATAGCCGATAGTACCCGATGATACCGCCCGGATCGAGGCGATAGCGTCCCGTCTCTCCCAGGCGCATCGTCCCCGAACCGCCTTTGATTTCCAGTGTCCAGTCTCCAGCGACGGTGTTAGGCAGAAATCGTGCGGGACGGTAGTACACCAAATCCATTTGGTCGAAGACAGGATCAGGGTTTGCCCGCGATCTTCGATCGCCCACATGACGTCGTGTTGAATCGGCTTGTCCACGTCAGGGGGGTGAAATTCATAAATCAACTGCCGGTCGGCGATACGGTAGATGCCGTCGAAATCCATTGGAGGCATGGAACAGTGCAAATGGATTTTATTGGGCGGCGCAAATGCAAGACCGTCAAATCTGGGGGGCGGCGGGAATTGACCGAAAAAGAAAGGACCCTTGCGGATATGGGAAAAATACCACTGCCCCTGGAGAGCGTCGGACGGCGGGTGAAGGGAGGCGCAGCCGCTTAACAGGACGGCGGTCGCCAGCAAGAAGATCTTTGTCATTCGGGATAATTGCATATGGCTCCTCGTAGGCCCGGTCGGCATCCGTGTCGTCAGCCGCTATTGCTTTTCAACTCTGAACCGCAGCTCCGGTAAATTTTCCGGCAGATCGGTCGTCTTGCTGCGTGGCTCTTTGCCATGAAGAAGCGCGAAACTCTCCATCCTGTTTTTCAGAGCATACGCCGGTTGCTGCCATTCGTTCCAGTCGCACGACACCGGGTTGACCGGATGGTCGATGCTGAAGACCAACGTTTCCTTTTGAGGCCTTTCGATGGTGACGAATCGATGCTGCTCCGCATAGATGTAAAATTCGTATTCAAAAACAAGGTGGTCATCTTTCTTTTGGAGCGTTGGCCACGGTATCGGCCCGGATTGCATGCTCTTATCGGTAATCACTTCATATGAGCGGTACTGGTTGATCCTGTCCCTGGGAAATCTCACCTGGAACACCAGCCTATGGCGCAAGGCATCAATTTGGTTTTGGCGCTTCCTGTTTCGCTCTTCCCGGGCGTGTTTCTCTTCTTCTGTCGGTTCTCCGTAAATGGCATCGAGCTCACTGTCCAGAAACCAGCCCAGATCCTTTAGCGCGGGATTTTGCTCGGAAGGTTTGTACTGCTCAGGGATGCCTTGAAGCTTCCCCTTTTGATCGAGATAGGCGCTAATGTAGCCCAGGGTATAGTGCGAAAGGCAGTCCTTGACATCTTCCCGGGACAGCTCGTTTAAAATTCGTCTTAAATAGCGGTTTGAATGAAGCTGTGTCGTTTGTGAGCCCAATCCGCCCATATGGGTAGTCAGGAAGACGCCGTAGGCGATTTTTTTGTTCTGCGGTGCACCATGCCCCTCGTAGTGCATGGTACCAAGATAGACGAAGGCCGCGGCATTTTGGCGCGCGAAGGCGCGCAGAAACCAGTCCATGGCCTTGTCATAGTCCTGTTGCACCTTGTCCCCCTGGTGGTAATAGACGCCCAACTGCACCATGGCCCGGTCATCCCCTTCGGCAGCCAGCTTTTCGAATAGCTGAAGGGCTTCCGCCGTTTGCCCTTGATCCATCATGTTCGCTGCGTCAATAAGCGCATTTCCCGCGCATAGACCCGCCACCGGCGTGCAGGTGACGACCAGCGCGAGGAAGCAAACCCAAGCACGGTATTTCATCGGAATCCGATTCCTTTCCTCACGGTTTTTAACAACGATCGGCCAAGCGCAGCGGCCATTGGTGCACAGCGCTGCATCAATGGGATCCCATCCGAAGGACGCCATGAGCGATATTAGCCGCAATAAGCATACCAAGAAGACGATCGTGTGATTTCAGAGGGTTGGTTGGAGGGGGGTGGAGAGACTGCCCTGACCAGGCGCCATGGTGCCCTGATTAATGTGCAAGCTTTGCGGAGGTCGGGGTGATGAGGCTGGTGTGGACGACGGCGGTCAGACCCTCGATCCACGGGCGTTCCGTCAGGGGCTAGACCTGAAGGACCCGTTTGCCACGGAGCAGGTTGCGATACGTTCCGGGACTAAAAGCGCCGCTATGTCCTACCTCAGTAGGTCGGTCCGGGCATCCGTTCAACCTCGACGTTCATATTGAGCAGGTCCACCGGGTCGCCGAATTGCGTGTAAATGGCAACGTCGGCCGCATCGCGGCCAAAAGCGATTGCGACACGGCCTCCCCGCAAATCGGCTTGTGTCGGGTCGAATGTGTACCACCGATTTCCAACATAGGCCTCGAACCAGGCGTGTAAATCCATCCGTGCCAGCGCCTCGAGGTAGCCCACCACCATACGCGCCGGTATCGACAGTGCTCGGCAACAAGCGATACCCAAATGGGCCATGTCCCGGCACACGCCGCTGCCCAGCTGGTTGAGCTCGGCGGCACTGATGATCTGCTGCCCGGCGCCGGGCGTGTACCGTATCGCGCGGCGAATATAATCAACGATGGCATGGCATTGATCGTAGCCGGAGGGCCGGCCCGTCGTGATCGAGGCCGCCATGTCAGTGAAACGATCCGATTCGCAATACCGGCTTGGATAAAGAAAAGGCAGGGTTTCATCGGGCAGATGCTGTACTTCGACAAACGGCGCCCCGGGAGCCGTGTCGGACGCGTCCGCGGTTTCGACATCAACGGATGTACGCACTGAAAAATACCCGGCGTTTGCAACCAGCCGCTGACACAGGTTGCCGAAGGCGTCTGTGAATTCGACCACCGGTACGCTGGGCGACAAAACGTATTCTTCCCGTGCGATCCACTGCTGCCGTCCACTCCGAGGGCGCAGCATGAGCAAAAACGGTGTTGGAACCGGAATTTGGAATTCAAGCAGGCAGGATGCGTTTAACCACATGGCAATCTTTCAGGCGCTGAGGTCAGGAGGACAATTTCCATATGTGAAGCACTATGAAGCCGCGTAACCGTGATGGCACCCTAACACCGGCGAAGAGACTTTACCGTCCCGGCCCGGCTACCCGGGCCGGGACAGGCGCGCCGCGTGTCAGGCGGTGAAGAGAAACGTCATTTTGAGATCGCTTCTAACCCCGTCCAAGCGCTTGCAGGATTTCGCGCAAATGGTCCGTGTGAAACTGAACATGATACGACCCCAGCCCTCCGATGAGTCCCTCGAGGGTCGGATATTCCCCCAGGGGCGAGTCTTTGAGCATGGGGATATGCGCCTTGCGATCGAGCTGTTCCCCGGAAAGGCCGTCGGCAAACGCGGCGACGCCTTCGTATTCCTCTTGGACCTGCGCGACGAGTTCGGCAAAGGTCATCCGGTCACGCTTTTCGGAAAAGAAGGGGTCCTCGGCCTCAAGGTCGATCCGGGGGGTGTCCTGGTCGAGAAAGGCCTGCAGGATCGCCATATGGCCCGAACCTTCAGGCCCGGCCAAGTGGGAAAGGATTTCCTTGGGGGACCAGCGCCCTTCGGGGGCTTGGGCGGCCGTCTTCTCATCTACGCCGTCGCACACGGTTTTCAGTCCCCCGAGTTTTTGTCGAATATCTTGAGCCAATTGTTTTCCGGTCGAAGTCGCCATGCTACGCTCCTCTTTGAGTTGTTTGAACGAGAAGGTCTGTCATGCATCGAGCATAATCATGCCTTCCTTTTTTTCAATGTTGGAGAAGGGATAGGTGCGCCGTGGATCGGGAAGGCGTTTCGTCTGAATGCATGCGGCGGATGAATAAAACGGAAATAGGTAAAAGCGTTTTCTAACGGGTATCTTTATCCATGCATGCGGCAATGCGGGAATGGCCCCGCTTGTATCTTACGATTTGGCGCTCCAGGCGATGCAGTTGAATGAGCGATCCGACCAGAAAATAGCCGGCCACACCCAACACGATGGCATTCAGCACGATAAAGGGCACCACCAGGTGCATCACCTCGACCAATTGGTAGAATCGGGAGGTCGCGATCAGAAAGCTCAGGATGGATACCTGCACCATGATAGTCCCTATCGCCATCCGGATCGTCATCAATATCGTTCGCTTCTCCTGGAGAAAAAGAAGAATTTCGTCCACGATGAGTTTGTCCTGATCCTGGGAAACTTGATTTACCATGTAACCCTCGCCCGTATCGATTTTGTGTATGATATTGCCTCGGCAACCCTCGCTGGTTCCGTTCAGCCTGGCAACCGTTACCAGGACAGGAAAAATATCCGCAGCCCCACAACCCCCAGGGCAATTGCCAGGCCACGAATAATCCAGCCGCCCTTCACCTTTTCGGACAGATGGGCGCCGATTTGAGCCCCCAATACAACGCCGATGGCCAAGGCGATCGTCCGGTGGACACCGTGGGCAAACGTTCCTGTCATGATGTGAACGATGGTGCCGGTCAACGCCATGATGGCCAGGATGAAATGGGAGGTTGCCGTGGCGACATGCACCGGGAAATTCAGAAAATAGCTGAGCGCGGGAACATGGATAATCCCGCCGCCGATGCCCAGAAAGCTTGAGATGTAGCCGACAAAGACGCTTATCGTCATGCCTAAACGGAAACTGAACGAATACTCATAATGGTCACCATGGGCATCGACCAGCCGGCGTGTGGTTTTATGGGATCCGGCGCGTGCCGTCTTGGGCATGCGCTTGGTCCGGGAGGGACGCCATACCAAAAAAGCGGCCGCTACCAATAACAAGATTGAAAAAATTATATCAAACATGCGACGAGGCACGTAGTTTGTGTTCAAGGCGCCGATGACGGCCCCCGGAATCGTCGCCATGGAAAAGAAAAAGCCCGAGCGATAATCGATACGTTTCATCATCGCATAGGCTTCGGAACCCGATAAGGCGTTGAAGAAGACAACGGCCAGGGAGATGGACGTCAACAGGTTGGGATTTTGGTGTGGATAAAGCAGCAACAGAACCGGCATCAAGACAAACCCGCCCCCCGCCCCGATCAGGGTTCCGTAGCATCCCACACCGACCCCCATGGCCACAAGCCATATGTAGTGCCAGGAAGTTAACGCCATCATGCGTCCTTTCAAATTGAAGTCCGTACACGAATTCAGATACGGGACTCCCGAAGGGCTCCCCCTGAATCGAGGTTGTCAGCCGCATCGATAGTAGGCGGGTTGGGAGCTGTCGCCCTATAAGCGGATGGGGTTTTGAAGAGGCAGTTAAGCCTGCCGACACCGCTTAAATGCTATCGGGCTGCCAATCAAAAGGGAAAATTTCGAGAATCAGATTCAGGATAGAAAATGCAGAACCTGAACCTTAGCAGAAAACTACTTTAACCGTCAAAAATAATTGACATGATACGATCGCGATCAAGAGATGCTTGACAATCGGATCCCTTGCCTGCTTTGATCGGTTTCTTCTTATGATACGCACAACCGAGGAGCGATATGCCATGACCGAGACTCCCTTGCAGGAAAAGTTCGAACGCGCAGCCGGCGTCATCTGCCGGCAGGGGCTGGTTCCGTTTCCGGTCTCCCCCACGGCGGTGGCCATTATCCAGCGTGTGGTGGGCGAGGTGGAAGACGAGTTGGACCTGATCCATGCCTTTTGTGACAAGCCCTCCCAGACCCTGGAGCAGCTGACCGAAGCGAGCGGATTTCCGGCGGAAAAGGCCGGAACCCTGGCGGACAGCCTGGCGCACAAGGGGCTGGTCTTCAATCAGCCCAATTCACGCGGGGTCATGGTCTACCGTCTCCTGCCCCTCATGATGATCGGGTTGATGGAATACAAGTTCATGGGAAAGCTGAGCGGCAGCGACGAGGAAAAGGCGCTGGCCGGGCTGTTCGAAAAGATGCTGGCCGACCTGCGGGAGCAGACCCAGGGCAATTACGACGCCCTGCTGCCCTTCTTCAAAGCCGCCCCGGCCATCGACCGCACCGTGCCGGGCGGCCGTACGACAGAAGGAGGGCCGATCCGGGTCATCCCGGTCGACAAGCCCATTGACGCCAACGAAGAATTCGTCCTCCCGAGCCAGACGGTGGAGGAGATCATTGAAAAATTCGACGACATCGCCGTGGGGCACTGCTTCTGCCGCCAGCGACGGGATTTGTTGGGAGAGCCCTGCCGCACCCAGGCGCCGGTGCTGAACTGTTTCACCTTCGGCAAGTCGGCCCGCCACACGGTGGCCCAGGGCTTTGCCAAGCCCGTCACCCGCGCCGAAGCCCTCGATATTCTCAAGGCAGCCGAACAGGCCGGCCTGATCCACAAGGCCTTTCATCCGGGCGCACGGGAGTCCGCCGAAGAGACCAGCATCTGCAATTGCTGCAAGGACTGCTGCGACACCCTGCGGCTCTGGCGCGACGGCACGCTGCCCATGGTCAATTCCACCTATCACCTGGCCGTGATCGACGCCGAGGCCTGCACCGGCTGCGGCACCTGCGTGGACTGGTGTCCCACCGATGCGATTGCCCTTAGTGAAGAAGGACTGGCCGTGCGGGACGAAAGCGCCTGCCTGGGATGCGGCGTTTGCGCCCGCTTCTGCCCGGAAGGGGCGATCTCGCTTAAGGAAGGGCTGCGCAAGGTCTTCGTTCTGCCGCCGCGGCTGCGCAGCGGACAGGAGCATAATCCCTGAAGCACGATAATCCGGACCGGCGGACCATCCGCAGGGTGCTGACGCGCCATGCTTGACAGCACACTGATTTATCATATAGGTGTGCTCTTTCCTCAAACCTATATGAAAGAGGGTTTTATGTTCATCAAGTTAATGGATCTTGTGTCAATCGTTGCCGCCAAGGGGACCAACTTGCTGGTAGCGGATTGATCATCGCTCTGCCGTATCCCGAGAAAGCTGTTCCGTTGTAGCGACAGACAGCGTTCTTCCCGACTGTCGCCCAGCCGATCCTTGATCAAGGATCTACCCCTATAGTTGCCTCCCCTGTCAGCAACGCCCCTAAATCCAGATAGACAAAATAACCACAGGCACAGGCGCACTACTTCGTGTGCCGTCATGCGCTGACACAGACCCAGAAAATTCAAAGACAGGGTGAACACAACAATGAGAACCGATCAGAATCAACATAAATACGACAACATTTATCATCTTTCCCATATGGGATGGACGTCCCATTTTCAAACACAGATTGAAGACGTTACCCAAAACGGCCTTATTCCGGCCCGAGTGGTGGGGGTAAGTAGAAACAGCTTTCGCACCAGCGACGGCAAGCGCGAATGGCTGGCCACCCTGACCGGGAGGCTCCAGCATGACGCGGACGGCCTGTATCCGGTCACCGGGGATTGGGTCCTCATGACCGAGGCCGTGATTGCCAGGGTGCTGGTGCGCAGGAATGCCCTCTCCCGGGGCGCTTCCGGCACCCGCCACAAACAGGATGCCCAGCCCCAAAGGGAGCAGGTCATTGCCGCCAACCTGGATACCGTGTTTATCGTTTGCGGGCTGGACCGGGATTTCAACCTGCGCCGCATCGAGCGCTACCTGACCCTGGTTTACAACTGCGGCCTGATCCCGGTCGTCATCCTGACCAAAGCCGATCTTCACGAAGATCCGGCGCATTACGTCTGCGAAGTGGAGGCGGTCGCCTTCGGCGTTCCCATCCATCTGGTTTCCGCTGCGGACGACGACGGCCTGACCGCCCTGGAACCCTATCTGTCCAGCGGCCGGACCACCACCATGGTGGGGTCTTCCGGAGCGGGCAAATCCACCCTGGTGAACCGGCTCTACGGTAAACCCATACAGCTGACCGGCGCCGTCAGCACTCACATGGGCAAGGGGAAGCATACCACCACGTCCCGGGATCTGATCCGAATGCCCCAGGGAGGCCTGGTGATCGACAATCCCGGCATCCGGGAAATTGCTTTCTGGGAAACCGATAACGGGATCGAAGCGGCGTTTCCGGAGATTGAAACGCTTGGTCGGGAATGCCGTTTTTCCGACTGCAGCCATACCCACGAGCCCGGCTGCCGGATCCGGGAGGCCGTCGCTGAAGGCGAAATCGCAAAGGACCGACTGGAAAACTATCGGAAGATGAAACGGGAACTGGACTACCTGGCCCATCGCCAGCACAAAAGCGCCGACCGGGTCGAAAAGGAGCGCTGGAAAGAGGTCACTTTGAAAATCAAGGCCATGAACAAACGACGCATCAATAAGTAAAGTAAGCATCAGCTGACGCCATACGAATCGGCGGAGGTCGGAATGGATGCGATCTCCGCCGATTATGGCGCCTTTATCCGCATGGGATGCTTTTTTCAGTTTTAGCGCGGCGGCCCCTCGGTCACCTGCACCAGATCCGCGGGGCGCAGCCACTTGGCAAAGGCCGCCTGAACCTGTGCGGCGTTCAGATTCACATAGCGGTGGGCCGCCAGGGTCGGCTCGTCGAGGGGCAGGTCCAAATCCGCCCGGGAGAGAAATCCATTCGCAATGGCGTCCAAACCTGACTCGGCCAGGGTGGTTTCGCGCAGCAGCATGGCCTTGGCCTGCCGCAGCGCGCTCTCGTCGATCCGGGTCGATTGCATGTCATCGAGATTGCGCTCCACGATGCCGCGCGCCTTGGCCACGTTGGCGGGGTCGCAGGCATAGGCCACCATGTAGATGCCACGGGACCGGCCCACCTCGAAGGACGAAGTGACATTGTAGACCAATCCGGTCTTCTCCCGCAGATCCTGATAGAGGCGGGTGGCGTAAAAGCCGCCGCCCAGAACATGGTTGCCGAGTTCCAGGGCGTAATAATCCGGATCGTGCCGGGTCAGGCCGAGGGTTTCGGCCAGGATCACTTTGTCCTGCACCCGGCTCGCATCGGGCACCCGGGTGGTTGTCGGCGCATTGGGCGGCACCGACGGCAGCACCGTGTTGGGTCGCGGTCCGGCCGCCCTCCAGTGGCCGAAATAGTGTTCGATCGCATGCCGGGCCCTATCCGCGGTGATGTTTCCGATGACCACCAGGGTGGTCTGGTCCGGTCGAAAAACGTTGTGGTAGTAAGTCTTGACATCCTCCAGAGTCAGGGAAGACACCGTGGACGGCGTGGACTGCTGCAACGCCGGGTCGTCTTTGGGAAACAGCGCCTTTTGGAGCGCCCTTGCGGTCAGATAATCGGGACTCTTGAGCTGACCGGCCACCGTGTCCGCCACCTGCCGGCGGACAATCCGAAAAGCGGCTTCCGGCAGGGCGGGGTCAAGCTCATTGTCGGCCAGCAGCTGAACGCCGCGTTCGAACCGGCCGGCCGCCACCTGCAGGGAAAAGTCGGCGCCGGCCGAGGCGTACGCTCCGATTTCGCCCAGGGCTTTTTGATAAGCCAAGCGATCCAGGGTGTGGGTGCCGTAGGAAAAGAGCTGGTCCAGCACATCGTCCACCCCCTCCTGGCCGGCCGGGGTTTGCAGGTAGGGGTTATTGCGAATGTGTCCGTAGACGCTCACCGTGTCGCTGGCCGATGCCGGCTGCACGATCAGCCGCAGGCCGTTGGGCAGGGTGGTGCTCACCGGGCTCGTGGAGGACGCGGGAATCGAAAGGCGTTCCAGGGCGGCGGCGGCCCAGGCGGGGAGCTTGACACCCTTTGTTTTTTCGGGCGCAAAGGATTCCTTGCCGCCGAAGCCGGAGGACGCAGTGGGTGCGCCTGATGGCTGCGGTGTCAGAATGGCGACAATGGCCCGATCCGGATCGAGGTATTGGCGGGCCACACGGTTGACGTCCGCGACGCTGACCTGCCGGACCGCCGCCACATCCGCTTCCGGCGACCGGCGTTGCTCGATGGCCAGGGCCTGGGACCAGGCCATGGCCAGCCCGGGGATCGAATTCTTGTCGAGCTGGGCATCCAGGGCGGCATGCCGCTTGGCGGTCGCCACCAGATCGGCGGCAAACCCCTGGGACAGGTCGTCGGCCAGCACCTTGCGGACGGCTTTTAGCAATGCCTGGGGGTCACCGCCGCTGGGGAAGGCGGCCGCGGCAAACCCCAGGCCCGACTGCTGAAAGGGGCTGAGGCTGAATCCGGTGCTCAACGCCTGGCCCCCGGCACTCAGCCCGTACAGGGCGCCCCGGGGGCTGTTCAGGACATCGGCCAATACCTGGGTGGCGGCATAATCCGGGCTGTCGTAGCCCGGCATGCGATAGGCGATCGACACCAATCCGTAGGGCAGGTCCGTATCGAGTTTCATGGTCTGCGGCGTGACCGGCTGCAGATGCATACGGGGCTTTGCGGGAATCGCCTGGCGGGCGATGCCGCCGAATTGTTTTTTTACTGCGGCCAGGGCGGCTTGCGGCTGGACGTCCCCCGCGATCACGAGAATGGCGTTGTTGGGCACGTACCACTGCGTGTGAAACCGTTGCAGCATGGCGCCGGTGGTCTTGTCGAAGGAGGCCCGGGTACCCAGGGCGTCGTGCGCATAGGGCGTCCCCTTGAACATGGCCGCCAGCAATCTGGTGTAGAACACGTAGGTCGGACTGGAAAGATCCCGGGCCACTTCCTGCTCGATGGCCCCGCGCTCTGTTTGCCACAGCGCCTCGCTGTCGAGGACGCCGCGCATCCGGATGGCCTCGATATGGAGGGCGACATCCAAGTCTTCGGCGGGAACGGTAAAGAAATACTGGGTAACCGCCTGCTGGGTGTCGGCATCGAACATCCCGCCCATGGCGGCCGCGATGTCGGCCAGCTGGTCCGCGGAAAGCCCGGGGCTTCCGCGAAACATCATGTGCTCCTGGGCATGGGCGGTGCCGGGAAATCCCGGGGGCGCTTCGTTCGAACCCACCAGGTAGTTCACCACTGTCGTAACGACCGGTGCGATCGGGTTGCGCACGATCACCACCCGCAATCCGTTGGGCAGGGTGGTGCGCAGGACAGCATTGCCAGGGCCGGAATCCCCACCGAAGGCCGGCGCCCCCAAGCCGGCCGTTAACAGGAGCACCAGGACGACCGTGACCCAGAGCACCCCTGGTCCGCCCCCGGGCGACAGGAAGCCGGATAGTGTTTTCCTGTGATTTAGATTCCTGCCGCGATCCGACGAGCCGCCCTGGCTCGAGGCTTCGGGCGGGCGGGCCGGCACCCCATGGCGCGGTCTTGGTTGAACAGCCGGTTTACACATTCTTTTCCCCCTTTCCGAGCCCGATGGCATCGGCCTTCCGGCAACGATTCGAAGTTCAGCGAGTAAATTATGGTCATCGCCGGAGAGCCGCCATCCGGCTTCATCCGATTTTCTTGTAAGCCAATAGCGCTTCTTCGTATCCGTGTTTCGCCTACACCGGCGTCCGGCCGGTCCCCCCACCTCGGTTTTCCAGCGTTTGCAGGATGGGTTTCCATACGGTCTGACAGGCTGAGGGAAACCAGCAGGGCGAAAGGCAAGGCGCAGCAACCGCAGGGCTTGTGAGAATTTTTACGAGGGGGTGGCGCCCATGGGCCTGTGAATATTCGGACGCGGAATGCCGCACAGGCGGCCAAGGCCGCATTTTGGCCTGAAGCGCCGTTTATCTAAAGTCTGCTACGTCCCGCAGAAGGTGCGGTAGGGCTGTGCCGAAGGGGGCGCCGGCAGGTGATAGCCGCCCTCTTCCGGCGGTTCCTGGTAGGGGTGGGAGAGCACTTCCAGCAGGTTTTCCATGACGGTATAGTCGGCCCGGTCCACAGCGGCAGCCAGGGCCTCTTCCACCCGGTGGTTGCGGGGGATGACGGCCGGATTGTGGCTGTTCATGAACCGGCGGGAGGCCTCCCACGAATCGGGCTGCCGTTTCAGCCGGGCCTGCCAGCGCGTGAACCAGGGCGCTAATTCCGAGGTCCGGAACACGGAGGCTTCCGGCAGGGGGCGGGAGGCCAGGTCGCGGAAGGTGTTGGTAAAATCCGCCCCGCGACGGTGCATGCCGTCGAGCAGCTCATCCACCAGGGCGCTGTCCCCGGTTTCCTGGTTCGACAGGCCCAGCTTGGCCCGCATGCCCGCCAGCCAGTTCCGGCGGAAAAGGTCTGGAAAGCCGGAGACGGTCGCGGTGGCCATGGACAGGGCCTTTTGATGGTCCTCGTGCATGAGCGGCAGCAGGGTCTCGGCCAACCGGGCCAGATTCCACTGGGCGATCTGGGGCTGTTGGCCGTAGGCGTAGCGGCCGTGGTGATCGATGGAGCTGAAGACGGTATTCGGATCGTAGGCGTCCATGAACGCGCAGGGGCCGTAGTCGATGGTCTCCCCGCCCAGGGCCATGTTGTCCGTGTTCATGACGCCGTGGATGAAGCCCACCAGCAGCCAGCGGGCCACCAGGGAAGCCTGCCGCTCCATGATGGTTTCCAGTAGGGCCAGATAGGGATTTTCGGCCGTGGCCAGGTCGGGAAAGTGGCGCCGGATGGTATAATCGGCCAGGGCCCGGAGCTCGTCGGGTTTGCCCCGCGCCGCCGCATACTCGAACGTGCCCACCCGGATGTGGCTGGCCGCCGTGCGGGTGAGAATCGCCCCTTGCAGGACGGTTTCCCGGAAGACCGGCTGCCCCGTGGTCACCACTGCCAGGCTGCGGGTGGTGGGTATGCCCAGGGCGTGCAGGGCTTCGCTGATGATGTATTCCCGCAGCATGGGCCCCAGGGCCGCCCGCCCGTCGCCCTGCCGTGAAAAGGGTGTCCGGCCGGAGCCTTTGAACTGGATGTCAAAGCGCGCACCTATCGGCGTTAGCTGTTCGCCCAGCAAGATGGCCCGCCCATCGCCCAACATGGTGAAATGACCGAATTGATGGCCCGCATAGGCCTGGGCCAGCGGTTCGGCCCCCGCGGGAATCCGGTTGCCCGCGAAAATGGCGGCGCCCTCCCCATTCTGCAGGGCATCGGGGTTCAGCCCCAACGCTTGGGCCAGCGGTACATTGAAAACCACGAGTTCCGGCGCAGGCACCGGCAATGGATTCTGCCGGACATAGAACGCCTCCGGCAAGCGTGCATAGCTGTTATCGAAGTTCCAGCCCGCGTCCGGGCGGTTTGGTATGTTGCTGGGTGACATGGACTGCTCCCGCTTATTAGATGAAGCGTATGAAAAAAGAACCTTGGGCTGAAATGTCGGAAGGTCAAGGGGAAGCGGGCCTAAAGAATGTCCGTTAACCATCGGGAGATAAGTCCATCTCTCCGATAGAGGGGCATTGCCGCTTTGAGGAAGATTACCCGAGGCGCCGCACCTTTTCCCGCCGTTGCAGTCGGTCATGCGCTGACGGGAAAACTATGCTATATAAACCGCCGTCCTCTTTTCTTGACCGGCGCAGAGCTCTCAATGCCGTTGATCGTCGGAAACCGGGAACCAGCACCTTGTCACTGCCCCGACTTATCCTGATTGTTGCCTGCCTTGGCCTGCTTTCCTGCAGCATTATCGAAACCACTTACGATGTCACTGTCGGAACTTTGAAGCTGGGCTATCAGGTCACCAAATTTGCCGGCAAGACCGTCTACTACGTGGGCAAGTTCACCTTTACGGTGGTCATGGCCCCCCTGAGCTGGCCCCTGACGAACGACGACCTCGAAACCATCGACGGACTGCCGCCCAAGGAAGCCATCCGCTTGGGACGGGTCAAGACATCGCCTTACGTGGTCAAGGGCAAGCGCTATGTGCCCATGAGTGTCGAAGAGGCCCGGACCTATCGCCAGACTGGCATGGCCTCTTGGTACGGTTACGAAACCTACCATCAGGAAGGCGGGCACATGACCGCCAACGGCGAAGCCTTCGACCCCCGCGGCCTGAGCGCGGCCCACAAACATCTGCCCCTGCCCACTTTCGTGCGCGTCGTCAACCTGGAGAACCATCGGGAAATCATCGTGCGGGTAAACGACCGCGGGCCCTTCGTCGAAGGCCGGATCATCGACCTGAGTGCCGGCGCCGCCAAAAAACTCGGCTTTTACGAAAAAGGCACGGCCCGCGTGCTGGTGGAGGTCGTCGAACTCGAAGGTTGATGAAAGTTCGCTATGCATGGAAAATGGACGGTTTGACAGCGTGCATTTGGCCTCCTAACTTACATCTGAGATGTTCGCAAATGAATCGATAAAGCGTCGCAGACAGCAGGGGTCGTCATCCCCGCGCAGGCGGGGATCCAGCCATTTCAAACACTTCTGAACTCCTGCCGGCGCGGGAGTGGCGCTTCCGCTATGTTTTACCCCGCCGCCCTCCATTGGACTTCACAATATTCAAAACAGAAAAAGGGATTCATTCCTATGCGCATAATTATACTCTTGTCGGCTATCATGACACTTGCGGCACCGGTGGCAGGCGGGGCCTTCCCCATTGAGGGCACGAAAGGCACCGAACTTGCGGCCGCGGAGATCGCTAGTTTCGATGAGCCCTGGGCTATGACCTTCCTGCCCGACGGCACGCTTCTGGTGACCGAGAAAAGAGGGGTGCTGTGGCATGTTGCCCTCGACGGATCGAAAACCGAAGTGCAGGGTTTGTGGGACGTCGCTTACGGCGGTCAGGGCGGCCTGGGCGATGTCGTGCTGCATCCTGATTTTGAACGCAATGCCTGGGTCTATTTGTCCTATGCCGAATACGGGGAGGATAGCGGCACGCGCGGGGCGGTGGTGGTCCGCGCCAAGCTCGATCTTAAAACCAGTCCGCCCAAGCTCGCTTCTGTGGAAAGGCTGTGGGTTCAGGAGCCCAAGGTGACCGGCAAGGGCCATTACAGTCATCGCATCGCCTTCGGCCCCGACGGCAAGCTGTTCATCACCTCCGGCGAGCGCCAGAAATTCGAACCGGCTCAGGATTTTAACGGCAATCTAGGCAAGGTGCTGCGCTTGAACGACGACGGCACCGTGCCTGATGACAACCCGTGGCAGGACCGCGGTGAGATTGCCAGGCAGTTCTGGACCATGGGCCACCGCAACATGCTGGGCATCGCTTTCGATGCCGACGGACGGTTGTGGGTCCACGAGATGGGGCCGCGTCACGGCGACGAGTTGAACCTGATCATGGCCGGCAAAAATTACGGCTGGCCCATCGTATCGAACGGCGACCACTACTCGGGCATCCCGATCCCCGATCACGACACCCGCCCGGAATTCGAAGCCCCCCGGGCGTATTGGGTGCCTTCCATCGCCCCGTCCGGTCTGGTGATTTATGACGGTGACCTGTTTGCCGATTGGAAAGGCAGTGCGATGATCGGAGGCCTCGTATCGAGAGCCCTTATTCGTGTCGCTTTAAACGGGGACACGGCCGAAGAAGCCGAACGCTTTGAATGGAATGAGCGGATTCGCGAGGTGGAACAGGGGCCCGACGGGGCGTTGTACGTGCTCGAAGACGGCGACGGTGGTCGTCTTCTGAAGTTGACCCCGAGTCCATAGAAATCTTTCAGCATTCGGATCGTTCAAAAGATGCCGCGCGTCATTTCGTATACCAAGTTGATTTGTTACTTAAAGATGCCCCTAAACCGTGTGAATATGAGGGAACTGGTGAATCCCGGTCAGCCCGAAAGCCGTTGAGGTCGTCACGCCAAACGCTCCCATCGCCGCCAGGGTGTCAGGGTGCTTGAACAAATAGGGGCGGTTGGTCTTCAAGCGCATAAAGCCTTTCAATCATAAAGGCGGCGTATTTTTCGCATTTGTCTTTCCAGACGCCCGATTCCAGAAACTTCTGATATTCGCCCGGTTTGGAAAAATCCATTCCAATAAGCTCCCGGCAGGTGATGGCGCCAAAATGCCGATCGAATTCCGTCACGATGTTCGCCGAAAATGTGCGCACTGCGTGACGGGCCTGCTTGGCTCGTTCTTTATCCTTCATCGGACAGCGGTGACGCAATCCAAGGCAGACGGCCGCGGCCGACACCACCCCGCAGGGCGCATTTTGATAGCCCCCGATACCCCCCAAGAAAGGAATGCCGGCCCATAAAAAATCTTCATTTCCAAAGTCATAGGCTTCCCACATAACTTGCAGGATGGAGGGGCCTCAATGATACCCGCGGTACATCAATTGAAGGGCACGCCGTTTGGCCTCTTCCGATGAAAATTTCATTTCCATGCATTTCTCCTCTGCTGCCATACCGTCTCTCTTGTAAGCACCGAATGATGTTTCGGTGCCCGTTTCACCTTGTGCCACGCGGTCTATTCCCCGGTTGGGAAGGCGCTATTCAGCCTTGCATTGACAATTTCTGAAATATCTTTGACCTGGATGCGATCATCCATATTGCTGGTCTTGACGGCATCCGCCAGCATGACGGCACAGGAGGGGCAGCTGACGGCCAGGATGTCGGCACCGGTGTCCAGGGCCTCGGCCGCGCGGATCCGGGCTGGCGATTCCGGCCCCTTACCGATGACGTCGGTGAAAAGGTTGCCACCGCCGCCGCCGCAGCACAGGGCATCCCCCATGGATCGGTCCATCTCCTGGAGCTCGACCCCCGGCAGGGCCGCCAGGACCATTCGCGCAGCCCCGTACTCCCAGTTATGGCGCCCAAGATAACATGGGTCGTGATAGGTCACCCGCATTGGGGGCTGCACTTCCGGGAAGGAAAGGCGATCCACGTGTGCCGCCACAATCTGGGTGTAATGGAACACCTGGCAGTCGCTCCCCAGGGTCGGATAGTCGTTTTTGAGGGCGTTGAAGCCATGTGGAGACAACGCAATAATCTTTTTGACATTCAATTCCTGAAAATGCCGGCTATTCTCTTCGGCAAGCATCTGAAACAGAGCGCTTTCTCCCATGGCATTCGCCTCATTGCCGTCGGACACTTCTTTTTCGCCCAGAATGCCGAAAGAAATTCCCAAGTGCCTCAGGAGGGTTGCCACCGAGCGGGCCATCTCCTGCCCGCGGCTGTCGAAGGCACCCACGTCTCCAGGAAAAAACAGATAATCATGGCCCGCAAACAGGTCCACGTCAATATCGGCAGCCCAATCCGTTCGCTTCTTCCGGGATAACCCGTAGGGATTGCCGTACAGCTGAAGCTTGGTCAGGCAATCCCGCACGGCCGGGGGCACCTTGCCTTCCTCGACCAGCTTCTCCTTGCCGGCCGTAAAGGCCGCCAGCAATTCGGCTTTGATCTTGGGCATGGCACACTGCTCCACGCAGTTGCGGCAGGCTGTGCAGGCAAACAGGATTTCCTGGAAGCGTCGGGAAGGCGCCACTCGGTTTTCGAGCCAGGCCCGCAGAAGCCACATGCGCCCCCCCGGCGAATAGGTCTCGAAGCGGAAGGCCGCGTAGGCCGGGCAGTTGAAATCAACGTAATTGCCCGGCAGCTTACAGTAGCCGCAGCGAAAACACCGGTGGAGAATCTCTGCGTGTCTCATCCGTTCTTCTCCCAGTTGCCGGGGTTCATGATGCCGTTCGGGTCCAGCACCGAACGGATGCGCCCCATCATGGCAAACATGGCCGGGTCCATCCGGTCGATGATCTCCTGCTGGGCCGGGGCCTCGGCTTTCCAGGGCACCCCTCCCAGCGCCACCACCCGTTGGTTGGTTTCCTCCAGGGCCCGCTGGGCCCGGGCCACGTCGTCGGGGTCCGCCCGGTTGAAGGCATAGGCGTAAAAAAACATCATGCTGTGATTGACGCCCACCACCCGGCAGCCCATGGAGTAGGCCACCCCCACCCGTCCGGCGACGTCGAGGCCCAACGCGTAGGCCTCAGGGAAGAGCTCCACCGGCATGATGGCGCCGACGTATTCGAAGCCGCCCCCCTTGCGCACGTCAGCAAAAACGGAAAGCTGCCTGGCGGGCACTTCCAGGAAGCGCTGCTTCATGGGGCCCGGCAGGGGCAGAAACCCGCCGGTCTTCTCTTCGATGTAATCCACCACCGACGCCCGGATCAGGTTGCGCTTCCAAATCAGCTCGTTTTGCGTCCGGGCGCCGTAGTTGACGTTGCAGTGCAAAAAGCCCGCCGCCCAGTCCGGTTTGGGCGACATCCAGGCGGTGACGTCTTCGGCCACCTGGGTGCCGGTGATCCGGTAGAGGATGTCCGGCACAAGCAAAGCGTCCTCGCACACGAAGACCCCCACGTCGTTCAGCGGGTAGGCGGGATAGAGCTTGATGGCCAGCTTGGTGATCACGCCGGTGGTCCCGGCCCACCCAAGAAAAAGCCCCGCCAGGTCCGGCAGGGGGGCTCGGGCGTTCCAGTAGGAGGACATAGCGCAGGATCCGATGCGGGCCACCTCGCCGGTGGGCAGGACCACTTCCAGCCCGTTGAGCATGTCGGAGTGGAAACCCCCCGCATGGGACATGTGCCCGGATCCGTGGATGGAGACGTTGCCGCCGACGGTGGCCGCCGGCGGGGCGTCCGGAGCTGAGTGTTTGAGATCCGGACAGTGCTTCTTCAAATAGGCCTGCAGCATCCCCTGGGAGGTGCCCGCCTCCACCAGGGCGTAGCGGCTCATTTGGTTGACCTCGATGACGTGGTTCATGCGCTTCATGTCCAGCACGATGCCGCCCTTCAGGGCCCGCGACAGGCCGGAGAGCACCAGGCCTGCGCCCAGGGGCACTACGGGTACGCGATGTTCGTTGGCGGCCCGCAGGATCTTCTGAACCTCTTCGGTGCTGCCGGGCATGACCACGTAATCCGGCTCGCAGGGCGGCATGGTCCCGGGGTCCATGGCATAGATGTATTTCTCTTCGGGAGCATCGGACACGAACTCAGGCCCTACGATTTCCGCCAGCTGGTCATAGAACGGGTCCATGGATCTATCCTTTCAACGCTTCTTGGCACAGATCGCTCACGTGTATCGGGAACAGTCCCTTTTCCGCCGCCGCTTCGCCTATGGTCAGCATGCAGACCGGACAGTTGAAGGCACAAAAGACCGCCCCCGCGGCTTTCATATCGTCCAGGTTGCGGTTCTGGATGTCGTCGGCCAGGTCCTCCCGCTGGTGCGCCCGCAAGACCTGCCCGCAGCAGAGCGCCGTTTCCCGGTCGTATTCGCGGTCCACGCGCTCCGCCCCGATTTTGGAAAAGATGGCGTCGAGCCAATGATCGGTTTCAGGAATCAGACGGTTGGAACAGGGCCGTTGGTAGGCCACCTTGGCGTTCAGGGGGCTGATGCTGTCTTTCAGCACATCAAGCCTATCGGAAATGTATTCGAAGACATGCCTCGGCTTGAAGGGCACGTCGATGTTGAAGGCCGGGGCCAGGTGGCTGAACGCCGCGTAGCACTCGTCGTGAAAGCAGATCAGCTCCTCCACGCCGCTGTCCTTTAGATAACACTGCCAGATGTTGTCGATAACCCTGGGGAGCCGTTCGCGGATTACGGAATTCCTGGCGAAATGGAGCCACATGATGTTGCAGAAAACGTCGCTGCCCTCGATGATGGAAGGATTCTCATAGAGCGGTGCCCGGATGCTTCCGGTCAGCATGGGGAAGTAGCACATGTCGATCACGGGGGCTGTGACCCTCCCAGGCGTGAGGGTGCCCTTGGGTTGCATCATCCGGATCTGCTGCTTGGTGATCGGCGCCGGCGCCGGCAGGAGGCCCTTTTCTTCCTGGCGTTCGACGATCACGTAAAACGGATGGTTGCCGTTGGGGCAGTATTCCTCGCAGGCATAGCAGGTGGCACACTCCTTAAGGACCCGCGAATCCTCGCCCTTGTTGATCCTGGTCTTTTCGCGTTTGGCCTCCTTCAGATCGAAGGTCATGTACTGGCATTTCATTAGACAATCGCAGGTATTACAGGCCTGGCAGACGGCGGGATCGAAGTTTATCGCAAACACGCTGTGTCCCTCCTGAAATTAGAATAGATACGATATGGAAACCGTAAGGCGGGAGCCGTTAGAGATGACTATATCTTTCTGCGATTTCATTGCGCAATAGGGATATGAGATATTGCTGATTTTTGTAACGCCGGCATCCCGTGTTCATGCGGGCGCCTTTGCGTGGAATGGATACCCATGTCGTGCCGCCGCCAAGTGGCTTAGGACAAACAAAAGGAAGACGTGGGTTGCCTTTCAGGTTCTCAAACCTGTCATGTGGACCTGTCGCAGTTGCGTTGCTCAACCCCTCTAACGATTACTTGGTGGATGCCGTGGATCAAATCCATCCGTCTTGACAACAGGGATATCGTTTGCTAACGAACGTTTGTATGCAAACGAATGATGCCCATCCCCGTTATTTTATCTGTTCCCTTGCCACCCGGGCTGTCCGCCGGATGGTCGCCTATTACAGCCGAAGCCTTGAACCCTTGGGGTTGACGGCCCAGCAGGTGATGGCCCTGGGGGTACTCTGGCAGGAGGACGGCATCAGCCTGGGGGAATTTGCCCGGCGGGGAGGGATGGGCAAGGCTGCTGCCGTGGCCATGATCCGGCGGCTGGAGCGCATGGACATGGTCACCAAAACCTCAGATCCCGTGGACGGCCGTCTCAATGTATTGAATTTGACCCGGAAAGCCCGGGTCGTTGCCCCGGAAGTCTTGTCCCTGGGGGCAGCACTTGAAAAAAACATCGAACAGGCTGTGGGAAAGGAAGATATGGACGCCATGATCCGGGGACTGAAAGCGATCCGGGATCTGGAAATATAACCCCAATCAAAGGATGGGCAATCGTATGGATCCCATTAAGACGGCACTTGACAACGGCTGGTCCTCATTATCCGAATATACCTCCAAACAGGTGCTGGGGGCGTGGGATATCCCTGTTGCCCGGGAAGTCCTGGTTCAGACGGCCGGCGAGGCCGCAACGGCTGCTGAAGAAATTGGATACCCCGTGGCCCTCAAGCCCTGTGCCCGTGACCTGATGCACAAAAGCGAACTGGGTTGCATTGAACTGGGGCTGTCCGGGCCGGCGGCGGTGGATCAGGCCTTTGGCCGGATTCGCGAAAAAATAAAATCCCCCCTCGAGGGCATTCTGGTTCAGGAAATGATGGCCGGCAGCCGGGAACTGGTGGCGGGGCTGAGCCGGGATCCCCAGTTCGGCGCCTGCGTCATGCTGGGGTTCGGTGGGGTCATGACCGAGGTGATTGCCGATACGGTGTTCAGGGCCGCCCCCTTCGACGCGGTCGAAGCCCTGGACATGATCCGGGATTTAAAATGCCGGGCCATGTTGGATGCGTTCCGCGGGCAGGCCCCGGCCAATCTGGACACCCTCTGTCGCATCCTCACGTCCTTGGGGCGCCTCGGCCTGGAGCGGCCTGAAATAACGGAAATCGATATTAATCCCCTGATTATTTCCCCCGACGGTGCCGTCACGGCGGTGGATGCCCTGATTATTCTGGAAGGAGGGCCACGGAGATGATGCCCGCGATTTCAGAAAGCCCGCTGTATAAGATTGCCTGCCCTGAGAGCATTGCTTTTTTCGGGGCCTCCAATAATTTTTCAGCCATGGGGTCCAGCATCCTCAACGCCATCCTCACCGACGGATATGAAGGCCGGATTTTTCCGGTCCATCCCAAGGAGAAAAAAGTATTCAACCTGGAGGCCTATTCCCGGGTTCGTGACCTGCCCGAGGTGCCGGACCTGGCCTATATTGTCCTGCCCACCAAAATCGTGGCCGAAACCTTGAGGGCCTGCGGGGAGAAGGGAATCCGCAGTGCCGTGATCGTGACCGCCGGGTTTAACGAAGTCGGGGGCGAAGGGAAGGCCCGGCAGGAAGAAATCAAGGCCATTGCCCGGGAATATGGTATACGATTCACCGGACCCAACTGCATCGGGGTGGTCAATTCCCATATAAAGCTCAACGCCACCTTCCTGCCCTCCCAGGGACGGCCCGGCTTCATCGGCATGGCCTCCCAGAGCGGCAGCTTTATCACCCAGATGTTCGATTATCTGGGTACCCGTTTCGGACAGGGCTTCAGCACGGGATTCAGTCTGGGCAACGAGGCCAATATTGATATAGCGGACTGCATCCGGTACCTGGGCGCCTGCCCGCATACCCGTGCCATTGCGCTGTATATCGAGTCCATCCGCAGAGGACGGGCGTTCATCGAGGCGGCCCGGGAAGTCTCCGCCATCAAGCCCATTGTGGCTTTTTACGTGGGGGGATCGGAGACCGGTAAAAAGGCCTGTCTTTCCCACACCGGGTCGCTCGCCGGACCGGACCGGCTCTATGACGGGGTGTTTAAACAAAGCGGCATCATCCGGGCACAGTCCGTGGAAGAGATGTTCGATTTCTGCTATGCGCTGGGTTCCTGTCCCCTGCCGGAGGGAAACCGCGCCGTGATCCAGACCCATTCGGGCGGCCCCGGTGCGGCCGCGGCCGATGCATGCGGTCGGTCGGGCATCGCATTGCCGGCTTTGTCTCCGGCGACCTTAAAAAAACTTGAGCCCTATGTCCCCCACACCGGCAGTGTGAACAATCCTGTGGACCTGACCTATACCAAGAACCCGCTGGATTTTTTCCATGCCATCCCCAAGATCCTTCTGGAAGACGAGGGGGCGGACAGCATGCTGGTCTATTTTCTGGCCTCGGCGGCCATGATTCACCGGGCCCTGTCCGGCATGGGGGTGCCGAAGGCGGAGATTGACGCCCAGGTGAACAAGATTGTTGATGAACAGTGTGCATCCGTGGCCGCTCTGATGACGTCCTGCAACAAGCCGTTGCTGGGATTTTCTTTTCTGACCCGGGAGAATCCGTTTATAGCAGGGCTTCAGGACAAGGGGGTGCCGGTGCTGCCCAGTCCGGAGCGGGCGGCCCGGGCGCTGGGAGCACTGGTGGAATACAGGCGGCTTAAGGAGAAGCTTGCCCGATCCGTTCGGACCAAATGAATCAATTGCTATTAAAAGGGCATCATCACAAAAGCAGGTGTTTTAAAAATAGGCCCTTTTTATGAGGTTCCTTTGGTCAGACCCTCGTTCCTGTTTTGTTAACGAAAGACGTGCCTTTTTGCTTCCATTGGTCGATTGAAACGCATGAATTCATGGGCCCCTAAGCGCTCATGTGGTTTCAGGGTGATTCCACCTCATGCTTTCAATACCCGCCCCGGCCTGACGCCCTCGACATAAATCCCGTTATTCACGACGGTTTGCCCATTGAGCAGCACCCGCTTTATCCCTTCGGGTCGGCCGGCCGCCTGACGGTTTCCGCCAGGGTTGTCTGCGATCTTTTGGGGATCGAACAGGACGAGGTCCGCCGCCTTGCCGGGCGCCAGGCACCCCACATCTTTCAATCCAAAACGCTCCGCCGAAGCATGGGTCATGCGGCGGACGGCTTCCTCTAAAGAAAAAAGCTTTTTGTCCCGAACGAAGCGGCCCAGAATGCGCGGGAAGGCTCCCGTGGCGGACGGATTGGGGAAACCGTTGGCCTTGATGGCGGCGTCGGTCTCGAAGAGGCAGTCGTCGCGGGAGAGGATTTTTTCCAGGGGTTCTTCGAAACCGGGTTCACCGCTGTAAGTGTGATAGAGCATCAGGGTGGCGCCCCGGCTTTTTTCCGCCAGCGTCAGCATGGCCGTAAAGGGGGAACAGTCCCATTTTTCGGCGACCTCGGTGATCCGGAGACCATTCAGGTCCTCCAAGCCGGGGATGCCGCTGTCCATTACCTGAAAGTCCGGATAGCCGAAACCCAGCAGGCGGAAACCCACGGCCAGCTCCAATCGCAGGCGGGCTTTCAACAGCGCATTGGAATAGGCGCCGGGAATTTTTGCCAGGAACCAGTAGGGCACGGGGGCCAGAATCGTGGTATTGCCGCAGGTGTAAGGGAAGGCATCGATCATTACATCCACCCCGCGGGCGCGGGCCGCATCAACCAGGTCGAGGGCCTCATCCACGGAGGGCCAGCTCTTGCGGCCGACGAAAATAAAGTGGGACAACTGAATGGCCGCGCCGGTCTTTTCCGCCAGCAGCAGGGCTTCCTGCAAGGCTTTGATGTTGTGGGCCGCCAGCGTGGTCAGGGGATAGCAGGGCGAGAGGCGCGAGAGGGCTTTCATGTGGATGGTGACCGGCTTGCCGGCCTCGGCGGCGACGCGGCTGAAGGCCTCCAGTTCTTCGAAGGAGGCATACATGCCGGGATCGTAGCCCAGCCCGAAACTCAGCCCGCAGGCGCCCTCGTCCAGGGCCTGGCGCGTGCTTTCGAGACAGCGCACAAGGTCCCGTGGGCTCATGTCGCCCCGATCCCGCCGGCTGTTCGCGTAGCGCACGGTGGCATGGCCCACGAGCTGGGCGATGTTGACCAGCGGGTTCAGGTTTTCCACGTGGGAGAGATAGTCGGCCATCGAGCGCCAGGGGTAGTCCAGCGCTCCGGCCGTGACGATGGACGCCAGGACTTCGATCCGCGCCCTGGCGTCTGGGGTCATGGGCGCCGGCGAGATGCCGCAGTTGCCCGCGACCACCGTGGTAATGCCCTGCTCCACCAGACATTTCAGAATCGGCGCGTGGTTCGCCAGCGGCAGGACCCAGTCGGCATGCGAGTGCATGTCGATGAAACCGGGGCATACGATAAGGCTCTGGGCGTCGATCTGGTTGTCGGCCGCCGGTAATACCGCTCCTTCGGGAACAATACCGGCAATGCGGTCGTCGTCGACCAGGACGCTGCCGGCAAAAGCCGACTGGCCGGTGCCGTCCACGATGGTACCGTGTTTAATCAGGGTCGTTGCCATGTCGCCGCGGCTCCTGCATGGGGGATGATGATGAAGAGATGTCCAATATTGATATAGGTTCTATGTTTAGTACTGATGGGTAAACGATATCAATCGCTTTTGGTGCATAGGGTGATAATCGCGTTTAATCATATTGCTTGGAAAGGGGACACGGCCGAAGAAGCCGAACGCTTTGAATGGAATGAGCAGATTCGCGAGGTCGAACAGGGATCCGGCGGAACGTTGTACGTGCTCGAAGACGAAAGCGGTGGCCGTCTCCTGAAGCTGACCCCGGGTCGTCAGCACCCCCTACATCCCTTTTTGCTTCCCTTGCCCCGCGCCGTTTTCATCGCGGGACCACATCCGTTACGGCGCCCTGGCGGGTGAACATCGCATCCCGGTTGAGCCACACGACGGCGGCGGCAACCGCCACGAACAGGGCGGTATCGTAAGGCTGTGCATCCGGCCACAGGGGATTGATCAGCTGGAGGTGGAAAAGCGCGGGAAGCAGGATACTGCCGCGCGCGCTGTTGAACAGCGGTGTCACAATCACGCTGAGGGCCATGGTGCCCACAAAGAACGGCGTCAGCGACCAGGCGCTTTGGGGGGTGCCGCTCAGCAGAAAGGCCGGGAGATGCCAGATCCCCCAGATGGCGCCCAGCACCAGCCCGGCCCAGAGGGGCGCCATGCGGTGTTGCAGTAGCGGCAGCGCCAGCCCCCGCCAGCCGATTTCCTCCACCGGCCCCTTGACGGCCATGAAGAGCAAGGCCGACAGATAGGCCCCCGCCGAGGTGAAAGGAAACAGTGTGTCGTAGGCGCCTTCCTTGAAAAGGGCCGCTGTATAGAAAACCAAGGGCACCCCAACGATCAGAAAAACATACCAGAGGATCGACACCCGCCAGAGCAGCAGCCGGGCCAGAAAACGCCGCGTCCCGTCGATACCGTGTCTGCACAGGATCAGGGCAAGTGCTGCGATGGCCGGTGCATAGACCGCGAGATAGAACAGGGGGTGTTCACCCGTAAGGTTGCCGAACCAGCGGACCATCGGCGCCGGGACAAAGATGTAGAGCGCGAGGATGCCCCAGGAGATCAGGAAGGCCATTGCAAAGAACGGGATCAGGTCATGTTGACGCATGCAGGCGCTCCTCAGTCCTGGGAAAGTGGATATCCGTCACGTCTGCCACAAAGAACGGAAAGTACGGGTCCGTACCGAAGAAGTTGCCGGCTTCCACGTGTGTGGGCAGGCGGAACCCGGCAAACTCGCGGAACGCCGCGAGGTGGCCGCCAAACGGCTGCAAGCGATAAACCTTCGCGGGATTGGCATTGCTCCATCGTTTGAATCGGACCTGCAGCGGCTGTCCATCCGGCGCCACCGTAAGGTCGACCGCCTGTGAAAGACCGGCGTGACGCACGGTGAGTCGGGCGCAATCCCTATCCACCCCCTCCCACTGTACCCCCGGACCGGGCAGCACCGCCGCAGGTGTCCAGAACACGGCTTCGGCCACATACCGTCCGAAAGCCGATCGCCTATGATCCGGGTCGCCCCCCATTCGTGCCACCGGCAGCAATCCCATCAGCCAGAACCGGGTCCAGCGTTCGCTGTCGGAACCGGACAGCTCGCATCAGACGGCTCTTTGCGCGCATCTTCCAGACAAACCCGGCCGGCATGGCCAGGGTCTGGGTGGCCGTCATATCCAGGTAATTGGGATTGGCCTTGGTTCCCATCCCAAACCGCCCCACCATGGTGATGGAAGCCACCGTCCAGAGCGGTGTGCCCGGTTGGATGGCGTACCGGAAGTACCGACGGGCCGGCTCCGGCAAGTCGGTGACCATCGCGGGATCGAAGCGTGCCGGCGCGGCAGGCTGTGTCGCGGCCAGCCGATGGATTGCCGCGCGATCCGCCCGGTGGTCCAGCTGACGCCAGACCCACAGCGCCAAGGCGGCCAGCAGGATCGAAAAAAGGGAAACGTTCAACAGCATGTTTCAAGCGCTCAAATAGGTTATCCGCCCCGGTTTGTCGGCTCGTCAAAGGCACCCTCAAAAGTGGGCGGTACTGCCCTATAAAACAGGCAATCCAAGGTCGTACTAACACCAAACCGCGCATAAGGACACCACAACGACCGCTGCCGGCTTGGGAAAAGAAAACCCGTGACGGCAAGGCGTCGCGGATAAAAACCCGGTGGCCCAGAACACGGGTGGCCGGGCAGGCGGTATGCGGGTACGAAAATTGCTAAAGTGGCGGTCGCCATCAAAACCCCAAAAAGGAGAAGCGACCCATGAGCGACCAGCCGCAGGTGCAGTGTCCGCCATTCAAGATCCACAATCGCACCGGAGTGGTGCAGTTCACCCTGAAGCCGGCCCATTTTGACGGTGAGACCTTTGCAGTCCGAGACGGCGACGTCCACGTCCTGAAAAAGGGCCACCTGATGGTCGAGATGGCCAACGCCGCTGATCAACCCGAGCGTCGTGGCAACCTCGTTTACAATTGGGCCGACAAGGTCGTGATGAAACTCTCCGACACGGACATCCAGCACATCCTGGCGGGATTGGAGGGCCGGACTTGCCAAATCATTCACGATCCGAACAAAGCCCGGGGCGGCGGCAGCGACGGCACCTTACCGAAAAGCTGCCTGCAGCTGGGCCGGGGTGAGCGCTTCGGCTATTTCATGTCCCTAAGCAGGGGCGATAAAAAGGCCTGCTGTCCCCTCAGCGACACCGATGCGGCCACCCTGCGCCTATTACTGCAACGCGCTGTGGTGCGAATCTACGGCTGGTAAGGGGAATGCCCCGTCATTTCTTGTCCGACACACGCCGCGCCCAATTGTTCGGTACTGGTCGTTTCGAACGCAGAGACGGAACGTTTCTTGGGGCATTGTAGACCAAGCTGCAGGCATTAGGGGTTGCATGCTTGGTCGACAACGGCGGCGGCCTGAGAAGCGACATGCGCTGCATCAAATTTCGCGTCTCGGGAAATTATAGGGTCTGAGATTTGGTAAACACGGCCATTCGATAATTTAGGATCCCCTTCTTGATCGCTAATTGTCTCGCCCCGCCACCGATCAATGACTTCAGGTAAAGATTATCAGCGTGCCGCAAACCCGATAGATACAATAACGCCGTTACCCGTGACCTCATATACCACTTCACGTATGGGTTTAAATTGTCAGCTCTTTTCAGCAGCAGCCCGTTTTTCCCGGCCAGTGCCTGAAAATGTTTACAATCCATCAAACCGTCCGCAAACCAGTTGGCTTGATAGTCATGAATTATCCTCCGGTCAGCAAATTCGGACCCCCTTTCATCATCAGTAAAATCATCGATAACCACAAATAGGCCATTTGGCTTTAAAACCTTGGAAACCTCACGCAACAAAACAGATATATCCCGGGCCTGAACAACGCTTTCAATCGCATATACGATATCCATGCCCCTGAAATAGCGGGAAAGGTCATGATAATCTTCGCAAACAACACGTATACTTTCACCCAGTTTCTCTCTGGCAAAACCAGCCTGTGCTCTACTGATTGTGATGCCGGCAAGTTCCAGCGCATCCGCATCGGTATTTGATATAATATATTTGATTGTTGCGCCAAATCCTGAGCCAAGATCCAGAATTTTAATTCGGTCTTTTTCTTCAGTTAATGTATCTTTGATGACCCTTAACACCAAATGATTCGCGTAATTGGCGGCTTGCCGTTTTGTTTTGGTATTGCCGTCCCACAGGGGTTGGTGAATATTGTGATCTCTGGTATCAATACCAAGTCTTCGGAACTTTTTATCGTTATGCTCATAATAGCGGCGTATATTGTGAGACACGATTATAGACACCTTGCAAAGAAATCCTGATGATAAACCCGCATTTCAAGCTTTCTTCCGGCAATCATTTTCCTCTTTTCCGCCATCCATTCATTGAATTCAGTTCGCTCTTCCTGATTTACGATCAACTCCGGCAGTGCTTTTTCGTAAAAATCCAAATTTTGGGAGATAAATTCGGAATCCTCGACATTCAATATCCAAGTGCTGTTGGAAACGGTTGAATGCCAACCCTTTTCCGGGTTCAAGGCATTCTGAATATGGGTCATCGTTCTTTTACCCATAGGAGGCCCTTTACCCAGCAAACGGGACATATGATTTTCGTATAAGTCGACAAATTTTTCATCCAGTCCACGCGATGGGGAAAACGCCGTCCCACAATAATTCAGCACGCCGTAAAGGGCTATATGTCTCGACTTCAGACCCTTGAGCAGATCATTGAACTCCTCCTCGGTAAACAAATCGAATAGCGCACTGGCACATGCCACCTGCAAGTCTACCTTGCGACGCATAAATTCACTTGCCAGTTCGTTGTAAAAATAAAAGGCATGCCGATAGTTTTCCTTTTCCAGATAAACCACCTCGTTGCGTTCCTCATAACACCCTGCATTTTTCTCTTTGATGCGTCGCCGGGCTTCTTCCAGCAGGTAGGTTTCGCGTTCCACCAAATGAAATTCCGCGTGGCGGGAAGTTAAATTCTCCGATAAGAACAGGGCATTACTTCCCGTCCCACAGCCCAAATCGGCCAGCATTATATGGGCTTTCCCCACCTCCGCAAGAAAGACATCCAGCACTTCCGGACTCCTGGCTTGGCGGTCATATTTTTCCCTGCTATTTAGCCAGCTGATATTCAGGGGCGTTTCATTGGCATTAATCATATTCACAAACGCTTTTTAGGAACCAACCGGTCTTCCGGGGATGCGTGATCGCCAATAGGTGACCGGCATCTTCAACAACCGTGGCACCCCTTGCCGGACACGGAATAATGCGATCTTTGCGGCCATGAAGACGGAACAGGCATTCGTTCGGGCCGGAATAGCCCGGCCATGAGGGGAGATACATGCACATATTCCGGACAAATTCAGGGTCGCTTTGGGAAAACATTTTGGCCACAAGACTATGGTGCTTCCCAACCAGGATCTGCATCGGCGCTACGGGCGCTGCCGCTGCCAGCGGCGCTAAGATTGAAAGCGCACTATGAACTTCCCGGCGATTGACAGCACTTCCGAGAAGCACGATGGTTTTGGGCCTAATCAATTTTGCCATTTCGAGTGCGATCATGCCCCCCAGGGAAGCGCCTCCGACAATATCCCCGCCGGAAATATCGTATTCATCTATAACGCGTTTGGCGACGTCACGGTAAGTCGACTCCCCGCTATATGGCGGCCAATCGATAAAGTTGATCTCAAATTCAATTTCGGACCGCAACGCATCATACATCGCTGATGTTGCGCCCATACCGGGTAATAAAAACCATCGTTTCATAGGGTCTATTTTACACTTAACGACCCGCCTGACAAGCGGCCGCTGCTGTTTGCCTATTGGTCACCAGGCAGATGTTCGGTTTGGTTTTCGAGAAGTGAGCCCCAGCCGATAGACACCATGACGTCGGGTCAATAGCGGGCATGGCATCTGATTGAGGCGGCAAATGGGGTGCTTTCCATCGCTGACCGAAGCCCGATTTTCATTTTTTCCCCGAAGCCACGACAGGGGCGGCATATTCGATTCTTCCCCCGACAATGGTGAACAGCACGCGGGTCTCCAGGATCTTGGCTTCGTAGACGGTGGTGATGTCCTGGGACAGGACGGTGAAATCGGCGTATTTGCCGGGCGTGACTGACCCCTTTACGTTTTCTTCGAAAGCCGCGTAGGCATTGTCCAGAGTATAGGCCTGCAGGGCTTCGACGCGGGTCATTTTCTGCTCCGGATAGAAGCGGGTGCCGTCCGGCAGGCGGCGTGTGACCGCGGCATAGTAATTGGCGATGGGGTCCACATCCTCCACCGGGGCGTCCGTGCCGATGGCGATTACGGCGCCGGTATCGCGCAGAGTTCGCCAGACATAGGCGCCCGCTGCGGCACGCCGGGGGCCGATGCGGGTTTCCACCCAGGGGCCGTCGGAAGTGGCGTGGACCGGCTGCATGGACGCGATGACACCCAGCGCCCCAAAGCGAGGGATATCCTCGGGGTTAAGATGCTGGGCGTGCTCGATCCGCCAGCGCAGGTCGGACGGCAGGCCGCGGTTAGCGAGGGCCGCTTCGAAGATGTCGAGGGTTTCCCGGTTGGCGCGGTCCCCGATGGCATGCACGCACAGTTGAAACCCGCGATCCCGCACGATGTGGGCCGTATCCGCAATGGTCTCGGGCGGCGTCACATTGAGCCCCGTCTGATCCGGCGCATCGGTGTAAGGTGCCAGCAGCCAGGCCGTGCGCGAGCCCAGCGCGCCGTCCATGAAACGCTTTACGGCCCGGACTGTAAGCCGTCCGCCGGCATCTTCGATGCGATAGTCGGCCAGGCGTTTTTCCAGGTTCTCATTGGATTCGTTGATCATCACCCACAGCCGCATGTGCAGCTCCTTCTGCCGGGCCATTTCCGCGAGCACATCGATGGTGGCAAACGACGATCCGGCATCCTGAAAACTGGTGACGCCCTTGGAAAGGGTATGATGCACGGCCTGCGCCACGGTCTGCCGAGTGCGCCTTTCCTTTTGGCGCGGGTCCCCTTCCTCCTGCGCGCCCTCGGCGGCCTGCCGCACGGGCGCGATCGCGGCATCCAGCAAAACGCCCGTGGGGCGGCCATGGGTATCGCGGAGGATACGCCCACCGGCCGGGGCCGGGGTATCGGCATCCAGGCCGGCTAACTGCATGGCCCTGGCGTTGGCCAAGGCGGCGTGGCCGCTGGCATGGTAGAGCAGTACGGGATTGTCGGGCGATACGCGGCTTAGCGCTTGGTGCGTCGGATACCCCTCGAGCGCCGGTTCCGGCGCTTCACGCCACTTTTCCTGGTGCCAGCCCGACCCGATAATCCACTCCCCCGGCGGTTTGTCTTGGGCCGCTTGTGCGACCATTGCGACAACCTCGGAGAAGGTGGCCGCCTTGGCCAGCTTCAGCTCCTGCAGGGCGCGGCCCAGGTACAGCAGATGGGCGTGGGCTTCGATGAACCCGGGAATCAGGGTGGCGCCCGCCAGATCGAGGGATTCGGTGCCGGGACCTTTTAACGTCATCATATCCGCGTTGTTGCCCACGGCCAGAATCAAGCCGTCCCGCACCGCAACCGCCTCCGCCCGGGGCTGGGCGGCATCCACCGTGATGATGTTCCCATTGACGATGACAAGATCCGGAGCGGCTTCGGCCGCTGAATGAGCAGGATCAACGCCCACCAAACCTGCCAGCAGACCAATGACCAGCAACAGACCTTTGGAAACCCCGATAATTCGCATGGCATCCCTCACCTTTCGATCTTTGGGCAAAGATGATCATTGTATAATGAGGTAACCATGTCTTTGCAGACACTCAAGGGGCGGAATGCAGGGTGTTCCGTTTTCCATAGACGTGATTTTGGGCCCCAAAAGAAGGTTATAGGGGTACCTTGACGGGGATTTACAAGTCTATTAGTCATGGATTTCGTGTTAGCCTGGTCCGACCGGAAAACCCGGCAAAGACGTCCCCAAGGGCGGTTATCCATAGAAAGAGCTGTTTCATGGAGAATTCCAAAACAGAGCACCTGAGCTTGATTTGCGACATCGGCGAATTGTCCAACCTGATGTCGGAAAGCAAGGACATCGACAACTTTCTGCAACAGGTCGTTCAGCTCGTCGCCTCGCACTTGCACGCGGATGTGGGATCGATCTACCTTTTGGAAGCCAACTCGGGCACCCTGGTTCTCAAAGCCACGGTCGGGCTGCATCCCGACGCCGTGGAGCAGGTGCGGATGAAAATCGGCGAGGGATTGGTCGGCTGGACCCTCGAACAAATGGCCCCGGTTTGCGAAGGTGACGCTTGCCATGATCCGCGCTTCAAATATTTTGAAACCTCGATGGAGGAGCGCTTCAAATCATTCCTGTCGGTTCCCATCAGTTACGGCGCTGAAAAAACGGGCGTACTCGTTGTCCAGCACACCGACGCCAATTACTTCACCCCGGCGGATGTGATGGCGCTCAAAGCCATCGCCGCCCAATTGGCCGGCACCATTGCCCACGCGCGCCTGATGATGACCCTCACCCCTTCGGCCACCACGGCCGATGTTCTATCCATGCCCGAAGGCATGCAAATGTTTAAGGGCGAAGCCGCGGCCCATGGTTTTGCCCTGGCACCGGCGATGACCATGCAGTCTTCCGATCCCCTGATGGAGGATGTTGCCGACGATCTATTCAATACCGGGCGCAAGCATTTTCAGAACGCCATGGCCAAAACCATCGATCAACTCCAGCAGCTCCAGGAGAAAATGGTTCGCCGCCTGCCGGAAAGCGCGGTGTTGATCTTCGAAGCCCACCACATGATTCTGAAGGATCCCAGGTTCGTTCAACAAATAGAACAGCTCATAACCGAAGGGCTGTCCGCGCCGGCGGCGATTCGCCGTGTGGCCCGCCATTTTATCGACCTGTTCGAAAGAAGCCCCAACGCCTATATCAGGGAGAAATCAAAAGATATCGAAGACCTGGTGCGGCGGCTGCTGTTCAACCTGCGCAAGCACGCGATGACGGGGCAGAGCCCCATGGAGGGCCGCATTGTCATTGCCAATCAGCTTTATCCCTCGGATATCCTTAAACTGGCCTCCGAGTCGGTGGCCGGCATCATCCTGGCCGCCGGCGGCGTCACTTCCCATGTCACCATCATTGCCCGGTCCCTGAATATACCCACCATCATCGCCAAGCATCCTGATTTATTGAATATTCCATATGATACCCTTGTGCTCATGGACGCCGATGTCGGAACCTTCTATGTCGATCCCTCCCAGGATGTCCGCCGACGGTACGACCAGCGCAACCGGGTCCTCCGAGAAACCTCCGGCCCCGGGGTAAAAATGGCCCCCGAAACCCTGACCCGGGACAACGCGCGCATCCACCTGATGGCCAATATCAATTTGCTTAGCGAGCTGGACCTGGCCCTGGAGCTCAAAGCCGAGGGCATCGGACTTTATCGGTCGGAATTTCCGTTTATCGTTCGCTCCGGCTTACCCTCGGAAGAAGAACAGCGGCTGGTCTATGAGCAACTGTTCAATAAGATGGCCAAGCGCCCGGTCTGGATAAGAACGTTGGATGTGGGCGGCGACAAAGTGCTCCCCTATCTCGATACGCTCCAGGAAGACAACCCGGAACTCGGATTGCGCTCCATTCGATTCTCCTTGCGATACCGCGACATCTTCGACCAGCAAGTCCGGGCCATTTTGCGTGCCGGCGCGCAATCCCCCGTCATTGGGCATCATGTTTCCCATGATTTCCTCCATCGATGAATTCAGGACCGCGTGTCAGACCGTCAGACAGGCCATAGCCGTGCTGAACGAAGAAAAACTGCCGCACCATCCCGAACCGAAGCTGGGCGCCATGATCGAATTGCCCGCCATCGTCGAGATCATCGACGAACTGGCCCGGGAAGCCGATTTCCTCTCCATCGGCACCAATGATTTCACCCAGTATATGCTGGCGGCCGACCGCACGAACAAGCATGTTGCGGCCTATTACCAACCCTACCATCCATCAGTATCTGCGCGCCTTGGCCCGCCTCATTCAACGGGCGACGGACAGCCAGGTCCCGGTCTCCGTATGCGGTGAAGTGGCCCACCAGAAGGATTTCGTTCCGTTTTTGATCGGCATCGGCATCAGGCGGTTAAGCGTGGACCCCCAATTTCTGCCCGTCCTGCAAAGAAGCATCTGCACCATGTATGTAACCCGGGCGGAAGAGTATGCCCGGCAGATGCTGTCGGCGTCCACCTTTGCGGAAGTCGAGCAGGTGAGAAAGGAATGGGCCTGGGGTAGCGATAGCGCATAAGGGCGCATGTGAACTCGGGGGGATATAGAAAGTTCCTTATCCTCCCTCCGCCCGAATTGCTTTTTAATATTCCTTCTGGAACAAATTGCGCGCACAGCCCTCAGCCATTCCGCACTTAAACATTCGGCATGGTTTGATCTGGACGCAACACCAAGTCATGCAGTTGGGAAGGCGCAAATTAAGCGATAGGGAAGATAGTGTTTGTACGCCTAGTCAACAACGTCCCTCCCTTGCCCCCTTGTGGGCGATAAATGCACCCCATGAAAGGTTTCTTTCGACCCCGGCCATGGTTTTCGGGGTAGAAAATGGGAGGAAGGCCGGAGGCGGGAAATCCCCTGCTGTGCGGGACTTCCCGTCTGATCCATCCCTATTGGTGGGTGCCGCTGCCTGGAAAAGAAGATTTTTTAAGGCGGCTTTTATAGGCGGTCGGGGAACAGTGTTTCCGCCATCTCCCGCAGCTTATACTTCTGGATCTTCCCGCTGGCCGTCATGGGGTAGTCGTTCACAAAGGCAACGTATTTGGGGATCTTGTAGTGGCTGATCTGGCCGCGGCAGAAGTCTTTGATGTCCTCTGGGGCGTAGGTCTGGCCATCTTTTAAGACGATGAAGGCGCCCACCTCTTCGCCGTATTTTTTGCTGGGCACGCCGGCCACCTGGACGTCGGCGATGCCTTCCATACGATAGAGGAACTCTTCGATCTCGCGAGGGTAGATGTTTTCCCCGCCCCGGATGATCATGTCCTTGTGGCGGCCGGTGATGGCCAGATAGCCGTCCTCGTCCATGACGCCCAGGTCCCCCGAATGCAGCCAGCCCTCGGCATCGATGGCTTCGGCCGTGGCTTCGGGCATGTTGTAGTAGCCTTTCATCACGTTGTAGCCCCGGCAGCAGACTTCGCCCTGTTCGCCGGGTCCCAGGATTTTTCCCGTATCGGGATCGACGATCCTGACCTCGATGCCCGGCATGGCGCGGCCCACGGACTCCACCCGCAGGCGGATGTCGTCGTCTGGGCGGGTCTGGGTGATCACCGGGGAAGCCTCGGTGAGGCCGTAGCAGATGGTGATCTCGGACATGTTCATCCGATCGATCACCTGGCGCATGACTTCGATGGGGCAGGGCGAGCCGGCCATGATGCCGGTCCGCAACGAACTGAAATCGAATTTCTTGAAGAGCTTGTGCTGGAGCGCGGCGATGAACATGGTGGGCACGCCGTAGAGCGCGGTGCAGCGCTCCTCCTCCACCGAGGCCATGACCTCCACCGGGTCGAAGGTTTCCAGCAGCACCATGGTGGCCGCATGGGTGACGGCGGCCAGCACGCCCAGGACGCAGCCGAAGCAGTGGAAGAGCGGCACCGGAATGCAGACCCGGTCTTGATGGGTGAAATTCTGGTTTTCGCCGATCCAGTAGCCGTTGGTGCCGATATTGTGGTGGGTCAGCATGACGCCTTTGGGAAACCCGGTGGTGCCCGAGGTGTACTGCATGTTGACCACCTCGTGGGGATCGAGGCTCTCCTGGCGCGCGCGATAGTCCGCGTCGTCCACCATGACGCCCAGGGCCATGATTTCGGGCATGGCATACATGCCCCGGTGCTTTTCCGGGCCCAGGAAGGTCACCCGCTTCAGGTGGGGATAGGTCTCGCTCTTGAGGTAGCCGCGCTCCTGGGTCTTGAGCTCCGGCACGAGCTCGTAGAGGGTCTGGACGTAGTCGGTGTCCCGGAAGCCGTCGATGATGAAAAGGGTTTCGGTTTCCGACTGGCGCAGCAGGTAGTCCAGTTCGGCGCTCTTGTAGTTGGTGTTGACGGTCAGCAGGATGGCGCCGATCTTGGCCGTGGCGAACTGGAGGGCCACCCAATAGGGCACGTTGGTGGCCCACACGGCCACCTTTTCGCCCTTTTCCACGCCCAGGGCCATGAGCCCCTTGGCCATGCGGTCCACCAGCTCGCCGAATGCGCGATAGGTGAGGCGGAAATTGCGGTCCACATAGATAACGGCGTCGTTGTCGGGATGGGCGGCAATGGCCTGGTCGAGCAGCTGGCCCAGGGTGGCCTGTTTCAGATCGTGTTCAGTCATCAGGTCCTCTTTGCAGTTATTCAGGGATGTACAGGACCGCATAGATCGCGGCCGAATTTTCGCCCAGGCAGCCCACATGGTGGGGCACGATGGAGTTGTAGTAGATGCTGTCGCCCGGTTCGAGGGCATGGGTTTCCTTGCCGTAGACCACCTCCACGCGACCTTCCAGCACGACGATGAATTCCTCGCCCTCGTGGCTGGAAAACTCCGTCTGCTGGGCGGATTCGGGCAGCAGTTCCACGAAAAAAGGCTCCATGTGGCGGTCGGTCTTGCCCCGTCCGAGGGAGTAGAATTTGGTCTCCACGGGCTTGTCCTTGGCCCGCAGGGTCGAAAGCGCACTGCGGCGGTCGCAACGGCGCACGATCAGGGGGTCCACGCTGCCCTGGTCGTCGAGAAAGGTGCCCAGCCGCACGCCTAAAGCGCGGGCGATTTTCACCAGGGGCCCCAGCGAGGGATAGACCTCGTCATCCCGGATGGATGTCAGCAGGGTGACGGACAGGCCGGTGCGCTCGGCCAGGGTTTCCATGGAAATGTCATTCTTGGCCATGTACTTCACCATCCGCGGGCCCACTTTGGATACTACCATGCCACTACCTCCTCATGTTTGATCGCGATGTGTTCCGGCGCCGCCGGAAAATTCAAAAAAGGTGCGATCCTATGACAGATGATCCATCAGGTCAACTCTAGGCGTGGAAAAGGAATGCGGGGAGAAACCAGCAGTAAATACTAAAAAGGCAGAGCCTCAAAGAGGCTCTGCCTAAGGTTTCCGATTCAGGTTCAACTAGACGGAGTCAAATCTGTTCAGGTCTGTGGGGTATGGAATGTGTTGCCTGTTATTGAAGCTCTGCCGTTATCTAAATTCTGCAGCGTGCAAAAGAACTCACGTTGTTCATGCAGCTGTTGATGTAATAACCGAGTATGGCAATGGTCAGTAAGGTTCCGATCATAAGGCACCTCCGGGTGTCCTATCCCGCCACGTCGATTCCCAGATCGCATCCCAGATGGGGATCGGGGTTCTCACAGCGGTGGTTCTGTTCGCGGGTGTCGACATGACCTTCGTTGTCGTCTCTGAAATAGTCCTGCGTGCGTTTATTTTCCATGGTGTTGCTCCTCGTTGTGTTTGAGTTGTGTGTTGCTGTCCTTCTTAGAAAAGAAAATAGTCATGGAAGGCGCCCTGGCAATAGGAGAGGAATAGGTGAAAAGTGATAGGTTAAAACACCTAATATTGCCCAAGCCTAAATGGCTTCCTTCAGCCCCGGCGGGTGCGCGTTATGGACTCCCGCCGCCTTCGCGGGAGTGACGAATCGGACCCCCACACCAGCGCTATAAAGCGATCCTATTGGGGCTACCAGAGACCTGTATCTCTGCAGGAGGAGATTCACCCGATAGTCTGCCTTCGATGCGCCGCCTTAGTATCGATATTCTGCCTACAGGCTCACCAGCTTGAGCTGCACGCTGATCAGGTCGAACACCAGGTGCATCCCCAGGTAATCGAAAAAGCGGCTGGAGCCGTATACGATGTTCCAGCGGGTGCGGTCGAAGTCGAAATGCGCTTCTGCGGCCAGTCGCTTGTCCGGAAGTGTGGTGAAGGTGACCGGGAACTGCAAGGGCGCACGCACCCCCATCATTTCCAGCGCGCCGCTCAGCGTGTAGTTGGGGGTCGTGAGATGGCCCCCGGCAATGGGGTCGAGACGCTCCAGGTGGAAAGTGGCGGTGGGAAAACGCTTGGCCCAGAAAAAGTCGTCCGAGAGCAGATGGGCAATCAGGACGGGCTGATTGGGGTCCCCCGCCAGGCTGGTGTTCTCGATGGAGGACAGATCGATGACGAACCGGCCGCGGACGGCCTCCTCCTGTGCATCCATAAACCCCTTGGACAGGCGCAGACTGCCGGTGTGATGGGTGTTGGGGTTGCGGCCCACCCATTGGATGATGCTGTTGGCCGTATCCACTGTGTAGCGCCGCTTGTCGATGACCGGCGCATGGGGGGAAGCGGCCAAGTCGGCAGGCGCTGTGCCTTCCAGGGGATAGCCGGCCGCGTGCCAGGCGGCCAGGCCGCCCTCCAAGACCGCCACCCGGGTGTAGCCGGCACGCAGCAGCTTGCCGGCCGCGGATTCGGCGTCTCTGGTTTCCGCACGGGAGCCGTACACCACGATGGCGGCATCCTTGTCCGGCGCCAGTTCCGCCATCCGGTCGAGGAAGGTTACCTGGAACACGCAGGCATTTTGCGCCCCGGGCAGGTGCACCTGCTGAAAATGATCGTCGCTCAGGGTGTCCACAAGAAGGGGTGTGTCGTTCTGCCGCAGACATTCGCTCAGCGCCTGGGCGGGAATGCGGTCAACAGCCGGCAAAGGATTCATCGGCGGCTCCTTTCAGCCATGGCGATAGACCTTGACAAGGTTTTAACTATTAAAGTGATGGTGGCGGCAAGCGCTTCTCGTCACGGAAACCGTCAAACGCCTGGGAGGTAATCTATACTGTGATTCATTGCTGTCAACGGCAGGAGAGGGAGCCGCAAGGCCTATTCTTCGGTGTAATACGTTCGTGTTTCGACCACTTCGTAATGCACGGATTCCGGGTCCCACCGTTTGAGCACCTGTTGAGCGGCTTCCGGCACATAGCAGCGGTTATAGTTTTCGCCCTGGAAATCGATAACGTTCCGTAATGATTCAAACGTCATGATCGTAACGAACTCGACTTCATCCTGCCGTTCAAATCGAAGCACTTCAATCTTTTGATAGCCCGGAATGTTTTTGGCCTCGATCCCGGGTAGCACCTGTTCGTTGAGAACGGATTGATATACTTCGGCATTTTCCCAGGTCGTCCACCCGTGCCACACTCTTTTAATGGTCATGATACAGTCCTCTTGTAGCGCCCGTGCAATGGATAATCAAGATGTGTGCGCCCACCGACCTTTGTGTAAAAAATCTATAAATTCGGTCAGATAGCGCTCAAGAAAGGCTACGGCCAGAGGAATTTGATGCCGACACCGTATTGCGCCATGCGTGCAATTTCCCCCTCGATGTCCATGGGGTGCCGGGAATTGCGCAGCAGGAAAGCGATGCGGATCTGGTCCCCGATGTTTGGGGGAACCCGGGTTTCCATAAACATGCCGTAGGAGCTGATATCTTTCACCAATCCGGAGCCGTTCAGCGATGCATTGAAATAGCGCACCGGGGTACGGTAGGGCGTCCGCAAGGAACGGCGTCGTTCCGGGTAATGGGTGTTGTCACAAGTCTGGCTTGCCATCTTTGTCCTCCCCCTCCAGTTGCCATTGGCGGTAATATAATGCCGCCTTTGCACGCTGTCATACCGATTCTTGCGCTTTGAGGGGCGCTGTCGCAAAAAACTATTCCAGGTATGCGAATCTATGGGCCATTTCCCGCCGGGCGCCTACTCGGTGTGGCCCCGGGTCAGCTTCAGGAAAATCCCCAAGGCCACGAGCAGGGCGCTGCCCCCCATTAGGATGCCCACTGGATAGAAAAGATTTAGAAGCGATAGTGCATATACGTCACATCAAACGGCAGATGGGGAAACCGGCGCGTATCCTTTTCGACAAACCCCAGGCTCGCATACCATGCATTAAGGATGCTATGCGCCGCAATGATGCCGATGCTGACCACGTTGACTTGTTTGGATTGCGCGTATGCCAGGATGTGATTGACGAGGGCCGCGCCAAGACCCTGATGGCGGTATTCGGGCAATACGGACAGCCGATTCAGATAGGCGGTGTCCGGGTCCGGCTGTTCGAAGGCTACGCATCCGGCACCGGTTTCTCCAACCTTGGCAAGGAAGTATTCCTCACCTCTCCGGAAATCCGCCACAACCCAATCGACAGTGCAAAAAGAGGGGTGCCTGGGGTTGTTTTCCTTCGTGATGGCAAACATCCGGGCCACGTCCTGGTGGGACGCGCGAATGATGGCCGCAAGTTTCTCGGCATCTTCTTCCGTAGCAGGGGGAATCTTCATTTTTCCGACCATGCTTGTTTTTGACGACTCGTCCAAATCAAAACACGCGTGTAATAAGTCATGCTTAGGATAAGGTTATAAAGAGTAGATCCATGCTGCCCCGTCCTCACCCTGCTAAAGCATACGCAAGGGCGGCGTCGGCATGGAGCGCAGCGGTATCCAACAGCGGCACAGGGGAATCCGGCTGCTGGATGAGCAAAGGGATCTCCGTGCAGCCCAGGATGATCCCCTCGGCGCCCTGCTCGATCAATCCGCTGATAATGTGCCGGTACGCCGCTTTGGAGTCTTCCCGCAATCGGCCCTGAATCAGCTCTTCCACGATGATGCGATGAACGACGGTCTGATCCGCAGGAGGGGGAACGACTAAATTCAAACCGCTCTGCGCGATGCGATCGTGATAGAACCCGTCGCTCATGGTGTACCGCGTTCCGAGCAGCCCCAGCGTTTTCAATCCCCGTTCCCTGGCCTTCGCGGCCGTGGCGTCGATGATGTGAATCAGCGGGAAATCGACGGCGGCCTGCACCGCGTCGAAAACCTTATGCATGGTATTCGTTGCGATCAGCCCGAAATCGGCCCCGGCCTTTCGGAGCCGTTGCGCGGAAGCGATGAGATCGTCTGCGACCAAATCCCATCGATTCGCGCTGCGCCAGCGGTGGTATTGTTCCAGATTGACGCTGTAAATGATGATCTCGGGATAGCTGTGATCGCCGAAACGTTCGACATAGGAGCGGGTGATGTGGAGATAATAGCTGACCGTGGACTCCGGGCTGAGCCCGCCGATGATCCCGATTTTTTTGTGCATGTGTTTACCTTTTGGGCAGGGCCGAAAAGAGCGCATACCCACTAGTAGGCGGTAATCCCCCCGTCCACCGACCAGGCGGCCCCGGTGGTAAACGGCGAGGCTTCGCTGGACAGAAACACGATGACGCGCGCAACCTCTTCGGCGCGGCCCAGGCGGCCGACGGGGTAATGTTCGATCAGGCCCTGCAGAACGCTTTCCGGGTCGCTTTCCCGCTGCAGATCGGCGTCGAGCATGGGCGTGTGAATGTCTCCGGGACACACGCAATTGACACGAATATTGTGGGGCGCCAGATCCACGGCCAGGGCTTTGCTCATGATGGTGACGGCGCCCTTGGAGGCACAGTACAGGGAGAGCCGTTTGTTGCCTTGCAGGCCGGCGTCGGAAGACACATTAACGATGCTGCCGTGGCCCTGGGCCCGGAAATGCTTTACGGCGTATTGGCAGATAAAATAACTGCCTTTGACATTGGTGTTCATCAAGCGGTCAAAGTCGGCTTCGTCGATGTCGTCAATTTGGTGGTTGAATCCAATACCGGCGGAGTTCACCACAATGTCCAGGCCGCCGAAGCGATCCAGGGTGTGGCGGACTATGCGTTCACAATCGCTAACCGCGGCCACATCGCCGGAGATGAGCCGGACGCGTTCGGCGGCATCGGGTTGAGTGCTTAAAAGGAGCTGCAGGGCGTCGCGGCCGCGTTGGGCATGGCGGCCGTTGATCATCACCCGGGCGCCTTCCTGCAAAAAGATTTCCGCGCTGGACAGACCGATACCGGAGGTCCCGCCGGTGATCAGGACCACTTTGTTATGCAGCTTCAAGTCCATATGGGGTTCCGTCTGCGTGCGTGCAAGCGCCTGCCCTCCGGCAATTGATCATCACTTTGCAAAAGTGCCGGGGCGGCCAACCCCGGTGCGATTTTCACGGGGCCGTCAAATCCGGATGAATCGACAGGACATAATAGATGCCGTTGATATTGGCAATGGTATCGCGAATAAATTCCTGCATGGCCTGCGGTGCAAAGTTCTGCTCTTGCAAGTCCAGATTCTCCCGCTGCAAGGCCAGCGTCAATGCTTCCTGCGGCGATTTGTAGATTGCAATGCCGCCAAACACATTCCAGTGCCGGCTTTTATCCAGACCGTCCTCCTTGTTGCCCGGCAGCAGGAAATTTTCCAGGGCGATGGAACTGGGCAGCAGATTCGTCGGGATGCTTTTCACCCAGCCTAAAGGGATGCGGATGGCTTCATCGAGAAGCGCCACCGCGGCCTTTTTATCGTTGTCCGAAATGCGCAGGGCCTCGCGGAACAACAGGATCATCGGCAGGTTGTGGTTTTGCAGCTGAACATCCTGCTGTTTGGGGGAGGTGTTGGAGACGGCCCTCAGGTAGCGGCGGTCGTATTGGGCATATAATACAAGCTGCCTGAAATCCTTCTTGCGGGTCTTGCTTTTGTAGGCTTGCCACTCGGCGCGATCCAGATAATTCTGCAGATTCGCAAAATCCCGGGGCGGCGACAGGGACGCCAGCACCATGGAAATATCCAGGTCGGCCTTAAGGGCGGCCTCGATTCTCCGGTAGATCTCCGTATAGGGAATCCGACCCTGTCTGAGCTGCGTAAATTCATCGGAAATCAGCAGGGCTTTGAGGTGATCCCGAAAATACAATAGCTTTCTTATGAAATCGGACTGGCCCATGATCGATAATGTTTCCGCGTCTTCCACAAGACTTATCAGGTTGAGCAACAGCGGGTAATACTGCCCGGCATCAAAAAGATCATTGCAGTGTCGAATCTTCCCCTGGGCATAGTCGCTTTCGATCGCGTCGAGCTGATCCTTCCGGACCGCATACGCCGATGAAAAGCGCAGGGCCTCGTTGTAGATTTCATGCCGAAGCTGCTTTTCGTAAGGTGGGGCCGCATTCTCGAAAGACATCGCCGGCAGAAAAGCAAAAGGCGACGTCCGGGCAGCCGGATGGTTTAGGGCATAAAGCGGCCGCTGGACATATTCGTAGGTCGGCAGATACTTGAAAAGCTCCCTCGGCCGGGGGAAATCACCGCCACGCTCCTCCGCCGTTTGTTCGGCTATATAAGGATCAGAAAACTGATATAAGTGTTCCAGAAACGACACGTCTTCTTCGTCTATCAGGTCGTTTCGGTTGACGTCGATTTTAAGCATCGTCCGGCGATCGGACCGGAATGGATCGGCGAGCACATCGGACAAGGTCTCCGCGTCCCTTAGATCCCACTGGTTGTCATGATTGAGATCGCCAAGCATGACCAATTCGGATGTAATCGCGACGCGATTGACCGGCAGGTACAGGTAGGCCAGGCCGAGGGCGGCGGTCAACAGCAAGATGGTAAGCGCAATCTTCAACTTAAAAGGCATGTCTTGTTTCTCTCTGAGTTTGATGAGATGCCTTCTCTGTTGACAGGGCCTCTGATGGACGGTCTGTTACGGCCGCTCTTCTATGGGGGTCGGCTTCGGGGTGGCCAGGGCCGCGCGCGACCTTCCTTTCCCCCTATTCTGTCTCTTGCAGATTTTTTTGCTGTAGCCGGGCGGTCCGCAACGCTTCTTTGATGCCGGTGTTTTGCGGGTCGATGACCAGAAGATCCTGCCACAGGTCGATCGCCTTGTCGAGATTTCCTTGGCGGTATTCCTGAACCCCCTGTCTGTACAGCGATTTTTTGCAGTGATCGAGTTTTTCTTTCAGATGGAGGCTGCCAACGGCGGGTATCTTTTCAATGCCGTTGAAGCGTTTGTCGTTTTTCAGCAGAACAGCGTAAATTTTTCCGGCGGAGCCGAAGTCCTGCTTTTCGAACGCATGGTCGGCGTCGGCGGCGAGCTTCACCACGCTCGCAGCGTAGGCATCCGCCAGGACCGGATCATCCGGCTGTGTCTGACAGGCGCCATGATACACGTCAATCGCCTTCTGGTACTCGCCGGCGGCCATAAGCTGCCGGGCCTGATCGACGGCTTGTGTGGAGGACGGCGAAGCGTCGTCGGTTTTTACGGCGTTTTGGGACGGAATCCATCTTTTAACGGTCGTACAGGACAACACGACAGGCACCATCATGACCAGAACCAGCCATTTCAGCTTGCAAGGTGTGGTGGTCATCCAGCGGCTCTCACAGCAGCGAAGGGCGCATTCTGATGGTGCGCCTCATCCATCATTTCGAGGAAAACCCGGGCCAGATCGGGCCGGAACTGCTCTCCCGACATCTGTGCAATCCTCTGCAGCGCTTCTTCCGTGAAGAGGGCTTTCCGGTAGGGTCTGTCAGACGTCATGGCGTCAAAGGCATCAGCGATGGACACGATGGCGGCAAACAACGGGATGTCGTCGCCGGCCAGTCCATCCGGGTAGCCTCTACCGTCGTGCCATTCGTGGTGGTGGCGGGTGGATGGGATATACTTGAACAAGGACGGCGCCCGGCTGAGGATCGATGCGCCGTACTCCACGTGCTGCTTCATCTCACGGTGCTCATCATCGTTTAGCTTGCCCGACTTGAGTAAAATCGCATCCGGCGTCTTGATCTTGCCGACATCGTGAAAGAGGCAGGCGACCTCCAAATCCCGCAGATCCGACTCGGAAAGGCCGAGGCGTTGGCCCATGCGGAGGGACAACTGCGCCACCCGCGCGGAGTGGCCGTGGGTGTAGGAGTCCCGCGCGTCTATGGCGGCGGCCACCACTTTCACCATGGAAACGTAGGCTTCTTCGAGATCGCGGGCATACCGGGTGAGCTTGCCCTGCTGATCGGTGATCAAAGCCGCCATTTCATTGAAGTTGCGGGTCAGGTTGCCCAGCTCGTCCTGGGAGTAGACCCGAAGGGATTTTTGGGAGGTCCCGCATTTCAATTCCTCTACCCCCGCGGAAAGCTCCTTGATGGGCCGAATCAGGAAGGAGGCCAGCAAGGTGCTCGCGAATGTCCCCAGAACGACAATGATGCCGAAGACAATCAAAATCATGCTGCGGACGTTGCGCTGGGCTTCCAGCAGGATGGATTTGTCCATGGCCACGATGACGCTGCCCAGGGTCTTTTGCATGAAGACGATGGGGCACACGATTTCAAAAATTTGCCCCGTGGAATCGTCCAGCTCCTTGATGGTGGTGCCGTCCGCCGCCTTTCTGAAAAGGCGGCCCTGGGGGATGGTTTTGGTCTCTCCGATCATGGCCGCCGCGCTGTGGACGATGGTGGTCATGTTCGTATCGACGATGGCCACGTAGAGCATGTCGCTGTTGGACGACTTGGCCTTAAAGACCAGATTGTCGAGGCCTAGTAGATCCTTCGACAAAAGGCTGTAGCCCGCTGCGGCGGCAATGCTCTTGCCGACGGACTCCCCCCTTTTGATAATTTCGTTCAGGATGTAATTGTTCATAAGCTGGACGGTTATGAACGAGAGGGCAAAGGAGGTGCTTGTCAGGAGAAGAACCACTAAGAAGGCAATCTTGAATCGAAGGCTGGCCGACCGATACCGCTGTCTCATCAACAGCCGTGTCGTCTGCCAGAGCCGCGGCAGGGCTTGAACGTGCGAATAGGTTTTATGTGCAAACGAGCTGAGGCCCACGCCCATAGTAAGCTCCTGTCATCGGCGGCACAGTTCCGGTTTTGGCGATAGGGTACTTTTCGGCACCGCGTGGTGGGTGCTTGAATCACCCGTCCGGACCTCGTGGCTGAACGACGTCTATGTTACCAGGAAAATGCTTTAAAGACAAGAACATGCGTTCCCATGGCGTAGGAGCGGGGCCTCTTGGCGGCCGGCCGTGTAGAACCCGAACGGCCGGGGCAGCGCATTAATGCTTTCCAGGTCGTCGAACAGGCTCATGGGCGTGGTCCTCGTGAGGCGGCATTTGCAAGCCGTCCTCGCGTTGGATGCGGCTCTTTTCACGGGAGGTATTTATGCTGATTGTCTATGGGACCGCAGGATTCACCCTCGCGGTACTGTTATATGCAGTGGTCCTGATCGGCTGCCGGAACCCGCGGCAACCGGTCTGGATTAACGATTTTCTGGTGGGCAGCATCTACGTTCCGTTGATCGGTGCTTTTTTTGTACTGGGTGCGGGATGCATCCTCCACTATTTTCTGTCCTCTACCAGCGCCCCGGCCGGCGTTACCGAAGTCGCCCTATCGGTCGGGATTGCCGCCCTGGGCTTTGCGCTGTTGAAAGCGCTGCGGGTCAAAAAGCACCTTGCGGATTACGCGATGGTGACGGCCGGTGGGGAGGTCATCCATCTCAAAGACGTGCGGCCCGACCAACCGCCCAATCACTCGCCCACCGAACATTCGATCACGCCCACCCCGGGCAAGCGCGCCGCCTGATCCCGGGCTCTGACAGCATGCTGGACAAAATGGGGCTGACGGCGGGATCGGCGATGCGACCAGCCGACCACTAGCCGCTCCATAGGCGGGAGAGGAATCGCGGCAAAGGCCGCGCCTTTAAGTCTCGCGTTGTTCCAGCACGCGGATGATGTTCAGCAGGGCGGCGTTGACCGGGGTGGCAATACCGAGTTCGCGGCCCAGGGCTGCGACCTTGCCGCCAAATATGTCCACCTCGGTGGGGCGGCCGGCTTCCATGTCCTGCAGCATGGAGGTTTTGCCTGCGGGGGCCAGGTCGGGCAGGATGGCGAGCCAATCTTCGATATCCTTGAGGGAAAGGTTTACATTTTGGGTCCTGGCCAGGGTGATGACCTCTTCCATGAGGGCCTGCATCAACGCCCGGGCATCGTCCGAAGTTCGAAAGACTCCATAAGGCGCCCCTGTAACGGCCGAGGCCTGGTTCATGCCCACATTGATCATGAATTTCCACCACAGGGTTCGCCGCATGTCTTCCGGCGTTTCATGGGGGATGCCGGCGCAGGTGAAAGCGTCCTGCACCCGCCGGACCCGGGGGCTGATGGACTTGTTTTCGGCCTCGCCGAAAATCAGACGACCGGGGCTGCGGTGGGAGATGCGGTTGCCCTCCCGCAGGGCATCGATGCCCACGGCGATGGCCAGGAGTACTTTGTCCCTGCCGTAGCGGGCCCCGATCATCTCCTCGCTCTCCAGGCCGTTCATGATGGAGATGATGGTGGTCTGCTCGCCGATGAAGGGAGCCAGATCGGGCAGGGCCCCCTCCAGATGGTGGTGCTTCAGGGCTACCATGATGAGGTCGACGGGCGCCGTCGACTGGTCCGGCCGGACCACCGGGAGGTTCAGGGGCCGGCCGTTGACGATCAGGCTCTCCTGGGCCAGGCGTGCGGCCCGCGATCCCCGGGCCACGAACACAGTTTCAAATTCGGGAACGGCTTCCAACATGGCGGCATAGGCGCCGCCCATGGCGCCGGCGCCCAGGATGGCGATGGTCTTGATAGGGGGCATAGCGGGAGATCCATTTCGCGTGTTGGGTGTTGTCGTGTTAATGCTGTAACATTGGCGCTTTGCTAGTCAAATGGAGAATAGAGCTCGATGGTCCCCGGGGTCAAGGATTCAAGGGCTACTTTTGCGCGCTCAATCCAATTTGAACCCTTTTATAATTTTTGGTACCTATCGACTATGAAAGTCGTCCGACGGCATATCCAATCGGGAAAGGGGAGACACGTTATCCATGGGACACTTGCGATATTTGACGCTGCTGCTGCTTGCCGGTGGTCTGGTATGGGCGAATGCTGCTGCGGGAGCGGATGCGGTTCAGATGCGGGTCTTGGATCAAAAGACGCCCCAGGCGCAACCGATTGAAAATCCTCGCGTCACACCTCGGGGTGCAGCGGCTCATACACGCCTGCCCGACCTTTCGATCACCAAACTGAGCGCCGTCCCCCTGGTTATCCGCTCGGGAGACACCACAACCCTTACGGCCCTGGTGAGAAACAGCGGCGCGGTGGCCCTGCACGACGTCACCGTGCGATTTATTTTATCGAAAACAGGCCGGATCCTGGGGGAAGACCGCATAGCCATTGGTGCCGGCCAGCTCAAGGCGTCCACCATTGCCGTGCCGATAACGGGCACCGGTCTGGTGGCGATCGAGGCCCTCGTCGATCCCTTGTCCCGCGTCAAGAGGCCGACGAAAAGAACAACCGCGCCCAAAGCCGGGTAACCGTCAAGGTGCCCACGCTGGCGGCGCCATCCGTGAAAGGGTCCGTCAGGCAACCGCAGGTCCCCGGAAAGGGCGCAAGCCTAGTGAGAGGCAAAGTGCTGCTTCCCAAGGCCGTCCTCCAAACCGGCCAGGAGGGCGGGCCCCAGGCACCTCCGGGAGGGGCTGCCTGGGGAGTCGATTTTTCATATTCGCTTCATCTTGAGCAGGGCGTTCATCCCGTCAATGCGCTCAATCCAATGGTACTGGTGAAAGTTCACAACAATGGCATTCAAAATGTTCCGGCCTTTTCTGTAGGATTGGGAAAGAAGGGGACGGCAAAAATGGGGAAGAGCGCTTCCTGGCTGAGTATCTTCCAGGTGCCGGCTGGCGGCATTCCGAGCGGCCAATGGATTTATGCCCAACTTAAGCTGCCTCCCGGCATCGATGAAGCTACGAACCTGGTGGTGGCTGTGGATATCAACGAGGAGCTAGAAGAAAACAACGAAAGCAACAACTATTCTCAACCCTTCCGGGTAACCTTTGTCGAACCGGCCAAACCGTCGCTTCCCGCCCAAACGGCTGATCTGATGGTTTTTCCGGAAACGACCAACGGCGTTTATTACGGCGACGGGCAGGGTGTCTCGGTGTTGGTTAAAAACATGGGCCGATCGGATTCGCCGCCGTGTACGATCGGCATCGGATTTCACGATCAAGTGCAGAAGGGTGGCATGATCAAGTGGGTCGGTAAAGCGACGGTGCCGAAAATTTTCAGCCAGCAGCACGTATACGTCACCGTTCCGGGGCATTTCCAGGTGCTGCCGGCCGATTCGATTTACACCGTGGCGGTGGATATCGATGATAAGGTCGATGAGCAGGGCGGCGAGGATAACAACCTTTCGAAACCCTTTACCTACAATTTTATATCAGGATCGCAGGCCACTCTGCCCCCCCAAGGCCAACCGTTTGAAGCCTTCGATATCCAGCAGCCCAAAAGCGGCAAGCATCTGCAGGCCGGCTCCGACCTGACCGTCCGTTGGTACCCCACTGCGGCGCTTAACAAGTTGTCGGCGGATGCGCAATCCAGCTACTGGAAAATCGACATCTCCCTCGTGGACCCGGCTACGGGCAAGATTGTCGCACTGCTGGCCAAAAACGCGACCAACCAGCCGGTCAGCGGTCTGCATACCTGGACCGTGACCCTGCCGGAATCCATCGGCGACTATCAACTTCGTTTCAGCTCTCGCCCTGGGCGGCGGCTGGGGCGAGAGCGGCATCTTCAGCTTGTATAAAGGAGCGGTTGCGAAGGCGGCCGTATCCGCTCCCGATATGGCCAAGGGCCCCAAAGCCATAACGGCGCAAAAGGTGGAAAACTCCAATCTCTCCCCCGCGGAGGTCGATGCCAAGGCCCTGAAATTCAAGCTCTGGCGGATCAAATCGATCACGCCTAAAACGGTTGTGCTCAATGGGGCGCTTGGCCCGTATGCACGGCTGACATCCATTACCGTAGTCGTGGAATACGATGCCAACAAACCCTTCAAGTTGACCCCGTCCTTGAAGGCGCCCGAGGACCTGAAGCCCGATGCCGTCTGGTCCCTGGCTGTCCCGACCATTTTGGTGCAGGGTTGTCTGGCCGCCGCGGCCGATATCAACTTCATAAACGGCAGTCGCGCTTACAGTGGATGTTATGAAGCTGATCCGGTTACCGATCAATATCCCTGGGCGACGCGTTTCAAAATCGGCAATGGTCCCAAGCTGCTCAAATATCCCCAGGGCATCCTTCCCAAGGGTAAAAATACGTTGACGCTGGAAATGGACGAAGTCGGTGTGGCCCATGGCCTAAAGATTGTTGGCAAGGCAGAAAAAATGGAGCACTACAAAAAGGGCGTTATCATCAAACATAAATGGGTCTATGCGAAATGTACCCGTGAATTTTATCCTTATTTCAACGTCGAGATTTATCTTGAGACCTACAGCGGGGGGAAAGGGCCTCACTTGAACTCCGGTCAGATGGTCTACGGATTTAAGACGCCGCCTGTTTGGCAGCGTCTCGATCCATGGGCGAACGATTACTTCGACAAAAATCAAACGGCGACCGGAATACCGGTCTATTCTCCCGGGATGTGCCAGTTTGAATGATGAGGATTAAGAAAGGTTGGGGTCCTTGCGCGGCGGAATAGGCGCTACCCCTTTCATCATGCGCGCGGTGGAGCGGAAGCCGAACAGATGGGCGAAGGGCCCCATGGTGTGGGTGGCAACCGTTTCGTACCCCAGGCGCTCGTAGAGGCTGCGGGCGCGGGGATTGGCGTCGATGACCTCCAGGGATACGGTTTTAAAGCCGTTGTCCCGGGCACGCTTTTCAAAGGCCGCGACGAGGGCGCGGCCGACGCCCTGCCCGCGAAAGGCTTCGGCCACGACGAGGCCGTCCAGATAGAGATCCCCCGGCGGCAGCGTGTGGTCCAGCAGCATGAGCAGCGTCAGGCGTGTCATGCCCATCACGACGCCGTAGTGCCGGACCATGGTTCGATAATCCGGCTCGAGAAAGGGGCCGCGGGCGTCATGGATCCCCAGGATGCCCACCAATCGGTGGCCCTCGAAGGCGGTCAGGCAGCGGGAGCGCTGCAGGCCCCCGGGGATGACGGCCAGGGCGGTCTCCGGCGGCCCGAAGATGGGGGCCAGCTTGGCCTGCAGGCCGGTGTAGTATAGGGTCGCACCCTCACGAAGATCTTCTTCGGGCAGATGATCCCGGATAGCGATGGCGCTATTTGGCCCGGAATCATTCATCGCCCATCGGTTCCTTTTCTTCCATTCAGATCGTCCGGATCTTCGATACCCACCGACAGGCGCAGCAAGTCGTCCGTTATCACGATCCGCTCCCGTTCTTCCGCTGTCATCTTGGCGTGGGAGGTCACGACCGGGGCGCAGATGGTGGTTTCCACCCCGCCCAGGCTGACCGCCGGCCGGATGAGCTCGAGGTGCCGCAGGGAGCGGTCCGCGCGGGCCTGCCGGGAATCCAGTTCGAAAGACAGCATGGCGCCGAAGCCGGTCATCTGGGCCCGGTCCAGGTAGTCATAAGCCGAGGAGGTGAAGATGGGGGTGTTGATGCCGCCCGTGCGCTTGTCGAAATAGGTGCCGTTGTGAACGCAGCGGGTATCGGTTTTCATGGCAATGCTCCCTGGCCTATGATGTTTTTTGAATTTCGGTTACCTTCCAGACCTGACGAATACCCTCTACCAACGCCTTGATCAGCGGTTCGGAAGCCCTTCGGGGGGGATAGATGAAGCCCAGATCCACGCTGCCGATGGTTTTTTCCCAGACGGCGACCTGCCCTTCCTCCTGGCTCAGGCGCGCTTCTTCTTCAATCATGAAGGAGAGTCCGATGCCTGCCGCTGAGCAGTGGCTCAAGGCGCATGGGCTTGCGAGACTTCTATCGCCCACGGGTGGAACCTGTCAAATCAGGATTTCGGAAGATGGTCATCAGGAATCCGTTTGATTTATTGGGAAATTATGGGCTATAGAGCATTTTTATGAGCTGCCCTAAATGTAGTGCCGAAACAGCCGAGGGCCAGAACTACTGCGGCGGATGTGGAGCGCAGCTGAAGAACGCCTGCCCCGGATGCGGCACGATCAATCCTCCTTTCTTCAAGTACTGCGGTCAGTGCGGGCGCAACCTGGTGGACGTGGGCTCCCTGCTGCTGGACCGGGCCGGCCTCATCCTGGCGGCCGACGCCAAGGCCCTCAAGATCATCGGCCAGAAAGCGGGCACGGTCAAAGGCAAACCCTTTTCCCTGTTCGTCAAGGTCGACGACCTGGTGGTGTTCTACTCCCATTGGAACGAGCTCCAGCGCTCGGCCAAGCGCCAGAGCGTGGAAGTCGAGCTCGTGCCGGCGTCCGGCACTACCCTCCACGCCCAGATCGAGTTGGGCCTGCTGCGCGGCAAGGGCGATCGGCCCCCCCGCGTTCACCTGGCCCTCTCCGATATCACGGACCTGCGCCTGGCCATGCAGGATGCCCAGACCGTGCAGGATCTGGTGAATCTGATCTTCAGCTGGGTGGATGCCTTTGATCCGTCCCGGGCGGCGGGGAACGACACCACGATCGGCGGCGCGCTGGAGAAAATCGGTCTTTTCGCAGGGGCCCAATACGGGTTTGTCAGCCGCGTCGACATCAAAGAGCAGTGCCTGGTGACGGATTTTAATTGGCATTTGACCCCCCAGGAAAACGCGCCCCCGCCCCCGCCCATGCCGTTGGCGCTCATGGCCCGCATTTACAGCCAGCTCATCAAAAATCGCGAATGGGTGGTCAACGATACAGGGGCCCTTTCCCACCTGGAGCGCAAAGCGCTGCGGGCGTGGCATCAGATGGACCTGAGCGCTATCCTCTGCCACGTCATCTTCCGTAAGCAGACGCCGATCGGCATTATCGGCGTGGCCTCTTCCCATCCCATGCGCTGGGTCGACTTTGCCATTTCACTGGTCAAACTGGCCGGGCGGCTCATGGCGGAAGCCCTGCCCCATGCCCGGCCCGGTCCGGCGTTGATTCAGCCCCGTTCAAGCACTTCTCCCGCCCCGGGGGGGAAAACCGCCGAATCCGCCGTGGAAACCATCGATATCGCCGATATCGAGATCATCGACGAACCACCGACGGCGGCCCCGACCTCCCGCCGCCGGCCAGCCGCGCCGCCGAACACGCGGTCCGGGGGTAAGGTCAAGCCGCGGATGAAGTTTGCCACCGACAAACAGGCGGGAAGCGACGGACGCACGTCGGTTTTTCAGGGCCTGGACGGCAAGTACGAGATGACCTGCCCCCAATGCGGATTTCAGGATGCGGTGCCCGAGAAGCTTTTCGAACTCATGGGGTCGGCCGTACGGGTGCAGTGCCCCTGCCACCACCGCTTCCGCATCATCCGGGAATTGCGGTCCAACTTCCGCAAGGAGGTACGTCTGGAGGGCTATTTCGCCCAGTCCCGGCACAGCGGCAACAAGCTGGCCCCGGGGGATGTGTGGGGTCCCATGGTGGTGCAGAACCTCTCCAAAACCGGGCTGCAGTTCAAATGCGGCAATGCCGGACTGCTGCGGGTGGGCGATCAGTTGCAGGTGCGCTTCAATCTGGACAACGCCAATCAGACCCTCATCAAAAAAAGCGTGGTCGTCCGATCGGTTTTCGCGGACACGGTGGGCTGCCAGTTTCACGGCACGGATCCGTATGACGCGGCCCTCGGCTTCTACTTCCTCTGACGCTTCGTAAAGCGCCCAATATCGGCGTTGTGCGGCGGTCTTCGTCACTGCGGCGTACTGGCGTACGCCTCATTCCTCAGGCCTTGCACGCCTTGATCTTGAACGTTTTACGAAGCGCCAGAACGATAGCCATAGAAAAAAAATCGCACAATTCATCAAGGGCTCCGGACCAACCTCCGATATCGGCGTTGTGCGGCGGCCTTCGTCACTGCGGCGTACTGGCGTACGCCTCCTCGCTCCTCATAATCCATACACCTTGATTTGGAAATATCTGGATTAGACATCCAGCTCGGGCTGGGCTTTGATGGAGTGGTCGCGGGCCACGAGCATGTAGATCGAGGGGACCACGAAGAGGGTGAACAGGGAGCCGATGGCCATGCCCCCCACCAGGACGAGGCCGATGGAGTTGCGGGCCGCGGCCCCGGCCCCGCTCACCAGCACCAGAGGGAAATGGCCGGCGATGGTGGCGCCGGTGGTCATGAGGATCGGACGCAGGCGGGTCAGGGCCGCCTGGTGCACGGCCCGGCGTTTGCTCAAGCCCTTTTCCTGGAGCTTGTTGGCGAATTCCACGATTAAAATGCCGTTTTTGGACACCAGCCCCACCAGGGTCACCAGGCCCACCTGGGAGTAGATGTTGAGGGTCGTGGTCCAGCCCTTGGTCCAGAAGGGCACATTGGGGTCGGGCATCTTGAGGAAGGTGAACAACAGCGCGCCGAACATGGCCAGGGGCACCGATCCGGCCAGGATGACGAAGGGGTCCCGGAAGCTGTTGAACTGGGCCGCCAGCACCAGAAAGATCAGGATGACCGCCAGGCTGAAAGCCTGGATAAAGGTGTTGCCCTCGACCCGTAGCTGACGCGACTCCCCGGTGTAGTCCAGTACGTAGCCCTTGGGCAGAATCTGGGCGGCCTGGTCCTCGAGAAAGCGCAGGGCCTCGTCCAGCGGGCGTACCGCAACGCCGCTGATGGTGACGGCGTTGAGCTGCTGGAAACGCAGCAGCGCGCGGGGCACGGTGCCGTTACGGAGGGTGGCGATGGTGCTCAAAGGGATCAGCCCGCCGTCCGGGCCGGTGACGTAAATGCTTTTCAACTGGCCCGGGGTGAGCCGATCGATGCGTTTGATCTGGGGGATGACCTTGTAGCTGCGCCCGGCGATGTTGAAGCGATTGACGTAGTTGCCCCCCACCATGGAGGCGATGTCGTTGCCCACCTGTTCGAGGCTCAGGTGCAGATCGGCCGTCTTGTCCCGGTCGATGATCAGTTCGGACTGGGGCTGGTCGATCTTGAGGTCGATGATGGGGGGGAACGCGAACATACCGCTTTCCATGGCCTTGCGCTGGATCTGCTGGGCAAAGGACAGAATCTGATCCGGCTCCGCCGTGGAGGCCAGAACGAATTCCACCGGGAACTGTCCCCCGCCGGGCAGGGCCGAGGGCGTCGTGGCGAACATGCGGATGCCCGGGATGGTGCTGAGCTTGCCCTGCACTTCCGGCAGGATCTCCTCAATGGTGCGCTCCCGCTCGTCCCAGGGTTTGACCACCATGCCGGCGAACCCCGACGAAGGATTCGTCACCTGGAAGGAGAAATCCGTTTCCGGGGTCTGGAAGAAGATATCGTTGGCCGCGGCGGTATACCGGCTGGTCTGGTCCAGGGTCGAATTGGCGGCCGCTTCGACGATGCCGAAAAGGATGCCCTGGTCCTCTTTGGGGGCCAGTTCCTTGGCCGACATGCGGTACATGGGGATGGCCAGCAGGCTGATAGCGATCCAGACCACGTAGACTGCCGGACGGGCATCGAGGGTGACATTCAGCAGCTGGCCATAGCGCCCGCGCAGGCGGTCGAAATCGCGATTGATTTTGCCCGCAAACCCCTTTTCGGACATGCCTTTACGCAAAAGTCGGGAGGCCATCATGGGCGACAGGGTGATGGCGACGATGCCGGAAATGACGACGGCCCCGGCCAGGGTGAAGGCGAATTCGCGGAACAGGGAGCCGGTCAGACCGCCTTGCAGGCCGATGGGGGCATAGACCGCCGCCAGGGTAATGGTCATGGAGATCAGTGGGCTGACGAGTTCCCGGGCGCCCTGGATGGCGGCCTGCATCGGTGACTGGCCCTCATGCAGATGCCGTTCGACATTTTCCACCACTACGATGGCGTCGTCCACCACCAGCCCCACCGACAGGACGATGGCCAGCAGTGTCAGCAGGTTGATGGTGAACCCGAAGACCTGCATCAGGAACACGCCTCCGATGAGGGACAGGGGGATCGCCACCACCGGGATGACGGCCGAGCGCAGGGATCCCAGGAAGAGGAAAATGATCACGATGACGATCAGGAGGGTTTCGCTCAGGGTCTTGACGACTTCGTGAATGGCATTGCGGATATAGTCGGTGGCATCGTAGGCGATGCGGGCCTGCAGCCCGGTGGGCAGGCGGCTCTGGACGGCCTCCATGGCCGTGCGGACCCGGCTGATGACGTCCAGTGAGTTGGCGTTGGGAAGGGCCCAGATGCCCATGAAAACAGCGGTCTGGCCGGAGAAACGGACCTGGGTGTCGTAATTTTCCGCCCCCAGTTCGACGTCCGCGATATCCTGCAGGCGGACGATGGCACCGCCTTGCTGGCGGATGGCCAGTTGTTTGAATTCCTCCACCGAGCGCAGGTCGGTATTGGCGATCAGGTTGACCTGAACCAGGGCGCCTTTGGTCTGTCCCACGGCGGCCAGGAAGTTGTTGGCTGCCAGGGCCTGGCGCACCTCGACGGGGCTGATGTTGTAGGCCGCCATGCGTTCGGGCTTCAGCCAGATCCGCATGGCAAAGGTGCGGGCCCCCAGGATGTCCGCCCGCTGGACCCCTTCCAGCGCCGAGAGCTGGGGCTGCACGGCGCGCACCAGGTAGTCGGTGATCTCGTTCTGTTTGAGGACATCCGAGGTGAAGCTCAGGTAGGCCGAGGCGAATTGGCTGTCGGCGGACTCCACGTTGATGATGGGCACCTCGGCCTCCGGCGGCAGGTCGCCCCGCACCTGGTCCACCTTGGAGCTGATTTCCGAGAGGGCCTTGATGGGATCGTAGTTCAGTTTGAGCCGCACGGTGATGGTGGAAAGGCCCAGGCGGCTTTCGGATTTGATGTAGTCGATCCCGTCGGCCGCGGCGATGGCGCGCTCCAGGGGTGTGGTGATGAACCCGCGCACGAGATCCGCACTGGCGCCCACATAGATGGTGGTTACCGTCACGGAGGCATTGTCGCTGCGGGGATACTGGCGGACATTGAGGGACCGGATGGCCTGCAGGCCGGCAATGATGATCAGGAGGTTGATGACCAGGGCCAGGATGGGGCGCCGGATGAAGATGTCAGTGAATTTCATACAACATTTCGCTCAAGAAGAGGGTGGTGCGTTATCGTGGACAGCGGTCTTTTTCACGAAATTCGACGGGGCACACCCTTTACCGGTCCTGGGGTTTGGGCGACAAACTGAACTCCGGTTCCAGGGTATTGTCCACGACGACATTCTGCCCGTTGCGGTATTTGAACACGCCCGTGCTCACCACGGTGTCCCCCTGTTTGAGGCCCGAGACCACCGCCACGAAGTCGCCGCGCTGTTCGCCCAGACGGACAAACTGCTGGCGAATCTTCAGGTCGGAAGGGTCCTTGCCTTCGGAAGGCGTCTCCTCCAGGACGAAGACCGAGTCGCTGTAGGGGGCATAGAGTACGGCCGTGGTGGGAATCACCAGGACATCGGCCTTCGCGGGCAGAATGACGTTCACGGTGGCATACATGCCGGGCCGGAGATGCTCCTGGCGATTTTCCAGCGTGGCCTGGATACGGATGTTGCGGGTGGCTTCGTCCACCTGGGGGTTGATGGCCGTGATCCGGCCCTCGATGTCATCGCCGGGCAGGGCGTCGGTGGCAACGCGGACGGTAAGGCCCCGCTGGATCCGGGCCACATCCTCCTGGGGCAGGGAAAAATTGACGAAGATCGGGTCCAGGGACTGGAGGGATACGATGGGTTCGCCCCCTTCCAGATTCTGTCCCAGATTGACCAGCCGAATTCCCAACCGTCCGGCAAAGGGGGCGCGGATGGTTTTCTTGGCGATGACGGAGCGAATGCTGTCGATGCCTGCCTGGGCCTGCCGGTATTCGGCCAGGGCCTGGTCGTAGGTGGCCCGGGTGGCCACCTTTTGGGCCAAAAGCTCCTTGGAGCGTTCGTAGTTAGCCTTCTTCAGCGCCAGGGTCGCCTCGTCGGACCGCAGTTGGGCGGATTCGGAGGACACGTCCTGCTGCACCAGCAGGTCCCCGGCCTTGACATAGCTCCCCGGCTCGAAAGCGATATGGGCCACCTTGCCGCTCAATTCGGCCGTGACGGTCACCCCCTGCACCGCGTCTAGGGATCCCACCGCCGTCAGGCGCTGCTCCCAGGTGGCGGCAGTCACGGTGGTGGCGGTCACGGTGGCCGGGGGAGGAACAAACTCTTTGCCCCGGGCGATCATGCGGTCGATCTGCAAGAATTTGATGCCGCCCAATAAGCCTGCCACCAGCAATACGCCGCATAAGGCCAGCAAGACTTTTTTCCACATACGCATCTTGGTTCACCACGAATTTAAATGAACATTTGAATCGTAAAGATGGGCCATTTTGGCCTCGATGTCAAACCGTCGGCACCCCCTCACGATTTTCTAAACGGCTTGTAATGGGGGCTTAATTCCCGTTTGCTATCATTCCCCCCAATCCCATCGGTTTTAATCTCCTGGGATCTTTTTTTAGTCGAATGCCCCGGGACGTGCGCGTCCTGATCGGGGCGTCAACCAATGGCAGCGCTACTCGATAGAGGAGGCACGAGGATTTACAGAAGAGGAACACCAAGGGCGATCACGGCCCTGGTGCTGGCGGCCACCGGGTCAGAACGCTCCGATTGAAGAGGTCATGTCCGGTGTGGGGCAGGAAGCAGCGGTACATAGAGATTCCTTTTTTTAGAGCGGTTGGGGCATTCCGGTGATGCTTGGCTTGCCAAAGCGTCAAAGGCGGTGACGGCCGACCCTGAAAAGCCGCCGCAAAGGCCGGATCGTGAGGGGGGCGTCCAAGTGGCGGAGCGCTTGGCCGGGCGCCCGGGAGGAGCGTTGAATCCCCTATGCCCTCACGGGAAGGGGATTCAACCGGTTGCGTGTTAGCAGATGATGAGGCCGGTGGAAGGCAGCCCTCAGCCGGCCCAAACAGCGGGGCGTTTATCGAACCAGGGTTGCGCCCTTTCCAACTGGGCGGCCAGCCGGATCAGCCGGGCCTCCTCGCCGAAGGGCGCGATAAAATGGGATCCGCAGGGCAGATTGTCGCCCGTCCAGAAAAGCGGCACCGACATGGCCGGCAGCCCGGTGAGGTTGGCTGTCTGGGTAAACGGCGTGCGCTCCAGGCTTTTCTGGGCCAGTTGATCCACAATGCCGGAGGCCTTGAGCAGGCCGCCCAGACCCAGCTTGTTGACGACGGCCATAAGGGTTTTCTCCGCCCCGGTGGGTTGCAGCGCACCGATTTCGGCGGGGGGGAAAGCGGTGGTGGGGGTCAGGAAGAGATCGTAGGATTCAAAAAAGCGGCCCATTTGCCGGGCGGCAGTGTCCCAGCAGCGCATGGCCCGGACAAAATACCCGGCCGAAAAACTTCTGCCCAGCAGGGCCAGCGTGTAGGTCAGCGCTTCCACATCGCGCGGCGTCGCCTTGCGTCCGAGGTAGGCTTGCATTTCTTCCAGATCGGCCGCCATTTCGCCGAAATAGAGGGTGAGGTAGCTGGCGGCCAGGGCCTGGCCGTCCACACCGGTTTCGGTCTCCTCCACCCGGTGGCCCAGTTCTTCCAGCAGTCGGGCCGTTGCGGCCACGGCCTGCGCGCATTCCGGGTGGACCGGGGTGCCGATGGGAGACGTGGTGGTAAAGCCGATCTTGAGCTTTCCGGGGTCCTGCTCGATCTCCTCCAGATAGGGTCTGGCCGGCGGGCGAATTTCGTAGGGCGCCCCCCGGTCGGCCCCCTGGGTGGCATCCAGCGCTGCGGCGCTGTCGCGCACCGAGCGGGAGATCACATGCTCCTGCACCGCCCCCTGCCAGACCCGGCCATGGTGGGGTCCGCTGGGGTTGCGCCCCCGGGTGGGCTTCAGGCCGAAAAGGCCGCAATAGGCCGCCGGAATGCGGATGCTGCCGCCCCCGTCGCCCCCGGCGGCCATGGGCACCAGACCGGCGGCAACGGCCGCGGCGCTGCCCCCGCTGGAGCCGCCGGGCGTGTGGTTCGTGTTCCAGGGATTGCGGCAGGGGCCGAAGGCCTCCGGTTCGGTGATGCCCATCAGCCCGAACTCCGGGGTGTTCGTCTTGCCGAGAATAGTCAAGCCGGCCTGCTTGTAGCGGGCCACCATGGTGCTGTCTTCCTCCGGTACAAAATTGCGATAGACCTTGCAGCCGGCGGCCATGGGAACGCCGCGATAGGCCAGTAGCAGGTCTTTGAGCAGGAAGGGCACCCCGCTGAACGGCCCGTCCGCCAGCGGTTGGCGCACGGTTTCGCGGGCAATCTCGAACATGGGGGTGATCACGGCATTGAGCTGCGGGTTGACGCGTTCAATGCGCTGAATGGCCTCTTCACAGAGTTCCCCGGCCGTGACGTCTCCCCGGCGGACGCATTCGGCCAATCCCAGGGCATCGTGGCGATCGTATTCTTCGAATCCTCCCATGCGTGTCTCCCTTCCTGCGTCAATAGGCGGTTTCCAGCTTGCTCCGGCGGGAGCCTCGCCGGGGCGCCTCTTTTCAACTTCAAGAATGCACTACCATAGCGGGTTTGTCCGTCCCTGTCACGCGCCTTCGACGAAGGGCTTCGGGGGACGGACGGAAGTAGGAACGCGGCATAGGTGCCAAATCGGCGACCGATGCCGCGTCTGGAGGAGAGATGCCAAGTGCTCAAGACGAGGGACAGTATTGAGCATAAGACCATAATAACAGGAGCGGCCAAATTTGCAACTGTTTTTCGCTCAGGGCTAAAGGTCGCGGATGTGGCGGCGGACGGCAGCCCGGTAGGTGTCCTTATGGACGTAATAGGCCATGCGGTCCACCTCGAGATAGTCGACCCCGCCGCGCATGTCCGGAAAGGCGCCGCGCTTCAGCCGGCGGAAGGCCAGGGCGGCCGGTGTTTGCTCATCGATGCCTTTGATGTAGCGTGCGATCAGCTCGGCCTGTTCGTTGCGCCCTTCCCAGCCCAGGCCGGCCGCCTCCACCAGACCCGCCATAAAGAGATTGTCATAGTCGGGATGAAAGGCATTCAGGTAGAGGTGGGGTGCCGCGCCCCGCCAGTTGAGGTAGCGTCGGTCGATAAAGGGGTAGTGCAGCTTGTAGCCCGTGGCGGTCAGCACCAGGTCGAAGGCCTGGCGGGTGCCGTCCCGAAAGACGACCGTATCGCCGTCCAGCCGGGCCACGTCTTTGAACAGGGTGATATCGCCGTGCCCGAGGTGGTGCAGCACCAGGGAGTTGACGACGGGGTGGGACTCGTACAGGTCATGGTCGGGGCGCGGAAAGCCGAAGCGTTGGGGGTTGCCGATGAAGCAGCGCAGGAGGAGTTTGTCCAACCGCTGCTTCAGGGGAAAGGGCAGTTTGATGCGGCCGCCCACCGTATCCGCCGGGCGACCGAAGACGTATTTGGGAACGAAGTGGTAGCCCCGGCGTACGCTCAATCCGACAAAGCGCGCCCGGTGCACGGCATCCACCACGATGTCGCAGCCGCTGTTGCCGGCGCCGACGATCAAAACCCGTTTGTCCTCGAAGATGGCAGGCGTCTTGTATTCCGCAGCGTGCATCAGGCGGCCGCTAAAGGTGCCTTCGAAGCGGGGCCGGTTGGGCTCGGACAGGGCCCCGTTGGCGATCACCACGCCCCGGAAGGCCCGCGTCCGGACGCCGCCGCCGTTTTTTAGGGAGCGGGTGGTCACCTGCCAGCCCTGGTCCGGCGCGTCGTCGAGGGGTTCCACCGCTGTGACCTCGGTTTCGAATTCGTAGCGGGCGTTCAAGCCGAAGCGTTCGGCATAGGCCCTGAAATAGTGAAATACCTCGGTGTGGTGGGGGTAGTCGGCCACCCGGTCCCCCATGGGGAATTCCTTGAACTCCGTCATGCGCTTGGAGGAGATCAGGTGCGCCGAGCGGTACATGGTGCTGCGCGGGTTGTCGATGTTCCACAGGCCGCCCACGGTGGGGCCGGCCTCGAAGCCCACGAAGGGGATGCCCAGTTTGTCCAAATTGCGGGCCACGGCCAGGCCGGCCGGACCGGCTCCGATGATGGCGTAAGAAGTTTCAGTGTTGGTCATTGGCAATCCTCCGTCGACAACATAGGCTTTTTCTCCCACGCCTGCTGAAATCGGGATGCGTCGGCGATACCGGGAAAAGGCGCAAAAGATTGGGGGTGGAAAACAGCTCTGAGGGAGCCACCGGCACGGTCGGCCGCCGATGATACGGGACGTTCCCTGACCCTCATGCCGCATCCAGGGGACGACAGTGGGTTTCACGGGTAAAACAGAGCAAGACCAGCGCCAGCACGGTCCAGGCGATCATCAGGGCGAAGCCCGCCTGGTAGTCCGCCTGGCCGTAGATGCGAATGCCCTGCGCCAGGGTCCCGCTCCAGCGCAGGTCGAGCACCCAGCCCACGAGGGGCTGCAGCAGCATGGGGCCCGACATCACCCCCATGTTGACGACACCGGTGGCGGTGCCCGACAGGGCCGCCGGCACCGACTCTTTTACGAAAGCGAAGCTGATGATCATACAGCCGGAGCTGAATCCCGTGATCACCAGCACCGCAACAAGGGCGGCCAACGGAAGATGGCCGGCATAGAAGGCGACCATCCACCCCACCAGACTTACGGCGCAGCCCACAATATAGATGCTCTTGCGACGACCGGTGTAATCCGAGAGCCAGCCGAAAAAGGGGCCCCCGATGGCCCAGGCCACCAGCAGGGTCGTGGTCAGCATGGCGGCCTGGGCGGGATTCAGGTCGCGGTGGGTCGTCAGATAGGGCACGCCCCATAGACCGGAGAAGGTCAGCACCGGTCCCACCACACCGCCCGGGGCCAGAAAGAGCAGGCCGGTGTTGCGGTAGCGCAGCACCTGACCCAGGCCGGCCATCACCGTCAAGCGCTCACCCTGCGCCGGTTTTTCATCGCGCACACGCCAGTCGGCAAAGCCTTTTTCGTGGGGATAATCCCGCACCACGAGCCAAATGGCCGCGGCAATGGCAAAAGTCACAAGGCTGGATGCCAGGATGGTGCTGCGCCAGCCATACGCTTCCACCATCAGCCGCAACGGGGGGCCGGCGCAGATGGCCCCGATAATGCCGACGAAAAGAGCCATGCCGGCAGCCAGGGAATAGGTGCGGGGAGGGAACCAGTTGTTGGAAAGCTGCAATAGGCCCACAAAGGCCACCGCCACCGAACCGCCGATCAGGAAGCGCCCGGTGCCCACCAGCAGCATGCCCGGGGCCAGGGCGAACAGCAGGGTCCCGATGCCGGCCACCAGCGCCCCGGAACTCAAGAGCCGGCGGGGTCCCCATCGATCCGCAAGGATGCCCGTAGGGATCTGCATGGCCACATAGCTGTAAAAGTAAAGCGCGGAAAGGTTTCCCAGGGTGGCCGCCCCGATCTGAAATTCCCGCATCAGGGCGTCGGTCATGACCGCCGGGGCGACGCGCTGGAAAAAAGCCATCAGATAGAACAGGGCGCCGATGCCCCAGATCATCCAGGCCAGGCCAACAGGGGAATGGGGTTGGGAATCGCTACGGGTCATGGGATCCCGCCGATGGATCCGGGGGGTCCCCCTTTTCCATGGGCCAACAGTTGTGCCCGACGGCCGGCGTCGGGCGGCCGGATGTCGCGCGGAGCGTAATGATGCGCCTGATCCTATATAGAACCCGACCGGCTGCGGTCAAGACCTGATCCTCGGCAGCCTTGTCTTCGCACCGCGGCCGAGCGGTTAAGCACTTTCCATGTCCCGGGTGCCGCAAGCGAAATCTCTTCCCGGGCGCCAGCATCGGTTGGGCGGGATTTCCGCAGGTGTTTCTTCCGTCGGTCGATAGGCGGCTTCTGATCGAAGGGGCGCGCTTGCGCTTGTTTCACGTTCCCATGCTTGTCAATCGGTCGGGTCAACCGCCTGCTGACGGCCGACACGCGGCATTCGGGCAATTTCATGAGCCTGTTTTTTCTGGAAGGCGACGTCGGGTCCCGCAAGGTCTGCTGGGTCAGGGCGGGGCACGACCCGGCGCTGCTTTTCGATCCTGTCACCGGAGCGCTCGAAGAACTCGACGGCCCGGGACTCGTTCTCGGTGTCGATGACGCCTTTGCCTATCGTCAGCAGGAAAAGCCCGTCGCTCGGGCCGGAACGATTCTGCTGCTCTTCACCGACGGCATATGGGAAGCCCATGATCGGGAGAGGAAATTTTTCGGCAAAGAGCGGCTAAAAGCCATGGTGAAGGAGAATGCCGCGGCCTTCGCGGAGCAGAGCAGGGACCGGATCCTGGCGGCCGTGACCCGATTCCGGGGCGATCTCCCTGAAGAAGACGACATGACGCTGATTGTCATCAAGGCTCTTTAATGGGCGGAAAGCGAATAGCCTCAAGGCGGGTGCGTTCCCGTGAACCAGTATTCCCGGACGGTTTCCACAAACCAGCCCTCCTTGCACCAGGTATAGACGGCCTCCCAGATGATCTTGCCGTATGTTTCGCTGCGGGTTTCCGCCGCAAAATGGATGCCATCGTCTGCGGTCCGCGTCGTCACGAGCCCTTCACCAAACCCCCAGCGCGCGCAGTCCACCGAAGCGAGTTTGCCGTCGTAGAAGGTTAGCTCCTCGTCGCCAAACGCCTCTTCACCATTTTCACCGGTGGGGCCGATAAAGCGCATGCCGTCCAGGGGGTTCGCGACGGATAGGGCAGGCAGGCTGAGGACGAGCGAGGCGACCAGCCCCCAGACAATTTCAGAAAAAGGATCACGATTTACGCCAAGCCTTCGGTTAGCCAGCGGGTGGTCGCCGGCTATTTTTTGCGTAAGGCCGATCCATGGGGGGTCAATGCCGTTCCGGAGCACCGCGCATGGAGCGTACGGTCGGCAATATACGCGTATGGTTTTCATTTTCATCCTTGGCGCTGCTCATGGTCCAGCATGTTCGTTGCGTGAGGATAGGTAGGCATGCCAGAGAATGCGGGCCGCAATGGCGCGCCACGGCCGCCAAGGGCGGCCCATGACCTCGAAGGCCCCCTCGGTGGGCACCTCGGGCAGGTGTTTGACGCTTTGCAAGGCCGCCTTCAAAGCGAGGTCGCCGCGGGGCCAGATATCCGGACGGCGCAGGGCCATCAGGAGATAGATATCGGCGGTCCAGCGGCCGATGCCCTTGACCTGCATCAGCCGTTGGCGCACCACGTCGTCCGTCAGGTCGGGCAGAAGGCCGAGGCGCAGCTCTCCGCGGGCAATGACCTCTGCCAAGTGATAACAATAGGCGCGCTTTTGCCGCGTCAAGCCGATCTGCTGCAGGCGCGCCGGAGCGATCCGGCGGAAGCCATGGGCGGAAAAAGGCGTGACGCAAAGCGCCAGCCGATGGTAGACGGCGCGGGCCGAGGCCAGGGAAACCTGCTGCTCCAGAATGATGCGCACCAGGGTGGCGAAGCCGGGCTTGCGCGCCCACATGGGCGGCGGTCCATAGCGGTCCACGACGGCGGCCAGATCGCGGTCACGGGCCACCAGAATATTCAGCCCCTCCTGGAAGGCCGCCCGCGTCAATGGCGCAACAGGATTGTGGATGGGAATCTCCTTGCCGCAATGGAGCCGGACATCCGCCTCCATCTTTAGGGGTGAGCCAATGGGTCAAGCGGTCTAGCTTTATCCGCAATGCCCTCTTCTGTAAAGATTCCCCTTGAGATTGTCCCTGCAAAGGCTTACCTATGCAGCAAAATCATACGTGTGTTTTCACAAAGGTGCCGCGAGGCGCCGTATCACTGCGAAGGAGGGTGCCAGGCCGCATGAGCTTCAGCAATGTCGATGAAACGCGGGCCGTTTTGGAAAAGGCCGGCTATGTCTGCACTACGGAAATCGCCACGGTTGTCTTTCTGGCCGCTGCCGCAGACAAGCCGATCCTGGTGGAAGGACCGGCCGGGGTGGGCAAGACCGAACTGGCCAAGGCCGTGGCCCGGGGATTGGGGCGCGAAATGATCCGCCTGCAATGCTACGAGGGCCTGGACGAGGGCAAGGCCCTCTACGAATGGGAGTACGCCAAGCAGCTGCTCTACACCCAGATCGTGCGCGACAAGATCGGCGACGTAGTGACCGGCGCCCGCACCCTGGCCGACGCCGTGGATCGCATCGCCGCCGAGGCGGACGCCTTCTTCTCGGAGCGCTTCCTGCTGCCGCGGCCGCTGTTGCAGGCCATCCTGGCCCCGGCCCCGGTGGTGCTCCTGGTGGACGAGATCGACAAGGCCGACCCGGAGTTCGAAGCCTTCCTCCTGGAGCTTTTAAGCGACTTCCAGGTAACGATTCCCGAGCTGGGCACCCGCCGGGCCGTCCACCTGCCCTTCGTGGTGCTTACCTCCAACAGCTTCCGGGACATGAGCGACGCCCTCAAGCGCCGCTGTCTGCACCTCTACATCGACTACCCGGGGCCGGACACCGAACGGGAGATCGTTCGCCGGCGCGTGCCGGAGCTTCCCGGCCGCCTGGCCGATCAAATGGTGGCCGCCATGGTGCGCATCCGGCTGCTCGACCTGAAGAAAAAACCCAGCATCGCCGAAACCCTCGACTGGGCCCGGGCCCTGATCAGCCTGCAGCTGGAGACCCTCGACCGGGAGGCCGTCATCGCCACCCTCAATGTGATCTGCAAATACCGGGAGGATGCCGGGCGGGTGCGGGAGGGCGTGGATCAGGTGGTCAATTTCGAGTAGTGTCCGTCCGGAGATGGCATCTTTTGGCCCCGGCTCCGCCGCCGGTGAGTAAATCCACCTTTCGGCGGACAGTCGGCGTTCTCGCTCTTTGTAAATCATCGCCGTAGCCAGGCTACGCAACGCTGTCGCTCATACGGCTACGCCGTCGGTTTCCACCCCCAGCGGGGTCGTATCAGGCGGGAAGTCCCACCCAGAGGGACAAATCGCTGTGGCCTTGGCCGGAACCAAAATCTACCATTTCTATACGGATACAGAGCAGAACCCTTTCAAACGGAACTTAATCTTGAACGAAAATCTTCTGCCGTCGGTGGAGAAACTAAAGTGTTTGCATCGATCCGTGGCTTTTCGCCGTCGTTACTTTTCTTCCGCGTGGCAGAAAAGTAACCAAAAGAAGACAGCCCGTGTCTCGCTTGTTCCTGCGCGTCGTCGACACGGCCGGAGCACGCGGAAACTCGCCCGCCTTCGCCAAGGCTACGGCGGACTCAAACAGTCCGCGCGCTTTTATCCGGCCGCATCGCCGATGCTCGGCGCGGGACAAAGGGGGATACAACACCAAAAGCGAAAAACCGTTTTCTATTCGCGTTTGAGGGGACTGCCTGAAGTCCCTTGCGATGCGGTTTGATAAGGGCATTATCAATTTGGAAGGGATGATCCTCAAATTCGTGGCCTCCGCCCGGGCGGCCGGGCTGCGCATCTCCACCGCCGAGACGCTGGACTGCTTGGCCCAGCTGCCCCGGGTGGATGTTCTGGACGAGGGCCAGTTCGCCTCGGTGCTGCGGGCCAATTTTGCCAAGAGTCGCTTGGAGCAGGCCCGCTTCGACCGTCTCTACCAGCTTTTCTTCCATGAAATCCGCGAAGACCTGGACGCGGCCGCTCAATCCCTGGCCCCGCAGATGGAAACCGTCCGGCAGCTGCTCCTCGCCATCGAACCCCAAATGCCGGCCATGACCGCCATCGCCCAATTCCTGGCGGCCGATCCGGCCCCCTATCTTCAAATGCTCCAGGCGATGCAGTCCGAAGGGCCGGCCAGGGGCCAGGGTCCCCGGGGGGCGGGCTCCAATCTGGGGGGCCTGGTGAGGCGTCTGCCGGTGCTGCGCGCCCTGCACCGGGCCCGGGAGGCGGTGGACGGGTATCTGGCCGATCACTGGCGGGAGATCCCCTGGGAAACACGCCAGGCCGTGCAGCGGCAGGTGGCGCGCCGGTTGGAGACGGCCCGGCGGCTCCTGTCGGAAAACGGTCCGCCCCTGCCCCCGCTGGACGTCAAAAAGACCGCGCCCACCGATGCCTATGGCGCCCTCGGCCAAACGCCCTTTGCCAATCTCTCGCCGGGCGAACTGATCCGGCTGCGGGACGTCATCGCCCGCCTGGTGCGCAAGCTGCGGGACATGGTGAGCCTGCGCTACGCCGCGCGCGCCCGGGGCATCCTGGATGTCAAGCGCACCCTGCGGGCCGCCGCCCGCACCCAGGGGATTCCCATCGGGCTGCGTTTTCGCCGCAAACCGCCCCGCAAGGGGCGCATCGTGGTGCTCTGCGATGTCTCCGGATCGGTCTGGTCCTCGGCCCGTTTCATGCTCACCATGCTTTACGCCCTCCAGGACTGCTTCGACCGGGTGCGCAGCTTCGTCTTCGTGGACGCGCCGGTGGAGGTCACCCGTTTTTTCGACGATCTGGACATCGACCGGGCCCTGGCCGCGATCCTCGACTGCCCGGAGGTGGCCTACGGGGCCTCCACGGATTACGGACGCACCCTGCGGCTTTTCCAGGCCCGGCACATGGATGCCGTCAACAAGAAGACCACGGTGATCGTGATCGGCGACGGCCGCAGCAACTACGGCAATCCCGAAGAAGGGATCCTGGAAGCCGTCCGGGACCGCAGCCGGCGGGTGGTCTGGCTCAATCCGGAGTCGGAGGCCTTCTGGAATTCGGGGGACAGTGAAATGCGCACTTATGAAGCATTCTGCAACGAGGTGCGGGCCTGCTGGAACCTCGATCAATTGGCCGCCTTCATCCAGGAGCTGGTGCTGTGAGCGGGGTCGATATGGCGGTCATGGAAGCGCTCCTGCAGGCGCCGGCGGAGCCGCCCGGCCGGATCGATGATTTTACCGCCTGGAAAGCAGTTTGGCGGAAGATCGTACCCGGCTGGCAGACCCCCATCGACCGGGCCCTGGCCGGCGCTCTGGCGGCGGATCGTCCGGCCTGGGTATTTGCCGCCGGCTATCAGGCGGCCATCCAGGCCTTGGGGCCCGAACTCCCTTCCGATCAGGTCGCCGCGCTTTGTATCAGCGAAGCGCACGGTGCCCATCCGGGCCGCATTAAAACCCGCCTGACCGCCGTCGACGGGAAGGCCGGCTGGCGGCTGGACGGCACGAAGACCTTTGTCTCGGGGGCCGGCGGCGCCGACCTTCTGCTGGTGGCGGCCTCTGCCGGTACGACGCCCGACGGCCGCAACCGCCTGCGGATGGCGGTGGCGCCGGCGGAGCGGACGGTGTCCGCATCACGCCGCTGCCGAACCTAGGCTTTGTGCCGGAAATGCCCCACGGCCGGGTGGATTTCGAGGCGGTGGGGCTGACGGACGAGGCCCTGCTGCCCGGTGATGGCTATGTCCGGGCCATCAAACCGTTTCGCACCTTGGAAGATGTGCATGTGACCGGCGCTTTTCTGGCTTGGTTTATCGCCGTCGGACGCCGCTCCGGCTGGCCCGATGCCATTCTGGAAACCTTGCTGGCCCTGATGGTGACGGCACGGACCTTGGCCCTGGCGCCGCCCCTGGCCCCCCATGTCCACCTTGCCCTGGGGGGGCTGCTCTCCCAGGTGGCCCGTGTAATGGATGAGGCGGTGCCTTTCTGGGAGCAGGTCGATCCCCGGACCCGGCAAAAGTGGGAGCGGGACGGCCGGATTCTCGATATCGCCCACGCCGCACGGGACCGCCGCCTGGCGGCGGCCCGGCGGCATTTCGGAGCGGCCTGAAGCCTTGCTTCCCGCTTGAATCTGGCGCCGGCGGCGTCCTTCCCCTTCACAATCCGGTGCTGCATTGCAGGAAGCATTGCCAGGCGGCCCCATCTATTGTATTTGAAGGCAAACGTTATTCGGCAGGACGGCATGGATTCCGAACCAGATCACGACAAGGCACAGCCGCCATCCCCCCTCGCACAGGAAGCCGCCCGGTGCCGGGCGGCCGAAACCATGCTTGCGGAAAGCGAAGCACGCTACCGCAGCCTCTTCGACAATGCCTCGGACGGCATTTTGCTGTTCGACGACGCGGGCGTCATTTTCAAGGCCAATCCGAAGATCCGCCAGATGCTGGGCTGCCGCCGGAAGGATCTCCTCGGACGTAAAATGACCGACCTCATTCATCCCGAGGATCTGCAAAAGGTGCCCTCCCAACTCCATCGCCTGCGGGCGGGGGAATCGGTCGCGATCGAACGCCGGCTGCGCTGCCAAGACGGATCCTACCGGAACTTCGACCAAAGCGCCCGCCGCATCGGCGCCAATGTGATCATGTCCCTCTACCGGGACATCACCCTCCGCAAACAGGCCGAGCAGGAAACCCTGGAAGCCCTCAAGAACGCCGAGGAATCCGAAGGCCAGCTCGAGGAGGCCATCTGCCGGGTCAACACCATGGCCATGGATGCGGAAGTGGCCGCCCTGGAAATGGACCAGATTTTCAACGCCACTTCGGACGGCATCTGCGTGATCGCCAAGGATTTCCGGATATCCAAGTTCAATCGCATTCTGCGGACGCTGATGGCCGATATGGGCATCACGATCGACAAGGGCCTCTGCCACGGCGTCCTGGCCCACGAACTCTGCGGCACCGAGCGATGCCTGCTGGAACGCATCCTCAAGGAAGACCAGGACCGGATCGAAGAGGAAATCGAAATCCCGTCCCCCGACGGCCGCCGCCGGACCCTTCTCGTGACGGCCCAGCCCATGATGGACCTGACGGCCGAGACGGTCGGCGTCGTGGAGAGCTACAAGGACATTACCGATCGAAAGGAAATCGAGCGGGAACTGCGACGGCTGGCGGTGACCGACCCCCTGACCGGCGCGTTCAACCGGCGCCAGTTCATGCGGCGGGCCCGGGAAGAGATCGACCGCAGTATGCGCTACCATACCGGCCTGACCCTGCTGATGATGGACATCGATCACTTCAAGGCGGTCAACGACACCTTCGGCCACGATGCCGGCGACCAGGTGCTGAAAGGCCTGGTGGCCGAAAGCATGAAGCAATTGCGCACGTCGGATATCTTCTGCCGGCTGGGCGGCGAAGAGTTCGCCGCGATTCTGACCCACACCGCCCCCGACCAGGGCCGTCTGGCGGCCGAGCGCCTGCGCCAAGCCTTGCAGGCGCTCGCGGTGGAGACCGCCGACGGGACGGTGCGCTTCAGCGTCAGCATCGGGGTGGCCGCCATGCTGCAGGACGGCCTGTCCCTGGAAGAGATCATGAAGAAGGCCGACAACGCCCTCTACGACGCCAAACAGCAGGGCCGCAACCGCGTGGTCCTTGCCGATTAGGCCGGCCTTCGAACCCCCTCCACCGATACGGATCGTCCGATCCCCGCCGACGGATGGGCCCGTTTGGCATCCCGCGTGCTGGAAAAGGCTTGACAGGCGCGCCGCTAACCTTATAATTCGATATATGTCGAACAATCAAAAAACAAGCATCGAGGACCTGGCCGAAATTTTCAAGGCCTTGTCGAACCCCAACCGGCTCAAGATCTTTCTGCGGCTGAGCACCTGCTGCCAACCGGGCACGGTGGGCCTCTATGCCACGGATGCGGACGTGGATGCCATGTTCGTGGGGGATCTGGGCCGGGACCTGGAGGTGGGCAAGCCCACCGTTTCCCACCATATCAAGGAGCTTCGGAGGGTCGGCATCATCCGCACCGAGCGCCGCGGCCAGAACATCGCCTGCTGGGTGGACCCGGACGTCATCAATGAGTTGAAGGCGTTTTTTACCCGCTAAAAATTTTTAAACCGAAAGTTCGAAAGTTATCGAATAATAAAATTAAAAAGGAGATCGGCATGGAAAATGAAAAGCACCAAACGAATCGCCTTCGCCAGAGGGTGCGGGAGCGCTACGGCCGGATCGCCGAAACGGCCGTGGGCTGCTGCGGTTCGCCGGCCAAACCGTCATGCTGCACGCCGGCGGCCCCGGCGACCGGCGCCGCGCAAATGGGGTATTCCCTGGCGGAAATCGCCGCCGCCCCCGAGGCCGCCGAACTGGGACTGGGGTGCGGCAACCCCCAGGCCATTGCCAACCTGCGGCCCGGCGAGACCGTGTTGGATCTGGGCAGCGGGGCCGGCTTCGACTGCCTCCTGGCGGCCCGTGCCGTCGGGCCGACCGGCCGCGTGATCGGGGTGGACATGACCGAAGCCATGCTGCGCAAGGCTCGCCGCAACGCCCAAAAAGCGGGGCTTGCCAACGTGGAATTCCGCCAGGGGGAGATCGAACGGCTGCCGGTCCAAAGCCATACGGTGGATGTCATTATTTCCAATTGCGTGGTCAATCTTTCCCCCGAGAAAGAAGCCGTTTTCCAAGAGGCCTTTCGCGTCCTCAAACCCGGCGGCCGGCTGGCCGTATCGGATGTGGTGGCCCTGCGTCCGCTGCCGGCGGAAATGCGCAGCGACCCGGATCTGCAGTGCGCCTGCATCGGAGGGGCGGCGCGTGAGGAGGAACTCCGGCGCCTGCTGCAGGCGGCGGGTTTCGAAGCGATTCGCATCGACCTTCGCAAGGAAAGCCGCGAGCTGATTAAAACCTGGGCCCCCGGACAAAAGGCCGAAGACTTTGTGGTTTCGGCTTTAATCGAAGCCGTAAAGCCGGTTCGGTAAGCGCGTTTGCCAGGGGCGATATTTTTAGTTTTTACTTTGACAGATATGGGACGCCATAGTAAAGAATGCCGCTGCTTTTTTAAAGCATTCGACCGATGGACGGCACGGACACGCAGCAATATTTCGGATTTTGCCTTTCGACATCACACAGAGGTCTTTTATGGAAAGAAAACTACGGCATCACGGGAGGCGCTCCACCGGCCTATTGATTCTTCTTCTGCTCGTCTTCGTTGCAGGCTGTACCCTCTTCGTCGGCGGGTCGTCTTCCCCCCCCAGCAATTCACCCCAAGCCGCCCCGGCGCCGCCGGAACCACGCCGCACGTTGAAGGAGGTCGAAGGGGATATTGAACGGACCCGGCAGCACATCAAAGCCCTCAAAGGATATGAGACCCAGCAACGGCAGATCGGTGCCATCAACAGCGTAGCCGACTACAAAAGCAGAGGCTGGACCAAAGGGGACTCAAAGCCAAGCTACGGAGACCTGGCGGACGGGGCCTATGCCCAGGCGGCAGGCACCGAGAAGGAAATCCAACGTTTGGAGCGGCAGGTAACCAAGCTGGAAAGGGAGAAGCAGTCTGTTCTATCGCAATCCACGGGGTGCTTTCCTCCGGATGCCCTGGTGAAGATGGAAGATGGCACCTTTAAGGAATTTAAAGATATCTCCTCCGGCGACAGGGTGCTGACCTACGATATCGGTTATGATACGGTCGTGGGCCGTCCGGTGGTCGAGCGCTACCGGGTGGAGGCCAACCATCTTTATACCATCAACGGCGATCTGCGCACGACCGGCGGGGAACGACTGCTCACGCCGACCGGCTGGAAAAGGGTGCGGGACCTTGAGAAGGGGGATGCCGTTCATGTGGATGGCCGCATGGTGGAGATTGTCAGCATCGATTTCCAACGCCTCAATACCCCGTTGTACAATTTGCAGGTGGCGGATACCCACAACTTTTATGTGGTCACGGCGAATGGCCGGCGCTACCTGGTCCACAATACCGGTGGCGGCAGCGGCGGTGGTGGTGGCGGCGGTGGCGGTGGTGGTGACAGCAGTAAATAGTCGGCGCGCTTTGTTTATGACCCTTACCCTTCGAAACCGATGCCCCTTCAGGAGTTGATGATGTTCCATCGCAAATGGATTGTTTCCCAGGCCTTACCACTCGTCCTGCTGCTTCTATCAGGCTGCGCGGGATTTACGGACTCCGTCAAATCCGGCATGTCCTCCACCACCAACTATTTCAAGGCCAGCGCCGCCGAAACCAAGGGTGACGACGCCTACGCGGAAAAAGACTACCCCGGCGCATTGGCCGCCTACCAAACGGCCGCCGAGGCCGAGGGGGGATACGGTCAGTTCATGCTGGCCAACATGTATTTGGCCGGGGAAGGCGTCAAGCGTGATCCCAAGCAGTACCTGCAGTGGATGCAGCGGTCGGCGGACAATGGCTACCCCCCGGCCAACTACCTGATGGGAATGGCCTATATTTCCTGCAACCCGTCCGAGGCCGCCCGCTATTTCGAAGCCGCGGCCAAGGAGGAACACGGTTCCGCCATGCATATGCTCGGCCTGATGTATGCCAGCGGGGTGGGTGTGGCGCAAAGCGACCGTGAAGCCCTGCGGTGGTTCCGTCTGGCCCGCGCCCAGGGGGTTCCCGTCGAGGACCGCTTTTTATCCGAAGCCGGTGTGCAAGCCTACACGAAACAGATCAAACAGCGTTCCGCCAGGGCGCGGCAAGCCGCTTTGGCACGCCAAAAAATGGTCCGTGAGATCCAACAGGGCCTGACGGATCTGGGTTACGAGCCGGGTCCGGTCGACGGCCTCTTCGGCGGTAAGACGCGCGCGGCGATTCAGGCCTTCCAGCGTGACAAGGGACTCGAACCGGATGGCCTGGCAAACGACAGCGTTCTCGAGGAGTTGAAAAAAGCGCTTTGATTTTGTGATGTTATCCCCACACACCGACAGGATAGCCTGGGCCGGTCGGTGTCTCCGTGTGGGTCGGTACGAGAACTTAGACCGTCGTTCTGATCTTGTCCCGGCGTATTCTCCGGTGTCAAAAGCATCATGATTTCATCCTAACCTATCCCCCCCGCCAAACAAGGACGGCTTGTGCCTTGTTAAGGTGGCAGTCTATTCTCCGGCCATCTTGGCCATCATCTCCTGAAATCCCTCCACCGGGGCGCCTAAGGCGTCCGCCATGCGGTCCATGTAGTTGAATAGTGCGGTCACGGCCACAGCCTCAAAAATGTCGTCTTCACTGCAGCCGGCCTTCTTTAAGGCGGCAATATCGTCACCGGTAACTTTATAGGCATGACGGTTGATCTTCTCTGCCAAATGTAGCAGCACTTTTGTTTTGGTATCAATGAGATCAGACCCGTCCACATCGTCGAGAATGCTTTTTACCTGTTCTTGCGTAAACCCCTGCGTCATGACCATGGCGCTGTGGGCGTCCACTCAGTAGGCGCAGGCGTTGAGCTTCGATACGTAGGCGGCGATCAGTTCCTTGGTGCTGCGGGGCAGGGCGTGATCGTCGATCATCAGGCGTTTGACATAGGTGACGATGGGCTCCAGCAGGTCCGGACGCATACTCTGGGCCACGAATACGTTGGGAACGGTCATAAACATGGATTCCAGGGTTGCGTAGGTCACCTTGAGCCGACCGCGGGCTTTTTGCGGGGCCGTGGTTTTAAGAAAGTAGCTCATGCGGGTCTCCTTTGCGTTCAATGTTGGATTCGTAGCCATTGGCGGCGACGCTTCTCCCACCATAGGGCGCCCCCCTGGGATTGCAATGCACGGATTGCCCCATGGCGGGAAAATGCCTGACCGTCTTTTGTGCGCCTCAAGAACTGCGTTCTTGACAACCGGCCGAATTATTGACAAAAATCCTATTCAAACAACCCCTGCCGCCGGTCATGCCAATCGCCTGTTTCCCCTTGGAACAGGATAGCGTGCCTGCACACATGCGCTTTCATCCCTATGGCGCAACGTTCGCAAAAGTGATGCTGGAATGAAATGCCCCGACTGCCGGTTTGAAAATCTGGAAGGCGCCAATTTTTGCAGTCAGTGCGGTAGCGCCCTATCAGCCCCTTCCAACGGCGGCTTGGCCGCCCAGTCTTTCGATGACAAGTTCGCTAAGATTCAGCGCTATTTACCCCAGGGCTTGACCAAAAAAATCCTCAGCCAGCGCGACCGCATCGAAGGGGAGCGCCGCTATGTCACCGTGATGTTCTGCGACATGGAGGGGTTCACCCCACGGGTCGAACGTCTCGGCGCAGAAGCGGCCTATGCGGTCATGGATGAGATCTATGAAATCCTGATACGCCAGGTGCATAACTACGAAGGCACCATCAACGAAATGACCGGAGATGGCATCATGGCCCTCTTCGGCGCTCCGGTCGCCGTGGAGGAAGCACCCCAGCGCGCCCTCTGGGCGGCACGGGCCATTCATCAGGGTATGGTTGTTTTCAACCAGCAGCGGGCGGGAAAATACCCCATCCGCATGCGCATTGGAATTCATTGCGGACCGGTGGTGGTGGGTACGTTGGGCAACGACCTGCGGGTCGAATTCAAGGCCGTTGGTGATACGGTCAATCTGGCATCCCGTATGGAACGTCTGGCTGAGCCGGGAACCACCTATGTCACCCAGGAGGTTTATCGGCAGACCTGTGGCATGTTCGAGTTTGCCAACCTTGGAAAAAAAGTGATCAAAGGCTGGGCGGAAAGCATGCCCGTTTACAAAATGCTACCAGGCCGCAAGGACATCCATCGCCCCCAACTGGGCTCGGAACGGGCGATTTTCACCACCATGGTGGGTAGGACCAGCAAGTTGGACAAGCTGGAACTGCAAGTGTTGAAGCTGATCAACGGCGAGGGCACGATCGTCAATGTGATCGGCGAGGCCGGCATCGGCAAGTCCCGACTGGTTACCGAACTTAAACAACGGGAATCGATCCGGCGGGTGACTGTCCTGGAAGGCCGGGCCATTTCCATGGGCCGCAACCTGAGCTTCCATCCGCTGGTCGACCTTCTCAGAGAATGGGTCCAAATTGGAGAAGAAGACGGACCAGGGACGACTTGGCGCAAGCTGGAAGTTGCGGCACAGGCATTGTTTAAGGATCAGGCCGAGGATATACTTCCCTTTGTGGCAATCCTGATGGGCATCAGCCTGCCGGACAGATATGGCGTGAGATTACGCGGTATTGAAGGCGAGGCCCTGGAAAAACTGATTCGCCGGAGCGTTCGGGAGTTTTTAATCCACCTGAGCGCGTCACAGCCCCTGATCGTCATCATCGACGACCTGCACTGGGCCGACAAAAGCTCCATCGAACTTTTGGAATACCTGTTTCGGCTTGTCAAGCAGTTCCCGATCCTATTCATCAACCTTTTTCGTCCGGGGTATGAAGAGACGGGGCAACGCATCGAATCCTTCATCCGGGAAGAACTTTCATCTTATCAACTGGACATACCTCTGGAACCCCTGGACGACCGCATGAGCGAAGCTCTCATTACCGACATGTTGGATTTGCGCGGACTCAATTCCGCGGTTGTCGGTCAGATCGTCCAGCGGGCCGGTGGCAATCCCTATTTTATCGAGGAGGTCGTTCGATCCTTTATCGACGAAGGGGCCGTCGTGCTGCGGAACGGCAACTTCAAGGTGACCGACAAGTTCGGCACCATGACCATCCCCAACACGATCAATGACGTGCTGATGTCCCGCATCGACCGTTTGGAGGAGGGCGCCCGGGATTTGTTGAAAGTGGCGGCCGTGATCGGCCGGAATTTTTTCTACCGCATCCTGGCGGAGGTGGCCGGTTCGGTCTCCAATGTGGACGACCGCCTGTCCTACCTGAAACAAATGGAGCTTATTCTGGAGGGGGAGCGGCATGAAGAATTGGAATACTATTTCAAACATGCGCTGACCCAGGAAGCGGCCTATGCCTCCATTCTTCCCCAGAAATGCAAGACGCTGCATTTGAAGGTGGCGGATACCATTGAAAAGGTTTTTGCTGAAAAGCTGAATTCTTTTTACGGCATGCTGGCCTATCATTACAGCCGGGCGGAGCATCTGGAAAAAGCCGAAGCCGCCTTGATCAAAGCCGGCGAAGAAGCCCTCAAAACATCGGCCTCCAGCGAAGCCCTCCATTACTACCTGGCGGCGCTGGGCCTCTACCGCCAAAAATCGGGCGCGTCGGCCGACGCGGCCAAAGTGGCCTTGCTGGAAAAAAACATTGCCCTCGCCTTCTTTAACCGCGGGCAGTACGAAGAGGCAGTGGAATACTTCGATCGCGCCCTGACCTTCTATTGGAACCTATCTCCCAAGACCGGCGGCTTGTCCATCTTCTTCGCCTTCACGGGCATTGCGCATTTGCTGGTCAGTGTATGGTTGCCCTTTTTGAAATTCCGGTGGAGCCCTTCAGAAAACGACCGTGAGGCGATCGACCTGTTTTTCAAGAAGATAAAAGCCTTGGGCATTATTGAACCCAAGCGGTACTTTATTGATTCATTGTTTTTTTACCAGCGGATTTCCAGATTTGAGCTGACCTATTTCGACAGCGGCTACTGCATGCTGGTGGGCGCCAGTTCCCTGTTTTCTTTCAGCGGGCTTTCTTTCCGGATCAGCCGGAAAATTCTGTCCTTTGTGGCCCGCAAGATTGCTCGCCAAAATTTCCGATCCTATATCATCTACGATTTTGCCGAAACGTTGCACCACTATCTGGCTGGCAACTGGCAGGCCATCAAGCGTTACGATGAGGATCTGGTCAAAAAGAATCTGGATATCGGAGAAGTCTATTTTGCGTCGCTGCACGTCCACTGGCATGGTATCCACCAATTGCATCAGGGAGATCTGACGGTCGCCCGGTGGCTGATCGAGCAGCTGAACGACCATGCAGATATCTATGAGAATGATTTTTCCCAGCTTCTAAAATTGTTGCTGAATACGGGGCTGCTTCTGGAGTGCCGTCATTTGCAGGCGGCCCGGGAGGAGATTGCGGCGGGGATCGAATTCGCTCAAAAAACAAAATCCGGATTGGGCATGATTCATTTCCTGGGATGCCGGGCCCAGCTCCATCTTCTGCTGGCAGACCCTGGGGCCGCTGAAAAGGACCTGGAAAATGCCGACGTCATTCGACGCGAGCTGCAGCCTGTCCCCTGGCAATTAGCGGCCTTTTTACGCGGCCGGGCGGAGCATGGCATTTATCGGCTGCAGGAAACCCTTGCCGACGGTGATGGAGATCGCCTGAAGACAAAGAGGCACGCCCGCCATTGCTGCCAGGCCATGGTGCGCCAAGCCCGCAAGTGCGCCCAGTATCGTACAGATGCCTACCGCCTCATGGGGCTTTATTTCTGGCTTGCAAAATACCCGCGGCGGGCCCGCCGGTGGTGGCGCAAAGCCATCCGTGAAGGGGAGCGTCTGGGAGCCCGGATCCAGCTGGCACGCACCCATTTTGAATTCGGCTGCCGTCTATTGAAAGATGGCGCTCCCGGCAGCACGCCGTTCCGCCTTGAAGCTGAAAACTACCTGGATAAAGCGGGACAGATTTTTAAAGAGCTCAATCTGGAATGGGATCAGCAACGCTTGCATGCTCTCAAAACGGGCGCGGACCACGGTCACTCGGCGTGCCCCGGGCCGCTGCGCGATCAGTGATCGGCACCGCACCGGTGGCCCCCTTCAGGGATAACGCCCCGTCATGCAAAGAAACGCCACAATAAAAGCGAAGGCCACGGCACCGGTGACCCGCTTTGGCGGCGTTCCATTAGCCGCGGCTGAAATCACTTTTCGCAATGCATTGAACCGAGAAATGATGGACTTTTTGCGGTCGCTGCCCGAATCCGTGCATACCGATGCCGTGATCCTGCTGATGGAGCATTTCGGAACACCTTTCTTCCCGGCATTCAACTACTTTCAAAACTATTTCGCTCCCTCCTGGTCCATTCTCTACTGGCTTGAACAGGTGGCGTCCGAAGGCCGCCCGAAGACGCACCTGCCGCCCCATGCCCCGAGGGCCCATGCCATGGCGTTGTTTTTGCACCCCTTGGACGATCATCTCAACGACGGGCAACTGCCGACCACCCATTTGAGCCTGTTGCTTCGCAGCCAGGCCTGGTGGCGAATGAACACCGCCCTCGAACGGCTGACCGTCGACGTCCCGCAAGGCAGCGAAATCGTCGCGGACTTGACCAACGCCTATTACGCCAGCATCGGGGCGTCTCCTGCCGTGGCAACGCTGGACGGCTATTGTGCGCACTTCCGTAAGCAGATGGCCACCTGGATGATTGTGCCCGCGCTACTGGCGCGCCGTATAACGCCGGACGAATCCTTCGGCCTGGATTTGCAGACCGCCTACGGCGCCTTCGGGACGGCCTGGCGACTCATGGACGATCTCCAGGACAAGGAGGTCGATTTGGCAGCCGGCGGCCATTCGGCGGTTTACTACTTGCTGCCACAGGCGGTTCGGGGGCTGTGGGATCAGGGGCCCGACGGGAGATCGCCCGCGCGCGTCCAGAAAATCCGAAAAGCCATTCGTCAGAGGGGCATTGTGGAAGCGCTGCAAAAGCGGATCCTGCGGGAGCTGGCCATCGCGGCGACGCGCCTGGACGCCATTCAATTGGGCGGTCTGGCGAGGGAGTTGCGCTGTATGGGGGCTCCGTTGGCCGACGGGCGGACCGCATCATGACGTCGCAGCCGCACGATCCGTCATGCCTCCCCGGCACCGCAGCCAATCTGGGCATCGAATTGACCACCCGCTGCAACAGCGACTGCGTCCATTGTTTTGCACGGGTGGGCACGGCGTCGGAGGACGGCTTGACGCCGGACCTGGCACGAACCCTCTGCCGGGAGGGATACAACGCTGGCTTTCGACATCTGCATCTCACGGGCGGGGAGCCCCTGCTTTGGTTCGGCCTCTTTGGTCTTCTGGAGACGGCCTTCGATCTGGGGTATGAGTCCGTATTTCTTAACACCAACGGCCTGTTGGTGACCGAAGCGGTCGCCGGCCGGTTGGCGCAGTTCCCCGGTCTGGGGATTTCGGTAAGCTTGCAGGGACCGGCCCCACTCCATGATGCCATGCGCGGACCCGGCGCATACCGCAGGGCGGCCGAGGGCATCCAGCGGGCGCTCGAGGCCGGCCTGGCCGTTACGATTTTTGCGGCCCTCGGCCAAACACTGTTGATGCAGCTGCCGGCCTATGCCGCGGAATTGAACGCGACCTTTGCCGGCATCGACCGGCTGACCCTGATTCAACTCTTCCGTCCGGAAAAAGGGTGTTGCGATTTTGCAAATGAACTGCTGGGGCCGGAAGGCTTTCTGCAAATGGTGCGGACGGTATCCGCCCTGAACCTTTGCGGGTTTACCATCCATGTCCTCAACGATCCCCTGGTCAATGTGGCGGCCGGAATGCTGCGATTGCCCCTGGTGCCGCGATCGCATCCCCTCGTGCGGCCGGGCAAATTGATGGTCCGCGCCAATCTGGATATCACCCTGGCTCACTCAACCCTGGAAATTATTGGACAATATCGACCGGGCATGATAGCCAAGACTTTGACGTGCGATTGCTACTGCAAAGCGGTTGCGCAGGATGACACCACCTGCCCGATGTGCCCTTACATCGACTACTGCCGAAAGCACGGCAAGCTGCACCCCTCGCCATCCGTTATGGATATGCAGCCTGAAGTTCCGTATTGTCAAAGGGTTTTAGCCGGCATCGAACAACCTGTATGAGACCGACACCGCATGGGGCGACGGCTTCCGATGAGGCCCTCAGCGGTGTTGTACGGCGTCTATAAACGGGTCTCGGACCCCCAAACAGAGATGGAGGAGAGCATGGCAGGTATTCTTGATTTCTTGACCGATGTCGGTGGCGATCGTGACCTTTCGGCGGCGTTTGTGGGTATTGTCGCCAGCCCGGACTGCACCCGGCAGGACCTTGTGGATTTTTTCGCGAGCAACAACTACGACGGTGTAACAGCGGCCGACGTCGATAAAATCATTGCTCAGCGGGACACGATCAAACGTGATTTCAATGTTCCGGAGAATGTGGATTATTAGCTTTTGTTAATCGCCCACGTCGCCGGGTCACGCCCCCACCGGGTCGCCTGCCTCAGAACCAGAGGTGCGACGCCGCCAGGCGGTGGCCCGGTGCCCAGAGGTAAACGGACAGCTGGTAGGGCTTCTTCCGCTTTGTGCTTCGGGCATCATCGGGCAATTGATCGAAAAGCATCAGCGGAATGGCCAGCCGGGTTCCCGTCGGTTCCATCTTCAGCAGGCAGTCTTCCTCATACCACACGGACAATACGGCATCCCTGGGGCAGGTATTCATGTTCACCACCAGGATGTCCTCCGCGATCCGGGCGCGCAGCCGTAACGGCGCCGGTTCGCTGCCCCAGATTTGCAGGGTCGGATCTCCCACGACGTGATAGATTTCAAAATGCTTCTGGGTGTTGGCGTTGACGCCGTGGGCGATCAGCAGATAGGCCTTGGCGTAGTTCAGAATGTCGCCCAGGCGGTAGTACTTGATCGGGAAGCGCAAGGTCGTGATGGGATAAGTCGGGATGAGCCCCGGCCAGATCGCGTCGAAGAGGGCCTTGATCATGCTGTCGTTGCGCCAGGAACCGGATAGTTCGGTGGCCGCGATCAAGGAGGGGGCGCCACCGTTCATGGCCAGGAGTTCTTCTGCAAAGCATTCCCGTGCACCGTCAAAGCTGCCCGTGCGGCAGCTGATGCTGAAGAAGACGGAGGGGGTGGTACCGCCGATTGTTTTAATGTCTTCGGTCCGAAGGGGGGGCTTGAGCCATCCCGCCTTGTCCCCATGTCCCCGGTGGCCGATGATCAACTGCCCTGCATTGATCAACGCCATCATTTTTTTGGTGGCCAGAGGGGCGTCCCCTTTATCGATGAGCGCTTCTTTGAGCTCGAGCGGCAGCGGCGTCCCGTCGCTGAATTCAGCCGGCGAGGGGGAGTTGGCAAAGTAGACCCGCTGGACGTCGAAACCGTAGGAGACCATGTGATCCCGGATCGATTCCATGGTCTTCATATAGGCCTGGTTGGCACGGCCGTCACTGTTCCGATCCTCGAAATAGGCCGCCACGGTTATGCGTGCGAAATAGTCGGGATCATCGGGCGGCGTGCTTTCGTAGTGGATGATATGGTCCACAACGGAGAGGCCCTCCGCTTCATCCCGGGCGGCAATGCGGCCCCCGGCCATCCACGGCACGAGGCATTCGCCGCCTTTGGCATCCCGATGGGTAAAATAATAGAGATCGGTGGTGTCGCATCGGCCTGCCGCCGCCGCATCGGGCCGCGGTCGTTCTTCGCTGGGAATGGTGCCGATGTCGCCCAAGAGCAGGACATAGCGCAGCGGCGAACCGGGCTTACCCCGCATCGTCCGGATGAAGGTTTTGATGGTGTTCACCTGGTCGGCGCGGCTGCTGTCCGCCCCAAGGGGCGCCAGAAGTTTTGCCACGGGAAGGATGTCGGTGGCCAGGCCGCATTTTTGCTTCCAGGCCTGGAGTTTGCGTGCCGGCGCGTGAAGCCCGTCGGCATAGAGGATTAGAAAGTCCGGCAGGTCGTCGCGGCGCATCACCCTTTCCGCCTGCGGTGCCTGAAGTCCGGCCTTGGTGAAATAGTAACGCTCCGGGTTGAATAGAAAGTTGCCGAAGCCTTCCAGATTGTGTCTCGGGTCCTGGTAGGCCCACAGCGGCACTTCACGGGCCGGGTTGCCGCTGCCCGGTTCGGGCGACAATGCGACCGTCACGTCGATGGCGCTGTAGCAATGCAGCAGGGCCTTGGCGGGGTTGTACTGCATGGGCCGGACCTGGATGCACAGGGTACGGTAGCCGTCCATGTAAAACGGGTCGCTGACCTCCACGATCTTTTCGGGATACAAGTGATCCTTGCCATAGGTCGCGTCATCGAATTCGAAGGTCCAGGGGTCCTGGTCCGTGGCATTTTCCTGGGCCGGTCTGATCTTCATGTTTTCCAGTTCGCGCAGACCGCTTTCTTCTACCCGGACCTTATAGGTGAAGCCTGGCGGAATTTGGAGAAACCGCCCAAATGACGGCAGCAGGGGTTTGCCGCTTTCCGAAAGAAAACCGGTCCCCCGGATGCCGACTTCCTGCCGGAAGCCGGCCTGGCCGGCCGGTCCGGCCTCTGCTCCGGCTGTTCCGGAAAAGTCGGCGAAGCTGTAGCCCGGGAACCGATAGGACAAGCGGATCGTGTTCTCCTGGAAGGACAGGGTGATGATGGGTTTTTCGCCGTGCTCCTCCAACTTGAAATTGGCGGGTAGGCCCGCGGGATTCAATGCCTTGAGATCGGACATCACGCTCTCCTTAAGGGATTGCTTCGACTAGAACAACAGCAGCTGCCAGCCCTTGGCGGCATACCAGTCGAGCTTCTGCATCTCGGTGCGCACCAGTTCCGGCGGCAGATGCGAGGACCGTTCGATCAGATTGGCCTTCATCTCCGGAACCAGATCGCGGGCTTGCCCGCGCTGGGTGTAGAAGCGCTGGATCATCTCCTGCGGGCGCGTTCCGTGGTTGAGATGGGTGAGATAGCGCCGCGGATTACCGGCGGCCTCCCCGGGGGGCACATAGGTCTTGGAGACCTGCGCCCAACGGATCCAGTCGGTCAGCCGCTCAAGCAGAATATCGATTTGCCATCGGGCCGGATTGTCGTAGAGCCGGCTGCCGGGCAGGACGTGCAGGTTTTCGATCCAGTAGATGAAGCCGCCGGCCGCGACGACACGGGCGAGCATTTCCGTGGTGGCCGCGGAATCGGCTTCTGTTTCCCCCGGCAGGTTGCATATCCAGGAGGTCACCGCCAGCCCCCCCGCTTTCGCAATTTGTCGAACGCCGGCCATGACCTGCGCCCGGCTCGAGCGGCGGCCCATGCGCTGCAAAAGGGTGTCGGAGCCGCTTTCGCAGCCCATGGTGAAGCGGTGAAACCCGGCCGCGACCATTTTGGGCAGCAGTGCCTCATCGTCAAACAGGGCGGGGTGGGTTTCCAGCTCGAAGGTCAGGTTCAATTTCTCCCCAATGATGGCTGCGATCAGCGTTTCCATAAAAGCCGTATTCAGGAAGTGATTCTCCCCTAAGAACACGCTTTGAACGCCGCACTCCTGGTACACCCGCAACTGCTCAAGGATCCGGTCGATTTGCAGGAACCGGAACCGGCGCGGATTGATGGTCCGGTTGTTGGCCACGCAGTAGGTGCAGGATTCCGGGCACAACCCGCGGGAGATATTGATGAAACTGCGCTGGGGCCATAGCAGGTTGGCAAACGGTGCCGCCCGGGGTGAGATGAGGGGCATTGCATCGGTGGGCAGAAGGCCGTCGGGGCGCGGCGGGCGAGCCGTCCCGTCGCCCCGGCCGTTACGGGTAGCGAGGCCGTCGATGGCGGTTAAAGAAGGCGTCTCCGGTCCGGCCGTTTTTTCGATGATGTGCCGGAAGGTCTGCTCGCCTTCCCCCAGCACGACGCCGTCGATGCCCGGCATGGACAGGAAGTCCTTCCAGCAGGCCGTGGCCATGTAGCCGCCCACCAGAACGGTGCTGTCCGGAAAGAGGCGTTTGTAGACCCCGGCCACATGCGCTGCGCCCCCGCAATAGAGGTAGAAATGGGCCTGGATGCCGCAGACCCGGGCCGGGTAGTTCCGCAAAATGAGTTCCAGGGGATTGGGCAGCCGGTTGACGGCCAGGCCCAGGCGCTGTAAGGCGTAGAATTCATGGGGCAGGTGCACCACACGGACGCGATGCCCCTGGTCGTGCAGGTGCTGGGCCAGATGAAGAATGCCCAGGGGAATGATCATGGACAGATCCTGGATGTCGGCGGCATCCCGGTCGGGAAGCGGCTGCCCCTTGCTGTCGTAGTGATAGTGCGGTGATATCAGGATGGCATCGTACATGCCCGATTTCCGGTTTTTGGCGCCCATCAGGGGAAGCAATCGGGGCCGCGGTTCGTTCAGGGTTAGGCCTGGCAAGCGTTTCCGACGGGGATTATGTAGCAGGTCTTTTAAAGCCTTGGCAAGTCGGGAAGCGATGCGGAAGCGTCTTCGGCCGCGCCGCTGGAAGGTGCTCCGAATGACCGACCGGCTCTGCGAAGGCGCTATTCTTTGGGCGTCGTTTGAGAGGAAGAGAAGCTCTTGGGGAACGCGCATCGTTTCGACATCATGATCGTGGGAGCCGGTCCGGCCGGCATTTCGACCTGGCTGCACCTCAAGCAGGCGGACCCGGTGCTGGCCGACCACACCCTCCTGGTGGACAAGGCGGTCTTTCCGCGCCCCAAGCTGTGCGGCGGGGGACTTTGGCCGCAGGGCGAAGATGTGCTTGGCCGGTTGGGGGTGGTATTGGACCTGCCCGGCCTTTCTCTGACAGACGTGGCCTTCTGTTATAGGAATCAGGAATGGGTATTTCAGAGCCCCCGCCCTTTTCGCATGGTGGGAAGGGAGGCCTTTGATTGCGCGCTGGTAACATCCGCCCGGGCGCGGGGCCTGGTATTGCGTGAGGGTGAGGCTTTCCTCGGGGCGGCAGCGGATGGGGACGGGCTGGTGGTGCGGACCGGGCGGGACCGATATCGCGTGAAAGCCTTGGTGGGCGCCGACGGCGCGTTAAGCCGGGTGCGCCGATCCATGCTGCCGACACGCCCCTCCTGGCTGGCCCCTGCGATGCAAATCACCGCTCCGGTCAACCTTCGGCACGATCCGGAATTCGACTCCCAAAGGATGCTGATCGATTTCACGCCTGTCGATGCGGGGCTTCAGGGATATGCCTGGCATTTCCCAGGGCTCCAGAACGGCGGCCGCGCGTGCATGCACCATGGCATCGTGGACTTCCGGCTGGAGCGGGGCCGTCCCCGCGCCGGCATGCCGGCGGTCTTCGGCCGCGTCCTGTGCGCCCGTGGGCTGGACATACGACCGAAACCCCATGCCAGCCACCCCATACGGTGTTATGCGCCGGATGCGCCGGTCGCCGGCCCCCATGTTCTTCTAGTGGGAGATGCAGCCGGCATCGAGCCTGCCTTGGGGGGCGGCATCCACATGGCGCTCGCCTATGGCGAGCTGGCGGCCCGGGAACTGGTGCAGGCCTTCCACAAAGACGACTTTTCGTTCCGGCATTATCAGGCGGCCCTGGACACCCATGCCCTCGGGCAGCATATCAAGGATTTCAGCGGTCTGGCGCAAAAGCTCTACGGCGGTTTTGAAAATCCCGTGGAGGCGGTCCGTGATTTTTTTACCGATCGGCTGATCCGCATAACTCTGGCGGCACTCATGCCGGCTCCGGCGGCGACATGATGCACACGCCTTCCATTCTTCTCATCCACCCCCCGCTGGCCAAGCCCTGCGAGCCCCCGGCCGGACTGGCTCTGCTGGCCGGCACCCTGCGGGCCGACGGGGTCCGCTGCCGGGTCTACGATGCCAGCCTGGACGGTATTCTGGGTCTGCTGCAACGCCCTTTCGACGCCGAAGATACCTGGTCGCGGCGGGCCCTGAAGCACCGGGCCGCCAACGTGAGCGCCCTGCGATCGCCGGATCTCTACCGCCACCGGGATCGGTACAAGCGCGCCGTGATGGACGTCAATCGGGTGCTCTCCATGGCGGGTTTGCCCTGCGAGGCGGCTATCTCTCTTTCGAACTTCGAATCGCAGCACCTCTCGCCCCTGCGCAGCGGCGATCTGGTGCGGGCCGCCGAAGCGTACGAAGACAATCCCTTTTATCCGGTCTTCGCTAAAGAACTCGACACCCTGCTAAATGAAGATGAACCGACCCTCGTGGGGCTGTCCGTCAATTTCATGAGCCAGGCCCTGTGCGCCTTTGCCATCATCGGCTGGCTCCGCGCCCGGCTGCCCCAGGCCCGGATCGTGTGCGGCGGCGGCCTGGTCACCTCGTGGATGCACATCCCGGGCTTTGGCAACCCGTTTCAGGGGCTGGTGGACGACATGGTGGCCGGCCCGGGGGAAGCGGCGCTGCTGGCCCTGTGCGGCGGCAAGCCGGCCGATGCCGGCTCCGGCGGCGGATACGATTTTTCTTCCTTCCCGTGGGGGGACTACCTGGCGCCGCGGCGCGTGCTGCCCTACAGCACCTCCCGGGGCTGCTACTGGCGCAAGTGCGCCTTCTGTCCGGAAAAAGCCGAAAAGGCGCTTTATCGGCCCATGGCACCCCCGGTCGTCGTTGCCGAGCTCAAGACATTAGCGGGATCGCCCTCCCCGCCCCTGATCCATTTTCTGGACAACGCCCTGGCGCCCCGTTTGATGGCCCACCTGATCGACCATCCGCCCGGCGCGCCCTGGTATGGTTTCGTGCGCATCACGCCCCATCTGGCCGATCCGGCCTTCGTCCGCGGCCTCAGGGCTTCCGGCTGCGTCATGCTCAAGCTGGGGGTGGAATCCGGCGACCAGTCCGTGCTGGACGCCCTGGGCAAGGGGGTCGACCTGGCCACGGTCGCGGCTGCGCTCAAAACCCTCAAACAGGCCGGCATCGCCACCTACGTCTACCTGCTGTTCGGCACCCCGGCCGAAACCGAGGAGGCCGCCCGCCGCACCCTGGCCTTCACCCTGGCCCACGCCGGATCCATCGATTACCTCAACCTGGCGGTCTTCAACCTGCCCGCCTACAGTGAAGAAGCGGCCGCTCTTCAAACCATGATGTTTTACGACGGCGATCTATCCCTTTATCGGGAGTTCGTACATCCTCAAGGCTGGCAGCGCGATAAGGTGCGGCGGTTCCTGTCCCGGGAATTCAAGAAGCCGGCCCCCATCCGCGCCATCCTGAACAACGATCCCCCCTTTTTCACCTCCAACCATGCGGCTTTTTTCCGGATGGAACCCTGATGTACAGGCCGCCGGAACATTTTTTCCTTGAGAATTCAATGGAGTTTCAATACCTACACGCCTATCTTTAATGTCATCGCCGTCAAGGAACGTTTTTACATGGCCAAACGCCCCAATCAACGCCGCACCCCCCGGAGCCCGGAGCAATATCTGACAGCCCTGGTGGCCACCGCCCAGGGGGAGATCATCGATCTGGAGGGCTTCGCTGCCGTAGGCATGGACGGCCCCTTGCTGACGCCCTTGACCACCCGCACGGGGCGCCGCATCCCCCATGGCAGCGAGTTCATGTACCTGCCGGACCGCCGACCGGTGGTCTACGATTTGGAAACCGGGGAACTGGTGACCCTGGAGGAAAACCCCTTCGCACCCGGCGAACCACTGTTCCCGGTGGCGGCCTTCAACTCCCCGGGCTACGTGATCACCCAGCTTTGCGCCTATGCAGAAAATGAAGCAGCCAATGTTCTGCCCCTGTTTTCATACGGGGCCGTGGGCTGGCACGCCGACACGTTTTACACGGCCGTGCAGCAGGTGGACCGGGAGCGCCGTCAGGATCTGCGCCTGATGCCCCTGGACAAGGTGCAGGGCGGGGTGCGGCATTTCCAGGCCGTCATGCCGGACAATCGCCTGCGCCAGCACCTGGAGAAATGCGCTCTGCAATACGGCTGCCCGGCGGCCAAGAATTTCTTCATCGGCCGCTGTGAAGCGCCCCTGCCCACCTCGCCCCGCTGCAACGCCCGCTGCCTGGGCTGCCTGTCCCTGCAAAAGGACTCGCCCATCCCCTGCAGCCAGGACCGCATCGCCTTCATGCCGTCACCCGAGGAAATTGCGGCCATCGCCCTGGCGCACCTGGAACGGGTGCCGGACGGCGTGGTGAGCTTCGGCCAGGGCTGCGAGGGCGATCCCCTGCTGGCCGCTGAATCCATCGAGCCGGCCATCCGCCTGATCCGGCGGCAGAGCGACCGGGGCACCATCAACCTCAATACCAACGCCAGCCTGCCGGATACGGTGGCGGCCCTCTTCGAGGCGGGCCTGGACAGCATGCGCGTGAGCATCAACAGCCTGCGGAAAGATTGCTACCAGGCCTATTTCCGCCCCCGGGGCTACACTTTCGAGAACGTGATCCAAAGCGTGGACGAAGCCCTGGCCCGGGGAGGCCACGTGGCGCTCAACTACCTCAACCTGCCGGGGTTTACGGACACGCCGGAGGAATACCGGGCTCTGGAAGCTTTTCTCGAGGCGCATCCCATTCACCTGATCCAGTGGCGCAACCTGAACTTCGATCCCCTGCGGTACTATCAGGTGATGGAGGAGGTGGCGCCGGGGGGGACGCCGATGGGGGTGCCGCGGCTGTTGAAGAAAATCAAAAGAAGGTTCCCGGAGTTGAAGTTTGGGTATTTCAACCCATCTTTAAGATAAGGGTTTCGAGCTGAAGAGGTCACCTCGCATGGAGGAACAGAGAGGCTCTATCCTCTTTTGAAATTTTTGGGATCGTTCATTTTCTTCCGCGTGGAAGAAAACGAACCAATCACGCCTCGGCGTGACAGGCTTCAGACGCCCGTGTCCCGCTTTATCCTGCGCGTCGCCCAACCGACCGATGAAGCGGCGCCTCATGCCGCCATACGGCGTTGTCCCGCGTTGCGGGAGTTCTCATCTGCATTTACATATTTCGGTGAGTCCCAAACTCGCTCGGGTGCTCACAATTTCGCGATTGCTCCGCGCCTCGCTTCAGTTGGCGCCTTGTCTGACAACATGATGCTTGCTGCATCGAACGGTTGCTATGGCCGGAGCACGCAGAAACTCACCCGCCTTCGCCAAGGCTGCGGCGGACTCAGACCCGCCTGCGGTAAGACTACGGCGGGCAAGCAGGTCCGCGCGCTTCTATCCGGCCGCATCGCCGATGCTCGGCGCGGGACAAAGGGGGACACCCGAACCTTAAAAGCAATACCGAATCCCCATCTGCACGCTGCCTAAACCCTACAGCCCAGCGGAAGTAGGATTCACTGGAGAATTAATAAGGCCGTATACACTATAATCGATCGCTAATCTGTGTTTTACCTCAAGCGGTAGATTGTGTTTCCCGGCAAGGCCGCAGCTTATTTAAAGAGAAGAGACGGTTTCGTAAGGGCTTCGAGATCAAGGCTTGCAAGCCCTGAGGAAAGAGGCGTACCTTTGTACGCCGCAAAGACGAGGGGCGAAGCGTAACGCCGATCTTCAGTCCCCCCAGGGGAATCGGAGCCCTTGCGGAACCGTCCAGGCGTGGCTGCGCTACGTCGAGGACAGGCGATGCGGCGAGAACGCCGCCGGGGAGCACAAGATGCCGTCTGTGGAGGATCACGAACAGGAGTGCACCGTGGAATGGATCGAAGCCAAGGTCGATTTTGACACCGGCCAGAATGCCGCGGCCGAAGAGCTGATCGCGGACGTCTTCTACCGGTACGGGGTCAAGGGGGTGGTGGTGGACGACCCCGACGTGGAACCGCCGCCCGGCGCGGACGTGATTCTGGAAGACGAGGTGCGCCCCACCGTGCATGCCGTGAGCGGCTATTTTCCGGCGACGGTCTTCGACCAGGATCAGCGCGGGCAGTTCGAAGCGGCGCTGAAAGCATTGGACGGGCCGCTGCAGATGCAGCACCGGGTCTTCTACCGGGCCGTGGACGAAGAGGATTGGGCCGAATCCTGGAAAGCCTTTTTCTGGCCGGAAAAAGTTTCGGACCGCATCGTGGTCAAACCCACCTGGCGGGACTATCACCCCACGGGCGATGAGCTTGTGCTGGAAATCGATCCGGGGATGGCGTTCGGGACCGGCGCCCACCCCACCACCGCCCAGTGCCTGCAGCTGCTGGAAATCTACCTCAAACCGGAAGATCGTCTGCTGGATATCGGCACGGGTTCCGGCATCCTCATGACGGCGGCCGCCCTGCTGGGGGCCGCCGCGGTGCAGGGGATCGACAACGACCCGGTGGCGGTGACCGTGGCCCGCCAGAATCTCGCCCTCAACGCCGTGCCGGCGGATCGCTGCCGGGTCCGGAGCGGCGACCTGCTGGGCGGCATCGCCGAGCGGTACGATCTTGTCGTGGCCAACATCCTGGCGGATGTGATCATCAGCCTGTTGCCGAACGTGCCGGCCGTGCTGGCGCCGGGCGGCATTTTCATCTGCTCGGGCATTCTCCATAGCCAGCAGGAAGCGGTGGCGGAGCGGGCCGGGGCGTTGGGGTTTCAGCTGGCCAAAACCCTTCTGAGGGAGGAGTGGGTGGCCATGGCGTTCAAGGGGCCGGCAGGCTGAGGGGCGGTTCCGGGGGTTGAGGTTTCCCCCGCCTTGGGATAAGGTCGGTTGGTGCTGGATGCTCCAGAGCGGTTCTACCGATCCGATGTATTTTGCAGTTGTTACTTTTCTTCCGCGTGGCAGAAAAGTAACCAAAAGAAGACGCCCGTGTCCCGCGGCCCCTGCGGGGCTGCCCTGCGCGTCCCGTCCGCGGTCGGACGCGCCGAAACTCGCCCGCCTTCGCTAACGCTACGGCGGACTCAGACAGTCGCCGCGTCTTTTTCGCCCACAGACGGGATGCTCGGCGCGGGACAAAGGGAAACCTGAAAAGCCAAAGCCGAAAAACAGCGTTTTCAAGGCCCCTTCGAGGGCGTTACCTGAGGCTTCCTGCTTGTTTTCAATTCTCGGAATATAGGGCTATTTTCCCGGTTGACACTCACTGGTAGGAAATAGATCAGACGGGAAGTCCCGTCGAGCGGGATAATATCCCACGAAGCGGGAAAACGCGCTCGGGCCTTGCCAGGAAACAAAATCGACCTTTTATGGATGGGCACTATCAATAGGAGATCTGATTGTCAGGCCTCTCTGAAATACTGCTGATACTCATCATTGTGATCGTGCTGTTCTTCCTTCCCCGCATGGTGTCCCGCCCGGCGGCCCCGGTGCGCAGGCCGGTCCGGCAACCGCTCGCGAAAAAAATTACCGGTCGCTGGCGGTTGGCCATTCTGGTGTCCGTGGTCTGGCTGGCGGCGAGCGCTTTGTGGTTTCAACCCTGGGCCGGTTCTTCGATCCAATTCGTGGTCATCGGGGCGGCACCGGTGATCGTGGGGTGGGGGTTGGTGTGGGTGGCGGCGGGGTTCCGCAGACGCCGGTGAAGCCAGCACCGATGGAGCACCTTTCTCTCCTCTTTTTTCCGCATAATACTAAAAGGGCGGTCTGATCCACCCGCCTTTAATTCTGAACAAATCCTATTTTCCTGGTTCATTTTCTTCCACGTGGAAGAAAAGACGGACACGTAGCAGCTCATCTTATAGACGGTTGCGAAAAAAGTTCGAGATCAAGTGAAGCGGCGCCTCATGCCGCCATACGGCGTTGGCCGCCTGCACGGCATTCCTCATCGGTTTTTGGTATTGCGGTGAGTCACCGCTCGCTCGGGTGCTCACAATCTGACGATTGCTCCGCGCCTCACTTCGCATGACGCCTTGTCTGACAACATGATGCTCGGCGCGGGACAAAGGGACAGCAAACACCCAAAACTTTAAATCCGAATTCGAGCTTCCTTCAAGAGGGCTGTCTGAGGCGCTGCTTAGCCGCAGCTCTCTACAGCCTTACCGGGATATAATCTTTCGGCAAATGGGCCGTCCCCTTTACACAGGGAAGTCCCGTGGCCTGGTGGACCTGCTCCATCAGCGCATCGATCTGGTCGCAGAAGCCGCCTTTGGCGATTTCCCAGCCGTTTTCGGTTTTGCCGGCAAAGGTGCAGGTGCAGAAATGGATGGCTTCCGCCCCCTTGGCTTTCAGGATCTTGCCCAGGCTTGCCAGGTTGTCTCCCGGGCACCGGCAGGTAAATACGCCGGCGGGCACCGCCGCCGGATATCCGGCAAACCCTTCCGTGGCTGCCGTCAGGCACTTGAAGCAGCCCGTCAAGGGGCATCGTTCCGCGTTCTTTTCACAACGGATAATGGCGACTTGGGTCATTTTTCGCTCCTCTCCCATCGGTTAGGGTTCAGTGGGGGGTGTTCGCCTGAAACCCAGCGCTGCATGTATTGGCTCAGCGCTTCCTGAAGGGCGGCGGCAGCCAGATCCGCGCAGTGCCGGTCATCCGACGGAAGCCGTCCGATGGCGTTTACGACCGCCTTGCCGTCGATATCGGCGACCGCGTCCAGATCCTTGCCGATGGCCAGTTCGGCGGCAAACGAGCCGCAGATGCTGCTGGAGCCGCATCCGTCCGTAAAATAGGAGGCGTCCGTGACCCGGTGGTCCTCGATCTGCAAATAGATTTCGATGCTGTCGCCGCAATCGCCGGTGACACGGGCGAAACTGTCGGCCGATTTCATCCGGCCGTTGAACCGGGGGTTGCGCCAGCGGTTAAAGCCCTTCTCTCCATAGGCCTCCCGGGCCTCGTCGAAAATCTGTTCCTGCAAGTCGTTCATAAACTGATCGAAATTATCCATGATCGTTTTCGATAATCCCCCCTCTTATCCAGGTTGGCGATAATGGCGTGACCGGTTCGGGCCGGCTCATGGTGGAGAAATGAAGACCTTTTGCACCGTGTTTGAGAAGGGCCCGGAAGCGGCCTTCCCCGGGGCGCCAAGATTTACTATTATGAGCTTATGCCCATAACATGGCAGGCCCTGTTCGCACAAGGGGATTTTTCAGACAAGAGCGCACCGTCTCAGGTGTTATCTATTCATGGAGGAGGCTATCAGGCGGGTGATGGCTGGGTTGGGCAATTGGTCGGCGGAGTTTCTTTGGTGAATTTCAGAACGCCATAAAAAAGGGCGGTCCGAAGACCGCCCTTTGTCACTTCTTTTTACTGGCGATGGAATCTGTTAAGCCGTCGCGGAAGCTCGGCGTCGCGTTTGCGAACGGCGGTTGGCCGTGGAAGGCGCGGATGATTTGCGCTGGGGCCAGGTTCGGCGGCCTTTGGCAGCCCCGGCAGGGCGTTGGCTGCGGCCGGCCGGGCGTGGGGGACGGGCAAATTCCGTATCCCGCCTGGGCGCCGGCGCCCGGTAGTCGAAATCCTCCAGGTGCTTGCGCTCCAGGGGGCTTCCCAGGAGCCGTTCGATGCTGCGCACCATGCCATGATCTTCATTCGTGGCGAAGGTGAAGGCGTCCCCGGTGCGGGCGGCCCGTCCCGTGCGTCCGATGCGGTGAATATAGGCTTCGGGCGTATTGGGGATGTCATAGTTGATGACATGGGAGATCCGGGTCACGTCGATGCCCCGGGCAGCGATGTCGGTGGCCACCAGAATCTGAAAGGTGCCGTCCCGGAAGCCGTCCATGGCGGCCTTGCGCCGGTTCTGGGACAGGTTGCCCTGCAGCGAAGCGGAGCGGAAGCCGGCCTTGTCCAGTTTGGATCCCAGGCTTTTGGCGCGGTGTTTGGTGCGGGTGAAAATCAGCACCGACCCGCCGTCCGTGCGGTTCAGCAGGTTCAGCAGCATGGCGGTCTTGAGGTGCTGCTCCACCGGGTAGAGGGCATGGCTGACGGTTTCCGCCGGGGCCGTGCGTCCCACCTGGACCGTCACCGGCCGGGTGAGGGTCTCCTTGGCCAGATGCCGGATTTCAGGGGGCATGGTGGCGGAAAAGAGCAGGGTCTGACGCTCCTTGGGCACCTGGGCGATGATGCGCCGGATGTCCGGGAGAAAGCCCATGTCGAACATCATGTCGGCCTCGTCCAGCACCAGCACTTCAAGCTTTTGCAGGCGTACGGTTTTCCGGTCGATATGGTCCAGCAAGCGTCCGGGGCAGGCCACCAGGATATCGATGCCCTGCCGGAAGCGGTTGATCTGGGGGTTGATGCTGACCCCGCCGTAGGCCGTGGCGCTTTTGAGCCCGGTCTTGCGGGCCAGCACGCCGATGGCCTCGTGGATCTGCTCGGCCAGCTCGCGCGTAGGGGCCACAACGAGGGCCCGCAGGGTCCCCTTGGGGCCGTCCATCAGGCGGTTTAAAATGGGCAGCACAAAGGCTGCGGTCTTGCCGGTGCCGGTCTGGGCCAGGCCCATGACGTCGCGGCCTTCCATGACCGTGGGAATGGCTTCGGCCTGGATGGGGGTGGGGGTGGTGTAGCCGGCGGCGGTAATGCCGGAGACCACACGGGGGTGAAGGGCAAATGTGTCAAATGTGTTCAAAAAGATTTCCTTTGGTTTTCGCGTTCCGCCTGGAAGCCGGCTCGAAAATTTTGTGAGAGCTTCCAATAAAAAAAGCCCCGGATGCATTCCGGAGCTTTACGATGATGTCGTTTGTTTCCAGGAACAGCGGTAAAAGATGATGGACAATACACCCGCTGCAGGGTCGTTGTCAATCTTAACGATTTCGCAAAAGGTCCGATTCCCCTGTGGGGACTAAAGATCGGCGTTACGCGTATCCCTCGTCACTGCGGCGTACGCTAAGTACGGCTCCCTCCTCGAGATCCGCAAGCCTTGATCTCGAACATTTTACGAAATCGTCTGAATATGAGCCTACCAATCTTGCATATCGAAAACACTGAGCGCTACCTTTCCATCCAGCGTTTGTTGAGGTGCCACCGATTTGAAAGATGAAGATTGGCGGGACAGCACCCAGTAACCCGTAGAAAGCCCCAAGCCGTCACGCCCGCGCAGGCGGGCGTCCAGAACAAAATAAAATTGTAAGTCATCGCAATAATGCAGGAAATCCGAAACGGCGTGCTTTACAAGCAACAGATTATGGTAGCCATTTCTCATAACACCTTTGCAGTAAAGCCGGCCAACATCCCGCATGCTTGTGTGCGCTCCCTGCGCACTATTTCGATAGATGAACTCTTCATCGTCATGGAACGTCTTGTGTTCTATAGCCTGCAACCATATGCCCAAAAATCGATAATATGGGCAACCAATGACTTTAGGGGTGCTAATAAACAAAAACAAATTTGTTTTTAAAGACCCCTGAAGCCGTCTTGGGCTCATGAAGAGAAATAGATGCAATATTTGTCTAGTTACTTCAAGAGGTCCAGTAAACTTTTGATTTATAAGTTGTGAGAAAATGGTGATAAATGGAAATTAGTCGAATACGGCTTGAGTATTTTAAGAGAGTTAGCGATGTCTCGATAGACCTTTCACCTATTAATATTTTGGTGGGAGGCAACAATTCAGGTAAGAGCAGTGTACTCGAAGGTCTCCACTTTTTTGTAGTGGCTGCCATAGCTGCACGTTTAGCAAATACGAAAACATTTACACAAGATTCTCTGTTATTTTGTCCAACCAAGAAGTTTGTAGACCTAAGACATGGCGGTCCTTACAAGAATCAGTCAAACTTTGGCTATCTTCGGGTATATGCAGCAGATGGCGATGACGACTTAGATTGCATAATAAAAATTTATCGAGGAAGAAACGAAGGCAATGTCGGGTGTGACGTCACAGGCGCAGTATCACTACGCCGACTTGTTTCTAGCAGTCGACGACCATTCTCTGTTTACGTTCCAGGATTGTCGGGTATTCCTCAGGTTGAGGAATGTCGCACAGAAAGCATAGTTCGTCGAGGCGTAGCTAGTGGTGATGCTAACCTATATTTAAGGAATGTACTCCTTCTGATAAAGAACAGAGCTAAGCTCCCAGAGCTTATAAGAGCGGTAAAAGAGATATTTCCTGGATTTCATTTGTTTGTAACATTTGATCCAAAATCGGATATGCATATAAGCGTAAATGTCTCTCTTACAGGTATCTACGGCAGAAAAACACCACTAGAATTAGTAGGCACAGGCGTGCAGCAGGCATTACAAATATTTTCGTACGTTGTTCTTTTCCAACCATATCTTCTTCTTCTGGACGAGCCTGATTCACATCTTCACCCAGATAACCAGGGCTTGCTGTCAAAATCGCTTTTGGCGATAGCATCAACCACTGACACGAAAGTTATCATATCGACGCATAGCAGACATTTGGTTGACGCCCTATATGACGAAAGCAATATTATTTGGCTAAAAAATGGAACCATTCATCAACAAGGTGATGGTGTAGGACGCATCCCGCTTTTGATGGATTTAGGCGCGCTCGATAGTTTTGAAAAAATTCGAGAAGGCGAAGTGGATTGGGTTTTTCTAACCGAAGATGCATCGTTAGATCTTATTAAAATTCTCATTCGAGAATCTGGTTTTGATGACGACGAAGTTGTTACCTATAGTTACAAAACTTCAAGCAACATTCAGTCTGCACTCGCATTAGCTGAATTCATATTGGAAATTGCGCCCGATACGAAAATAGTCATCCATCGAGACAGGGATTTTATGACGGATGATGAAGTCGGTTGGAATTCTGAGCTAATTCAAAGTAGCGGAGCAATACCATTTATTACAGAGGGCTCGGATATCGAGTATTACTTTATAGTCTCAGCACATCTTGCCGAATTATTAGAGGTTGAAGTAGAAGAGATTGATAACTGGAAAGACGAGCTTGCCCAAATTCACCACAATACTCTTGTTCATAAGTTCTTGAGAAAGCGAGACGAGCTAAAGCCTCTTTACCGGAATCGTGCTGAGAATCCACCTGATAGTTTGGCTATGATAGGAACAGACATGCCCTTACCCGAAGAAAAAGGCTAGGAAAATATATGCTAAGAAAGCTACGAAGCTCTATGCATCAGAAATTCGGTCGCATAATTGATGTAACTGAAAACTCCGACTATTTGTGGTCGGAAGAGTTGTCAGAATTGCGGCGGAATAATGAGGCATAACCTCTGGAGTACACGTCTTTACATTGATTTAAAGGTGTCGGACCAAAGCAACAGCGACCAAATCCAGGTCGGACCAAGCCAACTAATAGATTTCACACATGATTGTTCCTAAAACCACCCCAATATAGCCCCTATAACCGCATTTTTGACCTCGAAATCGGCGTTATACGAAATCCGAAACCATGGCGTTCGCTCTTCGGCATTTCATCCCCGGGCGGTGTTGCATCTGACACACCGCTGCCATAGCTTGGTTCGACCCCATAACAACCATTGCCAAGCCGCAGGAGCGTTTCATCAATCATGAGGTCATACCGCTCAATCGCGTGGAAAGTGTCGATACTCATGCTGTTTACCATCGTCAGTTATGGCTGTTCGGTCTTTGGGATACGCACCTCTGAGACGCCCCAATACGACGTGCTCTTGAAAGAGGGCAACAAGGAGATCCGGCACTACGATTCCTATGTCGTCGCCAGGACCACGGTGGCGGGGGAGTTCAAAGAGGCCCAAAGCGCAGGCTTCCGGATTCTGGCGAATTACATTTTCGGTGACAACCAAAAGCAGCAGGAGATCAAGATGACCGCCCCGGTGGTACAGAAGCGCGGCGGGGAGAGCGAGAAAATACCCATGACCGCGCCTGTTATCCAGCGCCCTGGCGGGGAAGGGTGGGTCATGACCTTCATGATGCCCTCCGGCTACAAGATCGAGGATCTGCCGGTTCCGAACGACGAGCGGGTGAGCCTCGAGGCGGTTCCGGCCAGATATACGGCCAGCATTCGTTACACCTGGCTTGGGAGCAAGTCTCGCAATGATGAGAAAGCGGACGAGCTTCAGGCCTGGCTCGCGGGCCTCGAGGAATTCGAACCCGTCTCATCTCCCATGTATGCCGGATATGACCCGCCGTGGACCTTGCCGTTTTTGCGGCGCAACGAGATAATGATTGACGTCAGAAGGCTGCCGCAGGGAAATTAGACGTCCCTTCACAGCGATCTTTGCGCACGATTAATGCGCCGCGGCCTTGCTTCATGTCCCCTAACACGCACCTCGATCGGTCGAACGGCACAATGGATACAGTTATCTACGGCATCGGCGGCGGCAGGATGAGCGATCCGTTGATGTCGCACCATTTCGCGCGCATCGTCGATTTGGCGAAAGCACAGTTCGGCGTCGACAGACCGCAAATCGCGATTTTGCCGACGGCCCATTTCAATGGCACGCATTCGAAGTTAGGGCGCGGCTACATCGACTTTACCAGCGAGACGTTCCGGAACCTGGGCTGTGATGCCGAACAGATTCTGATCGGCGAGGTGCCACCCGGACAATCCGAAACCCGCGATGGGGATCTTCAGGAGATCATTCGTCGGTCCCAGGGGATTTTCGTCTTAGGGGGCGATACGCGGTACCTGCTCACTGTGGTGCGCGCTAAAGGGCTGGTGCCAACTTTCGAATCGGCGTTCCACGCGGGCAAGATCATGGCGGGAACAAGCGCCGGCTTTATCTGGCTCACGGCGCAGTGCATGAGCGATGCCGAAAGCTTTCACGCGGATGCGTGGCGCTACGTGATGCTGCAAGGCCTGGGGATCATCCCCGTTGCCGGCAATGCACACGATAATGGCCCCATTCCCAAAGGACTGATTCCTCAAGCGCGTCGTCGCGAGCAGTTTGAGGGCTTTTTTGCCCGGCTCGGTGATCTTCCCGGAATTGCGGTCGACGAATTTGCGGCGATCGAGGTGCGAAATTACCAGTGCCAGCCGCGCAGCGCCGACCCATCAATAGGGGCCTATGTACTGGCGAACGGCCCGAACGGCATCGCACGCAGGAAAATGGCGCCGGGGACCGCCCTGGATTTGCGTGATTCCTCAGCCCTGCGCGATTTTGCGCTGGCGGCCCAAGATTGAAAGTCGATGCGCCGCAAAATACCAGAAGATATACAGCCCGGTGCGACCCGCTTCATCCGGTTGCTCGATGGCGGCCCCTTGCGCGCGAGCCGGTAGGGCGGTAGGCGGGCCCTCTCATATTTTTATTTTTGAGAGTTTGAACAAGGAAATCACAGAAAGCAGGATCATTCAAACAGGTCGGACAAAGTCCAAGTATTGGTTAGGTCTGAACATGGTTTTAAACAATTCTAAACAGTGATTCTGCTGCCTTGGCGCTTGACAGTGCGTACGCTATGACGTACGTTAGCAAAAAGCGAGGTGAACTATGCCGACATTATCCGCCACCGAGGCACGATCCAAATTTTATCGTCTTATCGACCAGACCGCTTTGTCCCACGAACCCATCGTCATAACGAGCAAAAGGGGCAACGCCGTGCTCTTGTCCGAGAGTGATTGGCGCGCGATTCAGGAGACCATGTACCTTCTGAATATCCCTGGAATGCGCGAGTCTATCCGCGAAGGGCTGGCGACACCGGTTGAAGACTGCAAAGAAGAAATCGATTGGTAAATTACAGGGTCGTCTTCACAAAGCAAGCCCAGAAGGACGCGAAAAAATTATCGGCCTCCGGACTTAAAGCCAAGGCCGAACCGCTCATCGATATCTTGCGGGACAATCCCTATCAAACACCGCCTCCCTTCGAAAAGCTTGTCGGCGATCTCGCCGGGGCCTATTCCCGCCGCATCAACATTCAGCACCGCCTGGTCTACCAAGTGATCGACGATGAAAACGTCGTGAAAATCCTCCGCATGTGGACGCATTACGAATAGTTGTCCTAATTCCAGGTCGGACCACGCCAACGAATTGATTACTCAGGTAATTGTTCCGAAAACTGCCCCAATACAGCCCCTATAACTGCATTTTTGACCTCAAACCTGGCGTTATACAGCACCCGCAGCCACGGCCCGCGCTCATCAGCATTTTCTAACTGCCGATGTATATCGGCTGGCTAAAATCTCCGTCACCAGCAAGACGCCCCTAAAGCGCCTGATCTTTGACAGCAACCGCACCGGTTCCGAACAGCTCATCGAAAGGTTGGTCAACTGAGGGCGGCCCCTTGCGCGCGGGACATCCGTTGATAGTTTATAGCAACGTATGAACCCGACAAAACACAAAGAGGGGGAATCACCATGACCATGGAATATCGCCAACTCGGACGCTCGGGCCTGATGGTGCCGGCCCTCAGCCTGGGCACAGGCACTTTCGGAGGCAACGACGAATTTTTCCGGAAATGGGGTGCCATCGATGTGAAGGAGGCCACGGAGCTGGTGGATATCTGCCTCGAGCACGGCATGCATTTTTTCGACACGGCGGATATCTATTCCACCGGCCTGGCGGAAGAGATCCTCGGCAAGGCGGTGGGCCAGCGGCGCAACGACGTGCTCATCGCCACCAAGGCCACCTTCGCCATGGGCGAAGGGCCGAACGAATGCGGTTCGTCGCGCTACCACCTCATCCGCGCGGCGGAAGACAGCCTGAAGCGGCTCGGCACGGACCATATCGACCTCTACTTCATGCACGGCTTCGACGCCCTGACGCCGGTGGAAGAAACCCTGGCGGCACTCGACAACCTCATCGCGTCCGGCAAGGTGCGCTACATCGGCGCTTCCAACTTCTCGGGTTGGCACCTCATGAAGTCGCTGGCCACGTCCGAAAAATACGGGCTGGCGCGCTACGTGGCCTACCAGGGCTACTACTCGCTGGTGGGGCGCGATTACGAATGGGAACTGATGCCGCTGGGGCTCGACCAGGGCGTGGGGCTGATGGTGTGGAGCCCGCTGGGCTGGGGGCGCCTCACCGGCAAGATCACCCGCAACAGCCCGCCCAAGGAGGGGCGCATCGCCCAGGGCGGCGCCGAGGGCGGCCCGCCGGTGGACGATGAATACCTGTTCACGGTGATGGACGCGCTGCAGGAGGTGGCGGCCGAGACCGGCAAAACCATCCCGCAGGTGGCGCTCAACTGGCTGTTGCAGCGGCCGACGGTCAGCAATGTGGTCGTGGGCGCGCGCAACGCCGACCAGCTGAAGCAGAACCTCGGCGCGCTGGGGTGGCAACTGGACGGGGCGCAGATCGCCAAACTCGACGCGGCCAGCCACCGCGAGCCCGCCTATCCCTACTGGCACCAGAAAGGCTTCGACCAGCGCAACCCCAAACCCACGCCGTGGTAAGACCCCAATGCCGATGCCCGGCGGTCCCGAATAAGGAGTTCGCGGCATGAGGATTGGCGATGTCGACGTGATGATCGAGGGCGCCGGCCCGCAAGCGATCGTGATGATCCATGGCTGGCCTGACACGCACGCGTTATGGGATCCCCAGGTCGACGCCTTGAAGGGCCGTTTGCGCTGCGTGCGCTTCACCCTGCCGGGATTCGACCTGTCACAGAAAGGCCGCGCCTATTCGCTGGCCGAAGTTGTCGGGACGATCCGCCGCGTAGTCGACGAGGCCTGCCCGGATCAGCCTGTCAGCTTGTTGCTGCACGATTGGGGCTGCTTCTTCGGCTACCAGTTTGCCATGCGGCATCCGCAGCTTGTCGAGCGGGTGATCGGCGTGGACATCGGTGACGCCGGTTCGCGAAACCACCGCGCGGAACTGGGCGCCAAGGGCGTGCTCATGGTGGCGGCCTATCAGATATGGCTGGCCCTCGCCTGGCGCATAGGCGGCAGGATCGGAGATGCCATGTCGCGCTGGATGGCGCGCGTATTGCGCTGCCCGACCGATCCCGAGCGCATCGGTTCGCAAATGGGTTATCCCTATGCGCTGGCGTGGCTGGGCGTTTCCGGTGGGCTCCGCGGCATCCGGGCCTTCGATCCGCACTGTCCCATGCTCTATATCTACGGCGAACGCAAGCCGCTCATGTTCCACTCGCGCGCTTGGATCGAGGGTCTCGCCAAGCGGCCCGGCAACCGCGTGATGGGCTTGCCCACCGGGCATTGGGTCATGATCGAGCGGAAGCGCGCGTTCAACAACACCCTTCTGTCATGGCTCACCGACACTGAAAACCAGAATCGCGATTATTGACGCATGGCTGAAACGGTCTATCTGGCGCTTGTTGCCTATGTGGGCGGGCTCGTTCAAGGCATGACCGGGTTCGGTATGATGCTGGTGAGCCTGCCCCTCATGGCGCTGATGATCGACATCAAGACCGCCGTCCCGCTGATCCTGATGCTGGGCCTGGTGATGAACGTCATCCTCGTCTGCCGGCTCGCCCGTCACGTTCAGACCCGCAAGTGGCTGCCCCTGCTGATGGCTTCTCTTCCGGGGGTGCCGGTGGGGGTCTACATTCTCAAAACGGTCGAACCGCAATGGTTGGAGTTGCTGGTGGGGGGCGTGATCATCGCCACGGCGGCCGCGACCTGGCAACACGGGTCATCGAAAACGGAGTTGAAGCAACGCTGGACGTTGACCGCTGGCTTCAGCGCCGGGTTTCTGGGCGCCAGCATCGGGGCGGCGGGGCCGCCGGTCATCGTATACACGGCCCTGCAGCCATGGCCCAAACACCAGATCAAGGCCACCCTGGTGACATTTTTCTGTATCAGCGGCGGGCTGATCCTTGCGCTGCAGTTTTTTTCCGGCCTGGTCACGGCTGAGGTGGTTCACCACTTCATCTACTGCCTTTTGCCGCTTCTGGCCGGTGTTTTCACGGGTATGCGACTCTTTGATACCATCGACCAGCGCCTTTACAAACGTACCATCTACATCCTGCTTTTCATTTTGGGCGCGATGATGCTGCTTAAAGGCGCGGGGGGATTTGGCGGCTGATGTCGCTTTCCTCTTGCCGGTTCAATCGGGCCGGACCAAGCCAACCCATAGATTTCAAAGAGGGCAAATGGGGTCAAACTTTGATTTGTGATTTTGACCGGTTATCTCGGCAGAGAACGGATTACGGCTTCGCCCTGTGGGCGGACCGCGCGAACAATTTCCCCGGTAAGAACGGGACACAGAAGATCGCCCCGAGAAACCACACCGTGACGAGTTGGTAGGTCAGATCAAGACCAAGCCGGTCGTTTAATACGCCCACAAGCACGGTCATCCCGGACCCGACCACAAAATTGATCATCATATAGATCCCGTTGACATACGCGGGTCGATCAGAGCCGCTCTCCTGGACAATCGCGAGCATGACGGGGCCGTTTGACAGCAGGAAAAAGCCCAGGAGAAACAGGATTGGGAAGGTCAGGAAACCCGGGTTCCGCAGGAAGATCCACATGAGCCCCGGAGCGGCAAGGATCGCCGCCAGCAGGACAAACTTTCGTCCCCAACGGTCCGAGAGGGTCCCGGACATCAGGACGCCGACGACGCCCCCCGCTTCCAATACGGACAGAGAAACCCCTGCCACCACAAGACTGGCGCCTTTTTCCGTCAAATACGCCGGAAGAAAGATAACCATGGCGCCCTTCAGTCCTCCCAGAAAAATACTGATGCCGGTCAAGCCCAGCAGGGTCGCCCGCATGTCGACAAGGGTTTGTCCCAACCTGGAGGACGGGCGGGCATGCACCGTGTGCTGGACAGGCATATGTCTAAACTTCGCCGCGAGGAACAGGGAGGCCAGCACTCCCGGGAGAATCAGCCAATAGGTGCGTTCCAATCCCCAGCGCGAGACCACGCCAATGACGACCAATGGGCCGACCGTTCTGGCAAGTTCCCCCGCAACCATATAAAAACTCATTCCTTTTCCAACTTGCGTGCCGGCAATGTGCTTGATCATCACCGGTGTCGGGACATGATAACAGGCGGCGCTGATTCCCATGATCACCAGGAGCACCACGAGCACCGGATAGGAGGGCGCGAGCCCCAGCAAGCTCATGGATATGGCGGTCACGGTCGGGGCACCGATCACAAAATAGCGAACACTGATTCTATCCGCGATAACTCCAAAAAATGGATTCAGGAGAGAAGGAAACCGTTGCGCCACCGTCAAAAGGCCCGCCTGCGTATAGGAAAATCCTAACTTTTCGATCAACAGCGGCAGGAGCGGGGCCAAAAAAGACCCATAGATGTCATGAATAAGATGAGAGAATGCAATCAGAATGACATTTGCCGTTTGAAATTTCTGCGGTTCAGAATTCATTTTCATAGCGGGACGGTCTGCCAAACATGTCACAAGGCGTCAAGGTTTTTTTCTGTGCTCTTGTGTTCACGGAATCCTTTTCCGAGTGTTCGCGCACCTTGGGGAGAAACAAGGGGGCCTTTACTTATAACGCAACTTTCGGGATCGGGAATAAGCGACCACCAGTTTGTTCTTTGACAAAAAAACTTCAAATGGGGAAAACTTCAAATGGGGCCGGACCAAGCCAACCCATAGATTTCACATGTGATGGTCCATAAACCCACCATAATGTTGCCCCTATAACGGCATTTTTGACCTCGAAATCGGCGTTATGCGAAATCCGTAACCATGGCGTGCATACACCGGCATTTTATCTCCGAAGGTATGGCACCTGACGCATCGGAGCTTAAAGGTGGGCAATGCGGTACAAACGCGGTATAGTGCGCACCCCGGCGGTCGAAAGGCGGTCATCGGTGATCCGAATCGACGATCGGGCGTTAAAACGATAGGTCAGACGACATCTCAATAGCAAAGGAAAGTGTAAAATACATCATGAGTGAAACTCCACGGCTGGGAACACGCACGGTTTGGGCAGGCGAAGAAGACTATTTGATGCAGGGTGCCACCCAGGTGCCTGTTGTCCATAGTGTGTCATTTGGTTATCGGGATCTGGATGAGTGGCTGCAGGTCGCATTGGGGCGGAAAGAAGGTCATATCTACAGCCGCAACACCAATCCGACCGTTCAGGTTTTTGAAGAGAAAATCCGCAATCTGGAAGATGCGGAAGCGGCCACAAGCGCCGCAACCGGCATGGGGATCATCAGCAGCACCTTGTTTGCATTACTTTCCGATCAAGATCGTGTGGTCACGGTCAAGGACACCTATGGCGGCACCAATGTGATTTTCAGCGAATTTTTGCCAAAATTTCGGATAGAGGCAAAATTGTGCGATACCACCGATCATGAACAAATCGAAAGCGAAGTATCAAACGGCTGTAAGGTGCTTTATCTGGAAAGCCCTACCAACCCCACCACAAAAGTGATCGATATCCCACGGTTGGTGAAGGCCGCCAAGGCGGTCGGCGCCATCGTCGTGGTCGATAATACGTTCGCAACGCCCATTAACCAGAACCCCCTTCAAATGGGAGCGGATCTGGTCCTGCATAGTGCCACCAAATTCCTCGGTGGTCATGCCGACGCATTAGGCGGCGTTGTTTGCGGCCGGAAGGATTTGATCGATCAGATTTACCATTATCGTGAAATCAATGGCGCGACCTTGCACCCGATGTCCGCTTATCTGATCTTGCGGGGTATGAAAACGCTTGAGTTGCGGATTCAGAGACAAAATGAAAGCGCCCTGAGGATCGCCCAATATCTGGAATCGCATCCAGCGATCGAGCGCGTTTTCTATCCCGGTCTTCCTTCACATGAAGGCCATCAAATTGCCAGACAACAAATGCGCGGTTTTGGCGGCATGATGAGTTTTATGCTGAAAGAGAATACGCTTGAAGCGGTAAGCCGTTTTATCCCCCGGTTGCGGTTTGCCCATGCCGCGGCCAATTTGGGGGCGGTCGAGACCATCGTCGGGCCCCCTGCGACCACCAGCCATGTGGAATGTACACAGGAAGAACGCGCCAAGCTAGGCATACCGGAGGGGTTGATCCGTTACTCGACCGGTATCGAGAATGTCGAAGACTTGATTTCGGATCTGGAGCAGGCGCTGGATATCTTTGGTTAGGGGCTATGCGCAATCCGTAACCAGGGCACTTTACGACATAGGTGGGATTTATGCTTTTTCCGATCGCGGGAATCGAAGTCGACCCCTGGATCCCCCCCTTGGTGGCATTCATCATTTCGTTCTTTACGTCCATGGGGGGTGTATCCGGCGCTTTTCTGTTATTGCCTTTCCAGATGTCTTTTCTCGGGTACAGCAATCCCTCCGTCAGCGCGACCAACCAGTTGTTCAACATCGTTGCAGTCCCAAGCGGCATCTATCGCTATATCTCCGAAGGGCGCATGGTGTGGCCCCTGGCCTGGATCGTGGTGGCCGGAACCCTTCCGGGTGTTTTCATCGGCGCCATCGTTCGTGTGGCCTATCTGCCGGACCCAAGGAATTTCAAGCTGTTCGCATCGGGGGTTCTGCTTTACGTCGGCCTCCGGCTGGTACGAGACCTGGTCAAGGCGAATTCGAACCCCGGCCACAAGGGCGCAAGTGAAAAGCGTTTTCAGGAAATGGTTCGCCAGCAGCGTTCAAGCGTGCCTGGCGGCGCCGTCCTGCCTGCCGTTCAAATCGTCCGATTCAATTTGCGCCGTCTGAGCTACAGATTTTACGGCGAAGTGTTTGATGTCTCCACCTGGGGACTTTTCCTGCTCAGCTTCATCGTCGGCATCGTGGGGGGCATCTATGGGATTGGAGGGGGGGCGATCATCGCGCCCTTCTTCGTGGCCTTTTGGGGGCTGCCCGTTTATACGGTGGCAGGGGCGTCCTTGCTGGGAACCTTCATCACCTCCGTGGCCGGCGTCGGGTTCTATCAGGCCATCGCCCCGTTTTTCCCGAACATGTCGGTGGCGCCCGATTGGATGCTGGGGATATTGTTCGGGATTGGCGGCATGGCGGGAATGTATCTCGGCGCCCGTTGCCAGAAATACGTCCCTGCCGGGTTGATTAAATGGATGCTGGCCGGCATTATCGTTTTGACGGCGATAAAATACCTTACCGACTTTCTAAGATGATCCTGACCCTCCCGGGTTTAAGGGGGAAACAAGGGGTCGTCTCTTCCCCTAACCGTATGGGACATTTGACCGTGAAAACACTAATGAAGCCTGAAAACGAGGCAGAAGCAAATGTCATTAAATCCGTTTTAGAGGATAATGGCATTTATGCCGAAATAAAATCCTTTCATGACACGGCTTATGATGGCCTTTTCCAATCTCAATATGGCTGGGGCCTGATTCGCGTTTCAGAGAAAGACCTTCCTGAAGCACAAAGAATCATCGAGGAATGGCGCAATGCCGCGCCTGAAGAACTCCCATGGAACATCAAATCAACTGATTAAACGTAAAAACGTTTAGGGCAACATTTAAACGATCCGCCGGCGCCTTTCCTTCGGCGCCGTGCGATTTTACCCGCAAAGGCCATGAACCACGCCGGCCCATCACACTATCAGGAGGGTATTCCATTATGCCTGGACAAAACGAATCGCCCTACGTGGCGCATGTTTTTGTTTGTACCAATGATCGCAAGGGAGAAAGAAAATCGTGTGCCGACAACAACAGCCCGCGCGTTAAATCGAAATTGAAGGACGCCGTTTATGCGAAAGGCTGGAAGGGGAAAGTCCGGGTTTCCACATCAGGGTGCATGGGGCTCTGCTCCGATGGGTCCAATGTGATGATTTACCCTCAAAGCGTTTGGTTTTCGGGCGTTTGTCCTGACGATGTGGATGAAATCGTGTCGGCCCTTGAACGCATCGTGGCGGAGGATTGAAAAGAAAACCGGGTCGCGAGCTTAACGAGCCGCCTTTGACGGCCCGCGGGAAAAGAGCGCATTGACGGTAGCCGCGATGAACCCGCCGCGATTACCCGCACAGGTGTTTTCTTCCATCGTGACCGCAAAGCCGGCCGGACCGGGCCGGCGGTCGGATAGGTCCAAACGGCTGTTATCGACCCCCTCCTGGAACGCCCGGATAGCGGCCATATTTTTATTAGTTTAAATTGGCCCGCATAGTTGCATTAGTCGAGTTTTGGGTCTAAGGTTCATTCGTCAATCCCCAACCACGCCGGTACCCCCAACAGCCGCAACGGCTCTTTCACCTTCGGTCCTTGCCTCACCAATGAGGCGCTGGTTATTCACCGTGTTTCATAGGCGGCGCCATGAAGTATTCCCCGCTTGTCCATCGTGTCGGCGAAGCCCAAATCACGCGCATCGAGGAGACAATCTTCGATTTTGCACCGGGGGTCCTGTTTCCCGACTGGGATCCACGCCACGGTCGTCTCCTGGGGGAGCGGCTGGCGGCATCCAGCCTCGACCTTGCCGGTCAACGCGTACCCCTGCAGACCCATCTGTGGGTAGTGGAGCTCGACGGCCTGACCATTGTCATCGACACCGGCATCGGCAATGGCAAAGCCCGGCCCTTCAGCAGGCTTTTCGACAGGCTGGATACGCCCCTGCTCGAACGTTTCGAGGAGGCGGGCTTCCGGCGGGAGCACGTCGACTACGTCCTGTCGACCCATTTGCACGTGGATCACGTCGGCTGGAACACCTTTCGGCAGGATGGCCGCTGGGTGCCCGTATTTCCCAACGCCACCTACGTTTTCAGCCAGCGGGAGTGTGAGTTCTTCAGCAAGCCCGCCGGCGCCCCACGGCGGATGGTCTTCGAGGACAGCGTACTTCCCATCATCCAAGCGGGGCTGGCCCGTACCGTACCCGATGTCGGCGAAGAAATACTCGACGGCGTCCGTTTCATTCCGTCCCCTGGCCACAGCATCTGGCACATGGCCATTGAAATCAGCTCGCGCGGGAATACGATGGTGTTTTCAGGCGACATCATGCACAACCCCTTGCAGGTCTACCACCCGGCCTGGAACTCGATGTACTGTCTCATCGGGGATTTGGCGCAAAGCTCGCGCGAGTGGCTGCTGACCTATGCCCTGGAGAAAGACGCCATCGTATTTACGGCGCACTTTCCGGAAACATCGGCGGGCACCATCCAGCGCCGTCAAGACGGCTATGCGTGGTCTTATGCGGTGGGCGGCCATAAAGAGTTGACGGCGCCCGTCACAGCCTTCAACGTGACCGCCAACCGGACGTCCAAGGCGACCCGCTCTTGAATGATCGTTGTGGAAACGACCTCAAAAGGTCACGATAAGCGGCATTTGACCCTCAATATACCAGATAGGGCACGAATGATCCTTTCGAATGCCCTGCCGGAGTTGAACGGGATGGTAATGCCATTAGACCTTGCTAAACGAGGGCCATTTGGGCCTGATATGATCACCCCCTGCCGAAGCAGATTTAAAGCGCCCGCTCGGTTCCTTGCGTTTCGGGTTGGCATGGCCATGAAAGTTCTTTTCATGGAAGGGTCGAGCCTCACGGCCCGGGAGTTCCTGAGCGTGCTGGGGCCGGCCGGGCACTGGATCGAGGTGCTCGATCCGAGTCCCGCCTGCATCTGCCGCTTCAGCCGCTGGACCCGGAAGGTTCATCCCTGCCCGCCCGCCAATGCGGATCCCAATGGCTATCTCAAGGCGGCCCATCGTGTGCTCGCAAAAGGGATGTTCGATGTCCTCCTGCCCACCCACGAACAAGCTTGGCTGCTCGCCGCAGCCGGTGCGGGGCGGTGGCCCGGAGCCGGAATAGCCATCGCCGCCCCGGAGGCGTTCGCCCGCGTCCAAAGCAAGATCGCCTTTGCAGGGCTGCTCGATGAAGTCGGGCTGCCCCAGCCGCAATGGGAACGCCTTGACGCCATCGCGCAGCTGGCCGGTAAACAACCGCCCTTCTACCTCAAGACGCCCTACAGCACGGCCGGATCCGGTGTCCGTCTGGTGAAACGCGCCGGTAACGCGGTTGCCGCATTCCAGGAACTTTTTGAGACTTCGGACGGCCAGCCGCTCATGTGGCAGGCGCCCGCAGCGGGCCGCTATGCCCAGGTGCAGGCCCTGTTCGATCATGGGCGCCTGGTGGCGTGCCACACCAGCATGCAAACCGCGGTGGGAATCGGACCGAGTGCGGCGGGCCGCGTGAGCGTCGATCACCCCCTGGCCCGGGAAGATATGGCGAAAATCGGGCGGTATCTCGCCTGGCACGGGGGGCTTACCCTCGACTACCTCTTTCGGGACGGCGAGCGACGCTATATCGAATGCAATCCCCGCACGGTGGAGCCGGCCAACGCCGCGGCCAGCGGCGTCGACCTGCCGGGCCTGCAGCTGGCCCTCTCCCGCGGCGCCCATCCGCCCGAGGCGCCTCCGGGCAAGTGCGGCGTGCGGACCCACGGTTCGCTGGCCATCCTTCTCGGAACCGGCGCTTACGCTGGGTCGCGCAGGGCCGTCTTCCTCAAAATGGCTGAGATCCTGCTCTGCCGGAAGGCTTTCAACGGCAGTCACGAAGGGCTAACCCCTGTCACGAGCGACTTTCCGAGTATCGTTCCCCTTCTCGTCGTGGTGATGCAGGCTTTGATTTCCCCGCGATCGGTTCGTGGGGCTAAGCCGATCGTCCATCGGACGTTACACTGTCACCCGCAAGGCCATCGAAGACTTTGCGGCGCGTCAGGCATGACGGTCGAACCCCGGTCGGACCAGGCCCGGTGCGCGCCTCGGAAACGAAGACCCGGACAGGTACGGCGGCGATGCGATACGGGGGGTACGGCGGGAAGCCCGGGCACCGCCTAATGAAGATTCCGGCGGGAAAATGGCTTTTATAGGTGGCGCCCATCAGCGATTCTGGTGTTTAATGCCGTCATTTCCGAAACTTGACAGGGCCCGTCCCTGTTAAGGCCGTCAAAAACCAACCAAGAGGAGAAAAACATGAGGGCAAACAGAGTGCAGGTCATGGCACTGGCCATAGCGATAGGTTTTGCGATGCTCGGGGCGGCCCACGCCGAGAGCGGCGCCGCGCTGACCCGAGAAGCACAGGCCGCCATCACACCCGGCAAGGCCCTGGAGATGCTCAAACAGGGCAACCAGCGCTTTGTCAGCGGTAAACTATAGAGCGGGACCTACTCGCCCAGGTCCAGCAGACCTCCAAAGGCCAGTATCCCTTCGCGGCCGTTGTGAGTTGTCTCGACTCGCGCATTCCGCCGGAAATCGTATTCGACCGGGGGATCGGCGATCTTTTCGTGGCGCGCGTGGCGGGCAATTTTGTCAATGACGACATCCTCGGCAGTCTTGAATTCGCAACCAAGCTGTCTGGCGCCAAGCTGATCGTGGTCATGGGCCATACGGAGTGCGGCGCAATCAAAGGCGCCTGCGACGCGGCGCAACTCGGCTTGCTGACGGCGACGCTGGCCAATATCAATCCGGCTGTCACGGCGGTGCAGGGCGACTACACAGCCCAGGAGTTCCAGCGAACGCAGAATTCGTCCAGGCGGTGGCGGAAATGAATGTCCAGCTGACCATGCAGAAGCTTCGCGACAGGAGCGTCGTGCTGCGCGAGATGCTCGACAAGGGTGAGATCGGGATGGTGGGCGCCATGTACGATGTGAGCACCGGCCAAGTTACATTTTACAAGTAACCTCCCATCAGCCAGGGGGGCTTAGAACGCCCTTTATGTTTCGGAGAGGTATCGGGCGCGTCTCAACAATTAACAGCATGGGAGAGGAAATCCCATGGTTTACGGACTGTGTGCCATCGTTCTTTTATAAAAGGAAGCCCCATAGGGCAAAAGGAGTGAACATGATCTATTCCGTCGTCACCATGATGATCAAGCCGGGTAAGATGGAGGCCTTTCTGGCGGAATGCCGGAAGGTGCGCCCCCTTGTCCTGGCCGAGGACGGGTGCCTGATGTATGACTATACGCGCGAGATCGACAGCGGATCGGACCGCCAGGAGCCCATCGATTCCAACCGGGTCACCCTCTTCGAGAAATGGGAATCCCTCGCGGCGCTCGATACCCATTCCGCCACCGCCCACATGACGGAATTCGTTGCGCGGGTGGCCCCGATGCGGGAAAGCGTGGTGATCCGAACCGGGACCGAGGCGTTCTGAGTTTCACCCTCATTTTTTTACATGTGAAAAGAAAACGCCCGTGTTCCGCTCCATCCTGCCCGTCCTCGACCGGGTCGGAGCGTGCCGGAACGCGCTTCCCTCGGACAGGCCGATACGCCTTTTCCGCCCTCGCCGCCGATGCTCGGCGCGGAACAAGGGGAAATACGAAAACCAACGGCTAAAACACCGTTTCATCATTCTACGCGTTAGGTGAAGATTTGACCATGCCGACCGAGCTGCAGAAGAAAATGTTCGGCGAGATGGAACAAAAAGCCATTTTCGGGCTGGCCCAGGACTATGCTTTCGCCTATGCCAATGGGGTTCGCGACCGGAATGTCTATCCCCATGCCGGAAGCCTTAGCCAACCTGGAACGGTTTTCCGAAGAACTTCCCGCCGTCTACGGGCAATGCCGAAGCGATCCTAAAGCAATTGCACGCATACGGCTCGCCGGCCAGCGTGGCCCAGACCGGAGGGCGCTATTTCGGGTTCGTGAACGGCGGCGTCATCCCGGTTGCGCTGGCGGCACGCTGGCTATCGGATTTTTGGGACCAGAATACGGCCCTCTATGTCATCTCGCCCATCGCCGCCAAACTGGAGGAAGTCGCCCAGTCGTGGCTGAGGGAATTGTTTGGGCTGCCGGAGAGGACCGTGGCCGGCTTTGTGAGCGGCTCTTCCCTGGCGATCTTCTGCGCTCTGGCGGCCGCGCGCTACCGGGTTTTTCAAAACAATGGCTGGGATATCAACAAAAAGGGATTTGGCGGGGCGCCGCGGGTAAGGATCGTGGCCGGGCGCCAGGCCCATGGCACCGTTGTCAAAGCGATCGCCCTGCTGGGTTTCGGCATCGACAGCATCGAATGGGTGGACGTCGACGATCAGGGGCGGATCATCCCGTCCGCCCTTCCGGAACTTGATGCAAGCACGATCCTGATTCTGCAGGCCGGAAACGTCAGCTCCGGGGCCTTTGACCCCTTCGAAGACATTTGCGAGAAAGCCAACCAGGCCAGAGCCTGGGTGCATATCGACGGCGCCTTCGGTCTGTGGGCCGCGGCCTCGCGCCGGCTGCAGCATCTTACAAAGGGCATGGCCAAGGCCGACTCCTTTTCGGTGGACGGGCATAAAACCCTCAATGCCCCTTACGACAGCGGGATCGTGCTGTGCCGCGACAAGGCGGCCCTGACCCACGCCCTGCACGCCTCCGGCTCCTACATCGCCTACAGCGAGAACCGCGACGGGATGCTCTACACGCCGGAGATGTCCCGGCGGGCCCGGGCGGTGGAACTCTGGGCGGCCCTGAAATACCTGGGCAAGGAGGGCCTGGACGAATTGGTGTATGGTCTGCACCGGCGCGCCGTGCAGATGGCACGGGAGCTTGCCGCGGAAGGACTTTCAGATTTTAAACGAGGTGGTGTTCAACCAGGTGCTGGCCGCATGCGACAGCGATGAAATCACATCTGAGACCCTGCGGAATATCCAGGCCTCGGGCGAGTGCTGGGCGGGCGGCGCCGGCTGGCAGGGAAAGGCGGTGATCCGCATCAGCGTCTGCTCCTGGGCCACCACCGAGGAGGACATAACCCGGTCGGTGCGGGCGTTTGCGGTTGCAAGAGATAAAGCGGTCCATGAATTGCGCCACGTATAAACTTTTTTGCCCGCCAAGCGAACAAGGCGGTGCATTCTCTGAATCGCCCTAAGCCACCATGCTTGGTGTCCGATTTCCAGAGTCAGAATTCCCCCAAGTTACGTTGTCGCACCGTTCGCCCCCCAATAGCCGTACAAAATCGTTACCTCCCGCCGAGCATTTGTAACCGCGAATATTGACGGATCGTGTCAAATTCCATGACATAAATTGTCAGCCTCCTGCCTCCCAGATGGCATCACTATCTGAAATAATTGAATTAATTGGGATATTAGGGAGGCGGTTTCTGGTATCGATCTTGCTACAGGTTACGAGATTAAGTTCAAGCCCTTGTCAGTCGAAGCAGTCGGTCGATACGCTAACAGCGCCTATTCGCCGAATGTTCGTCTATCCCCGCAACCGCTTTCCCAAGACGATTAACGAGCCGAAAGGTCGTAAGATGGGATTTTGTCGTTCCGGCGCCATTACGTCATTGGCCCTTTTAATGAGCGGTACAATCCAAAATGGCGCCCCGCCCGCAATGCAGTCCATTGGCAACTGGTGGTACAAAGAGCCGATGCTTTGGATCGTCGTGTTGCTCATCATCGGCATCATCGTTTTGAAAGCCCGTCAGAACAAATAAGCCATCCTTTCAGCCAACATCTTCCCGGGCACCGGCCACCGCATAGGCGGTGCCCGGAACAAAGCTTGTCGACCGGTCCCCGCCCCTTGCAGGAAAGACAAAACCGCCCTTACTTCAGATCAAGAAGGCTGTACCGATAGGCTTCGCCGCCATCATCTGCCGCAGCGCCTGGGCGGTGTGCGTTTCAACCCCCTTGCGCAGCCACTCCTCCGGCGACCCCTTGGCCACGATGCGGCCGCCCTGGTCGCCGCCCTCCGGTCCCAGGTCGATGAGATAGTCGGCGGCCCGGATGAAGTCCAGGTTGTGCTCGATCACGGCCACGGTGTGGCCCTGGTCCACCAGGGTCTGGAGCACGTCCAGCAGGCGGGTCACGTCGGCCAGGTGCAGGCCGGTGGTGGGCTCGTCCAGGATGAAGAAGGTGCGGCCCCGGCCGGGCTTGGCGAGCTGGCGGGCCAGCTTGATGCGCTGGGCCTCGCCCCCGGAGAGGGTCGGGCTGGGCTGGCCCAGTTTGAGGTAGCCCAGACCGATGTCGCAGACGAACTGCACCGGCAGACGGATGGACGGAATCGCGCTGAAGAATTGCAGGGCGTCGGCAAAGGTCATGTCCAGCACCTCGCCGATGGATTTGCCCCGGTAGGTGACGGCCAGGGTCTCGGGGTTGAAGCGCGATCCCCGGCAGACCTCGCAGGGCACATAGACGTCGGGCAGAAAGCTCATGGCCACCTTGGGATGGCCCTGCCCCTGGCAGGCCTCGCAGCGCCCGCCGGTCAGGTTGAAAGAAAAGCGTCCCGGAGCGTATCCCCGGGAGCGGGCCTCCGGGGTGCGGGCGAACATCTGGCGGATGTCGGCCAGAAAGCCCACGTAGGAGGCCGGCACCGAGCGCGGGGTGCGGCCGATGGGGCTGTGATCCACTTCCAGGACGCGGTCCACGGCTTTCCAGCCGCTGATGCCGCGGCAGGCGCCGGCCGGGTCGTCGCGGTCGTGGAGCTTGTTGGCCAGGTTTTTATAGAGCACTTCCTTGAGGAGTGACGACTTGCCGGATCCGGATACCCCGGTGACCCCGATCAGGCACCCCAGGGGGAAATCGGCCCGGATCCGTTTCAGATTGTTGGCCGCGGCCCCGGTAACGCTGATGCGGGGATTTTTGCGGTAGGGCCGCTGCCGGGAGGCGGAGGCTGTATGGGGCACGCCGATAAAGGCGCCCGTGACGGACTCGGGCGCGGCGCGCAGGGCCTCCAGCCCGCCCTGGGCCACGATGCGGCCGCCCTGGGCCCCGGCTCCGGGCCCCAAATCGATGACGGTATCGGCCGCCTGGATGGTTTCCTCGTCATGCTCCACCACCACGATGGTGTTGCCCCGGTCGCGCAGCTCCCGCAGGGCGTTCACCAGAATGCCGTTGTCCTTGGGATGCAGGCCGATGGTGGGTTCGTCCAGGACGTAGACGACGCCCGTAAGATTGGACCCCAGCTGGGCGGCCAGGCGCACCCGCTGGGCTTCCCCCCCGGACAGGGTCTCGCCGCTGCGACCCAGGGACAGATAGCCCAGATCCCAGATGATTGAGCAGGCGCAGGCGGGTGGCGATCTCGCGCATGACCGGGTCGGCCACGGCCGTCTGGTGGGCGGGAAAGCGCCATTTGGCCAGTACGGTTTCCAGGCGCTGGGCCGGCAGCTGCACCAGGTCGCCGATGGACTGCTTCTGCAATCGCACGGCCAGGGCCTCGGGCCGCAGGCGGGTGCCGTCGCAGGCGCTGCAAATCCGTCCGGGACGTTCGTCGTCTTCGCTGCCTTCCACCCCCAACCCGTTGCAGCGGGGGCAGGCCCCCTGGGGACTGTTGAAGGAGAACAGGCGGGGATCGAGCTTGGCCACCCCGATGCCGCAGGTGGGGCAGATGCCGTGCCGGCTGAAGATCTCCTCCTGTTTGCCCTTGAGGGCGATCAGGCTGCCGTCGCCCTCCTTGAGGGCGCGGGCCACCAGACCCTCGCGGTCCCCGGCGGAGAGACTGCCGATCACCAGCTCGATGGTGTGCTCGTGGTAGCGGCTCAAGGCCATGTCCGGCGCGATATCCACCAGTTTGCCGTCCACCCGCGCGCGCTTGAAGCCCCTCTTCAGCGCCAGCTTGAACACGTCCTTGTGAAAGCCCTTGCGGCCGGCGATCTTGGGGGCCAGGATCCAGCCGGCGCTCTTGGGATAGCGGGTGTTCAACTGGTTGAGGATGTCCTTGGGCGACTGGGCGGTCAGGGGCCGCTGGCAGCCGGTGCAGTGGGGTGTCCCCAGCTTGCTGAAGATCAGGCGCAGGAAGTGGTAGATCTCCGTCAGGGTGGCCACGGTGGAGCGTCGGCTGGCATGGCTCACGCGCTGTTCGATGGCCACGGTGGGCGCCAGGCCGGTGACGAGGTCCACGTCGGGCCGCTCCAGGATTTTCATGTACTGGCGCACGTAGGGCGCCAGGCTTTCCAGGTAGCGGCGCTGGCCCTCGGCGAACAGGATGTCGAAGGCCAGGGTGGATTTGCCGGATCCGGAAACCCCGGTCAGCACCACCAGCTCGTTGTGGGGGATGTCCACATTGACGTTCTGGAGGTTGTGCTCCCGGGCGCCGCGAATGCGGATGGCGTCCGAAGGTTCGCTGGATTCATATACGGCGCGGGCGTCCCGAACTTCCTGGGAGACCTTCCGATTCTCAAGCGAAGGGGCGCGTGACAAGGCCTCTTCGAGGTAACGGCCGGTATGGGACGCCTTGGTTCGCACGATGGCTTCCGGTGTGCCCGCGGCCACCACGCGCCCGCCCTTTTCCCCACCCTCCGGTCCGAGATCGATGATCCAGTCGGCGGTTTTGATGACATCCAGGTTGTGTTCGATCACGAGTACGCTGTGGCCCCGGTCCACGATGCTCTGGAGGGCTTGCAGCAGAGATGCGGATATCCTCGAAATGCAGGCCGGTGGTGGGCTCGTCGAAAATGAGCAGCCGGCCCGGGCCGGCGCTCGTCCGTGGATCGGCCGTCAGGAAGCGGGAGAGCTTGAGGCGCTGGGCCTCGCCCCCCGAGAGGGTGTTCAGGGGCTGACCCAGGCGCAGGTAGCCCAGACCTACCTCCGCCAGGGGCGCCAGGGCGGCGACGACGGGCTTGCGGTCGGCGAAAAAGGCCAGGGCCTGATCCACCGTCATCTGCAGGATGTCGTCCACATTGCGGTCCCGGTAGCGGACGGCCAGGATCGGGTCGGTAAAGCGTTTACCGTTGCACTGGGGGCAGGCCACATAGACGTCCGAGAGGAACTGCATCTCGATTTTTTCGAAACCGTCCCCCTTGCAGGCCGGGCAGCGGCCGCCGTCCACATTGAACGAAAAAAAGCCCGGGCCGTAGCCCCGCTCCCGGGCGTCTTCGGTGTCGGCCAGCAGACGTCGGATGGGATCCATGGCCTTGGTGTAGGTCAGGGCGTTGGCCCGGGGGGTGCGGCCGATGGGGCGCTGGTCCACCAGCACGACATCCGCGATCTGAGCGGCGCCCGTAAGGCCTTTATGCCGTCCGGGCTTGCCCTGGGGATCGCCCAGATCCCTTTTCAGGGCGCGGAAGAGAATGTCTTCGGCCAGGGTGGATTTGCCGGATCCGGAAACGCCGGTCAGACAGACCAGAAGGCCCAGCGGGAGGGTCACGTCGATCCCCTGGAGGTTGTGCTCGGCCGCTCCCCGTATGACCAGCTGCTTGTGGGGGTCGGGCGGACGGCGGGCGGCGGGCATGGGAATCGTGCGTTCCCCCCGCAGATAGGCGCCGGTCAGGGAGCCGTTGATGCCGGTGGTCGGGCCGAAATACTGCAGTTCGCCGCCCTTTTCGCCGGCCTGGGGGCCCAGGTCCAGGATATAGTCGCCGGCCCGGATGATGTCGGGGTCGTGCTCCACCACCACCAGGGTGTTGCCCAGGCGGCGCAGCCCCTTGAGGATGCCGATCAGGCGGTGGTTGTCCCGGGGGTGCAGCCCGATGCTGGGTTCGTCGAGCACGTAGAGGGTGTTGACCAGGGAGGATCCCAGGGCCGAGGCCAGGGCCACCCGCTGGACCTCGCCCCCGGACAGGGTGCGCGACTGCCGATCCAGCGTGAGATAGCCCAGTCCCACGTCCTGCAGATAGCGGATCCGGTTGCGGACCTCGTGCCAGACCAGGCGGTCGGCCTCGTTGCGGATCTTGTCCTGCAGGGCATCGAACCAGGCCGCGGCCTCGTCGATGTTCATGGCGTAGATCGCCGCGATGTCGCGTCCTTCCAGCCGGTAGAGCAGAGAGGCGGGCTGAAAGCGCGTGCCGCGGCAGTCCGGACAGACGTCATAGCTGCGGTAGCGGGAGAGAAAGACCCGCACCGGCATCTTGTAGGTCTTGGTTTCCAGCCATTGGAAAAAGCCCCGGATGCCATAGTACCCGTCTCGACCGTCGATAATGGCCTGCTGCTGACCCTTTTTCAGCCGGCGGAAAGGGATGTCGGTAGGGATGCCCGCCTTGCGGCAGAAGTCCATCAGATCGTCGAACTCCATGCGGTGGCGGCCGCCCTCGTCGAAGCCGCCCCAGGGTTTGATGGCCCCCTCCTCCAGGGTGCGTTGCGGGTCGGGAATGATGAGGTCCAGGTCGATGTCGATCACCCGGCCGAAGCCGCGGCAGGTCTCGCAGGCCCCGATGGGGCTGTTGAAGGAAAACAGGTTGGGCAGGGGCGGCGTATAAGCCCGGTCGCAGCGGGCGCAGTGCAGGGCCGTGCTGAAGTCGTGGCGGTCGGATGCGGTGTGCACGGACAGGCGGCCGCTGCCGAAGCGGGCGGCCATCTCCAGGGAATCCAGGATGCGCTGCCGCCGCTCGGCACTCAGAACCACCCGGTCCACCACGACGTCCGGACGGAGGGGGCCTTGGGCGGGGTCCCAGGCCGTGATGTCCGTGGTCCGGCCGTCGATGAAAAGACGGTCGAAGCCCAGGCGCTGCAAGGTCTGCCGCACCCGATCGGCATCCGGACTCCCGTTTTCCTCGTCGTCGTCAACGAAGCGCCGGGCCTCGAAAGGGAAGGTCACGATCAGCCGGCTGTCCGGGGGCAGCGCCTGGAGGCGTTCCCAGATGACCTGGGGCGTTTCGGGAATGACCGGCTGCCCGCATTGCGCGCAGTGCAGGACGCCCAGACGGGCGAACAGGAGCTTGACGTAGTCCGTGACCTCGGTCATGGTGCCCACGGTGGAGCGGGAGGTCCGCACGGGATCCTTGCGGTCGATGGCGATGGCCGGCGGGATGCCCGTGATGGCCTTCACCCGGGGCCGGTCCATGCGGTCCATGAACTGCCGGGCGTAGGGCGAGAAAGTTTCCACATAGCGGCGCTGGCCTTCGGCGTAGAGCGTGTCCAGGGCCAGGGAGGACTTGCCGGAGCCGCTGACGCCCGTCACCACGGTGAAGCGATGCAGGGGGATCTCCAGGTCCAGATTCTTCAGATTGTGCTGGCAGGCCCCCTTGATTTTGATGGCCGGATCATTCATCTTTAGTATGGTCATATAAGGTCGTCTTTGGACGGGGTGCACATAGTAGCCCTATTTGCAAATACGCTGACATTCGGCCGCCAATTCATCCTGCCTCATGGCGTTGCGAAAACACGGGATATTCTAAATATTCCGTTGTCCTCGCGCCCTGTCAGCCAGGCGCCTTGACGCCCTCATTGCGTCACCGTTTTTTCGTACAGGACCACTTGGGATCGACCGGCATCCTATTCCATCACCGGTCGACGTCGAGCCAGGAACCATGATAACCATCGCCGGGCAAAATAAAAGCCTCGGCATGCGACATTCGGCCGGCCCGGCCCCGGGGGGTGGAGACCCGGCGTCACGGCCGGTTTTGAGAGCGAGGTTGCAGGGATTTGACATCCGCTTCCGCCAAAGCACAACTGACCCCACGATCCAACGGGAATGCCTGCCTGTCCTGCGGCACACGCGAGAACATGCAGCGGCGCAAGTATTGTTCGGTGGAATGCCGGCAGCGCCTGCGCTACAAGCTCCAGGTGCGCACAGGCCTGCTCAAGGCGCTCCAGACCCGCTACGCCACTTTTTATTTCGATGACCGGGTGATCGTCCTGGATATCCTGCCCTACGGCACCCGGGAAATTTTCAGTTTTTTCTATGCGCGTCGTCCGGGGGTCACACCGGCCGACGATTTCAGCCGTATGGCCAATATGCTGGGCAACGACTGGTGGGCCGAACGGCGGCGCACCCACAAGAAATACCGGGCCTCCCAACACCTCCTGCGCAATGCCCGCCAGGGTGCCGCGGATGTCCGCACGGTCATGCCGGTGGAAAAGCGCCGGCCCGCCATCAAGGACCAGTTGCTGATCCAATTGAAAATCGAGCGGGACGACCTGGAATCCCCTCACCTGGATCGCATCGTCAAAAAGGCCTACCGGCAGCAGGCCCTGTGTCACCATCCGGACCGGGGCGGTACGCCGAGCGCTTTCCGGCGCCTCCAGAAGGCCTACGAAGCCCTCATGGACTGGGCCGAGCACCCTTCTTTCACCCGACGGCGGGGATTTCCGGACAAATGGTTTTACGACGGGGAGACCAACCGCTGGGTGCAGCCGGCGCCCATTTCACGGGTGCGAAATGGCCGTTGACGGGATGGACGGGCTCGAGGGTTTCATGAAGGGGGGAAGTTGGCGGGTGGCCGTTATGGCACCGCCCTGGCCCACGAAGCGCCTGTGGGCGGAAGCCCAGGCCGCCTTGCGTCACAGCCTGGCCCTGAGCGAGGCGCGTCTGGCGCCGGTCCGCCGGCCGGCTGCCGCCATCGCCCATGGCCTCGACTGCCTGGCGGACCTGTTCGATCAATTGGCCTCCACCACCTGCGCGGTCTGCCAGGACCCCTGCTGCCGCCACGCCAAAGTCTGGTTCGACTTCAAGGATCTGCTCTTCCTTCATCTGCATGGGGAGACCCTGCCACCCCACCAGCTGCGCCGCAATCCCCACGAACCCTGCCGCTATCTCGGCCATCGGGGCTGCCGTCTGCCGCGGCGTTCGCGCCCCTGGATCTGCACATGGTATGTCTGCCCCCTTCAGCGGCAGGCGATCGAGCGGGACATCCCCGGCGGCTGGGCGCAGACGGACCGTTTGCGGGTGCGGGTGAAATCCCGGCGGGACGCCATGGAATCTGCTTTTCTAAAGGCGGTCGGGGTTTCAGCGGCCAAATAGAGGATACAACCGCATCATCCGATGGATGATCGGATGGCTACATGGAGATGGAACCGTCGCGGAAGTCCGTGCGGCCGATAAGGACGTTGATCAGCACCGGCCGCCCGCCGGCGGCGGTCCGGCGGGCCTCCTCCAGGGCGGGGAGGATTTCCTCCGGCCGGGTCACCCGGAGACCTTTGGCGCCGAATCCCTCCACAACCTGTTCATAGGCGGTGGGCGCCAGGACGGTGGCCACGTCATCCTTCAGATACTTCACCTGGTCGCGGGCAATCTGGGACCAGCCGGCATCGTTGCCCACTACGGCGATCACCGGCAGCCGGTGGCGCACGAAGGTATCGAATTCGGCCAAGCTGTAACCGGCCGACCCATCCCCGTAAATCAGCCAGACTTCGGCCCCAGGGCGGCACAGTTGGGCGCCGGCCGCAAATCCGGCCCCCACGCCCAGGGTGCCGAAGACCCCCGGATCGAGCCAGGCCAACGGCCCCCGCGGGCGCAGGGTGTAGGCCGCGGAGGCCACGAAATCGCCGCCGTCGGCTACCAGCAGGGCCCGGTCGTCCAGAAAGTCTTCCAGGGTTTGCAGGAAAAGCAGGGGATTGACGCCGTCGACGGGCGCCGCGGCCTGGGATCGGATGGCCGCCTCGCGCGCGTCTTCCCGGGCACGCAGCGTTTCGTGCCAGGCCGCCCAGTGCCCGTCGGGAAACGGCCCGTTCTCCGCCAGGGATTGCAGGAATCGGCCGGGATCCGCTGCAGCGGCCAGTTGCGGGCGGCGGTTGAGCTTCAAATCGTGGCGGCTGCGGTTGATGCCGATCAGGGTTGCCCGGCGGTTGATGCTGCGGCCGTAGTCCAGGCGGAAGTCGCAGGGCATGCCGGCCATGAGGACCAGGTCTGCCTCCTTGAGCGCCTGGCGGCGCTGGTGGCGGAATACCAGAGGGTGGCGGCGGCCCATGAGGCCCCGGGCCATGCCGGTGAGGTAAAGGGGGAGGCCGACGCGTTCCAGAGCTCCGGCCAGGGCTTCGACCTGTCCGGTGTGCAGCAGGGCCTGGCTGCCCACGATGGCCACCGGCTGCCGGCTTTGGCGCAGCATTTGCGCCGCCTGGGCCACGATGGCGCTGTCCACCGTGTCTTCCATGGGAGACCACGGTCCGGCTTCCATGGTTTCGAAGCTGCAGGCGAACATGCGGTCCACATGGCGGCTCAGATAGGCCTGGAGCAGGCGCTCCCGTAGACTGCGCGACCGCGTCTCCTGTTTTTGTCCCCCATACCACTGGCGCACCAACTCCTCGGGGTAGAGCAGGTCGATGGGGCATTCCACAAACACGGGGCCCGGGACGCCGGTGGCAGCCGTCGCAAAGGCCTTCTCCAGGACCGGCACAATATCGCAATTGCGTTTGATGCCAAAGGTTTGTTTGACCACCGTCCGCAGCAGGTTGACCTGGTCGATGTCCTGGAGGGCGCCGCGGCCTTTGAGGACCGTGGGGGCCGCACCGCCGATGAGGACCACCGGCGACTGGGCCAGGGCGGCATTTTTGAGCGCGGTGACGGTATTGGTCACCCCCGGGCCGGCCGTTACGGCCGCCACCCCCGGTCGGCCCGTGAGGCGTGCCGCGGCATCGGCGGCAAACACCGCATTGACTTCATGGCGCATGTCCACGATGCGGATGCCGGCTGCCCGGGCGGCCACCAGGATCGGTGAGATATGCCCCCCGCACAGGGTAAACAGGCAGGGTACCTGACGCTCGGACAGAAAGCGGGCGACCACGTCGCCCCCGTGGAGGTCCATACCGCCTCCTCTTTTTAGTTTTAATCTCAACCCGCCACCTCTTGGTGGAGGAACCGGAGTGCATTGAATCATTATTCCTTTTCTTTTCCGAAAAAGAAAAGGAATCAAAAGAAACCGCCCGTGTTCCGCGTATCCTGCGCTTCGTCGCGGCGGACGGAGCACGCGGAAACTCGCCCCTCCTTCGCTTTAGCTTCGGTGCGGCTCAAACCGTCCGCGCGCTTTATTCCGACCGCACCGCCGATGCTCGGCGCGGAACAAAGGGACATTCAAAACATTAAAAACCTTCTTCAAGTGACCGACTAAGGGGCTATCTGAGGCCACCCGCTACACGGGAGTAGGACTTTTACGCATCCACTAACTCAAAATATGAACAATTTCCGAAGCCGGCACCAACTGAACCTGCTTTTGGAGCTCGGGCAGCATTTGGCGAAACATCTCGACCGTAATGCTGTGGGGATGCGCGATGGCCACGGCCTGCCCGTGCTTTTGGGCGTCCTTGATCAGAAGGCGGAACTGCTTGCGGATAAAATCGGCCTTCTGGAAGTGATCCAGGAAGATGTCCCGTTCGGCAAAGCGCACCTGAAGCATGCGGGCCGACGGCCGGCAGATGGTGTCCGCCGTAGAGCGGCTGTCGATGAAATAGAGCTTGCGCTTTTTCAGAACGGACAAGACCTGGTACATGCGGGTGGATTGGGTGGTGAGCTGGGAGCCCATATGGTTGTTGACCCCCTGTACACCCGGAAGGCGGTCCAGGTTGCGCTCCAGCTGGGCGATGAGTTCGTCCGCCGTCATGGACGACAACAGGGCCCCGGGGCCGGGGTTGGCGGCGGGATATTCCTTGGGCTCCATGGGTTGGTGGAGCATCAATTCCTGTCCCTGGGCCCGGATTTCCCTGGCGAGGGTGTCGCCGAAAGGGCTGTCGGGCAGAACGGAAAAGGTCAGCGGAACCTTGAAGGCCATATACTTGTGCGCCAGCCCCCGGTCATAGCCGATATCGTCGATGATGATGGCCACACGCGGCTGCCCGGTTGTGGGCCGGTCCGGCCGCACCGGTGTGCGGGGACGATTGGCCGGTTCTTTTTCCGGAAATATTTCATATACCGGCGGTTCGGCTTTTACGGGAGCGGCCTTTTTCGGAGGCGGGGGTTGGGGGGCGTGCGGTGCCGGCGGCGGCTGTTTTTGGGGGACCTGCGGTGCGTTGGTCTGGTGGACCACCGGGGCCTTGCCGGGCGTCGGGGGCAGATAGCGGTGCAGCAGCAGGCCGGCGCCCACAACGATGCCGATCAACAGGACCAGGGCGATGGCGATTTTGAGGCCAGTGCCGCGCGGCATGCTCGGGCGTTGGGGTCTGCGAGCTCGTTTACGTTTGGTAGCGGCGGGCTTCTTTTTCTTCTTCGCGGCGCTCATGGGGGCAGCTCTCGATCCGGTTTGGTCGGCACGCGGTTGCTTTTGCGGTGGATGCGGCCGAAGGGCCTATGGGGCTTTTGGGCCCCGGTCCTTCGGCCGCACCACATGCGATGGCAGTGGGGTCAGGAACCCAAGTGCTTGAAAAGATCATAGGACACCAGGATGTCCAGGGCCCGCATGACCTGATTGTCCCGCTTCAGATTGTCGAGCTCCAGCGGATTGACGGTGGACTCCATGCTCTTTGTCTTCTGTTTTTCCGGCTTCTTTTGCTCCTGGGACTTTTGGTCGCCTTCGGCCGCGCCCTCGAGATGGTTCTTGAGGTCGCTCTCCTTGACGAAGCCGTCGTCACTGTTGAGGTCCGTGGCTTCATCCAGGGGCTTGAAGGGCACGACGATATCAGGTTCGATCCCCTTGGCCTGGATGGACCGCCCGCTGGGGGTGTAATAGCGGGCAATGGTCAGTTTCAGGCCGTAGCCATCCCGCAGGGGCTCGACGGTCTGCACCGATCCCTTACCGAAGGAGGTGGTGCCCAGGATAAGGGCCCGCTTGTGGTCCTGCATCGCCCCGGCAACGATTTCGGAGGCGCTGGCGCTGCCCCCGTTGATCAGCAGGACGATGGGATAGTCGCGTTTGACCGAGGAAGGCTTGGCGGGAAACTCCTTGGTGTCCTCCCCGCGCCCCTTGATGGACAATATGATGCCCTTGTCGATAAAGACATCGGAGATGCGCAGGGATTCCTCAAGCAGGCCGCCGCCATTGTTGCGCAGATCCAGCACCAGACCCTTCATGGGGGCATTTTCGCTCTCCAGCTTTTCCAGGGCGTCCAGGAAGTCTTCCGTGGTGTTGCCGGTGAAATTCGTGATCCAGATATACCCGTAGCCGGGTTTGAGGGTTTGGGACTTGATGCTTTTCACAGGGATGACGTCCCGGACCAGATCAAACTCCAGGGGCTCCGGAACGTCCTTCCGCAATACTGTGACTTTGACCGGTGTTCCCTTGGGCCCGCGCATCAGGTTGACGGCCTGGCGCAGATCGTCCACCGGGGTGTCGTCCACCTTGATAATCCGGTCCTGGGCCTGAATACCGGCCTTGAACGCCGGCGTTCCCTCGATGGGGGATATGACCGTCACAAACCCGTTGCGCAGGGTGATATGGATACCGATGCCGGTAAAATTCCCCTTCGTATCGATGCGTAAGTCTTCATACGCTTCCGGCAGCAGCAGGCTGGAGTGGGGATCGAGGCTGTGCACCATGCCCTGGATGGCTTTTTCGATCAATTCGTTCGGATCGACCTTATCCACATATTTTTCAGTGACGATTTGGAGGACGTCCGTGAAGAGTTTGAGCCCCTTGTAGGTCTCGTCGTTGCTGGCGGAGAGATCTTTCAGGAAGCCTGCGCCCACCGTGTAAAAAACGACGGCCATGGCCAGAACCACCCAAAGTTTGATGCTGCCTCGATGTTTGACTGTCATTGCAATCTCCTTCGTTCATGGCCCTTTACAAGACCGGGGCGCGCTGTGCGAACCCGATTCAAGAGCCTTTGAGCCATTGTTGCGGATCTTCGGGCTTCCCGTGATGCCGGACCTCAAAATAGAGGCCGGGTCCGGATAATGTTCCGGAATCGCCCACGGTGGCGATCACTTCACCGGTCTCGACCGGGTCGCCCTTTTGTTTGAAGAGCTCTTCGACATGGGCGTAGAGGGTGCAGTAGCTGTTTCCATGGTCGATGATTAGCATATTGCCGTAGCCCTTGAACCAATCGGCAAAGAGCACTTTTCCGGCAAAGACGGCCTGCACGGGCTCGCCCCTTTCGGACTTGAATTCAATCCCGCTGCGGAAATTCATCACATTGTAGCGGGTATTTTTGAACGGTCCGAAAAAATTAGTAATTTTACCTTTAACAGGCGCATCAAGCAACCCTTTTAATGTTCCCAGCGACCCCGGCGGCGGGGCCTCGCGCTGATCGCGGTCATCGTGGGTCAAGGAGGCGATGACGCCGTCGAGCTCGCCGGCGGCATCCTGGAGGGCGGAAATAGCGGCCTTTTCAAGGCGTTTCTGGCTGCGGACGTCCTCCAACAAGGCCGCCCGCACCGCTTTTTCGCGATCCAGCTGCCGGAGCTGCGCTACATGGCGGCTTTCCAGGGCGAGCTCCTCTTTGCGGCTGTTCTCAAGATCGATCTGCAGAAACGACCAGCGCTCGTAATCCTGGAACAGGGTTTCCCGCTGCACGTTGTCCAGGTCGAGAATCCTTTCCAGCGCGGCTTTGCGCTGCACCATGCCGTTGATGGAATCGGCCGACGCCAGGATGTTGAGATTCCCCAGCCAGTTGAGCTTGTACAAAGCGACCAGGCGTCCGGCTACATGGACCTCCTGGGCCTGAATGCGCTTTTCGACCTCCCGGCGCTCGCGTTCGGCCTCGGCGATGCGGTCCTCGATGGATTTGATCTTGCGCCGCAGTTCGGCGGCGGACTTCCGGGCCGATTGGATGTTGCGGCTCAGGCGATCGAGTCGGTCGAGCAGGTCGCTTTCGTGGCCTTCGATATTTTCGAGCGCCTGCCGGTGGGTGGTCAGTTCTTCTTTGACGGATTCCCGGTCTTCCCGGGCCTGATCCAGGGCCGGGGTCGTATCCAGGTAGCGGTCACGGTTGCGGACATAGCCAATGGTGTCCTTGTAGCGCACCTTGATCCATTCGGGTCCGCTTTCCAGGATCGTCAAACGGCTGCCGCGCGTCAACTGGAGGAGCGGGGTCCCCTCGGTCCCCGGCTGGCGCCGCAGGTTGAGCTGATCCACCTGGACCACGACCTCGCGCGGCCCGGTCTCCAGGGCCCACCCCGCGCCCCACCACCCGGCCAGGCCAAGACAGAACGCGGCGATCAGAGCTTGACGTATTGCTTTACCGAAAGGTGGCATCCCAACCATCCGACGAGCATGCTGCATCCTACGATGCCCATCTGTGTTGCCGCCGACAGAAAACGGGGTTCAAAAAAGCCCGCCGCCATGCCCGCGGTGATCCGGGATTGGATCAACATATACATGATGTAAAGACCAACAAGGCCGATCACGCTGCCCGCCGCGGCCTGCAGCAGGCTTTGAAAGTAAAAGGGGGCCAGGATAAATCCCTCGGTGGCCCCCACCAGCCGCATGATTTCCACCTCGTCTTTCCGGGAGAAGAGCACCAGGCGCACCGTGTTGCCGACGATAAAGACGGCCGCCATAAAAAAGAGCGCTCCCATGGTATAGGCCGTCATCTGAAACAGGTTGAACACATTGATGATCCGTTTGATCCAGCGCTGGCCGTACTCCACTTCACTGACACCTGCCAGCGCTTCCAGGGAAGCGGCCAGCTGCTCTACCTTTTCCCAGGTCTGGGAGGCTGCGATCATTTGAACCTCGAAGGCGTCGGGCAGGGGGTTGGCTTCCAGGTTGTCCAGGATCGCCGCTTGGCGGCTCATCTGCGCACGCAGGCGCGCCAGGGCCTGATCCTTGGAAATGAAATCGGCGCGCTGAACGCCGTAGAGCGCTTCGATCTGGGCTTTTAAATGGGTGCGGTCGGTGTCGGTCAGGCCGTCCTGGAGATAGGCCATCATGTGGATGCCCTGCCGCCAGCCGTCGATGATACGGTTCATATTGACGAAAAAGAGCAGGGCTGTGCTGACGATCAGAATCGACAAGGCAAAGGTGCTGATGGTTACCAGACTCATTAGACGATTGCTGCGGATGTCTTTCAGGGCACTCTTCAGATGAAATTTCAGCATCGGCATGAAAAAAGTCCTCCCGCGGCTACACCGTCGACGCGTTGACGAGGCGCCCCTCCTGCAAATAAATGATGCGCCCCGGAAGGCTGCGGATCAACTCCCGGTCGTGGGTGGCCACGATCACCGTGGCGCCACGGGTGTGAAACGATTTCAATAGCTTTACGATCAGTCCGGCCGATTCGGCGTCCAGGCTTCCCGTGGGTTCGTCCGCCAGGATGACGGTGGGATCGCCCACCACGGCCCGGGCCACGGCGATCCGCTGCTGCTCCCCTCCGGAGAGGCTGGGGGGCAGAGCGTCCTGGCGCTGTTCCATGCCCACGATCCGGAGTACGCTTTGCACTTTCTTGCGAATATAGGCCGGTTTGCGGCCGGCCGCCTCCAGCACCAGGGCCACGTTGTCGAATACGGTGCGGGTGGGGATCAGTTTATAATCCTGAAAGATGATGCCGAACTTGCGGCGCAGCAGATGAATTCTTTTGTGCGGGATGCGCGCCAGGTTCATGCCGTCCACCAGGATTTGTCCCTGGCTGGCGGTTTCGCCGCGGTAAAGCAGTTTGAGCAGGGTGGTTTTGCCGGCGCCGCTGGGGCCGGTCACGAAGATAAATTCGTTGCGGTAAAAATCCAAGGTGATATCCGTCAGAGCCCGGGTGGCATGGAAATGCCGATGAACGTGGAAGAGGCGGATAAGGGCGGTTTTACCGTCATCGGGTGTCATGCCGTGGCCTTCCACCCGGACGGACCATGTAGGGCGTCTGCCACTGGAAGAGGGTTGCCAAAGGCGCTCATCGTAAAAAAATGCTGGTTCACCATGTGCCACGATCCCCTGGCCGGCCGCCATCCGCGCGGCTTAGCGATTGACCCGGCCCTGATTAGCTGATAAATCTGGCCCCGAGTTCAGGGAGTGCCGTCCCCGGTTTTCCCTGCTCAAGCCTCCACTAAAACCCATTAAACAGGCTTCTTCCAAATTAGTGGAGGCTTTTTTATATCCAAATTGCGTTTCAAAATCAAGCGGTTAACCAAATCAAAGGGCGCTCGTCGGGTCGAACAGGCGCGGCGGGCGTCCTCCAGGGGATTTGAACGGATGACGGCGATGACCTCCAAAGAAGAACTCACCGCGCTGTTGTGCCAAAAATCGTTTCAGTACAGCCCGGAACCGAAATTCAAGCTTGTGTCGGGGCGCCTCAGCCGGTTCTATGTCAATTGCAAACCCACCACCTTGAGTCCGCGGGGCATGTTTCTGACCGGGCACCTGGTCTTCGAGGCCATCCAGTCCAGCGGCGTGCGGGGTGTCGGCGGCCTGACCTTCGGTGCCGATCCCATTGCCGTGGCCACCGCCTTCGCTTCGGAACTGAAACACCAGCCCATCCAGGCTTTCTCCATCCGCAAAACCCGCAAGGACCATGGCATCATCCGCTGGCTGGAAGGCGACATTCAGCCGGGGGAGCCGGTGGCCATCATCGATGATGTGGCCACCACCGGCGGTTCGACCATCAAGGCCATTCAACGGGCCCGGGAGGAAGGTTTGGAGGTCGTCAAGGCGGTTATTCTCGTGGATCGTCAGGAAGGCGGGCTGGCCAACATCCGGGAGCATGTCGCCGATGTGACGGCTATCATCACCCGGGACGAACTTCTATCCTACATGGAAAATCGGTCCTGAGTCACCCGGCTTGACAGGTGCGAGAACTTCGGCGGGAAAGGTTTTGTGACCTGATTCACCAATTCGATAACCTTCGGTCGCCAAGCCATCCTTCCTGAAGGCGTTGCAACCGATCAGAATATTTATGATATGCTTTTATTTTGATCTGAATTTTCCACCTCAGGCGGAGGGCCCTAAGAGGTTCTGCTGATTTGGGGATTTTTGCGGTGGACGGAGAACGCGGAAACTCGCCTGCCTAAAGCAAGCCTTCGGCGGGCTCAGACAGTCCGCGCGCGTTGTTCCATCCACCCCGCCGATGCTCGGCGCGGGACAAAAGGATACCTGAAAACCAAAGGCAAAAAGATCGTTTTCAAGTCCCCCTCGGGGCTAGCCTGAGGCTCCCCGCGATGCGCGAGGAGACTCACGCGGGCAGATAGGTGGCGGAAGCGTCGTCGGATTCCCAGGCGGTCACGCGGGAGACACGAATGCCCGGAATGTCCAGCCGATCGGCCAGGCCGTCGGCCACATAGCGGGCGATGTTCTCCGAAGACGGGGGCGTACCGTCCTGAAAATAGTCCAACTCGTTGAGAAACTTATGGTCGAGGGTCTCCATCAAGGACCGCACGTGGCGCTTGATAATGCCGAAATCCACTAGAACCCCCCCCTGGTCCAATCCTTGCCCCTGAACGTAAACCTCGATCTTCCAATTATGACCGTGCAGATTTTCGCATTTGGCACCCACCATGGTCAAGCGGTGGGCCGCAGCGAACCGGGTGACAACGCGCAGTTCATACATGATCCATCCTGTCGGACTTATGGAGCGTTCAGTGGTCGGCCGCCCTTTGGTCAGGTGCCGACCGATTCGCCCCTGAGGATATTTTTAAGGCGTTTGGAAATTTTGCCGGATTCCAGCTTGGCGAATTCCTTGAGCAGCGACTCCTGTTTTTTCGACAAGCCGGTGGGGGTTTTGATGATGACCTGGATGATCTGATCGCCGCGCCGACCGGTGCGCAGGGAGGGGATGCCCTCGCCGTTGAAGCGGAAGACGTCGCCGTATTGGGTCCCTTTGGGAATGCGGAGTTTTTTTTCATCCTCCAGGGTGGGCACGCTAATCGTGTCTCCCAGGGCGGCCTGGACAAAGGAAATCGGCACCCGGCAAATCACATCGGAATTGTCGCGCTCGAAAAAATCGTGGGGTTCCACATGAATAAAGACATAAAGATCGCCGCGGGGACCGCCCTGACGGCCAGCTTCCCCCTCGTTCGTCAGCCGCAGGCGCGAGCCGGTGTCCACACCGGCCGGAATTTTGACCGACACGGTCTTACGGGTCTTGATCTGCCCCGTTCCCCGGCAATCACGGCAGGGATCGGAGATCATCTGCCCGGTGCCGCGGCAGTGGGGGCAGGTGGTCCGAACCGTGAAAAAGCCCTGGCTGCGCGCCATCTGCCCGGTGCCGCGGCAGAAATTGCAGGTCTCCGGCTGGGTTCCGGACTGGCAGCCACTGCCACCGCACGTTTCGCAGGCATCCATTTTTTCCAGGGCCAACTCTTTTTCCACCCCGAAGGCGGCTTCCAGAAACGTCAGGGACAGGTCATAGCGCAGATCAGCGCCGCGCTGGTGCCGACTGCGGGAGCTGCGACCCGATCCCAGGCCGAAAAAATCCTCGAAGATATCGCCAAAACTGGAGAAGATGTCCTCGAACCCCGAAAACCCCGAAAAGCCGGAGCCTTCCAGGCCCTGATGACCAAAGCGATCATAGAGCTGCCGCTTCTGGGCGTCGGATAGAACATCGTAGGCTTCGGCCGCTTCCTTGAATTTTTCTTCGGCGGCGGCGTCACCGGGGTTGCGGTCGGGGTGATATTGGAGGGCCAGTTTGCGATAGGCTTTTTTCAGGTCGGCATCACTGGCATTTCGATCGACGTTGAGGACCTCGTAGTAATCCCGTTTGCTGCTCATGAATGCATCCAATTTTGACTTAAAACCATTCAGGCTCGAAGATGTTAGCGGTTAAGTCTCCACCTTGCGGCGCCCTGTCATCGGCGCGGTAGGAGACCCTGCTCAGACCTCAGACGCCGGTATCCGCATCGGGAATACCGTGACGTGTGCGGGGCTGCCCCCCGGATTGAATCAATGTGGCGTTAATGTAAAGCAAATTAATAGAAAGTCAATCGATTCCGAAAGTCCGCGATATCAATGATTGCCAGGATCCACGCGGTGTAAGGCCCTGGGATCGGCGGATTCGAAGGCCGCTTCGGTTCCGCCCGAAAACCAGCGGAACGCACCCACGCCCATCAGCATCACAACCGCCCCACAGGGAAAGGCCCACCGGAGCGTCAGCAGATCCATGAGTCCGCCTGCCATCAGCGCTCCGATCATCATCCCCAGGCTATGGCCCAGGGTCAGGAGGGCCATGATGGATCCCATGGCCCCGGAACGGGCGCCTTTGCTGACCGTCATGCCCATCAGCGCCGGCATGGCGATACCGCCGCCCAAGCCGAACAGTCCGCTGCTGAGCAGCATCCCGGTGACGGTCCGGTCCCCGATAAATGTCAGCACGCCCAGGCCGGCCAGGATTCCGCCCACCGTTACCATGCGGGGTTTGGATAGGCGATCGGCGAGGTAGCCCATGGGGACCTGAATCAGGCCACTGACCATGACACCGGTCATGATGAGCGCGCCGATGGCCGAGCGGCTGAGGTGCAGGGCCTGGTCGGCATAAATCGGCAGAAATCCCCAAATGACACCGATGCAGGTGGCATAGGCCATCCGAAAGGCGAACAGACCGAAAACTTCGCGGTCGCGCATGAGCTGCCGCCAGGCAACCGGGGCGGCGAGGTGACGGAAGGCCCTTTCGTGCCGTGTGGGGGGCAGCCCCAGCGAACTGAGACCAAAACCGATCAGGGCCAGAACCCCCATGCTGGCAAACGCGGCCTGCAGATTCCAGTGGTCGCTGATGACACCGCCGAAAAGGGGACCCATGCCAAGCCCCACAAAGGTCGCCAGATTGAAGATGCCCATGGTAAGCCCCTCGCGACCGTCGGGGGTGATGTCGCCCACATAGGCCTGGAGGACAGGCATCATCATGGCGGAAAAAATGCCCTGAAAAAAACGGACGGTGATGAGCATGGCGACACTGGTGGTATAATAAAAGGCAATGGCCACAACCGCGTAGCCCAACAGACCGCCCAGAATGAAGGGTTTGCGCCCCCGGCGGTCGGAGGATCGTCCGAAATAGGGGATGAAGGCCGTCCGGGAAATGGAAAAGATGCCGAAAATCATGCCGATATAGAAGCCGCTGGCACCAATGTCCCGGGCATAGACCGGCAGCAGCGGGACGACGATGCCGACCCCGGTGACGGAGGTCATCAGGGAAAAAAAAAGGATGCAGAAGGTTTTGATTTCCTTGGCATTCATGAGTGGGTTTCCTGACCGGCCCGGTCATACCACCTGGCTGGTTCAGGCACAACTGGCTTTTGCGGGAATGGAAGGGCGAAGAGAAAAATGCGCCGCGGTCGCCTTGCGGATACCGTTCAGCTCCCGGGTCAGTCCCCTGCCCGGGCATTCCGGATGGTCAACGGTGTGTGCGGCCGGCCGGTTTATGCTAGCGATAGTGTTTGTAATCAATATCGTAGCGCCTGGCCTTGTAGGCAAACTTGCGCACCGTGGTCTTCAGAATCTTGGCGGCCTGGGTGATGTTGCCCCGGGCATTTTTCAGGGCGTCGATGAGCATCTCCCGCTCGAGGTTGGCCACCGCCTCCTCCAGCGACATGGCCGGCAGGGTGTCGGATTCTTCGCCGGTCTGCAGGGTCGGGGGCAGATGATAGCTGTGAATGACCCCTTCTTCGCAGAGCAGGACCGCCCGTTCGATGCAGTTTTCCAGTTCGCGTACATTGCCGGGCCAGTGGTAGGCCATGAGCATGTCAATGGCCGGGGTGGAAAAACGCCGGATATCCTTGTCGTTTTCCTTGGCGTATTTTTCCAGAAAGTGGTCGGCCAGCAGCAGGATGTCGGTCTTGCGCTCCCGCAGGGGCGGCATATAAATGGGAAACACATTGAGGCGGTAGTACAAATCGCCCCGGAAGGTGCCGTCCTCCACGGCCTGTTCCAGGTTTTTGTTGGTGGCGGCGATAATGCGCACATCGATTTTGATGGTGCGCTGCCCCCCCACACGCTCGAACTCCCGCTCCTGCAGCACCCGCAGCAGATTGACCTGGACGTCGAGTCCGATGGACCCGATCTCGTCGAGAAAGAGCGTGCCGCGGTTGGCCAGTTCGAATTTACCCAGCTTCTGGTTGATGGCGCCGGTGAAAGCCCCCTTCTCGTGGCCGAAAAGTTCGCTTTCGATCAGGTTGGCCGGAATGGCGGCGCAGTTGATCTTGACGAAAGGCTGCTGGGCCCGGTGGCTGTTGTAGTGAACGGAATTGGCCACCAGCTCTTTGCCGGTGCCGCTTTCGCCGCGCACCAGAACCGTGGCGTTGCTCTTTGAAACCTGGGAGACCATCTGGAACACTTCCCGCATCTTGTTGCTGTTGCCAATAATATTGGTGATGCGGTACTTGTTTTCCAACTCTTGCAGAAGGCGTCGATTCTCTTCGCGCAGGGTCTGCTTTTCCATGCGAATCGTTTCCAGGTTGATCACATGGCGGGCGACCATGGTAGCGACCACGGTCAGCAGCTTCTCCGCTTTTTTCAAGCTGTAGGAGGGTTCATAGGTCTTGTCCACGCTCAGGGCGCCGATGACCTGGCGGCCCTTTTGGATGGGGACGCAGATGAAAGACAAATCAAGATCCTGCTGGGTGCGGCGGGAAACGGTGCGGTTGAGGAATTTGGGCTCTTCACTGATTTTGGGGATGGAAACGGCTTTGCCGGACTGGATAACACCCCCGGTGATCCCCTCGCCCAACTTGTACTTGACCCGCCGCATGGCGCGCTGGGTGATGCCATGGGCTACTTCGATGCGGATTTCATTGCGCACCGGATCCAGCAACGTGATGGTGCCGCGGGCCATATCCAGTGAGTTCGCCAGGATGTCCAGCACCTTGTAAAGCGATTTTTTCAGCTCGAGGTGCTCATTCAGGGTTTCGCTGATTTCATAGAAAAACGAAGCTTCTTCGATTTTCTTCATGGTGCCGCCCTCTTTTCTCGTCTATGCGACCGGCCAAGCCGCTTCAGAGGCCCGGCCCGGTGGCGCAATCGGGACTTCTTATAACAATAATGTAAGGGAAAGCAACTCTCTAGAACAAAATTGTTGGAAGCAACGGCGGACGGCGAGCGGCGGGAAAAGCGCGCATATCCCGGGCCGCGTGGCGTTTCCGGGGGCAAGGGGCGATGTCAGAGACGCCCTTTTTTAATGATGGCAATCAACAGCCACAATCCCATGACGGCGCCTGTGATGAAAACGATGATGCCGATCAGGGAGATGCCGTAGAACAGGGGCGGGACTCCGGAGACCACAATGATCGAGCTGCCGATGATCAAACCGGCAATAATAATGGAGAAGGACACCCTGTTGCTGATCTGGTCATGGGTTTCCAGCATGGTGTCGAGACCTTTTAACTCCATGCTCAGGGCAAACTTTTGTTGCCGAACTTTGCGTGTTATTTCGAGGAGTTCGCCAGGGAATTGCTGGAAAAAGGTCAACAGGTCCGAGCTGAGCTGCATAATATCACCGGTCAAGCGCCGGGGATGAAAGCGGGCCAGTTTGACTTGTTTTATAAATGGCTCGGCTGTTGTAAAAATGTCGAAGCTGGGATCCAGGGTCCGGGCCACCCCCTCCACCGCCGCCAGGGTTTTCATCATCAGAAAGATGTCCGGGGGGATCACCAGGCGGTTTTGTGCGGCCAGTTCCAGCAAGTTTTGCAACAGGCGGCCGAAATTGATTTCGCTCAAGGGGCGGTACAGGTGGCGCCCCATGAAATCGGCCACATCCTTTTCGAACACGCGCATGTCCGGTCTTTCATCCCAACTCGTCAGCTTGAGCAGGACCTGAGCGGTCCGGCTTTCATGGCGGTGGACCACCGCATCCACCAAATCCACAAAATCCTCGCGCGTCTGCCGGTCGACGGAACCAACCATACCGAAATCCAGCAGGCAGATGACATTGTCCGGCAGGACGAAAATATTGCCAGGGTGGGGATCGCCATGGAAGAATCCGATTTCAAATACCTGCCGCAACAGGATGTGGGCGCCCCGCCGGGTGATTTCGCGGCAATCGAGCCCGGCCGCTTCCAATTGCCGGATTTCGGAGATTTTAATGCCTTCGATGAATTCGGCGGTGAGGACTTTGGGGGTGGTGAAATCACGATATACTTTGGGGATATAGACCGTCATATCACTCAGGAATTGGCTGGCCACGCGCTCCATGTTGCCGGCTTCGATGGTGTAGTCGATTTCCCGCTCCAGCGTTTTGGCAAACTCCTCGACAATCTTGACCGGCCGGTAAAAAGCAATTTCTTCGATATGGCGCTCCATCAGGGTGGCCAGGTGGAGCATGATTTCCAAATCCACCTCGATGGTGCGTTTGATGCCCGGCCTCTGGACCTTGACGGCCACCTGGTCGCCGTCTTTGATGACGGCCCTGTGAACCTGGCCGATGGAGGCCGAGGCCTGGGGCGTTTGATCAAACTCGTCGAAAAGGCTTTCCGGAGCGCCACCCAACTCGCGGGTGACGATCTGCCGGACCTCTCCAAAAGGAAAGGGCGGCACCTCGTCCTGGAGCTTGGACAATTCTCGGATAAAATCAACCGGGATCAGATCCGGGCGGGTGGAAAGCACCTGGCCGAGCTTGATGTAGGTGGGGCCCAATTCTTCCATGGCCAGACGCATCCGTTCCGCGCGGGTCATGCGCTCCAATCGTTCCCGGCGCTTACGGGAGATCATCTGCAGGCCGATTTCGATGTATTGATCGATTTTCAGGAGATCCACCAGATCGCCAAATCCATATTTGAAAAAAACGGTCAGGATTTGCCGATAGCGGGTCAAGTGCCGGTAGGTCCGGCCAAGAACACCGATTTTCCTGATACTTAGCATGCGGGTATCCCCATGCAGGTGGTAGGTCTCTGGTGGGCTCGGCCGCAAAGGCAGGCCGAGCCCACGTTGGGAAAGGCTTTCCGGTCGCGGGCAGAGGCTAGGCCGCCGGGAGGCGATGCCTTACAGCGCGTCGCGTTTAGCTTTCACCGGCCCCATTCGCGGTTTTGTTAAGGGACTGCTTCAGGTCGCGAATTTCTTTTTTTAGGGCCTTCAATTCGTCAGCGGTGACGATGTCGGCCTTCTTCAGAAATTTTTGGACGGCTTTTTCGACACGGGCCTCAAGTTTGTCCTGGGTTTCCTCATAGCGTTTTTGAATGTCTTTGAGGAATTTCTTGCCCTCTTCCTCATTCAGGTTTAATTTTTTTTCCAACTCCCGTGTCAGATCTTCGGCTTCGTCCTTGGCGGTAAGGGCGAGGCCAATGCCTGTCAGAAGCGCCTTTTTAGCGATATCGATTACATCCGGCATGATTTTTCCTCCTTTATTTCAATTTTCCGATGAGGGCGCTGGCGATGGTGTTTTTCTGGATTTCGCGTGTGCCCTCGTAGAGTTCGGTGATTTTGGCATCGCGGTAGAAGCGCTCCACCTCGTACTCGCTCATGTAGCCGTAGCCGCCATGGAGCTGGATGGCCTCGTCGCAGACTTCCACCGCCGTGCGGGCGGCCACCATCTTGGCCATGGAGGTCAGCTTGGGATCGATGCGGCCCTGGTCGAAATTCCAGGCCGCCTTGTAGGTCATCAGGCGCGCCAGCTCGATCTTGGTGGCCATGTCGGCCAGCTTGTGCTGGGTGACCTGGAACTGGGCGATCTTCTTGCCGAACTGCTCGCGCTGCTTCACATAGGAAAGCGCCCGGTCATAAGCCCCCTGGGCCGTGCCCAAGGCCTGGGCGGCCACCTGAATGCGGCTCTCGTCAAAGAAATGCAGCACCTGGTAAAACCCCCGGCCCTCCTCGCCCAAGAGATTCGCCTCGGGCACGCGCACGTCCTTGAAGTTCACCTCGGCGGTGGCCATCATGCGGATGCCCATCTTGCGGCCCACATCGGCCGTCGTCAATCCCTCACGGCCGGCCTCCACCAGAATCACGCTCATGCCCCGGTGGCTGGGGACGATCTCCCCGTCGGTCTGGCAGAGCACACAGTACACGCCGGCCAGCCCCCCGTTGGTGATAAAGGTCTTGGTGCCGTTGATCACCCACTCCTCGCCGTCTTTCACCGCGGTGGTGTTCATGCGGGTGATGTCCGAGCCGTGGTCGGGCTCGGTAAAGGCCCCGGCCGAGAGCGCCTGGCCCTCGGCGATCTTGGGCAGCCAGGCCTGCTTCTGGGCGTCGGTGCCGTTGTGCAGAATCAGCTCCGAGGCAAAGGCGGCCAGGGCCACCGCGCTGCCGATGGTGGAATCCCCCCGGCAGAGCTCCTCGATGACCAGAATGTCCTCCAGACAGCCCAGGCCCTGACCGGAATACTCTTCCGGAAAATGCACCCCGATCAGGCCCAGGTCACCTGCCTTCTGCCAGATCTTCCTCGGGAATTCGTGGGCCTCCTCCAGCTCCAGGGCCAGATCCTTGTCAAACTCCCCCTTGGTGAAATCCCGAACGGCCTTCACGATCTCCTGCTGTGTGCGGTCTAACTCAAAGTCCATTGTGCATCCTCTCTACATATGACGGTTGATGATCGGCAGCGGCGGCGAGGAACCGTTATCTTGCATCCAAGGCGAAACCCCATGCAGGCGCCCAGGGCGGGGTGCGATCCGTCCAAGGGCCAAACGGTTTATGATATGCTGTTCGGAGTCCAAATTTTTATCACAGGGCATGGTGCTTTGCAAGGTGGGAAGCGCCCGGGGCAATGCGCGGCCGGCACAAGTTTAACGCGCCTCAGACGGTGCCCCGAAGCAGACGGAAGGCGGTCCTGGCAACCTTAGTGGTCCAATTCGTAAATACGATGACATTCGGCCACCCATCCATCCGGTCGGACGGTGGCCGCGGAACCAAGAAATAGTCTGGGGATGCTCCCTATATTTCTTAGCACCTTGTCAGTCAGGCGCGAGGCCCTCATTGCGTCATCGGTATTATAAACAGGGCCACTCGGCGGCCGGTTGGAAAAGGTCCTTGACTGTTTTTGCCAACTGTCTTAAGTGGTTAATATCAGTCGACATTGATCTAATTCTCCAGGAAAGGACATCGTTATCATGCCGTTTTCAATAGCGCTTGCCGGCAAAGGTGGTACAGGGAAAACCACCATGGCCGGCCTGCTCGTGAAGTATTTGATGAATGCCAACAAGACGCCGGTATTGGCTGTAGATGCCGACTCCAACGCCAATTTGAATGAAGTGTTGGGTGTACCTATTTCGGAAACGCTGGGGGACGCCCGCGAAGACATGAAAAAGGGCAAGGTTCCCGAGGGGATGACCAAAGATATTTTTATGGACATGCGCATGCAGCAGGCCATCGTCGAACATGATGGCTTCGACCTGGTGGTCATGGGGCAGCCGGAGGGGGCCGGATGCTACTGCGCCGCCAATTCGCTGCTGACCCGTTTCATGGAGCAGCTCACCGACAATTATCCTTACCTGGTCATGGACAACGAGGCCGGTATGGAGCACATCAGCCGTCTGACCACGCGCAACGTCGACATCCTGCTGATCGTGGCCGATGCTTCCCGGCGGGGGCTTCAAGCCGGTCTGCGGATTAACGAACTGGCCAAGACCCTCCATATCGGTGTCGAGAGGACATGCCTCATGATCAACCAGGCCAAGGGGCCTCCGCCGGAGGCGGTCATGGCGCTTATCCACCAGGCGGATCTGGAGTATGTGGGGACGGTGCTCGAAGACGATACCCTGTATGCGTATGATCTCGACGGCAAACCGACCATGGCGCTTCCCACGGACACCGCCGTGGTTCAGGCGGCCTTCGCTATTTTCGACAAATTGTTGAAGTGAACTTCCGGATGGAGCGAGAATGAAGCGGACCGGCTTTCTGTATGATGAACGGTTCCTCAAGCACACGACGGGACCCTACCACCCCGAGTGTCCCGAGCGGCTTACCGCCATCTACCAGGGGATTGCGCAGATGGGGTTGCTGGAGCACCTGACGGTGATTCCGGCCCGACCGGCCGAACGGATGTGGATCGAGCTCGTACACGACCAAGATTATATCGATCGGTTCGAAGCGGCCTGCCAAAACGGCCAGAAGACGTTTGACAGCGCGGACAACCAGATGGGGCCGGAGACCTTTGCGACCGCCCTGCTGGCCGTGGGCGGTATTCTTGACACCATCGACAGCATCATTGCCGACGAAATCGATAATGCCTTCTGTGCCGTGCGTCCTCCCGGACATCATGCCGAACGGTCCAAAGCCATGGGGTTTTGCTATTTCAACAATGCCGCCATCGCGGCGGTCTATCTGCAAACCAAATGGTTCCTGCAGCGAGTGGCGATCATCGATATCGACGTCCATCACGGCAACGGCACCGCCGATATCTTCGAAGAAGACGATACCGTATTTTACTTTTCGATTCATCAACATCCCTCCTTTGCCTTCCCCGGCACGGGGCGCGCCTTCGATCGGGGCGAAAAACGTGGTGTCGGCTATACCTTCAATGCGACGGTTTTGCCGGGTCAGGGGGACGACATCTACCGGGAAGCCATCAGCGGTGATCTGGCCACCGCCATCGAGCGCTTCCAGCCGGAATTCATCATCGTGTCCGTGGGGTTCGATGCCCACGTGGACGATGATATGTCCGATGTCGCCCTTTCGACGGAAGGCTATTCCTGGGTGATGAAACAGATCGTCGAGATGGCCGCCCGCCATGCCGACGGGAAGTTGATATCCATTCTCGAGGGAGGCTATGATTTAAGTCGCCTCCCTGAGTTGGCTGGCAACCATGTTAGAATTCTACTCAATACATAAAGGGTGCGCCCGCACCTGCGGGCCGGCCGGCCTCAGCCGCTGCTGCGGGGAGCGCCGCGCTTGGCGGCATGTCCAGGGCACCTGTGCATGCCCGGGGAGGTTGTGATGTTTGTCAGTAAATCCATGACCCATAAAGTGATCACTGTCCGTCCTGAAGCCAGTGTCATCGACGCCCGTGACCTTATGCTAAAGCACCGGATTCGCCATTTGCCGGTGGTCGAAGACGATGATTTCCTGGTGGGTATCATTACCGATCGGGACGTTCGCAGCATTCTACCGGCCGCTTTTTACGCCAAATCCGACACCCATATGGAGGTGGGCGACTTCTCGGGGATCAAGGTGGCGAAGGCCATGACACCTGATCCCCACACGGTTTCGCCCGAAGACACCATTGAAGATGTTTTGCTGCAGATCCAAGCCCTGCGGGTAGGGGCTTTACCCGTGGTCGATCGTCGGGGACGGCTGCAGGGACTCATCTCCGTGCGTGATCTGCTGCGGGCCTTCATCAACGTGCTGGGCATCGAGGAGCCCGGCACGCTGCTCGGTATCCTGGTAGAAGAAAAGCTGGGTCAGATGAAAATCATTGTCGACGCGATCACCGAAGAAAACATTTCGTTCGGATCGATCCTGGTGTCCCGCTCCTGGGAATCTGACATGCGGGCGGTGTTTACCTATCTGCTGACCAACAATGTCCGCCGGGTCAAAAAGAAATTGGCCGCCCTTGGATTCACGATCCTGGACCCGATGGAGTGGACCATGGATCGTTTGCCGAAGAATGATTGACGGTTTCGTAAAAACCCCGATATCGGTGTTGTGCTTCGCCTCACTCCGCGAGGCTCACAGGCCTTGATATCGAACCTGTTGCAACGCTGTCTTAAAGCTTACTTTTTACGCATTCATCATGATTGAATCACCGTCACGCAATAAGGAGGTCCCATGCTATCGGCCGCCCTATGAGGATCTCTACATCTATTATATGGAAGGACGCGTTCCGGAGCAGGTGTTGGCTGATGCACCGGCTTTCATCGGCACCTGGGAAGAGGACGGGTTTTCATTCGTATTTTTTTCGGCCGCGGCCGAGGCGGCCATCACCGTTTTGTTGCGCGCCTATCCCCACCTGTCCCTGATCGACCGTTTCCAGATGCCCTACGACGATTGGCAGGGCGGACGCGTGGCCGCTTTCCGCGCCGGTTGTTTCCATGTGAAGCCCCCCTGGGAGACCGACCCTGAGGCAACGGCTTTCGCGCCGAAGATCGTGGGCGAAATTCCCCTTTGGCTGGATCCCGGGGTCGTTTTCGGCACCGGCACCCATCCCACGACCCGGGATTGCCTGGCGGCGCTGGAAATCCTATACCGGGAGGCCGGCATTGATACCGTGCTGGATTTGGGCACCGGTACGGGCATTCTGGCGGTCGCGGCCGCCGGTTTAGGCAGCGCACGCGTATTGGCCGTGGATTTTAACCGCTTGGCCGTCAAGACGGCCCAGCACAATATCCAGCTGAACGGTTTCACAAACCAGGTCTTGCCGGTTCACGGTCGGGCTGAAGAACTGGTGGCGTGTCCCGCCGAGCTGTTGATGGCCAATGTTCATTTTGAGGTGATGAAGCCGCTTCTGACATCATCGGGCTTCCAGGCCAAACGCCACTGGATTTTGTCGGGCCTGCTGCGCAGCGAAGCCCGGGAGGCGGAGAGCCTTCTTAATCGCGGCGGCGGGCGTATCCTCAAACGTTGGACGCGCGATAATATTTGGTATACCTATCTCGGTCACAACGCTGGGCATCGATCTGCCTCAAAGTGATGGATTGGCATAGCGTTCATTTATTCGAACACGGGCATTCGGCATGCGCGATTTGGTTCAGCAAACGGCGGATGTATTGATGCAGACCGGCAAGGCGGTTGCCTTGACCGGGGCCGGTATTTCCATTGAGAGCGGCATCCCTCCCTTTCGGGGACCCGGCGGTTTGTGGGAACGCATGGACCCCATGGAGGTAGCCCATATCGACGCCTTCCGCCGCAATCCGAAAAAAGTTTGGCAGTTGCTGATAGCGGGCATGCAGACCTCGCTGAACGCCGCCCGCCCCAACGCGGGACACACGGGTTTGGCGCGTCTGGAGCAATGGGGCTATTTGCGATCGGTGATTACCCAGAACGTCGACGGACTGCACCAGGCCGCCGGGAGCCGGGACGTGATTGAATTCCATGGGACGTTCGCGTGGCAGCGCTGCATGGATTGCGGGCGTCGCTGTGAAACCCGGCAGGTCGACCTCTCCCGGATTCCTCCCCGCTGCGACTGCGGCGGCATTTACCGGCCGGACTGCGTGTTTTTCGGCGAAATGATTCCGCCCCAGCACCTGGCGCGATCGCACCAGCTGGTTTCCCATTGTGATGTGTTGTTGGTGGTGGGAACATCGGCCACGGTTCAGCCGGCCGCGATGATACCCCTCCTGGCCAGGGAGCGCGGTGCCCGGGTGGTGGAGATCAATCCTGAACCGACTCCCCTTACCGGCCGGATCAGCGACGACTTCATCCAAGGGGGGGCCGGCGAGGTCCTGGAGGCCATCGTGACCTGTATTGCGGAGCGGCGCCGCGCGAGAACGCAGCCTTAACGGCGGTGGTGAGCCTTTCCCGCCCCGCCGTATACTCGTTAACACCCATGGGGCGATATGAAAACCGGAGACCGTCCTAGCTGGCTTGAGACACTGCGCCTGCCCCCGCCATCCCTGTCCGACAACACGGCTGATCAGGAACGCCTGATCGGCGCCTTGCAAAAGCGGTTCGGCGAGGGGGCCGTTCATCTGGACGCCGATCTTCTGGCTGATCTGCCCGCGCGTCTGCGCCGCTGGGATTTCGACCTTCGCTGTGTGCTCGTGCCGGACGGACGCGCATGGCATGTATGCGGCCTCACCGGCATCAAGGATCCCGCGCCCCTGTGCGGCCTGGCCATCGACCTCGGTACGACGCGCATCGTGCTCAGCCTGCTGGATCTCGAAACCGGTCAGATTCTACAGGAGGCATCCTTTGACAATCCCCAAGGGGTCATCGGCCCGGATGTGCTGACGCGGGTTCATTATGCGGACGAGAACGACGGCCTGCAGCACCTCAATCGTCTGGTTATCGACGGGCTCAACGGCATGATCGAAGCGCTCTGCGGGCAAGCGGAGATTGCGCGCGACCGCATCGTCCTGCTGGCCCTGGCCGGGAATACGGCCATGACCCACCTCTTTATGGGGCTGGATCCCCACTGGATCATCCGGGAGCCCTACATTCCGGTGGTCAACCGGCCCGGTATCCGGACCGCCCGATCTCTGGGCCTGGAGGTCGCCCGCGGGGCCCAGGTGATTATTTTCCCGAATATCGGGAGCTATTTCGGGGGCGATCTGATCGCCGGCATCCTTTACAGCGATTTGGATTGCCGTGAGCAGACGGCGCTTTTGGTGGATGTGGGCACAAACGCCGAGGTCGTCCTGGGCAATCGGCACTGGATGGTTGCCTGTGCCGGCGCGGCCGGACCGGCCCTGGAGAGCGGTGTCAGCCGCATCGGTACTACGGCCCGCCCGGGGGCCATCGATCAGGTGCGCATTACCGGGCCGGAGCGCCGTTTCACACTGCGCACCATCGAGGGCGCCCGTCCGCTGGGCATCTGCGGCTCGGGGGTCATCGATCTGGCGGCCCAGCTTTTTGCCAGCGGTATGATCGATATTCAGGGCCGCTTCGTCCCCGCCGCCTGCGGGGCGCGGCTGATCCAGTCGGACGGCGAACAGCGGCTTGTTGTTGCCGAGGCGGAGACAACGGCCAGCGGCGAGGCGCTGACCATCGGCCAGGCGGACCTGGACAGCTTGATTCGCTCCAAGGCGGCGATGTATACAATCCTGGAAACCATTACGGAGGCGGTCGGGATGACACCACGGGAACTGGAAACGTTTTACGTGGCCGGAACCTTCGGCGTGTTTATCGATCCGCGCTCGGCCATCACGATCGGGATGCTGCCCGATCTCCCTCTGGCATGCTATCGCCCCTTAGGCAACAGTTCGCTGGAAGGGGCCAAAAAAGTACTGACCCAGCCGTCGAGCCTGGAACGGGTGGATGCGATCCGCGACCGGATCACCTATATGGAGCTCAATGTCAATCAAGATTTCATGAATCGTTTCAGCGCGGCCAAGTTCCTGCCCCATACGAATCCGGGGCTGTTCCCGAGCGCACCCCAGCCTCAATTGGCGCAGGGGGCACCGTCGTAACGGGCGACAGGGTATCAAGGCCGAAACGCAAGTCACCATAAGGTTGTGCAGCATGGCGAAGCTATACATCTTTACGAAAAAGGGCCGCAGCGAGTTCGAGCTAGTGGATCACAACGTCATCGGCCGGCACCCCAAGAACCGGATCAAGATTCTCGAAGCCGGTATCTCCAAAGTGCACTGCCTGATCGCCTCCGAGGAACAGCAGGGCTTCTCGATCCGCGACCTGGGCAGCCGCAACGGGACCTATGTCAATGGGGAGCGTGTCAAGGGTAAGAAACTGCTCAGCGACGGCGACGAACTTCAGATCGGCAACACCCGGTGCCTTTTCCGGGAGCGCATGGAAGCCCGGAAGGTCAAATGGGTGGAAGAGGATGAAGAGGCCCTCAAAAAGCGCATTCTCCATAAGGTGGCGCCGGAGCAGATGAATAAATTTTTCCCCGAAACCAATATCATCGATGAAGAGATGCTGCGGACGGATTATGAGCGCCTGAGGATATCTTTCGATCTGCAGCGGGATATCGGCTTCGATCTCCATGTGGATTTTATTCTGGGCCGGGTATTGGATCGCACCTTCGAGGTGCTCTCCTTCGATCAGGGGGTGATTCTGCTGACGGACCCGCAAGGCGAATTCGCGGTCCATGCCTATAAAACCAAGAACATGGATGATGAACTGACCATTTCCCGCACTCTGGCTGAGATTGTGGCCGACGACGGCCAAGGTGCGGTTCTCATGTCCCCGAATCTGACCGCCAGCCGGGAGGCCCCGGAGTTTATCGAAACCCCGGTCCAGGCCACGCTGGCCGTGCCGATCACGGACGATCACGAGATGCTGGGTGTGATCGTGCTCGACCGCTGGGCGGCCTACAACCCCTACCGTGAAAAAGATCTGAACCTGCTCTCCAATGTGGCCAACAAGGCCGCCATGTTTATCCGCAATTCCCAGATTGCCAAGAATGTGACGCGTGAATCCCTGGAACGCGACCGTTTTCGCAAGCTGCTGTCCCCCGAGATGGCCGAAATGGTCGTTGCCGGTCAGCTGCGCGTGTATCCGGAGGGCCGAGCGTTCCCGGCATCCTTGTTGATGGCCAACATCATCGATTTCCGCGGTTTGACCCATGGGCTGGATCCCGAGGGGGTGATCGACTTCCTCAATCGCCATTTCGAACAACTGGCCGGGGTGGTGTTCCGCTATGAGGGGATGGTCGACAACTATCTTGGTGATCGGATTCTGGCGGTCTGGGGGATTCCCATGGCCCATGCGGACGACCCGGAGCGTGCGGTTAGCGCGGCGCTTGAGATGCAACAGATGATGATCGCCTTAAATGAACAGCGGGAGCGCGACGAACTGCCCCCGCTGGAGATCGGTATTGGTGTGGCGACCGGTCCGGCGGTGGCCGGTGCCATGGGCGCCCGCAAATCCCGGCGCTTTTCGATTATCGGCGATGTCGTCAATGAAGTACATGCGGTTTGCGCCTCGGCCCGATCCGAACAGGTGCTGATCAGCGAAAATACCTTTAAAGCGGTGCGCAAGCAGTTCGACATCGACGAAGCCCACACGCTGCAATTGGGCGACCGGGCCGTCAAATGCTTCGAAGTCCTCGGGGCGCAGGAGGATCGTCCGGCCCAGCCCTGGAGTTATCTCGGGTGAGAGGGCCCCGGCCGCTCAATAAGAAAATGAGGGATATAGCGCGGATCGAGACCATCGGCGCTGACCCTTCCATAATTCGCTTCCAGTTCGGCAAAAAGCGCTTCCAGCGTTGATCCCACGGTCTTCGATAGATCCTCGTCCGATTGACGGGTTCGATCCGCCAGCCAGGTCAGGAAGTCCATCCGTTGAGCATCCGCGATTCGCCTCCCCTTCCCTTGTGGGCAGTCCTTTTCCGGCTGGAATAGGATTTCGAAGAAGGACCGAAAGTCCTTGAGCGCAAGAGAGGGCCCATTTTCCGGCAGGCCTAGCCGATGGCGCGCCCACAAGGTCAGTAAAAGGCTTTTATAGGTCAGAAAACCATGGGCCGGTTTGGCCTCTACGGCGGGGTTCAGCCGGTCCAGCAGCCGGTCGAATTGCTGCATCTGCTCGATCTGGTGGCGGCTCCATTCAATCTCTTCCTGGTCGGCAAATTCGCGGTACAGGGTGCCGGTCGTGTAATTGTCGAAAAACAGCGGACGCTTGATCAAAAGCCCGCCAATGACCCCCAGCCAGGTTTCTCCCCAAAAGGTCAGGGGCAGGCCGCGGCCGGCAAACCAACTTTGGTGAACCCAGGCTTCGGCCGCCTGCTTCAGCGCGACGGCCTCACCATAGCCCAGGCGAAAGAGTCCCTCAAGATGATAGCGGCACAGACTCCGGGCGGCCGCTGTGGCATTCGGCGCGGTGAAAGGCGCTCCCTTGGGCTGCAATTTCTGCAGGCCCAAATGGAGAAAGCCGCTGGCTTTGGCCACAACAGCGGCCAGGTTATCCCGGCCGCCGATTTTTTGCCGATCAGCGACAATGATACGGTTGCAAAGGGCTGCAAATTCTTCCTGAAGGGCTTGTCGTTGCTCAGGGGATTCCAGCCTTTCCAGGGCACGTGTGAAAAGGTTGCCGGCGGGCAGAACGGTTGTGGGGATTAGGGCATACAGATCCGGATGATCCGGGGCGAGGGGTTTCGGCCGGAGGGCATGGTGCCGGAAGGCGTCTTCATGCCAGGATTGATAAATCCCCACGGCCTCCTCAAAGGGCGGAAACCCCTTTTCGGCCAGGCGGACGGTGCGCAGGCGGTATTGTTCCTCCTCGGTTTCCGCCGGCAGCACATGAACCGCTTCCAGCAGGATGGCCTGGAAGCGGACAAAGTCGCATTCCGCCAGGTGGTCCAGCAGACGCTTAACGGTTTCCTGGGGAGGCAATAAGTCCGCCTCCGTTTCTTGGCCAGGAGGCTTGGAGGGCGGCAGGATGCGGATATAGAAAACATTGTCGTAGGAAAAAAAGTCCGGTCCGAAGACGGATGGATCCTGATCGTGTTCGCGCATCTGCACTTCGATGGAGCGGAACAGGAAAAGCTCGATCACGTCCGTCTTTTCCTCCGTTAGCCAATTGACGATGCGTTGCGGAGAGGATTCGGCCCGCAGCAATCGCCCCAGCCATTGCGTGGTGGCCGCCAGGTCGATGCGGTCCTGTTGCCAGATTTCCTGGTCGAGCAGATATTCGAGCTGTTTGTGGGACGCCAGAGCCAGCAGCGGAAGGGCGTCATCCGGGCCGATTTCCTGAATCAGCAGATGGAGATCCTCTGCCGGAAAGGCATGCACCAGGGCCGCCGGCTGGGGATAGGCCAGAATTTGCTCCAAGGCGTCTTCCGGCGGCAGGTTCAAACAGCGCTGCCGTTCAGCCGCCAGCTCCCGCCGCCGGGCCAGAAGTTTATCTTCGGAGTTTACGGGTTTCATGGGTGTCACATCGCGCTATGAAATGTCGTGCCAAAGGGATTATCCGGTGCCTCTCCATAGAGCCGAACATAAGCATCCTCTGTCTTTTCGCCAGCGGCACGGATTACCCGTCCTGGTCAGGTCGATAAGGCGTCCATGGAGCGAACTTGGTCAGCATCAGCATACCGGGAAGCGCTATCAGGGTGCAGAAAATAAAAAAGCCTTCCCATCCCATGGCTTTTGCCATGAAGCCCGTGGGGGCCGCGGCAAAGACGCGCGGCATGCCCATCAGGCTGCTGAGCAGTGCATACTGGGTGGCCGTGAATTTTTTATTGGTAATGCTGGCCATGAAGGCCACGAAAGCGGAGGTCCCCATGCCGCTGCTCAAGTTCTCGAAGGTGATCACCCCGGCCAGGGTGGGCAGGTGATCGCCCACCCTGGCCAGCACAGCAAAGCAGGCCGTGGACAGGGCCTGCAGGATGCCAAAAATCCACAGGCTGCGAGCAATGCCCACCCGCAGAATCGTGATGCCGCCGATGCCGGCGCCGGCGATGGTGGCCCAAAACCCGAACAATTTGACCACCGCCCCCACCTGGGATTTGGAAAAGCCGATATCGAGATAAAACGGCGTGCTGATGGCGCTGGCCATGGTGTCGCCGATTTTGTAGAAGAGAATAAAGGCCAGGATCCAGACGGCTTCCGGCCGCTGGAAATATTCGGTCAGTGGCGCCACCACGGCCTCCTTCAAGCTCGTCGGGGTCCCTTCGACCACCGGGGGTTCCGGGGTCAGCCAGGTGGTGATCAGGCCGGGCAGCAGGCATAGCGCCATGATGCCGTACACCTGAAAAAAAGGCATGTGGTCGGCCATGATGAGGCCGCCGCCCCCGGCCAGCAGCATTCCCAGGCGATAGCCGTAAATATAGAGGGAGGAGCCCAGCCCCAGTTCGTGGTCGGGGAGATCTTCGCGGCGATAGGCATCGATGACGATGTCCTGGGTGGCGCTGAAAAAAGCCACCAGGCAGGCCATGAGGGCCATCAGGCCAAGGTGGCGTTGCGGATCCGACAGGCCCAGTCCGGCGATCGATGCCATCAGGGCCAGTTGGGCAATGATAAGCCATCCCTTGCGGCGCCCTAGCAAAGGCAGGGTGTAGCGGTCAAGAAGCGGGGCCCAGATAAATTTCCACGTATAGGGAATCTGCACCAGGTTCATCAACCCGATGACCGTCAGATCCACACCGGCATCTTTCATCCAGGCCTGCATCAACCCGATGGTCAGCAGCAGCGGCAGGCCGGCCGCAAATCCCATGATGAAGGCCACCAGCATGCGCCGGCTACAGAGGGTTTTCAGGAGCGCGACGGACGATATGGCCGGACGATTAGGTCGGTTCATATGAAGATGCTTACGAGGTGCCCCTCCCGTGGGTTTTGTCATTGGCTGTCGGGAGAAGCACGGAAGAGGGGCAGACCCAGCACGACCAGGGGCGGCATTTAAAGCCCGCGCCGCTTTGCCGCCGGAGCCTGGCCTCGGCGGGTCGCGCTGTGGGTATCCAATTGGGCCGGTGTTACGATGGGACCGTATTCTTCTTTAAGCGCTGTTAGACCTCTCCTGTTGGGTTTTCAAAACCTGGAAAAGCCTGGAAGGAATATCCTCTTCCTTGCGATAGGCGTCGATCTGCAAGGCGATACGGGCCAGAATATTATTGATATACAATGAAAACTGCTGGTTATAGAGGGGCTCCGGATACGCTTTATCGATGAGGGCCTTAAAAAGGGGTTTCAGGTCGTCATAGCGGGGCAGGAAACCGATGGGGGTTTCGATGGCGACCACCTCGCCATGGGCCCGACGCTCCAGCCAGGCCAGCCAAACCTTGACGTCGCGTTTTTCGCCCAGAAGCTTGCTGCCCTCGCCGCCGCGGGCCTCATGGGTTAGAAAGTAATTCAAACCGGCCATCACGGGGCGTTTGTCTGGTGCGATTCGGTCACTGCCGAAAAAACGGAACTGGGCGTCCATATACTCCCCTAGGGCGCCGGGGATGAAAGGCGCATTGGCCCAGGGGGCGCGTTTGACGCCGGTGGCCCCGACTTCGGTGGCCGTTGCGGCGGAAACGATGCAGGCCCCGATCACGACCCCCTCATCGGCGTTGCGGGCGGCCCAGACCGGCGGCATGGTATTGCTGTCCCGGCCGCTGTAAGTGATGATGCGGGTTTCCACCCCGGCGGGATCTTCAGCGGACGGGGAATAATTGCCGAGGGCGGTGGAGGCCAGGGTGCAACGGGCGTTGGGGTGGGAGATGGGCACAGCTTTGCCGGCGGCATCGGTCATGCCTGCTTCCCAGTGGCCCTGGAAATTACGCCCCCTGGAAGGCTGGGGTTCGCCGTTGCCCTTCCAGTGGGGTACGCCGTCCTCGTCGATAAGAACGTTGGACCAAATGACTTCGGTGCCGGGTTTCCGCAGACAGTCCATCAGCATGGGATCGCCATCCCGGTTGACGTCTTCGACGATGCCGAAAATGCCGCATTCCGGGTTGATGGATCGGATGCTGCCATCTTCGGCGATCCACATCTGGGCCAGGTCGTCCCCCACGAAGTGATTGCCGGCCATGGCCGTAGTGGTTTTCCCACAGCCGCTGGGTGCCGCTCCGGCCACCCAGGTGACCCGACCGTCAGGGCCATCGATGCCGGTGATGAACATGTGCTCGGCAAGCTCGTGGCCACGTTTTTCGTAGACCGAGCGATCCACCGAAAAGCGGTGGTTGCCTTTTTTCAGGAGCAGGGTGTTGCCGGCATAGGTGCATTTGAAGCTGTAGGTGGTGCGGTGGTTGCGATCCATGAAGACCCGCGCATGGGGCAGATCTTCGGGACGGTTCAAGCCTTCGCTGTGAATATTGGTGTAAAAATGGCCCTGCCGGGCCACTTCGCGGTCGAAATCCGCGAAGGCGTTCCGGTAGAGAATCTCCGCACTATGGGAAACATAAGCGGAGCTGGTAATTTCCAGGGCCGGATTGGACACCTGGGCGCCCACCGGCCCCCGGATGTAAAAACCGATGATCATGGTCATGCCCCGCATGATGCCGGTCATTTCCTGCCGGATTTCTTCCAGGGCGTCCTGACGCAGCTTTTTCAGCGCCAGGGAGCTTACGACCTCATCCGGATCGACGATATAAAAGGTGCGGTCGATGATACGGCCCTGCTCCTCCTTGAGGTCGAAGTGGATGCTATGATCCGGCATGGGAAGGGGCTCTTCTTCACCCTTTTCCAGGGCATGGCGTTTGATCCAGTCCCGGTCATCGTCGGCTCCGGTATTCACAAAGACGGCTGAGGGGTCGCACATGGCAATGGCGTTGGCGATTTTCACAAGGACGGCGGGGGTGGCAATCTGATTGATTTTGGTCAGATTGTGGGCGTCTAGTCGTTTTTCGAACAGTTCGCGGGCCGCTGCTTCAGATTTGATGCGGCCGAGGGCCTCTGCGATATCAAAACAGTCGTTTCCCTGGGTCATAATGCTCTCCCTGCAGCCCCTGACGGGCTGTGTGGCATTGCGCCCGCCGCAGCCAGGAACGGCGGGGATATGGGGAACCAATATGGGGTGCTTGTACCCCCCGTCAGTCTGTTGCCGGATTGCCGCCTTCGTCTTCGGAGACGCAGCCGGAGCGAACCACAACCGGCATATGTTGCCGGATCCAGATCAGGACCTTATCGAATTCCGATTGCAGTTCCTGCAGGGCGCGTCCGCGGTGGCTGACCTGACCTTTTTCTGTCATGGTCATTTCAGCGAAGGTTTTACGGCTGGGGGGATAGAAGAAGACCGGGTCGTAGCCAAAACCTCTCTCGCCTCGGGGCTGGCGCGTTATCTGCCCTTCGCAACGGCCTTCGTAGGTCAAGGCCGTCCCTTCCGGAACAGCGATTGAAATCACGCATTCGAAGGCTGCCTGGCGCTGGTCCTGGCCCTCCAGTTCCCGTAGCAGCTTGGCGCAACGGTCGGCATCGGTGGCCTTTTCACCGGCATAGCGGGCCGAGTAAACCCCGGGGGCGCCCCCCAGCGCTTCGACCACGAGTCCGGAATCGTCGGCCAGGGCCGGGAAACCCAGCACGCGGGCCGCGAAATGCGCTTTTTTATAGGCATTTTCATCGAAAGTGGCCCCATCTTCCTCGATTTCAGGTATGGGGCCAAAATCATCCAGGTTGCAGATATGGATCGGAAAAGTCTTTAACAGGTCGCGGATTTCAGCTGTTTTGCCAGCATTGCGTGTTGCCAGGACAAGGACGAGCGGTGTTTCCATAAGCCTGCTTTCGATCGGGGGAACTGCTTTATCGGAGACGTCGAAATCCTTATCCTTAAATCAGCGTGCCAGCGTTGTAAAGTATTTTCAACCGGTTCGACGCGCGTAGTCATCTGCGGCCGCTCAGAAAGGGCTTTACAGTTGGTCCGGGGCTGATATAAACGGAAGGCGCTTAACCTAAGGATTCGGTCGGTTAGCGCGTCGGTGCGGTGTGCCCCGGACGCGCTTCGCCCTATTTCGCAAAGGATTTGCCATGCACAAATTGATGACAGACCAGCCCGGTCAGAAATTGCTGCTGCTGGGTAACGAGGCCATCGCCCGAGGGGCTTTGGAGGCGGGGGTGGCCTTTGCCTCCACCTATCCGGGTACGCCCTCCTCGGAAATTTCTCTCAATCTGTTTCAGGTGTCGCAGGAAACAGACCTCTATTTCGAATACAGCACCAATGAGAAAGTGGCCCTGGAAGTCGCTGCGGCGGCGGCTAACTCCGGTCTGCGCAGTATGTGCATGATGAAGCACGTGGGGCTCAACGTGGCGGCCGATGCGCTCATGACCCTTGCTTATATAGGTACCCGGGCCGGATTGGTGGTGCTTTCCGCCGACGATCCCTATATGTTTTCCAGTCAGAACGAGCAGGACAACCGCTATTACGGCAAGCTTTCTGGTCTGCCGATCCTTGAGCCGTCTTCGGTGGAAGAGGCCAAGGCCATGGTGCCCTACGCTTTCGAACTTTCGGAAACCCTGGGTGAACCCGTTATTTTGCGCACCACCACGCGTATCAACCACTCCAATGCCGTGGTGACGCTGGGCCTTTTGACACCTCCCCGGACCGCAGGCCATTTTGAAAAAGACCCCTTCAGCTTTGTGACGGTGCCGGCCGTGTCGCGGCGGCTGCATGCCCGCCTGCTGGAAAATATCGCCCGCGCGCAGCAGATGGCCGAGGAGAGCCCCTATAACTTCGAAGAAGGCCAGGGTTCCTGGGGCGTCATCTGCAACGGCGTCAGCTACACGTATGTCGCCGACGCCGTCCAGGATCTCGCCATCGAAGCGCGCGTCCGCGTGCTGCGGATCGGCTTTTCCCATCCTCTGCCGGCGGAGCGGATCGGTGCTTTTCTGGCGTCCTGCGACAAGGTCCTGGTGGTGGAAGAAGGCGAACCCTATATGGAAGAAGCGGTCAAAGCCTTCGCCCAAGAGCGCGGGCTGGGCCTGCCCATCAACGGCAAAGGGCCGGATCTGTTCTCGCGCCTTTACGAGTTTGACCCGGCCATGGTGCGCGGCAAACTGGCCGCTTATTTCGGGGTGCCTTGCACACCCCCGGCCGTGCCGGATCTCTCCGACCTGCCGGAAGTCCCCCAGCGGCCGCCCACGCTCTGCGCCGGCTGCTCCCACCGGGCAACGTTCTACGCCGTCAAAAAGGCCACCGCGGGGCTGGATGTCATCCATCCTTCCGATATCGGCTGTTATACGTTAGGTTTTCTGCCCCCTTTATCCATGGGGGATTATGTGATCTGCATGGGGGCCTCCACCGGCTCGGCCGGCGGATTTGCCAGGGCCACTTCCCAGAAGGTCGTCGCTTTCATCGGTGATTCGACGTTTTTTCATTCCGGCATTCCCGGCCTGATCAACGCCGTTTTCAACAACCACAACCTGACCCTGGTCATCCTGGACAACCGGACCACCGCCATGACGGGCCATCAACCCAACCCCGGCGTCGATATGGAGGAATTGAATCTGGAAGGCTTCAACCAAATCGCCCTCGAACCGTTGATAAAAGCCATGGGAGTCCAGCATGTGACCACGATTCGCCCCTACCAGGTGAAAAAAAGCATTGCCGCCATCCGCGCAGCGGTGGAATTCGAGGGGGTCTCGGTGGTGATCGCACAGGAAAAATGTGCGCTCTACGCCAAATCGCTGCGCCAATTGAAGGGCAAGCCCTTCCAGGTGTCGGACCGCTGCCGCAATCACCGGGACTGTCTCAACGACCTGGGGTGCCCGGCCTTTTTTCTGGAGGGGGAGCACGTGCGCATCGATCCGGATATTTGCATTGGCTGCGCCCTCTGCGCCCAGGTGTGCCCTGAAAATGCCATCGTCCCGGCGAAATCCAAATCTTAACCCCCTGACCGCAGGATGTGGTCCAATAACAAGGAGCAACAATGAAACCGACACGTCTGATAATCGTTGCGGTTGGCGGGCAGGGCAATCTGCTGGCATCCAAAGTACTCGGGGAAGCGGCCCTGATGGCCGACATTCCGGTGCGGATGAGCGAAATTCACGGCATGGCGCAGCGCGGCGGCGTGGTGGAATCGGCGATCGTGTTCGGGGATGCACGCAGCACCATTATCTCCGACGGTGAAGCGGATGTCCTGGTGGGCTTCGAACCGGCGGAAACCTTACGGGCGTTGAACAAGTGCAATCCGCAGACCACGGTCATTTCCAACATGGCCCCGCTGCCGCCGTTTACGGTGTGCATCGGTCGGGGGACTTATCCCGATCTGGATCAGATCAAACAAAAGATCCAGGCCAAGACCGGCCGGCTGGTCGCCCTGGATGCCGCCCAATTGGCCCGGGAGGCCGGCAATATCATGTCCGTCAATATCGTGCTGCTGGGAGCGCTCTGCCAGACCGGCATTCTGCCGCTGACCGAGGAGATGATCCGGCAGGCGATCCAAACCCGAACCAAAACGGCCTTTGTGGATACCAATCTCAAGGCTTTCGAAATGGGGTACCAGGCGGCTAGAGTTTAGGTCGTGCCCATCCATAAACGGCATCTTGCGGCCTCGGCTGGAACCCAAAGCGGCTATCTCCTGCCAGAAACAAGGTAACGGCGCACCCGCATGCGCCCTTGGCGGCGTGGCGCCTTGCAGGCCGCCCATACTGATTGTCGATTTGCTGGGAAAGTCTGGCAAATCCCCGATAGGCGCGGCTTTACAAAGATAGCCACCTGTGCCATACTGCCCCAAAAAAAAAGCAACCGGACGATATTCGGTGGCCATCATAGGCGTTTTCAACCCATCCGGTACCCAGGTTGCCGGACCCCCTCACCATGCTTCGAGATCTATCCATAAAGAATTTTGCCATCATCGATGACCTGCAGATGCAGTTTGATGCCGGTCTCACCATCATGAGCGGTGAAACCGGGGCGGGCAAATCCATTATTATCAACGCGGTCAAATTGTTGCTGGGGACCCGTGCGACGGCCAAGCTCATTCGAACGGGTGCGGAATCAGCCGAACTTGAGGCGTTTTTCGATATCGGGACGGCATCTCCGGTGGCCGCCACGATGGCAGCCCACGGTTACAGCGCCGAAGAGGGTCTTCTCATCAGGCGCATTATTGCCAGCAATGACCGCCATCGTATCTTTATCAACGGCAGTATGGCCACCATGCAGGTGCTCCAGGCGATTACCGAGAATCTGGCCAGTATTTCCAGCCAACACGCCCACCAGTCGTTGCTCAAGGAAGATTTCCATCTGGATGTTCTGGATGAGTACGGCAATCTCATGGGGCTGCGGGAAGCCGTGGGCGGCATTTACCGGGAAATTATACCCCTGCTGGAACAACGGGAAAAGCTGCTGGCCCTTCGCGATCGCCAGAACGAGCAGCGGGAGCTGCTGCAGTTTCAACAAGCGGAAATTGAAGCCGCCCGTCTGGTGCCCGGCGAGGACGATCAACTGGCAGCCGAACGGCGCCGCCTGCGCAATTCGCAGACCTTGATTCAGACCGTCCATCAATGTGTAGAATTGCTCTATGGGGCCCAGGATGCCGTGACGGATCATCTGGGCGCCATACGCCATCAGCTGGAGACAGCGGCGGCCATTGACGGCGAGCTGCAATCGCCCGCCGAGCGGGTGGCCGAGTTGAGCTACCAGGCCGAGGATGTGGCCGAAGAGCTGCGGCGCTACCTGGGGAAGGTGGAAAGCGATGAACACCGTTTGGAAGAGGTGGAAGCCCGCCTTGACACCCTGACACGCCTCAAACGGAAATATGGGGAGACCCTGGCCGACGTCATGGCAAAATTTGACGCCATCCAGGAGGCGCTTGCCGATCTCGAAAACCTGGGCACCCAGATCGATGCGCTGGACCAGCGCCTGGAAGCGAGCCACGAACGGTTAAAAGCAGCTGTCCAGAAGTTGCATGACCAGCGCCGAAACGTAGCTGTCGATTTATCCGGAGAAATGGCCCGGCAGCTGGAGGCGCTACATATGTCGGGGACGCAATTCGCCATTGCGCTCGCCACCGTTCCCGCCGATGGTCGCACCTCATTATACCTCACTGTTGACGGCTGCAAGGTGGACGAACGCGGTATGGATCGCGCTGTTTTTCAGATCGCCCCCAATGTGGGCGAGCAGCTGAAGCCCCTGGCGGCCATTGCCTCGGGAGGCGAGTTGTCCCGGGTCGTTCTCGCTCTGAAAGCCATTCTGGCGGTTACGGGTTCGCTTGAAACGCTTATTTTTGACGAAGTGGATGCGGGGATCGGCGGCGGTGTGGCCGAGGTCGTGGGGCAGAAACTGAAGGACTTAGCGGCCCATCACCAAGTCATTTGCATCACTCACCTGCCCCAGATCGCCAAATTCGGCCGGGAGCACTTCAAGATATCCAAAGCGGTTCACCAGGGCCGGACACGGGCGACGATTGCCCCTTTGAATGCCGACGAGCGACTGGAAGAGATGGCCCGGATGCTGGGAGGTATCGAAATTACCCATAAGACCCTCGACCATGCACGCGAGATGTTGCAGAAGACGTAAAACGCACACCCTTGCCGCTTGACAAGGCGGAATCGAAGGGCTTAATTAGAGCCCCAAACGATTAGCCGAGGACCTAACAATGCCGATTTATGAGTTTAAGTGCCTGAAGTGCAACGAGTTTTTTGAATTTCTGGCGGTGCGCAGCGAGGACACCATGGAAATGCAATGCCCACATTGCGGCGCGGAAGATTTCGAGCGTGTCATGAGCACCACCAACTATGCGGTCAACAATAGCACGGGACAAACGGCCTCAAAGCAAACCAGAACTTGCAGCGGCGGGAATTGCACCACCTATGACATTCCCGGACCTTGACCCTGGCGGACCAGCCGACGCAACAGTCCGCTTGTCAGCGCCCGATAGGAGCATGTCGATTCAAACGATCGCCTTCATCCGGTTCCCTGTTCGAGCTCGAATACGGACCGGATTTTTGCTTTCCAGGTGGCCCACTCCACCCAACGGAGGAGAGGTGGACCAGGGAGTGTGATCGTGTCTGATGAGAGGCCCTGCTATCTTCACTTGTATGAAAAAGGACTTTTGGCGGATCGCGCTGATGCCGCCCGTGACCGGATGCGGTGCTGTGATTTATGCCCCCGTCGTTGCGGTATAGACCGTTTGGCCGGTGAGACGGGGTTTTGCCGGACCGGCGAGAAGGCCTGGGTGGCCAGTTACGCCCCCCATTTTGGAGAAGAGACGCCGCTGGTGGGCCGTCAGGGGTCGGGGACCATTTTCTTTACCCACTGCAATCTGGGCTGCCGGTTTTGTCAGAATTACGAGATCAGCCATGAGGGGGCCGGCCACCCCGTGACGGCAGCGGAGCTTGCTGATATGATGCTGCGATTGCAGGGCATGGGCTGTCATAATGTCAACCTGGTTTCTCCCTCGCATGTCGTGCCCCAGATTCTGGCGGCGCTGGAATTGGCCGCATCTAAGGGTCTGCGGCTGCCGCTGGTTTACAACACCGGCGGATATGACACACCGGAAACCCTGGCCCTTTTGGATGGTGTAGTGGATATCTATATGCCGGATTTCAAGTTCTGGGACGCGGCTTCCGGGAGCGCCTATTGTGGCGTTGCGGACTATCCAGCCGTCGCCCAACAAGCCCTGCTTGTCATGCACCGACAAGTGGGTGATCTGATCTTGGATGAGAAAGGTATCGCCAGACGCGGCATGATCGTGCGCCATCTGGCCATGCCGGGCGGCATTTTGGAGACGCGCGCTATATTGACATTTATTGCGAGTCAATTGTCCCGGGATACCTATGTAAATCTGATGCCGCAATATCGGCCATGCGGTAGGGCTAACGAAATCCCGGCCCTATCGCGCCCCCTGAGCTCCGGGGCGTTCGAAGCAAGGCTATTGGCGGCTTGGGCGGCGGGCTTGCGTCGTTTGGATTGAAATCTGGAGGAACTGAACCGAAAAAATAGCGACCGCCATCGCGGCGGTGAAAGAGGAAGGTTGCATGTCATTGACAATGGACCGGATCCGCCGAATTGGCAAATGGAGTTGGTGCGTTGGCCTGTTGGTTCTGACAAGCCTAACCCTGGTCGGAATGGCCCGGGCCGAGCGCATGTCGGTAACCGCCGGCAAAGCCAATATTCGCTCCGGGCCCGGTACGGAGAAGTATACGATCCTATGGGAGGTCGAACGTTATTACCCGGTGGAGGTTCTCCGCAAGCAGGACGGCTGGGCGTTCTTCCGCGATTTCGAAGGTGATGAAGGCTGGATTTCTGAACAGCTATTAGGGAAAGAAAAGACGGTCATCACGCTTTCCGATATGGTGAATGTCCGATCCGGCCCTGGCACACAGAATACCATCGTTTTTAAAGCCGAAAAAGGCGTTCCTTTCCGTGTGCTTCAGCAAAAGGACGATTGGCTCCAGATTGAAAGCCGTGATGGGGACAAGGGCTGGATCCATAAGAAATTGGTCTGGTAGGCGTTTGGTCAGCCTATTTGATGAAGATCGGGTATCAAAAACCCCAAGCGCGAACCGTATGGCGGGATACAAGACGCAATGAAAAACTTTTTTTTTCAGGGAGACAATTCCCGGTTGGTTGTGGGCATCGGATCGGTGCTGGTGGACATTATTGTTCCCGCCTCGGAAGAGTTTGTGGGGCGCGCAGGGGTGCCCAAAGGCGGCATGGTGTATTTCGATGCCGATACCATCCAGCAGGTGCTGCACCGGGCGGACGGCAAAGCACAGGTTGTCCCGGGGGGGGCCGCGTGTAACACGATTCTGGGCGTGGCTTGCCTGGGAGGCGAGACCCGTTTCCTCGGCAAGCGTGGGCAGGATGAATTCGGCCATCTCTTTGAAAAAGATCTGGGCCGGCATCGGGTAGATCCATTTTTGATCAAGGCGCCCACGCCCACAGGACGCGTCTTATCCCTGATAACACCGGATTCTCAGCGTACCATGCTGACGTATTTAGGGGCCGCGGCTGAGATGACGCCTTCGGAAATACCCGTCAATGCTTTCGAGGGGGCAGCAATTGCACTGATCGAAGGCTATCTGGTGTATAATCGCGACCTGTTTCTTTTCGCTCTCGACCAGGCCCGTGCCGCCGGGGCTAAAATCGTGCTCGATCTGGCGAGTTTCACCGTTGTCGAGGAAAACCGGGAATTTCTAGAAGCCATCATTCAAGAATATGTCGATATCGTTGTTGCCAATGAAGATGAGGCCACCGCTTTTACCGGTTGCCAGGAAGAGCCGGCGGCCTTGGATGCGTTGGCGAACTTGGCGGATTTAGCGGTCTTGAAACTGGGAGCGCGCGGCAGCATGATCGCGGCCAATGGTCGCGTGTGTTGCATCGAACCGATTCCAGCGGACGATATTGTTGATACAACAGGGGCCGGTGATCTCTGGGCGGCGGGCTTTCTTTACGGGCTCGTGAACGGAATGCCACTCGAAGTTTGCGGCAAGCTGGCCTCGGTGTGCGGATATGAGGTTTGCCGGGTCATGGGCGCGAGTATCCCGGACGAGACTTGGCAGCGAATTAGACGGGACATCAACGGATAGAGGTTTTGGAGATGGCCTGTTCATAAAGAGGAGGAAGGGAATGGCGCAGAAGCGAATTTCTAGAGCGCGCAAGCGTGACCTTGAAAAACCGGATGAATTTCTGACCCTGACATCCAGGCTCCTGGAAAAGATAAAAACCTATTGGAAGCCGATCAGCGCGGGCGGTGTTGTACTGCTGGTCATCCTGGTCGGTGTTTTGGCGGCCAGATATTTTAGTGAAAGAGCCGAGGCGCAGGCCTTCGTTTTGCTCAACCAGGCCATGAACCATTTTACGACGGAACGCCGCAGCCAAGACCCGGCAAAAGCATTGGACGCCGTTACACCGGAATTCGAAACGCTATTCACCCAATACGGAGACCGCCGGGGCGGGGCGGAAGCCAGACTGATTTTCGCCCAGATGAATTATCTCGCAGGACGACCCGAAGCGGCGGTAATTCAATATGAGGAGGCGCTTAAGCTCTATCCGGAGAATTCTTTTGCGGCCTCGGCCGTCAGGAGCGGGCTGGGGTATGCCCAGGCGGCTGCAGGCCAGAATGAAAAGGCGATAGCGACTTTTACCGCCCTTGTTGACGGTCAGAATTCGGTTTTTAAAGCCGATGCCCTGTACCAGCTATCCCTGCTCTATCGCAAGACGGGGCAGGAAACAGCATATGCGAAAACAATTCAGACGCTCAAGGAAGAGTTTCCCCAGTTCATGTATGCAGGAATGATCGCGGATGAAGCCGGGAGCTGAGGCTTTAGCGTCAGGCGGTGCATTGAACGTGACGGACAGGGCGGTCTCCTCTCGGCAGCAAGGCTATTGCACGCCGGAGTCACCTTTTGCGGGGGCGCTTGCCTCTGGGATCATACCGTCCTGCAGATGGTGCTGGCTTACCGCGTGACTACGCCGGGGGGCTATCGGTTTCAGTTAAGGTTGAATTTCTTGAGCTTTTGATTCAACCCGCTTTTCCCTATACCCAATATTTCAGCGGCCCGCGTTTGAACATTGCCGGCTATATGCATGGCCCGTTCAATCATTTTTTTCTCCACCATTGCCAAGGTGTCGTACAACTGGGCATCCGCCGGAATGGCATCCAGATGCAAGGTATTGTGGAGGTTGTCCCGGAATTCGTTGGGCAGGTCGCCCATCGTAATGGTGGGCCCTGAGCATAGCACCATAACCCGTTCAATGATATTCTCCAGTTCCCGCACATTGCCGGGCCAGTGGTAGGCGTAAAAAGCCCGTTCGACTTCAGGATCAATCTTCGGCATGACGGTCTCGGGAGGGCGAACGGAACGGTATTTGCTGATAAAATGGGCGATCAACAAGCGAATATCCTCGGGACGCTGTTTGAGTGGCGGCAGCTCGATTTTCACAACATTCAGACGATAGAAAAGATCTTCCCGAAATCGGCCCTTTTGAATTTCGTCCTTAAGACTTCGATTGGTAGCCGCAATTATACGGTTGTCAACCCTTATCGGGGCAGTTCCGCCAACACGTTCGATGGTTTTCTCCTGAAGAACCCTTAATAATTTTACTTGCAAATTGGGTGATAGTTCACCAATCTCATCGAGAAAAACCGTTCCACCATCGGCCAATTCAAAACGCCCCTTTTTGCGGGCGATGGCGCCGGTGAAAGCGCCTTTTTCGTGACCAAACAATTCGCTTTCTAGTAAGCTTTCGGCCAAAGCAGCACAATTTACGGTGATAATCGATTGGTTGCGCCGCGGGCTGTTGAAATGAATCGATTTGGCGACCAGTTCTTTTCCTGTTCCACTTTCGCCTTCAATCAAAACGGTGGCAGCGGTCGGCCCAACTTTGCGAATGGTTTTAAAAACATTCTGCATCGGCTGACTTTTGCCGATAATGTTGTCAAAGCTATACTGGGATTCGACTTCGTCTTGTAAGCGTCGGTTGTCTCTGACAAGACGCTGGAGTTCCAGCGCTTTGTGCGCATACATTACCAAGCGTTCATTATCGAAAGGTTTTAGAATGAAAGTGTAGGCGCCTTTTTGCATGGCTTCAACCGCTTTATCGACAGTGCCGTGGGCTGTCATGATAATCACGGGCATGTCCGGCGCCTTTTGTTTAATTTTCTCCAGCAGCGCAAGGCCATCCATCACGGGCATTTTCATGTCCGATAGGACAAGGCTGATATCTTCCTTTTCACACAATTGAAGCGCTTCCATGCCGCTGTTGGCCGTAAGTGTTTCAAACCCTTCTTCTTCCAGAACGGCACTCAATACAGCAGTGTAGTTCTTCTCATCATCGACGATAAGAACGGTTTCCATCCTTATATCTCCGTATACATCGGTAGGCGTATTTCAACGCAGGCCCCGCCCTGTGAAGCATTCGAAATACTGATCTGGCCTTTATGGACTTCGAGGATTTGTTTAACGATACCCAGACCGAGTCCAGTTCCCTTTTCCTTTTTGGTGAAAAAGGGGTCCCATATTTTATGGAGAATTGATTCGTCGATGCCGGGTCCGGTATCCTGAAGAATCAGTTTTATCCGTTCATCCTGAACGGTAACGGCTATGTCGATACGACCTTGGGTTTGAATCGCTTGCATGGCGTTGAGTAGCAAATTAAGCAATGCTTGATAGATCATATCGCTGTCCATCATCACGGCACTCAGGCCCTCATCAAACTTGGTGCTGATGACGATCTGGCGATCTTCGATCTCGTTTGCAAGGTGTTGCAACGCCTTTTCGACCAAAGGCCTAAGGTGACCTGGACGCAAAGTCGGTTGGGGGGGGCGGGCAAAGCTCAGAAAGTCGGTGATGATATCGTTTAGGCGCGAAGCCTCCTCGACGATAATGCCCGGCATGGGATTTGACGGATCGAGCTTTTGAAGCTTTTTCTTAAGCAGTTCAGAGGAACTTTTGATGATACCCAATGGATTTCGAATCTCATGAGAAATACTGGCCGTCATTTCTCCAAGGCTGGACAGGTGCTTCGCACGGGCTAGCTGCTCCTCCAGTTTGAGGCGCTCCCTAGCACGCCTTTCAATAATATCTTCCCCGCGCCTTACTACAAGCAGTAGAATGAGAAAGAGAATCAGCATAACAGCTATCGAAGTAAGAATGACTCGAATCTGAACTCGGTAGATCGCTTGATATTCAGAAGAAATATCCTGAACCAGTTCCACCACTCCTAAAACTGGTCCAGGAATTCTGGAGAGGGGCTTTTCGGCGCGTAAAGGCGCGTAGGTTATAATTTTGCTTTCATCGGGAACGCCAAACAAAAGCTGGATAAAATTACCGCGTTGTTCCAATCGTGTCCGACGCTGCCCCTCCAACGCATCCTGGTAATAGGTTCCGCCAGCGTTGCGTTTACCGATGACGTCTTTATCAAGGCTATAGGAAATCGTATTGTTAAGATCATATATGTTGACCATATCGACATTGAAGCTGTGGAGCGTGCTGCGCACGACCTTATCCATTAATTCGTATTGAGAAGGCTCACGTAAATGGATTGAGCCCTGCTTTAAGATAGTTGGAATGATAAATTGTAAGAAGATCTGGTGATTCAAGTTTTCAATTAATAAGAGAGCATATTCTTCGCTTTTTTGAATCTGCATTTGTCGGGCCCAATGTATATTGAGCGCTGAAAGCACAATCGCTCCGGCAAAAACGACAACGAGACTGGATAGGGTAAAATATTTTACCAGTCTGAAGGGCTTGCCAGGTTCCTGCTGATCTAATTTTCGATTTTGCATGGTGTACTGCGGCATTCTGAGGTGAATTGAAAAAAATCCTGGTCATAGATCAAGGGTGTTGAGTGCCGGCTTCCAATTTTGAGAAATTAGGCATTAGCGATTTTGAATCGTTGACTTTCAGCGCAATAAGCGTCATTCGGCAATTCCCCCTATTAATAGCCCCGACTTAAACCGTGGACTATTTGAAAGGGCCAAGTCCGGGGAAATCGCTCCTAACCGTTTGCGGTTCCAGCCTTTTGAAAGCGTTATGTCAACTTTGCGAATTGTGGTTCTTGTTTATCGCGAAAGCTATAATTTGTCCACTCCCTCTCCAGTCATTTGGGGGAAAAACAATAGGGCAAAATTTTAATAAACCTGAACAGCAAGATCGCCGATAAGGACAGATAGCAACCCATTATTTCGGGCGACGCGCAATCGAATCAAGCCGATGAAGGTTTAGAAAGCACAATATCTAGTGAATCTGCGTCCGCGAGGCCACTATATAAGGTAACTACATATAATTATATGTCAATTTCGCATAATTTGCTTGACTTCACAGGAGCAGGGTGTAAACCAAAATTACAGGGCAAGCATTTCGAAAATATAATTTTAAATCTCTTAATACTGTGTAGATAATAAATGGGCGGCAAAAACTCACTGAAAGAAGTTCGCGAGTCCCTTCTGATGAGCAAAGCGGAGTTGGCCAGGGATGCAAATGTTTCACCCATTACGATATCAAGAATTGAGAAGGGATTGCCGTGCAGGATGGAGACGAAACGGAAGATTCTATTGGCATTGGGCCTGAGTCTTTCTGATAAAAGCAAAATATTTAAAGAATAAGAGAAATACATGCTGTTCGGGAAAAAGAATCAATTAGTTGGACTGGACATCGGATCTCGATCCATTAAGGCGGCAGAAGTCGTTGATGGCAAAAGGGGGATGGTGCTCAAGAAATTTGGTATGATTGACATCCCTTCCGGATCCATCGAAGATGGGGCCATCAATGATCCTGAAGCCGTTGCTGACGCTATCCGGCAGTTATTTAAAACCTACAATATCAAGGAAAGTAATGTTGCCGTTTCGATAGGCGGCTATTCGGTTATTGTTAAGAAAATAAATGTTCAGACAATGCCGGAAGAGCAACTGCAGGAGACCATACAGTTTGAGGCGGAACAATACATTCCTTTCGATATCGCCGATGTGAATTTGGACTTTCAAATTCTAGGCGAAAGCGAGCACAATCCTAACCAGATGAATGTATTTTTGGTGGCAGCCAAAAAGGAAATGGTCAACGATTATATCAACTTGGTCAATATGGCCGGCCTCAACCCCTGCATTATCGATGTGGAAGCGTTTGCCTTGCAGAATATTTTTGAAATGAATTACGATGCGCAGGGTGAGAATATTGCATTGATCGATATTGGTGCAAGCAAAACATCGCTTAACATTTTAAAAGGCACAGCGTCGGTATTTATGCGCGATGTGGCATTGGGGTGCGGTCAGATAAATCAAAAGATTGTTTCCCTGATCGGCTGTTCGGTCGAAGAAGCTGAACAATTGAAGCAGGGAGATCAACAGGACAAAATTTCAAGTGAAGATTTAAAGAATATTGTATCCACGGTGGTGGCGGATTGGTGCACAGAAATTCGACGCGCGTTAGATTTTTTCTATTCAACTTATCCGGAAGATCAGATTACGCGAATTGTATTGAGCGGTGGCGGAGCAAACATCGCAGAATTTCGACAGTTGTTGGGGGCGGAAACGTCGGCGCATGTAGAAATGATTAATCCTTTTCAGAACATGCAATTAGATGATGATGCGTTTGATTCGCCCTATATTCAGCAGATAGCGCCGCAGGCATGCTATCTGTATAGGACTGGCAATCAGAAGAGTTGATGATAAATGATACGTATAAACTTACTTCCGTTTAGAGCCGCACGAAAAAAGGAAAATATCCGTAAACAAGTATCGGTATTTTTCCTTTGTCTAATGCTAGTCATCATCGTATTAGTTTGGGTGCATTTCTATTTAGGCAGCAAGCAGACTCGCTTAACAGCAAATGTAACCGATACTAAGAAAGAACTCGCTTTATACAAACAAAAAAACGAAGAAATTAAAGCAATCCGAAAAAAACTGCAAGATCTGGAAATGCGACAAAATGTAATCAAGGATCTAGAAAGACAGCGATTTCTGCCCGTCCATATTTTGGAAGAGTTGACAGGAAAGATCGTTGCCGAGCGAATGTGGCTAACGAATTTAAAAATTTCGGGAAACCAGATGGATGTTGACGGCATTGCTTTGGATAATAATACGGTGGCAAAATTTATTACAAATTTGGAGGGGATGCCCAAGCTTAACGATCCGAAATCCCCAATTTATGAAAAAGTCCGCCTGAATAAATTACAGCAAGAAGCAATTCGCAATATAAATATGAAAAAATTTGATATAACTGCTATCAAAGTTGTTCAACCAGCAGAAGACCCTGGCAAAAAAGGAAAGCGTAAATAGCTAATGAGTATAAATAATGAATAAAGCAATAGGTTCAACAAAACAACTTGATGCACTTTTTGATCGTGTAAGTGGGCTTTCGCAAGTTCAGCGCATACTGATATGTGTCGGTGTGTTTGCAGTGATCTTTGTGCTGTTCTGGTTTCTGTCATATTGGCCCAGATGGCAGAGCATTGGAAAGCTTGATTCGGAATACAAACGGCTTACAGCCGATCTCAAGCGTTCTAAAAAGAATGCAGAACAGCTTGAATCCTTGCGGAAAGAATTCGAGTCTAAGCAACGCGATTTTAACCTCGTTATGAAATCGCTCCCTGAAAAAGAAGAGATTTCGTCCTTACTTACCGGAATATCGCAGTCCGGACAACAGGCTGGGCTGGATTTTCTTCTATTTCAGCCTCAAAATGAGGTGAACAAGAATTTCTATGCTGAAATACCTGTATCCATACGGGTAACGGGTGGATACCACAATGTGGCGGAGTTCTTCGACAAGGTCGCAAATCTTTCACGAATAGTTAATATTCGAAATATTCAGATCAATAGGGATAAGTCCGGAATGTTGATAACATCTTGTGAAGCTGTTACTTATAAATTTATTGAGACAAATCCGGCGAACGATAAGCCTGAGGATAAAAAGCTAAAGAAAAAGTAACCCTATATCAGATATTATAATCGAGCGGAACATGATAATTCAACGACCAGGAAGGGGCAGATTGAGAGCCGCAAACCACATATCCATTATGTTGATAGCCTGCTTTGCTTTTGCTCTTTTCGGATGTGAGGGTAAAACGACGCCGCCCAAAGAGCCCGTGGTTACAAAGCAAATTGGGTCTAATACAAAGAAAGCTGAAAAACCGAACGAGAGCCCTAAAGAAATAGCCGGTGCTCCGGAAGAGAAGAGCCCATCGCTTATTGTTGCCGACAGTGTGGCCAACAAACGAAAGCCCTACAATCCAATAGGCAAAGTCGATCCCTTTGCACCATTGTATAAAGAGGAAGCTACGAAAAAACCAGAGGATATAGTTGTAAAACCGAAGGAGCCTGAACGGCCTCGAACGCCCCTGGAGAAACTGGATTTAGGCCAATTGAAGCTCACTGCAATTGTGACGACCAAGAATCAAAAACGAGCTTTGGTTGAGGAAGCTTCAGGTAAAGGATACGTAGTTGAGATTGGAACAAAAATCGGACTCGAGAGAGGCTCGGTTGTAGCGATAGATCCGGATAAAATTGTCATCGAGCATAAGGCCGAGGATGATTTTGGGAAAATGACTATTAGCAAACGTGAACTTAAACTTCAGAAACCTCCTGGAGACTTATAAGAATGCGCTTCATAGGCTCAATTCACGCCAAATCGCAAATTGCTGCAGTCATCTGTTGTGCTATCATGCTTTCGCTTAATTTCCTGGGATGCGCCGGAAACCCCACCACGATAGCCCCGACAGATGCTAACGACCTTGTCGATAGCGACTTGAAGAAAATCACCAACATTGCCGTAGCTGAAGATGATAACAACGTATTTCTTTCGATTGAAGGCAGTACGGATTTGCTATTTTCAGATATACGAAAGACGTCACCTCCAGAGGTTACTTTCTATTTTCCGCGCACTAAGCTTGAAGGCTTAAGTGACCAATATGACGTTGGCCTCGATCCGGTTGAGCACGTCAACACTTCAGCGGTTGTCGCTGACGGACAAACCGCTAAAATTTCGGTAGCGCTGCAAAGAGAGGCCTTATACAGTATTGAACAGTCAGAGAAAGGGTTGTCGATCGCCTTTTCTAAGGAGGCTGTCGTTGAAGCAAAATCGAATGAAGAAAATCCGGCTGATGACGTGGCCGTCCCAATAGAAGAGAAGGCTACCGATATTGCAGCGGTACCCAAAGGGACATGCATCGAGACTTTTAATGTTGAAAAGCGTACAGACGGGATTGATATTTTAGTCTCAGCAGACGGTAAAATTCAAGACTATACCGCCTTTACCATCGATAACCCGCCTCGAATCGTCTTTGATATTTATAATATTGGAAGCCCTTATAAGGGTTTGCAAAAGGTTGAGGTGGATTCAAAGTGGGTCACAGGATTGCGCCATTTCTGTTATCCGGATAAACTGCGGGTCGTCCTAGATACAGATCGCGCCTACATGACTTCCTTTGCTTCCAAGCCTTTAAAGAACGGCCTTTTGATTAGTGTCAGTGAAGAACAACCCGTCCTTAGAGAAGATCTCATCGTCCCCGCAACAGTGGAACAAGTAGCGGCAAATGAACCTGAAGCCGCAAATACGGAGGGCGCCAAACCAGAGCAGACACCAGCTTGGTTGAATAAAATCGAATTTACGGGTGCGGAAGGCGGTGAATCCCTCGTAAGCATCGGTACGACCGATACGGTTCGATATGACCTGGAACAGGTTAACGATCGCAAGCTGCAACTTAGGTTATTTGATACCCGGGTACCACAATATCGAAAGCGCCCCCTTATCACGACGCGTTTTGAGAGCGCCGTCGATCGTATTACGCCTGTGCAGACGCCGCAAATGGGAAATAATGCGGTGATCGTATTCGAACTGCGAGAAGCGGTCCCTTATGAGATTGAACAGGATGCTAATTTTATCTTTATTAGATTTGCACCTTCAACGGTCCCGCCAAAACCCTTGGAAGCCACTGCTGAACCCGAGTGGAAGAAAGCCCTCAGTGGAAACGAAGCCGGCCCAACGGGTCTCGCCGGCACGCCTCCAGGGTCATCGGCATCGACTGAAGCGAAACAAGGCGCCGTAGAGGCTGTTACTGCAACCCCACAAGCGGGAAGCAATGAAGAGTCCAAAAAGTGGGGGCTTGCTAATGAAGTTCTTATGGACGAGGGAAATGTTGTCAAGAGAGTCGATGAAAATATTCTTATCAAAAAAAAGGAGTACACCGGCGAAAAAATTGCGTTAAACTTTTATGACACAGATATCAAAAACGTCTTTCGAATTCTCGGCGAAATATCCGGCCAGAACTTCGCCATCGACAAAGATGTTACCGGAAAGGTTACCTTGAATTTCGAGCAACCCGTTCCATGGGACCAGGTGCTCGACCTGGTGCTTAGGATGAATCAACTGGGCCTCAAAATGGACCAGGGGATATATAGAATTGCAACCCAGGCGACACTGGCTCGAGAAGAAAAGCTTGAGAGCGAAAAACTGGAAGCCTCTCGGAGAAAGGACGAAGAAGAAGAACTGGTCACGGAATTCTTTCTTTGCAGTTATATCAATGCCAGAGATACGGCCTGCGCGCATTTGGCAAAATCCTGTACGGAGCCGAATGAGGTCGGCTGGGACAGCAAATTCAGCCCTCGAGGGACGATTTCGGTCGACGTCGACAAGAACATGATTATCGCTAACGATATCCCCAAGGCGATCGAACGGATACGGGAAATAATTCGCATCCTGGATCAGGTGACGCCGCAGGTTCTGATTGAGGCGCGCATTGTTGAGGCCAACACCAATTTCACACGTGACATCGGTTTTGATTGGGGCACGGTCAGTATCGGCAGTTTTAACATAGGCAACGTATTCGAAGTTACCGGAATCGATATGACGGCTGATAACATTCCTGTCACGGCTCTGGATAACGGCTCTATCGGATTCGGCCTAAGCAAACTTTCCGGAACGTCCTTCGACATTATCGATGCCCGCTTGCAGTTAGGGGAAGCAGAGGGGAAAACACGGATCATTTCTGCCCCCAAAATCCTGACGCTTGACGGAAAGTTGGCGGTTATTAAGCAGGGTTTTGAAATCGCCTATCTGGAGCGGGACTCGTCCGGTGGATCTTCCGTCAAGTTTAAGAATGTTGATTTGGAACTGCGTGTACGGCCCAAAGTAACACCTGACAATCGTGTTATGATGTCAGTCCAAGTTCAAAAAGACGATGTTACAGACTTGTTTGTGGAGAATCCGCCCTTGTCGACCAACCAGGCCAACACAGAATTGCTGATGGAGGACGGTGAAACGATCGTGATCGGCGGAATTATCAAAGCTACCGCTTCGGAAGGCGAGGACGGCATCCCTGGGCTGCGCAAAATTCCTGGCGTCGGCCTTCTTTTTAAATACAGTACAAAGACCGATCAGCAGAGAGAATTGCTGATTTTCCTGACGCCGAAAATTGTGAAACTAGCGCAGAAGGAAGTGCAGAGCACCAAGTTTTAGTTACGCACACGCATTTACAAATCAGGAAATCCCCCTGGTCGGGCCTATCCGCGCCTGCGCAGGGGGATTTCCTATTTATGCACAGCTGTTGTTTGATGGCTGCTCATGCAGCATGATCATTTGCAGCCCCTTAGGGCACGACCATATTTTTTGGGCAAAGACCATGGTGCTTTCTTGAGGTGGCCAAATAACTGAACCTTTTCTTGGTCCGCAAACTACCGCCGATTGCTGATTCGGCCCCAAACATGTTCTCTGTCATTTCATATCGCCTGTATCATGATTACCCGATATTAAAGAAGCTATTGTGCCCAGTATTCTTTCCCCGCAGTGGGTCTGTTCGTAATAACGGTGACGTCATGAGGGCGTCAAGGCCTCTTTCTTCTGGCCGCCCCGGGCCTTGATGACCTTGTCGAACTTTCGGCGCGCATGGGCCCAGCAGCCCACAAGCGTGACATCCTTTTCCCGGCCCAAGGCATCGTAGCCGTTGTAGCCGTCACACTGAACATAGCCCCGGTAGCCGGACAACACCGCCAACGGCACCTTCCCGGACCGGGTGGGATGGTACTGGAACACAAGCGCCGGGTGCTGCGGGTCGCCACCGCGGAAGAGCCACATGTAAGACTTGCTCGTGTCGGCTCGCTCCGGCTCCTGGAGAACCTGGACCGTGGTCTCGTCGGCGTTGACTACTGGACCGGAACGGATTTCACCCAGCAAAAGCTCTGTCAGCCGCCGATGCTTTTTGGCCACCTTGACCAACCAGGTGCACATCGTCGAGCGGGGCAGGTCAACCCCCAGGCGGGCAAAAATTTTCTCCTGTCGGTAGAGCGGCAGGGCATCTTCGAACTTGGAACAGACGATGTGAGCCACCAGGCCGCCGGTGGCGATGCTTTTTTCAATCAACTGCGGCGGCGCCGGAGCGATCTTCACGGTGGGACCGTCGTCTTCCACCCCCTCGCATTCCGGACAGGCGTACTTGTAGCGGATGTGGCGCTCGACCCGAAGGATGGCCGGAACATAATCGAGCTTTTCGCTGACCTCCTCGCCGATGCGTTTGAGGTCGCAGCCACAGGGACATTGCTTTTCGGATTCCGCCAGGTCGTGGATGACCTCCACCCGGGGCAGATCGGCCGGCAGCGGCTTGCGGCCCCGCTTTTTGCGGACGTGGCCGGCAACGGGGATTGTCTCCGGTGCCCCATCTTGGGCTTGCCCGGTATCCTCAAGGGGCTGGTCGAATAGCAGGAGTTGGTCGCGATCCGGCAGGCGGTGCTTTTCGGACTTTCTGCCGAAAATCTCCTTTTGCAGAAGGCGAACGTATTCTTCCAGATGCTGGATTTTTTCCTGGGAGCGCTTGTATTCACCGATCAATTCGGCAACGATCTGCCTGACGGACAAGGTGCCAAAACGAAGACATATCCTGAATATTCCGTGTTTTTGCAATGCTACCCGACCCGACCAGGATGCATTGGCGGTCGAATGTCATCGTATTTATGAATAGGGCACTTAGTGACCGCAAACACTGGATCTGGATAGCTGTTTTCTGGCCAAGCTATCAGATTGGGTAGCGTATTTGCCCCCCCAATCATATGCGCAGTGCACCGATCGCCAACGTATCCCCATAGCCACAGGTTTAAGCGTTTGTGTATTTGTGTTCGGATGTTTATGGAATTACTTCAGAAGGGATAGCTCCTTAGCGGCCGTGTTGGCCAAATCCGAAGCCGGGGCTAGCTCGATTGCACGCTGGTAGGCTTGCCTTGCGCGGGGCGCATCACCTGCCAATCGGAAGGCACGAGCCATGTCCAGATAAAGGTCCGGCCATTTGGGGGCAAAAGGAATGATTTTTTCATAGTAGCTTATTGCTTGCTCAGGTCTGGATTGTGCATAGGCATCCAATCCCATAACGCGCAGAGCTTGGACATAAATGGCATCTTTAGGAAGCCCGGAAGCGTAATAATCAAGTGCTTCCTGCAAGTACTGCGTTGATTCCGTATATTGCTCCTTTAAATAATAGGCCCACCCAAGGAGATACTTGGGGTATTGAGGTTTAGTGTATATCTCAAAAGATAAGCCTTCGATGGTTTGTTTTAAAAGTGTGATCGCCTGGTCATACTTTTCCGCTTTTATATATGAAACGCTCAGCCCGATTTTTGCTTTCGTCAGATCGGGTTTAAGGGTTAGTGCACGGCGAAAATGCTCTTCTGCACGAATGTAATTCATTTTTTCCTGATAGGTCATCCCTAACTGGTATTGCAATTCTGGATCGTCAGCATAATGCTTGGCGGCGTCAAGATAATAGCGAAGGGCATTCGTGTAGTCTCCCTGGCGATAGTATGCATCCGCTAACCTTTGATTGTCTTTCGATATCGCCTTGCTTTTTTCAATACTATAGTCTGTTGTGGCACATGCCATCAGAGGGAGAATCACGAGCAATAACCAGAAAATAGGCTTAATGGCGTTTTTCATATGATATCCCCTATTGATGATTGTAAACTTGCCGGACCTGCCCACCCACAATCAAGGCCAAAGTGGCTGCAGCTAGGGTCCCCAATACTGTGCAACATTCTTTATGGCGATCTAACGTAGCTGATTAAGCGTTTTCAGCTTCAGGGCGGTGGCGATATCCCGCGCGACATGGTCGACAAATTTCTCAAACGCCTCACCCTTAAGGGGGCGGCCGGCTTGAGGAAGGTCTTCTATGCCTTCCGGCGTCACTAAAACAGGCTTATTTTTCAGCGCTTGTTTGGGTTTAATATCAAATTCCGGCGGAAAGCGGTCTTCGAAATAGAGGTCTTGAAAACCGGCAAATTTTAACGCATGGGCGGTCGAGTTTAAAATAGCCGTCTCGCCCGTGGTCACGTAACCGGACTCAAGGGCCCCCATCAGCCCTGCCAGGCATTCACCGCCATGGGTGCAGGCAATATGGCCGTTACGGTTGGCAACCAACTGCCAGTCCATGATATCCTGTTCCGTGACTTGGACAAAATAAATGCCCCCCTCGGCACGTGTTTGGTAGCGTTCCACAAGTTGTATGACACGCGGCATGGAAACCGGATTCCCGATCATGGCGGCCTGAGCCACACTCGATCGAACCGTGACCGGCTCAAAGTGACGCTGCTCCGGTTTGGTTTCGAGGTAATAACGGTAGACCGGATCGGCGTGCTCGGATTGGACGCCGATGATTTTGGGAAGATGGGATATGATGCCGGCATCCCGAAATTTAAGGAAGCCCCGCATGACGGCTGTAATGTTGCCAGCATTGCCGATGGGCACGACGACCACAACGCCATTTAGGTCGTAATCGAAGTCCTGTGCAATTTCATAAGCGTAGGATTCCTGGCCCAGGATGCGCCATGCATTTTTGGAGTTCAATAGGGCGACCTGGTAGGTTTCCGATAACCGTTCGACAACTTTCATACAATCATCGAAAACACCAGGTATTTCAAAAACCCGCGCTCCGCTACCCAGGGGCTGTGACAATTGCTGGGGTGTTACTTTGCCATGCGGCAACAGGACGGCTGATTTAATGCTTTGCGACATGTAGGCGGCATAAAGCGCCGCAGCAGCGCTGGTGTCGCCCGTAGAAGCACAAACCGCAAGGATATCTGTCAGTCGACCTGTTTGGATCATATAGGAAAGATAGCTGAAGGCGCTCGCCATTCCACGATCCTTGAAGGAAGCACTGGGATTTTGGCCCTCATTCTTGAAGTACAGCTTGAGACCGACCCGCTCTTGAAGAAGTTGATTACTCTCAATAAGCGGCGTACCGCCCTCCCCTAAGTAGATGATGCTTTCAAGAGGCAGTATCGGGCCGATAAATTCATGATAGCGGTAAATGCCCTTGAGGGCAGGGTGATTCAGCATTTTTCGGTAATCAAAGATTTGGTGCCACGTCGAGCTGGACCGTTCTTTCAAACGGGGAGAGGTGAGGTCTTCGATGAGTAGTACCTGCCGGCAGTGCGGGCAGACATAGTGTAGATCGCCAATGCCAAATGTTTCCGAACATCCCAGGCAACGGTATACCATCTCGCCTTCTGGGTGAGGGATGAGATAGGGGCGAATGTTTTCAGGAAAACTTTCGATTTTCATTGTGAAATGCTCTCGATATTCCCCATGTAGGGTCGCAACGCTTTCGGAACAGAAACCGTCCCATCGGAGTGTTGGTAGTTTTCAAGAATAGCGGCAAAAGTTCTGCCCACGGCAAGGCCCGATCCATTGAGGGTATGGACGAATTCCGTGCCTTTGCGTCCATTGCGGCGAAAGCGAATATTACCCCTTCGAGCTTGAAAGTCTTCGAAATTACTGCAAGATGATATCTCACGGTAAACACCCTGGGCTGGCATCCAGACCTCGATATCATAGGTTTTGGCAGCTGAAAAACCTAAATCCCCGGTACACAGAGTGATGACACGATAGGGGATTTCAAGCATCTGGAGAACGCTTTCAGCATGTTGGAGGAGCAGTTCCAGTTCGTTATAGGACGTTTCCGGCGTCGTAAATTTGACCAATTCGACCTTGTTGAACTGGTGCTGGCGGATAAGGCCGCGGGTATCTTTGCCGTGGGATCCGGCCTCCGATCGAAAGCAAGGCGTGTAAGCGGTGTAGTGGATCGGCAGTTGTTCTTCCTTGAGGATTTCATTATGGTGGATGTTGGTCACAGGCACTTCAGCTGTCGGAATCAGGTAATAATCCATGCCTTCCAGCTTGAACAAATCCTCTTCAAATTTGGGTAGTTGACCTGTATGGGTCATGCTGTTGCGATTGACGATAAAAGGGGGCAGCACTTCCTTATATCCGTGCGTGTTGACATGAAGATCGAGCATAAAATTGATAAGCGCCCGCTCCATCAGAGCCCCTTTGCCAAGATACAGAGGAAAGCGGGCACCGGTGATGCGGGCGGCACGTTTAAAGTCGAGAATGCCCAAATTTTCACCAATATCCCAATGGGCTCGGGGCTCAAAATCCCATTCAGGCGGGCGGCCGATAGTTTTTACGACCGGGTTGTCGTTTTCATCCCGGCCGATGGGAACGGTTGCATGGGGCAGATTGGGAATCCGCATCAGAATGGACTGCAGGACGGCTTCGTTATGGGCCAAGTCTTTGTCCAAGGTCTTGATGCGGCTAGAGACCTCCCGCATTTCAGACATCGGTCCCTCGGAGGGGGCGCCCTTTTTTTTCAGTTCGGCGATTTGGTCCGACACCACATTGCGTTTATGCCGCAATCCTTCGATTTCCTGCAAAATGGCTTTGCGGTTATCATCAGCCGTGATCAGCGCGTCCCAATCGACGGAATCGCCTCGGTTTTCAATCGCCTGTTTCACGTCTGTCAATTTTTGCCGGATGAACTTGATTTCGAGCATATGAATACCTATTATTGAAGGTTATTCAAATGTTGCACTGCGATCCATCTGATCAATAAAATCGAATGGGAAGGCTAACACCTGCTATATATCTAGTCAATTATTATTGCTAGTTGAATCGGGTGGGCAGGTTTGGATGCGAATTTGAACTCATGAACAGGGCTGGGGGTTACCATGGAGGAAATTCGGGAAGCGAAGCGGGAATTGCGCGATAAAATCGATGCAACACTCAGGGCGTTGCCTGAGGAAGAACGCCGCTTGAAAATCAGCGAAATCGAAACCCGCTTGTTTGATTTCGCCAATTTTTTGGAAGCCCGCATCGTTCTATTGTATGTGGCGGATAAAAACGAGGTCGACACCCGGAATATCCTCAGCAGAACGTTCGATTATGGCAAAATCATTGTTTTGCCGAAATTTGGAACGGAAAAAAAGAAGGTGCGCCTGTTAAAGGTTGACGATCCTCATCGTGATTTAGTGGTGGGGCCAAACGCGCTTCCGGAACCCAATCCGGATCGCTGTCGTGAGGTGCCGATGGAGTGCATCGATATCGCTGTCATTCCCTGTATCGCCGTGGACGAAAAAGGGGGACGCTTGGGTGCTGGCGACGGCCATTATGACCGGCTTATCCCCCAATTACCCATTACGACCCGCAAAGTCGCGCTTTCGCTGGAAGATCAGATCGTTCCGCAAATTCCTAGCCGAATCCCATGATAAACATGTCGATATCATTATTACGGACAAACGGACGATATATAAGATCTGACATCATGAACGGCCCGGGCTTTTCCCTTGCCGATAGCTTCCTGGATTTTTTTCATGCTTGTGATAACGGTATAATCGGGCATCCAATGGGCCATCCACCATCGAACGGCGATTCTTGACGAAATCGAGGCCGACTGTTAAAGACCTCACCATGGCAGATTCGGGTCATACATTTGACCGCCGTCGAGAGGAGATGGTCAAACGGCAGATTGAGGCGCGTCATATTTCCGATCTTTCGGTGCTCGCAGCGATGCGCCGTGTACCCCGCCATTTGTTTGTCAGCGAAGCCCTGCGTCACAAAGCTTACGAAGATTATCCCCTGCCGATCGGCGAGCAGCAAACCATTTCCCAACCGTTCATCGTCGCGGAGATGACTCAGGCGCTTGCGATCACACCCAATGATCGGGTGCTGGAGATCGGTACAGGATCAGGATACCAGGCTGCGGTCCTGGCTGAAATCGCCTATCGGGTATACACGATCGAACGTTTGTACCCTCTTTATCGTCGCGCCCGAAAGCTCTTTGATGAATTGCAGTACCACAATATCGTAACACGCTATTCAGACGGCACCATGGGATGGAAGCAGGAAAGTCCCTTTGATGCCATAATTGTTACCGCGGGCGCGCCCCGTATTCCCAATGTCCTTTTGGCGCAACTCGCGGTAGGCGGTCGAATGGTATTGCCCGTCGGCAATCAGTATACCCAAGACCTGGTTAAAATTATTAAGGATGAGCAGGGATGGCATCAGGTCAGCCTCGGCGGATGCCGTTTTGTCAAGCTTATCGGTGAAAACGGATGGGACGGGTCCTGAACCCTCTAAACGCCTTCTGTTGCCCGTGCCTGCTCTGACCATAGACAAATCCGACCCATAACCTCGGTCCGATCTTGGTCTCCGATGACCGGAAGAATGGGCCGGTGTTTTCTCACGCCTCGTTAATTCTTAGACACCACTTCATTGTTTGCATAACGCTGGGTAATGTAGTGTCGAAAGGCACCTGCGAGGGGGGAAATCGTTCGACGCTTGTCCACGACAAGATGGATTTGTCTTTCAAGGTCAAGGTGTTGAATATCCAACGCCAGTAATGCACCGCTTTTAAGCTCCTCTTCTATCGCTCTAGTCGAGAGAATGGATACGCCCAAACCGCATTTCAGGGCCCCGATGATGCCGATGGTATTGCCGATCTCCGCAACAAGATGAAAGTGTTCGGAGAGTTCCAGACCGTTGGCCTGCAATGCTTTCGAGAGGACCCGACGGGTCCCGGAACCGCTTTCCCTGACGATCATGGGTTCATGGCGCAGGGCCTCAATGGTTATCGACCGTTTTCCGGCCCAGGCATGATGGGGCTGAACGATGAGTTTGAGGCTGTCGTTGGTCAAAGGGGTCGTTTGTAAATGAGGTTCGGAGAAGCGCGCGCCCACAAACCCCATTTCTATTTCACCATCCAGCGTTTTGTGGACAATATCGCGCGAATCACCAATCACCAGCGAGATACGAATATTGGGATAGGCCTCGTTGAACTGTCCGATGGTTTTCGGCAGCAGATAACCCCCGGGGATGGTGCTGCCGCCAATTTTCAGCTTCCCTTTGTATTGACCCTGGTATTCGGCCAGGGCCGCTTCCGTTTCCTCCCGCAATGCAAGGAGGCGCAGGGCATACGCGTATAGCAATTCGCCGGCCTTGGTTGGAACAGCGCATCGCGACATCCGGTCAACGAGAGGACATCCAAAATGTTTTTCAAGATCTTTGATGTGGCTGCTGACGGTTGGCTGCGAGAGGTGGATGGCCTGGCCTGCTTTGCTGAAGCTGGCCAATTCAACAACTTTGCAGAATATGTGAAGCTGCCAAAGATCCATTGGCTTTCAGGCGTTATCAGCTGAAAATTTCTCTTTTAGCTTTTGCTGAACGATTTTGGGGACCATGCCATTAATGTTTCCCCCAAATCGGGCGGCCTCCTTGATAATGGAGGAACTGGTGAAAATCCATCGCAAGCCGGTCATTAAAAAGACCGTTTGGATATCCCGGTTGAGGCGACGGTTCATGAGCGCCATTTGGAATTCATATTCGAAATCGGAGACCGCCCGCATCCCCCTGAGGATCGCAGTCGCTTTGCGCTGAACGGCGAAATCCACCAACAGACCGCCATAGGTTGTGACTTCAATGTTTTTAATGCCGTTTAAGCTCTGGTTGAGCATATCCATACGCTCTTCGATATCAAAAAGAACCTTTTTGGCGGGGTTGTTTAGAATACATACGACAATATCGTCGAAAATCTTAAGCCCGCGAACGATGATATCAATATGGCCGTTCGTTACGGGATCGAAGGAGCCGGGATAGATGGCCAGTTTAGGCATTCGAATGGAAGCCCTCCAGAGAAACGTTCATCAAATGGGCGCCGTCGATCGGAAGCCGCCGGTGGGTAATGTTGTTTCGCCTATAGCACACCGTCCAAAAACGAGACAAGGGTTTTCCCATAGCAGCGCTGGTCTCTAAGCATAAAGCCCGACGGAGGATTCCCTAACGGTTCTTCCACGTCATGTTCAACGATAACAGCCGTGAAGCCGACCTTGGCCGATTGCAAATTAATAAGCGTGCGGCGGATGAGACCCTTTCGGTAAGGAGGGTCAATAAACACCAGATCAAAAGCTTGATGGCCACAAAGGCATTGCAGGTTGCTAGCAATGTCCCAGGATATGATGGCCGTCTGTTCGGCGGCTCTGACTTTAGCGATATTCCTGCGGATCAAATCGAGTGCCATGGGATTCTGATCAATGAAGACGGCATGAAGCGCTCCGCGGCTCAAAGCTTCGATTCCCATGGCGCCGGTGCCGGCATAAAGATCAAGAACACGTTTCGTATGGAGTCGTGATCCCAGGATATTGAATATCGATTCACGCAAGCGATCTGCAGTGGGCCGGATTTCAAGGCCCTTGGGTGCATGAAGCCGCGTCCCCCTGAAACGACCGCCGATGATCCGCACGTTCAGCTCTTAACATTCAATTGTTTGAGTTTTTTGTGCAGGTAGCTGCGACCAACTCCGATCTGCCGGGCCGTCTGAGAGACATTGCCGTCGTTTGCGCGAAGTTTTTCACGGATAAAGGCGTCTTCAAAGGCTTTTTTGGCGTCTTTGAAATCACTCATCATAAGGTAGTCTTCCTCCATTAATGACGGCCACGGCTTTTCAATGCGATAGCTGGGAGGAATATCGTCCCTCGTGATTTGTTCTCCAGGAACGAGAATGACAAGGCGTTCAATCAGGTTTTTCAACTCGCGCACATTTCCCGGCCAGGCATATCTTTTTAAGACATCTAAGGCCTCTTGATCGATGGTTTTGCATCGCGTGCGGTTTTGAAGGGCGCAATCGTTTAAAAAGTGATTCACCAGGAGGGGGATATCATCCTTCCGATCCCTCAGGCTCGGTACTTCAATGGGCAGGACATTAAGCCGATAATAGAGATCTTCTCGGAAGCGACCCGCTTCAATTTCTACCGATAGGTCCTTGTTTGTGGCGGCAATCACACGTACATCTACTTTCAGCACTCGACTGCCTCCGACCCGCTGAAATTGCTGCTCCTGCAGTACCCGCAGAATTTTGGCCTGGGTCTTAAGGCTCATGTCGCCAATTTCATCCAGGAAAATAGTCCCCTCATTGGCGATCTCGAATTTGCCGCGTTTTTTGGTCGTCGCGCCGGTAAAGGCGCCTTTTTCATGCCCAAACAACTCACTTTCGATTAATTCTTCTGGTATAGCGGCACAGTTGACATCGACGAATGGTTTTTCCGCGCGATTGCCGAGTTGATATATCGTTCGGGCGACAAGTTCTTTGCCTGTTCCGTTTTCACCGGATATCAGCACCCAGGTGTCCGTGGGGGCTACGGCTGCGATATTCTGTTTTAATTCCAGTATATTGGGGCTATTTCCATCGATAGAATTTTTGGCAAGCGTCTTTCGGCGAAGATAGCGATTCTCCTCCTCCAAACGTCTAAAATTGAGCGCGTTGTTGATCCCGACAATCACCTTGTCGATGGAAAGCGGCTTTTCAATCAAATCAAACGCTCCGAGCTTGGTGGCTTTAACGGCGGTTTCGACGTTGCCGTGACCCGTTATGACGATAACCTGAATGAAAGGATTATTCGCTTTTATTTCTTTCAGGGTCTCAATACCGTCGATTCCCGGCATCCAAATGTCCAGCAGGACGAGATCGGGGGATTCGCGTTCAATGGTTTTAAGCGCTTCATAGCCGTTGGGCGCCGTCATCACTTCGAAGCCTTCATCACTCAACAGACCTTTTAATGATTGGACGATGGAAGGCTCGTCATCGACTATAAGAATTGATGGAAACATGTTGCCTCGACTTATCGGGTTAATAATGTAAACCGAAAACAAAAGGCCATCGTCTATCGATCCATTCCAAGCACATGGCCTGCGCGTTTGACAGAATATCAAGTTCAGGAAGGGCCTATCAAACGACCGCTTCCGAGCTTTTTGGGTGAACCGGCAATTCGATGATAAACCGCACCCCGTGCGGTTTTCGGTCTTCCACACTGATGGTGCCCTGGTGGTCGGCGACGATGGTGTTCACGATCGTCAATCCCAGTCCGGTGCCGGCCTTTTTGGTAGAAAAATTGGGTTCGAAGAGTCTCGACTTAACCGCATCGGAAATGCCCGGTCCGTCGTCGCATACCTCTACCCGCAAGAAGTCCCACGTATGATAGTAGACCAATTTGATTTCAACATGCCCCTTCCCCTTCACGGCCGCAATCGCGTTATCGACGAGATTGATCATGGCTTGCTTGATTTGCTGGCGGTCCAGATGCATTTGTGGAATGGGTAGATCGCCCTCAATTAGTGTTTCAAACTGAATCAGCTCATGGCCTTCCTTGTACAGGGCCACGGTTTCTTCAATAATCGGTGGGAGATCACACGTCGCTAAATCGGCCGTGGGAAAACGTGCAAAGGCGGAGAATTCATTGACCAAGTTTCGAATGAGGTCGACATGGTCGATAATCATGCGGGTGCACTCGTCAAATACCGGGTCATCAATCTGACTGGCATATTTACGCTTTAACCTCTGAGCCGAAAGAGAAATGGGTGTGAGGGGATTTTTCACTTCGTGGGCGATACGGCGCGCAACTTCCCGCCAGGCGGCCATACGTTGGGCCTTTTCCAATTCGGTCAAATCATCGAAAACCATTACAACGCCCATGTGACGTCCGGCATCGTCTTTCAGTGCATTGAAATTGACAAGGAAACTACGCGGCCTTCCCTGCACGTTCAGCCGGATGGGGAACTCGACCGCATTGCTCTTGGCGGAATTCAACTCTTGCAAGACTTCGTCTGCCAGCTCAAGATAGTGCCCTTCCAAGAGTTCCGAATAATTATGGTCGATGATATCATCGGCATTAAGATTGAGCATCTTTTCGGCGGCCTTGTTCATCGTGGAAATCATCCCGCGGGCATCCAGCGAAATCACGCCTGCGGAAATATTCTTTAGGACGATTTCCATGTACTGTCGCCGGGCTTCAATTTCAATGTTGCGTTGACTGAGCATTTCGGCGGACAATTCCAATTGCTCGCGACCGGTTCGGAGGTCACGGGTCATCTTGTTAAACGAATCCACAAGAATGCCAATCTCGTCAGTCGCGGTGATATCCAAGTGAAACTCAAGGTGACCATCGGCCACCCGACGCGTTCCTTCGGCAAGTTCCATAATGGGGATGGTGATGTTTTTCGCCAGGTAAAATCCGAACCAAACCGCACAAAATACGACCAGCAAGGCGACGATCGACAATGAAATGTAATAGGTGATTTGGATGGGCTTTTTGAGGAGCTTTATTTGCTGATATTCTTCAAAGCCCTGGGAGATGGCATTCATTTCATTCGCGAGGGCTGGGGGTACTACAATTGACAAGACAACAAATCCTTCGGCATCATTACTTTTGACCCCAAAGGGAACGGTTGCCACTGTCCGGACGCTTTCGCCGGCCAGCGAGAATTCCGTTAACGTTTTTACCTTTTTTAAGGCGTCATCTTTTCTGAACACCTCCGGTGCTATGGGAGGCAAGGCCTTGTTTTCCAGTTTGGGAGAAACGGCAAAGGTTACGCGTCGTAAATCGCGATCATAGATTTCTACGGCGTCCAGGTTGAACTCACGTTGAACGACCTGGATATATCGCGACAGCGCTTTCTGCTTTTTGGTTTGAAGGAGATTGTTGGCATTGATCTGATAGGCAATGCGCTCGAGGAAAAATTGATTGTTATTTTCAATTCGATCGTATACCCGACGGCCCACATTCAAGGACTTTTGCAACGCCTGCTCCACAGGGACATTGAACCAGAACTCAATACTCGTGGAGATAAAATTGATGGAGAAAAAAAAGAGAATCGTTGTCGGGAGAAGTGTGAGGGCCACAAACGCCACGACCAGCCGCGTGCGAAGCGTGGCACCCACCGCCTGGCGGCGCCGATCATATAAAAGCTTAACGAGATTGCGGAAGACGAGGAAAATCAGAAGAACCAGCAACAAGAGGTTGATGTTGATCAGGATAAACATCAAAATGGTATTGGAGACGGGGATATCGGCTCCAAACCGAATCAGCCGTGTTTCCAAGAACGTCAACAGTGCGACGATCCCCAAAATGCAGGGAATCAGCAGCAACTCACGCTTTCGTCGTCGTTTTTCGCTTTCCGGGTGCGGCTCCCGAAATAGCTGTGAAGATTTGCTGGGCATGATGCATACCGGTGCTTAGGCGCGAAAACGCTAATAGATGAAAACGACCGAGTGCCAATCGGTCTCAAAATCCCACAGGGAAACGAAATAAAACACATAATGAAGATAGAATGGAAGGGTCATTTTGCTCAACTGCGCTTTTGCCCGAAGCTCGTATTGTTCATTCTTTTGCATTCGGCTCAAGTCGATAATCGGAAGCCCGTTAATATGGGTCATCAGCGCCTGTGCTTCTGCTAGCGATGGTGTGACGATAGGTTTTTTATCGATCCATGAGCGGTATACCGAAAATTCTTTTTTCAAGTTATCGTATTTAATCGTGTGGGTGATTTCGAGATTGGCGAGCTCTTCGTCAAACCACCAAGTGCGGGAGCGGTAGAGCTTGATAAAAAAAGAGAAGTCCGCCGGGACGCCCTTGAGGATCGCTTCCATGACGTCCTGCGTAAACGCTCCCTCGACCTCCAACGAAACCAGAAGTTTATGATCGGCACTCGAAATGGTGATATTTTTGAGGCGTGCTTCCTGGGCCGCAGCAGCTGACGGTATCGCGATGATGACCAATAGAAAGGCGCATCTTACAAGGCTTAGAAAATAGGGAATCGTTTGCATTCGTGTCGGCCTGAAAAGAAAATGGCCCGGAAGGGGCTCAACAATTGTCTTGATTGGTACACCTTCATCCCTGGGAGCATCGCCCGGAACAAGCAATGGCGCTGGCATGCTTCAACCCACAAGGAATATTACAAAATTTGGCATCCTTTTGATTATTAGCGAATCAGCCGTTAAATGGCAAGCGCTTTTGGGAGGGGGGGGCGGCCGGTTCGATCGCGGTAGGGACCGGGCAGGCCTGCCAAGATGACTTGTTTTGGAAAAGCTTTTCTAAAAAGGCGTGATTAAACGCGTGCCCGGACCGATGTGTCACCAAATGTCCCACGATCGGCATGCCGAGTAATGAAAAGTCTCCAATACAATCCAATAGTTTGTGGCGTACAAATTCGTCAGCGAACCGCAGACCGCCGGGGTTCATTATCTTATCCTGATCCACCACTATCGCGTTTTCCAGCGAACCGCCCCGCGCCAAGCCGAACCGTTTCATCATTTCAACCTCTTGCGCGAATCCAAAGGTTCGGGCAGGGGAAATATCTTCTCTGAAAACCTGGGGATCAAGGTTGACGGTAATGGCCTGGGTTTGAATCAGGGGATGGTCATATTCTATGGTACACGATAGCTTGCGGCCATTAAACGGATAGGCCCCTACAAATTTGTTGCCATCGCGCAGTTCAACGGGTTTCTTGATAACAAAGAAACAGCGTTCCGCTTCCTGTTCTTCTACGCCAACCTCTTCAAGCAATTCGAAAAAAGGGCGGGCGCTGCCATCCATGATCGGCATCTCATAGGCATCAAGCGCGATCACGGCATTGTCGATGGAAAGGGCCGACAGGGCTGCCATCAAATGTTCGATCGTCGAAACAATGGCGCCCTCGCTTCCGATGACGGTGGCCAGGCTGGTGTCCACCACTTGGTTGAATATGGCAGGAATCATAGGGGTGCCCGGCAAATCGGTACGGATAAACCGGATTCCATGATTGGCCGCGGCCGGTTGAATGGTTAAATGGACTTCCTTTCCGGAGTGAACGCCGATACCCTGGCAGTGGGTTTCATAGGCGATGGTTCGCTGTCGAACGGGGTCGGTCAAAACATTTATAGGCATAGGGCCCTCTGATATTCATATCGGGATACGGTTATGTGGCCTCAATTTATAAGCAAAGGCAGTGCCAGCGTCAGATGCCTAAGCGGCATCTATGATATAACGCCCTAAGTTCTTACAAAAACCTAACAAAGAGTCAAGTTCCGGATGCATCGATAGACGCTATTCGCGTTGGTCAATTCACTATCGCGCTGTACGCCCCATATCACAAACTGTCTTCAATAGGAAACAGTTACCAAGATTGCAATTATGGGGTGAATTTGGTAATTGATCAATAGTAGCCATTAATGACGACATCGACCCGCCTGGTGGCTCCCATAACGGAGGCCCCCATCTATCCCTTATCGTTTTATGAAACTGGGAACATCCCCAACGCTAGTCTATAAGGAGCCCTTTTGCTTTCCAAGGTTCTCAGCAGCGCCGTACTGGGCATCGATGCGTATCTCGTAGAAGTCGAGGTGGATATTGCATCGGGTCTACCCTGTTTTACAACCGTGGGATTGCCGGAAGCCGCTGTTAAAGAAAGTCGTGAAAGGGTTAAATCCGCGATTCAAAATTCTGGTTACCGCTTTCCGGATGACCGGATCACGGTCAATTTGGCGCCCGCGCATATCAAGAAAGATGGGACAGGATTCGATCTTCCTATGGCACTTGGCATTTTGGCCGCGACGCGGCATTTCCCGGCGGAAAGTCTGGACGCTTTTCTTGTCATGGGCGAGTTGTCACTGGATGGACGTATCAAACCGGTGGCCGGCTCGCTGCCCATGGCGCTGGAAGCGCGCCGGGCCGGCTATGCCGGTATTATCGTGCCGGCCGACAATGGACTCGAAGCCGCCGTGGTGAGCGGCATAAAGGTGCTGCCGGTGGAGAATCTGCCCCAGATCGTATCCTTTCTACGTGGTGAAGTATCACTGGAGCCTGTGCGGCCGGATTTGGATCGCTTGCTGCATCATTTTACCGGCCAGGAGGAGAACTTCTCGGAGGTTGTGGGTCAGGAACATGCCAAACGTGCCATCGAAGTTGCGGCCGCGGGCGGGCACAATATCCTGATGGTCGGCCCCCCGGGGTCCGGCAAGACGATGCTGGCGAGAAGAATTCCTTCGATTCTGCCCACCCTTACATTTGAAGAGGCCATCGAAACAACCAAAATCTACAGCGTTGTCGGCATGGTGGGGCATGATCAGGCATTGGTGGTTCAGCGGCCCTTCAGGTCGCCACATCATACGATTTCCGATGCCGGATTGATCGGCGGTGGTCATATGCCGCGCCCCGGGGAAGTCAGCCTGGCCCATAACGGCGTTTTGTTCTTGGATGAATTGCCGGAGTTCAAGAAACATGTGCTGGAGGTGCTGCGCCAACCTCTGGAGGATCGCCAGGTCACCATATCGCGAGCGGCATCAACGCTGACCTATCCGGCCGCCTTCATGCTGGTGGCAGCCATGAATCCCTGCCCCTGCGGCTTTTTTTCGGATCCAAACCATGCCTGTTCCTGCTCGGCCCCTCAAATCCAGCGCTACCGCTCCAAAATTTCTGGCCCTCTCATGGATCGTGTTGATATCCATGTGGAAGTTCCCGCCGTTGCCTATCGTGATTTGACCGCCAGTGCGGACGAAGAATCTTCCACCCAAATTCGTGAACGCGTGGCGCGGGCGCGCGCCCTTCAGAGCAAGCGCTTTCGGCGTTCCCGGATTCATTGCAATGCCCAAATGAACACACGGCAGATCAAGACGTATTGCGCCATCAATGCCGGTTGCAGGCGTTTGCTGGAATCCGCCATCGAAACCCTGGCCCTGTCGGCCCGGGCCTATCATCGTATTCTGAAAATTGCACGCACGCTGGCGGATCTTGCGGGCCGTGAATCCATCGGCGAGGACGATATTGCCGAAGCGATTCAGTACCGCAGCTTGGATCGCTCCTGAGACCTTAGCCGTCCGGCATGGATCCTTTAACCTGCTCATGGTCTGCGTGGCAGCCGTGGGCATGCTCCCAATCGTCCCCTATTTTCCCGCCTTCCGATCTGGGATTCGCCCGGAACCCGCGCTTGCAGCTTCAGTTTCAAGGTGGGTAGACATCAGATGTCGTTTAGAAAATCCTGAATGAGGGTATCGGCGTAGTTGAAATCAATTTCAGACTGCTTTTCATAGGCCAACTCCTGATTGGTCTGCTTCAGCTTTTTCAAAAGACTGAGAATGATCATCATCAGCACTTTATTGCCGGACCGCGGGTAGTCCTTAATGAATTGCAGCAGATCACCTTTGTGGATTCGCAAGGCGACGGTATCGTCGGCGCAAGTGACGCTGGCCGTTCGCGTTTCGGAGGTGAAAAAGGCGGCCTCCCCGAACATGCCTCCGGCCTCGACGGATGAAACGAACATTTCGTCGTCGTTCAAATCCCGGAAACTGACATCGGCTTTGCCCGTTACGATGACGTAGAGGAAATTACCGCTATCGCCCTGGGCCACGATTTTTTCTCCTTTACCGTAGAGAACGGCTTCGGATGCCGCTAGGAAACGGTCCAATTCATCCGATTTCAAATGGTAAAGAATTTCGACTTCTCTGACTTGATCCAAGTAGATACCGATATCCACAGTCTCGGCCATTTTGCACCTCTTTCAAAAGCATGTTTTGGTGTGTAGCCCAAAGACATATAAAAGCCGGCCGTGCGTGTCAAGATTCAAGCGATGGTTGACATGTGTGACGGCCAGATTTATACTGATCGCCAATCGCCGATAACTCTTTGGTATTTAATGGTTATTCCGGTGTTTGTAAGCCGGCGGCCAAGATAGCCCATGCCACTTCTTTGATTGCCGGGTAACCAATGAGAGCCTCTTCCCCTAACGATTAGGTGGGCACCATGATTGATGCGGATTTTCTTAAAGATAGCGAGACGATCATCCAGAAGCTCATGAAAATTCCCGCAATGCGAGCACTTGAAAAACATCACTTGCAAGCCCTGCTCGAAATGAGTGAGATCAAAGCGTTCGAACCCGGCGATCAGATTTTGGAAGAAGGCCAGTTCGACCGCAATATATTTTATTTGATTTCCGGAAAGGCCCGCATTGTCAAGAACGGTAAAGAACTGGCAACGATAAGGCGCACCGGGGACGTGTTTGGCGAAATGGGGGTTATCGATGGTTCCGCGCGCTCAGCCTCCGTCTTCGCCGTGGACAAGACGGTCTGTCTGCAAACCGATATGGCCGCGGTGGAGTCCCTCTATGGGGACTCCAAACTCGCATTTCGTTACACCATTTTCAGAGGTTTTGCCCAAATCCTGGCCAATCGACTGCGGATGACGTCAGAAGAACTGCTGCGATGCAGAGAAGAATTATCGCAATCTAATCCGACGTCTCCCTGATCTTTTAACTTAAAGGCCAGCAAAAAATGGCTCTTCAGAGAGGTATGAGATGAAAGATAAATGGGAAGAAAGACTGTCCTGCGCCACCGAGTGTCATGCTTGCCATAAAGCCATCGCCCCGAAGGAACTCCGAATCTTATCGTCTTACACGCACCAGCCTATATGTATGGACTGTAAGAAAGCTGAAGAGCAGAAAGCGGATTATGCCGAAGTATCGCAAGGGATGATCGGAAAGTGTATGGCCGAAACGGAAATCCTATACGGCGACATCGGTTCCTACTGCTACCATCATTTTTACCCCTTCAAGTGTTGAAGATACCCCTGTCCGAGCAGAAGACCGCGGTTTACCCAGTTTGTAGCAAGGGGCACCATCCCTGATGGTGCGCTAAACAAGTGAATTGTTCCGCTCAGGACGGGGGGCAAGCCTTCGTCGCCATAATGCAAACCCCTCCCCTATCCGATTGACTCTCAAACGTCATTTCAATCGGGCACGTCCCCGAGATTTTCGAACCCCGGCCCGGCAGGGCGATCAACTTCTTTTACCTCATCGCAGGACCTTTTTTAGCGATCGCTCCGTCGTGTTTGAGAAGCTTGCCGGAAATGGCGCAAACAGCTGTTAGATCTGGATTATTGTCCAATGAAGGCTTGACAGCCGGGGCGATCACTTTTATGCTTTCTTTCTTTAAAAAATCGGCCAGTTATAAGAAAAGGATGTTTTTATGGAATCTCGGCGTGTGGTGGTAACGGGGATGGGCGCATTGACGGCCATCGGCAATTCCCTTCAGGATTATTGGAGCGGTCTTCTGGCGGGCCGCAGTGGGGCCGCCCCCATCACGCGATTTGATGCGGAACGTTTCAAGACGCGTTTTGCCTGTGAAATCAAAGGGTATGACGGTGAAATGATTTTTGGATCCAAAGAAGCGCGTAAAATGGATGCCTATACCCAATACGCCGTGGTGGCTGCCGATGAAGCGATTCGCGACGCAGGCTTGAACCTGGACCGGGTGGACAGGGACCGCGCCGGCGTCATATGGGGATCGGGGGTCGGAGGGTTGCAAACCTTTCAAGAAGAAGTGGCCAAATACGCTCAGGGTGATGGCCGCCCACGCTTCAGCCCCTTTTTTGTTCCCAAAATGATTGCCGACATCGCGGCCGGCCATCTGTCGATTCGCTTTGGGTTCTGCGGCCCCAATTTTGCGACCGTATCCGCCTGCGCATCTTCCACCAATGCGATTCTGGACGCCTACACTTACATCCGGGCCGGATTCGCGGATCTTTTCATAACAGGCGGTTCGGAAGCACCCGTTACAGAATGCGGTCTGGGCGGGTTTGGCTCGATGAAAGCCATCTCCGTACGCAATGATGAGCCCGAAAAAGCGTCCCGACCCTTTGACCGGGACCGGGATGGATTTGTCATCGGTGAAGGGGCGGGTGCTTTAGTGCTGGAGGCCGAAGCCCATGCCCAAAAACGGGGCGCCCGCATTTATGCTGAGATTATCGGGGGCGGTATGTCCGCCGATGCCTATCACATTACCGCGCCGCATCCCGAAGGGCTCGGGGCGGAAAAGGTGATGCGCAATGCCCTGCAATGCGCCGGCATCCAGCCCCAGGAAATTGATTATATCAACGCCCATGGAACATCCACACCCCTTGGCGATCTCAGCGAGGCCATGGCCATTCGCCGGGTTTTCGGCGAGCATGCGGAGAAACTGAACATCAGCTCCACCAAATCTATGACCGGCCATCTTTTGGGTGCGGCCGGGGCGATTGAGGCGATTGCATGTATTCTGGCCATCCAACATCAGCGGGTGCCGCCTACTATCAATCACTTCACGGATGACGAGCGCATCGATGCCGGGCTCAACTTCACCTTCAATCAGGCCCAGGAACGCACAGTTAATATGGCCTTGAACAATACGTTCGGCTTTGGGGGCCATAACGCGACGGTCGTTTTCAAGCGCCCCGCTTCAGACGGATAGCGCCCTTACCACCGCCTGCTCTATCCCTGCGGGGGATGAAAGGCATCGAAGGGTTTTTCCATCCCCCTTGATGCATTACACCTCATTCGCGCACCGCCAGGACCACCTTCCCAATATTTTTATTTTCCCTAACGTATTCATGGGCTTGGCCTGCGTCGGCAATCGGGAAAACACGGTCCACGATCGGAATGATCTTGCCGGCCACCATGAGCGGCCAGACCTGGTCTCGGAATTGATGGGTGATATCCGCTTTTTCCTGCCGCGATCGCGCTCGCAGCCGTGTTCCCTTCAACGTCAGACTCTTCATCAGCACCGCGGCCAAATCCAGTGTGCCGCTGGTACCCCCCAGCAGGCCGATGGTGATCAGACGCCCGTATGGTTTGAGAACGGATACATTTGTCTCCAGATAAGACCCGCCGACACAATCCAGGATCAGATCGACCCCCTGATGATCGGTACAGGACATTAGGGCTTCCGCAAGATTTTCTTCATGATAGTTGATGGCCTCTGACGCGCCAAGTTCGCGGCAGCGTGCTAATTTCTTTGCGCCGCCCGCCGTGACAATGGCCTGCGCGCCCCATTCGCGGGCAAGCTGGATGGCCGCTGTGCCGACCCCGCTGGCACCGGCGTGGATCAGGACGGTTTGACCGGCTTGCATGTCCCCCTCCCGGCAGAGGTTGGAATAGGCTGTCAGCCAGACTTCCGGTATGGCGGCGCCCATGACGTAGGACCATTCTTTGGGCAGGGGAATCAGAAGCCCTTGGGGCAGTATGGCCTGCTCGGCATATCCTCCTCCGAGCGCCAGACTGCAGACACGGTCACCCGGTTTCCAGGCTTCGACCCCTTTGCCGACGGTCTTTATTTGTCCGGCCGCTTCCAATCCAAGTATGGGGGAATCTTCGGGCGGTGCCGGATAAAGCCCCCGGGCCTGCAAAAGATCGGCTCGGTTGACGGCCGTCGCATGGATATCCACTAAAACTTCATTCGGACCCGGTTGGAGGTCGGGTACGTCCTCCCAGGATAAGTCGACGTCGCCCTGACGGGAGCGGACAATGATGGCTTTCATAATGGGATCATTCCTTTCGGTCGTTGCAGGAAATGGCCTATGAAACAATCATAGGCCGGGCTTGCAGTGAATGCGCTGGCGGCGGCAAAGTCGGCCCTGCTGGCCGTTGATCGGTAGCTGTTCGCTCACAAGCTTTTTCGATGACGCTTTTTAGGGGCCAAGCTGGCGTGTCGCATCGACCATTGCTGTTTGAAATGGTAGTTCTTCGATTGACGACGGTCAAATAACACTGAGGGATAATCAAAAAAGCAGCCGGGAAGCGGGCAACTTCCCGGCTGGTCGAGCAGGAGGCATTTAGGACTGATGAAAGCCGACGACAATGGCAGGGTACCGGCTTTCACTATGTTGGAGAAAGGACAGGAAACAGATTTCTGTTTCCTGCGATCATGGTAAGACGCGATTTCCAGTCGTCAAGGTACTTTTGCATAAAACGGTTTTAACGATGTTCTTTTCGGGTTTCTTTTCCTCCCATGGCTAAAATCAAAATCCAATGGGAATGGTAGCCTGGCATGGTGACTGGGGCGTAAGTTGCGCCATAGCCGGACAGGACGGCGGCACCCCGGACTTGCAATCACGCACCAAAACCGTATAATAGTTCCCAAAGGAAAATCTACCCATGAAAATCAACGAACATCAGTCCGTCCGCAATATCGTAAACATTTCCAAGAATTCCGCCGCCCAATCCTCTGCGCAAAAATTCCCCGCGGCGCAGCCAGGCGATCGGGTTTCTCTTTCTCCGCAGGCCCGGGAGTTGATGAAAGCCCAGCAGGCACTGGCGAACCTGCCGGATTGCCGCGAAGATAAAGTTGCGGAGCTCAAAGCCCGTATCGATGAGGGGCGTTATCGCATTGACAGTGAAGGGATTGCTGCGAAGATGATCCGGGAAGGCCTTTCCGAACAAGACTGATTCCCCCTCCCTCCTATCCGATATCCGCTTTTCCGTTAAAGGATTTTATATGGAACCAATCGGTTATAAACCAATCGGGGTCATCGAAACGCCCTTCGACGACCGGGAGGGGATGCCGATTCAGGCGGCCGGTGGGGCGGGAGCCCGCGGCCGGATTCGTCTCTTCGAGGAATACGGGCCGGGGCTTCAGGACCTGGAAGGCTTCTCGCATCTCATTTTGATCTACCACTTTCACTTGACCCGCGATACGCACCTTGTGGTGACCCCCTTCCTGGACACGACACCAAGGGGGGTCTTTGCCACCCGGTCGCCCAACCACCCCAATCCCATCGGCATTTCGACCGTCAGGCTGCTGGAAATCAATGGAACAACACTGGAAATTGAAGATTTGGACATCGTAAACGGCACGCCGCTGCTGGACATCAAGCCCTATGTCCCTGCTTTCGATCATCGGCAACCGGAACGCCTGGGATGGCTTGCCAAGGCGGGCGCGGCGGTTAAGCAAACCCGGGCGGACAAGCGCTTTACCTGATCGTCTGAGTCGGAAGCCTGCAACGCGCTAAAGCGCCGAGGGACACGCCGCCCCGTTGAGATGCGTTGATGGCCGGAGCTGACATGCCCTCCGCCTGTTGCCCTCCCCTTAATCCGCCTGAGGCGGACAAAGGTTTAATTCTCCGCCACTTGTGGCGTTACATGGCCTTTATCGCTACCCCGCTACTCTGCGATGGAGCAGTTCATTAAAGTCGTCCAGTTCGACGCCATCGCCCTCTTCTTTTCCACCATGGGTGTAGGGCGAATGGAAACTTCTGGTTGTAGGGCGGAGGGATTTTACACGTATCGTCTTGGAAAAAGGCCCAGGGTCAACGCAGCTTGTAGGTGGACATCATCAGCCATTCGAAAAGCCCGCCGGGCAGCAGCCGCTTCAACAGGGCCCCCGATCGTTGCGCGAGTGTTCCGGTGGTGTAGCGCAGCCGGGGTGACGGGTGTCTTATGATGCGTTCCAGAAGGCGCGCCATCCGGTCAGGAGGCGGCCCGCGGCGTTCATCTTCCTCCATCACCGCCAGCGCTCGGGGGAATGCGGTTGCGTAGGCGGAATTGTGAACAGCGGCGACGGTCTTGACACGGTTTTGGGTAAAACGAGTGTGGAAGTCGCCCGGCTCGATCAGGGCGACATGGATCCCCCAGGGTTTGACCTCCATGCGCAGGGCTTCCGCCAGACCTTCCAGCGCGAACTTGGAGGCACTGTAGGCGGCCTGGAAAGGGATGCCCATAAGACCTGCCAGGGAGCTTACAATGACGAGATATCCGCCGCCTTGACGGCGCATATGGGGGATGGTGGTTCGGCAGGTGCGCCAGACACCGAAGAGATTGGTATCGAACTGGCGGCGGGCTTCTTCGACACTGGTATCCTCCACAGCTCCGGCGATACCGTAACCGGCGTTGCAGACCACAACGTCAATGCGGCCGGTCTCGTTTACGACAAAATCGACCCCCTGCTGCACCGAAGCATCATCGCACACGTCCATGGGAATCATTTTGTAGCGGTTGCCCTGGGGCGACGGACGGCCTGTCGGATTAAACGATGCCCTGCGGCTGGTGCCGTAGACACAATAATCCCTTGCCGCCAGATGCCGGGCACAGGCTTCGCCGAAACCTGAAGATGCCCCGGTAATCAGGACAACGGGTTTGCGTAAAATGGACCCGCGTGCATCCCGGCATGTGCTTTCACCATCTTCAATCGTCATGGTTTGCCCCCGGGTGACGGTTATGGAAAATTGCCTGCGCCCCAATCCTCGGGCCTATTCACCGATTTCAGAAGCGGGATGAGTTCCCCCGGCCCAGTGCCGCATTCGACGTATAGCCGGACAAGCCCGATGTCTACTTGCCGTGCAATGGCATCCTTGCGCTTGAAACCGCGATTGACGCTGATCCATTTGAAAAGCGCGGCGGCGATTTTCTCGGCGGCGCTGATGGCGGAAAAGGCGCCCCTGGATCGCACCGGGCCTCCCCGGGGGGCTTATCGCCGGGCGCCGGCGGCCACCAGGATGCGGGCGATGTTTTCGTGACCTTGGGCTTCCGCCCAGCGCAGGGGGGTCCAGCCGCCCTTGTCCACGGCGTTGACCTTGGCTCCGTGCGCGAGCAGGATCACAAGGAGCTCTTTTTGCCCTTCCCGCGCCGCCCAATGGAGGGGGGTGTCGTTGTCGTCGTTGCGGGCGTTGGGGTTGGCCCCGTTTTCGATCAACAGCCGGGCCATCTCCGTCAGTCCCTGGCGTGCAGCCCAGTGCAAGCCGGTGTTGCCGCCGAACATGTCTTGGGCGTTTACGTCCGCGCCGCTGTTGAGGAGCTCTTTGACGTCTTCGATGCGGTTTTCGCGGACGGCGTCCACAAAGAAAGATCAGCTGCTCGGCATGCAGGCCGGGATTCCACCAGAGGGTTAGAGCGATGGTCAGTCCGGCCAGGGCCGCCCCTCTTGTCTTCCGGCGCCATGGCATGATGTGGTGCATGGAAACCCATCCCTTTTTAGGGTTCAAAGTCCATTTTCCCAAGGCCTGAGGAACATTAGCAGTCCGGAGGGTTTTCTACAAGTGTTCGACCAGAATTGCGGTGGCGTACGGTCTGTGGGCAGCCAGAGGCTCATGGTTGGGAAAGCGCCATAACTTCGATTGCCCCGATGCCCCATTGGCAGCGCGCATTTTGAACCGGCAGTCCAATTCCTTTTGTCGATTAAAACAGCCGTTGCATAAACCCCAGGGCCGCGCGAGACATCCGTTGGTCGAGGAGAATATCGGCCCAAATAAGGCCGTGCAGCAAAACGATCGACCAAAAGATCAGCTGGTAGGTCACTTTTTTGATTTTGTGCCGCAACGCCAGTTGGGCCAGCAACCCGCCGGGCCAGCCCCCCAGAAGTTCAAGCAGGTGCAGGGTCGATTCCGGTGTGCGCCATTGGCGGCGGAGGGCTTTGCGCTTGTCTCGGTAGTAGGCGATAAAGCAAACGATACTCATAAGGCCGTAAATTCCCAGCACGCCCTCAAGCGAGACATAGGCGGAATAATTTTTGGCGGGCAGCAGGCGGTTCAATCGATCCTTAAGGGTCACTTTGGGCGGCCGCTTGTTGGTTTCGGCCGAGGGCGCTTCGGGCACCCGCTCCACCTCCCGGGTACCCTCAGGGCATCCCTCATCGGAGTAAGTGAGGGTGCCATCGGCATCGATGCACTTATAGATGTCGGCCAGGGCAGGCCCGCAGGCCAGCACGCCAAACAGGAGCATGAGAATTGGAAGGCTTCTCTTCAGCACGTGAAAATGCATAATCCCCCTCGTCTGATGCCAATCGGGGCGGTGCCCTGTTTGGCCCTAGCCGGCTTTATGCATGGCACGTTAACACCGGGAATTCAACGGATTTGGTGTCAGGGGTAAAGCATCCGATCCGGGGAACGACCCCTCCCCGGCGGACGGCTATCAAAATGATAGAATTGGGTTGTCTTTGGCGCCTCTTTCCAGTACATTTTCCCGCATGGAAGCCCCTTCCGATACCTTTACGTTGCTCCTGGTGGACGATGACCCCCAGTCCATTGACGCCCTCAAGCGCCTGTTCCGCAAAGAGGCCTATCGTCTCCTGTCAGCAGCCTCCGGCCCCGAGGCCCTCGCCCTGATGCAGCACACCGCGGCGGATGCCGCCCTGATCGATTATCAGATGCCCGGAATGGACGGACTCGAATTGCTCGAGCGGTTGGTCGGGTCCCACCCCCATATGCAGGTGGTCATGCTGACCGGCCAGGGCAGCATTGAAACGGCCGTGGCCGCCATGAAAGGCGGCGCGGTCGACTTCCTGGAGAAGCCTTTCCAGCCGGAAGCACTGCGGGCCCGCATCGCGCAGCTGGTGCACATTTGGCGCCTGCGGTCGGAAAACCGTCGCCTGAAGCAGCGGGAGGATTCTTCCTCCGGTTTTCAGGAGCTCATCGGCAAGGCCCCGGCCATGCAGACGGTCAGAGGGATGATTGCCCGAGCGGCGCTTTCGGATGCCACCGTGTTGGTCTACGGCGAGACCGGAACCGGCAAGGAGTTGGTGGCCCGGGCCGTCCATTATCAGAGCCCCCGCAGCACGCAGCCTTTTGTTCCTGTGGACTGCGGCGCCATCAATGAAAACCTTTTTGAGAGCGAGCTCTTCGGCCACGTCAAGGGAGCCTTTACCGGCGCCCACCGGTCGGCCGTGGGGATGGTCCGAAGCGCACACGGCGGCACCCTTTTCCTGGATGAAATCGGCGAGCTGCCCCTGGGCACCCAGGCCAAATTGCTGCGTACGCTCCAGGAAAAGGCCGTTCGGCCGGTGGGGAGCCACCAGTCGCTCCCTGTGGATGTCCGCTTTGTCGGGGCCACGCATCGCGATTTAGGCCGGGAGGTCCAAGCGGGCCGTTTTCGGGAGGATTTGTATTACCGGCTGAACGTCATCCCCATCACTCTTCCGCCACTACGGGAGCGGGTTGACGACATTCCCTTGTTGGCCGACTATTTTACCGCCAGATTCAACACGGGGTTCACCGCCCCCAAGCCTATCGATGAGGAGGCGATGGCCTGCCTAATTGCCTATTCCTGGCCAGGCAATGTCAGGGAACTGGAAAATGTCCTGCGCCGGGCCTTGGCGCTGGGCCAGGGCACCTCGGTAACCCGGGGCGATCTCCCCGGATCGATGGCCGGAGGAGACCATCAACCCACCACCGGCCGGCCGGAGTCACCAACGGCGGACAGTTTAGCGGCCTACGAACAGGCGGCGATCCGCAACGCGCTGCACAAGAGTCGCGGCAATCGAAAAGCGGCCGCGCACCTCCTCGGCATCGGTGAAGCGACCCTCTATCGCAAGCTGAAATCCTACCAGTTGCGCTGAAATCCTATCAAATTGATCGATCATGGGGTGGAATTTCTCTCAAACTGATCGGTTTTCTCCCCCTGAATCCTGCGCCTATTTTGTAACGCTTTGAATATTAAACACTTTCATTCACTGGCACAGCTCTTGATATAGTTGTCGGCAAACACGTCCCCGAATCCAGGAGGCCCACTATGACCGGTGCAACACTCAAGTCCATCGGACGTCAGGCTCTGACCGTCTTCCTTTTGGCACTTGCCGCTATGGCCTACGTGATGATGGTGATTTCAAACACCTCATCGTCAACCGTCATTAAGCCGATACCTTCGCCAGGTTTCCCGCACGGGCCTGCCGCCGCCCAAAACATCACCGAACGCGGAACCTGGCCGGATGCGTCCTCCTCGAATGCAGACGATCGCGACCGATCCCCCTGGCAATCTCCGCCGGAACCGTCTTCAAACACGGCGCCGTTTCAGGGCAAAAAGGGGGACTACCGTTACGATGACATCATTTTGAAGGCGGCAAGCGATTACGGCATCGATCCGGCCGTTATCAAAGCCGTCATCATGGCCGAGTCCGGATTCAACCCGCAGGCCATCAGCTATGCCGGTGCACAGGGGCTCATGCAGCTGATGCCGCGCACGGCCCGGGCCCTGAAAATCGAAAATGCTTTAGAACCCCGGGCCAACATTTTAGGCGGCACCCGGTATCTGAAGCGCCTTCTGGGGCGTTTCGACGGCAATCTAGACCTGGCCCTGGCCGCTTACAACGCCGGCAGCCGCAACGTGCGCCGGCATCACGGCATCCCGCCTTTCAAAGCGACCCACCGCTACATCGCCAAAATCAAAATTTACCACCAGTACTACCGGCAAGAGGGGTTCAGCCTCGCCAGCCGCGTCACCGCCGCCATCCCTCCTGAATTGAATCGGTTCAGCAGCGTAAGGCTGGCCCGCTATTTGACCTTCTTCTCTTCCTTATGCCGTGCTGCTGTCTGACCGAACGTCCTTGCCGTATTGATTTCCGCGATTAATTTTTATTATTAGAATAGATCTCCACCTGGCCACGCCTTACCCTAAGCGCACATGGCGTAATGGAGCGATCAGCTGGCAGGTTTCCCGCCCGGAATTCATGCTTCCTGAACGGTGCGACTATCGGTTCTTCCCCCACGTGCCCTATCGACTGCCCATTGGCCGCCGCCATCAAGAAGCAGGCCGGCTACCCGTTGAACACTTATAGGAAACCATTCTCCTGAGGATCGGGGAGCACCCCATGCGACGACTGGCACATATCATCATTTTGCTGTTGCTGCCTGTCGGCAGCTTTACGGTTGCAGGTCCATTGCAAAAAGCTGACCCTGCCGCCATCCGCCGGCCCTCCTATCCCGCACCGCCCGAGCGCCAAGAAGAACGGGATGCCATGGTCCATACCTTTGGAAAGTATTCAGGGGCGACGATCGCCGTAACGGACCAGGGGGTCATCCAGGCCATGCGCCATGTGCCCCGCCACCTCTTCGTGCCCGCACCGGAGAGGGCGAACGCCTATCGCGACGCACCGGTGCCCATCGGATTCGGGCAGACCATTTCCCAGCCCTATATCGTTGCCTTGATGACGCAGCTGGCGGATGTCCGGCCGGGCATGAAGGTGCTCGAGGTGGGGACCGGTTCAGGCTACCAGGCGGCTATACTGTACGAATTGACCGACCAGGTCTATACCATCGAAATCATCGCGCCGCTGGCCGAGCGCACCCATCGTCTGTTGGAGGATCTGGGATTGGTTGGCATTCAGGCCAAGGAAGGGGACGGCTACTATGGCTGGTCGCCGGGGGCGACCTTTGACCGCATTCTGGTGACGGCGGCGGCCGAACACATCCCGTCCCCCCTGCTGCGGCAGCTGAAGCCCGGCGGCCGCATGGTGATTCCGGTGGGGCCTAAATGGGGCAACCAGGAGCTGCTGCTGGTAACGAAAAGCGCGCGCGGCGAGATTGCCACCCGCGCGCTTTTACCGGTGCGCTTCGTTCCCCTGACCGGTGGTGGCTAACCCGTGGCAACAGCGATGAGAACAACCGCCGGGATCTCCTCCGGGCAGCTGGCGGCCCTGGCAATGATGACGGCTTCCCTGCTGGGCTATGAAGTTCTGCTGACCCGGGCCGTGTCCATTCAGCATTGGCATCATCTGACAGCCGTGGTGATCGCGGTGGCCCTTTTGGGGATGGGCAGCGCCGGCAGTCTGGCCGCCGTTTTCGCGGCACCCGTGCGACAGTACGAAAGCGTCCTCATGTCGGCCGCCACGCTGGCGACCGCACTTTCCATTCCGCTAAGTCTGGCCCTCGCCCGGCACGTGCCCCTGAACATGCTGGCCCTGCCCTGGTACGGTGCGCAGCAAGCCGGATGGCTGTTGGTGTATGCCCTCTGCTATGTGCTGCCGTTTTTTTGCGGAGGCGCTTTTATCACCCTGGCCTTTATGCGCTGGGCCGGCCAGATCGGCCGATGCTATGCCGCCGATCTCGCCGGCAGTGCGTTAGGGGCGATTCTGGTGCTGGCCATTCTGGACAGGACGCTTCTGGAGAAACCTTCCCTGGAGACGGCCTTCGGCGCAACGGCCGTCCTGCCGGTCGCGGCTTTTCTGCTTCTTGGACCGACCCGCGTAAAGCGCACGGCTATCGCTGCGGTCGCCCTATCGGCCGTGATGATCAGTTTTGGCGGGCCCTGGGCCGCTGTGGGACCTTCAGATTTCAAACCCCTCAGCGCTCAGCTGGCAGAGCGGGGGGCCGGGGTAATGTGGCAGCAGGACTCCGCCCAATCCCGCCTGACCCTCGTCCGGAGCCCCGCCCAGCACCAAGCGCCCGGCCTGAGCATCCGCAGCGGGCGCGAGGCGCCCCGTCAGTGGCAGGTTTATCGCGACGGGGACGATGCGCTGCCCCTGCTGTGCGATGCGGACCAGGGGCGCTACAGGCGCTTTTTTGACGAGGTGCTGGGCGGCGCGGTCTTCCTGGGGGCCCCGCGGCACCCCGCGGTGCTGCTTCTGCCAGGCAACCCCAGTTGGAACAGCTGGAATGCCCATTGGCACGGGGCCGCGTCCATTACCCTGGTGGAACCGGAGCCGGGAATGGCCGCCCTGCTCGCCGGAAGCGTTTTCCCGGGTCAACCCTTTCTGCCCCCCGGCAGCCGATTGGAAGTCATGCCGGCGCGCCGCTTTCTGCAGTCTGCCGACAACCAATTCGATGTGATTATGGCCGCAATGGGCAGCTCCCCGATGGGATCCGCGGCCACCCGGGTGCAGTTCATGCTGACTCTCGATGCTCTGGGTTTGATGCTGGACCGCTTGACCCCTTCCGGCGTGCTGGCCTTCAGCGGCCAGGTTTTGCCCCTGCCCAGGGATGGCCTGCGGTTGATCCACAGCCTGGCCGAGGTGCTAAGGCAGCGGGGCATGGTGCCTGCCCAGCATCTGGCGGCGATTCGGGACTGGCGAAACCTGCTGGTGCTGGTCAGCCGCCAACCATTTGCCCAGACCCGGCTGGAGGCCTTGTCCGCGTGGTGTCGAAAATGGGGGTTCGACCGCGCAGCCATGCCCGGCCTGCCGCCGGAAGCGGCCAATCGTTTCCACCAGAAGCCCGATGCCCTCTATTTCAAAGCCATCCGGCAGCTCCTTTCCGAAGACGCAGCCGACTTTATCGCAGCCTATCCCTTCGCCTTGTCTGTTACGGATGACGACCGCCCCTTCTTCTATCACTTCCTGCGCTGGGGTCATTGGCAGGCGGTGCGGACGCGCCTGGGCCAGCCCTGGATGCTCTATGCGGGCTGGGGCTACCTGCTGAGCCTGCTGGCGCTGGTCGCGCTCATTCCTACGGCGACTCTCATGATCCTTGTTCCGTTGGCGGCGCCGTCCCTGAGGCGGCCAATCGCCGGGCGCAGGGGAGCGGTGTTTGGCTATTTCGGAGCTGTCGGACTGGGCTTCATGTTCATCGAAATCGCCCTCATCCAAAAAACCCAGCTCTTGATGAACGCCCCCACCAGCGCCTTCGCGGTGGTGGTTGTGGCCATGCTTTTGGGGGCCGGGGTCGGGAGCCTGTGGTCGGGCCGCCCCGGCGCTGTCGGCGGATCCCCATGGGCGGCTCTTGTGGCGATCGGCATCCTGGCGCCGATCATGCCGGTTCTGATCGATTTCCTGGCCGCCCGGTGGGACGCCGGCGCCTACGGGACGCAAGTCGGCCTGCTGGCCCTGCTCCTGTTCGCCCTGGCAATTCCCATGGGCACCATGCTGCCCCGGGGAATTGCCCGTATCCGGGATCTGGGATCCGGGGCCGTGGCCTGGGCCTGGGGCATCAACGGCTTCTGCTCGGTTCTGGGCGCCCTGGCGGCCCCTTTGATCGCAATCCAGATCGGGATAGTGGCCGTGACGGGATGGGCGGTCGGCCTCTATTTCGGCGCAGCCCTGCTGTATTCCAAGCTGCGGTGAACCCGCCCGCCGGCGGCCAGCCGGTCAAGAACGCTATCGGCAATCAGTGCAGGTTTGCAGACGGCGGCCCAAAGCGCTTTTGTTTCCGCATCCAGGCAGGTGGATATCCGGATGAATTCGGCCAGCGAGCGGGCGGCATCCCCGATCGCCAAGGTGCCTTTTCCAAGGGCTGCAAGACGCACCAATTCTTCTTTCAGGGCGGCCCGTTTGGCGAGCAGTCTTGCTTGCTGGTCGCAGCCGGCGATGGGGGCCGGGTAGTGCCCGATTTCCTCGTTGATGCGTGTTTGATCGCGTTCCAGATGCTCACGGATTTGGTCGCCGAGATCTTCTATAAAAGACATGGTCTCCATCCTTTTCAGCCGGCAACCGCATCCTAGGGATCGCCCCGGTCCTGAAAAAGTGTCGTCCGGGTAGCCGCCGTTGTTGATGTCCTGGATTTCCTTTTCGCTATGACTGCCGCCCGGCTTCGCCAATACTGTCGGCGGGGGATCACCAGGGGAAGCCACACGAAGATCCCGAGGGCGAACGCGATCCCAAGTCTGTTGGGCGCCCTGGTCTTCATTTCCCGTAAGGTCCCCCGTGCGGCAAAGACATCCCGCCGCATGCCGCAGACAGCGCACCGTTCTTAAAACGAGTGAAGGCGGCAACGAAAATCATGGGCAGCAGCACGGGCCCGGGTTTACGAGGCCTCTCCGTACTGGGCAAACTCGAGAATGATACCTTCCGGTCCATAGAAATAGACCAGCTTCTTGCCGGTGGCCGGGTAGGTTCGCACCTCGCTGAAAAGGGCGATGCCGTCGTCCTTTAAGTCGGCCACCAGCGCTTCGATGTCGTCCACCGCGAAGGCCAGATGCCGTATGCCGAGATGGTGGGGTCGGTTTTCAGGGGGGGCGGGGGGTGAAGGTGGGCTCTCGTAGGCGATGAGTTCCAGACGGCAATCCGATTCACCGAGCGATAGCTGGACATAGGAGGCCCGCACGTCGGCCAGGCCGACGATGTCCGAAATCCATTCGCCCTCCAGATCGCCGGCATGGGTCACGACAAACCCCAGCTTGCAGAAGAAATCCCTGGCACGCGCCAGATCGCTTACGACGACATTGATATGATCGATCTTTTTCAACATGGTCTTATCCCTGGTGACAACGAAGGTGCCCGACAGGCCGATTTCCCCCGGGCCAAGGTCTTATAATATGACAGGATAACAAACGGTTATCAATCTTATCCAGGACGATCCGGCACGCCATAAAACCGCTGCCACGTTTCCATGTAGGACGCCTCCTCCCGGCACCATCGGTCATCGCTCCAGCCGAGCAGCGATTGGCAGACGGTTCTTATGCGGGGCAGAAATGCCCGGCCGCCGTTTTCCAACAGCAGAGCGATGCGGGTTCGCCGCAGCATGAGGTCTTCCAGGTGCACCACGGCTTCATGTTGCGCCGCCCAGCGCAGCTCCGCCCACAGGGTCCGCGTCCCGGGAATGGTTTCCAGTTCGCCCGGTTTGGCGGCGGCCATCAGCGACCCGGCCCGATTCCCGTAGCGGCCCTGAAGCCGGCCCCGGGTCGTCGCATCGAGATTTCCGGCCTCAGGGGGCAAAGGGTCCAACGGAGAAAAGATCCGCTGTTTTTTATCGAGGTCCGGCAATGCCCCCAGCATGGGCTGGGCGGCTTTGAGGGCATCCAGGGCGATCAGCCGGAAGGTGGTCAATTTGCCGCCGGTCACCGACAGCAGTCCGTCTTCATGCCAGACCACATGGTCCCGGGATTCCTTCGAGGGATCCTTTTTGCCCGAGCCCACCACCGGGCGGACCCCGGAAAAGGACGCGATGACATCCCGGCGGGAGATATGGCGATCCGGAAAGTGGTGTTGGACGTTTTTCAGGAGGTAATCGACTTCATCGGCCGTGGCGGAGGCTTCCACGTCCAGGCCGCCGGTATGATCGATATCCGTATTGCCGGTGATGACCCGGCCTTCCCAGGGGAAGATGAATCCGGGCCGACCGCTCGTGGGATGGGTGATGACGATGCTCTGGCCTACGGGCAGCCGCTCGGCGGAAAACACCAGGTGGCTTCCCCGCAGCGGCCGCAGGTGTCGGGCACTTTTTTTGCGCACCTCCCCGCGCAGGGTGTCGACCCAGGCCCCGGTGGCATTGATCACCTGTTTGGCGGGCACATCGATCCTCTCCCCCGTGACCCCGTCTTCCAGGGTCACGCCGCACACCCGGTGGTTGGCCTGCCGCAATCCGGTCGCCTTGCAATAGTTCACCGCCTGGCCGCCCTCTTCCAGCGCCTGCTGCAGCACCCGCAGCACGAGCCGGGCATCGTCGGTGACGGATTCGTGGAACAGGAGCCCCCCTTCCAGGCCTTGTCGGCGGATGCCCGGAAACCGTGCGATCATTTGCTTGGCGGAATAGGTGTGCTTCCGGAAATGGCGGCTCATGATGTCGTACACCAGCAAACCGGCCTGCGCGATCAGGCGCTGACCCCGGTTGCCTTTGTAGACGGCCATCATCATACCGAAGGGGTTCACCAGCCCGGGGAGCTCTTTCAGCAGCATTTCGCGTTCCCGCACCGACTGGTAGGTCAGCTTCACATCCCCCTGCTTCAAATAGCGCAGGCCGCCATGCACCAACTGGCCGGAGCGGCTGGAGGTGCCCCAGGCGAAATCGCGCTGTTCCACCAGCAGGGTCTTGACCTTGCGGCGGACCGCTTCCCGCAGGATACCGGCGCCGGTAATGCCGCCGCCGATAACGATCAGGTCCCAGGGTTCCGTTTTAATCCTCTTAAGGATGGCGTCTCTGTTCGACGGCATTGGAAGTCTGTCCGTAATAAGGGGGAAGGCGTTATTTTTCCTGGGTCTTGTAATCAATGAATTTTCCGATCACGTCGGTAATCTGTTCATTGCTCAGGACCTTCGGTTCGGCGAGCGTTTTGGCCCGCAGGTAGAGGTCGGCGCAGAATTCCATATGCTCGGCCAGGGCGAAGGCGTGGCCGATGTTGGGGCCGGTCGCCAGGGCGCCGTGGTTGCCCAGGAGGCAGGCGTAGCGGCCCTCGAGGTACTTGAGCGCGGTTTCCGCCAGTTCCGGTGTGCCGAACAGGCAGTAAGGCGTGCAGGGAATGGTCGCTCCGCCGCTGACGGCGATCATGTAATGAATGGCCGGAAGGTCCCAGCCCAGCACCGCCAGGGTGGTGGCCTTGGGGGAGTGGGTGTGCACCACCGCGCCGATGTCCGGCCGGTTCCTGTAGCAGATCAGGTGCATGCCGAATTCCGATGAGGGCCGCCGGATGCCGTCCACCATGTTCGCATCGAGGTCCTGGACCACCACATCCTCGGGTTCCATCACCGCGTAGTCCATGGAGCTGGGGCTGATGGCCATCAGGCCGGCCTCGGCGTTGAAGATGCTGATATTGCCGCCGGTACCGGTGGTCAGTCCGCCGGCATCCAGCTTGTGGCAGTATTGAACGACCTGGGTGCGCTCTTTTTCCAATAGCATGGTTATTTCCTTTTTGATTTTTTGCGTGGCATCAGGCTGCCGCAACGCCAAGACTGCCCGAAAGTTCAAAATACAGGCTGAGAATGTCGTCCACGACCCGGCGGCGATGGTCGCCGGGCCCGCTGTTTGTCAATGGATTGAATCCTGATGCGGAGGCTTTCCAATAAGGTTTGATCAGATCGGTGAACACGTTGAGCTTGCAAATGCCCTGGGCCACGCAACGGCGGATATTCTCCGCCCCGGTTCCCGATCCGCCATGGAGCACCAGGGGGACATCCACGCCCTTCCGGATGGCGGACAGGCGCTCAAAGTCGATGCGGGGCGTTCCCCGATAGGTCCCGTGCAGGGTGCCGATGGCAACAGCCAGGGCATCCACGCCCGATTGGGCGGCAAAGGCCGCCGCCTGGTCCGGATCGGTCAGGTCATCGGCCCGCGCCCGGCCTTCCCGCGTGTCGCCATGGCCCCCCACATGGCCGATTTCGGCCTCCACGCTGACACCGGCCTTGCGGGCCGCTTCCACCACCTGGCGGGTCATATTCAGGTTCAGGAGGAAATCATGGGCGCTGGCATCGATCATCACGCTGGTAAACCCGGCCCGGATGGCCTTGAGGCAGGTTGGCACATCCCGGCCGTGATCCAGGTGCAGACATACCGGAACCGGCGCCGCAGCGCACAGGGCGCGCACCTTGTCCACCCATCGGTCGAAGCCTCGGAACCGGTCCATGGGCAGGGGCGGGTAGCTGGCGATAAGGGGGCTCCGATATTTTTCGGCCGCGGCAAGATAATGGCCGAGCATGCCGATGGTCAGAAAATCGGGGGCGATGACGGCGTAATGGCGCGCTTGCGCCGGTGCCAGGATGTCGGACAAGGTGACCAGCATGACGTGCGCTCAGCCGTGATTTTCAAATTGATTCAGATGGTCCTGAATCATGGCCGTCAAGAACGGCCGCTCCCCTTCGAGCTGCCACATGGCCATGCGAAAAATGCCCGTCAACAGAGCCCATTTCCGAAGGTCTTCTTCCACCATTTCCATTTGGGCGGTCAGGTGCCGGCGGTAGCTTTTTTCAAAAGCCTTTCGAAAGACGGGGATGATCACCTTGAGCAGAAGGCTGGTGCCCGGTGCGGTTTCCGCCATGGAAAGCATCAAGGATGTCATGGCAACATCGGCCTCCGGCGCCCCTTTGACGGCTTCGGACCAGTCGATGACCTGGTAGCCCGCATCGTTGAGCATGATATTGGCGGGATGGAAATCCATATGGCAGATGTTGCGGCCTTCCGGCAATTGGTCCAGATAGCGTCGCAGGACGGCCAACTGCTCCGGCCGGAGGGTGCCCTCGGGAAGCGCCTGGCTCATGCGCCAGGCCTCTTCTTTGATATCCGGCAGGTCCGGGGCCTCGCGGTTTAAAAAATCCCGGTGAATATCCGACATGAAATGCGCGCCGGACCTCAGGTTCAACGGGTTTCCCAGTTTGGCCTTCATCAGGTCGCGCTTGCCGGCCCATTCGAAGAGGATGCCCCTTCGCCCGTCGACTTCCACCATTTCCAGCGCGCGAGGGGACGGGACGCCGGCCGCGGCAACAATCCGGCAGCGCCGGAACTCGTCTTCCACCTTCCAGTCCGGAACGGTCGCGTGCAGCAGCTTGAGCACCTTGTTGTCCCGGGTAACGAATACGTGGGAGACGCGACCCTCCGCCAGGGGTGTCAGGTCTTGCAGATTCATCGATGGCCTTCCTCAGGGGGTGTCCCTAAATAGTCTGTAGTCCTCAAACCCAACGTGTTCATAGGAGAACGACTTTCTTCAAGCCTTGTTTGTCGAGGCTCAGCGCCACGGCTTCGGGCACACCGGCCAGGCTGTCGAAGCGATGCGTGATCAACCGTTTGACGTCGATGCGGCCGGCCGCGATCAGGGCCAGCGCTTCCCGATAGTCCTCCGGTGAAAAAGAGGAGGTGCCGGTGATGGTCAATTCCTGGTAGTGAAGCAGCTCGGAGGGAATTTCCACCGTGGAGCCGCCGGGCATGCCGCCGAACAAACTGACCGCCCCTCCGCCCCGGGCCATTTCCAGCGCCAGGCGGTAGGTTTCGGCACGGCCCACGGCCTCGATCACCACATCCGCCCCCATAAAGCCGGTCTTCAGGCGCAGCACCTGATTGGCGTTGTCCGTGGCGGCATCGATGACCTCATCGGCCCCGAAGGCCAGGGCCTGCTCCAGCCGCTGCGCATCGACATCCACCATGAAGACCCTGGCCGCGCCCTCGGCCCTGGCCAACTGCATCAGGATCAGCCCCATGGGGCCGGCACCGATGACGGCCACATCGGCCCCGTCGGGTATCTTGACCTTGCGGATGGCGTGCCGGCAGGAGGCCACGGGCTCGGCAAGGGCCGCTTCTTCGTAGCTGACCGCATCGGGCAGGGCAATCGTTCGCAGGTGCGCACCCTCTCCCGGAACCTTGAAATATTCGGCAAAGCCCCCGGGCTGGACGAAGCTGCCGGGTGCCTTGTGGCAGAACCGATAGCTCTGCCGTTGGCAGGGCGGACAGGTGCCGCAGGGATTGAAAGGGGCCACGGCCACCCGCTGACCCACGGAAAAGCCTTTGACCCGGCGGCCCACGGCGGCAATCTCACCGGCCATTTCATGCCCCGGCACCCAGGGCAGCCCGTAAAGCTCGATGTAAAAGTGTCGGCCGTGCTGGCAGGCTTTGACATCCGTATAGCATAGGGAGCAGGCATGCATTTTCACCAGAAATTCGTTTTCCGCGATTTCCGGGACCGGCATGTCCACCACTTCGAGTCCGTTGGGGATCCGGGTCAGCGCTACGGCCTGCATGGTTTTCATTGACGCCCTTGAATTAAATTTGATATAAAATTATCACATTGATCCTCATTAATTGTAAAAATTTGGCGAATTTGTCAATTCCAAAAATGACAGCGAGGACAAAAAGGGCTCCCGTGGCATTTAAAAAAGGCAATATCCCCCTTTATTTTCAGTTCTACCTTCAGTTGAAGCAGGAGATCATTTCCGGCGACCGTCCCCCGGGATCCCCCATCCCGACCTTGAACGAACTGGCGGAGCAGACCGGCATCAGCCATGGCATGATCCGCAAGGCCCTCGAACTCCTGGAGATGGAAGCGCTGGTCTTGAAAAAGCCGCGCACGGGGACTGTCGTGCGGGAAAGCCCCCAGAAAGCGCTGTGGGTCCCTTCCCCCTCCATGACGGAAATCAGGCAGCGCCTGATGCGCGGAAAAATTCGCATGCTATTGAACGGATTCATCGACCCGCCGAACCGTGTGATGGCCCATTTTGACACCCGGCAAGAGATCTTGAAGAACGGCCGGATCTATCTATCCCATTTTCTGCTGATCTCCAGCGAAGACGAGCGGCGCAAGGACCTGGCAAATCTATTCATTCCCCTCTGGCGCTACCGGCAGGTGTCGTCCCCCAAACTGCGCCGGGCGCCGCTTCTGACCGTCGCCGCGGACGTTGAATTAAAGGAGATCCGGCAGATTACCCGCCCCTGGTTCTGCGACCATTATGCGGCCGGTTATCTCCAGATCCCGGACGGCACGCCCATCCTGCACCGGACCATCATCGCCTATCTGGCCGATGAAAACCCCCTGGCGATCCTGGAACTGCAGACGAATATCAATGCCATGGAAAGGAGGGTCGTGCTGGGCAGTACGTCCATCGAGAAGGGGGAATAGAGGCGGCACTTTGTAACGCCACTTTTCAGCGGGCGCTGATTTTTGCGATCCGCTGCAAAAGCTTGGTTATGCCACATCATCGTTGGTTAGCTTTTGGGATGCGTTTTGAAATCTTTTTAAGCAGTTTTCTTTTTCACATTCGTCTTTAATTTTGCAAAAGTCATTAAATACCCGTTCCGCTCTCGTCTTATCGCAGATGGAGAAAAGTTGTTTGAGAAATTTATTCTGAAGCAAATGCATCGAAACTGGAACACTCTTCAATATTGATTTCATATCTCAGAGTTGTGGTTGTGGATACCATGACAGGATAGGGTAACTGGCAGGAAAGATTACCATTAGCCTCTTCGATACACGGCTGAACAAAAAATAAATCGCCAGCCTTATAGAGCCTTAATAGCATTAATGTGTCTTCGACATCCGAAGGAATCTCATCCCAATCTGCTAAATTATCATATTCTCTTTTGTAAATCCAATCACCATAGAAAACCCATGCTTTTGAAAATAGACGTTGAGACTCTCTTAAAGAGCCAGTGTTACCACGACTGATTTTGGTTAGTCGAAAGTTGTTAAAAATAAGTTCATCAGAATTTGAATTGAGCTTTTTTACGAGAGCAAAGCTATTACGCATTTTATGTTCTCACTCACGCATCATCTTGGCATAACATAGTCTAGAGAACCAAAATTTGGGACTTTTGCCACATTTTTTGTTCCCTAGTATGCAAGCTCTCATTAATTACCAATTGTAAAAATTTAAATAAATTTCAACTTGTTTTGTTTCAACTATTGAAAAGTTGGCGGTTTCATAGGGTGCGCATATATGTGCTCTAGAACGCATGCCTTGGCCGTCGTTTGTCCGCCATTGCAGCGAGATGGAAGGAGCCGGTCTTGGGGGGGCATTCCGGAACGCCATTTTTGGGGCGTCTGATGCACCGAATCGATGCCTGATTGATTTGAGCATAGCCTTATAACACTTTGAAATCAAGAGGTCAGAGGGTGTCACACGGGCTTGAAACCGTTGGGATTAAGAACGGTCTGAAGATGGATTGATGCGTTCTTGCCTCGGATGGTGGGATCGACAATTCGCCTTAAATACGCAAGTGTGGTCCCGGCAGGCTCTGCCGACAACCTAAGGCCGACCTGCTGTCATGTGGTGTGGCCGCCGGAAAGAAAAGCCCACCGCTTGCCGGTTAGCCTGTTGCCAAGAACCCTTCATGAAAGATAACCCTGCCTTGCGGCATGCCATCCGTAAACGGCAGCGCCAGAAAAACTTCCTGCGGGATACCCTCATCCAAGGGGATGTTGCCGCCGGAAACGGAAAGGCCCACAGGTTTGCCGGTTAATTTGTTGCCAGGAACGCTTCATGAAAAACGACGGCCCCCCTTGCGAATTTTCCTCCGTAAACGGCAGGGCCAGAAAAAACGCCTGCGGGATGCCCTCATGGATCAGTTCCGCATAATTCCTGAACCCGAAGCGGCGATAATAGTTCGGATCGCCGACAAGCGCACAGCCCCGGCCACCCATTTCCCGCAGCAAAGACAGGCCTTCCTGGATAAGGGATTTCCCAATACCGACTTTCTGATATTCGGGCATGACGGAAACCGGACCGAGGCCGTACCAGTTTTCGGTCCCATCGGTAATGCGTACCGGTGAAAACGCGATGTGGCCGACAATTTCGCCCTCGATTTCCGCCACGAGCGAAAGCGTCAGCGCACCGGCCGACCGCAGGGCATGGATAATGAATTGTTCGGTATGGTGGCTGATGGGGAGTGTCTTGAAGGCCGCAATTGTGACGTCGGTAATCGCCTCAATATCGGCGGCGGTTTCTTTTCTGACGATCATGTGAATGCCTGCTCTATGGTTGCGACCATCCGAGGGGTACGGCGGTATATCCACCCACCGCCATCATGTTTCACCCCGCAGCATTGCCGACGCCTTTTCCACAACGGCCGCTGGAAAGGGGCAGGATTTCCGGGCTTCGGTGTCCATGTGAACGCCCTTGAGGGTCGTGCGCGCCGCGACCGCCTGGGTTTCGTCCAGACGCATCTCGTGGCGGAAGCGCAGGCTCTTCTCCTTGATTTCGAGAAGTTCGGAATGCACCGAGATGATATCGCCGGCGCGCACTTCCTGAAGGTAGGAGAGGTGCTGATCCACGGCGGCCATGCCGCGCTGGGACGAGCGCAGGAAGCTCGGGGTCAGCCCCAGCAAATTGAAGAACTGCCAGGTCGCTTCATCGAATTTGCCGACGTACCACATGACGTTCATGTGCCCCACGTGGTCGCAGTGCCAGGGGTAAACCGTGCCACGGTAGGTGAGAAAGGTTTCGGGCATCAAATGGCTCCTTGGGCCAGAAGTAACGCTGCGGATGGCAGGTGTTTCTCCCGCCTGCTTCCGCTTGGGCGGTCAGACAGGGGGGGACCGGTTGGTAAGGGGTGAGACTTAGGGGACGGGTAGCAAAAATGGGATCGCTTGTCAAAAAAAAGGGCTGACAGCGACCCTGTCAGGTTCGCGCGGTACTTCCCGCGGGAAGCGCGGGATCGCCGTCCGTGCGGGTTGGGCGGGGACGGAAAAGGGCCGCCGTGATGATGGGGACGACCAGGGCCAGCAGGGCCACGGTGATCAATAAATGCCCCAGGGACGCATACTGGCCGCGTTCGATCACAAAGATCTGGTTCAGATAGCGGGTGCCGAGCTGACTGGCGGAGAGAGCCAGGTTGGTGAAGGCCGCCATGACCGCAAAGTAAGTGGCCTTCTGGGTGGCGGGGGCTTCCCGGGCGATCCAGGCCAGCATGGGAATCATGGCCACCTGGCCCATGGGGGCGTCGGCCATGGTGTCGATAATGGCGATGGTTCGTGGACCGAATCCCAGATGGGCGGCGGTCCACTCGTGCAGGCCGTAGAACATGGCGATAAAGGGCAGCGTCATGAAGGCGCTGTAGATGGCCAGGAAGACGACGACGTAGGGCAGGGAGTGGCGCCCCATCCAGCCCCGCAGGGCCAGCATGCCGGCAATGGTCAGGAGGGCCGAAACCTGGCGCAGGGTCCCGAAAAAGGCTTCATCGAACCCCAGGGCGTCGATCTGCCACCAACTGGCCCCGGCGCCGGCCGTGGGCATGGCCCGAAAGACGAAGACGATGATGGCGATGGCCACAATTTCGCGGCGTTTTTGCGGCGCCAGATCGGCCAGCACCTGACGCATGAGGTAGAGAATGACCCCCAGGGATCCAATGAAGATTATTTCCTCCTTGCGCGGCACCCCCGAAAGACCGACCAGCAGGGATACGGCCACAAAGCCTGCGCTGCCCCATAGGATTTGAGGATTGACCTTGACCTCCGATGGCGGTGGTGCGGGGCCGGCGAAGGCCCCTGAGCAGCGGCGTGTGCGCCGGCGCATAACGGCTGCCAGCAGCACCCCGGCCACGGAAATAAGCGGTATGACCAGCGCAATCCGGTACATGCTGGCATAGGAAAGGGTGGCGGCCAGCCAGCCTCCGCTGCCGGCCACGACGGCCCCGCCGCCGATGATGGCCACACGGCCCAGGGTCTGCATGGTGACATGCATCTGGTTGAGCTGCTCTTCGGGAAAGGGGGTGCCGTCTTCACGGCGGGTGGGAACCGCTTCGACCGTCATGGCGTCGGCCACCACGTCCTGCAGGACATACCCCACCGGCGCCAGCAGGACCGCAAGCACATACCAGGTGTCGACCGGAAGCAGCGCGGCCATCCGGGGGGTATAGCCGGTCAGACCCACCATGATCAGCAGGCTGGCCCCCATCAGGGCCGCTCCCAGGTAGACGAAACCCGCCTTCCAGCGCCAAAAGAGGTCGACCAGGTGGCCCACGGGCATCTTCAGCGCCCAGGGCAAGCCGGCCCAGAAGCCCAGTCCGGCCAGAAAGGCGGCACTCAGGCCGAGCTCATCCTTGACGAAAAAGGATTCGATGATGCCGGTGAAGCCGGACACGCCGGCCGCAAAGTACACCATGAGCGGCGGCACATAACTCCAGCGCATGGCCCCCATGAGGCCCAGGATGTCACGACGGAACCATTGTCGGACGTTGCGGATCAAACCGGGGATAGTGCCTTGATTGCGCGGCATGTGTCGGTTTACCTTCTCAGATGACGATTGTTCGTCGGCAAAGTGGACGCCCTGTTATGCCGGGCGGTCCATCCTGCAATCAAAGGGCCGGGGGGCGTACCCCCCGGCCCGGGTAACGGCCGTCATCGATGCCGGGCCGGGTGCTTTCAGGATTCCTGGCCCCCGCTGCGTGCGGCGTGAACCGCCGTGGGCGGAATCAACCTACGGGCGCCGGCTTGTGCTCATTTGGGCATCGATTACGGCCGGGATGATGGAAGATTGCCTTCCTTTGGTTAACCCAGTTGGACCACCTTCACGCCGCCCTTGTCGCTCTTGACGAGCAGGTTCAGACGGTCGCCCTTCTTGTTCTCCTGGACCCGGTCTTTGAAGTCCCGGGCGGAATCCACCTGATGGCGGTTGACCTCGACGATCACGTCGCCCTCTTCGAGGCCGGCCTGAGCGGCTTTGCTGCCGGGCGTGACACCGGTCACAACAGCGCCATGCGCGGCCTCGATGTTCAGCCGGCGGGCCAGTTCGGGCGTCAGGTCGGTGACCTGGATGCCGTAGCCGGTGTCGGTGCCGGATTCGGTCTCGCCATTCTGAGCAAGCGTCAGCGGGCGGCGTCCCACCGTGAGGGATACGGTTTTCTCCTTGCCGTCGCGCAGCAGGGTGACATCCACTTTATCGTCCACCGCCAGGGAGGCGGCTTCGGCGGTCAGCTCACGACTGCTGGTCACCTTGGTGCCGGCCACAGCCGTGATGATGTCATTGGGCTTGATGCCGGCCTTGTCGGCCGGATCGCCGGGGACCACGTGGGTGACCAGAACGCCCTGGTCTTTTTTGACACCGTAATAGTTGGCCAGATCGTCCCCCAGATCCTGGATGCTGACACCCAGCCAGCCTCGGGTGACTTCGCCTTTGGTTTTTAACTGGGAGACAATGCTGGTGGCCATATCGATGGGAATGGCAAAACCGATGCCCTGGCCGCTGGCGATGATGGCCGTGTTGATGCCCACGACCTCGCCCTGCATATTGAGAAGCGGTCCGCCGCTGTTGCCCGGATTGATGGAGGCATCGGTCTGGATATAGTCGTCATAGGGTCCCGAACCGATCACCCGCCCCTTGGCGCTGACGATGCCGGCCGTCACCGTGTGGTCCAGGCCGAAGGGATTGCCGATGGCGACCACCCATTGCCCGACCTTGAGATCGGACGATTTGCCCAATGTCACGGCCGGAAGGGGTTTGTCGGATGCCACCTTGATCAGGGCCAGATCGGTCTGCGGATCGCGGCCCACGACGGTGGCGTCGAGTTCACGCTCGTCCTGGAGGACGACCTTGATTTTGTCGGCCCCTTCCACGACGTGGTTGTTGGTGACGATGTAGCCGTTCCGGTCAATGATAAACCCGGTGCCCAGACCGGACTGGCTGCGGGGTTGGGGGCTCTGGAATACCGAACTGGGGACCGAAGAAATTGCGGAACTGGTTGTCCATGTCGCCGCCCTCACCCTTGAAAGGATGCATGGCGGGCTGGATGGTTTTTTCTACTTGAATGTTGACCACGGCCGGTCCGACCTTGTCGGCCAAGACCGTGAAATTCTGGGGCACCATGTGCACTCCGGGATCGCTGGTGGCCGCCATGGCGGCCGTCAAACCGGGCGCACTGATAAAGCCCAGCAGGGTCAAAACCATAACTGATTTTTTGAATCGAAAATGTCGAAGCATCGTCTGCTACCTCCTGATGGTTGTTGATAAAGGATCTGTTGCGGATGCGGTGCGGCTTGAAGCCGTCTGTGCAAACGTAGGGACACAATAGACCATCAACTTCACGACAAGATGGTTTCAAGATGATCAAAAAGTTAAAGTGCCCGTCCATTGATGGCATCTTTCGGCTCCTGTTGGGGTTTCCACCCACAAAGGAGTTGGATCGGACGGAAAGTCCCGCAACGCGGAACAAATCACGGCGGCCTTGGTCGGAACCTCAATCGACCCTCTATGGACGAGCACTAAATTAGCGGTAGAAGATGATGCTTTCCTTCCTTGCATTCTTGAAATCCGTGAACAAACTTTAAAGTTGGTCAGGATATAGCGGCCGATGCATGCGATGCATCGGATTTACGGCCCACGAAAGAAAAGGAGGACTTCAACGATGCGCTACAAACAACTTGGCCGAACAGGCTTGCTGGTGTCGGAATTATGCTTCGGCACCATGACGTTTGGCGGCGGGACGGATTTTTGGCGGGCGATCGGGCAGTTGCAGCAGGACGCGGCCGATAACCTGATCGGCCGGGTGCTGGATGCCGGGATCAATTTTATCGACACGGCCGATATTTACTCCGAAGGGGATTCCGAAAGGATCCTGGGGAAGGCCCTGGGCAAACGCCGCAAGGACGTGGTGCTGGCCACCAAGGTGTTCGGCCGCATGGGGCCGGGACCCAACCAGGTGGGGCTTTCCCGCGGTCACATCATGCAGGCCGTGGAAGACAGCCTGGAACGCCTGGGAACGGATTACATCGATCTCTACCAGATCCACGGGTTTGACGCCCTCACGCCCTGGGAGGAGACCTTGGGAGCCCTGGACGACCTGGTGGGCGCCGGCAAGGTGCGCTACATCGGCTGCTCCAACCTGGCCGCCTGGCAGCTGATGAAAGCCCTGTGGACCTCGGACAAATTGAACCTGCAGCGTTTCGAAAGCCTGCAGGCCTACTACACGATTGCCGGCCGGGACCTCGAGCGGGACGTCGTTCCGATGCTGCAGGATCAGAACCTCGGGCTGATGGTCTGGAGCCCTCTGGCCGGCGGACTATTGTCCGGCAAATTCGACCGCGAGGGGAAAGGGCCGGACGGCGCCCGTCGGGTGGACTTCGATTTCCCCCCCGTGGACAAGACACGCGCCTTCAACGTGGTGGATGTGATGCGGGAAATCGCGCAGGCCAAGCAGGTCTCCGTGGCCCGGATCGCCCTGAGCTGGCTGCTGCATCAGCCGGTGGTCACCAGCGTGATCATCGGTGCCAAAACACCGGAGCAGTTGGCGGACAATCTCGCCGCACCGGAGGTCAAGCTTGTCCGGCGAGGAGCTGTCCCTTTTGAATACGGTCAGCGAATTGCCGGCGGAGTACCCGGGCTGGATGGTTGACCGGCAGTCCGGGAACAGATGGCCGGAATCCGCTCAGAACGCTTGAGGGCCGTCGACTGCGTTATCCCGGAGGCAAACCGGGTTTGCCTCCGGGATAACGATGGGTTGCGGCCGGACAATGACACCAGAGATCGATGTTCGTCTGGATGGAGAGGCCGCAACCATCCCCCTGTTCGCTGAAGGCGATCGATGGAAAACAGGTGGATAAAAAATTGCCGAACACCAACGCCTGGTCATAGTGCCCATTATCCCGTTCTCCCATGATGGCTGCAACGGCACCGGGGAAAAGCCTTTCCCGTTGAGCCGGCGGAAAGGTCGCGCCTCGGCTTCCGCATGTGGACACAGCCTCCCATCCCTCCATTTTTGACAGCCCGCCCCAAAGACACGTCAACCAAAATACCCCTTGATACGTCTTACCGGAAAACGGCAACCGTCTTCCGGGAAAGGTGCCCTTACCAATGAATGTCGCAACGTTTGCCAAGTGCTGGATGCTGACGGGCATTTGCCTGCTGTCTGGGGCTGTGGGCTGGACCCGTCCCCTACCCTTCAGTCCGGGCGAAAAGCTCGTTTATGAAGTGCGCTGGGAGCAAGTTCCAGTGGCGCAGGTGAGTCTCGAGGTTCGTCCTTTTCAACAAGTCCAGGGGGAACCGGCCTTTCATTTCGCCTTCCGGGCGCGGACTTATCCTGCTTTGGACATTCTCTACCGGGTCGATGGCCGTATTGAAGCGTTTACCGATCTTGATGTAACGCGTTCGCTCCGACTGGCCAAGGATATGACCGAAGGCCGTTCCCGACGGGTCTATCGTGTGGACTTCGATTGGAATCGGGATAGGGCCACCTATATCAACAAGGAAGGCAAGAAGCGCCGCATGGCGCTTCCCGAGGGAACCCTGGATCTGCTTTCTATCCTCTACTATGCAAGATCCCTCGCCCTGGAAGAAGGCCTGGTCGTCTCCCGACCCCTATGTACCGGCAAGAAAACCCTTGTGGTCAGCGCCCGGGTGGAAAGAAAGGAATCCATCCTGTTAGGCGGTCGGCTGCGACCGGCATTTCGGCTCGCACCCGATGTGCGCAAGGCTGGCGAAATTTTCAAGAAAAGCAAAAGCCCCAGGCTTCTCCTTTGGATTTCGGACGATGAGGCCAGGGTTCCTTTAAAAGTGGTCGGCAAGGTATGGGTGGGGGCCTTCGTTGCCGAACTGGCCACGGCATCCCCCTGAATCCCTTCGGTGTGTCTGTTTTTCTCCCCCGGGCCATAATCCAAAACCCTGCGCGTTAGACGGCGGGACGCTTTAGATTCCCCGGCGTTCCAGACGCCGGCGGCCGATGGCCATGGGAACCACGGCCGCGGCTACACACAGCAGGACCACTATAGGCCGCTGGTCCAAGCCCGCAGGAACCAGCGAGTGGAAAGAGGGCGGTGGTAAAGCTGGGCGATGAGGAAGCGGTAGACCGGTCCGGCTTCCAGGGCCAGTACGGCACCGATGAAGGCCGTACAGAGCACCATGAAGAGCAGGCCGTCGAAACCGGTGACGGCCTGGGCCGGGTTTTCGGTGCGGAAGTTGGGGTTCATGCCCCCGATGCCGATCCCCATGGCCACGATGCCGGGCACCATGGCCAAGACCGTCAGCACCGAAAGCCCCATCATGAAAGGGGCGACCCGAAGCAGGGTGTTGGTGACCACGATAAGACCCTCGGTCAGGATCAGGAGGGGCAGAAAGTAGATGCTGAACTTGATCCAGAGAAAAGACCGCATGGAGATAGGCGCGGTCTTGATGATCCAGAAGGCTTCCCGCTCGCTGCAGATCGCCGGAAAGGCGAAGCGGGCCGTGACGGCCGTCAGTACGAAAAGGGCCAGGCCCATGTTGAGAAAGGCCAGCAGGTTCTGCAGATAGAAAGTGGGCATGGGCGACTTCTCCAAGGGCAGCACCTTGAAGTTGTAGACGTAGATCACCACGAGGGCCATGATCAGAAAAATCTGGGACCACTGGGTCTGATCCCGCCAGAAGGTCTTGATCTCCTTGTCGATCAGGGCCCGGGTGGGGCCGGAAAAAAGGCTTGGGCGCCTTGCGCGGCCGGCCGGCCGACGGCGGAATTTGTGGCCGGCCGCCTGGGTGCGGGAGTAGCCGCGGAAGTAAAGGCTGTCGGCCAGACCGACGCAGATGAACAGCAAAAGTCCGGTGCCGCTCCACAGGAGGGCGATGTCCAGCAGCCCCCGGGCCGGCACACCCTCCAGGGCGGCCTGCAGGGCATTGTAGGCCCAGGTGGAGGGCAGCCAGGGCGACGACGGGGTCTGGAGCGAGGCCACATAGGTCAATACACTGTCGAAGACTTCCGGGTCCACCAATTGTTCGGGGCGGGCCATGCGGACGGCGAGATAAACCGCCACGAAGGCCAGCAGGCCCAGCAGGATAAAGATGTTCTTCATGCGGGTGGCCGGGATGACGATGACCGCCAACAATACCAGGAGGCAGCTGAAAGCAGCCGCCAGCAAGGCAAAGGGAATTAAAACCGCGGGGAGCACCAGCCCGAAGAGAAGCCCCTGCTCGAAGACCATGCCGTAGGCCAGGAAGACGGGCAGGGTGAAGATCACCACCATCCAGGAGCCGTCGAAGCTGATTTCCAGCCAGCGGGCCAGGAAGATGCGGTGGGCCGGCACGGGCAGGGCATGCACCAGGGGCAGGTCCCGGGCCAGGTAGAGTTTGGAGAGGGCCGTCAGGATGTCGCTGAAGACCAGCAGGGCCAGGGCCGTCACCATCAGCATGCTGAGCAGCTTGAAGTTCAGCAGGGGGCCGATCTGCTCGATGGTGCTGAAATGGCCCAGCACCCGCAGGCTCACCAGGAACACGCCGATCCAGAGGGCGCCCGCCACGGTGGTCATCACCCCCAGGCGGATGTATTTGCGGGTGGCCCCATTGGGTCGCCGATGCAGCAGGGGCCATAGGCGGGGCTTGACGAGATCCAGAACGGTGCTCACGGTTACGGAGTCTCCCCGGGAGCGTCGGCCGGTGCCTGGGTCAGGTTGATGAAAACCGCCTCCAGGTTCGGGGCACCGCCCTGGATGTCCCGACGCAGATCGTCCAGGCCGCCCTCGGCAATCAGCCGCCCGCGGTGGATGATGCCGATGCGGTCGCAGATGTCTTCGGCCACGGCCAGGGTGTGGGTGGACATGAACACCGTGATGCCCCGGGCGGCCAGGTCGCGGAAAAGATTTTTCACCATCCGGATGGCCACCGGATCAAGTCCCACCATGGGTTCGTCCACTACGAGGACCTGGGGCTCGTGGAGCAGAGCCGCGCACATGATCAGGCGCTGCTTCATGCCGTGGGAATAGGATTCGATCAGCTCCTCTCCCCAGTCGGCCAGGGCGAACATCTCGAGCAGGGCGTCCGCCTTTTCCTGGAAAACCGTTTGGGCGACGCCGTAGACGTCGGCCGTGAACTGCATAAACTCCAGGCCGGTGAGCTTTTCATAGAGATAGGGACGATCGGGAATAAATCCGATGCATTGTTTGGCCGCCACCGGGTCGCGGGCCATGTCGATGCCGGCGATCTCGACAGTGCCCGATCGTGGGGGCCATGATGCCGCCGATGATCTTGATGGTGGTGGTCTTGCCGGCCCCGTTGGGCCCGATGAAGCCGAAGATCTCCCCGGCCGGGACCGCGAGATCCAGTCCGTGCAGGGCGGTGTGGGTGCCGTAGGTTTTGACGATGCTGTGCAGTTCAATCATGGGAGAAGGGCTCCGTTTTGTAAATCGTCCGTCAACCCACCGCTTCTTCAATTCTGCTGGTGGCGGTTGCCGGGTGATGTAGGTGTCTTCCCTGAGGCCTCGGCGCTTCAGGGGTATTCGGTTGCGATCACCTTGATCCGGAGATGACCCAAGAGCGGCAGGATGCCGAGCTGTTCGTGCGTCGTGCCCCGGGCGAAACGGATGTGGGTCACGTCCGCCGGGATCTGACCGAAGAGGGCATCCACAGTGATCCAGCGGTCGATGTAGACCCGATTCCAGGCGTGATACAGAAAGCGGCCTTCGTGATAGACCAGGCCGGCTTCCACCTGGGCCGGAAAGCCGGCCGCCCGGGCCAGGGCCGCCAGCAGGACGGCGTACTCGTTGCAGTCCCCCATGCCCTGCTCCAGGGTATTCAACGCGTCCGGAAGGGAGAGCACCGGGCGTTTTTCGATATGGGTTTGCATCCAGGCCACAATCCGCTGCAGGTTGGCCAGGGGCGTGTCTTCCGGAATCACCAGCCGCGCCGCCAAGGCCTTGATTTTCGGATGGTCGGACTGCACGAAGGTCGACGGTGCCAGGAAGGCGGCCGCCGCCGGGGGTAATGTGCCCGGCCTCAGCCGGTCGGGCAGATGGGAAAGGTTCTCCCGGGACAGGGTCAACCGGTTGCCTTCCAGCGCCTGGCGGCCGTCGTTCAGGGGATAGCGTGCCGGATCGATGCCTTCCAAGGCCAGCGTGAGCCGGGTGAGACGCGCTGGATCGGGCAGGGTCTGGTCCGGCACCACGGCGGCCACCCGGGTCAGGTCCTCGCTGGCGGCAACGGGCGGTCCGGACAAGGCCTCTTCCCGGGACACCCGGACCTGGCGGATTCCCATCAGGCCCTGTTCGGCCATGATTTGTCCGTCTTCATCCAACCAGACGTCCTGAGAGATCCCTTTGAAGGCCAGGGTAACTTTCCAGGCTTCGATATCCTCTTCTCCGAAAGGGATGGTCTCACGACCTTGCAGGGTGAGAATAATTTCCTCCTGGGACATGGTGGAAGGATCGAAGATATGAAACGCGCGGCGTGTTCCGGGTGCGAGACCGTTTTTCACCAGGGCCGGGAAAATCCCGGCGGGCAGGTAGGGCGGCCCATCCAGGGGCAACCGCAATCGACGTTCATTGTCACCGGATCGTATCCGGCAGGCCAGGTGGCCGTTCTCCACCTGCCCCTGGGCCTGGAAGACGAACAGGCCGGAATGCATGGTGAAGACAAAGCGCTGCAGGGACAGGTCCGGATTCAACCATCCACGGGAGTCCAGCACCAAGTCCTGCACGAGTCCCATGGTGTTGATGCGCATGGTGACTTTTTCGCTCAGGCGATAGCCGCCCTCGATCGGTTCCAGGCGGCTGTGGGAGCGGCCGATTTTGCGATCGCCCTGAAGGATGTTCATCCAGCGCTCCGATGCCTCGAGGGTGCCGGCCGGGCGTACTCTCGGCTATCGGTGCGGGCTCCCCTGCCGGGAGACGATGCCCATTCGCACCAGGAGCAGGGCGGTAAAGAGAAGACCGCACAGCAACCCACCCAGCAGAAACCATATGTTGTGTCTCAGCGCCATTGCCCTATCTTTAAAAAACACCGTGTGTTACCCGGCGGCGTCGGCCCCGGTGAAGTGAGCCTTCATGTTAAGAGATGTCGCCGGGGCCGTCAACCGGCGGGCATGCGGTTTCAGGGCACCGGGCATTTGTGTTCTGTCTGTTGATATGGTAATAATCGCCCGCCTGCCAGAGACGGTCGGCACAACCTTTCTCCAGATATTTATCAACTAAAACAGGGAGTCCAGCTATGGCCCTGCAATTCAATGCGGTTGTTCTGTATTACTGGTGGGGCGGGGCGGCCCTGATGGCCGCCCTCGGGGCCCTGGCCCGCCGCCGCTTCAAGGCCCTGGGCAAGATTCTGCTGGGGGCGGCGGCCGCCGCTCTGGGGGTTTGGCTCCAGCAGCAATTGCCGGAATCCCTTGGTTTTGTTATACAGGCGATGCTGATGCTGACATCAGCGATATTGATCCTGCTCGGTATCGCGGCGACATTTTCATCCGAAACCCCCTGACGGTCCCGAACGGCCTTTTGCACGGACCTTCACGGCAGGATACGCAGACGGGAGGGAACGGGTCGTATGGCAACAGAATCTTTTGAAACCCTGTTTACACCGGAGCGCTTGGAAAGCCTCTTTCCTGCCGACCGCGCGGACCGCTTTTTCGAAGCGCTATTTGGTGATGCGCGTGAAGGCGCTTACGATATCCGGCTGGACTACGACGGTACCCAGGACGACCAACTGCGATTCCTTTTCCACTTATCCGAGCGGCCGGGCAAATGCCTGTCCTGCAGCCTGACTTATGGCCTGCCCCATGTCTTCAGCCGTCATCCGGTCATCAATGTGGCGGGGCTCGTGGACGGCATCGACCGGCTGCTGAACGGCTCCCACCACTGCGCCGAACCTGGGAAATGGGCCGCACCATTGAATTCGACCGCAGCCACCATGCCGTTCCTCTTGACGATCCATATCGATCCGAACGACTGACGCGATCGCCCTTCTACCAATCTCGCGCCGTCCGGCTCGGCAATCCCATCCCGAGGCGTTCTTTCCGGCGACCAGAGTGCTTTGTGACAGGTTGCGCACGATGACCGCAAGGCAATGTTTCCTGCTCAAAAATCGGATGTTGGCGACCAACGTCATGGCCAACCTGATCGGCGCGGTGGTCATTACCAACCTGGTATCGCCCCCTGAGCTGGCCGTTGTAACGTATCAGCATTTCGTCGTGATCCAGATGAGCTCCACCCCCGTGCTTTTCCTGCTGGGTGTGGTGGCGTTCATTCTCTACGAGCTTCCCATACGCGGCTATCTCAAACAGTATGGCGGCAGCCCGGCGGAAGGATCCGGACCGCCGCAGAGGGTGCTGCGCCGCTTATTGAATGAGCCGTTTTTTGCGGTGGCCCTTGATTTCATCATATGGCTTTTGGCCGCCGTCTTCTGGTCCACCTATTTCGGGCGGATGGGCGAACCGGATTATATTGTCCGGCGGGCTTTTCTGATGAACCTGAACATCGGCCTCATCACCAGTGTGATTGCTTTTTTTCTCCTGGAACACATTTCCCAAAAGGCGCTGGCGCCGTTCTTTTTTCCCAAAGGCCAAATATACAAAGTCCCGGGAACCATCCGTGTCAGCATCCGGGTGCGCCTGGCGGCCATGCTGTTCGCCTGCAATTTAGTGCCCTTTTGGGCGACGCTCCAGGCCTACTTCAATTTGTTGACCATGGGCGAACCACCGCGTGTTATTCTGGGCCATCTGGGGAAACTCTGGTGACCAACTCCCTGTTGTTCATGGTGACGGGGATATGGATATGGGTTCTGGTGAGCGCCAATCTCTCCCGTCCCTTTCGCGTCGATCATTCAGACGCTCAATCGTGTCCGGGAGGGCCATTTCGATGATCAGGTGCAAGTTACCTCCAACGACGAGATCGGTTACACAGGGGATGTGGTCAATCAAATGACCGCGGGCCTCAAGGAACGGGAGCAAATGCGTCTGTCCATGATGCTGGCCCGGGAAGTCCAGCAGAGTCTCCTGCCCCACGCGGCGGCCCGCGCTGGAAGGTCTCGACATGGCCGGCACCAGCATCTATTGTGATGAAACCGGCGGCGATTACTACGATTACATCCGCTATGAAACCGGGACCTCCGACGGCATGCCCCTGGCGGTGGTGGTTGGCGACGTATCGGGACACGGCATGCCTTCGGCGCTTCTCATGGCCACGGCCCGTGCGCTCCTGCGCCAGCGCCTATCCCTTCCCGGAGATCTGGCGGCGGTTTTCATGGACGTCAACTGCCAACTCGCCCAGGATGTGGGGGATTCGGGGCAATTCATGACCCTGATGGCACTGGCGGTCAACCCCGGTGCCGGCTCCATCGTTTGGGTGCGGGCCGGCCACGACCCGGCAATTCTTTACGACCCCGGAACCAACGGCTTCACCCTTCTGGCCGGCCCGGGGGTGGCCCTGGGAGTGGACGGCGCCTTCGGCTATACGCTGCAACGCCGCGACCATCTGGCCCCGGGCAGCATCATCCTGATAGGAACCGACGGTCTCTGGGAAGCCTGCAATGCCGAAGGCGCCATGTTCGGCAAAGCACGTGTTCGAGAGGTGCTCCGACGCCATGCCGGGGAGCCGGCGGCCATGATCCAGGATCGGTTGGTGGCGGCCTTGGGGGAGTTTAGGGGCAGCGTCGCATTGGCGGATGATGTCACCCTGGTGGTGATCAAGTTTGATCCCGCCGTGACTGCCCCCGGGGATGCTACGGATCAGACCTGCGCCGTATCGCAGTCGTGAGACTTTGGTTGAAAAGAGGAGCTTAAATGGATGCACTGCTGCAGAACTTTCCGGTTACGATCGGATTCCCGTTGCCTGGGGCGAGATGGACGCGTTTCAGCATGTCAACAACGCGGTCTATTTCCGCTATTTCGAAAGCGCCCGTATCACCTATTTCGATGCCATCGAGATCATGAACGTCATGGAGAAAACCGGAGTGGGGCCGATCCTGGCCGAGACCCGTTGTCGCTATCGGATTCCCCTGACCTTTCCGGACACGGTCGTGGTGGGGGCCCGGGTCAGTGTACTGACGCCGGAAGGGTTTACGATGCAGTATGCCGTGGCCAGCCGGAGGCACGGCAAAGTGGCCGCCGAAGGGGACGGCCGCATCGTCACCATTGATTATGCCAATGGCGGCAAGACGCCCCTGCCCGATGTGGTGCGTCAACGCATCCGGGACCTGGAGGGCGATGGTCTGCAAGACCAGGGCAGCGGTGGAAAGTGAGGCCTGCGATGGATTTGAACAAGCCGGCCTCGGCCAAAGGGTTCGATCCATTTAACGACCGTCCTGCCCGCACCGTGCGCAATGCGCTTTCCCTCATGCTGGCGGACTGCCTCGCACACCGCCAGGTGTTTTCTGAAAGTCCTCCGGAAATCCTGCCCCAGTATCCACAGGCGCCATACAGAGACTATATACGGGATCGGGCGGCACGCTATCAAGTAGTGACCCGGGAAGCCCTTGCCGCCGACGTTTCGACCAAGGGACGTGCCGCCATCCTCTGGCGTCACGGCTTGTATTTCGAAGCTCACGAAATTCTCGAGCCCCTCTGGCAGGCGTCTACAGGGGCGGAGCGGGAAGGACTGAAAGGCCTTATCCAAGCGGCGGGCGCCCATGTCCATCAGGAAGCCGACCAGCATGTGGCGGCTGCCAAACTCGCCCGCAAAGCGACCGATCGACTCCATCGGTTCGGGCACGCGATTCACGACCGGCAGGGGCTGGACATCAACGCACTGCTGGCCGATTTGGCGCCGTTGATGGCGGTATCGGAGGATGCCGGGGACTGATATCTTTATTCGTATACGGGCCGCCTTGTATTGCCATGCGGACGGAAGACAGGTAGAAGACACCCTATGACGGAGAAACGGCAGCAGCGTATAAAGATTGCAGGCGGCCTGATATCCCTGGTGGTGGGGGCGGGACTCATGGCGGTGAAGTTTTATGTCTACCGCTTGACCGGTTCTTCGGCCGTGCTGTCGGACGCGCTGGAGTCCATCATCAACGTAGTGGCCAGCAGTTTCGCCATCGTCAGTATCGTCATGTCGGCCATGCCGCCCGATGAAAGCCATCCTTACGGCCACGGTAAGATCGAGTTTTTCTCGGCCGGCTTCGAGGGCGCCCTGATCGTGCTGGCGGCCCTGGGCATCTTTCGGGTCGGTGTCGGCCATCTGCTGGCGCCCCGTCCTCTGCCGCAGTTGGATATGGGGCTGCTGTTGATGGTGGTGGCCAGCGTTGTCAACCTGCTCCTGGGCCTCGGTCTGGTGCGGGTCGGACGCCAGACGCGCTCCATCACCCTGGAGGCTGACGGCCGCCACGTTCTAACCGACGTGTACACCTCGGTGGGGGTGGTGGTCGGGCTGGTTCTGGTGCGCTTCACCGATTGGTTCTGGCTGGACGGCCTGGCCGCCTGCCTGGTGGGTGTTCACATCCTTTTTGTGGGCGTGCGTCTGATGAAATCGTCCTTCAAGGGTCTCATGGATGCGGCTGACCCCGAGGTGCTCAAGCAGATTGCGAATGTTATCCTGGCCCACCGCCGGCCCACCTGGATCGACATCCACAAATTGCGGGCCTGGAATGCCGGCTCCCGCATCCACGTGGACCTGCATTTGATTCTGCCCCGTGAAATGCCCCTGGAGGAAGCCCATCAGGAGGCCGACGACCTGGAACGGGCCATTCTGGCCGAAGTGCCCGGGGCCGAGAGTGTGCTGGTGCACATGGACCCTTGCGAAAAAGACCACTGCCCGATTTGCGGCCGTTCCGATTGCAACCACCGGGAGCGCCCCTTTCGCCGCCCATCGACCTGGTCCACCGCGACCATGACCGCCACGGCTTTCGAACTGACGAAGGGCCACTGAGCCCCTTCAGGCCCCAGCGGGTTTGCGGGGCCGCAAGGTTTGCCACCAACCTCATTATTTAAGGATAAAGAGATGAAACGTTTTCGCTGGCTTGTGATCGTATTTGTGGTGACCTGGGCCGGGGCGGTTTCGAACGCTGCCGGTGGATGGTCGGATGTGCTCAAGAACACATTGAATTCCTTCGGCAGCGGCAACCAGCTTGACAACGCCGAGATCATCGACGGGCTCAAGGAGGCGCTGGAGATCGGGACCTCCCAGGCCGTCCAACTGGCCGGCCGCGAGAACGGCTACTTCAACAACCCGGAAATCAAGATTCCCCTGCCCGAAACCATTGCCAATACCGAAACCCTGGTCCGGGCGGCCGGCATGGGGGACCAGCTGGACGCCTTCGTGCTCAGCATGAACCGGGCCGCCGAGCGCGCCGCTCCCGAGGCCAAGTCGATTTTCTGGGATGCCATCAAACAGATGCGCTTCGACGATGCCAAGCGCATCCTCAACGGCCGGGACAACGCGGCGACCCTATATTTTCAGGAAAAAACCACGGATCAGCTGACCACCGTTTTCAAACCGCTGGTCCACCAGGCCATGGAAGAGGTGGGGGTGACCCAGGAATACCAAACGCTGCAATCGGAGACGGCGGCCATCCCCTTCTTATCGGACTGGCTGGTGAATCTGGATGACTACGTGACCGCCCAGGCCCTGGATGGGCTCTTTGTCCTGGTGGCGGACGAGGAGGCCAAGATTCGGCAGGACCCGGCGGCCCGGGTCACCGATCTGCTGAAGAAGGTATTCGCGACGCCCCAATAAAAAAGCTCCGCAGGGCATATCTGCGGAGCTTTCGTATGGCGGAGACGATGGCTTATTTCTTGTCGTCTTTGACTTCCTCGAAATCCGCATCCACGACATCATCCTGCTGCTGGCCGCCGCCGGTATCTTGCTGAGGGCCGCCTTCCGGCCCACCGGGGCCACCCTGGGAAGCCTGCTGGTACATGGCTTCCGCCAATTTGTGGGAGGCCTGGGTCAGGGCTTCGCTGAGGCGCTTGATTTCTTCCGGATCGTCGCCCTCCATGGCCTTGCGCAACGGTTCGATGGCATCCTGGGCTTTTTTCTTGGCGTCTTCGTCCACTTTGTCGCCCAAGTCCTTGATGGATTTTTCGGTCGCATAGATCAGAGTGTCGGCCTGGTTGCGGGCTTCCACCAGTTCCTTCTTCTTGCGGTCATCTTCGGCGTGCATTTCGCCTTCCTTGATGGCCGCGTCGATTTCTTCCTTGGACAGACCGCTGGAGGCCGTAATCTGAATGGACTGTTCCTTGCCGGTGGCCAGGTCCTTGGCTGATACGCTGACGATACCGTTGGCATCGATGTCGAAGGTGACCTCGATCTGGGGCACGCCGCGCGGCGCCGGAGGAATTCCAACCAGTTCGAAACGCCCCAGGGTTTTATTGCCGTTGGCCATCTCGCGCTCGCCCTGTAGAACGTGAATCGACACCGCCGGCTGGCTATCGGCCGCGGTGGAGAAAATCTGGCTCTTGCGGGTGGGGATGGTGGTATTCTTTTCGATCAGTCGGGTCATAACCCCGCCCAGAGTCTCGATGCCCAGGGACAAGGGGGTGACATCCAGAAGCAGGACGTCTTTGACATCCCCCTGGAGGACGCCGCCCTGGATGGCGGCTCCGATGGCCACCACTTCGTCCGGATTGACGCCTCGATGGGGCTCCCGGCCGAAAAATTTGCGGACCCGTTCCTGTACGGCCGGCATACGCGTCATGCCGCCCACCAGAATGACTTCATCGATGTCATCGGTGGAAAGGCCCGCATCTTTCATGGCCTGGCGGCAGGGGCCTTCAAGCTTGTCCAGCAGATCGGACACCAGCGCTTCCAGCTTGGCCCGGGTGAGTTTGATGTTCATGTGCTTCGGGCCGCTGGCATCGGCGGTGATAAAGGGCAGGTTGACCTCGGTTTCCATGGAGGAGGACAATTCCATCTTGGCTTTTTCAGCCGCCTCCTTGAGGCGCTGGAGGGCCATCTTGTCCTTGCGCACATCGATGCCCTGATCCTTGCGGAATTCATCGGCCAGGTAATCGATCAAGCGCAGATCGAAATCCTCGCCGCCCAGATGAGTGTCGCCGTTGGTGGCCTTGACCTCGAAGACCCCCTCCCCGATTTCGAGCACCGAGATGTCGAAGGTGCCGCCGCCCAGGTCGAAGACGGCGATTTTTTCTTCCGCCTTCTTGTCCAGACCATAGGCCAGGGAGGCGGCAGTGGGCTCGTTGATGATCCGTTGCACGTTCAGACCGGCGATCTTGCCAGCATCCTTTGTGGCCTGGCGCTGGCTGTCGTTGAAATAAGCCGGTACGGTGATGACGGCATCGGTAACCGGTTCGCCCAGGTAATCCTCGGCCGTCTTCTTGATATTGGCCAGAATAAAGGAGGAGATTTCCGCCGGGCTGTAGCGTTTGTCCCTGAGCGCAATCCGCACGTCACCGTTGCTGGCTTTTTCCATCTTATACGGCAGGATCTTGACATCGTCCTGGACTTCTTTGGAGTCAAATTTGCGGCCGATCAGACGCTTGACGCCAAAAACCGTATTTTCGGGGTTGGTGACGGCCTGGCGTTTGGCAATCTGGCCCACAAGGCGTTCACCACTGTCGTTTACAGCAACGATCGACGGGGTGGTGCGCCCGCCTTCGGCATTGGTGATGACGTTGGCATCTCCGCCCTCCATGACGGCCACACAGGAGTTGGTGGTGCCGAGATCAATTCCGATAATTTTGCCCATGTTGATGATCCTCCTTGAAGGTCGAATAATATTTCATCTAAATCGATGGTCAGGCATGCGTGCCTTTTAAGCTTGATGGAAGCTAAGCGCTTTCGGTGGAAACCACAACCATGGCCGGGCGCAATAGGCGGTCGCGCAGCAGATATCCTTTCTGCAGTTCTTGTATAACGGTATTGGCCGGAAAGGCGTCGCTGGGTTGCTGCATGACGGCTTCATGGTGATTGGGGTCGAACGGCTGCTCGAGGGCCTCGATGGGCGTTACCCCAAACTGATTGAAGATTTTGAGCAGCTCTTTCAGTGTCATTTCGACGCCTTCCATGAGGGCTTCGGGGTGGCCGCTCTCCCGGGCCGAAACCAGAGCACGTTCCAAGTTGTCCACCACACCCAGCAACTCCCGCAACAGGGTTTGGTTGGCGTACTTGCGCAAGTCACTGATTTCCCGTTCCTTGCGTTTGCGAAAATTGTCCAGTTCGGCGGCGGCCCGCAGGAAGCGTTCGTGGCTCTCCTGGACCTGCAGTTCGGCGGCCACCAGCTTTTCTTCAAGCGTCGCTGCGGTTACCGTACCGTCATCGGTTGGGTCTGGTGAGGCGTCCACGGGTTTATCCTTGGGAGAAGTTGATTGGGATTTTGCTTCCTGGGGGTCCGAAGAGGGTGTCGGCGTGTCCGCTGAAGAGGGTTCGGTTTCGGCCACGTTATCCATCATCTCTTTTTCGGTCATAACTCCGCTGCATCTCCTTGCTCTATTCTCCCGAAGATTGCTTTCGGGGATGGGATAGCACTACATTTCCAGTCTGGCCGCCCTAAACAATCACCGCTTCCGGAACCCGGAAGCGGCAACCCTTTAGACCGGACGCGATCAACGGTTAAATATTAAGACGCGATGATTCGATGTCAAGACGATAAGTCTGTGATTGGCGGGGGTTTAGACGATCTAGACGGGGGTGCTTGGGAGTCTGTCGGAACAGGCTATTGGATGGGACTTCAGATGGCTTGGCGCACCGGGAAGGCCGGAAATCCCGCGACACAGCCAGCCTTACTTATCGCTGCTTCCTTCCGGATCTGACGAGGTTCGTAAGCGTCTGTTGCGCGGGGTCCGGCCATAATGTTGCGATGCCCGGCAGAAAACGATCCGGCTGGATCGTTCACCGAATGATGATGACAGTATCAACAACTCGGAGACAGATTGCAAGGAAAAAGTCGACCCGCGCAGGTCAAATGGGGTTGACTTATCCCCGTTTACACCCTTATCAGAGCCAAGGACGCGGTCTGCGTGCTCCACCGTGAGCGACGTATTATAAAAAGGTTCTCAGGGACCATGAAAACGTCAAACCCCTCATGCAACGATCCTTTGGTACGGGCTGTCGAGCAGACCCTGATAGGCGGTCGCATGGTGCAGCCGGGCGACCGGGTTTTGGTGGGTTTTTCAGGCGGCCCGGATTCGACGGCCACCCTGTTGTGCCTGCATTATCTGGCGGCCAAGCACGCCCTTGTGCTGGGGGCCGCCCACCTGAACCACGCCTTGCGGGGCGCGCGCGCCGCCGCGGATGCGCGGCATGCGGCCGAGACGGCCGCCGCCCTGGGCGTCCCCTGTATCGTGGAAACGCATTCGGTGGAGGCTTTCCGCGAGACCCACCGGATGAGCCTTGAGGAGGCCGCACGGGAGGTGCGCTACCGTTTTCTAACGCGCACCGCCCTTGCCGGAGGATACACCCGGATCGCCCTGGGCCATCACCGGGACGACGAGGCCGAGTCCGTGCTGATGCGCCTGCTGCGCGGCAGCGGCCCCCTGGGGCTGGCGGGTATTGCGCCGCTGCGCCAGTTGCCGGGCAGCCCCCTCACGGTGATCCGGCCTCTGATTCGCTTGCCTCGTTCGGCGATCATGGCCTTTCTACGACGCTGTCAGGTGGCCTTTGTGCAGGATGAAAGCAATGCCGACGTTTGCCTGCTGCGCAACCGCATTCGTCATGAATTGCTGCCGCTGTTGACGCGTGATTACAATCCGGCCCTTTCGGAAGGCTTGAGCCGCCTGGCCCGACTGCTGCGGGATGAGGAAGATTGGCTGGGGGGGGTCGCCCGGGAGACCCTCACGTCGCTCACCCTTGCCGACCATGGCACCCTGCTGGTGCTGGACCGCCGCCGCCTGAAGGCCTGCTCGACCGCGCTGCAGCGCCGCGTGCTGCGTGCCGCCGTGGCCAGGTGCAAGGGCAGCCTCCGGCGTGTGGGCTTTGCTTCGTTGGAAGCCGCCCGTGAATTGGCAGTCCGGGGTCCCCGCCGAGGGTCCTGCGACCTGCCGGACGGCCTGGTGGTGAGGGGCCGCGGCCACCAGCTCGAAGTGCAGCGCCTGTCTTGTCGCCGGGAGGTGGGGCGGCGGTCGATACACGTTGTCCTGCCAACTGCATTTGCGTATCAAGTGCCCGCCATGGGATCGTATGCCATTCATCCCTCCGGGCTGACCATGACGTTCTCCCTGCCGGCATCCGAGCCGGATAGGCCCGTTCACCAAACTGGACAGAAAACCGCCTTCTTTGATATGGAACAATTGCAATTTCCCTTGCTGGTTCGGAATTTCAGAACGGGCGACCGCATGGCCCCTCTGGGGCTGAACGGCACCCAGAAGGTCAAGAAAGTATTTATCGACCGCAAAATTCCGCGCGAGGACCGGCTCCTCTATCCGCTGCTCCTGTGTGGTGATAAGATTCTCTGGATCGTCGGTCTGCGTCAAAGCAACGTCGCCAAAATCGGATCGCACACCCGGCGCTGGCTTAAAGTCGAAGTGACGGGTTGCCTGGGTTGAGATGATGATTATTTTAAATCGATTTAAAACGTTAGATACCCTTATCGCAGGAGGAAAACCCATTTGAATCCCTTTTATAAAAATCTGTCACTCTGGATCGTCATTACACTGATGTTCGTAATGCTCTACCAGATATTCAGTGAGCAGCGGCGTGCCGAAACGCCGGTCAGTTATTCCGAATTCCTGGCGATGGTGACCGACGAACGGGTGGATGAAGTGACCATCCAAGGTCAGGAATTGACGGTCAAAGACACCAAGGGTGACCGATTCAAGGTTTACGCCCCGGAGGATCCGGACCTGATTAAAACCCTGCGGGCCAAAAACGTCCATATCACGGCCAAACCGCCGGCCGAGTCCCCCTGGTACATGTCGGTCCTGGTGTCCTGGTTTCCCATGCTCATCCTGATCGGCGTGTGGATTTTTTTCATGCGACAGATGCAGTCCGGCGGCGGCAAGGCCATGAGTTTCGGTAAAAGCCGGGCGCGCTTGCTTTCCGACCAATCCGCCAAGGTAACGTTCGACGATGTGGCCGGTATCGACGAAGCCAAGGAGGAGCTCGGCGAAATCGTGGAGTTCCTGCGCGATCCCAAAAAATTTACGCGTCTGGGGGGCCGTATTCCCAAAGGCGTTCTCCTGATGGGCCCTCCCGGAACCGGCAAGACTTTGTTGGCACGCGCCATCGCCGGTGAGGCCGGTGTTCCCTTTTTCTCCATCAGCGGCTCGGACTTCGTTGAAATGTTCGTGGGGGTGGGGGCCAGCCGGGTGCGTGATCTGTTTGTCCAGGGCAAAAAGAACGCCCCCTGCATCATTTTCATCGATGAAATCGATGCGGTCGGACGCCACCGGGGGGCCGGCCTGGGCGGCGGTCACGACGAGCGGGAGCAGACCCTGAACCAGCTGCTTGTGGAGATGGACGGGTTCGAGTCCAATGAAGGGGTGATCCTGATTTCGGCCACCAACCGCCCCGATGTGCTTGACCCGGCCCTGCTGCGCCCCGGGCGGTTCGATCGCCAGGTGATGGTCTCCCTGCCGGACATCAAGGGGCGTGAAAAAATTCTGCGGGTCCATATGAAGAAAACCCCCATCGACACCGATGTCAATCCGCTGACCCTGGCCAAGGGAACGCCGGGTTTTTCAGGGGCCGACTTGGAAAACCTGGTCAACGAGGCCGCCCTGCTGGCCGCCAAGCAGGACAAGGAGCGGGTGGCCATGGCGGATTTCGAAGAAGCCAAAGACAAAGTCTATATGGGGCTGGAGCGCAAATCCAAGGTGATTTCGGAGGAGGACAAGAAAACCACGGCCTATCACGAAGGCGGACATGCCCTGGTGGCCCGTTTCCTGCCTTATACCGACGCGGTCAACAAGGTGACCATCATCCCACGCGGCCGGGCGGCCGGTGTCACCTGGTTTTTGCCCGAGGAGCGCGATTTCAAATACAAGGACCAGCTGCAGAGTGAACTTTCGGTCGCTTACGGCGGCCGGGTCGCCGAGGAATTGATCTTCAATCGCATCAGCACCGGCGCGGCCGGTGACATCAAGCAGGCCACGGACCTGGCGGCGCGCATGGTGCGGTCCTGGGGCATGAGCGATCTTGGCCCCCTGTCCTATGCCAAGGGCGAAGAACAAATTTTCCTGGGCCGCGAAATTGCCCAACATCGGGATTTCTCCGAGGAAACGGCCCGGCGGATCGACGACGAGATTGCCAAGTTCATCAACGGGGCCTATGAGAGAGCCCAGTCGGTGCTCAAGGAGAATATCGATATTCTTCACCGCCTGGCCGCCCTCCTGCTGGAAAAAGAGACCGTCATGGGGGAGGAACTGGATCGCTTGATCCTGGAGTTGCGGCCCGGTTTTGATTTTCCCTCCAAGCACGACCACGCCGCCCCCCCGGAGCAGGAAAAGGCGGATGAGCAAGCTGCGGCCGCCGGCACGCCGGAGGCGGAGGAGCCCGATGACGCCTCGGACACGGACGCCCCTGACGACGCTCCGGAGCGTGAAGACGGGTGAAGCGCTACGATCTGACGTGGGGTAATCACCGGTTGGTCTTAGGGCCGCGCACCCTGGTTATGGGGATCGTGAACGTGACCCCGGATTCTTTCTCCGACGGCGGACGGTTTCTGGGTCGTGAAGCGGCCATCGATCACGGAAGCCGCTTGCTGGACGAAGGCGCCGACATTATTGACATCGGCGGCGAGTCCACGCGGCCGGGTTCCGATCCTGTGTCGGTGGGAGAAGAACTCCGACGGGTTCTACCGGTAATCGAGGCCCTGGCACATCGCACCACCGTTCCGATTTCCATCGACACCACCAAAGCCGAAGTGGCCCGCCAGGCCCTGGAGGCCGGAGCGTCGATCATCAACGACATCAGCGCCCTGCGGGTGGACCCGGAACTGGCGGCACTGGCGGCGCGTTGCGACGTGCCCGTCATCCTCATGCACATGCTGGGCACCCCCAAAACCATGCAGAAGGCTCCCCACTACGACGACGTGGCCGTCGAGGTCTGCGCCTTCCTCCGGGAGGCGATGTCGCGTGCCGTTCAGGCCGGCATCGGTGCGGGGCGCATCATCGTGGATCCCGGCATCGGTTTCGGCAAGACCTTCGACCACAATCTGCAGCTATTGCAGCGCCTGGAGGTCCTCCAAGAACTGGACTGCCCCATTCTGGTGGGCGCATCCCGCAAAGCCTTTATCCGCCATCTCCTGAAGCCCGCCGGCGAGGCCGATATCCCGGCCGATTTGCCGTTGGTGGCCGCCGGCACCCAAGCTACCGTGGCGGCCAGCGTCCTGAACGGCGCCCATATCGTTCGGGTGCATGATGTCGCCGATACCCGCGTCACCCTAAACATAATCGATGCCATCCGCAACGCTGGTACCGGGCGCGCCGGCGAGGTCAGGGGAGCCTCTTGACGCCATGATCTTCGTTATCGATGTTGGCAACACCAATACGGTATTGGGCATTTATGACGGGCAGACCCTGGTCCGGGACTGGCGGGTGCGCACCGAGCAGAATGCAACGGAAGATGAATTCAATGTGCTGGTGACCAATCTTCTGCAATTGAGCCGAATCGATCCCCGTACGATCCGCAAAACCGTCATATCCTGCGTCGTTCCGCCCATGGTAACGATCCTGGAGTCTTTTTGCCGCAAGTACCTGGGGCATGCCCCCCAGTGGGTGGATCCCCGTACCTGCGCCCAGATGCCGATCCTCTATCACAATCCCGCCGAAGTGGGCGCCGATCGTATCGTGAACGCCGTGGGGGCCTATCACCGTTATCGATCCAGCCTGGTGATCATCGATTTCGGCACAGCCACCACTTTTGATGCCATTTCCGAAAAGGGAGAGTATCTGGGAGGGGCCATCAGCCCCGGCATCCACATTGCCTCCGAAGCCCTTTTCCAGAAGGCGTCCAAACTGCCCCGGGTGGACCTTTTCCGGCCGCCGTCGGTGGTGATCGGCAAAGACACAGCCACCTCGATCCAGGCGGGCATCATTTTCGGCTATGCCGGCCTGGTGGACGGCATGGTGCGGCGCATGGCCCGTGAAATGGGCGGGCAACCAAAGGTGATTGCCACCGGCGGCCTGGCGCCGTTGATGCAGCATGTGGCTGAAACGATCGAAGAGGTTGATACAACCCTGACTCTGGAGGGGTTGCGCATTATCAGCGCTTCCACGGACAGCTGACCACCGAAGCGATTTTCCCCTGATTGGGCTATCGGCGGGGGGACATGTGCCGACGGCCTGCCAAAGTGGCGTCGGGTGGTGCGCTCGATTATCCCGCGGCAGATGCTGCCGATGCTCAAAGGACACCGCCGCTGCGGAGGAGAACGCCGGCATGCCGACACGTTGCGCCTGGGTAACCCGGGATCCTGACTATATCGCCTACCATGACGAAGAATGGGGCGTTCCGTTGCATGATGATCGGCGTCTGTTTGAATTCCTTGTTCTGGAAGGCGCCCAGGCGGGCTTGAGTTGGCTGACCATCCTGAAAAAACGGCCCCATTACCGGCGGGTGATGGATACTTTCGATCCCGTCCGCGTCGCCCGTTATGATGACGGGCGCCTCGCCACCCTGATGCAGGATCCGGGGATAGTGCGCAACCGTCGTAAACTCGAATCCGCCGTGACCAATGCCCGGGCGTTTCTGGCCGTGCAGGCGCAATACGGCACCTTTGACCGCTATTTGTGGCGATTTGTGGATGGTCGACCGCGGCAGAACCGATGGCGTTCCGTTGCGGATATTCCGGCGGCGACAATGGAATCCGAGGCCATGAGCCGTGATCTGAAGCAGAAGGGCTTCAAATTTGTGGGTCCGGTTATTTGCTACTCGTTCATGCAGGCCGTAGGGATGGTGAACGATCACACCGTGGATTGTTTCCGATACGCAGCCGTCGGACAATCCGACTGAGGTAGAGCGCACCCTGAAGGAAAGCCCCGACTGACTATCATCGGTTGTCTCTTTCCTGCAAATATCCGATAAAACCCTTGATGCTGTTGCGTAAAAACCCTTCTTCCCGGCGCTGTTCTAAAGCAGGCAGGGCTCGATAGCCTTCCAGGCGGACGTCTTCCCTCAAGAGATGCTCCAGGCAGGTCGTGCCTATTTCATGCGGGACGCCTTCCGATAAAGCGATTGAACCCGGGCAGGGGAGGCGTCAGCGCAATCAGGTAAAGTTTGTCTGCGATATGTGTGACGGTCGCGGGAGAAGATAGCATAAGGGCAATCGGCGGGTTCCGGCGGGGGATGCTTCAACGATAAAAATCGTCTTCCAGGGCCTTTAGCTCTTCTTCCAGGCGCCGGCGTTCGTCTTCGGTCAAGTCCTCGTTTCGGAGCCGCGCTTGCAGGCCGGCCAGCAGCATTTCGATGCGGTAATCACTGCATCCGTAGCGGGATGGGGGCGGCATCAAAACCCCCGCAAAAGCTTGGCGGATTCTCTGTAGATCCGGTAAAAAATATCGTTGTCGGTGATGGCTGAGCTGAGAATCTTCCCAAAATCATTGATATTTTTCATGTTGATGATCATGTTGGCGCTCTTGTTGAGGGCCAGCATCTGATCCATGGTCCGGTAGCGGCTACTGATCAGGCAGACGAAGATGGCGCGTCGTGTACTCATGGGCAGACGCTCCAGGAAGAGCAGCACACCGTTGGTATCGGGATTGGTGGTGTCGAAGGATTCGTTGACCACGATAACGTTGTAATTGTGATAGCGCATTTTTTTAAGGGCTTCACGGGTGTTGCTGACGGTGGAGAGATGGTATTCCATCAACTCCAGCACCGAGGAAATTTTTTCCCGTACGGCCGGATCCGGTTCGCATATCAAGGCTGTCAAGGCATCTTCTTCAATGAAATCGAACGGTTTTTCGGCCGCATCATAACGCTCGGCACCTGCCTTGTCTTCGCCTGACACAGGCGCCCCGGCGGTATCCTGGGCCGCGATGGTGATCTTGTTCTTACACTTGGGGCAGGCGGCCCGGATGCTCTTTCCGGCAGGGATTTTGTCGTCAGGGACATTGAAGCGGGCCTGGCAAGATTCGCAAACAACCTCCATCTTCCCTATCTCCTCTTTTTAATGCGAACGCTTTACAATGGGTTGCATTGCGCAAAAGCCGTTTAGCGCTGCGTGCTTTTTCGATACTGGTGATCGATTTCTAGACGGTCGATATCGGTTGTGGATTCACCCCGGGCCGCTTTGACCATATCGATGCCGCGACCGGCGATCCCCTTGCGAGAAGCATAGGCCATGGCGGTTTCCTGGGTGATCAATCCCTGCTCGTAGAGATGGACGATAAATTCGTCAAAGGTGGACATGCCGAAGGCCGCGCCCTGTTGGATAATTTCATAGAAGGTTTTGCCTTCGCTTTCGCCATTGAGGATGCTGTCTTTGACGCGGATGTTGGCGCGCAGCACTTCGAAGGCGGCCACCCGGCCGCCGCCGACCTTGGGCAGCAGACGCTGCCCCACGATCCAGCGGATGGTATCCGCCATGCGGATGCGGATCTGGTTTTCTTCTTCCGTGGAGAACATGCCCAGGATGCGGTTGATGGTTTGACCGGCATCGACCGTGTGCAGGGTGGAGAAAACCAAGTGGCCTGTTTCCGCTGCACTTAGCCCGATTTCCACCGACTCCCGGTCGCGCATCTCGCCCACCAGGATGACTTTGGGCGCTTGGCGTAGGGCAGCCCGCAGTCCGTTGGCATAACTATCGAAATCCAGCCCCAGTTCGCGCTGATTGAAGGTGCTTTTCTTGTGGGGGTGGAGATATTCCACAGGATCTTCCAGGGTGACCACGTGCACCGATAGATCTTCGTTGATCTTGTCCAGAATCGCCGCCAGCGAAGTCGTTTTACCGGAACCGGTGGCGCCGGTGAAGAGCACGATGCCGTTTTTTTCCTTGGCGATGTCGTAGAAGGACTCCGGCAGGTTCATGGTTTTGATGGTCGGCACCTTGGATTCCAATTTGCGGAGCACGATCGAGTAGTTGCCGGTCTGGGAAAAAATGTTCACGCGGAAGCGGGCTTTTCCGGGCAAGCTATGAGAGAGATCGCAGGACCCCTTTTCCAGCAGATCCCGGGTGAGCCGGCGATCCCCGTTGATGAGGTTCATGGCCATGACTTCGGTCTGAAAAGGCGTTAGTTCCTTTAGGGGAGGGCGCATTTCCACCGGCAGCAAAACACCGGCGCTTTCCACCTGAGGGGGTTTGCCAACCGTCAGATTGAGGTCGGAGACATTTTTATGGGAGTCGAGCATGCGTGTTAGGATGTGGTCGATCTCGTTCTTGCGCATCGGATGATCCTTTCCTCATCCTGGGGTGGTTGGGCGGGTAGCCAGGCACGACAGGCTACCTGCTGCTGCGGTTGCCGGCTAAGCTTCCGTGAAATCTGCCGGCGGGTTTTGCAGCAGCGGCCGGAATCGCCCTTTATCATTGGCTTTCATGTACGCTTCGTCGGCACTGATCATGCCCTTGTTTAAAAGATCCATAATGGCATCGTCCAGGAGAATCATGCCGTATCGTTTTCCGGTTTGGATCATCGAGGGGATCTGATGGGTTTTGCCTTCCCGGATGAGATTGCGCACGGCCGCGGTGGCGATCAGGATTTCCAAGGCGACGCAACGTCCTTTAATGTCGATGCGTTTGAATAGCACCTGGGCTACGATGGCCCGCAGGCCATCCGACAAGGTGGAGCGGATCTGGGCCTGCTGGTCGTGAGGAAAGACTTCGATGATGCGGTCGACGGTCTTAGGCGCACTTGGCGTATGCAGGGTAGCAAATACCAGATGCCCGGTGGAGGCGGCTTCGATGGCCAGGGACATGGTTTCAAGGTCGCGCATTTCCCCCACCAGAATAATATCGGGATCTTCACGCAAGGCCCCCCGCAAGGCCGCTGAAAAAGTTTTGGTGTGCAATCCGACTTCGCGATGGTTGACGATGCAGGACTGGCTCTGGTGCACGAATTCGATGGGGTCCTCGATGGTGATAATGTGGTCCTTGCGCTTGCGGTTGGCCTCGTCCACGATAGCCGCCAGTGTTGTGGACTTACCCGAACCGGTGGGGCCGGTGACGAGCACCAGCCCCCGGGGCAGCGTCGCCAGTTTGGGGAGAACTGGTGGAAGGCCCAACTGCTCGCAGGTCATGATCGTATCCGGAATTTCGCGGAAAACGGCGGAAACACCATTCTTCTGCATGAAAAAATTGCAGCGGTAACGCGCCAAGCCTGGAATTTCGTAGCCGAAATCGATGTCGCCGGTTTCTTCAAAGACTTTGATTTTGTCTTCAGGGGTTATTTCATACAGCATGCCCCGCAAATCATCGCTGTTGAGACGTTTGTATTTGATGCGTTCGATCTCGCCACGAATTCGCAGGGCTGGCTGTTGACCGGAAGCCAGATGAAGGTCGGAAGCGCCCTGTTCATTTAGGAGCTTAAAAAAGGCATCGATTTTGGCCATGCATATCTCCTGATGGGGGTGTGCGGGGATTCAACCAGGGGGCCGGAACGTGTTCAACTATCTGATTTTATATGCCTTAAACGGGCAGCGGAATGTTGATTGTATATCATCAGGTGCTGCTCTTACTGAGAATTGCCACCTTGGCGTCTTTATCATCGGCGGTCTGCATGCTTTCCCGGCTGATTTTGAGCATTTTCGCGTGGGCTTCGATGACGGCATTAATCTCGACTTCGATCTGGACGCGCTGCCTCCTGAGTTCCGTGATATCTTCCTGGAGTTGATTTAACCGGTTCTGAGCGCGGTGGACAATCTTATCGCCTTTGATTTCGGCTTCCGCTACAATCAATTCGGCCTGTTTATCGGCATTTTCCCTCATGTTGTCCAGGACTTTTTGGGAATGAATCATGGCCCGCTTGAAGGTTTCTTCCCTCTTTTTCAGGCCCTGGCTCTCCCTTCGCAGGCGCAGAATTTCTTCTTTGAGGGCCTCGTTTTCGCGATGCAGTTGTTCGAACGTGTTGGCCATCTGTTCGAGAAACAGATCGACTTCCCGCACATCGAAACCACGAAACCGCATGGAAAACTGCTGTTGCTGGATATCGAGGGGAGTGAGTTTCATAACCGCCTCCTGAAAGGGCGTCATCGCAAAGGCAAACCCTGCGACAGGTGGAGCAGATAATTAACCACAAAATTTTGTAAAAAAATGATGATAAGAAAAACAATAACGGGAGAAAAATCGATACCACTGAAACTGACCGGCAGCCGGCGGCGGATTTGGGAGAGAACCGGTTCGGTGATGTTGTAAATGACCCGAACGATAGGATTATAAGGATCCGGGCTTACCCAAGATAGCACAGCACGGGCGATAATGATCCACATGTAAAGGGTCAGCACAATGTTCAGTACAGTGGCCAAGGCTCCTAAAAAATAGCTGAGCAACGTCATGGTCTCCTGATTCCTGTGGTCAATCCGGCGCCGCTTCGCGCGGGTTGACCGAATTTGCAAAGCAGTAAATTAACTTCATCAATCTTGACGATAATCATCTATAAGTCAAGGGTTTTCCGTGGTGCGTACGGGCCAGCCCAGCTTTGCCAACAACCAACAGAGGGCATGGTTGGTGTGCTTTTGCGGCGTTCCTGGATGCCGTCAGGCGAGGGGCGCTTCATCCACGTGGGGAAAGTTCGGAGCTTGATTCGAAGGGAATGATTTCCGGTTCAACAAACCCATTGATGGAATGCTGCAATGAAGGCCCTAAAACCATTGGGAGGCGTCTATCCGCCAGTTTCGATCACAGGCTCGACAATTCCATGACGCGGTTTGTCACATTACTTGACAAAATTTGTCAAACGTTTCAAACAGGAAAGAGGGCCTATCGATATTACTATCTGATATTCAAGTCAATACAGGCATCTTTACGGCCGGCATGCATTTTGCTCCCGCTATAGGTTCAAGGATATGCGTTTTCGGTTGAACGGCCGGAGCAATCCCCCGAGACGTATCAAACACCGACGGATGCCGCTACTACCGAAAGTATCCTTATGTTGGATGAAACCATTACCTATCCGGCGGCCTTTTTCGCCGGGCTATTGTCTTTCTTTTCGCCATGTATACTGCCCCTGATACCAGCATATTTTACTTTTATAACGGGTTTGTCGCTGGAGGAATTGACCGGCGCCAAGACCGGACGCCTTCGCCGGCGGGTCATCATGGCAACACTGGCGTTCGGGGCGGGTTTTTCGTTGATTTTTATCCTTCTGGGCGCTTCGGCCTCCTTCCTGGGCGGGCTGGCTGCGCGCTACGATCAACTATTCCGGGTGACCGGCGGGCTTCTGATCATCGTTTTCGGTATGCACCTGACGGGGCTTTGCCGGTTGCCATTTCTCGAGGTGGAGAAAAGGGTTCAGATCCGGGAAAAGCCCGCCCATATTCTCGGCACCGTCCTGGTGGGAATGGCGTTCGGGGCCGGCTGGAGCCCTTGTATCGGCCCCATGCTGGGCTCCATCCTGATTGTGGCGGGAAGCGAAGAATCGGTTCTGCAAGGTGTTGGTCTGCTGACAGTCTATTCCGCCGGGCTATGGATACCCTTTCTGGTGCTGTCGGTATTCATCAATCTGATGCTGGGGTTTCTTCAAAGGACTCGGCGGATTTTACAATTCATCAATGTGGCGGCCGGTACGCTGCTGATCGCATTGGGGATCGCGCTGGTCCTTGATCGTTTCGGCATGCTCTGGTCGCTGATTGCGCCGGCGGCCGGCTGACATCAGCTTCCGCTTGTATAGCGGAAAAATCTTATATCAGAGGTGTTACGCATGAAAAAATCATTTTTATTGATCCCTATTCTGATCATCATGTTGTGTCTGTCCGGAAGCGTGGTATTGGCCGGTAAGAAGGGGCAGAGTGCCGATCATATCAACTGGTACAACTATAAGCAGGGCATGTCGCTGGCCAAAAAGCAGCATAAACGGGTCTACCTCCATTTTTACACCGATTGGTGCAACTATTGTAAAGAAATGAAGCAGACCACCTTTCGCAACCCTTCCGTCATCAAGCTGCTCAACAACGAATTTATTGCCATCCGTGTAAATACCAACGAGGAAACGAAGGTCGCCGGCAAGTATCATATCCGACCGGTGCCGGACAATTGGTTTTTATCGGCGGACGGTAAGAAGTTGCGCAATTTTTTAGGTTACTATGAGGCCGAACAGTTCGTAACCGTTTTGCGCTATGTAAACGAACAATTGTAGGCGGTTGTGAGTCGCGGGGCGGTGGGATTTTCAGTCCGCCAGAGGCGGACGAGGGTTTGATTGCCTGCTGCTAACTGTGTTGCATTATTTTTAAGCTACTCCATTGTTTTGCAGCGGGGTAGTTCATTTTAAAGGTCTTGGCCGGATTGTGGGGGTGGGTGGCCGCCAAAAGCGGCCGGACGCCCTCCGGTAAAGCATAGCGGAATCCTATCGCGACAAGCTGTCCAAATAACGGCGAAGCATCCGGATCATAATCGATCCGATGACGCCCAGACCCAGCATTACCAGCAACAGCGGAACCCAAACATAGCCGGCAAAAGACGGTGTTTGAAGTGCCACATTAACACCCGCGCCGCCAAATAGAACCACGGCCAACAGGAATCCGATTAGAATCCAGCAGGTACGCGTGGAATCGTACCATGGAATAATGGCTTTCCTGAAAACGGGGTTTTTATCCTGATGCATCACGGAAGTGCTCGCCTTGACGTACGGTTGAGTTGGCCTTATGGGTTTAGGCAGTTATTGCCACTGGCATAAAACCCATAAAAATGCAAGCTACGGAGTGCCTTGCCAATGAAACCGACCACGCGAATCGCCGGCGCCCTTCTGTCCATTCTAACCCTTTGTCTGCTTATCAGCTGTACAACAACGATGCCGAAGCAATTAACCGTCAAAAACACGGGTGCCACCTTTCCGGTGGGAACCATTATTGCCGCCCGCACCGGCCAGCCGATCACTTTTGAAGGACTGCTTGAAGATTTGGCCGGCGTCCGTGTGATATATGTCGGCGAAACCCACACCAATCGCGAACACCATTTTATACAAACCCGCCTGATTGAAGCTTTGCATGCTGCGCGCCCGGGGCTTTCGGTTGGAATGGAGATGTTCGATCATCGTTATGACCCGGTACTGGCCCTATGGAGCGCAGGGGCACTTGACCGCGAGGCATTTATCGAAAAAACTCATTGGTACGCACGTTGTGCCGGGTGGGGATTTCCTTTTGATCTTTATGCCCCCATTTTTGATGCCGTTAAGGCCGATGGCATACGGCTCGTGGGGTTGAATGTTCCCTTCTGGATTCCGTCTGAAATCAGAGCCGGCGGACTGGCCAGCCTGCTGCCCGACGAACGGCGGATGGTGGCCGCGGAGGTCGATACCGGGAACATGAAGCACCGCGCCTACTTAGAATCGGTTTTCCAGGAAAATGCCCATCACCATTTGCAGTCATCCTTCGCGTTTTTTTATGAAGCCCAGTGTGCTTGGGAGGACACCATGGCGGAATCCGTTGCCCGCAAGCTTGGTGACGGCTCCATGGTGGTTGTGATCGGCAACGGCCATATCCAATACAAGTACGGCGTTCCCGACCGCGCTTACAAACGCAACCCCGTGCCCTTTCGCACCATCTACCTGGCTGCTACTGGGTCGGAAGTTGACCTCGATTTGGCGGACTATATTTGGGTCACGCCCTGATCGATTCTACCCGGCAATCCTTGTCGCCTGAAGCGTATCATGCCAAAATAACAATATAGAGTGATTTGCTGTTGACATGCCACAATATATTGTGTACTACCCACCACGATTGATTGCTTTCTAAGTTTTTCCCTTTTATTCGCACCCTCCCATACCGGCTATTGTTTGCTGAACATCGCCATCGGATACGGCCTTTTAATGGCATTAACCGTATCCTGAAGGTCTTCCCATGAAGCAAGCTTGCGCTAAGCGCCGGTATCCTTTTTTCAGGAGGGACATCGTACGATCATTCCATACCAGCGGAGTTTCATCCCATGTTTGAAACAATTCGAAAGCGGGACGGGCGTATTCTGGAATTCGATTCCTCCCAGATTACCCGGGCGATCACCAAGGCGGGGGAAGCTACGGGGGAGTTTGGCGCCCGGGAAGCGCGCAAGCTGACCTTGCGGGTGCTGACCTTGGCCCATGAGTTGCGACTGGGGCCCCAACCCACGGTGGAAGCGATTCAGGACATCGTCGAGCGGGTCTTGCTGGATTCCCCGTTTTACCGTTCCGCCAAGGCCTACATATTATATCGCGAGCAGCATGCCCAGATCAGGCAAATGGCCACCAAGGCCAATGTCGACCTCGTGGAACACTATATCCGTAAGTTGGACTGGAAGGTGAAGGAAAACAGCAACATGTCCTATTCCCTCCAGGGCCTCAACAACTATATTTCATCGGATGTCACCACCGAATACTGGCTCAACTGCATCTATCCGCCCGAGATACGCCAGGCGCATCGCGAGGGTGACATGCATATCCATGACCTCAGTCTGCTGTCCGTCTACTGTGTGGGATGGGACTTGAAAGACCTGCTGGTGCAGGGTTTTCAGGGCGTGGCGGGCAAGGTGGAAAGTGCTCCTCCTAAGCACCTGCGATCGGCACTAGGCCAGATCGTCAATTTTTTCTATACCCTGCAAGGAGAGGCGGCCGGCGCACAGGCTTTGTCCAATTTTGACACCCTTCTGGCCCCCTTCGTGCGGTATGACGGTTTGGACTACCGGGAGGTCAAGCAGGCGCTGCAGGAATTCGTTTTCAATATCAATATTCCGACACGGGTCGGCTTTCAGACACCGTTTACCAATATTACGATGGATCTGGTGGTGCCGTCCATCCTGAAAGATCACCCGGTGATTGTGGGAGGGATAACCCGCCCCGAGACGTATGCCGATTTTCAGGCGGAAATGAATCTGATCAACCGGGCCTTTGCGGATGTGATGATGGAAGGCGATGCCCGCGGCCGTGTTTTCACATTTCCCATCCCGACCTATAACATCACGGAAGCGTTTGACTGGAACAACCGGGAGCTGGATCCCATCTGGAAAATGACCGGGAAATACGGCATTCCCTATTTTTCCAATTTCGTGAATTCGGACATGTCACCGGACGACGCCCGTTCCATGTGCTGCCGGCTGCGGCTGGACAACCGGGAGCTTTGGAAGCGGGGTGGCGGCCTTTTTGGCGCCAATCCCCTGACCGGCTCCATTGGCGTGGTAACGATCAACCTGCCCCGCATCGGCTATTTGGCAGAGAGTGAAACGGATTTTTTTGAACGGCTCAATCGTCAAATCGGCCTGGCGCGGGACAGTCTGATCATCAAGCGCAAAGTGCTGGAGCGGTTTACCCGCCAAAATCTCTATCCCTACACCAAGTTTTACCTGAGGGCTGTCAAAGCCGGCACCGGACTCTATTGGAAGAACCATTTTGCCACCATCGGGGTTGTCGGCATGAGTGAAGCCTGCCTCAATCTCATAGGTGAAACCGTCGGCAGTCCTGCCGGGAGATCCTTCGCTCTGCGGGTAATGGACCACCTGCGCGGATTGATGGCCGACATTCAAGAAGAGACCGGCGATCTGTTCAACCTGGAAGCCACCCCGGCCGAAGGCACTTCGTATCGTTTGTGCCGTCTTGACAAGAAGAAATTTCCGGATATCCGCTGCGCCAATGAAGACGACTACCGCCAGGGGGCGGCACCTTACTACACCAATTCGACCCAGCTTCCGGTCAACTACACCGACGATCTTTTCGAGACGCTGATCCACCAGGACGATCTCCAGACCAAATACACCGGCGGCACGGTCCAGCATCTTTTTCTGGGGGAGAGGGTGGAGGATGTCGATACCGTCAAGAACCTGGTGCGCAAAGTCACCGGCCGGTTCCGACTGCCCTACTTTACCCTGACGCCCACCTTCAGCGTGTGTTCCTCCCACGGCTATCTGAAAGGGGCGCAGCCGGAATGCCCGAACTGTCGACAGGCCACGGAAGTCTATTCCCGGGTCGTGGGATACCTCCGACCGGTCAAACAATGGAATGACGGTAAGCAGGCCGAATACGCCAACCGGCGGCCCTTTGACTGGCAGCCGTCTCCGGAGGCCAACGAAAGTTTCGGAGACTCCGCCATCACCCAATCCGTCGGCTCCCGCAACGGGTGAAGGCGGTTGCTTCCTAAGTGGCCCTATTCACAAATACGCTGACATTCGGCCGGTGATTCATCCTGTCTGGCGGCGTTTTGAAAACACGGAATATTCTGGAGATTCCTTGGTTTGCGAATCTTGTCAGCCTGTCGCGACGCTCTCATGACGTCACCGTTTTTACGAACAGGACCCCTAAGCGAGGCCGGACCCTATGGTGCAAATCGGTGGTTTGCAAAAGGTTTCGATGATCGACTATCCGGGTAAGCTGAGCGCCGTCATTTTCCTGAGCGGCTGCAATTTCCATTGCCCGTATTGCCACAACCCCGAGCTGGCCGCCGTTGCAGCAGTGACGCGGATTGCCGAGGAGGATGTGATGTCCTACCTCGATGCCCGTCGGAATTTGCTGGACGGTGTCGTCATTTCCGGCGGAGAACCCACTCTGCAGCCGGGTCTGCCGGATCTGTGCCGCGCCCTCAAGACCCGCGGATACGCCGTCAAACTGGATACCAACGGCAGCGTTCCCGACATGTTGCAGGCCCTTATCCGGGATCGGCTCATCGATTGCATCGCTATGGATGTGAAAACCGATCCGGACCGGTATGCACCGGTTTTATGCACTCCGGATCCCGCGGCCGCCATCAGGGCCAGCATTGCGCTGATCATGCGCTCCGGGCTACCCTACGAGTTTCGAACCACCTGTTTCCGCCCTCTGGTAAGCGCGCTGACGATGGGGCGGATCGCCTCTTTAATTAAAGGCGCAAAGGCCTATGCAATCCAGAAATTTTATGCTAATAAGACACTTGATCCCGATGCGGGATCGACAAGGGACCATTTTTTTGACGATAACGAATTGTGGCACCTGAAAGCGATTGCTGAACCGATGGTTGAGTACTGCTTCGTGCGATGATGTTGCTCCTGCGAATCCTGATCTGACACCGACATTTCCAGCGCTTCTCCTGCGATCCGTTTTCGTCAAAGACAGACGGCCCGGGTACTCCCCGGGCCGTTCCTTTTTGAGGGCCGCAGCACGTCATCTGAGGCGCGCGGACCGGTGTTGCCGGTGGTGACGAAATGCTCACGTACCGGGGTACGCTCCGCTTCCGCCACCCCCCGGCGCCTTGGCCGCACCCCTCAGCCAACGCCCTGCGCCCCTCAAATTTGCCAGAGCAGACCTGTCCTAACACCCCTGATGCCTTGCCCAGGCCCATAACCTGACTCCCTGCCAGCCGGAAAACCGTTTTTATAATAAAAAACCGGCCCGTGCATCAAACGATGCGCGGGCCGGTTTTTTGATTTGTCCGACAAATTGCCCCAAAACGGGTTTGGGGATTCAGATCATGTTCCAGGACAAGGCGTGGAGTGGCTTTGAAAGCGCAGCGAACTTCTGTACGTGAGCATTCAAAGCCGCTTCACAACGCCGGCATGGGGCATGAGATGGATTCACAGACCCGTTTTTAGCCGCATTTGGTGAAACCGCAGAAATGACAGGTCATGCAGCCTTCTTCGAAGCTAATGGTCTGGCTGCATTCCGGGCATTTTTCACCCAGCAGGCTGGCGGCGCGGGAATTGGCGTTGGATCCGTTGGCGTTCTTCAAGTAGCGTTTTTCCAAAATACGGGCAATGGCATCCGGAATGGAGAGCACCAGCCCTCCCTGTTGGAACACCGGATATTCGCCGCCGATGCCCTTGAGCTGCTTGACGATGTCGCCGACCTTGACGCCTGAGCGCAGGGCCAGAGATACCAAGCGGCCCACGGCTTCCGCCTTGGCGGCGGTCGAACGGCCGGATTTGCCGATGGTGGCGAAGACTTCGAAGGGGCGGCCTTCGTATTCCGTCACGGTGACATAAAGATGGCCCATGCCGGTTTTCATCCGGGTGGTGAATCCCTCCAGGGTCTCGGGCCGTTCCTTGACAGCCCTCAAGAACCGTGTGCTGGAATCCTCTTTCTGGCTAAAAGCCAGCACCTGGTTTTCCTTGCTGCCGTCCCGATAGATGGTAACGCCCTTGCATTTCAGCTCATAGGCCAGATCATAGATCTTCTGGACATCGGCCACCGTGGCGTCACGGGGCAGGTTGACCGTCTTGGATACGGCATTGTCCGTATATTTCTGGAAGGCGGCCTGCATGCGGATGTGCCAATCCGGGGAGATATCATGGGCGGTAACGAAAATCCGACGCACCTCCGGCGGAATTTCCTCGAAATCGTGAATCGAGCCTTCCTGGGCCACCCTGCTCATCAATTCCTCGGAGTAGAAGCCATGGGCCTTGGCAACAGCTTCGAAGACCGGGTTGACTTCCATCAGACGGTCATTGTCCATGACCGTGCGTACAAAACTGAGGGCAAATAGTGGTTCGATGCCGCTGGAGCAGCCGGCGATGATGCTCAAGGTGCCGGTGGGGGCGATGGTGGTCGTCGTGGCGTTGCGCAGCTGATCCTTTTCGCTGTCCTTATAGATGCTCTTATCGATATTGGGGAAAGGACCGCGCCTTTCGGCCAGGCGCCGCGAGGCGTCCCGGGCCGACTCCTGGACCGTGCGCATGACCTCCTCGGCCATTTTCAGCGCGTCTTCGGAATTGTAGGGGATTCCCAGCTGGTAGAGCATATCGGCAAACCCCATAACGCCCAGGCCAACTTTGCGGTTGCCCTTGACCATGGCATCAATTTCAGGCAGCGGGTAGCGGGAGCGGTCGATTGTATTGTCCAGAAAGCGGACGGAGAGTTTGACGGTTTCCTTCAACTCGTCAAAATCCACCACGGCGGCCTCGCCTTCTTTAATAACGAATTTGGCCAGGTTGATGGAGCCTAAGTTGCAGGCTTCCATGGGCAGCAGCGGTTGTTCGCCGCAGGGGTTGGTGCTTTCGATAGCGCCCAGTGCCGGCGTGGGGTTGTCCCGATTCAGGCGATCGAGAAAAATGACGCCGGGATCGCCGTTCTCCCAAGCCTGCTTGACGAGGGCCCCATAGACTTCCCGGGCGTTGAGCCGGCCCGTCACGCTGTTGTCCCGGGGATCGATGAGGTCATAGTCCTCGTCGGCCTGTACGGCCTTCATGAAGGTTTCCGTGACGCCTACCGAGATATTGAAATTGTTGAGGGAGCCCTGCTCCTTTTTGCAGTAGATGAACTCCATGATGTCCGGATGGTCTACCCGCAGAATCGCCATATTGGCCCCGCGCCGGGTGCCGCCCTGCTTCACCTGCTCGGTAGCGGTATTGAAAATTTTCATAAACGAGACCGGGCCAGAGGCCACTCCTCCAGTGGTGCCCACCCGGCTGTCCTTGGGACGCAGGCGCGAGAAGGAGAATCCTGTGCCGCCGCCCGACTTGTGGATCATGGCGGCATGATGCAGGGAGGTGAAGATTTGCTCCATGCTGTCTTCCACCGGCAGTACAAAACACGCGGCCAACTGGCCAAGCCGCCGTCCGGCGTTCATCAGCGTGGGCGAGTTGGGAAGAAATCGAAATTCGGTCATCAGATCATAAAAGGCCTCTTCCATCTCTTCGGCTTTTTCTTCACCCTCGAAGGCCAATTCTGCCCTGGCGATATGGCGGGCCACCCGGCGGAGCATTTTTTCCGGCGTTTCGATCACTTTGCCATTAGGATCTTTTTTGAGATAGCGGCGTTCCAGAACAGTTTTGGCGTTGCCGCTGAGCTTGGGTCCCTTTTTCCGGAAAACACTGCCATCAAGTTTGACCGGATTGGCGGCATCCAGGCCGAATTCTTTCAGCTTGTCATCGATAATTTTTTCGATATCCGACATGGTAATGGTCTGATCCTGAATCTTGTCGATCTCTTTGCGCAGATGCCGGCTGATGCTCATGGCCGTATCCGTCGTCGCCGTCCCGGTGCGGGTCATCAGGTCCGTAAAGCGGTGGTCATCCCATCGATAGGCGGACAGGTCAAGGCGTCCGTCCTCGGTTAATACAAAGCGACATCTTTCGGCCATGAAAACCTCCGGGGCAAGCTTGGGGGTCCATTCAAACGATTCGGACCGTTAATACGTAGCGTACTGGTGATCTAAATGTAATCAGGAAGAAGCAAAAGCATGGTTGCCCGATGCTTTTTAACACCCTGCACCGGGGGGGGCAGGGAGAGACTTCACAAAGGGTGCGATCTCCGGAGATAGCACCGGCTATATGGGAGGGATTAGACTATCGCCGGGGATTCGCAACGAACCGAGATCTCTCATACAATATATTGTGTGTCAAGATCTATTTAGCCCTACATTTACCATATCGAAACCGTTGAAACCGCTATGGACGAAAAACATTTGATTCATCGGCAGTTGCCGTTTCCCTTTCCATGAGGTCTTGGCAGGACGCCCATTCTATGCTATCCACAGCCTTATATGCAGAGCTGGACAGCGCTTGGAAAAGGTGTTTCAATCGGCCGACAATGCGAAAGGAGAGCATGATCGATGGATAGGTTCCGCAATTTGATTCCCCTGGTGTTGGTGATCCTGCTGGGTGCCCTGGTACAGGTCGTTCTCGTGGCGGCGCAGACCAAAGAAGCACCGGCGGATGCGGCGGTGGAATTTACAAAGGCGTTTTACCAACTGTCCCCCCGTGTGACCGATCGCATGTGCGGCGACCTGCTCGAAGACAAGGCCCAGATCAACGACCAGTTTTACAAGGCCGTCGCTGACGCCCGCGAACGGGGCTTCAGTGCGTCGTATCCGAAGATGCAGCTTTTCAATATTCATGCTGTTGTGCTGGCTCAGGATGACACCTCGGCCCAGGTGCAGCTGAGCTGCTCTATGAAGCGCGCGATTCATCCCGCCTTTGCCTATTTTCTCAAGATGTGGAACATGGGCGAAACCTATCATCTGGACGAAGTGGTCGATTTGGTGAAGGAAGACGGGCGCTGGAAAGTTTGTGAATACGATTACGCGCTGATGGGCTGATGGGGTTGGCATCGGTTTAACCATCCAGGCCCGGCCGTTTCCGTCGGGAAGACGGTTCGATCATCCGAGGGAGATGCATGGCGCTTCACGCATCTCCCTTTTTTTGTTGCGTACCGGCGCCTAAAGTTTCCTGGGCTCCCGCGAGTAACCATAATGCCTACGCCACCGCATTTTCCAGAAGAGACCGCAGCGGTCTATGCGATCCTGAAGCAGCAGGCCCGGACCATTGCCGTGCGTCAGCCCATACCGGATTTCTATCGGATCTACGAAAATGATTGGACACGTGCCCGGCGCCGGCTGGATCACGATCCGCTGCTTTTGGACTTGCACGCTTTCGTCCAGGAACGCCTGGACGACGATTTCGGCCACGGTATCGGCCACGCTGTCAAGGTCGCCACGGATGCCGGGACGCTGTCCTTGATCGAAGGACGCCGGGCGGGTTATGCCGCGCAGCGCGTCCAGCGCATCAGTCTGGTCTGCCAGGCGGCCGGCCTCCTTCACGATATCCATCGCAAGCGTGCCGGCCATGCCTTCGAAGGGGCGCGATTCGCCCGCCAGGCCCTGACGGCGTTTGCGTTCACCCCTCCTGAAATCGAGGACATCAGTTATGCCATCGGCAGCCACGAGGCCTTTCAGCAGATCGAGGCCCCGCCCACGGAAGCCGCCGGTTTTTTGTCCGACTGCCTTTATGATGCCGACAAATTCCGGTGGGGGCCGGACAACTTTACCGATACCCTCTGGGACATGGTGGCGTTTTACAACCCTTCACTGGCGGATTTCGTGGCGCGCTACCCGGGCGGCATGCAGCGGCTGGAGGAAATCAAGGGAACTTTCCGCAGCCATACGGGGAAAGCATACGGTCCCCAGATGATCGATTACGGTATCGCGATCGGCCAGGAGTTGATGGCATTTATCCTTACGGAGTTTACGCATATGCTGGGTCAGAACCCCTGATGGTAGCTGAGGGACGACCGAGCACGCAGGAGACAACACCCCATGCGGGAAAAAACAAAATGCTTCAAGGTCCTGGTAGTGTTGGGGTTATCTGTGGTTTTCATAAGCGGATGCCGCAGCACCTATTACGCCATGTGGGAAAGCCTGGGTAAGGAAAAGCGTCATTTGCTGCGGGATGAGGTCGAGCAAGCCCGCGAAGATCAGGCCGAAGCCTCCGAGGAATTCAAGGACGCCCTGACCCGCGTCAAAGAGCTGACCGGTTTTCAGGGCGGCGAACTGGAAAACGTCTACCTGCAATTGAAAGATGACTACGAAGACTGCGAGCAGCAAGCGGAAGTCATCGACAATCGCATCGCCAACGTGGAGCAGATCGCGGCGGATCTGTTTGCCGAGTGGGAAACGGAAATCGCCCAGATGACCAACGCCACTTTCCGTGCCAGCAGCCGCCGGTCGCTGGCCCGTACCCGGGAGCGTTACGATCAGTTGCAGCGGGCCATGGTGCGGGCACGTGAACGCATGGATCCGGTGCTGAGCCGCCTGAAGGATTACGTCCTCTACCTCAAACACAATCTCAACGCCCAAGCCGTGGGGGCCCTGGGAGCGGAAATGGGACATATCGAAGCGGATGTGGACGTATTGATTCGGGATATCGAACGCTCCATCCAGGCGGCGGACACCTTTCTGAAAGACTTTGACGCCAGCTGATGGGAACTTCCAACCCTGCGAACCCCGCGCCTATCCCCAGCTGTATTCGTTGCGCACCGCCCATCAGCAAGCAATTCCGCCGGCCGCGGTTTCCATGACCGGCGGATCCCGCCATCTTTGCGGCCTTGCCGGCCTCATACGGTCGCCATCAATCGTCGAATGACATCGTATGTGGATAGGATTTATTTAGTGTCTATCCATAAACGGTGGATTTTGGTTCCTGGCAAGGCCGCCGCCGACTGGCGCCCGCAGGCGTAACCCGGCTAAGCCGAGGACCGACAGGAGGTGAGAACGCCGCCAGGGGCCAAAAGATATTATTTATGGATGGGCACTATTTGGCCCTACCTCCTGGTTGCCCTTTGATCGCAGGGTGCCTCGCTTCACGGGGCGGATCGATCAGCAGCCCCCGGTTTTTCTAATCGAAGCCTTCCGCAAACTGAACCCTGAACCCAATTTATTTCTTGACGACCGCCAACAAACTCGATACATCTTTCCATCAACTGATGGAATCATGTGTTGGATAGTGGGTTCGATGATCTCCAAGCCGAAGGAAAGGGGCGTCGATGGCCTCCCGCCTCGAAAAAGCGCTGCAAAATCCAGACTCTATGAAGGCGCGCATCCTGGCAGCCGCCCGGCGGCTCTTCGGGGCCAATGGCTACAGCGATACGACGACCCGAATGATTGCGGCCGAGGTGGGCATCGACGTGTCTACCCTGCACTACCACTGGGGCGAAAAGCAGGACCTGTACGCCGGCGTCCTGGCCGCCATCAACGAGGAGATTCTCGAAAAATTCAAGGAAGTGGAGAGGCGCTGCCGCGGGGTCAATCTACGCCGGCGTCTGGAAATCGCGATCGATCTCATGTGCGACTATCTCTTTTCCCACCCGGAAGTCGCCAACCTGATTCTTTTCGGCTATTTCCGCAAGGCGGACCGCGACGTGGTCCTGGACGTCAACATTGCCCACTATATCTCCAACATCGCCATTGCCATGGGGTTGGCGACAGACGCCGAGCAGGTCTCGGTGCAGGCCAAAGCCCGTATCCTGGCGGTATGGAATTCGGTCCTGAATTTTATTTCGGGCGAAAGTTTTTTCCGGCCCATGATGGATATCGACCCGCCATCCTACCAGGACGTGGTCAAGGAAACGCTGAAGTTCATTCTGGTGCCGGCCTTTACGACGGATTGATGAACGCTACCACCCCCAAAAAAGGAGGGAAATCATGGCTCTGAATCCGGATGCCATCGGAAAGCCCCTGGGTCCTGTTACCAAAGACTACACCTGGAAGGACGTCGTGCTTTACGCCCTGGGGGTCGGAGCAGGATTCGAGGAGATCGACTATTGCTACGAAAAGAATCTGAAGGTGCTTCCCAGCTTTTCCATCGCAGCGGTCTTCGATTTCCTCTCGCTCTATGCGGCCGAATCCAACCTCAACCTGGCCGGCATTCTGCACGGTGAGCAAAAGCTGGAATTTCACGCCCCGATTCCCACCGAAGGCACCTTGACCACCACCGGCAAACTGACCCACTACTACGATAAGGGAAAAGAAAAGGGGGCCCTGGTGGTGGGAGAGAGTGTCACCCGGCATTCCAACGGCCAGAAGCTGTTTACGAGCACCCTGACGATATTCTCCCGGCGGGACGGCGGCTTTGGCGGCGAGAACGCCCCCAAGCAGGAAGTGGTCATGCCGGATCGGGCGCCGGATTTCGAGATCGAGGATGCCCCCACCCCGGATCAGCCCCTGCTCTACCGTTTGTCCGGCGATGTGTTCCACCTCCATGTGGACCAGGCCTTTGCCGAAATGGCCGGTTTCGAGAAACCCATCATGCACGGCCTGTGCACCCATGGGTTTGCCTGCCGGGCCCTGGTGCAAAGTCTCGTGCCGGGGGAACCGGAGAAGGTGCGCCGCTTGGACTGTCGTTTCTCCAAACCGCTCTATCCCGGCGACCCGATCCGCACCCTGATCTGGAAGGAAGGCGAAGGCCAGGCCTTATGGCGGGTGGTCAATGCCAGGACCGGTGACACGGTTATCGATTATGGTGTGTTCGCCTATGGACCGGTGCCGAAACAGCAAATCCGGTTCGACAACCGGGTGGCCATCGTAACCGGGGCCGGTGCCGGCCTGGGCCGGGCCTACGCGCTGGAGCTGGCCCGCCGGGGGGCCAAGGTGGTGGTCAACGACCTGGGCGGTTCCCGTGACGGCTCCGGGGAAGGCTCGAGCACGCCGGCGGCCGAGGTGGTGTCGGAGATCGAGGCGTTAGGCGGTCAGGCGGTGGCCAATTATGACAACGTGGCGACCCCGGAAGGGGGGGAAGCCATCGTCAAGAGTGCGCTGGCGGCCTTCGGCACGGTGGACATCGTGATCAACAACGCGGGCATCCTGCGGGACAAGAGTTTTCTCAAAATGGAACCGGAGAACTGGCAGGCGGTGCTGGGCGTGCATTTAAACGGGGCCTACCACGTGACGCGGCCGGCCTTTGCGGTGATGAAGGCGAAGGGCTACGGTCGGGTGGTGATGACGACTTCCGCGGCGGGGCTGTACGGCAACTTCGGCCAGACCAACTATTCGGCGGCCAAGATGGGCCTGGTGGGTCTGATGAACACGCTCAAATTGGAGGGGGCCAAGTACGGGGTCAAGGTGAATACGGTGGCGCCCCTAGCGGCTTCGCGGCTCACCGAGGACGTCATGCCTCCCGAGATTTTCGAAAAGGCCAGACCGGAGTTCGTGGTCCCCATGACGCTTTATCTATGCTCCGAAGAATGCCCGGTGAGCGGCAACATATACAATGCCGGTATGGGCTTTTTCAACCGGGCGGCCGTGGTGACCGGCCCGGGCGCGGTGATCGCGGACGGGGACAAGGTGCCCTCCGTGGAAGCGGTGGCGGCGGCTCTCGATAGGATTGCCGACCTCAAGGGCGGCAAGGAATACGACCAGCTCAACGCCCAGTTTGCCGATGTGATGAACGCCTTCGGCAGTCCCGGGGAAGGAGCCGGCATCGGACCGGATCAGGGCGCTTCGGGCGGATTGACCGTACCCGCTGTGTTTGCGGCCATGCCGGAAGCTTTCGTGCCCGAGGCGGCAGAAGGCGTTGACGTCGTCTTCCAATACCGGATTACCGGCGAAGGCGGCGGGGAGTGGATCTGTGCGGTCAAGAACCAGGCGTGTGATATCCGGACGGGCGTTCATGAAAAGCCCACCTGCACCCTGATCATGGCGGCACCGGACTTTCTGGCCATGATGAGCGGCAGCCTGCCGCCCATGCAGGCTTTCAATTCGGGCAAGCTCAGGATCGAGGGGGACATCATGAAGAGCCAGCTGATCGAAAGGCTTTTCCGGCGATAGCCGTCGCGGCAGCCCCCCTATGTTGAACATTTCCTCCCGAAAAGGAGAAGAACCGATGATCGGCATTACCTCTTACGGCGCTTATATCCCCCGCCTGCGGCTAAGCCGGGCGGCCATCGTGCAGAGCATGGGCTGGTTCGCCCCGGCCATCATGGCGGTGGCCCAGGGGGAGCGCGCCATGTGCAACTGGGATGAAGACGCTCTCACCATGGCGGTGGCGGCCGCCCGGGACTGCTTGAAAGGCGTTGATAAGAAGGCCTTGGACGGACTCTACCTGGCTTCCACCACCCTGCCCTTTGCCGACCGGCAGAATGCGGGCATCCTGGCGGCGGCCCTCAACCTGGATCGCCGTCTGGTGACCGCCGATTTTACGGCTTCTTTGAAAGCCGGGACCACGGCGCTCATGACGGCGCTGGAAACGGTCAAGAGCGGTGAACGTCGCCATGTCCTGGTGGCCGCCGGCGACAGCCGCCAGACCAGGACCGCCTATTTCTACGAGATGTGGTTCGGCGACGCCGCCGCCGCTTTTTGCGTGGGTGACGAAAACGTCATCGCCGCCTACAAGGGGGGCTATACCGTGTCCTGCGACTTCGTGGATCATTACCGCGGCGCGGATCGGCGTTTCGACTACATGTGGGAGGAACGCTGGGTGCGGGATGCGGGCTATTCGCAGTTGATTCCCGAGGCGGTCCACGGTCTCCTGGAACGCACCGGAATGTCGATCACCGACGTGGACCGGCTGGTCTACCCTTGTTTCTTCAAGGCGGAACACCGCAAAATCGCCAAACAGCTGGGTATGGATCCGGAAAAGGTGGTGGACAACCTGCACGAGACCTGCGGTGAAACCGGGGCGGCCCATCCCTTTCTCATGATGGCCCAGGCCTTGGAAGAGGCCCGGCCGGGAGACCGCATCGTTATGGTGGGCTTCGGACAGGGAGCCCAGGCGCTTTGTTTCGAAGTGACCGAGCAGATTGCCGACCTGGCGCCCCGTAGCGGTTTCAAGGGCAGCCTGGAGAACCGCAAATCCACCGACAATTATCTCAAGTTCCTCAAGTTTCGTGATCTCATCAAGACCGAGATGGGCATCCGGGCCGAGGCCCCCACCCAGACCGCCACCACCGTGCTCTACCGCAAGAACAAGATGATATTGGGCCTGGTGGGGGGCCGCTGCCGGGAGTGCGGCACGCCCCAGTTCCCCAAGATGGACATCTGCGTCAATCCGGCCTGCGGGGCCCATCACAGCCAGGACGATTTTGAATTCGCCGACGTGCCGGCCAAAGTCAAGACTTTCACCGGCGACATGCTTTCGGTATCGGTGGATCCGCCGGCCATCTACGGCATGGTGCAGTTCGAAGGCGGAGGGCGCTTTACGGCGGATTTCACGGACTGCGAGCTGAGCGAGCTCAAAGTGGGGCTAACCGTGCGCATGGAATTCAAGCGCAAAGGCGTGGACCGGGAGCGGGGTTTCAGCAACTACTTCTGGAAAGCCGTGCCCATCCCTGGCGCGGCCGAAGCCATGAACCGCATCGGCTTCGAGGGCCGGGTGGCCATCGTGACCGGGGCCGGCGGCGGCCTGGGCCGGGCCTACGCGCTGGAGCTGGCCCGCCGGGGGGCCAAGGTGGTGGTCAACGACCTGGGCGGTTCCCGTGACGGCTCCGGGGAAGGCTCGCGCACGCCGGCGGCCGAGGTGGTGTCGGAGATCGAGGCGTTAGGCGGTCAGGCGGTGGCCAATTATGACAACGTGGCGACCCCGGAAGGGGGGGAAGCCATCGTCAAGAGTGCGCTGGAGGCCTTCGGCACGGTGGACATCGTGATCAACAACGCGGGCATCCTGCGGGACAAGAGTTTTCTCAAAATGGAACCGGAGAACTGGCAGGCGGTGCTGGGCGTGCATTTAAACGGGGCCTACCACGTGACGCGGCCGGCCTTTGCGGTGATGAAGGCGAAGGGCTACGGTCGGGTGGTGATGACGACTTCCGCGGCGGGGCTGTACGGCAACTTCGGCCAGACCAACTATTCGGCGGCCAAGATGGGCCTGGTGGGTCTGATGAACACGCTCAAATTGGAGGGGGCCAAGTACGGGGTCAAGGTGAATACGGTGGCGCCCCTGGCGGCTTCGCGGCTCACCGAGGACGTCATGCCTCCCGAAATCTTTGATAAAATGAAGCCGGAGTTCGTGGTCCCCATGGTGGTCTATCTCTGCAGTGAGGCCTGTGAGGGCAGCGGTCAGATCTTCAATGCCGGCATGGGTTATTTCAACCGGGCGGCGGTGGCCACGGGTCCCGGTGCGCAGTTGGGGTCTTCGGAAAAGCCGCCCACCCTGGAAGACATCGAGGCCCACTGGGAGGTGATCAATGCCCTGGAGGGCGGCAAGGAGATCAACGATGCCACCGCGGCCCTCATGGACCTGCTGGCGCCGCCCGCCCCGGCCTCTGAAGATGCCGCCCCGAAAGAAGATGCCCCAGACGTTGCTTCGATTTTTGAACGCATGCCGGAGGCCTTTCAAGCCGACAAAGCCGCCGGAGTGGAAGCGGTCTTTCAATACTGCATCAGCGGTGCCGGCGGAGGGGACTGGCAGGTCACGATCAAGGACCAGCAATGCCAAGTGGCCGTAGGAAAAGCGGACAAACCCACCTGCACCCTGATCATCGGGGCCGGCGATTTTGCCGACATGATCGGCGGGCGCCTGGATCCCATGCAGGCCTTTACCTCGGGCAAGCTCAAGATCGAAGGCGATGTCATGAAGTCGCAGCTCATCGGCCAGCTTTTCAAGATCGCTTAAAGGGAGGTATCACATGGCTACAGGCATCAAAGATAAAGTCGCCATCATCGGCATGGGCTGCACCAAATTCGGCGAACGATGGGACGTGGGCGCCGAAGAACTCATGGTGGAGGCCTTCGAGGAGTGCTTGGCCGATGCCGGCATCGCAAAAAACGATATCGAAGCCGCCTGGATGGGCACCTGCTTCGACGAGATCAGCGTGGGCAAGAGCGCTCTGCCCCTTTCCATCAGCCTGCGGCTGCCCTTTATCCCGGTGACCCGGGTGGAGAATTTCTGCGCCACCGGTACCGAAGCCTTCCGGGGCGCGGTATACGCTGTGGCTTCCGGGGCCTACGACATCTGTCTGGCCATGGGGGTGGAAAAGCTCAAGGACACGGGCTACGGGGGACTGCCCAGCTTTGTGGGCTCCAATTCCGGCAGCCTCAACTGGCAGTGGTTCCCCAACATGACCGCGCCGGGGACGTTTGCCCAGCTGGCCTCAGCCTACGCGGCCAAATACCGCATCAAGGACCAGGACCTCAAGCGGGCCATGGCCCATGTGTCCGCCAAGAGCCATGCCAACGGGGTGCTCAACCCCAAGGCCCACCTGCGCAAGGCCGTCACCGAGGAGCAGGTCATGGCAGCCCCCATCATTGCCCATCCCCTGGGATTGTTCGACTGCTGCGGGGTGAGCGACGGGGCGGCCTGCGCCATCGTGACGACCCCCGAGATCGCCGCCAAGCTGGGAAAGAAAAACCTTGTTTCCGTAAAAGCGCTGCAGCTGGCCTTGAGCAACGGCGAGGAGATGGGCTACAACGACTGGGACGGGGAGCACTTCGTCACCACCAGCAAGGCCAGCGTGAAGGCTTACCAGGAAGCCGGCATCTCGAACCCGCGGGAAGAGATCAGCATGATGGAAGTGCACGACTGCTTTTCCATCACCGAACTGGTGACCATGGAGGACCTGCACATCTCCGAGCGGGGCCGGGCCGTGTTCGACATCATGGACGGATTTTATGACCGGGACGGGAAGGTGCCCTGCCAGGTGGACGGGGGGCTCAAATGCTTCGGCCACCCCATCGGGGCTTCCGGCCTGCGCATGCTCTACGAGATGTACCTCCAGTTCCACGGCCGGGCCGGCGAACGCCAGTTGGAAAATCCCCGGTTCGGTCTGACCCACAACCTGGGCGGCTTTCCCCAGATGAACATCTGCTCGATTGCCATTGTGGGGCCTTACGGGGCGTGATTAGAATAGGACACAGATAAACGCAGATAAACACAGATCAAGATCAAAATTGATTTGTTCCGGCGAAGACCGCCAAGGATGTGATGGGCTCGCCTATGCCCATCTCTGGATGATTACCGCATCATCGCGTCATTTACTCCGACGAAGTCGGAGAAAAAAGTCTGTGTCCTCTGTGTTCATCTGCGTCCCATAAGGTTTCAGCATGCTGGAAGTAACCGTCATACCCGATTCTGCCGTGGCCGACATCTTTGCCTCCAAATGCTGCGGGGGCGGGCTGCCGGACCAGAACCTGGAGATCCGGATCGTCAACCGGGGCGATAGCGCCATTGAGCTCCAGAGCCGCTTCAGGTTGGAGGGGGACGGCGAAGCCCTGGACTGGGGCGCGGTTTGCCCGGTCGGCGGACGGACCATCGCCCCGGGAGATGTGGCTGCTCTTTACGCGGACATGGATCCGGCCCTTCTGGCCCGCTTCCAGGTGATCGTTCTGTTTGATGATGGCGGCCGGACGCACCGTTTTTTCCTTGCCGGCGGGGCGGAAATTCCGCAAGCTCCGCAGAAAGGAGTCTGAACATGATGCTGACCCCCGAGGAAGCCACGGCGTTTATGGAGAAACCCTTTGCTTTCGTGGAGCGTGCCGGTGTGAAGGCGGTCGTCATGGAACCCCGGCGCATCAAATTGCGGCTTCCGATGGAAGGCAATACCAATCACATCGGATCCATCTATGCCGGCGCCCTGTTCACGGTGGCCGAGCTCCCGGGGGGCGCGTTGTTCCTGACGACCTTCGACGTCGCACGCTTCTATCCGGTGCTGAAAGCCATGAACATCCGCTTTCGGCGGCCGGCCTTTACGGATGTGACGGTGGATGTCGCTCTGACCGAGGATGAAGCACAGCGCATCGCCCGGGAGGCGGAGCAAACGGGGAAAGCGGAGTTCACCCTGACCGTGGCTGTCCGGGACGCGCAGGATCGCGTGGTGGCGGAAACCGAAGGGGTCTACCAGTTGCGCAAGACGGAAGCGTAAACCGAATTGTGAACCCCCATCGCCAAAGAGGTGCCTATGAACATTCTGCAATACACGGCCGAACATGAAGCCTTTCGCAACCGGTTGCGCGATTTCCTGGCCAGGGAAGCGACGCCTTATGCCGACCAGTGGGAAACGGATCGCATCGTCCCCCGGGAGCTTTGGCGCAAGATGGGTCAGGCCGGTTATTTGTGCATGGACGTGCCCCAGGAATACGGCGGGACGGGGCGGGATTTTCTCTATTCTGTCATCCTGACGGAAGAACTTTCCCACACGGGCATTACCGGCATCGCCGCCGCCCTGCACAGCGATATCGTGGTGCCCTACATTTCCGCCTTCGGCAGCGAAGACCAGAAGCAGCGTTATCTTCCGGGATGTGTATCGGGCGAGATCGTCACCGCCATCGCCATGACCGAGCCGGATGCGGGCAGTGATCTGGCGGGTATCCGCACCCTGGCGGAGGAAGACGGTGATACGATGGTCCTCAATGGCGCCAAAACCTTTATCTCCAATGCCCTGCTTTGCGATCTGGTGATCGTGGCGGCCCGGGAGGCGGATTTGGATAATCCCCATCTGGGGATTTCCCTCTACCTAGTGGAGGACGGCACCGAGGGCTTCAAACGGGGTCGCCATCTGAAGAAGATGGGATGGCACAGCCAGGACACGGCCGAGCTGTTTTTCACCAACTGCCGGATACCGGCGGCCAATAGGCTGGGGGCCAAGGGCTACGGGTTTATCATGATGATGGAAAAGCTCCAGCAGGAGCGCATCATCGCGGCCTTGGGGGCGGTGGCGGCCGCCGAGCGGATCATGGAGTGGACGCGCGCTTTCTGCGCATCGCACAAGGAAGGGGCGAAGCCCCTGATCAAGCATCAGACCGTGCAGTTTGCCATCGTGGAGATGACAACCGAGGTCAAGCTCGGACGGACTTTTATCGACAAGCTTGTGGCCGACCACATGGAGGGATTGAACGTGGTGGTGGAGACCTCCATGGCCAAATACTGGACGACCGAGATGGTCAAGCGGGTCGCGGACCGCTGCATGGATCTGCTGGGCCCCCACGGGATGCGCGACGACCACCCCATCGCCCGGGCCTTCCGGGATGTGCGGGTGATGTCGATCTTCGCCGGGACCAACGAGATTATGAAGGGCATCGCGGCCAAATTCATGCGACTCTAACATCCACTCTCAGAAATGGTCTTTTTGGCCCTGATCTTCGTTCTCCTCGGTGTTTAGCGGCGGCGGCGTACTGGTGTACGCCTCACCGCAACCCCTTGTCGCGGCCTTGATCAGAACCAAAAATCCTCATTTCTGAAGCGGATGCTGGCGTGGCACTTCGATAAGGTATGGTTCCGCCGGTGTCTGACATGCATATTAGGTTTGGTATAGCTTCGAACTTCTGATCATTCGACCCTATTGAAGATTTGGAGGCGGGATAACCATGGCCCAAGTAATTGCCGATCGCCGGGATGTGGATTTTGTCCTTTACGAGCAGTTCGATGCCGAAACGCTTTGCGGTCATGCGGCTTACAGCGAATTCAACCGCAAGACCTTCGACCTGATCATCGACGAAGCCCGCCAGCTGGCCGTCAAGGAGATCCTGCCGACGCTGGCTGCGGGGGATCGCGCGGGACTGGTGTTTGAAGACGGCCAAGTGCGGGTGCCGGACTGTTTCCGGCGACCCTACAAACTGTTTGTCGAGGGGGAATGGACGGCCCTGACGGCCGATCCCGGCCTCGGGGGGCAGGGGCTGCCGTTCCTCGTAGCCCAGGCCGTGACCGATTATCAACTGGGCGCAAACTACGCCTTTACCCTCTTCGGCTTCGGCTGTGTGGGGGCCGGCGAGATGATCGAGATCTTCGGCACCGAGGAGCAGAAGCGGCTTTTCCTGAAGAAAATGTATACCGGTCAGTGGGCCGGCACCATGGTGCTGACCGAGCCCGAAGCCGGTTCCGATGTGGGGGCGCTGACCACTTCGGCCCGCCGGCAACCCGACGGGACCTATCTCATTTCGGGCAGCAAGATTTTTATCAGCGGTGGCGAGCACGATCTGACCGAAAACATCATTCATCCCGTCTTGGCCCGCATCGAGGGAGCGCCGGCCGGCACCAAGGGCATCTCCCTCTTCATCGTCCCCAAGATCTGGGTCAACCCGGACGGTACCCTGGGGGAACCCAACGACGTGGTCTGCACCGGTATCGAGGAGAAGATGGGCATCCATGCCAGCCCCACCTGTTCTCTGGCCTTCGGCGGCAAGGGCCAATGCCGGGGCCTGCTGCTGGGGGATGAAAACCGGGGCATGAAAGTCATGTTCCGGATGATGAATGCGGCCCGGCTGCTGGTGGGTGCCATCGGTTTCACCAGCGCGTCGGCGGCTTACCTGTACGCCCTCAACTACGCCCGGGAGCGCAGGCAGGGACGGGACCTGGATAAGACCTTCGAGCCGGACGCCCCCCAGGTGCCGATCATCCGCCACCCGGATGTGCGCCGCATGCTCATGTGGATGAAGGTTCACGTGGAAGGCATGCGCAGCCTCGTTTACTACGGGGCACTGTTGACCGACAAAATCAAATGCGCCGCCGACGATGCGGAACGCGCTCATTTCCAAGGACTGCTGGATCTGCTGACGCCGGTGATCAAGGCCTACTGCACCGACCGGGGGTTCGAGGTCTGCTCCGAGGCCGTCCAGGTCTACGGCGGCTACGGCTACACCCGGGAATACCCGGTGGAGCAACTCCTGCGGGACGTGCGCATCGCTTCCATTTATGAGGGCACCAACGGGATCCAGGCCATGGACCTGCTGGGCCGCAAGATCGGCATGCAAAAAGGGCAAGTGTTCATGAATTTCATGGGCGAAGTCAACCGGATCGTCGCCCGCGCCCGGGCGATAGAGACCCTGGCCGATTTGGCGGACAAGGTGGAAAAGGCCCTCAACCGTCTGGGCGAAACGACCATGCACCTGGGGCAGACCGCCATGAGTGCGCAATTCCGCGCGGCTTTCGCCCATGCCACGCCGTTTCAGGAAGCCATGGGGGACGTGGTCATGGCCTGGATGCTGCTCTGGCGGGCCGTCGTCGCCGCGCCGCAGTTGGAAACGCTGCTGGCGGATCTGGATGAAGATGCCCGGCAGGGAAAAATCGCCCGCCATAAGAACGCCGCTTTCTACCACGGTCAAATTCTCTCGGCGCGCTACTTCATCAACAGCCTGCTGCCCGTAACCCACGGCAAGATGGACGCCATCCTGGCGGCCGAAACCGCGGTGGTGGATATGCCGGAGGCCGGTTTCGGCGGCTGATTCCCTGTACCCGCGGTGTTGAGCTTTTGGTTGGTTAACGGGCCCTTCGATCCGCATTGCTCTGACGTGCCCCATTGCAGCCCTGACCAAAGTCGGTCGTCACCTTCTACTGCATGCCCCTGGTGAGGGGGTTCTTTCAGGAGTGGCGCACCGGCTTACCATACCGGACAGGGCCTTCTTCCCACCCCTTTCACAGGTGACAGACTCCCCAAGTTTGTAACCCCATCCGCCCCAGGACGCCCTGTTTTTAACCCCCTGCGGTCCTCTTCCATACTAAATTCTGTAATTTTCATGCCTTAGCCGGACTTCGGATTAAAGCCGTCCGTGAAATGACCGATAAGGGAGGCAGATGCCGACCCCTGGATGGACCGTTGCGGCCCGGATCGCACGGGTGATTTACGGTTCTCGGAAAGCGGCCAAATCGGCGACCAGGGATGCGGTCGCCGAAAATCGATCCTATTGTGCCCGGGGCCTGACGCCGAGGCTCAACGTGTCGGGCAACCCCATATGATGTGAGACCTAGATGCCTTTCGTGCACTTGATATTGGATTTGGAGGATTTCCCCGACGGTGGCGGGATGGATGAGGTGGTGTATCCTTCCCTGGAGGCTTTTCGTTCCGCCGGAATTACGGCCACCGGTTTTATGGTGGATACACGCGATGCGCAACGCGCCGGAGCGGTTGTGCAGGCGCTGCGCACAGACCCGGCCACATACCTTTTGCCGATTTTTCTATCGCGGGATTTGGGTCCCCGCCTGGCCGAGCTGTGCGACGGCATACCTTCCGGTCAGCAGGCGCTTGACGACCGTATGCAGCGCCTGCGGCATCGGATGCAGAAGCTTGCGCCCGAGGTGGAGCGGCAGGACCAGGATTTTCGTCTGCTGGCCTATTTATACTGTCGTCCCGAAACGTTCCTGACGCCGATCGAGGATTGGCAGCAACGCGCCATCTACACCTATCCCCTCGCCGAAGTGCTGGCCGACGAAGGCAACCAGGCCGGCACCTGGCTGCGACAGCTCGTCGAGCGTCGCTATCTGGAACCCGCCCGTCTCGTAGGCCGGGTACGGCATTGCCCGACATGTGAAGGCTGCCATCATAATTACGTCGACATTTGTCCCCATTGCACCAGCATTGCCATTGCGTCCAAGCCGTTCCTGCATTGTTTTACCTGCGGCCATGTAGCCCCGGAGGAGACCTTTATCAAGGAAGGGCGTCTGGTGTGTCCCCATTGCCGGGCCAAGCTGCGTCATATCGGGGCCGACTATGATCGCCCGATGGACAACTACGCCTGCCAGGATTGCGGCCAGAGTTTCGTGGAGCCCAATGTCGTCGCCCAGTGCCTGGGCTGTGGGGCGCGCAACGATCCGGACAAGCTCATCCCGGAAGATATCCATGCCCTCCGGTTGAGCGAGCGCGGCCGTTCGGCGGCCCGCACCGGAAGCCTGGAAGATATCTACGCCCTTTTGGACGATCTCAATTACGTGCGAACGCCTTACTTCGAATCGCTGGTGGACTGGCTGCATGCGCTTTGTCGGCGCTATGATGAAGAGCTCTTCAGCCTGTTGGGGATTCGTCTGAAGAATATCGAAACGCTTACCGATCGGCTCGGGCGCCATCGGACGGCCCAATTGATCGACGCCTTCGCGGTGCGCCTGCGGGAGTCTATCCGTCTCACCGATTTGACCACCCGCGCCAGCAAGCGCAATCTCTGGATCCTGCTGCCCAAAACCGGGGCTGCCGGCCGCGATATCCTGAGGTCGCGGATTGTCGAACTCAAAGAACAGACGCGCCAGGAAGAAGACGTGGCGCTCGAATTCGACGTGGTGGCCTACACCGCGCCGGATGACATGCTGCCGGACGAGCCGTCCCGTCTGACCATGGCGCGCATCATGGGAGGGGAGGCCGCATGACGGAAATATTGCGACAGGCGGCTGAAATGCTCCTCCAACTGCTGCTCAGCCCCTTCAACCAGGGCTTCTGGGAGTTCATTCTCAAGTTTATCCCCTATGTGGTGTTTTTCGAGCTGCCCATCTACCTGTTGATCTTTGCCGGCATCGTACGCTACGTGCTGCGCCGCTACTGGCGTGTACCCATACGGCGCCCTTACCGACCCATGGTCAGCTGTCTGATCACCTGCTATGCGGAGGGCCGCGATGTGGCGTGTACGATTCGGTCCCTGACGGAGCAGCTCTATGAGGGGGTGATCGAAATCATCGCCGTGGTGGACGGGGCGGCCCGGAACGCGGCCACCCTGGAAGCGGCCCTGGATCTGACCGACATGGTGAATGCCCGACCCGACCGGCAGCTGACGGTCCTGCCCAAATGGCAGCGCGGCGGTCGGGTGTCCGCCCTGAATGCCGGCCTGAATATCGCCAAGGGATCGGTGGTCATGGCCCTGGACGGCGACACCTCTTTTGACAACACCATGGTGGCCTGCGCCGTACGGCATTTTGTGGACCCCAATGTGATCGGGGTGGCCGGCTGTCTGCGGGTGCGCAATGCCGGCCGCAGCATTGTCACGCGTTTGCAGGCCATCGAATACATGCTCTCCATCCATGCCAGCAAGGTGGGGCTGAGCGAATTCAACATCGTCAACAATATCTCGGGCGCCTTCGGGGTGTTCCGGGCGTCTTTTTTGCGGGCCATCGGGGGCTGGGACAGCGGCACGGCCGAAGACCTCGACATCACCCTGCGCATGAAGAATTATTTCGGCCGCCATCCGAATCTGCGGATCCGCTTCGAGCCGGAAGCCATAGGGCACACCGACGCCCCGGAGACCTTGCGGGACTTTCTCAAGCAGCGTCTGCGCTGGGACGGGGATCTTTTCTACCTATACGTGCGCAAGCATTCCATGAGCTTCACCCCCAATCTTCTGGGCTGGCGCAATCTCATCATGCAGCTATGGACCGGCATGTTTTTCCAGCTGGTGATGCCTTTCGTGATTCTGGCCTACACCCTTTACGTCATGGTGTTCTACCCCCCGGCCTGGGTGCTGGCCGTGTGGGCTCTGGTCTATCTCTTCTACCTGGCGGTAACGCTCGTGTTTTTCATTATGTACATTGTTTTTCTGTCCGAACGGCCGGGGCCGGATCTCAAGCTGGCGGTCTGGCTGCCGATAGTGCCGATATTTACGTTCATCACGCGCATCTGGTGCGGTGTGGCGACCCTCAATGAATGGCTTTTACGATCCCATCTGGACTCCACCATGGCGCCTTGGTGGGTTTTGCGAAAGACCAAGTACTGATGGGTTTGGCTTGCTATCATAGCGCTGCTTGCTCTTGCAGACGTATGGGCCTTGTTTTGGCGCTTCTCCTGGCGCTGTTTGTGCCGCCGGTCGCGCTGGCCATGGAAACCATTTCCCTTACGGAAATGGAGGCCGTCATCGCGGATGCGCCTCCCGTGCTGGTGGCGGCGGCCGCCCTGGAAGAGAGTCTCGCCCGTCTCGAAAGGGAGCAGGCGGCCAGCGGCTTGCAGATCCTGGGCGACGGCGGTACGGGCCGCTACAGGGAACCCACCGACGAAATCCAGGTGCGTGACTACAACCAGGCCTTCGGCCGCCTGTCGCTGCGCTACCCCCTTTTGGGCACACGGGATCAGGAGCAATTGGACATTCTGACAGCGGAAGCCAAGACCTGGGAGCAGCGCCAGCAGATGGAGGCGGCGCGCTTGACAGGTCTCAGGGTCCTGCGGGAAGCCTATGTCCGGTACTGGGGCGGGGCACGCCGCCTGGCCCTCGGCCGGGCCTTCTTGGAGGATCGGGCATCGGTCGTCCAGGCCTTGGAGAAACGCCGGCGGGAAGGCTTCCTGCTGGATGCCGATAGACAGGAATTCTTGTCCGCCTTCGATCTGGCCGAGCACCAGATGGCCAACGACCGCGCCGACCGCAAACGGGCGCTGGCGATCATCAATCTGCTGACGCGCACCCACTATCCCGCTTTCCAATGTTTGCCGCCGGTGCTGCCCCCCTCCTGCCGGGACGAGGATCGTCTGGTGGCCGTCATCCTGGACACCCACCCCGAGATCGAGCGGTTGCGCGGACGGGTTGACGAAGAGATGGGAGTCCTGAAGCTGGATCCCCTGAGCGACCTGGAGGCCCACGCCGATTTGACGGGGTTTGCCTCCCAGGATTTCCCGGGCGGGGAATCCGGCTACGGGGTGGCCCTGACCTTCCATTTTCAGATGCCGGCCGATATGGGCCAGGTGGTTTCGGCCCGTCGCCGCATGGCCCGGGCGGCGTTGCGGCAACGGCAGTTGGAGCTGGAACAGCGCAGCGGCGAACTGCTGGCCGAGGCCCGCGAGGCTTTGGCGCGTATCGAGGCGGCCCGCGGCAACGTGGCCTTCGCGCGTCAACGAACCCGAGCGGCATTGGAGAGTCTGCGGGAGAATACGCTGCGCAGAGGATTTCTGCCCGGCGATACGATCGAAACTCTGCAGCAGAGCCGATTTCGCTATTACCAGGCGGCCCTGGATCTGGTGGAAGCCGAGGTTCTCCAATTGGAGGCCCAGGCCAACGTGCTGCAGTTCGGTGCCGGCGACTGCGGCGCTCTGGAGACCGCCCTGGCCGACTGGTCAGCGGATTCCGTCATCCCCAACGATCCGGCCTCTCCCGAATGGCTGGCCTGGCCCAAAGCAGCAGCGGCTGACGACGGAGGAAAGACAGCACCGGTGGCATATGCGGCATCCTCTGACGGCATTGGGGTCTACCTCTGGCAGAGCAACGCCCTTTTGGCGACGGATGCCGGCCGTCCGGATTTTTGGCGCGAGCTTCGGGAAGCAGGGATCAACCGCCTGCTGATATCCCTCGACAGCGAACAGATCGCGCAGGGCTGCCACCCCTGCCGGCGCAGGGCGTTTGCGGCGCTTCATTGCCGATGCCCATAAGTGCGGTGTCTCGGTGGAACTGCTGCTCGGAGAACCGACCTGGATCCTGCCGGGGAAGCGGCGCGATCTTTTGGCCATCGTGCAATCGCTGGAAGCCCTGCCGTTTGACGGGCTGCACCTGGATCTCGAACCGAATCAGCTGGACCCGACGCTTTTTTCCGAAGAGTACCTGTTGGCTCAGCTGGTGCGAACCATCGCCGCGGTGCAGCGGGTTAGCCCCTGGCCCGTGGGGCTCAGCGTGCATCCGCGCTATCTGGCCCAGGGAAACTTCAATTTTTGTCTGGGCTGTGCCCTGGGCAATCTCGACCTGGCCGAGGTGGTGTTGATGATCTATGTGGCGACACCGGAGCAGGCCGCCGACCGGGCGGCGCCGCTTGTTAAGGCTTATCCGCAGATTCCCTTCTCCATTGCGGTCAGTGTGGAGCCCTTTGTGGAGGGCGGCGCCAGTTGGGCGTCCATGGGACGGCGCAGGGTGCGTGAAGCGGGACGCCAGCTATCGGCGGCCCTGGATCACCATCTGAAACAGCTCATCGTCCAGTCCTGGAGCGACTGGGAGCGGATGGCCCCATGAAAGTACGGTTTCGATCCCCCAAACAGCAGGCACCGGAGCGCGAACAGGGGATGCGCGTTTCCTACGCGCCGGCCAAACGTGTGATGGCGCGCTGGCGCTGGTACCTCATTTTGATTTTGGTTTCCCTGCCGCTGATCTACCTTGTCGGTCAGATCTTATACGGCTGGCTGATCGTTTCGGCGCCCGGCTACGTGACATTGCGCAAGACCCCGGTCAACAGCCAGATCGCGGGCGTCCTGCTGGATATCAGGGTGCGGACAGGCGAAACGGTGTCGGCGGGGGCGGTGCTGGCCCGGTTGCAAAGCGAGGCAATGGACGGCCGCGAGGCCGTATTGACGGCGGAGCGCGAGGCCCGGGAAAGGGCTCTGGCCGCAGCGCCGAAGCTTTCCTTCGACCACAGCCGGACGCAGCGCCGGCTGTCGTTGGCGGCTGAAATGGTCGCCTACCGTCGGCGCAATCGGGACGATGTGCAATTCCTTTTCGAACAGGGGGCCGCCACCCGCGCCGAACTGCAGGCTGCGGAAAACCGGTTGCACGAAGCCCTGCTCAATTACGCAAACGTGGAAGCCGATTTAGCCCGGATGCAGGCTCAGATCGTGCGCGCTTCGGCCACGGGCGAAGATGAGCTCGTCCGGCTGCAGGTGGTGCGGGCCGAACTGGCGGCTTTGCACCAGGCCCGCGAGGCGCTCATCCTGCACAGCCCATCCGCCGGCCGGGTGTTGGAGCTCCTGGCCGAAGCGGGCCAGAGTCTCGCGCCGGGTGATCCGATCCTCTTGCTGGGCGATACCTCCCAACCGGAGATTGTGGCCTATCTGGACTCCCGATACGCCGCTTACGCCGACAAGGGCCAGCCGGTGACAGTGCAGTTCCAGAACGGACTTAGTGTGCCCGGTATTGTGATACGCGTCCCCGAAATGACGCGGCGTCTGCCGGCCGCCGTCAGCTCCCCCATGGGTTCCAGGGAGAATCGCCTGCTGGTGCCGATCCAACTGCTGCCCGGCGGGACGCCGGAACACCTTGTGGAAGGTCTTCCGGTAACGGTTCGCTTTCCTTTTCGTTTCTTCCCGGAGGCCGGCAACGGCGGCCTTGCCATTTCCCCATAATTCCCTTAGAGCTAAACAAACCTTTGTTTCCAGCGGTTCCCATCGCACGAACCCTTTTTTCTTGCCAAGAGGAATGCTGCCCATGAATGCCGCCACGCCCATGTTCGAAGACGCCGTGCCCCTGCCCGACTGGCTCACCGCTGAATTTCCCTTCCGGCGGCGTCTGTTCCGCGGGGGGCGATGGGCCATGCACTTCGTGGACGAGGGTGAGGGGCCGGTGGTGCTGATGCAGCACGGCAATCCCACCTGGTCCTTTTTGTGGCGCAAGGTCATCCGGTTGCTGGCGGACGAGAAAGTCCGCGTGATCGCCCCGGATTTGATCGGATTGGGACTGAGCGACAAGCCCCGTGAAGCGGGCCTGCACTCCCTGCGGTTCCACGCCCTGAGCGTGAGTCGGCTCGTCCAGGCCCTCGACCTCCGGGATGTGGTGATCGTGGGGCAGGACTGGGGCGGCCCCATTCTGGGGCTGATGGCCGCCTGGCATCCGGAGCGTGTGGCCGGGGCGGTGTTTGCCAATACCGGCCTTTCCGCGCCGCGGAAAAAGCGGCCGTTGTCGTTTTTTCATCTATTGTCCCACCTTCCCCTGGCCAGTACGCTGCTATTCAAGGGGGCCAACTTCCCGCTGCCTATGTTGCACCGGGTTCAAGGCGATCCCGCCAGCATCGGACCTCTCGAACGGCAGGCCTATCGCTGGCCGTTAAAAGCCTGGCGGGACCGCACCGCGCCGCTGGCCCTGGCCCGCCTGGTGCCCACCGGCCCCAAGCACCCCACCGCCCACGACCTGCGCAAGATCCGCGATTGGGCCGAGGCTTTTACCGGACCGGTGCGTCTTGTCTGGGGCATGAAGGATCCTATCCTGGGCCGCGCCCTGAAAAACATGCGGGGTGTTTTCCCCACGGCCCCGGTCACCGAGACCCGGGCCGGACATTTTCTGCAGGAAGAAGTCCCCGATGTTTTGGCGGAAGCGATTCGGGCCGTCCTGAAGGCACGGAGGCGATGATCGCCTTGTGATCCCAAGACAACCGATCTATGGCGACCGTCGGTAAAATTTTGACGCGGCCGATAGGGATTTGACCGATCCGGCAAAATCTTCCCCCGCGGCCTCATGGTTCACCCACCCGCCCCAAATGCTGTCAGATGGGCTGTTTTTCATGGCCCATGTCGGAAAACTGCTGTCAATAAAGGCAGTCGCGCGCGGTCTTGATTGCGTTCGGTTGACCGTCAGCCACCCGTCCCCCATCGTTTGTCGACCACGTATTGGTGTTGGCAAGTTTATTGCATGAGTGCATGGCGGAAGGCGATTCAAGGCCGCTGCCACCTTAATCTCTATTTCGATCGTTGCTGTCATGAACCGAAAAGCGTTGAACATCACCATGACGAGAAGCGCCCCGCTTGCGCGGCACCGCCATCTGGTCGCGGCCGCCGGATTGCTGCTCGCCATCGCCTTGGTCTCGCTCCACTCGGCCTGGCGCGGCGCCGACAAACCGGTGGGTACCTTTTTTGCCCTGGCAGCCCTTGCGGCGGTGCTGGTCATTGTCGGCCTGGTGATGTTTCGGATGTGGGCCTCCAACCGAACCCTGGCCAGGGCGCTGGACCTGCAAACAACGGACTTGCTGCAAGCCAACGCCAATCTGCGGGCTGAAATCGACGAACGGCGCCAGGCGGAACTGGCCCTGATGCGCTATAAGTCGCATCTTGAGATCCAGGTCAAGGCCGGCACCTGCGAACTCCAGAAAGAGGTCATGGATCACCGCCAGGCCCGGGATATGCTCAGCGAATACCACCTAGCCCTGGAAGCCTCCGATGAGATGGTCACGGTCCTGGACCGCCATTACATCTTCCGTATGGTCAACGACGCCTACCTAAAGCGGCGCAGGACGGCGCGTGAGAAAATCATCGGCACCTCCATTGTCGATGCCATCGGCGAGGACGCCTTCCATGCCATCAAACCCCATCTCGACGCCTGCTTCCAGGGGGAAGCGGTGGAATATGAAATGGTGCGGGAAAACGAAACCATGGGGAAGCGCCACCTGCTCGTGCGCTACTACCCGGCCCGTTCCGCCTCCGGCCGCGTCAACCGCGTGGTGAGCGTGATCAAAGACATCACCGCCGTCAAACGGGCCGAGGAGGACCGTGAACGATTGTTCAGCCTGTCCATCGATCCCATTTGCGTCGTGGACTTCAACGGGTATTTCAAGGATCTCAATTCGGCCTGGACCCGGATTCTCGGCTGGTCCAAGGAGGAGCTGCTCAGCATTCCCTGGTTTTCCTTCGTCCATCCCGACGATGCCGCCGCCACCGAAGTCGTCGGACGCAAACTCACCATGGGCGAATCCGTCCAGGATTTCCGCAACCGGTATGTGGGCAAGGACGGCCGTATCTGCTGGCTCGAGTGGAATGCGACCCCCGACGTCCAGGAAGGGCTCATCTACGCGGTGGCAAGGGATGTGACCGACCAGATCAAATCCCAGGAGAAGATCAAACTCAATGAAGAACGGCTGCAATCCCTGCTGAAGCTGAGCCAGATGAGCGGCGTGAGCGATGAAAAAATCCGCGCTTACGCCCTCGAGGAGATTGTGCGCCTGACCCGCAGCAAGGCGGGTTACCTGCATTTTGTGAACGAGGAAACCCAATCGCTTGAACTGGTGGCGTGGTCCAAGGACGTCCGGCAGGCCTGCCGGGCGGACAAAACCCGTCATTATGCCCTGGACAAGGCCGGTGTGTGGGCCGACAGTGTTCGCCTGCGGCGCCCGATCATTCACAACGATTTCCAAAATGTTCCCGACAAGAAGGGCATGCCCAAAGGGCATTTCCCCATCCATCGCCACATGAGCATTCCGGTGATGGACAACGGCCGCATCGTGGCCGTGGCCGGGGTGGGCAACAAGGAAACGAATTACAACGGATCGGATGTCAACCAGTTGACATTGTTCATGACCAGCATGTGGTCCATCATCAAACAGAAGCGGGCCCAGCAGATTCTGAAGAAATACTCCATGGAGGACGGTCTTACCGGGCTGGCCAACCGACGTCGATTCGACGCTGCCCTGGAGCAGGAGTGGCAACGCGCCATGCGGGAGCAGAAACCGCTGTCGCTGATCATGATGGACATCGACTATTTCAAGGACTTCAACGATATCTACGGCCATCAGGCCGGTGACGACTGCCTGAAGAAAGTCGCCGCCTGCCTGCGGAAGAACGTCCGCCGGGCCGGCGATCTGGTGGCACGCTACGGCGGTGAGGAGTTTGTGGTGGTACTGCCCAATACCGATCTGGCGGGCGGCCGCGAGGTGGCCGAGATCATGCATCGCACGGTCCGGGACATGAAGCTGCGCCATAAAGGCGCCCACGGGCGGGACTACCTGACCATCAGCGCGGGCGTGGCTTCCGGCATCCCTGTGCGAGGGCGGAAGCCTGCCGAGCTCCTGGAAAAGGCGGACCAGGCACTTTACCGGGCCAAAAGGGCCGGGCGCGACCGTGTCAAGCATGATGAGGAATTCACCGCATCGCCTGCCGGGCCGTCGGCGAGGATTCCGGCTGCAAGCGTCCGGTAACGCCCGGAGGCCGGCTGCGTTAAAGTTCCCCCTGTGGTGCTTCGGATCATAGCCGGGCTATCTCTAACAAAATATCGTCGGTATCCCGCTTGCTTTTAAAGAGATTCGTTCCAATAGTATTGTCTGCGGGCTTCAGAGGCCCGTTTCGAGATGGAGGACATCATGAAGTTGACGGATTTGGAACTCATGCATCAATATGCTGAAGACGACAGCCCCCACAAGCTGCTGCGCCGACAGAGGCTGCTGGAATCCTGGATAGCGGCCGGCTTTTTGACACCGGAGGAGACGCACGAAGCCGGCCGGGTGATCAAATTATTGCGCGCGCGCGGAACGAAACGCGCCGCCTGACAACGGATCGAACAGCCCCGGTGGCTTGCGCCTTGCGCCGAGACTTTGGCAGCCCTCCTCATCAGCTCCTGCGCAGCGTCGCCTTAACCGTTACTCCGACAGAGACATGGTAAGTCCCATCAACTCCGGTGTCTTTGTGGGCCGAGCAAGGCAGGGAACATGCTGGGGGACGGCTGGGACGGCGCCGTGGCCAATTCCCTGGACGAATTCTATTCTGGGGAGCGCCGTGTTGCCGGTCTGCAACAAAGCCTATGCGAGCGGCCTGGTTCGCACCACCAAGGGGCAGGCCATGTTCATCTCCCGGGGTATCGTTTGGGCCACCTACCCGGTGCGCTTCAATTGTTTCCCCGAAATTGCGATGCTGGAGCTGATTTGAAACGGGCAACGGCGGTGCAGGCGCTCCTTTTCATTCAAACGCTTTGACGGATACAATCCAGGGCTCGAAGCGGCGCCCATAGGCCAGTTCGATTTCGTAGCGCGGAGGTTCGATGGTGGACGACCGGGAGCGACGCTTCGCCAGCAAGGCATCCAGCATTTCCCGGTGTTTCAGGGGGACATGGATGTTTTCCACGCTTAGGCGCTGGATATAGCCCCGCACGCGTCGGCGCTTCTTCTCGTATTCGTAAGCCGGCTTGACCAACCCCCTGGCGATGATAAAGCGTGTCCGGTCGGCATAGGTTTCCCGCAAGCGCGCCGGATCGAGGCCGGCATCCACGGCAAAGAGGCGGGAAGCGGCAATGCGCTCTTTTTCAAGGCGTTTGGCAGCATTATCCACCGCCTCCTGCCGCTGTTTGTCGGCGCGGTCGGCACGGAGCCGGCCTTCCTCATGGGCGAGGGCCTGTTCCGCCCGCCGGATCGCTTCCCGATAGGCCGGGCCGTCTTTTTCCAGGACGATGAAGACCTCTTTGGGGAGGGGCGCTTTGGCGCGGCTTCCATCGGAGTCGGCCTCTGGAGCGTCGTCGATCTCAAAGCCCAGGGCCGCCAGCTCGTCGGCCGTGAGCCAGGTCGGATACCCCCAACGGCGGTACGGCTGATCGTCTTTTTTCGCTCCCAGGACCCGCCAATCCACATGAAGGGCGAGGCCGCTGTTTTCCTCACGGACATAATAGGGCAGCGGCAGCTCCCTTTCGCTGAGGGTGACCAGGGTTTCGGGCGTTCCGGAGCGATTGTAGGCCACCCCGGCCAGGACTGCGATGTTGGTGGCGGCCAGAACGGCAAACCCAAGGGCAAACAGACCCCGCGGCGACCATAACCATTTCATGCGGGCACCTCCTGACGCGATCTGCTGACAGCGCAGCGCAGCCGTTTGAAGATCAACAGCATCAAAATGGCGGTCAGTCCGATGACCAGAAAGAAAAGGTATTTGGGCATCCAGTCCCACCACCAGTCGTAAAACTTGGTGTAGAGGAAAACCGTGAAAAAGACATTGCCCGTGTTCACCACCTCGGGCCATCCGCGCTTGATACCTATCCAGATGGCGGCTCCACTGACCAGAAAGCCCACGACCTGGTAGATGGCTTCGATGGCATCCCCGTCAAAATTCAAATAACTGCCGGCGCCCCAGTTGGACAGGATCAGGACCGGAATGAAAAACAGCAGCATGGCAAAAACGCGGTAGATCGCGGCAAAGCCGGAAAACCGGTGGTGGGGTATCAGGGGCGCCAGGAACAGCAAAACGGCGGCCGGGAAGAAATTTTCCGGCCGTTCTCCGAAGTGAATCCAGTAGCAACCGCTCCAGGTACCGGTTTTGGCGGACAGAAAGCCGGCCAAACTGATGATGCCGAAGGCCAGCAGCAGGCGTGCGTCGGCGGCGTAGGCCAACAGGAAGGCCAAGACGGCCCATACCAGAAAAGCGTTTTCCGAAGGGGCGATGTTGAAGATCTGCCCGAGCATGGAAAGGTTCAGGACGAAGCAGGCTAAACTCACAAGTCCCAGCAACTTGGCAAAATAGCCGGTCTTTTCCTTTTGCGAAACCACCATGGTGGCGGCCAGCGCAAGCAAGGGGGCCGCGATGAGAATCAGCACCTGGGTGCGCGTGCCGAACCGCCCCCAGAATTGATAGAAGAGAAAGAACACGCTGGCGGCCAACCCCAGGGCGCCTAAGAAGGAGGCGATTTTCATCCCCAGGCTGAGCTGTTTTTCCCGGTGATCGGCATCGATGTCGTAGGTCGACGACAGCCCGGCCAGGAGTTTCGTGTGGTAATCGGTCAGGGCGGCCCGCTGGCTGTCGCTGAGGGTGAGCACCTGCTCGCCCTCGACGAGCGCCATTTCAGACCGGAAAGACGCAATCTGGTCGGCCCTTCGCTGGGCCTCGGTTTTGGAGCGGATTGGCATGGGCGGTCCTCATGGATTCGACTTTGGGGTTCCGGCAGGAGTCGCGGTGGAGACGCGTATCATACTGAAGTGGTGGCCACTATAGGGCTAAATGGGGGAAAGGGTGGACATTGGCCTTAAAGAGCGGCCCTCCAAGATTTTTACGGAGATGCCCTTCGGTAGCGTGTGCCAAGCACGATATCCCACAGCGGGGTTGTAACTCCGAAGTTGGAATCGGCGTGGTAGTGATGGATGTGATGATTGGCGGCCCAATTGCGAGCAAGGACATAATGAAAATGATGGTGGTGGATGGTGAAATGACTCAGCCCATAAATAACGTAGCTTAGCGTAATTGTCCCCGTCAGCAGAAAAGCATACTTAGCGGGCATAAGCAATACAAGCACACCTGCGAGCGCCAACAGCAGCACGGCTGGCAAGAAGAATGGTAAAGAATCGTAGCCCAACGGATTCTGGTGATGCGCGCGGTGACCCTGTGCCACGATTTGCACCGATCCGTGAAACAGCCAGCGGTGAAATGCGTATTCAATGATGCTGAAGAAAACAAGGCCGAGCAGGATGGTTAGAACAGCTGCGATGGGACCCAGTTCACTACTCCGCAGACTTGCAAAGATCAGCACAGCACCAAACGGGATATCGACAGCGAACTCTGCCCAATAGTTCAGCCGCGTCTTGGACAACTTCGATATCGCTTTCAGCAAAGTATTAAGCAACTGCGTACTTTGTGACGGCATAGCCGAGCTTTCCCAGTGGGTCCTTCTCGATTTAAGTACCTGCTACCCAGCCCCGCCAACTTCATGCAGGCTCTGCAAAGACATTGGGTGGTATATCAGATCCCATTGCGGCTTCTTCGTGTGCCTTGTTTCAATTCTTGCACCCAATGGTAATCATTAATCGGGCCGGACCAACCTATAATCGTTATGGTAGGACAGATGCAACACCGATCTGAAGGTCGTTTTCAGGCCCGGCAGAATGCATTCCGAGTAGGCTGTCGGAGGACTGCTAGCTGCAGAAGGTTTTTAATGCGTTGAAATTAGAAGTCATGTGGACTATGCAAAAACAATAAGGATCGTATCGCTTGCGGGAAATCAATCCTGCTCAAACACTCAGTTCAGGGTGCGCCGCCTGAAAACAGTGCCTTTTCGGATGCCCCATCGCCCTGACTGACCAAAGGTTGAATCGATCGGCATGTCCGGAATTCTTTTCAAGATTCTGCTGGTAATGGCAGGCGGCAGCCTGGGAGCGGCGGGGCGTTACCTGGTGTCGTTGGGGGCCATCCGCCTGCTCGGCACCGGGCTGAACTGGGGCACCTTTGCGGCCAACATGATCGGCTGCTTCGTGATCGGCGTCACCTTCGCCCTGGTGGACCGGCTGCCCCTGCTGACGCCGCCGGTGCGGCTGTTTTTCATGACCGGCTTTCTCGGGGCTTTCACCACCTTTTCCACCTACGCCCTGGAGCTGGTGGAGTCCATCCGCGGCGGCGGTTTCGGTGCGGCCGTCCTGGCCTTTGTGGCCCACAACATCGGCGGCATCGGTCTGGTCCTGGCCGGCATCTGGCTGGTCCAGATCCTCTTCAAAGGAGGTGCGACATGGCCATGAGCTATCGCCTGATCACCATCTATACGGCAGAGGAGGTCCGCAGCCAGGGCCGGCCCTTGCTGGAGGCCGTGGTGGATTACGTCAAGAGCCTCAAGCTCGCGGCCCGCTGCGTGGTTACCCGGGCCATGGCCGGCTGCTATGAAACTGGTGAGCTCGCCTCCCAGAGCATCCTGACCATTTCCTACAATATGCCGCTCAAAATCGAGATCGTCCTGCCGGCAGCTGAATCGGAGGCCGTCCTGGAAGCCCTGGAGACGCTCGTGACCGACGGTATCGTGGCGGTGGGCGACCTGGACGTGCGCGCCTACAAAACCCGCCAGAACCTCATTCCCCGGCAGATCAAGGTGCGCGACATCATGACTCATGATCCCCAACGGGTAAGACCCGACACCCCGTTGCAGGATGTGGTGCGACTGCTGCTGGGGGTCAATTTTACCAGCGTGCCCGTGGTGGACCGGGCCGGCCGTCCGCTGGGCATCATCGCCCAAGGGGATCTGGTCTACCGGGCCGGCCTGCCGCTGCGTCTGGGGCTTCTGGCTGACGCTGAGCCCGGACGCAAAAACAGCGCTTTGGCGGGCCTGGCCGGCAAGCAGGCCGAAGCGGTCATGACCCGGCCGGCCGTGATCATCACGGAGGATCAGCGGTTGACCGACGCCGTGGACCTGATGCTGCGCCAGGATGTCAAACGTCTGCCGGTGGTGGATGAAAACGGCCTGCTGACGGGCGTGCTTTCGCGGGTGGACGTGTTCCGCACCATCACCCGGGAAGGGCCGGACTGGGAGGCCTTCCGGCAGCGGGACGTCCAGGTGGAGAACCTGCGCTATGTTTCGGACATCATGCGGCGGGACAGCCAGGCCGTGAGGCCGGACACACCGGTGGAGGAGGTGATCCGCATCATCGACACCGACGACATCCAGCGGGTGGCGGTGGTGGGACCCGAGGGAAGCTTCCTGGGAATGATCTCCGATCGGGACCTGCTGGCCGCCTTCGCCGGCAAAGGGCAGGGATTCTGGGATTATCTCAGCTGCCGGCTGAGCTTCAAAACCCCCCATGAATGCAGCCGGGAACTGCGCCAGACTCTGCGGGAGAAGACGGCCGGAGAGGTGATGAAAACGGATCTGGTCATCGTGGGGGAAAGCACCCGCATCGAGGAGGCCATTCGCCTCATGGTGGACAAACGGCTTAAGCGTCTGCCGGTGGTGGATGCCGAAGGCCGTTTCCGGGGCATGGTCAGCCGGGAGAGTTTGCTGAAACTGGCCTGAAGCAACCTTGACGGCTCCGCAAAAAGCCCGACACGCCAAAGGTGGGTAAATATCCGCTTTGCGCTTCCTCTCCCGTCATTGCGGTGTACTGGCGCACGCTTCTCCCCTCGAGATTCGCAAGCCTTGGTCTCGAACTTTTTTCGAAACCGTCTAAAAGCTGACTTTTTAAGAAGCCGTCAACCTTTAGCAACCCGAATTTCCAGAATAGGGTTGACAACCGCCTGCCACCATCACTATATTGCTAAAAAGGAATATAGTGATGAAAACCTTCACCCAGGTCATGAAGGCCCTGGCGGATGCCAACCGGGTCAAAATCGTCAAATTGCTGCAGCACCGCACCATGTGCGTTTGCGAACTCCAGGGCGTTCTCGGGCTTGCCCAGCCCACGGTCTCCAAACACCTGAAAATACTTGAGGAAGCAGGGCTTGTGGTATCCCGCAAGGACGGTCTGTGGGTGAACTATGCCCCCTCCGACGGCGGCAGCAGCCCCTTTGTGGCCAGCCTGCTGGGCAATCTGCGCCACTGGCTGGAGGACGATCCGGACATCCGCCGTGCAGTGGTGCAGCTGCCGTTTATCAACCGCGAAGATATATGCCGTCGCCCATAGACCCGGTATATGGATAATTGGCAATATGAAAGCCGACCCCTGATCCGGTTCCAGTCAGGAGGGAACACGCTGTGGAGGGGCCATTTAAAAAGGAGAAATTAAAATGGAAATCAAAATTCTGGGACCCGGCTGTGCCCGGTGCGAAAAGACGGCCAAGGTTGTGAAAGAAGTCTTGGCGGAAACCGGGGCCGATGCCCGCGTGGAGAAGGTCACCGACATGATGCAGATCGCCGCCCACGGGGTGGTGTCGACCCCCGCGGTTCTGGTGGACGGGGTGGTCAAGTCCGCCGGCAAAATTCCCAAGAAAGACGAAGTCGCCGGGTGGTTGAAATAGCACTGGCCCGGTGACTGGTTGTGTGATCGTTATAGAGAGGTATTGGCATGTTGAAATCAATGGATAACGCATCCTGCGGCTGCCAGGCGCATGAACCCGCAGGGAGCGATGGGCGCAGACCCCTGCCCGCCTGGATGATGCTCGCGGCCGCGCCATTGGGTATCGCCCTGTGGTGGCTGGTTTACACGCACTTGGCGGCCTTTTCCAAATTCCTTACCTATCACTTGCTGCCAATAGCGTCGGGCTCACACCTGGGGGCATCGGTCGAGTTCTTTTTCTATGACACGCCCAAGGTCATGATGCTCCTGGTGCTGGTGGTGTTCGGCGTGGGCGTGATCCGCAGCTATTTTTCGCCCGAGCGCACCCGGGCCCTTCTGGCCGGCCGCAGCCTGCTGGTGGGCAACGTGCTGGCGGCCCTGCTGGGCATCGTGACCCCCTTTTGCTCCTGCTCGGCCGTGCCACTGTTCATCGGGTTCGTCACGGCGGGGGTTCCTCTGGGGGTCACCTTCTCTTTCCTGATCGCCGCTCCCATGGTCAATGAAATCGCCCTGGGGTTGCTTTACGGCCTGGTGGGCTGGCAAGTGGCGGCCCTGTATGCGGCCACCGGATTGACGATCGCCATCATCGCCGGGTGGGTGATCGGGCGCCTGCATCTGGAGCGGTACGTCGAAGATTGGGTGCAGCAGATGACGGCCACGGACCAGGGGCCGGTGGAAACCCGCATGACCCTGCGGGATCGCCTGGTGTACGGCAAGGACGCCGTGGTGGAAATCATCGGCCGGGTGTGGAAGTATATCCTCCTGGGCATTGCCATCGGAGCCGGCATCCACGGTTTCGTACCGGAAGGCTTCATGGCTTCGGTCATGGGCAAGGGCGACTGGTGGGCCGTGCCCCTGGCGGTGGTTCTGGGGGTGCCCATGTATTCCAACGCCGCCGGCATCATTCCGGTGGTGGAGGCACTGCTGGGCAAGGGCGCCGCCCTGGGATCGACCCTGGCCTTCATGATGTCGGTGATCGCGCTTTCGCTGCCCGAGATGGTGATTTTGCGCAAGGTGCTCAAACCCCGGCTGATCGGCGTCTTCATTGGCGTGGTGGCCACGGGCATCCTCATCGTCGGTTATTTATTCAACATGGTGCTGGGCTGAACCGGGCGGGGGCGGCCAATCTTCGGCCCGGATGGATAAAGGGGTAGAGGAGGGAGGCATGGCGCAGATCAAGAAGCTATCGTTTCTGGACCGCTATCTGACCCTGTGGATTTTTCTGGCCATGTTCGTGGGTGTCATGGCCGGTTATTTTTTCCCGGACATCAAGGCGGCCATCAAGCAGTTCCAGGTGGGCACCACCAACATCCCCATCGCCGTCGGCCTGATCCTGATGATGTACCCGCCCCTGGCCAAAGTCAAATACGAGCAGATGGGAGAGGTCTTCCACAACGGCAAGGTGCTGCTGCTGTCCTTGGTGCAGAACTGGGTGATCGGTCCCGTCCTGATGTTCGGCCTGGCTGTCGCGCTGCTGTCCGGTTACCACGAATACATGGTGGGGCTGATCCTGATCGGCCTGGCCCGCTGCATCGCCATGGTGATCGTGTGGAACGACCTGGCCGGCGGCGACCGGGAGTACTGCGCCGGGCTGGTGGCCTTCAACTCTGTTTTCCAGGTGCTGTTTTTCTCGGTCTACGCCTACTTCTTCATCACGCTGATGCCCCGCTGGCTGGGGATCCAGGGCGCCGTGGTGGATATCGCCATCGGCCAGATCGCCGAGAGCGTTTTCATCTATCTGGGGATTCCCTTCATCGCCGGCATGCTCTCCCGGCTGATCGGGCTGAAGACCCGGGGGCGGGAGTGGTACGAGACTCGGTTTATTCCCTTCATCAGCCCCATGACCCTGGTGGCTTTGCTCTTCACCATCCTGGTCATGTTTTCCCTCAAAGGGGACTATATCGTCCAATTGCCGCTGGACGTTCTGCGGATTGCTTTGCCCCTGTGCATCTATTTCGTGGTGATGTTCTTCGTGTCCTTCGTGCTGTCCATGAAGGCCGGAGCCACTTATGAACAGTCCGCCACCCTGAGCTTCACGGCCGCCTCCAACAATTTCGAGCTGGCCATCGCCGTGGCGGTGGCGGTCTTCGGCCTTGATTCGGGCCAGGCCTTTGCGGCCGTGATCGGCCCCCTGGTGGAGGTGCCGGTCTTGATCAGTCTGGTCAATGCCGCCCTGTGGTTCAGGCGCCGTTTCTATACTGTGGCCCGGGAAACGCCGGCCGGGCTGACCCATGTAACCCCGAAAGCGGCCGGTCGCTAATCGGCGATCGATCGCCCCCGGAGGAATCCTCCCATGGCAATTTCACGACACGCCCGCTGGCGGGCGCAGGTTTTGTTGATGTTGACGATTGCGGTGCTGGCCGTCACCGGCCTGATCAACTGGCTGTTGCCGGCCGGCCCGACGCTGCGATCTCTCCGTCACCTCATGCGCTGGATCCACGAGGGGGCCGCCCTGGGCTTTGTGACGTTTCTGGGGGTCCACCTGTATTTTCAGTGGGAGGCGATCCGGCGCAACCTGCGCCGTTTCGGCCTGTGGGGACCGGAAGCCGCTTCCCCGGCAGCCCGATCAGACGTTTCAAAACATTGATTATAAACAATTTTATTGGCTTATAGGCCGCCTTTTCTTACGCTGCCCCATCGGCTGCGTCCCGGCGGGGGACAATCCGTCCCCCAGCCGGACGCGATGCCGCAAAGCCGATCTGATATCATCTCCGGGAGGTCTGATGAAGCGCATGTATGGCCGCTTTTGGTGCGGCCTGGCCGGCATGCTGGTCAGGCCTTTTTTCAGCGGGGTCTCCCCCACGCCCAGGAGCGGGATGCGGCCCTGCAGGCCGGACAATTGGACGGCTATTTCGGTGATATCCTCAACACGATTGTCCTGATCCGTGCGGGCCAGGAGCTTCGGATCGTGACCACGGTCTTTCACACCCACCCCGATTTTCGCATGTTCGGCATCGTGCCCGTGCGCGGCGCCGGACTCCAATTCCCCGCCGATTTCATGACGGCCGCTGCGTGATCGACGCTTGCCGCAAGGATGCCTCCGACGGCCAAGCACAGGAGTGGCCTTATGAGTTGACCTTCGATCCTTAAACCCTTCTTAGCGTACCCCCTATCTTGTCGTGCTCGATACCTTGGCGGGTCTTTGGGCGGTCTTCGCCAGGTTCTGGGGACGTATGGCCATCCCCAGGAGGGCGGCGATGGCTTCCACCGCGCCATCGATGGAGACGCTGCCGGTATTGACGATCATGTCGTAGTTCAACTTATGGCCCATG
>CAVSSY010000017.1:0-38626 GCA_963730675.1 uncultured delta proteobacterium | reverse complement strand
TGCTATCTATACCTATTTTTGGCATTTAATTGGTAATTTGTATTTCCAATGCGAAACTGTAGTTTCAGTACTATCAAAAATCTTCTGAAAGCAACGCTTAATAAAAATCAAAAACTCGATTACCGTTATCTTCCCATTCACATCGTCGAAAAAATTATAAACTTTTTTCGACAAATCTATTCGCGAATAATTACCCATTGACGTTTTCTTCGGGGAACTGCATCCGGGAGGCTGCTTCATGACTACTGTAGGTTAAATTCGCGCCTCGACCGGCTATCAGAACCATGACGGCAGCGACGAGAGCCGCCGCACAACGCCGATATGGGGTTTAAGTAGAGTATATAGACGGCTTCGCCAGATGTTCAAGATCAAGGCGCGCAAGTTCCAAGGCGTGAGGCGTACATCGGTACGCCGCAGCGCCGCGGAACGCAGCGTAACGCCGATATTGAGCATCTGGCGAAGCCGTCAGAAGCGCTCGATGAGCTTGTCGATGAGATATGTCGTTTCCCTCAGCGCTTGTCCGCTAAACGGGTCGAACCAGGCGGCGATGTCCCGGAAAAGGGCCTCGAAGGCTGCCTTGTCTCCGGTCTCGAGCAGGGCCAGGCTGTCTTGCAGGGAGGCCAGGTAGTCCCGCAGGAGTTGCCGGCGACCGGGTGTGGCCAGGATGATTTCCGAATACAGGGCCGGATCCTGGGCAAACAGCCGCCCCACCATGCCCAGCTCGAGGCGGTAGATGGGGCTTGAAAAATCCAGGGCGCGGTCCAGGGCCACCCGGCGTTCAAACAGGAATTTGCCGAAGGTGAAGGCCGCAAAATGCCGCAGCGCCTGGATGACGTCCATGGCCTCGTCGTGTTCGCCGGGATCGGCCTGGATCACGATGGCGCCCCAATCCGCAAACTGGTCCAGCAGCCATTGGCATTCGGCCGGGCGGCGCCCGGGGGTGGTGATGACCACCTGCTTGTCCATGGAGGTGGTGGTCGGACCGAAGAGGGGATGCAAGCCCACCACAGGCCCGGGGTGGGCGGCCAGCATGGCCGCCAGGGGCGCCGTCTTCAGGCTGGTGATATCGCTCAGAAGGCAGTCCGGTGGCAGATATGGAGCCAGACGGCGGGCCGCCGCGGCGGTCCGGTCGATGGGCACGCTCAGCAGCGCCAGGGCGATCCCGTCGCACAGGTCGGCCGCGTGATCCCAGTCCTCGCGGTCCAGAAGGCGGACCTCGTAGCCGGCCTCCCTGAACCAGCGCTGCAGATAACGCCCCATGGCCCCGGCGCCGCCCACCAGGAGGATGCGGGCCCCGGGTTTGGTTCCCCGGCGGGCCAGCTGGGCGGTCTGCTCGACGCGTGATTGCCGCAGAATCCGGCGGAAGAGGTCTTCCAGAAAATCCGGATCCAGACCGACGGCCCGCGCGGTGCGGCGTTTTTCCGAGATCAGGTTTTCCTCCCGGGCCGGATGGTAGACCGGCAGGCCGTGGGACCGTTTGAGGGCCAGCACACGGTCCACCTGTTCCTGGCGGGCCTTGAGAAGGGCCACCACGTCGTGGTCGATGGCGTCGATGTTTTGCCGCAGGGCCTCCAGCTCCTCGGCGGCCGGATCGGTCCGGTCAGGTCGTTCCGTTTTCATCCCCACTTCCTTCATTTCGTCTTCGGTAGGCGCAGGCCGCCTCAGAAGTATAGACTTCGAGGGGCTCGGAGCGCTGATCGGTTGCGCCTCCGGGATCTTTCAAATAGACAAACACTTCGCAGGTCTCCGGCGGGGAGCTCTCGACAGCCTCCACGACGATGCGGTGGCGCCGGTAGCCGTCCGGAAGTTCGATGCGCTCCAGCCGGTCGAGCTCCCGAAGGCCCGCTAAATCGACGGCGTAGACCTCCCCGAGCACCCGTCGTCCCTGGCCGGCGCCGGCCAGCAGACAGGGGGAGAAACGCTCTCCGTTCAGCACGAGCCGGTAGCGCTCCCGGGTGCGGAAGGTTCCCAACAGATTCGCATCGGAGAGATAGCGCGCATGGTTGGGAAACCCCTTTTTCAGAGTCCCATAGACAAACACCCGCCAACGATCGCTCATGTGCGCCTCCGGTGTCGGCCCCCGCTTGACGACGGTTTGACATCGCTTAACTTCAATGGCAAAAAAAGTTCTTCGAACTGCCGCTGCCCCATCAGCTGCCTTTCATTATCATCCGGGCGAGAATAATCAAGATCGTTTAACGCCGCCACTACCCGGTACCGACGCCGGGCCCAAGACCCCGGGAAGGCCATGGGCCAAAAAGGAGAGCGCCATGCCGCTGCGTGTCATCAACCCTTACGACCAGAGTATTTATCGCGAATTGAGCTTCGAGACGGGCGACACGCTGGAAGAGAAAATCGCAGCGGCCCGAATCGCCTTTGACCCATGGCGACGGGTGCCGCTGGGGGAGCGTATCGCCGCGGTGCGCCGGGGCCTGGATTATTTCCGGGATCACCAGGAGGCCGTCGCCACCGATATCACTAGACAGATGGGCAAGCCGATCCGCGAGGCCCACAATGAGATCGGCGGCTTTTTCGAGCGGGCCGAATACATGCTGGCCATTGCCGGGCAGACCCTCGCCCCGGAGGTGCTGCCGCCGCAAGACGGCTTCCACCGGCGGATCGAACGGGAGCCCCTGGGCCTTGTCCTGGACATCGCGGCCTGGAACTACCCCCTGCTTATCGCCGTCAACGTGGTCGTGCCGGCGCTGGCCGCCGGCAATGCCGTCCTGCTCAAACATAGCGCCAAGACACCCCTGTGTGGCGAGCATTTCCAGAACGCCTTCGGTCATTTGCCGGGGCTGCTGACCAACCTGGTGCTCACCCACGACCAGACCCTCGACCTGATCCGGGATCCCCGCGTGGATCATGTGGTGTTCACAGGGTCCGTGAGCGGCGGCCGGCATGTGCATAAGGCCGCCGCCGGGCGCTTCATCGATGTGGGGCTGGAGCTGGGGGGCAAGGATCCGGCCTATGTGGCCGAGGATGCCGATCTGGCCGTCAGCGTGCCCGGGGTGGTGGAGGGCGCGCTTTACAATGGCGGGCAGTCCTGCTGCGCCATCGAACGGGTCTATGTGCATCGCAAGGTCTACGAGGCCTTCCTTGAACAGGCGCTTGACGCCCTGCAACGCTTCAAGCCCGGCAATCCCCTGGATCCTGGAACGACCCTCGGACCGCTGGCCGACCGCACGGCCCTGACGATGCTGGAAAACCAGGTGCAGGATGCCTTGGGGCGCGGGGCCCGGCTGCTGGCCGGCGGCAAGTGCCTGGAAGGAACATCGGGCAATTTCTACCTTCCGACCCTCCTGGCGGATGTGGACAACGGCGCGACTGTTATGCAGGAGGAGAGTTTCGGACCGCTGCTGCCGGTGCGGGCGGTGGCGGACGATGAAGAGGCGCTGGCGCAGATGAACGCCTCGCGCTACGGGCTGACAGCCTCCGTATGGACCTGCAGCCGGGAGCGGGCCGAGTGGTTTGCCGCCCGTCTTGCGGCCGGAACCGTCTACCAGAACCGCTGCGACTACCTCGACCCGGGACTGCCCTGGACCGGGGTCAAGGACAGCGGCAGGGGGTCGAGCCTGTCACGCTACGGGTATTATGCCCTGACCCGGTCCAAGAGTATCAATTTCCGGGATGGGGTGGCGTGAGGAATTGTTCGCAGGGTCTGTTTCGCAAAAAGGCGCCATCGTTTGTGAACCCTTGATTAGAAAGTCTGCCTTTGACAGGTTCACGAGAAAATAATGCTTATTGGGCATTGTTTTTATCGTTACTTTTCTTCCCTGCGGAAGAAAAGTAACCAAAAGAAGCCGCCCTGTCACGAGCCCTTCGGGACCGCCTGCACATCGCGCTTGCGGCCGGACGCGCCGAAACTCGCCCCGCCTTCGCCAAGGCTACGGCAGGGCTCAGACAGTCGCCGTGTCTTTCTCGTCCGCAACCCCGCTGCGCAAGCCTCGTGACAAAGGGGAAAGGCAGATTTCCCAGCCGCCTATGGATTTGCTTTTTGCGTGCTGCCTATCAGGGGAACCGCTGTAGAATATTCCCTGCGTGTGGAATTAGCCGGAAGCGATCGCAAAATTTGGATTTTCGTTCGAGATCAAGGCGAGGCTGAGTCTCATTCCCGTAAAGCGGGACTTCCCATCTGATGAATTCTTCAACGGTGGGTGCCCGCAGGCATACGGCATGCGGATGCATGAATGTCGAGGAGTTTGAGACTCAGCATCAACGCCGATATCGGGCGAAAAGACTTTTTGGGGATTGATAGTAGAACGTATATCAAAATTAAGATCAGTGTTCCTGACAAGGCGTGAGACGGCGAAAAAGCGGAGCATACACGAAGTATGTGAGCATTTTGAGTCGGCTCGCTATGCCCCTTATTCCTATAAATCAGATGCGGTATCCAGCATTGCTGGAAACGCCGTCAGGGGCACTCAGATTATTTTTGAGATACGTTCTATATTCTTTCGAAATAGCGCTTCCGCTCCCAGTCGGTAACGGCTTCGTCGTAGGCGGTCTGCTCGACCTGGAAGAAATGGGCGTAGTGGCGAACCACCGCTTCCCCCAGGATGGATTTAAGCCATTCGCTGCCCTCGAAGCAGGCGATGGCATCCCGCAGGGTGCAAGGGACCTGGGGCAGATCCCGGGCGGTGTACATGTCGCCTTCGAAAATGGCCGGGGGGTCGATGTGGTTGCGGATGCCGTCCAGGCCCGAGGCGATGGCGGCCGCGAAAGCCAGGTAGGGGTTGCAGTCCGCCCCCGGGATGCGGCACTCGATGCGCAGGCTCTCGCCGCTGCCCACCACCCGGAAGCCGGCCGTACGGTTGTCATGGCTCCAGGCGATGCGGGTGGGGGCCCAGGAGCCGGCCTGGTAGCGCTTGTAAGCATTGATGGTGGGGGCGTAGAAGACCATGCACTCGGGCGCGTGGGCCAGCCAGCCCCCTAAAAACCATTTGAATTCCGGGGAGCATTGGATCGGGCCGAAAGTCTCCGGCCCGGCAAAGGCATTGCGGCCGTCTTGTTGCAGGCTGACATGCAGGTGGCAGCTGGAGCCGGCCTGGTCCGCGGCGAATTTGGCCATGAAGGTGATGCTGCGCCCCTGTTGGTCGGCCACCTCCCGCAGGCACTGCTTGAAGACGCCGTGGCGGTCGGCCATCTGCAGGGCGTCGCTGTATTGGACGTTGATTTCGTGCTGGCCCAGCCCCCATTCCCCCTTGGAGCATTCCACCGGCACGCCGGAGTCCTTCAGATGGCGGCGCACGGCCGCATTGAAGGACTCTTCCCGGCTGCCCTGGAGCATGTGATAGTCTTCCAGGTACCAGCCGGCCGGCTGCAGTGCGGCATAGCCCTTGTCGGCCGCCTCGCGGTAGCTCTCCTCGAAAATGTAGTACTCCAGTTCCGAGCCTACCATGGGCGCGAACCCCATCTGGACGGCATCTTCGATTTGCGCCCGCAGCAGGGAGCGCGGGGCCTCCATGACCGGCGCGTGGCGGTCGATATGGTGGACGTCGCAGATGACCAGGGCCGTGCCTTCCAGCCAGCTCGTGACCCGCAGCGTGGCCAGATCGGGCACCAGGTGAAAATCACCGTAGCCCTTTTCCCAGTTGGCATAGTCATAGCCCGGCACCGGCTCCATTTCCATGTCCACGGTGAGCAGGTAATTGCAGGCATGAGTGCCGTGTTCGGCCACTTGGTCCAGGAAAAAATCCACATCGATGCGTTTGCCCAGAAAACGGCCGTAGAGATCCGTGAAGACGACCTGCACCGTATGAATGACATTTTCCCGGGCCAGATTGCCGAGCTGCGCCAGCGTCAACATGCCTTTGATTTCTGCCATGGGGTTCTCCTGAGAAAATGGAATGAGTTGCGGATGGCCTGCCCATACCATAGTTGCCGGTTTTGGACAATCGACGGACCGAAGGGGCCGGGCAAGGCATATCCGACGGGTAGCGGAGTTGCACATGGCTATGCGAAGGAAGAGATTCCGGTGGGATATCAACGGGTCGTCCGAATCCTTGGAGAGGGTGATTCTATCTCTTGCCAAACCGTGGGCAAGTCCGCTATTGAAGGGTTGTCAAACACGTCCTACCTTTTGTTGGCAGGCAATCTTCACCTGGATTCCAAGATGGTATTGAATATTGCACACCGCGGGGCGCGGAGCCTCGCTCCGGAAAACACGCTTCTGGCGGCCCGGCGGGGATTGGAAGCCGGCGCCGACATGTGGGAGACAGATCTGGCCGTGACGCGGGACGAACAGCTGATTCTGTTCCACGACGACCTGCTCGGGCGCACGACGGATGTGGCGCAGCGCTACCCGGAGCGCGCCGGAGACCCCTTTACGACCTTCAGCCTGGCAGAGATCCGCGCCCTAGACGCCGGATCGTGGTTTGTGGAAGGCGACCCCCACGGCCAAATTGCCGCCGGGGCCGTAACCGAGGCGGACCAGAAGGCCTGCCGGGGGGCCCGTGTGCCCACCCTGGAGGAAGCGCTCGTCTTTACCCGGGATGCGGGCTGGAAACTGAACCTGGAGCTCAAGTTTCTGCCGGCGCCCATGGGCACCTTCCCGGTGGTGCCGCGGATGCTGGAAATGGTCGACCGGGTGGGGCTCGGCCCGGACCAGATCCTGATTTCTTCCTTCAACCATACCTGGCTGGAAGAGGTCCGAAGCCGCCGCCCGGAGCTGGAAATTCAAGCCCTCATCGGCTACTACAGCGATCGGCCTCTGGATTGGGGGCCCCTGGCTTTTAACACCTACAACGTGCGACACACCCTGATCCAGGATGAGGACATCGTGGCGCGCAAACAGCAGGGCCTGGCCATCAACCTGTTTACAGTGAACGACGCCACGGACATGCGCCGCTTCATGGCCCTCGGGGTGGACGGCCTGATTACCGATTTTCCCCAGCGTCTGGCCCTGCTGCGCTGAGACCCTGGGAGACCTGAAGGGAGCGTTATGAACGCCGAACCCCGTTTGGCCATTGCCGTTCTAAACGGCTACCCCCGCCCGAGCCGGGAAAACTTCGACCGCACCGGCGTGGGCCACCCCCACGATTTCTTCCGGGATTTTTTAAAGCGCCACCTGCCGCAAGCCGCGGTGGAAATTTGGTTCGTGGCCGATCCGGACCAGAATCTGCCGGAAGGCGCGGCCCTGGCGGACTACGCCGGATTCATCTGGACCGGGTCGGACCTTACCATCTACCACGACGACGATCCCCGGGTGACACGCCAGATCGCGCTGGCCCGGCGCATTTTCGAGGCCGGGGTGCCCGCCTGCGGCAGTTGCTGGGGGATTCAGATGGCGGCCGTGGCGGCCGGGGGTGCGGTGGCCAAGAATCCCAAGGGCCGGGAATGGTGCATTGCCCGGGACATCCGGCTGACGGAGGAAGGGCGGCAATCCCCTCTGATGGCGGGCAAGCCGGAACGCTTCAACGGCTTCATCATGCACCTGGATGAAGTGACGCAGCTGCCCCCCGGCGCGACCCTGCTGGCCGTCGGCGACCACACCCGGGTGCAGGCCCTGGAAGTGAAACACGGCAGGGGCACCTTCTGGGCCACCCAGTACCACCCGGAATTCAACTTGCGGGAGATGGCCCGCCTGATCGCCGCCCGGGCGACCCCCCTGACCAAAGAAGGCTTTTTTGCACGGGAGGAAGAGGTGACGGCTTTTGCGGAGCGGCTGGAGGCGCTGCACGCCGATCCCCGGTCCGCCGCCTTGCGGGAAGCCCTGCAGATCGGGGACGATATTTTGGATCCGGCCATCCGCGAGCAGGAGCTGCGCAACTGGATCGACCACCTGGTGATGCCGGCCTTTGGAAAACGCTGAAGGCTCACAGGCGCCGGACATAAGCCGGCTAAACGATCGCTTTCGTGCCTGGCCGCACGGCCGGATGTTTTTCGCGTTTTATAACCAACCCCTATTCAAGGAGGAGAGGAAATGAAGCGAACACTCGTTTGTCTGATGGTATTGGGCGCCTTCCTGGCGCTGATCGTGGCGCCTGTCGGGGCCGAAACCCTGGAACTGCTGACCTGGAAAGGCTATGCGCCCAAGGAGCTGATCGACAAATTCCAGGCCGAAACCGGCATCGAAGTGAAACCGACTTACTCCAACAACGAGGAGATGATCGCCAAGCTGCGGGCCACCCGCGGGGCCGGGTTCGATCTAGCCCAGCCCAGCCAGGACCGCATCTCCTCGGTGCAGGCCGAATTCAAGATCTACCAACCCATCGACTACAGCCAAATCAAGGCCGACCAGATCGTGGCCTCGATGCTGGCCGCTGTGAAGAAGAACACCCTGGTGGACGGCAAGAGCTATGGGGTGCCCCATGTCTACGGGACGTCCGGCCTGATCGTGAACAAGAAGTTCGCGCCGGATGCCAAGGACTACACCGCGCTGCTCGATCCCAAGTACAAGGGCCGGGTCAGCTACCGTTTGAAACGCCCCACACTGATCGCAATGGCCTTTGCCATGGGCAAGGATCCCTTTGCCCTTTACAGCGATCCTGCAGCCTACCAGGCTCTCATGGAAGAAGTGGGCCAGAAGTTGATCGAGGGCAAACCTATCGTGAAAACTTACTGGACCAATGGCGATGCCCTGCTCCAGAGCATGCGTTCAGGCGAAGTCTATCTGGCCATGGCTTGGGACAACGGCGGCTGGAAACTCCATGACGAGAATCCGGACATCGATTTCGTGGCGCCCAAGAGCGGCGCCCTGGGATGGATCGACACCTATACCATCCCGGCCAAGTCCAAGAACGTGGCCGGTGCCTATAAGTGGATCAACTTCATGATGCGGCCGGAAAACGCGGCTGTATTCACCAACGCGGAAAAATACGGCACGGCTTCCAAGGGTGCCATCCAGCTCTGCGAGCCGGCGGTGAAGGACAACTTCACCCGCAGCTTTACGGAAGCGGATATCGACAACATCAAGTGGTATCCCCCGGTGCCGGCCAAACTGGAAGAAATCGAAGGCAAGATCCTGGACAAGGTCAAAGCCGCCCAATAAGTCCTGTACCAAGAACGCTGCCGGCCGGGAGGATATGCGCGCCGGCCGGCAGCCGACAACCCATTGAAGGACCTCATGCCAACCGATCTATCCGTTCAGCAGGTGACCAAGACCTTCGGGGCGTTCACGGCCGTGAACGACGTGAGCTTCGAGGTTATCCAGGGGCAGTTTTTCTCCATCCTGGGGCCCTCGGGCTGCGGCAAGACCACCCTACTGCGGATGATTGCCGGTTTTACCGAACCCTCCCGGGGCGCCATCATGATCCGGGGGGCCGACATGGCCGGGGTGGCTCCCAACCGGCGTCCGGTCAACCTCATCTTCCAGCATTTGGCGCTGTTTCCCATGATGACGGTGGCCCAGAACATCGCCTTCGGGCTCCAGCGACGCCGGGAGAAGCGCAGCGCGATCCAGCGCAAGGTGACCCGCATCCTGGAGCGGGTGGATCTGCCGGGCTTCGAGGACAAGGCCGTCGACCAGCTCTCCGGCGGGCAGCGACAGCGGGTGGCCATTGCCCGCTGCCTGGTGCTGGACCCGGCCGTGCTCCTGCTGGACGAACCCCTGGGAGCCCTGGATCTCAAACTGCGGGAGCAGATGAAGGTGGAGCTCAAAAAGCTCCAGGCCCAGGTGGGCACGACCTTCGTCTACATCACCCACGACCAGTCCGAAGCCCTGGTCATGTCCGACCACGTGGCCGTCATGAACAAGGGACGCTTCGAGCAGGTGGACACCCCCCAGAATCTCTACCGCCATCCCCGCACACCCTTCGTGGCCCGCTTCGTGGGGGAGAACAACGCCTGGTCCGGGGGGGTGCGCCGCTGCGAAGAGGGGACGGTGGAGATCGAAACCGCCTCCGGCCGCATCTTCAAGAGCCGGGCCACCGAACCGCTGCAAACGGACGCCAAGGTGGAACTCTTTCTGCGCCCGGAAGCCATGATCATCCAGCCGGGGGACGATGTTCCGCACCTCAACCGCTTCGAGGTGATCGTGAAATCCCTGCTTTTCGACGGGGCCAACAGCCGCCTGCTGGTTCATCCGGTGAACGGCGACACCGAGCTGCTCATCGCCCTGCCCCAGAATCGGCAGTTCGACTACATCCGCCGGGACGACAAGATCGAGGTGGGCTGGGACCCCCAGTCCGGGATTTGCTTTGCCGCCGGGGAGTCCCCATGAAAGGCCGCTTCCGGATCTCGCTGCCCCTGATCTGCTTCCTGACGCCGGTGCTGCTTTGGCTGGTGCTGCTGATCGTGCTGCCCCACATCGATCTGCTGAGCATGTCCCTGCGCACCGAAGACCTGAGCGGTCACAAGTCCTGGGGCTTCGGCAACTACCTGAATTTTTTTAAGGAGCCCATCTACTGGCTGACCTTCGTGCGCACGGCGGTCTATTCCATCCTGGTGACCGTGATGACCTTCATCGTGACCATGCCGGTGGCCTTCTATATTACCAAAGTGGTGGCCCCCCGTTTCCAGGGCTTTCTCATGATGCTGCTGCTGATGCCTTTCTGGGTGAGCGAGCTGGTGCGGGTCTACGGGTGGATGATCCTCCTGAGGGAAAGCGGGGTGCTAAACCATTTCCTGGTCCAGCTGGGGCTTCTCAAACAGCCCGTGGAGATGCTCTACAACGACGTCACCATGGTGATGGGCCTGGTCTACACCTCCATGCTCTTCATGGCCGTACCCCTGGTGTCGGTGCTGGAAAGCCTGGACGACAGTCTGATCGAGGCGGCCTACGACCTGGGGGCCAACATGGTTACCATTTTCTTTCGCATCGTGATTCCCCATGCCATGCCGGGGATCGTGTCCGGCTCCATCGTGGTCTTCATGCTGACCCTGGGCAACTACCTCACCCCGAACCTCATGGGCGGCAAGAACTCCCTGTGGTTCACCGAGCAGATCTACAACCAGTTCATCGCCAGCTTCAACTGGAACCAGGGCTCGGCCTTCGGCTTCCTGCTCCTGGTCCTGTCGTCCCTGGTCATCTGGGTGGGGCTGAAACTTTCCGGACAGAAACTGAGCCGGGTGGTGCAATGATCCGATCGCTTCCCAACCGCCGCCGCTATCTTTACAGCTACAAGCTTTACATGGGGCTGTATTTCGCGTTTCTCTTCGCGCCTCTGGTGGTGACCTGCGTGCTGGCCTTCAACGACTCCCAGTTTCCGGCCCTGCCCTGGAAGGGGTTTACCCTGGAGTGGTTCACGGGCGATTTGCCCAACCGGGTGGGCATCTTTCACGACCGCATGAACCTGGAGAGCATCTGGGTCAGCGCCCGGGTGGCCTTTTTCGTGACCCTGCTCTCGGTCACGGTGGGCACCTGCGCATCCTTTCTCTTCGAGCAGGAAGAATTCCCCTTCAAGGGCCCCCTCTATTTTCTGATGCTCTCCCCCCTGGTGATTCCGGGCGTGATCCTGGGCATCTCCATCCTGCTCTTCTCCAACACCCTGGGGCTCTATTTCGAAGACACCTGGGGCATCGACGTGCCGCTCTTCCGGCCCGGGTTCTGGCTGGTGGTGCTGGGGCAGTTTTCCTTTATCGCCACCCTGGTGACCCTCGTGGTCTCGGCCCGCCTGCGCAAGTTCGACCGCACCCTGGAAGAGGCCGCCCTGAACCTGGGGGCCAACCGCTTCGAGGTCATCTGGCACATCACGCTGAAGTTCCTGCGACCGGCCATCGTGGGCGCGGCGGCGGTGGCCTTCCTGATGTCCTTTGAAAACTTCAACACCACCCTGTTTCTGACCGGATCGGATACGACCCTGCCCATCAACCTCTACCTCCAGGTGCGCGACGGCAGCACCCCGGTAATCAACGCCATCTCCTTCCTGCTGATCGTGGGGACGTCGCTGGCGGCGGTAATCAACCTATCCTTCAGCCGCAAAAAAGAGTAGAAGGCATTTTAAAATTTCTTTTCGCCCGATATCGGCGTTGATGCCTCGGTTCAAATCCTCCACATACTGGCGTATGCCTGCGGTCACCCACCGCGGATAATCAATAAGATGGGAAGTCCCGCAACGCGGGATCCCCTCTGCCTCGCCTTGATATCGAACGAAAATCCAAATTTTGAAATGCCTTCTAACGGGCGGCTTCGTAAAACGCCCAATATCTGCGTTGCCTTGCGCTCCTCGTCGTTGAGGCGTACTGATGTACGTCTCTCTCCTTGGAGCTTGTGCGCCTTGATCTTGAACGTTTTAAGGCGTCTCCATGTTGTGTGTTCTCCAATCCAATAGCCATACTAACGCTTTGGCGGGTTGCGATAGCGACCAAGATTGAAAAGGCTTGAACGCATCCGGCTTGTGCAGGGCGCAATGGGTGTTTATGGTTTTTAGGATGTGCGATGCGCCGCTGATCGGAGGGGGGGTAATCCGGGGGCGCATAGCGGCCTATTAAATGAAGAGAAGGGAATTCCTATGCGAAGCAAACCCCGCAAGAGCGACTGCGACCGGCAATGCAATGCAAGTTTTCTCGAATGCGTCCAGGGCCGGGAGCATGAATCGGTCTGCCGCATGAAAGTGGCCCAGTGCCGCTGCGGCTGCCGCACCTGACAAGCCATGACAGGCCAATAAAAAGCGGTTGGGCGGGAACGTCCAACCGCTTATTGTTTAAAGGGAGGGGCTATGCGAAAAATGCTGTCCTAAACGATGTTAGTGTAGTGTCCGTCCATAAATGATAGGTTTTGGTTTCTGGCAAGGCCCGAGTGCGTTTTCAGCCAGAGGAATAGCAAGCTATTTCGAGGATTGAAAACAAGGGAGAACGCCGCCAGGGACCGAAAGATGCTATTTATGGATGGGCACTAGGGTAGTGCATGACCTTGGGCGTCATGGCGATGCACACCGAACCGGGGCCGGTGTGGACGGAGATGGTGGCGCCCACTTCAGCCAAGTAGATGTCCTTGGCCTGCTGGGCCACGCGCTCGGCGAGGTGTTCGCGCGTTACCATGGCTTCTTCCAGGTTGTCGTTGTAGGCCACCCAGATGTCGCAGTTGCCGTCCAGGTGTCGGTACTGGGATTCGGCCATGTCCACCAGGCGTTTCAGGGCCGGTTTCTTGCCGCGCATGCGGTCCTTGGGGATCAGGCGGGCGTTTTCGAGCCGGATGATGGGTTTGATGTCCAGCATGCTGCCGACGAAGGCCGCAAAGGCGCTCACGCGGCCGCCCTTCTTCAGCCAGTCCAGATCCTCCACCGTAAACCCCATGAAGAGTTCCTGCAGGTAGGGCTGCAGACGGGCGTCCAGGGTATTTAGGTTGTCGTCCCGGCGCAGCAGCTCCACGGCTTTCTTGACCACCAGCCCCATGCTGATGCTGACCCCGTGCAGGTCCATGACCTTGATGCGCCGGGCCTCGTCCTCGAACATCAGGTTCAGAGCGGCGATGGCACTGTTGTAGTTGCCCGACAATTCGGTGGACAGGTGAAAGGATACCACCCGGTCGTAGCGCTCCAGGAGATCTTCGAAAACATCGGCGCACTCGTGGGGGTAGAATGGCTTGGTGTAGACGTCCCGTCGCTGTTTGAGGGCCTCCACAACCTCCCGGTTGCTGATGGTCCGGCCGTGCAGATGATCCTCGCCGTCCACCATGATGTGCACGGGAAGAATATGGAGTTCGAGATCCCTTTCCAGGCCCGCGGGAAAGTCCGCCGTACTGTCGCAGATAAAACCGATCCGTTGCCGGGGCATGTGCCGTCCTCCCTATCCTGAGCTTCCGGCCGTCCTATGACGGGATAAATGCGTAATATCAATGAAACAGCTCGAGATTAACCCGGAAGGGGAGGGTTGTCAACAAATAACGTTGACGTAAGCGTTAACTATTCGTGGGATACATCTGGTCGATTTCATCGGCATAGCGCTCGGCCACCACATTTTTTTTCACCTTGAGGGTGGGGGTGATGAGGCCGTTGGCGATGGTGAATTCGGGCACCAGGGTCACTTTTTTGATGGTTTCAAAACTGGCGAACTGGGCGTTTTTGGCGGCCACCTCGACTTCGATCAGGTTTTGGACCTGATGGTTGCCGACCAGCTCGTCCATGTCGCGGTAGGCAATGCCTTCGGCGTCCGCCCAGGCTTTCACGTTTTCCTCGTCCAGGGTCACCAGGGCCGAGAGGTACTTGCGCCGGTCGCCGATCACGAATACCTGGTTGATGTACTTGGAGGTGGCGATGGCGCCCTCGATGGCGGCCGGGGCGATATTCTTGCCGCCGGCCGTGATGATCAGCTCTTTCTTGCGCCCGGTGATGCGCAGGAAGCCCTCGTCGTCGATCTCGCCGATGTCACCGGACAGCAGCCAACCGTCTTCCGTGATCGTGGCGGCCGTCTCCTCCGGCATCTTATAATATTCCTTCATCACGTTGCGGCCCCGGAACATGACCTCGCCGTCTTCTCCGATTTTCTGCTCGATCCCAGGCCCGGGCTGGCCGACCCAGCCGAAGCGGTAGTTGTCGTAGCGGTTGAGGTTGCTAAAGGAGGTGTCCTCGGTCATGCCGATGCCCTCCACGATCAGGATGCCGGCGGCGTGGAAGAAGCGCCCGATGTCGGCATTGAGGGGGGCCGCGCCGCTGATGCACCAGCGCACCCGCCCCCCCAGGGCGGCCCTGATCTTGGAGAAGACCAACCTGTCGGCCAAGGCGTACTTCATCTTCAGGATCAGCGGGACGGTCCGTTTGGCCAGTTTCAGGTCGCCGACTTCTTCGCCCACGGCCCGGGCCCACTGGAAAATTTTCAACGCTGCACCGCCCTTGGCTTCGGCGCCGCTGATGACCTTGGTGTAAATTTTTTCGTAGATGCGCGGCACGCTGGCAAACCAGTGGGGCCGGGTGGCCTGCAGATCTTCCACCACCGTTTCCATGCTGCGGGTGAAGGTGGTGGCACAGCCCACCAGCAGGGTGGCGTATACACAGGTGCGGGCGAAGACATGGGCCAGGGGCAGAAAGAGAAAGACCTCGTCGCCGTCTTCGATGCAGGTGCTGCCCTCTACGGATTGGGCCGTGAAGGTGATGTTGTCGTGGGTGAGCACGGCCCCCTTGGGAACGCCGGTGGTGCCGGAGGTGTAGACGATGCCGGCCGGATCCTGGGGCGTGGTTTGCGCGGCCCGCTGGTCGAAATCCTGGTCTGAGACGGTCTCGCCCAATTTCATGAAACGGTCATAGTCCATCACCCAATCGTCATCGGGCGCTTCCCCGTCGAAGAGAACGACTTTGCGCACGTCCGGGATCTGAGACCGGATGGCCATAAGCTTGTCCAATTGGGCGTTGTCCTGGGCGAAGACGACCACCGCGTCGGAGTGGTCGATGATGTACTGACAGTCTTTCGGAAGGTTCGACTGGTAGATGCCCACCGTGACGGCCCCGACACTGGTGATGCCCATGTCGGTGAGGACCCAGCGGTAGCAGGAATAGCTGACGATATTGACTTTGTCTCCGGGGGTCACCCCCAGTGCCATCAGACTTTTCCCCACCTGGCGGACCTGGTCGTAGAATTCGCCCCAGGTGACCGCGGCGGTCTGGCCCGGCGCCGTGAACCAGCGATAGGCCGGTTGGTTGCGATGGCGCTCGACCGTGGCCGTCAGCATGGCGTGCATATTGGGAAAGTCCGTGAATGGCATGGAAGCTCCTTTCTTAAATTCCGATCCGCCGAAGGCGGACGGGGGTAATTCTCCGCCGCTTGTGGCGTTACATGGCCTTTATCGATACCCCACTGCTTTGCGGCAGGGCAGTTCATTGGGATGGGGCCTATACGGTTATAAGGTATCGGTCAATTGACGGAAAGCCGCCTGTAGCCGGCGGGTGATCGGCCCGGCCGGCCAGGTGCGTTCAAGGCCGGCCACCGTTACCACCGGGGTCACTTCGAAGGTGGTTCCGGCCAGCATCAGTTCGTCGGCGCTGGCCAGATGTTCCTGATAGATCGGCTCGGCTGAAAAGGGGATCCCGTTGTCCCGGCAAAGGGTTTCCACCACCTGGCGGGAGACGCTGCCCAGGATATAATTGGTCAGCGGGGGCGCGATGACCGTTCCCCGGGAGACGGTGAGGAAACTGCTCTTGGAGGCTTCCATGATGCAGCCGTCCCGCACGAAAAGGGCTTCGTCAGCCCCCCTTTCCCTGGCCTGCTGGGCCGCCAGGATATTGGCGGTCAGACCCACGGTCTTGATATCGCAGCGGGCCCAGCGCTGGTCCGGCACCATGATGACCGACAAGCCCTGCTCCGCGATTTGGGGATTCGGCTGAAACGCCTGGGCGGCGGCATACACCGTGAGCGGCGTTTCCTCAGGCGGGAAATGATGCAGCCGCGGGAAAGGGGCGCCCCGGGTCACCTGGATGTAGATCAGCGCATCCGCCTCGGCCAGACCATTTTCCGCCAGCAGTCGTTGGCAGACCTCGCCCAGGTCGCCATACCCATCCGCTTGGAAGCGCAGAAAAGCGGCGCCGCGCGCCAGCCTTTCGAGATGGGCCTCCAGCTGAAAGAGGCGTCCGCGGTAGCATCGGATGACTTCATAGAGGCCGTCGGCGAACAGGAAGCCGCGGTCGTCCGGCGAAATCGAAATCTTGTCTTTGGGAAGGTATTGGCCGTTGAAATAAGCGATCGTCGTCATGTCGAATGACCCCCCGTTGTGGTGATAACGGGGGCATAGCACAAGCGCGGGGGGAAGTCCACGGAGCAGCGCTGGCACGGGTCCCAGGCATTCCCGACATCGCGGAGCATGCCGTCGGATCCGTCCTTGCTTTTTGGATTTTATCATTGTACCAACACAGTCAAGCATTCGCTCAATATCCCATCCCAAGCCGGCACAAAAAATCGTCGATCCATTCGGTGCCGGGGCGCCAAGCCCTCAGTATCCGGTCTGTTCGCATTTGTCGGTGCCGCGCTTGCATTTGTGTACCGCATCTTTGCTCCCTTCGCCTCTGCCAGCCGCCGTCGCCGACAGCACAGCGCAACCGCTTTGCCCCAAAGGAGAGCCACCGTGGCAGGCTTGCGAATATGGGCCTTCATACCCTTTGATGACCTGGGGGCCTTTCCTTCATAAGAGGGTTAAAGAGGGAATGGAAAGGTATCCGGATGAAAGCATCAACGGTGTTAGGTGGTAAGGCCCTCACAGCCTGACGCCGAAACCAGAGTGCCATAAAGGAGAGAATATGAAGAAATTGGTTTATATGTCCGAATACACCACACCGAATAAAACAACCTCGGCTGTTGTCATGTGTTTTGAGAAGCCATACGCGGAGTGACCTAAACGGGGCCATCCCATACCATGAAGGGCAAAGCGCCATAACAGTGGCTGGAAGCCGGGGGGCGGAACCTCAGCGAACCGCCTCTTTAAGTCGGCGAAGGCAACCTCGGGACGGGCGTTTGCCGTCCATTTAGGCTGTCCTATTCCCGGCGACCAGCATTACATGATACCGAGAGGGGAGGCGGTCAAGAGAGGATGGGTGGCATCCGGCTTGACAACCCGAGGGCGCCAGCCAAACCTTTTAGGTGCAACGCATCTAAAAGGAAGGGAATCCCATGTTTGAGCGCATACCGCCTTCCGAAGGCCCTTTTATGGGGCTGCACATCACAGGGGATGTGGGCCGGTCCGAAACGAAGGAACTTGTCCGCCTGATCGAGGAACGCTTTGCCCGGCATGGCCCGGTCCGGCTGCTGGTGGCTTATGATGCCCCGCCGGGGCTGATCAGCGCCGAGGATCTCTACGACAACATGCGCTTTGCCAAAATTGTGAGCGATAAACTGGCTAAAATGGCGGTGATCGGGAGGCATGCCTGGCAGGATACCTGGATCGGGCTGTTCGGGCTCTTCGGCGGCATCAAGGCCCACTATTTTGATCGCAGCGAAATCGAGGACGCTTTGGCATGGCTGCGTGAATGAATGACGAATCATGGGAAATGTTGCCGGCGGTAGTTCTCCGGATTCGCAACCCTGATCTAAAGCTTTTTTCAAAATCGTCCATAATTATCCTTTTACGAAGCCACAACTTTCCTGGGGGCTAGCCTATCGGCAGCATCAACTTGTAGAATTGATGGCGCAATAAATAGCGCCAAAGAGAAAGGCGGAGCCCTATTGGGCCCCGCCTTTCTCGTTTTCGATATGGCCCGGAGCCGCGTGACCAATAAGGCTTTGCCGATCCGGTGTGAATGCGAAAAGGGGGGACAGAGTGCCCTAAAGGCTTGGCAAAGTACGGCACCGGGGAAGTGGGAAGGCCGGTGCCGTCGGGTGTCCATTCAGGCTTGCGTTTTCCATGCTGCGGGCTATGGTGGCGTTTTCGAAAATTGGATGCGAAGACCATCCGGATAGGAAACCAAAATGACATTTGGAAACATCGTGTTGCAGTCGGCGGGGTCTTTGTCGGTCGGTGTCGTCGCCTTTATGGTAGTCATCCTGCAGAGCATTGCCCTCTTTCGCAAACCGAGATTCACGCTCTACGGGTGGAGCATGGCGATATCCTTTGCCGCCATGCTTTACGCCATCGGTGTTTTTCTGGAATACAATACGCTTGCCGGGTCCCTCAATCGATCGGCCGGTTTGCTGGAATTTACGGCTATTCTATTTTTAATCCAGTCTTCGTACGGTTTTACCTTTGCGTATTTCAGCATCGAGGCAAACCGTTACCACCTCATCGCAGGCATTTTTCATACGGCTGTTTTATTGTTGCTGTGGTTTTCCGATGTTCTGGTAGCGGATCGATTTGTCAGCCGTCACTTCAGTGGAATGGCGCAGCCCTATGTCGAACCGGCCTTGGGACCGCTGGGATTTCTTTTTGTGCTATACGCGATCCTGGCGGCCCTCGGTTTGCTCGTGGTCTGGATCCGCCATAAAGATCCCTATGGCACCTACAAGCCCCTCTATGTGGCCGGCATTGTCTTCTGGACGGTGCTCGGCATTCATGACGGCTTCGCCGCGATGGGCATGCCGGCCTATCAATATTTCATGGAGTACGGATTCCTGGGGTTTTCCATGATTGTGCTCTGGATCGTTTTCAATCGATTTTTCGAAACCGAGTCGGAAAACAATACCGCATGATCACGGAATTCGCCAATGATGCCATCGTCGTGGTTCAGGACGGGCGGACCGTTTTTGCCAACCCGGCCTGCAGCACCCTGATCGGGCGGCCGGTTGCCGATATGGCCTTCGAAACCTTTCTTGAAGTGGTCGTACCCGAAGATCGCGAGGCCGTATCCCAATACGACAACCGGTCGGCGGACCAGACGGATCCGCCCGATCTGCTGACGGTTCGCATCCAGCGGACCGATGGTGAGGAAATCATCGCTGAAATCAGGGCCAACACCATCCACTACCGAAGCCGCCCGGCGGTACTGGCCGTTCTGCGGGATGTCACGGAGCGGATCCGCGAAGAAAGTATCCTGAAGGAAAAGGAAGAAAAAATTGCCCGACTCCGCAAAATGGAGTCGCTCGGGCTTCTGGCCGGCGGTGTGGCCCACGATCTGAACAACGTTCTTTCCGGCATTGTCAGCTATCCGGATTTGATGCTCCTGAAGCTCCCCGAAGACAGCCCCTTGCGAAAACCGATTCTCACCATGCAGGAATCCGGCCAACGGGCGGCCGCCATCGTACAGGACCTGTTGACCGTGGCGCGGGGCGTGGCCGTGGAAAAGGGGCCGCTGGATCTGAACAAACTCGTCGATCGCTATCTGAAGTCTCCCGAGCACAGCAAACTGCTGAAATTCCATTCCATGGTGTCCGTGGCGGTGGATTTGGATCCCCAGTTGCTGCCGATTAAGGGGTCCTTCATCCACATCGGCAAGGTTATGATGAACCTGGTTTCCAACGCCGCCGAAGCCATCGAGGCCTGCGGTAACATATCGGTTGCGACCACCAACCGCTATCTCGATCGACCGCTGCGGGGATATCATGATGTTGAAGTCGGCGAGTATGCCGTTCTGGCGGTATCTGACGACGGCCCGGGGATATCCGACGATGATCTCAAGCGGATTTTCGAACCCTTCTATACCAAAAAGGTCATGGGCCGGAGCGGTACCGGCTTGGGACTGGCGCTGGTGTGGAACGTGGTCCAGGATCATGGGGGCTATATCGATGTGACGACCGGCAGGCACGGCACACGCTTTGAGATTTATTTTCCCATAACGCGCGAAAAGATCATGGACGAAAACACCCGGATCGACCTGACACAATTTCACGGCCTTGGGCAAACCATCCTGGTGGTGGACGATATGGCCAGTCAAAGGGAAATTACCTGCCAGATGCTGGAACAATTAGGCTATCGGGCCGAGGCCGTCTCCAGCGGTGAAACCGCTGTAGACTTTGTCAAGGACCATTAGGCGGACCTTCTCATTCTCGATATGATCATGGACCCGGGAATAAACGGACAGGAGACCTACGAGCGAATAAAGAAGTTCCGGCCGGAGCAAAAAGTGATCATCGTGAGCGGATTTGCCGAAACGGCCCAGGTTAAGAAAGCCATCGAACGGGGCGCTGGCCAATACCTGAAAAAACCTCTGATGCTTGAAGAGCTCGCGCGGGGGATAAAATCGGTATTAGGCTGAGGTTGTTTTTATCATTTCATAATTTATGCGTATCGAATTAGGGAAAAATAAAAAGGCGGGCCATTTCCGGTCCCGCCTTTTTAGGTCATCGATAGGGTATGCAGAGGGCACTATTTATAAAGACGCTTCAAAGAAATCCCCGCTTTGGTTTTGCGAACTAAGAAGGTGTCGTTTTCCACGAACCCCAATTCTTCAACCAGGCCCTTGGGAACGATGATGCTGCCGCGTTTGCCCACGTTGACCTCGTTCGAGACAGCCTTTTTGGCGGCGCCCCGGCCCTTTTTAATCGGCGGGACCGAGCCTTCTTCAATGAGGGCGTTCATATAGGCGTTTTTCAACTGAACCGACGTTTTAAAACCAAACGTTTTCATGATTTCCGGCTGCGGTGTTTCGTCCTTGACCATTTTTATGAGCTTTTTGGCATCAATTTTCTTTTTCTTGGGCATGCGAGGTTCTCCTTGATTGTAAGTTAAAATGATGACCAATCGTTTCGACTAATATAGCGTCTGTTTTATTAATTACAAGTCAAAATATAATCAAAATATTCAATTTTTAAAAAAATATTTGTTTCTCATAGAGCATTTTTTAATCGAAAACGGATAGGTCATCCGAACCGTACAGGAGCTTTCGGCTCGCAAAAACGATTTCATCACTCCGCTGCACACCGAAATACGGAACAACGGCGGCATGGGGGTATAAAGCCCGTTTGATAAAGCCGACCACTTGATTTCGCAATGCCATAACGCTATGTTCGAATCCGGCCTGCATTGGTCGGATGCTTCAGACGTCCAGGATTGCCCGCCTATTCATCCCGATCCAGTGGCGGGCAAATAGCAACCTTGGCAACTGTTCTCTAACACTATTCGCGCTCCATATGAAGCAGCTGATATTATGTTTTATGAAACAATACAAATTGAAATATATTCAGATTTTAATTGATAATGCGATCGGGCGCACACCTTAGCAGGCCGTGGATAAACAAGAATTGGACCGAAAGGTAAGGCGCCGTCCGATGCGAAAAGCGCAGCAACCATCAGGGTTGTAGCGCCGTTTCGCGAGGTCGGCAACACCGCATTTCGGTCTTAGACGCCGTTTATCCACGGCCTGTTAGATCGCATAAAGAGTGGCAAAAGCCTCAAAATTAAGGTCCTCTTTACAATATTGGAAAAGGCATGAAGTTCGATATTCACGGAAAATTTCAGCTCTAGGTCGAGCGAGAGCACGGACGATGGCAAGTCTATAAACTTGGGAATGGTTATCGCTCACCTGATCATGATATCGTTATTCCATCCGAGGTGTCACCCGAGGATTTGACAGGCTTTTTAGATGATCTTTTTCATGAGACGTCAACACCCGGAACCCATGTGCGCGTAATATGAGTATACCCAAAGGCAGGATTGGCCCATTGCTCAACCACTTGAATGGCCGAAAAAACGCGCTGACCCGTTATTAAAATGTTGGCCGTTGTATAAAAAATTGAGAATCAATTTTTCTTGAGGAAATTTGATAAACCCAATGAACCATCACATCACCCGTGTGGCTTTGCACCACGAGAGGTACCCAACGGATTGTCACTACCCCTTTTCCTTACCGATTTTCAATCAGACCCAGCAATTGCGGTTCGAATTCCCGGTAACTTTTTTTGTGGGGGAGAATGGTACGGGCAAATCCACTTTGTTGGAGGCATTGGCCCTTGCGAGCGATATCCATATTTGGCGTAAGCGTGAAGGGGTGCGCTACCAGGTTAACCCGTATGAAAAACAACTCTACCAATACATTTCATTAGAATGGGCCAATGGAAAGGTGCCGGGATCCTATTTCGGTTCGGAAATATTTAACGACTTTAGAAGAATCGTCGATAATTGGGCCGCCTCGGATCCCGATCAATTGCATTATGTCGGTGGAAAGTCTCTGATGACGCAATCCCATGGCCAATCGGTCATGTCTTATTTTCGGTCCCGCTATAGGTTAAAAGGAATCTATTTTCTGGATGAACCGGAGACGGCGCTATCGCCCAAAAGTCAGCTTGCGTTGCTGGATATGCTTCAAGAAAATAGCAAAGGGGGACAGGCGCAGTTCTTCATCGCAACCCATTCGCCCATTTTGCTGGCATGCGAAGATGCCCAGATTTACAGTTTTGACCATAGCCCGGTAAGTGCCATAAACTATCAAGAAACCGAGCCTTTCCAAATCTACAGGCGTTTTCTTCTTGAGCGATAAGAAGGGAGCCTTGCCCCAACGCAGGACTTCCCGTCTGATCTATTCCTAACGCAATCCATCGCTCTATCCCCAGTCTTATTGACCTGGAGAGGGGATGGGAGATTATCTGGAGTTCGCCCTCAAATATGATGGCGTCAACTTAGGAATGGTGTCGGCCTTTTTCGATGTGGCCCATGTGGATGAGATAATGGCCTGGGTCAGCTCGAAACCGACCGAAAAATGCCCGCAGAATCTGGTTTCTGTATGAATTTTTGATCGGACGGAAGCAGCCACTGCCGGATCTGACCCCGGGGAATTACGTCGAACTGTTGGAATCGGACCGTTACTACACAGCAGCGCCCGGTCGCCGCGTAAGACATCATACGGTCATCGACAATGGGATAGCCTCAATTTATCTAAAATTAATTTTATTCTTGAATTTATGGATTATTTTCACCAAACTTTTCTGGAGTCGTTTCGTCCTAACCTCATTCACACAGGCGTCATAGAAATAAACCATTTGGGACCATAGCTTGCCTGCAGAGTCCCAATTACGTCTCCCGGCGGATGTTTTTCCCTGGCGGGAAAACGTTTCACTTTTCCTAACCGGCTGCGGAAATGTAGGTCTCTCCTCTTTGGGGACAGGTTTTAACCCCAAACTGCGGCACCACAGGATCGTTCGATCCCATTCAGGAAGCATGCGGAGTGTTGATAAAAAACTCCGTTTGGTTGTTTTCTCTTCATCGGTTTGCCCGGGGGCCAAAAAGAGAATGTCGGATTCGATCACGGCCGGACCAACGATCATCCGGTCAGCGCCACCGGAACACTTCCAACTTGTGCGACCACCTTGGCCAACAACGATCTGGTAGGATCCCAACCTGAATGAGCCGGGTCCCAAAGAGAAAATGGTTTTCGCGTCTGATTCGCAGCGGAGGGGTGTTTTTTGTGCCAACCGGTCCTCGTTGACTACCGTTCCAGTGTTCACGTCCAACAATTTAGATGCAACACAATAATAGCGGGTCTTGCGCCAGACGGGAAGCTTTCGCATACTGTCGAGGAATTCCGATTTTAGAAACCCGATTTCTTCATTGCAACGGACGCCGATCACCAGGATATCCCCCCAGATATAGCATGGACCGCTGATTTGTGAACCAAATTCGGAATGAGCTTCCCACCAAAGACGACCATTGGCAAGCTGGCATATGCGGTAGTCTTTCAGGCGATATGAGTATTTCGGAACCATAGACGCGGTTGTTCCCTTGTGGGTCTTCGACAAAACTCAATATCCCATGGCCGACTGGGGTGACGATATCAATGAGCTCGGCCTCCGGAGTCCTCACGCATTTTTCCCGGCAGGGGTTCGGATATCATTGGGGATCAGATCGCGCGTGGTGAAAACCCGGAGCATCAATTCTTGTGTATAGCGATTGGATGTGGGCAGGTCTGGTGTCACCTATCGCGGGACCGACACCCGATCATCATCATATTCACCTTTTTCTGCATTTCGGTGGCAGGCGATGCAGTTGCCCCATGTTCCCACCGAAGGTTGCTTTATGAATTGCGGTGGGAGCTCATGATGTTCCTTGCGAATATAGGGAATGTCGGTGATCCGCAATGGTGTTCGACCGGCCAGGCTGCGGATGATTTTTCTAGGCAGCTCGGCAGACGAGGTGTTCGCGGCATTGGATGTAAGATACCTTTCAATCTCACCCCGCGCATCCACATCAAGGTCCACGGTGTCTCCGAAATGATCTTCGGTGCCATCGAGAATCAAGCGCCACGATTCGGCTGGCAGCAGTTCCGGTTGATATGCAAAATGACAAGTGCCGCACTGATCGGCATAGGTCGGATTGCTAACCGGCATAAGATACTCATCGCCATTATGATTGTCATCATTGTGCCTATTTTCGCGGTTTCGATAGTTCTCCCTGTCATCATCAGCGACACCGGAATTTGCTAAAAATCCGAAAAAAATCAGAGAGCTTATCACCCATATCGTTTTCCTGCGGGAACAGTTTATCATGTTTTCCCCTTTGAAGACTTATGCCACAACAATCGATGGCTGCTATTCTTAATAGATCTTTGCGCGCAATTTTACTTTGGAGCTGGCCATGACGATAGAGGCCGCATGACAGCAGGAAAAGTTACACCTGTTTCTTTCACGGCATTTTCGTTATTGTCGGGGATTCTATATTCCCCTTATGCCCTTTATGCCTCTGCAATAAAATCAACAATGGCCGGTTGCGGAAATCCTGGGGCGATGTCGGCAATCCTGGATTTAAGGATCAAATTACAATGATGTTGACGATACCATAAGTTTTCAAGCGGAATAGAAATCTGTGTGTATTGGCAGGTATCATGCCTTGATACGACGTGGCGATCCGGGAAGGCTATCCGTATTCATTTTTAACACGATGAGAAATCGTATCGATTTATTTCAACGCTTTTATCCGTTTGATATCCTCTGATTTGCCGAGCATGACCAGAATATCGCTGTCCTTTATGACAAAGCTGGCCGGCGGTATCAAAACAAAATTTTCGGGAACGAGTTCTTTTATGGCAATGACGTGGACATTGTACTTGGCCCTCAAATTGAGGTCCTTCAGACTTTTTCCGGTAAATTCACTTGGTGGGCCGACCTGGATCAAATCGTACTCATCGGCAAGCGGAATGAAATCCAGGACATTGGGCCGCGACAAGCCGCGTGAGATTCGCACCGCCATATCGCGCTCCGGGTGAATGATCTCGTCGGCGCCGACGCGTTTCAAGATCTTGGCGTGATCTTCGTCGATGGCCTTGGCAAGAATTTTACGGACGCCTATCTCTTGCAGATACAGACAGATCAAGACACTGATACCGATGTTCGTTCCCGTGGAAACAATCACCCCGTCCAAATTTTCCAGCCCCAGAGCCTTCAGTGATTCCTTGTCCGTCGCATCGAGAACGATAGCCTCCGAACAATGGGGATCGATCGCCTGCACCCGTCCCTTGTCGTTGTCGATCGCCAGCACTTCATTGCCTTCCTCATACAAGGCCTTGGCGGCATGGAACCCGAATTTCCCAAGCCCTATCACCGCAAATCGCTTCATGGTGGTACTCCTTCTATCCAATCATCAGGTTTTCTTCGGCGTGCTCGATGCCGTTGACCATGCCGGTGCCAACGAAAATATAGGCGAACGTCAGCACCCCCACGCGGCCGATCAACATCAGCGCCATGATCCAGCACTTGCCCCAAAGGCCCAGTTGCGGGGTGATCCCCATGGACAGCCCCACGGTCCCGAAAGCGGACACGGTTTCAAACAGCAAGGGCAGAAAAACCCCCCGGGCCTGGTGGGATGGCAGTTCCGCATTCCCGGCCAGTAACAGGAACAAGACCAGCGCGATGATGCCGATCGCAACCAGGACGAGGGCCACGCTGCGGATAACGGTTTCGGGGGGAACGCTTTTCTTGAACAGATCGACCCGTCGCCGACGGTGCCAACGGCTGGCGGTAAAGGCCGCCAGAAGTGCCAGGGTCGTGGTCTTGACCCCGCCACCGCACGAGCCCGGCGAAGCGCCCACAAACATGAGAAAGATCATCATCGCCAGTGTGGCGTCTTTCAATCCGGCGATATCGACCGTGTTGAAGCCGGCCGTTCGGCAGGTGACGGACTGGAACAGCGGTACCATCAGACGATCGCGGACGGAGGGCCCGTCGCCGGCCGGAAATTGCTCGAGCAGGGAAAACAAAACCGCACCGCCAACGATGAGGATGGCGGTCGTCAGCAGGACGGTTTTCGTCTGGACCGAGAGGCGGCAGCGCTGTCGCTTGCGGAATTTGACCCAGCACTGCAGGTCGTACAGCACCGGAAAGCCGATCCCGCCGATCACGATCAGGCTGCACATGGTGATGTTGAGCAGCAAATCACCGCTGTAGCGCATCATGCTGTCCGGAAAGAGGGCGAAACCGGCATTGCAGAAGGCCGAAACCGAATGAAAAATACCGTTATAGGCGGCCTGCCCCCAGGGCATTTCACGGCGCCAGAACAGGGTCAGCACCAATCCGCCGGCGATCTCCGCTGCGGCTGTAAACAGTACGATACTTTTGACGAGGCTGTAGATATCCGCACGGGGCGTGTGCGCAAAGAGGTCCTGCATGACCATCCGGTGCCGGATGGAAATGCTGCGGCCAACCCACGTGAAGAGGGTCACCGAAATGGTCATGAGCCCCAAACCCCCGATCTGGATCAAGGCCAGGAGGACGCACTGGCCGAAGAGGGTGAAGGTGCTCCCGGTGTCCACCACGGCCAGACCCGTCACACAAACGCCCGAAGTGGATGTAAACAGGGCGTCACTCCATGAAATATGGCCGGTATGGGTCGCAACCGGTAATTTCAACAAAAGCGTGCCGATGGCGATCACCAGCAAAAAGCTGGCGAGAACGAGTGCTGCGGGATGGAATTTAAGGAGTCGCCCGCCAACGGTCATGATGCCAACCTCGGGTGCCAGTAGTCGTCGCAGTAGATGTAAACGCCTGATTCGCTCACCTTAGGCAGCCGTTTTCCCCCCGGCACCATCCGATTCCGGCAGGGCCGGCAAGTGGTCGATGTGCACCTGTCATCCGCCTGACGATGGCCGCGAAACAGGCCAGGGCGCGTCAGGCGGCACGTTAATGATGATGAAGCTGACATTTCGACTTGCGGCATGATTAAAACAGGGCGGACCATATCATTCATACCATGCTTAAGGCCAGCATAACGCAAGTCTGAAATCCGATACAACCCGAGATTGCGATATGCGTGGGCCGCCCGGGAAAATCGCAGCGGTTTAGGCGTGTGAAACTGCATATGAGCGCATTATGGGACGTTGTTGACAAAGTGCACAAAAAAATTTAGCGTTGCGCTGTTGCCATATTTTTAGCCTATCAGGAGTCAAGCATGCCGAGAGGACCTCGCCTGGACGCCCCTGGAACCCTTCATCATGTGATTATTCGAGGTATCGAAAGACGTCGCATCGTGGATGACGATCAGGATCGGGAACGATTCCTGGATCGCCTTGGCAATTTGGTCTTGGAAACCAGCACCACGGTTTGCGCCTGGGCCTTGATGAATAATCATGCCCATCTGCTGGTCAAAAGCGGCCCGGCCGGGCTTGCCGGGTTCATGCGACGGCTTTTGACGGGACATGCCGTCTACTACAACCGGCGCCACCGGCGTCACGGACATTTATTCCAGAACCGATACAAATCCATTGTGTGCGAAGAAGATCCTTATTTCAAAGAGCTGGTGCGCTACATCCACCTTAACCCGCTTCGGGCCGGAGCGGTGGCGGATCTGGCCGTGCTGGAGCGCTATCGCTGGTGCGGACATGCTGCTCTGCTGGGCAAAAGGCAAAGCCCGTGGCAGGCGATCGACGAAGTGCTGCGGTGGTTCGGCCGTACTGAAAAGAGTGCCCGTGCGGCCTATCGCCTTTTTGTGGCCAGCGGGAAGGATCAGGGCCATCGCCCGGAGCTTGTCGGTGGAGGGCTTGTGCGATCACAGGGCGGCTGGTCGGAGGTCAAGAGCTTGCGTCGCAGGGGTGAGAAAATGAAAGGGGATGAGCGCATCCTGGGCAGCAAAGACTTTGTCCAGGAACTGGTGACCCAGGCGACGGTCCACGCTGCGCGGCAGTTGCCGTTCAATCAAGCAAGCACCCAAGCGGACGATCTTATTCAAGAGGCCTGCCGCAAAGCCGGCATTGGTATTGAAGCACTTCGTTCGGGAAGCCGTATCGGCGTGCTGCCAAAGTTGCGGCGGGATCTGGCATCCCGTTTGGTTCACCAACTGGGCCTGACGCGTGCCGAAGCTGCCCGCCGATTGGGCGTCACCACCTCGGGCATCTCGCAAATTCTACGACGGACGAGTTAGTGCAGCTATCAACAACGTCCCCGTAATCTCCCCAATTAGGTTGATACGTGCCCAAGCTGCCCGCCGATTAGGCGTCACCACCTCCCGCATCTCGCAAATTCTACGACGGACGAGTTAGTGCAGATAGTCTAACGTCCCCGTAATCTCACATCCTCTGTAATCTCCTCTATCTTTATCATGAAAGTGTGATCTAACGGTGACTCAGGATGATTTTAAATATGCCGGTTAAAAGCTTTTTCAAAAAGGTGCCTTCACTTCGACCTCTTACACATGAATGGCATTGCGATTGCCTTCCAATTGGATTGGAATGGGAACGTTACGATCGTGGATCGTCTAACTGACGTAAGTTTCAGATCGACAGGTCTCTCATTGATTGATGATGGTTGGAAATGTGTTGGACCAGGGTTGGAATACAGCAGGTTTTTTGAATAGCAAGATTGAACATAACGCCCAATCAAATGAATTATCGATCGCCCTCCATTGACTATTTTTGCAGCAATGTCTCCGCGTTGCGAATCAGATGCGTCGTGAGTTTTTCCAATAGCTCTGATTTTAAATTCCAACAATGCCAATAGAGCTTTACGGAAATCTGATGGTCAGGTGAAAGATCGATCACTTGACCGGCGGCCGTCAAAGGCGTGCTTTGCTGATCCGGCAGCATGCCGTAGGCCAGGCCCATCGCCACGATTCCGCGAATTTTTCGACGGAGGGCACGTAATGGGTTGGGATGGCGCCGGGCGCTTCCCCAAGGGCCTGGCGGAGGAGTTTGTGGTGCAGTTCATCGTGCCGGTCGAAAATAACGGCCGGCGCAAGGCGCACGGCGTCGACCGTAAGTCCATCCGGGAACCACTTGGCTGCGAATTCCGCTGACGCCATCATGCGGTAATTCATGCAGCCGAGATAGTCGATCCGGCAACCCTGCATAGCCTGCTCCTGGGTGCTGATGCACCCCATTACCTCGCCATCCTTCAACAGGCGATGCGTTTGCTCCTGATCATTTACCCTGATGTCCAGCAGCACCCTTTCCGTGGAAAAAACGGTGGATCGCTTCCAATGCACAGCGCCAGACTGTCGGCGTTGTTTCCCTACCGCGATGACTAATCCTTCGTTGGCAGACCCGTCCATCTTCCCCAACAGATCGTCTTCCAGCCGCTTGACCTGGAGATAGTGCTTGAGAAGTTTTTGTCCGGACCTGGTCGCCCGGGGCGGGGTGGTGCGCGCCAGCAAGACCTGGCCTGTGATTTCCTCCAGCAATTTCACTCGCTGGGAAACCGCGGACTGGGTGATGTGCAAGGCCCTGGCCGCCTTGTCGAAACCGCCTTCCCGGGCCACCATGGCCAAGGCTTCGATGAGTTTGTAATCGAGCATGCCAAAAAATTAGCATGGCTAATGCATCATTAAAACAATTAATTTTCCTTTTTCATTCTGTCGCCCTATCTTGTGTCTGTGACCAACACCACACCGGAAGGGGAAACATGATCGCGCCATTCTTACAGGGCTTTGGTACCGGGGGCGGGCTGATCGTGGCCATCGGGGCCCAGAACGCTTTTGTCCTGTCCCAGGGGGTCAGGCGGAACCACCACCTTGTCATCGCAGTGCTGTGCATCCTCTGCGATGCCGTCTTCATCACGGCCGGTGTCATCGGTTTTGGAAGAGCCATATCCGCAAGCGCCGTTTTATCACAAGTGGTCGCCTGGGGCGGTGCCGGATTTCTGTTTGTCTACGGGGTGGGATCGCTTCGTTCGGCTCTGAGGGGAGGGCGTTTGGATGCAGCCAACCCATCCGTGGGGTCTTTCGTCCGTCATCTCGCGCCGCTGGCGGTTTCCCTGCTCAACCCGCATTTTTATTTGGATACGGTCTTCCCCTGGGCGGCGTCAGCAGCCATTTCAGGCGAAAGCCGGCTTATTTCTGGACGGGGCCGTTTCCGCTTCCACACTATGGTTTCTCAGCCTGAGCCTCGGAGGCAAGATGCTGGCCCCTCTCTTCCGGAAACCCATCGCCTGGCGCGTTCTCGACAGTCTGGTGTGCGCCACCATGTGGACCATCGCCGGCATGCTGATCATGTATGGGGTCGACGCTTGAATTGGATCTGGATACACCGCCTCTGGTGAGGGATAAAGAGAGATTCTATCGATCCTCAAGGGAGAAACAAAGGGAAAATAGAATGTCCCTATCTGATTCCCTGATCTATCGCATATTTTCCCGAAGGGGCGGCATGATGGGTTGCTGGGGGGGACACAATCCTAATTCATCCCAGCACGCCAGTCACCCGAATGGCGACAGCGGTCATTCGATGGACTCTCAAGGAGAACCTATTAATTTAAAAAAGAAAGACTATCGTGTCAAAAACGAAGCATAGAGAGAATCAAAGCGGCATCGTCTTGATTGGCCCCCTTCTGGTTTTCCTGCTATTGGCGGGCGGCGCCTGGGCTTCCAGCTATCGGACGGTGACGCCGGCAATTGAAAACGATGTTGGCGCACAAGGACTTTTTCCTCCTCGATGTCCATGTTCCCGAGCAGAAACACCTACCGGGTACGGATGCCTTCATCGATTATCGGACCATCAAGCAACATACCGATTTGTTGCCCCGCGATAAAAACACGAAAATCGTGGTGTACTGCCTGGGCGACACGATGAGCCGCACCGCAGCATCGGATTTGGTCGAGTTGGGCTATACGCAGGTGCACGATCTGTTGGGCGGTACATGGGCGTTCAGGCAATTGCCAGAATAAAGGCATCGTTAACTTCCATTATCCCCCTTCACATCTGTCGAGAGGCAACAACACCATATCCGATACCGACGGGTCTGTAGATATGACAGCAGTCCTGCCACTGCCGGTGCCCCCGATAAGATGCCTGCCGCTCGGCAGGTTTGCCTTCGTGCTGCAACATTGGGTTTCATTCAGATAGCGGCTTCGATCCACCAGACGATATCCCATGACAAGGGTTGGGCGACTTCGATTTTCCATCCTGCCTGCTCGATATTCGCCATGGTCCTGCGGTTGATGTTGGCCCCGGTCATGCGAACCATCAGAGGGTTCAGGGCATCGAACAGCAGCCCCAACCAGAAGTTCCCCGGTCGCATATGCTCCATGAGCAGCAGACGTCCGCCGGGCTTGCAGACCCGCTTCAATTCGGCCAGGCCTGAAACAGGGTCGGGCACAGAACAAAAGACAAAGGTCGCAAAAACGGTGTCAAAGGAGTGGTCCGGCAGCTCAAGGCGCTGGACGTCCTGCTCCTGAAAATCAATCCGCATGCTGCGGCGGCGAGCTTCGGCTCTCGCACGGGCCAGCATGCGGGGGCTGAAATCGATTGCCGTAACCGCCACGCCGGCCGGATAATAGGGAAGGTTCTTGCCGGTGCCGACGCCGACTTCCAGTGCCCTCGGCCCGGCGATCCTGTCCAGCAGGCGGCTGCGCCACGCAGCAAAACGCAAGCGCTCCATGGGCGACTCCATTAAATCGTACAAAAAGGCGATGCGGTTGTATCGCCTGCGAATTGCATCCGTCGCTTTCTTTTCTGAATCGGTCATTAGAAACTCCTTACCAAAACACTCTACGCTGGGCATTAAGGGAGTGCCCATGACTTTCAGCCCTTTTTAAAGGTGCGCATTACGCAGCCAACACTCCGACAGTGATATCGCGAACCTCTTTTTCGCAAAATATACCTTTTATCTTATGGGGCATCTATTCATTATGGATCAGGCGCTTTAAAGATTCGACGAACTGGGCCTCATTGAATCGACCGTCGATCGGGGAAGACGCCCACGTCAAGCCCTGCAGGCGCTGGAAGTGTCATTTGTTGCACAGTTGCTTCCACCTGCGGATGATATCGCCAATGCGTTGATGGGCGCTATCGGATTCGTCACGTGTCTTGTTTTTTTGGGAAGTAACGTCAAAATTCCGATCTGGCGTACTTATAGTTTGACGCGACGCAGCCGCAGCGCATTGCCCACGACCGAAACGGAACTGAAGCTCATCGCCGCCGCAGCGATCATGGGGGAGAGCAGCAGTCCGAAAACAGGGTAAAGGACGCCGGCGGCGATGGGAACCCCCACGGCATTGTAGACGAATGCGAAGAACAGGTTCTGCTTGATGTTGCGCATGGTCGCCTTGGAAAGCAGGCGGGCGCGGACGATGCCGCGCAGGTCCCCTTTCACCAGGGTGACGCGGGCGCTTTCCATGGCCACGTCGGTGCCGGTGCCCATGGCGATCCCCACTTCCGCTTGGGCCAGGGCCGGCGCATCGTTGATGCCGTCTCCGGCCATGGCCACGACCTGACCTTCTTCCTGAAAGCGCTTGACGGCATCAGCCTTGTCCGCGGGCAGAACATCGGCAATGACGTCATCGATGCCCAATTTGGAGGCCACGGCTTCGGCGGTGGTCCGGTTGTCGCCGGTCAGCATGACAATGCGGATGCCCTCCTCGTGCAGCTTTTCAATCGCTTCAGGCGTGGTCTCCTTGATGGGGTCGGCCACGCTGACCAGACCAACGGCTTTACCGTCTACCGCGAGATACATGGCCGTCTGACCGCCCGCGCGCATCTCTTCTGCTTGTGAATCCAAGGCATCCGTCGATACGTCGTTGTCCTGTAGCAATTGTGCATTGCCCAGTAGCACCTTGCGCCCATCGATAAGGCCTGAAACACCACGTCCCGTATGGGAATTGAAATCGGTAACCTCGCGAAGTTCGAGGCCGCGCTCTTGGGCGCCCGCCACGATGGCGGCCGCCAAGGGATGTTCACTGGCGTTTTCGAGGCGGGCCGCCAACTGCAGGACTTGGTTCTCATCGCCGCCTTCATCGACGGACAGGACCTTGGACAGTTTAGGCTTGCCTTCGGTCAACGTGCCCGTCTTATCCACGACAAGGGTGGTCACCTTGCGCAGTGTTTCGATCGCTTCGGCGTCTTTGAACAAGACCCCGAAGGTGGCCCCCTTGCCCGTCGCCACCATGATGGACATGGGCGTGGCCAGACCCAGCGCGCAGGGGCAGGCGATGATGAGAACGGAAACGGCCACGATTAAAGCGTACGCCATACGAGGCTCCGGACCGACCAGGGCCCAGACGATAAAGGCCGTGATGGCCGCCGCGATCACCGTCGGCACGAAATAGCCCGCCACCACATCGGCCAGCTTCTGGATCGGCGCCCGGCTGCGCTGGGCCTCGGCCACCATGTGGACGATCTGCGAGAGCACCGTGTCGGCCCCGATTTTCTCGGCCTGGATCACCAGCGACCCCGTTGAATTGACGGTGGCGCCGATCACCTTCTCGCCGGCTTTCTTTTCCACCGGCACGGGCTCCCCGGTGATCATCGATTCATCCACGTTGCTGGTGCCGTCCAGGACCTTGCCGTCCACGGGGACTTTTTCGCCTGGCCGCACCCGCAATTTGTCGCCCACCTGCACGTCATCCAGGGGGACATCCCGTTCCGACCCGTCCTCCCCGATGCGCCGGGCCGTCTTGGGGGCCAACCCCAGGAGGGCTTTGATGGCCGCTCCCGTGCGGCTGCGGGCGCGCTGTTCGAGCATCTGACCCAAGAGCACCAGGGTCACGATGACCGCCGCGGCTTCGAAGTAGACGCCCACCGTGCCTTCCGCACTCCGAAACGAAGCCGGAAAAATCTGGGGGAAGAGCAGCGCCACCACGCTGTAGACATAGGCGACCGTGGTCCCCAGCCCGATCAGGGTGAACATGTTGAGATTCCAGGTGACCACCGATTTCCAGGCCCGTACGTAAAAAATCCATCCGCACCAGAGCACCACCGGCGTGGCCAGGGCGAATTCGGTCCAGTGCAGGATCTTCGGCCCCGCCATAGCTTCTATGAAACCGAGACCGAGCATGTCGCGCATGGCGATCAGCACCAGGGGCAGACTCAAGACGGCGCCCAGCCAGAAGCGGTTGCGCATGAAGACGTATTCCTGGTTTTCTCCCTCGTCGGCGGCGACAGTGCGCGGCTCCAATGCCATGCCGCACTTGGGGCAGTCCCCCGGCTCGCTGCGGACCACTTCGGGATGCATGGGGCAGGTCCATTCGACCGCCTCTTGCTCCGCCACAGGCGAACTCGGCTCGAGCGCCATACCGCACTTGGGACAGTCGCCCGGTCCGTCCTGGCGGATTTCCGGGTGCATGGGGCAGGTGTAAATGGTTTGCCCGGACGATGCCGCACCTTCTTCTTCGTATTTTTCGGGGGAGGCAGGATCGATGTACTGTTCGGGATGCTCCTGGAATTTTTCCAGGCAGTTCCGGCTGCAAAAGTAGTACGGCCGCCCTTCATGTTCATAGGAAAGGGTTTCGGAAGATTTTTCGACCACCATTCCGCAGACAGGGTCCTTGATTTCCTCATTCTCCGTGACTGTGGCGGCGTGTTTTTTCATGCTGTCCTCCGTTATGCGCTTCCTATCGCCCTGCGGATTCGTAACACTGGCGACCGGTTAACGGCCGGTGTTTTGCTTCCTTTAGATTCGGTGCAGCAAAATCGATGCCGTTATAAGCCTGCATCCCGTTTTTTCCAGGCACTTACAAGGAGTGCGGATATTGGTGTTCCGGTCGTCATTCATTTCTAATTGTTCGTGAAATATCCGTATATTGAAATCGGGTAACTGTTACGCACCCTTCGAAGCACATTATTCGGAACATCGTGTAATAATGACACGATTGCCGCCGCGGACGGCAACAGACGATTGGTCCCCATCGGTGATGCGCCGTGTTTAAGGCGCGACCGTGAAAACCACCAGCCACCCCGCGGCTGCCACCAAAGACCCAATACCCCAGAAGAGAATCCGGGGCCAAAGCGGGATACCGCCATACCAGGCACGATACGCGGCAGGCGCTTCCAGGATCATGAGGCTCTCGGACAGGATTTCCCACAAGGCCTGAATGCCGGCCAGGAGAATAAGGATTTCCGCAAAACCGTGGCGGTTTCTCAGAAAGGCAAGGGTGAACAGGGCGGTCATACAAGCCAGGACGACCGGTGCGGTCTGAAAATGGGCAAATTCGTGGATGAAGCTGAGCTTGCGCTGCAAATCACCCGGCATTCCTTGCCGCAGCAGCCAATTGGCCGCGGGAGGATGGGGGATCGCTATACGGCCGATCCCTGCCCGGTGCATGAATCCTGGACCGATCGTCACGCGCGCGGTGACGCCAAACCACGTCTTTCGGTGGTGCGTCTCCGGGGGATTGTTGCTCATGGCTCACTGCCTCGGAGGATAGCTGGTCATGCTTCCTGGACGGCGGTCTTGAGTTTTTCTCCGATGGTCCTGGCGATTTCGGCCAAGGTGGGGTTGTCCACGGCCGCCATCGAGGCGGCCGGATCGATGGCGGCGATCTCCACCCCACCGTCGTCCGTTGCCTGCACGATGACGTTGCAGGGCAGCATGGTCCCGATCTTGTCCTCCGCCTGCAGCGCCTTGTAGGCAAAGGGCGGATTGCAGGCCCCCAATATCTTGTAGGGCCTGAAATCGACGTCGAGCTTTTTCTTCAGGGTGGCCCCCACGTCGACTTCGGTCAGAATGCCGAATCCCTGGTTTTTCAGGGCTTCGGTCACCCGTGAAACCACCTCCTCGAATCCAGCCTCTATCTTCCTGCTAAAATAATACGCCATAGTTTTCTCCTTCGGGCCCCTAAGGGGCGCTTCAACTCCCGTTCAACCTTCGAGATCCCGTTTGAGCCGCTCGAATTCTTCCTTTGAGATCTCCCCCTTGGCGTAGCGCGTTTTCAGAATATCCAGAGGGCTTTCACGACGCCCCCCCAAAGACCCGCCGGCGCCGATATTCCGATTGTAGACAAGGTAGACGATGACTGCGATCACGATAATAATGATCAGCCACATAAACCCTCCTCCATAACCGCCATAGCCCATCATGCCGCCCCCGCCCCCCATGAAACCACGTCCCTGGTAAGGGGTACAGCCCCAAAGGAGCGACAACAAAGCCAGCAGCGGGAAAATAGGAAACAACCTCATTTTCTTCATGATTCTTCTCCCCCATTTGCGGGTCAACGCCATCGGGGCCTGACCCTCAGGAAAAACGCCAATATAGATGAAGGCCCACTCCGGCGGCCAGCACGACCGCGGTCAGGCGCGCCATGATCTTCTTGAACAGGCCCCCGCCCATGTCCATGGCCATGGCGTCGTTGTGCCGATGCCAAGCCCGGTTCAGCCCCAACAATCCGGCCGTCAAGGCCACCGCCGCCAAGTTCATCCAGAAGGTGTAGTCCAGCTTGAACTGGGCCACCTCCTTGACGGCTCGGGCGCTCTCGGGCGTGATGCCGATAACGGCAAAGGCGTAGTGCAGGATCAAGGCCGTGGCCACGATGCTGACGTACATGATCCCAGCGATGTAGAGCGCCGTGCGCCAGCCGTAGTAGCGCGCATTCACCGCCACCAGGGGCGGCACCATGAGGTCGGAGTAAATGAAGCCCATGATGCCGGCAAACAAAACCCCGCTCGCGTTGAGCACCGTGGCCAGGGGGATGTTGCCCATGGAGCCGATGAAGGTGGCCGCCGCCACGAAGGGGGCCAGGAGGGCGTTTTCCAGCACCACCGGGAAATACATCGGGTTGGCGGCCGCCGCGTCGGCCAGGAAGATGGTTTTCCACACGGCAGCGGGCACCAGCACGGCCACGAAACCGGCCACCGTAAACCCGATGGCGATTTCCTCCCAGACCATGGCCCATTCGCTGGCGAACCTGTGCCCCACCAGGCGCCAGCCTTCGGCACTGCGAATGCGCTGGCGCCAGTCGAAATCATCCTCCTCCTCTTCGGCTTCCGATTCGACTTTCTCCCGGGCGTCTTCCAGCCAGGCCGACGGGTAGGTCCACTTCACCAGGATGCGGCTGATGGCGATCAGCACCAGCCCCCCCACGATCTCGGCCGCCAGAAACTGCCACCCCAGAAAGATGAGAATCAGGATGCCCAGTTCAATGACCAGGTTGGTGGAGGCGAACATGAAGGCAATGGCGGCCACGAAGTGGGCCCCCTTCATGACCAGCGCCCTGGCCGTGGCCAGCGCGGCGAACGAGCACGAAGAGCTGATGGTGCCAAATAGGGTCGACAGTCCGACGCTCTTAATACCGGCGTCGCCGAGATAAGGGGTCAGCCGGCCCTTGGGCACAAAGGCCTGAATCATGGCGCTGATGAAATACCCCAGGACGAACGCCCACCCCGATTTCCAGAAGAATCCAACGGCGGTTTTGGCCGCCTCTCCGTAAGGAACAAGGAAATCCGATAGGGTCACTTAATAAAGTCCTTTCTTCTCGCTGTTTTGCGATTATAGGTTGCCTTTATAATATTGAATGGCGTATCCGTGCCATGGGGCCGATTGCTAATATCGGTAACCTGAGACTAGTATACAATTTAGCGATTGGACGTGCAGGGATTCAATCAGTTGCTTGCCGCCACCGGATTAGCGGCGTTCCGATGCGTCGTGCCGGTCGAAAAGAGGGAACCTTGAGGGGGAGAACGTGGGCGAAAAGGCTCTGGAATTGGCGGTACTCCTGATTCTGGTATTCGTTTTTGCTTTTCCGCGCAACTTCCTGTGGGAAGCATTGCACCCAGTCTATTTGTACCAGCGGCACGATTTCGAAGCGGTGACCTATGTGCCCATGCTCCTCCACCGTATCGCCGGGGTTCAATTGGAGGGCATCCACCGCTTTCCGTCGGTAGGCCGATTCCCGTAAGCCAATCAAATAATAGGAATTGGCGCTGAGATCATACCCATCCGCCCGTCTGCGGTAGAGACCGGCAATGACTTCTTTGCTCAGTGCCATCATTGTTGATCTCTCCGGTTAGGTCCATCGTGTCCCGTCTAAGGCGGGTCCTGAGGGACGCCGCCGTCAGTTGCTTGGGTAACGGTCTTCACCATAGCGCCCGCCCGCCCCCTGCTGGTAATGGTCGAAGCGGCCTTCGGTGTGGTCCAGTTGATTCCGTAATTGGCTGAGGTCGTGATTGAGCTCTTTGACCTTGGCCATGTCGGGGTTCGTGCGGTCCAACTTCACGATCGAGGGCATTCTGCTGGGCATCGATCTCCCGGCGCAGGCGGTGGTTTTCTTCATCATAAT
>CAVSSY010000016.1:0-90288 GCA_963730675.1 uncultured delta proteobacterium | reverse complement strand
TTCAAAGTCAACTCAATTTTATAATTAACTTAAATTAATAGATAATAAACATCTATAGCGGTGGTGTGAATAAAAGTATTGACTATTCAGGCGACTTGTGCGATTCGCTTTCCTATTGAAAATTCACAAAATAAATTAATCTCTCTTGAGGTATGGTTTGTCTGTTCTGAATTTATTTTCGGCGTAAGAAATGCAAAACCAGAACAAAAAAGGGAGGTCCGGCATGAACAAAAGCTTAATGGGTATGGTTTGTTTGTTAATCGCCGCGGCAATGATGATCACGGCAAGTGGCCCCGTGTTTGCGAAAGCGCTTACCGTGGGCGTGAGCTGGTCAAACTTCCAGGAAGAGCGCTGGAAAACGGACGAAGCCGCCATAAAGGCTGAGTTGGAGAAACTGGGCGCCCAATACATCAGCGCCGACGCGCAGGCCGACACAACCAAGCAGATCGCCGACGTGGAGAACCTCATCGCCCGGGGCTGCGATGCCCTGATTATCCTGGCCTACGATGCCGATGCCATATCGCCGGCCATCGCGCGGGCCAAGGCGGAAGGCATACCGGTGGTGGGCTACGATCGGCTCATCGAAGATCCCTATGCGTTTTATCTGACCTTCGACAACAAGGAGGTGGGGCGCATGCAGGCCCGGGCGGTCTATAAGGTCAAGCCCGAGGGCAACTATGGCTTGCATCAAGGGGTCGCCCACCGATCCCAACGCGGACTTTCTTCAGTGAGGGACAGCTCGAAGTATTGCAGGCCGCCATGGATGCCGGAAAAATCAAGAACGTGGGCGAGCAGTACACCGAGGGCTGGAAACCGGAAGTGGCCCAGAAGAACATGGAGCAGATCCTCACCGCCAACAATAACAAAGTGGATGCCGTTGTGGCGTCCAATGACGGCACGGCCGGCGGCGTCGTGGCCGCCTTGACCGCCCAGGGCATGGAGGGTATTACGCCGGTATCCGGTCAGGATGGCGACCACGCCGCTTTGAACCGTGTGGCCCGGGGCACCCAAGCTGTGCTGGTCTGGAAGGACGCCCGCGTTCTGGGCAAGGCCGCGGCCGATATCGCCGTGGCATTGGCCGAGGGCAAGATGGTCGCCGAGGCCATCAAATGGTCCGGCGGCCCCAAAGGCATCGAGATGAGTGCCATTCTGCTCAAGCCCGTACCCATCACGCGGGATAACCTGGGCACGGTCATCGAGGCCGGCTGGGTCACGAAGCAGGTGGTTTGCCCGGGCGTTGACGCCGCCACGGCGCCCGCCGCGTGCCAATAATCTCTATTTCCAGGGGGCGTTCCGTATAAATTGCGGAACGCCCGTTTTTGCTTTGCGGCCCTTGCCGCAAAAATCCGGACAGGCCCCAACTCTTCGATTCGCCAGGGAGTTCCCAATGCCCGACCCGGCATACCCGGCCGAAGCAAACGGCAACCGCTTTTCCCGATGCCTCCGACAAGCCGACATCGATAACCGCATGTTGGCCATGATCATGGCCTTGCTGGTCATTTGGGTCACGCTCAATGTCATGACCGACGGCATCTTCTTCACCGCCCGGAATATGTACAACCTGGCGGTCCAGTCCAGCGTCGTGGGCATCATGGCCACCGGCATGGTGCTCGTCATCGTCTGCCGCCACATCGACCTGTCGGTGGGATCGGTCCTCGGATTTACGGGGATGGTCATCGCCTATTTGCTGGTCCATTGTTTTTTCCCTCGGCGCTGCCTGGAACTGGCCCCTGACCATCCTTTGCGGCCTGGTCCTGGGCGGGCTGATCGGTCTGTGGCAGGGGTGGTGGATCGCCTACCGCGGCATTCCCTCCTTTGTGGTTACCTTGGCGGGCCTGCTGATGTTCCGTGGCGCGGCCTATCTGGTGACCGATGGCAGGACCGTCGCCCCCATGGACAAGACCTATCAAGTCCTGGGGGGGGGATCGACGGATCGATCGGCGCCACTTGGAGCTGGATTCTGGCCGGGGTGGCCATCGCCTGGATGGTGGTCAATGTCGTCACGGTGCGCCGAAGCTGCCGCAAATATGGCTTCGAGGGTAAGCCGCTGGGGGTCCAGTTGCTTCTTTTGGCCGTCGGCATGGCCCTGGTTTGCGGTTTTGTCATGGTCATGAATGCTTACACCAAACCCCGCACGGAGATACCCCGGGGCATACCGGTACCGGTTTTGATCATGATCTGCGTGGTGGTGGGCATGACCCTGCTGACGAAAGTCACCGGTTCGGCCGCTACGTGTTCGCCATCGGCGGCAACCCGGAAGCGACCGAGCTGGCGGGTTCGCCGTCAGGAAAATGACCACCCTGGTGTTCATGGTCATGGGGCTTCTGTGCAGCGTTGCGGCGGTTATCACCACCGCCCGCTTGAACGCCGGGGCCAATTCCATGGGGTCCCTGGCCGAGCTGAACGTCATCGCCGCCGCCGTCATCGGCGGAACCTCTTTGGCGGGCGGCCAGGGCACCATTGCCGGCGCCATTCTGGGGGCGGTGATCATGCAGAGCCTGGACAGCGGAATGGTACTGCTGGGCATTTCGAGCGCCATGCGCCAGGTGGTGATCGGCGCGGTGTTGATCCTCGCCGTGTGGTTTGACGTGGCCTACAACAAAAACCGTCCCTAGGGAGATTCGGTCATGAGCATCCCCTCCCGACCTGATTCGCAGACGGATCCGTCAGAAGATCGTCGCCCCCTGGTGGAGATGATCAATATTCACAAGCGGTTTGGCGGGGTGCACGCCGTCCAGGGGGTGAGCATCGATCTCTATCCCGGCGAGGTCGCCGGAATCCTGGGCACAACGGTGCCGGGAAAACCGTGTTGATGAAAACGCTTTCCGGGGCCATTCCCTGCGACGAAGGCGAAATCCGCATCAACGGCGAAAAAGTTCGCATCGATTCCCCCCGCGATGCCCGACAATTCGGCATCGAAACCATTTATCAAACCCTGGCGCTGGCCGACAATCTCGACGCGCCCGGCAATTTGTTTCTGGGCCGGGAGATCATGACCGCGTACGGGACCCTCAACGATCGCGCCATGGAAAACGAGGCCCGCAAGGTCATCCAGCGGCTCAATCCCAACTTCACGAATATCACCGACGCCGTAAAAAACATGAGCGGCGGGCAGCGCCAATCTGTGGCTATCGCCCGCGCCATCTACTTCAACGCCAAGGTCCTCATCATGGACGAACCCACGGCGGCCCTCGGTCCCCAGGAGACCGCCATGGTATCCGAATTGATCCAGCAGCTTAAAAACGAGGGGGTCGGTATCTTCCTGATAAGCCATGATTTGCACGACGTGTTCGATCTGTCGGACCGTGTCTCGGTCTTAAAGAACGGCAAGCTGATCGGAACCCGGCGCACCCAGGAGGTGACCAAAGACGAAGTCCTGGGCATGATCATCATGGGCAAACTCCCGGACGCCGCCGGACCGGTCTAACGGCATGCGAATCGAAAAACGTCACTTCGGCCATACCCCCCCTGGGCATCCCGTCACCTGCTTCACCCTCCATAACGACCGGGGCACCCGCGTCAGCATTATCGACCTGGGCGCGGCGGTTCAGTCCATCAGGGTGCCGGACCGGGAAGGGGGTTTTGACGATATCGTCCTGGGGTATAGCGATGCGGCGGGCTATTGGCACGACACCCATTATATGGGGGCTGTCATCGGCCGCTATGCCAACCGCATCGCCCATGGCCGTTTCATTCTGGACGGCATCGCCTGCGCCCTGTCACGGAATCATGGCGTCCATCACCTGCATGGGGGAAAGACCGGTTTTGACAAACACTTATGGAAGGCCGAACCGGTGACAGGCGGTGACCGGATAGGCCTGACACTCAAGCGCGTCAGCGAACATGGCGAGGAGGGCTATCCCGGCAACCTGTCGGTCACCGTGCACCATTCCCTGAACAATGACAATGAACTCCGCATCCAATACCGGGCCGAAACGGACCGGGCGACCCCTGTCAATCTGACCCATCACGGCTATTTCAATCTCTCCGGCAATCACCGGGCCGCCATTGATGCGCACATCGTCTGGATCAACGCGGATTTTTTCCTGCCGGTCGATGCGGCATCTATCCCCACCGGCGAAATCGCCCCGGTCGCCGGCACGCCCCTGGACTTTCGCCAGCCTACCGCCATCAAAGAACGGATCGACGGCGGCGACGTGCAGTTGGACAGGGTGGGCGGATATGACCATAACTGGGTCCTCAACGCCTGTGACGGGGAGATCAAACGGCAGGCCTCGGTCTACGATAAAGCCAGCGGCCGATTGCTGGAGGTATGGACCAGCGAGCCGGGCCTTCAGTTTTATTCCGGCAATTCGCTGCATAGCCGGTTGCCCGGAAAAGGCCGCCGACCCTACCGGCGCCGCCAGGGGCTGTGCCTCGAAACCCAGCACTTTCCCAATTCCCCCAACCAGCCGGGATTCCCCTCGACCATCCTGCGTCCCGGCGAGACCTATCGATCGGAAACCGTCTATCGGTTCATGCTGAAAGCGGCTCGACAGTAATCGTATTCAGGTTGTTGAAAAAACATCATGCGCGCAGGCAAGATAAGGCGAGTTCGCAAGGTTTCTCATGAGTGCTTAAAATTATTGGACATATTCTATTTTTTAGGGCATAAAAGGACGTTGAAGAAATGCTCAAGTTTTCCGGCATGGGTCCCGATACCCATACCGAACGGCAAGGCACCCAACCGTCGGATGCGCTTAACGGGCGGCCGGCAATCCTGACGGGTATCCGATGACGGCAGCGACTCTTTCCAACCCGTGTTCCCCTTGCGCGCCATGCTGCGGGTTCGAAGGATGGTTTCCTCCGCGCCCCCTCATCATCACGCCTGTCGTCACGCAGTTGCCCGATAAACAACGTGCGCAGAAACGCCATAAAGGTCGATGCCCATCTGGCAGACACCCTGAAATGCCATAAGGTTCAATGATGGAACAGCCCAATTCCACTAGCGGTAACCGTATTTTAAAGCAGGCGGAACAGCCCCTTAACAGGGAAGGGTATAAACCTGACAGCCAACTCCTGTCTTCTTTGATTCACTCTTTGCCCCTCAACGTGTTTGCCAAAGACAGAGACGGCCGGTTTATTTTTACCAATGACTTTTTTTGTAAGAGTGTCGGTAAAACATACGAAGAGCTGATCGGAAAAAACGATTTCGAAATCCATCCCCGGGAACTTGCCGAAAAATTTCGTAAAGATGACCAGAGGATTATGGATCTATGCCAGGCTGAAACGATTGAAGAGGCCTGGCAATCCATAGGCGGCGAATCCGGCTACATTCAGGTCATCAAGTCGCCATTGTTTGACAGCCTCCGACAGGTTATTGGAATCATAGGTATATTTTGGGATATTACGGATCGCAAGAAGACTGAAATCGAGCTTGCGGAGGAGCGCAATCTCCTGAGGACGATAATCGATATCGTGCCGGGCTATATCTATGTCAAGGACCGGGAAAGCCGGTTCCTCTTAGCCAATAAGGCGGTGACCCGCCTGATGGGAGAAAAGGATCCCGAAGATCTCATTGGCAAAACAGATTTCGATTTTTATTCGGCTTCCGACGCGCAAAATTTTCGCCAGGATGAGCGGCAGGTCATCGAAGAGGAAAAACCGCTCGTTGACAGGGAAGAGTCCTTTTATTCCCCGGATGGCCGGTTGGGTTGGATTCTCACCAATAAGCTGCCGTTGCGCAACATCGACGGCGAGATTATCGGCGTCGTCGGTATGGGGCTCAACATTACAAAACGGAAAGAGGCCGAGCAGGAGCGGAAGAAGCTCGAGGCGCAATTGCTGCATGCCCAGAAGATGGAGACGGTCGGCACACTGGCGGGCGGGCTTGCCCATGATCTCAACAACCTCCTCATGGGCATCCAGGGCCATGCCTCGCTGATGACAACCGAAATCGATGCCGCGCATCCGTTCTGGCAGAATATAAGGGCCATCGAGGAGTACGTGCAAAGCGCCACCGACCTGACAAACCAGTTGCTGGGGTTTGCCCGGGGCGGCAAATACGAAATCAAGCCCACCGCCTTCAATGAATTGATCGAGCATGCCGCCGACATGTTCAGCCGCACCCGCAAAGAAATCCGCATCCTGAAAACCTTCGAACCCAACCTGTGGGTAGTGGAGGCGGATCGACGCCAGATGGAGCAGGTCTTTCTCAATTTGTTCATCAATGCCTGGCAGGCCATGCCCGGCGGCGGGGATCTTTCGCTGCGTACGGACAACGTGATGCTCGACGAGACAATGGTGGCGCCTCATTCCGTCGAACCGGGCCGTTTCGCCCGTATTTCGATTACCGACACCGGCTCGGGGATGGACGAAGCAACCCGCCGGCGCATTTTCGACCCCTTTTTCACCACCAACGAGATCGGACGCGGTACCGGGCTGGGGCTGGCATCGGCCTACGGCATCGTGAAAAACCACGGTGGCTTTATCACCGTCTACAGCGAACCGGGACACGGGACGGCTTTCACCATTTATCTTCCCGCATCGGACAGAGTTGCGCAAGAAGATGTCGTTGTCGAAGCTAAGATTCTTGAGGGAGCCGGCACCATTCTTGTCGTGGATGATGAGGAGATGATCCTCAATGTGGGGAAGGCAATCCTGGAAAAGCTGGGGTATCGCGCCATGGTCGCGGCCGGTGGCATGCAGGCCGTTGAGACCGTCCTGGAAAGGGAAGATGAAATCGACCGGGTGATTCTGGATCTGATCATGCCCGGGATTCGATGGCCGCGAGACCTTCGAGCGGATCCGCAAAATTCAACCGGACATGCCGGTGATGCTGTCAAGCGGTTATTCCATCGACGGTCAGGCGCAGGAAATTTTGGAGAAGGGGGGCAACGGGTTCATCCAGAAGCCGTTCCAGATCGCCGCGCTTTCGCAAGCCATCCGCAAAATACTCGATGGCAATAAGCCTTCCCGTCCATTGTGATGGCCGCCTGTTTGACGGGACCGGAATACGCCAAAGAAGAATCAGTTCGACACACGCAAGAACAGCAACGCCACCCCACCTGCCTCACGCCAAGGCGCAAAGTACGCAAAGAGGGCTTTAAAGCCGGTGTCGGCTCGGGCCTGTCGAGCAGAAACACTTCAAGTGCACCTGCTTCCTGTTTGAATATCTCACCATGACGCCATATAAGGGTTTTGTCAGATGGACTCCTTTATTGTGACAATGCGTCAAATCTGACATATTGCCACAGGTTTGCGCTTACCAAGATGGGGGGATGGTCGCGGCATTCTATCATCCTAACCCCCAGCAGGAAGAAAACGATGGAGGCGGTCAGTCTTGCACGAATCGGTTTGATCGCTTTGTTTCACAGGGAGACACTTTATGGGCCTGCTCAATCTGTTGCTGAAAGATCCGGTTGCGTTCATCCTCATTGCCATACCGCTTTTGTATGCCATCATTTTCCATGAGCTGGCCCATGGCTGGGTCGCCTACCGCCTGGGGGATTCCACCGCCAAGTCGCTGGGCCGGCTGAGCCTGAATCCCCTCAAGCATCTCGACCCCATGGGCACCCTCATGCTTTTCATTTTCGGCTTTGGATGGGCCAAACCGGTACCGGTGAATTTCGGCCAACTGCGTGACCGGCGCATGGGCATGATTTTGGTCTCCGCCGCCGGGATCATCGCGAACATGCTATTGGCGTTTATGGCGATGTTTCTGACGCGGCTGCTGTCCCCGGCGCCGTCCAGTATGCCGGCCGTGCTACTGTATTATTTCGCCCAGATCAACATCATCCTGGCCGCGTTCAATTTGATCCCGCTGCCGCCGCTCGACGGATCCAAAATTCTTATGGGATTTGCATCCCCGAAAGTTCAAAACCTGCTTTTCCGTTCCGAACGATATGGGTTTATCATTATCATCGCGTTGCTGTATTTCGGGGTTTTAAACCCCGTGATTGACTTTTTTCGCTGGATGATTCTATCGGTTATCAACTTGTTGCTGGGCTAAATCGTGCCCATCCAGAGATGGCATCTTTGGGAATGGACTTTGCACAGATTGTCAGACCCGCGTCGCGGAGCTGTCGGACGTGGACGAATCGAAGGCTCTTTTGGGTGGTGAAACGCCTCTGAACGTTACGGCCCGCCGGTCGAACAGCCTGCGAGGAAAGGAATTGCCAGACAGAAGGCACACGTTTTATTGGGAAAAAGCAAGCCCTCGAGGCGTTCCTCGTCCCTACTATTGTTAACGCCTATTTTCATTATTATGTAATTAACGGCGAAGGTTTGTATATTTTATCATACGGTTCCGTTGCACGATGCGGCGGGATTTAACGTTTCTACATTAAAAATCGTTGCTTATATGATTCTGAATCGAATGACTGACCTGTTTCCCGTATCCAACAGACTTCCTCTTACGATCCTCTTGATGGTTTTCCTGTCGTTGCCGGGCTGTGCGCATATGCAGGAATTCATGGCCAAATCGCTGCCCATGCCCGCCTACCCGGAGGATGCGATCGAACGAAACGACTTCACGGTCGCCAAAGACGATGACGTCGTGGGCCGGCTGGCGACGATCAGGCTGGAGAAGGGGGACACGCTGCCGGATATTGCCAGAAATTTCAGCCTGGGCATCAATACCGTCAGTTCTGCCAATCCGGGAGTCGACATCTGGGTGCCGGATACCTGGGGGCGTATCCTGCTGCCCATGAGTTTTATCCTGCCCGACGCCCAGCGAAAGGGCATCGTGATCAACCTGGCCACGATGCGGCTCTTTTATTTTAAAAGCAAAGGCGATTTATTAGCCGTGTCGACCTACCCGATCGGCGTCGGCACCGAGGAGCGGCCCTCCCCCATGGGCAAGATGGTTATCACCCGCAAAAAGCACCTGCCGACCTGGTATGTGCCCGCCTCGATAGCCGCCGACCACCGTAAAAAGGGGGATCCTCTGCCGTCTTATGTCCCCCCGGGACCGCTGAATCCCTTGGGGGAATATGCGCTCTACCTAAGCGAGGCCGGCTATTTGATCCATGGGACCAATAAGCCGGCCAGTATCGGTCTCCGGGCCACCAATGGCTGCATACGACTCTATCCGGAAGACATTAAGCGGCTATTCAAAAAAGCCGCGGTTAAAACACGCGTCCATATTGTGAACCAGCCCTATCTCGTCGGCCGGCGCGACGGTATTGTTTATCTGGAAGCCCATACCCCCTTTGAAGAATCGGGCACCGCCAACTGGAAGACGACCTTTGCCAAATTGCAGCAGATCGAAAAGCAATCCGGTCGTCCCCTTGACTGGAAACGGGTCAAGGAGGTCGTGCTCGAGGCCCGCGGGTTTCCTGTTCCCGTGTCCGCCATTCTCAATGGGCATGAAATGACGGTCGCGGACGCCATCAATATCAGGCACCCGGACAGGCTATACGGCCAACCGGAAATACCGGCCTTCAAGACGGACGCCTGGTATGTTCTGGCGGCGAATCTGCGTGACAAGGAGGACGCCCTGAGGCTGGCGGCCATTATCAACCATCAGGGCCCGCCGATCCCGGCCCGTGTATTGTCCAGGGATGGTCGCCACCGTGTTCTGGCCGGCCCTTTCGATAATCAGGATGCGGCCGAAGATGCGGCCCAACGCCTGAAAATCGATTTGGAAATAGAGGGTGTGTTGTTTGAAACTTAAAAGGCAATGCAGTTGGTTTGCGCCATCGCGACATATGATGGTGTTTGGCGGAATGCTACAATCGCCGTTATGCTGGGTAAACGGAAGGGAAAGGAGGGAATACCATTATGAAGAAGATGCTTTTAGGGATTTCCATGCTGCTGGCACTCGCCGTTGGGTTTGTCGGTTGCGCAACAAAGGGTGATCTGGAGGCGGTCGAGGCCCGGGAAAAAGCGATGGCCGTGAAGGCGGATCAGGCGGCCCAGGATGCGGAGGAGGCCAAGATGGCCGCCGACGAGGCTGTCATGAAAGCCAATGAAGCCATGGATCGCGCCGAGGAGGCTGAAAAGCGGGCTAACGAGAGAGAGGCCATGGCAGCGGAAAAGGAGCGGCTCGCCGAGGAAAAGGCGAAAGCAGCCGATGAAAAGTTTCAGAAATCCATGAAGAAGTAACCTGATAGGGGAGTGGTCGGGGTATACCAACCGGCCACTTCCCTTTTTTTAGATGGCTTCCGCGGGTTACCATTGACCACATTGAAGATCTCGCTGGGTGGGGACGGATGTTGGGATCATCTATCACGCTGCTCACAAGCACCAAACTGCAAACGGGTATAAGGCCGCAAGGCACAGGCCGTTTTTACCGGCGCTGCACCGTCGGGTTGATGATTGTCGCGATGCTTATCGGCGGATGTAGTCACATCGATGAGGGCGCTCTTTCGCAAGAGGCCAGCCAGTTTTTCAATCAGGGCAATTACGCGGCGGCCCTGAGCCGATACAAACAGATTTTAGATAACGATCCTGATGCCGTGGACCGCATTCTCTTCGAGATGGGGATTACCTATGCCTATCCCACCAACCCTCAAAAGGACTATCAGAAAGCGCTGAACTGTTTTCAAAAAATTGTCGAGGATTACCCGGAGAGTCAATACAGGCTCGACAGCCAGATGATGATCCTGCAGATCCATAACGCCACGCTGAAGGATGAAACCATTGCCGCCCAGCAGGCCGCGCTGGATACTTCCCGGCAAGCGCTGGAAGACAAAGCGGATGAGATTGGCAAACTGCAGGAAACGATTGCAACGCTCGAAGCAAACCTTTTTGCCCTCAGAGCGGAAGCGGTCGATAAGGTTTTGATCGAAAAGCAAACGCGACGCTTGACCCTGCTCGCCAAGGGCGAGGTGGTCAAAACCTACAAAATCGCCCTGGGCGGCAACCCGGTGGGACCGAAAGAAAGGCAGGGCGACTGCAAGACGCCGGAGGGAACCTACATCATTGATTCGCGCAACGGCAACAGCGGTTATCATCTATCGCTTCATATTTCCTATCCCAACGAGGACGACAAACGACGGGCCAGGGAGCTGGGTGTTCCTCCAGGCGGCGATATCATGATCCATGGCATTAAGAATGGCTTCGCGAAGCTCGGTGCTTCCCATGCCGCAAGGGATTGGACGGAAGGGTGTATTGCGGTTACCAACCAGGAGATGGAAGAAATCTATAAGTTCGTGCCGAATGGTACGGTCGTCGAGATAACGCCTTAAATGCGACCTCGAAAAGATCCGCCTCACGCCAAGCCGCAAAGAACGCCACGGACAGCACCCATCATTTGTTTCAATTTGGGTTTCCTGCCGGGTATCTTCTTGAAAGCCGATTGAAAGGCGCGGGCCCCCGACTCTACCCCTTTCAGCAGCGCCTGTGATGCTTATCGTCCGTAAAACCCTCCCTTAAAATGTTTCGGTCCTAATCCCGCGCGCGCTCATATTGTACAGGCCAGGCGACTTCGGCATGGAGCGCCTGGGCGGCGTGCAGCGGCCAATAGGGATCGCGCAACAGTTCGCGGGCCAGGAGAACGACATCGGCCTGGCCGGTCGCCACAATCTGTTCCGCCTGTTGGGGGCTGGTGATCAATCCTACCGTACCGGTGGCGATGCCGGCGGCCTGTCGGATCGCCGCCGCAAAGGGGGTCTGAAATCCAGGGCCGGCGGGGATCCTGGCATGGGGCACCAAGGCGCCGCTGGAGCAATCGATCAGGTCGATCCCCACCTTTTTCAGTTGTTTGCATAGCGCGATGGACTGTTCCAGGTCCCACCCGCCTTCGACCCAATCCGTGCTGGAAATGCGGACAAACAAAGGAAGCTCCTGCGGCCATACGCTTCGCACGGCTTGGGCCACTTCCAGCGGCAGGCGCAGCCGGTTTTCCAGGGAACCGCCGTAACGGTCGCTGCGCCGGTTCGAAAGGGGCGACAGAAATTCATGCAACAGGTAACCGTGGGCCATATGCACTTCGGCCACCTGGAAACCGGCGTCCAGACTGCGGCGCGCGGCGGAAGCGAACTGCTCGACGACAGCTTCGATGTCCCGGGCGGACATTTCGCGGGGAACCGGATCGCCGGCATCAAAAGGGATGGGGCTGGGGGCGATGGGCTGCCATCCACCGGCATCCTCGCTAAGGGCCCGGCCGCCCTGCCAGGGGACGTCGGTGGAGGCCTTGCGGCCGGCATGGGCCAGTTGGATGGCCGGTATGCTGTTCTGCTGCTTGATGAAACGGGTGATCCGCTCAAATCGCTGCGCGTGCTCGTCGGTCCATATGCCGCTGTCAAACGGCGATATGCGCCCTTCCGGCGACACCGCCGTGGCCTCGACCATCACCAGGGCGGCGCCCCCCACCGCCCGGCTGCCGAGGTGGACCAGGTGCCAATCGGTTGGCAACCCGTCCTGGCTCGAGTATTGGCACATGGGGGAAACGAAAACGCGGTTCTTGAATTCGATGCTGCCCAGCTTGATCGGTGCAAACAGCTTACTCATATTATTTGGCCTTTCTTACCCTTGGCGGCAGCTGGCCGCCACGTTGCCATTCCCGGCAGCGCGCCGGGCTTCCCCTTTTTGTCGCCATAAACGATAGCGGGCATATCATCGCAACGCAGGGCTTCCGGTGACCCTGGATGTGTCGGGTGGGGCCGGCATATCCAGGTGGTGCGCTATAAAGATTTTGCCATCGCAGAGACAATAGGCTTCTGTCGCCAAATTGCAATACCCTAAAATAATCCAAGGCCCGTTTGAAGGCCCCCGGCGGCGTTGCCGACCGTCTGTTTTCTCCCTGTTATATCGGGGGATATGAAAGCCATGGATATTCTTTTACCCGTGGTCATAATCGCATTGGTGCAAAAAATAATCGCTTATTACCTTGCTATTGTCCGGGATAGGGGTTATCTTGTTCTGTCATCAAGTAAGCTCCGCCTCATATATCCTACCATATATAGCCGGAACGGTTACTCTCTGAAGGCAATTCCATTTTTATAGTGGCACCCTCCAGGCAGGAACATTGAAATTCTTTTGAAAGGAGGATGCGATTATGGCTGATGGAACTGTCAAGTGGTTTAACGACCAAAAAGGTTTCGGCTTCATTGAGCAGGAGAACGGTCCGGACGTGTTTGTGCACCATTCGGGAATCAACGCGACCGGCTTTAAATCCCTCAAAGAAGGCGATCAGGTGTCTTTTGACATCACCCAGGGACCGAAGGGTCCTTCGGCGACGAATGTCACCATAGCTTAACGTTTCGTATCAAGTGGAAAGGCATTTCCCCACTGGGGGAATGCCTTTTTCTTTTATTGCATTAACCGTCAACCGGTCTGCGAGGTGACGCCATGGCAAGACCTCAGGAAACCTTTAAAAAGCGTGAGAAAGATATGAAGAGAAGAGAGAAACAGGAAAGAAAGATGCAGCGCCGACTGGAAAAAAAGGCGTTGGCCCAGGAAGGGGACGCAGAGACGTCACAGGCTGACCACACGGACCAGCCCGATGGCTTGTTTTAGCTGTTAAGCCGAATCCCCCGGGCTATCACTTTGTTTTAATCCGCCAGCGACGGACGAAGGTTTAAGGCCCCACCGTTTGCGGCGTTAGATCGCCTTTATCGATGTCCCGCTGCTCTGCGGCGGGGTCGTTTCGTAAACCGGCTCCTTGGTGGCCCGAGGAGGCCGGTTTTTTTGTCCATGTTCCCTTAAAGCCGCAAAGATCGCGAACAAAGACATGGAACGGCATGTCCCGAACGCTGATTGACGCGGAATACACTACTCCCCCTGAACCAATTCGATAATACGCGTTAGATAAAGACGGCCCGACAGAAGACCGTAACCCTTCCCTGGTGATGCCGTGGGCAGAGCCACTATGCAGCCCTGCTCTATTGAGCCCGGTCCGGCTCAAAGCGGCACCGATGTCATCTCAGATCCCATTCCCCCCTTCACCGCCATCATCCAATGAAACCCCGAGAAGCACCGCACACTTTTAAGGGTGCAATGCACTGCTATTGAGGCAGTCTCGCGCTCCGCATTATTCTAACGTATTGAAATCACAACATGGCGACATTGGTACGTTAATTGCCAAAGCTGTCATCCATGGAACGCTCCGGACGGAGTTTCGAAGGGTACGGCATCCGTTGCGGCCCTGCGCCATAAAGGGCCGATCGTTTTTACAACTGCAGACTGAATACTCCCTAAAACCATTGATCTGCCTATGAAAATGCATTTTCGGAAATTGACTGTCATCGTAGGGCTGCTGGCGCTCGCTTTTTTGGCCATCCTTGCATCCTCTGCCTATGCCGTGGTCGATTTCGGAGAGGTCGTGGCCGAATCGGCGGCTATCGAAGGGATCTACATCGAAGGTCAGGAAGGGTTTTATCTTCCGCCGGGCACCGACGGTCAGCTTGCGGCTGAGACCTTTCCTTCCAGTCTGAGAGAACACGTGCGCTGGAAGATCGTCGGGCAGGACGGCGATTTGGCCATCGAGCTCGATGCCGACACCGGCCTCCTGTCGGTGACCAAGACCAGCGGCACGGGTTGGATCAAGGTCCAGGCGTCGGCCGATGGGTGTGCCCCCAAGACCAAGCGCATCGAGATCGGCTGCGGCTGCGGCGGTCAAAGCGGTACTTGCGATTCGACAGCCGGTGCCGGCGCCATTGCCAATGGTTCAGTGGATGTTCGCATGAGTCTGGGCCAAGGAGGTCGGGGACATCCGGCCGGAAGCCTGATTCTTTATGCGGAAGAACCCCTGGCAATCCTCTCCACTCCCGAGGCCCTGGTGGTCGACAGCGCCGGCCGCGATGTCAAGCCCCTCTACCGCGACGATCAGCTCGCGCAGCTATTGACCCCCCAGGTCATCGTGAGTTTCGTGCGTTTCTCGCCGCTGAAATACGAGATCCACTTCTATGATATCGCCTATCGGGGGCCGCAGACGGAAGACGGGCTTTACGGCATCGATCCCACGGCCGTGCCCCTGGTGGTGTGGCGCATCGAAAACCCGGATGCCAGTGGGAAGACGGTGGATGCATTGGCCATCACGGAACTCCGTGGCGGCGCCAAGCGGGAATTCTACTACAGCTATGCCGCTGACGAACACGGCTGGTCGCTCGTTTCCGGCAACGGACTCAAAATTGAATCCAAGACGGAATCTTTCGATAGCGCCGGCGACCGGGTGGTGCGAACCGAAATTGCCGGTGCCGACGGTACCCCGGTAAGGATTGAAGAGACGGTTCGGCACACGTTTCCTTTCGGCGAGAAGCGGATTCGCGAGACCGTCGACCCGGATGGGGCGGCGCTGTTCACCCGATACCGGTATCAAACCACATCGGGAGCAGGCTACGGCAAGTTGATCGCGCGGATCGATCCGGACGGCGGCTGGGTGCGTTTTGGCTACGACGATGAGGGGCGGATCATTCGGGAGGTGCGGCCTTTTCTGGATACGCCTTTCGATGCACCGGAGAAGGCCGTAAAGGTGGAAACCACAAGCTACGCGCCGGTGGATAAGGCGGACAGGGGCGCCAGATTGGACCGGCATCGCCCCCGGCAGGTGATCGCGACCGTCTGCGGCGTTGAAACCGCCCGAACTTATCATGCCTATATCCGGGAGCCGGACGGTGACCTGACCGAAATCACGGAGCGGGCGACGGCCCAGGGACGCCCCTATGGCCATCCCGCCAATCTCAGGACGGTAACCTCCTATTACGCCTCCGGAATAAAAGGCCCGGAGGCAGGAAAAATCAAGCGCCGTCGCAGCGAAGACGGACTTCTGGCCACTTACACCTATGAAAAGGGCCACTTCGCGTTGGCGATGGAACCGTCCAAATGCCGCTTTATCCCGGGCAAGGGGTTGGCCCGGCGCACTACGGTGACCTACGGCACGGAAGCGCACCCGGAGGGCATTCCCTATCGGACCATCCGCGAGACCATCGTTGCCGATGCTATGGGACGGGAGAAGCTCAAAGAGACTTTCGTCCGCACGGAAGACGGTTTCGAACGCATCGGCTGGCAGCTCAATACTCATGATCGTCTTAGGACGCGTCATCGAAACCCTGCACGCCAACGGCACGCGCACCGAGAGCACCTGGGGCTGCTGCGGCAAGAGCAGTGAAACCAATGTGGAGGGCGTCACCACCCGTTTTGTCTACGACGACCTCAAGCGGCTGGTCTCCCGGATCAACGACGGCACCGGCGTGGCGACCTCCTTTCACCTACGATGCGGCCGGCCGCCGACTGACCACCACCCAGATCAATGAGGGGCTGCAATTGATCACAAAAGAGCCGCTATGACCGTGCCGGCCGGTTGATCGCGCAATTCGATCCGGCCGGGCTGGTGACCCGCTACAATCACGCCTGCAATGCCGCCACCACCATCAGGCCCGGCGGCGCAACCGAAATTGCCGCCCATTACCTGGACGGCCGGGTTCGGTCGGTGACCGGCACGGCGGTGGTGGCGCGCTACTATTGCTACGGAGTAGACCCTGATGGGCATCAGTGGACCATGGTCTGTATGGGCGAAGCGGATTCCCCCCGTTGGGAAAAGACCATCCGGGATCTTGCCGGGCGTGTGGTGCGCGTAGCGAAACCCGGATTTGAAGGCATCGAGGTCACTCGCAATATTTATGACGACAAAGGACGCTTGATCAAAACCGAATCCCCCGGCAGGACCGCCACCCTTTACGTCTATGACAGTCTGGGGCACAGAACCATGACCGGTCTGGATGTGGACGGCAACGACAAGCTGGTTCCGGCCTCCTGCGACCGGATTGCCACCAGCACAACAGGCTACTGTGAAATCGACGGCGCCTGGTGGCGACAGAAGAAACAAGCCGTTCTGGCCCAGGAGGACAGTGCGGTCGAGACCACCGTGGCCACCCAACGTCAACGCCTGACCAGATGGAAGCATGGCATCGTCGCCGAACAGGTGACGATCGACATCCACGGTAACGCGACAAGCACCGTGATATCCCTGGACCGGTTCAAACGCACGAGGATTCAGGAGATCTTCTCCCCTGATGCCTCCCTCCCGTCTCAGGCGGTCTTCGTGGAAGGCCGCCTGGCCGCGATGACCACCAAAACCGGTATAACACGGACGTTCGGTTACGACGCCTTGGGCCGGCGTATCGCGGTGGAAGACCCCCGCAAGGGCATCTCCCGCCTGCACTACGATGAAGGCGGACGTCCGGCATATTTGGAAGATGCCGCCGGCAACCGCACCCGCTTCGAATACGATCCCGAAACAGGCCGCAGGATCGCCGCCTACAATCCCCTCAACAAGGTCACGCGCTATGCCTACAATGCCCGGGGGCAGTTGATCCGCACCTGGGGGGAAGTGCCCTATCCGGTGGCCTACCGTTACGACGAATATGGACAAATGGCGGAGATGCGCACCTTCCGGGACGGTTCGGGGTGGGATGGCGCCTCCTGGCCCGAAGAGGCAGGGCCAGGGGACCCCACGCGCTGGCACTATCAGTCGACCACAGGCCTCCTGATTGCCAAGGAGGATGCCCGGGGGAACAAAACCCGCTATACATACGGTCCCGGCGGCGCGCTGGCCAAACGCATCTGGGCCCGGCGAAAGAACGGCCGGCCCCTGGAGACAGCCTATCACTATGATCCCGCTACCGGGGATCTTCTCAAGATCGACTATTCCGATGACACCGCCGATGTCGTCTTTGCCTACGACCGGCTGGGCCGCAAGATAAGGGTGAGCGATGCGGCCGGGGTCCACCATTTTGCTTACAACGATAGCTTGCAGCTTGAAAGCGAAGGCCTCGTCGGGCAGCAGATCTATCAGATCAACCGACACTATGACGATCTGGGACGAATGAGCCGGCTTCGAGCTCGATGACGGATACGAAGTCTCTTATGGCTACGATGACAATGGACGTTTTGGCAAAATTGACTGGCGCACCGGCACGGAAACCGGCGGCGTTGCCTACCGCTATCTGGCCCAGTCCGATCGTCTGGCGGGCATGGAGAGCAAAAGCGGCCTTTCGGTCAGCTACGATTACGAACCGCACCGGGATGTCAAAACTGCCGTTACAAACCGCTTCAAAGATCGCCTGATCTCACGCTACGTTTACGAATATGACCCCATGGGACGTCGCATCAATGTTAAATCCACCGGGGAGGCGTTCGAGATGCCCGGATTTTGGCTTTACGGCTACAACGACCGCAACGAGGTGACTACGGCAAATCGGTTCGTTGGTGAGGATTTGAAGGATCAAACCAAGCCGCTGCCCGACTTGGAGCGGGTTTATCACTATGATTCGATCGGCAACCGAGTAAAGACCATCGGAGGTGGCGAGGAGTCCCATTATCATGCAAACGTTTTGAACCAGTACGAAGCGATATCGCATTCCTCACAGAGAGAGGAATCGCTTCTATACGATGCGGATGGCAATCTTATTGAAGATGGTCGCTTTCGATATTCATGGAATGGTGAAAACAGGCTGGTCGCAGTTGAATCCAAGATAAATGAAAATAGAGCGAAACGCCTGACATTTGGCTACGATTATATTGGTCGCAGATTTATGAAAAAGATAGCCAACTTTGACGGCACTAAATACGTGCTATCTGAGTCGATTAATTCCGTTTATGACGGCTGGAACATGATCAAGGAGACCAAAACGAAGGAGGCAAATGCGGTTGACCGATTTTACGTTTGGGGGGTAGACATAAGCCAGTCATTGCAGGGTGCTGGTGGGCTATGTGGTTTGCTTACGAGTTCAAATGGTTCCTTGACATATTCATATTTGTTCGATGCCAATGGGAATGTGGGTCAGCAGATTGAGAATGGAATAGGCGTCATAGAGAAAAGTTACGAATATGAACCCTTTGGGAAAATATTAGCAATCATAAATGGAGAAAACGAGACTTATCAATATGGAACGAAAGCTTTAGATAAAAAAATGGATGCGCTATATTATGGGTATCGATATTTTTCTCCTGAGATAGGCCGATGGTTGAATAAAGATCCTATTGCAGAGACAGGTGGACTTAATCTCTATTCTTTTGCAAACAATAATGGTATCAATTTTAACGATATATTAGGATTACTTCTCTATGCGTTTGATGGGACTGGGAATAACAGTTTACGAGACTCCTATAAAGGGGAATACACCAATGTCTTCATTTTAAATCTTTCTTATTTAAGTGGTTCTTCCATTTCCCCTGGTCCAGGAAGTTCTTTCGGTACAATGATTTATGGAGGCATTACAGGCGCTGGAGTCAGTAACATATTAAATAATGCATACGAAGACTTTACTGTAAAATACAAACCTGAAACAGATAACAATGGGAAAATTAAGGCAACTATAGACATTATAGGATTTAGTAGAGGCGCGGCAGTAGCAAGGGAATTCGCAAACGTTTTAGCCAATCCTGAACACGTTAGATTTAAAGGATATAAAGGATGTCCCGTTCCCATAAGATTCGTTGGTCTTTTTGATACCGTCGACATGACGGCCTTTATTGATTTAAATTTAAAGCTTCCTGATTTAGTCCAACATGCTGCTCAAGCGGTAGCTGCGGATGAAAAAAGAAGTGCTTTCCCATTGAGTCCTATCGACGTTACCCGGGACAATTTTGATCAGAAATATTTTACAGGAGATCATTCAGATATAGGGCGAGGTCATGGCAAAGATACTAATTTCTTATCCCTTGCACCGCTGTTTTACATTTACCACCAAGGATTATCGGCAGGCGTTCCTTTTGGTGATTTGTCTGAAAAGTATTATGAAAATTTTAGTAGTAGCACAACTCCACATGATTTAAGTGAAGAGGTTTTGTATTGGCGTTTTATGGAAAAAATAGATAGAGGATATACAGGTGCAATTAACGGTACTTATTAAGATTTACTTTATGAGGAAACCTATGAGAAATTTATCAATCAGTATGTTTCTGTTTGCATGTTTTTATGGTTGTGGAATGTATAAAATCTATTATGATTATGATGTCAGTGCACAAAATATCGGAGAAATTATGCTGCGAGATGTTATTATAACTTCTGACAAAGGATTTTGGCACGCAACGGGATATCTTTCTAATGGATCTGTAAAGACCTTGGCGGGTCTTAAAGCAGTTCCTCCAAATGGCGTTTATACAATTGTAATTGAAAGAATGAACAAGGAAATATTCGAAAGTGATGTTGATTTGAATGATAAATTAGGAAAAGGTTTTAGAGGTGATGTTGTCTTTTTAATTGATGATAATAATCATGTCACATATGTGCTAAAATAATGTGGATGAATGAGATGAATATGTAACAAATAGTGAATAATATAATTCCCTTTAGTTAAACCCCCGGCTATGCCGGGGGACTCACCAGAGTTTGATATTTACGAAAGCAAATGAAAGCCCCGCCAGATGTGAACCGCTCAAAATTCACAAAGGAGGGGCTTTCATGAACGACGTTTCAAGCCTCCGGCTTTGCCGGCGGTATATGACGTGTGCCCGGCATGTGCAGCGGCTTGGGGGTTAAAGTCCCCTGCAGGTCCTGATGGCGGAAACTGCTAGCCAGAGGCAAGGGCGTCCACCGTGAGGTGGGGTGTGAAGGAAGCCCGCGGCAAAGCTCCGATCCGAGGAACACGAACCGCATAAAAGGCTGCGGTATCAGGGTGAGCCTACGTGACAAGGCGAAGCCCGTAGCCATCAAGTGATACCGTAGTAAATGCGGCGGAAATGGAGTGGAGGCAGCTGCACTTACCCGGGGAGATCTGCCATGTTGCCCTGGAGCGTCGCGTGCGAGGCGAACGGGCTGAAGCGCCGAGCAATCGGTTCTTGACCGCAGGGCAGAAGTCAGCAGAGGCCATAGTAGGGCTGCGGACCAGCCTGAAGGGCCGAACATGTAGTCAGCGGCAAGGTCTATAAGATTCATTGGCATGGCGGCACAGCAACTCCATTTTGATTGGGACCGACCTGTGAATCCCCAGGGTGAAGCCCAAAGGAAAGCAGCTGCGGTGTGTCAAATGTCGTTGGCATCCTGTAACGCTGAGCCCGTTAACGGCGTAACAATGGAGGAGGTGGTCCGAAAAGAGAACCTTGTCATGGCCCTGAAACGGGTGTGCGCTAACAAGGGCAGCCCCGGCATCGACAAGATGACGGTCAATGATCTCAAAGACTTTCTCACGGGGCATTGGCCGAGCATCAGCCAGCAGTTGCTCAGCGGGCAGTTTGAGCCGCAACCGGTAAAGCGTGTGATGATCCCCAAGCCTGGCGGTGGGAGCCGCATGTTAGGCATTCCCACGGTCCTGGATCGATTCATCCAACAGGCACTGCAACAGGTATTAACACCGTTATACGAGCCGACTTTCTCGCCTCACAGCTATGGGTTCCGGCCGGGCCGCAATGCGCACCAAGCATTGCGGCAAGCCAAGACCTACATCGCCCAAGGGCATGAATGGGTGGTGGATATCGACCTTGAGAAATACTTTGACCGGATCAATCACGATATTTTGATGGGTCGCATGGCACAGAGAATAACGGACAAGCGGATCTTGAAGCTGGTTAGGCGGTATCTGCAAGCCGGTATTATGGTCAACGGTGTCGTGGTAGAGCGTTACGAGGGCACGCCGCAAGGCGGTCCTTTATCGCCGCTGTTGAGCAATATCGTGCTGGATGAAATGGACCGCGAGCTTGCCAGACGCGGCCACAAGTTCTGCCGGTACGCCGACTACTGCAACGTGTATGTGCGCTCGAAGCGGGCTGGGGAGAGGGTAATGGCCTCGATGGAGCGCTTTCTTGGTAAACGGCTGAAGCTTAAAGTCAACCGGGAGAAAAGCGCGGTGGCCAGAGCCCAGGACAGGCAGTTTTTGGGGTTTAGCTTTACCTCCGGGCTATGGTTGAAGATCAAACCGGCGGCAAAAGCCCTCAAGAACGTGCGCTACCGCGTCCGGAAGATCACGCGTCGATCAAGGGGAGTCTCACTGCCTCAAGTTATCAAAGAGCTAAACGCCTATCTCAAGGGATGGCTCGGGTATTACAGACTGGCTGAAACGCCGACAACCTTTAGGGACCTGGACAGCTGGATACGGCGCCGACTGCGCTGTTTTGTCGTAAAGCAGTGGATCAATAACAGCCACACCCGGTTTAAGGGATTAACATCGCTGGGTGTAAACAAGTCGTCGGCATGCGCAATTGCCGTATCACGCAAAGGTCCATGGGCATTATCGAATGCCAAACCGCTAAAGGTGGCGATGCCGAATAGTTTCTTCGCCGACAAGGGACTCATCAGCCTGCTGGATGGTTACAGCTGTTCAACCAAGACTATATGAACCGCCCGGTACGGCTCCGTATGCCGGGTGGTGTGAGAGGGCGGAGGTCGTGAGACCTCCCCCTATCTCGATTATAAAAAATAGCAAAACTTTCCGTCGAGAGAGAAGAGGATGTGAATATACGGAACATAAGGACAAAATATCGCTCTATGCGGAAAAAAGCATGCAATTTTGTCCCAAGCAACCCATGCCCTGAAGTTTCTTAATGTGAAGTTTTAAAATTCCAATAAAAGAATTGTAAATGAGAAGACCTCTACCATTACTTTTCTTGTTGATTCTGTCTGGATTAGTACTTGGCTGTACAATTCAAACAGGTCTTACCAGAACTTCATATGATTCATTTAAAGCAGTTGATATAAAATCATTTGGAATCATAATGATTTTACCTGAGAAGGGGAAAGATTGGCGTTCCAATTATTATCAAAAAAATATATGACACAGAAGCTTAAAAAAGAAATACAAATAGCGAGGAAGTGGTTTTATTTCTTCATCCATACTGGTTTTCGAGTATCATGACTGAGCCGGAATATTTTCTGATACTTAGGATTGTCAAGGCTAAGGCCGATGCCAAGCTTATCGATGTTTACGGAAGATATGAAAGAGTCTGCGATTTGAGCGGAATTGATCCAGGATATAAAAGTAAGGATATCGATGAATGGATGGGTTTGGACAGATATTCGGGGAGGGAATATTTAATTTTTGAACGCGAAGTCGATTTGCCGAAGAATGAAAAAATATATGCCAGTGCTAAGCTTTTTCATCGACCGGATATCAACAAGCGAGAAGACCTGGATATTTTAACGATCAAGAAAATACTAAAATCAGTATCTCCGATAAAATAATATGGCTAAAAAATTTGCGATAATGATGTGGTTTATAGTGGTTAATTTGATATGCATAAAAGGTTGCTTTATTCATAACATCTTGCCATCTTTGAGAACCATAAAAAATTAGTAACGTTCAAAAGTTATGGCATGGAAAAGTAATGATAAATGTAACTACTATGCCGTTGATATTGGAACGCCAAATAATCCATATTATTGAAAACATACATTAGCCAAAAAAATTTACGGCATTGGAGAGTTTAGATCTATTTAGTGACAATAGATCGTATAATGAAAATAAATGATATAAAAATAAGAGAGACTTTGCCTATCGAAAGTACACAAAAAGTAGGAAAATGCCCCAAAAATAAAAATATATTTTGTGGTTCTTTTTTTGTAGATGAAGGCGAAATAATAATGCAAATCAAAATTATGCATAATGCAAAATACAAGGTGAATAATGATAATATATGGATCAGCTTCCCCTGCTCGAAAAATGAAATACTCTAAATATTCGGTAAACCAGATAGAATCTATGATCGGTTTAGAGAGTAGACTTTTATAAGAATATAAATAGTACCCGTAAATTTTAAAGCATGTAATCTTTTTGACTTAAGCATGTTCTTTTAAAAGTGTGCTCACGGTATTCTTGCATTTTTAATGCATGCTTGATTTACAGTAATGTTATTACACCAACTATCTAGAAAAATCTTGATATTTATTCAGGTGATGACGCAGTTAATGGTATCAAAGAACTTGATGTATTGTTTAAAAAGAAACAAAATAAGAGTGAGGCAATAAATTTTATCAAAAATCAATTAGTCTCATCTCAAACAGTAACACATAACGATCAATTAAAGCTTGCAATTATTTTTAAGCGTCTAAAAAAACCGTATCAGAGGATCAATATAAGAATCTAAGCGCTCTGATTGAGATCGGGCAAAAGTATCCTGATTATTATGGGATGGCTTTGTCAGTGGAATCTCCCTATATTTTGGATAGCTCTGGGAATCGGGAAAAACAGCGCGCTCCGCTTCTCTACGAATCCCGAAAGTTGAGTATTTAAGATCTGATGAAGATGATATGCAATACTCGGATAGCTGAATATAAATGATTTGCTATGGACAAGAAAACTACATTGATATCGATCGTAATTTGTTCACTGTTTACGAGTACCGCTGTAATTGGTGATTTATGCCACTACGATAAAAAAGAATTGATATTGTCCATTGAAAATTCTCATAACGAAAAAATTTTGCAATTGATAAAAAATGGTTGTGATTTAAAGATAATTGCTGATGAAAATAACTTGGATATGCTTAATGTTGCGGTTTACACTGATAACATCCAGGCAGTTAAAATGCTACTGGATCATGGGTTTTCTGTTAATACGATCAATGATTTTGGAAATTTATCGATTTCCTGGTGTATTTCATTAGAAATGGCAAAATATCTTGTAGCCAACGGAATCGATATTAATTTTAAAGATAAAGATGGTCTAACGCCTTTGCATGATCTCATAATTAGTGGACGATTAGAGATAGCGAAATATATCGTTGAAAAAGGTTCCAAAATAAATGCACAAGATAATTTTGGATTTACACCACTATTATTTGCAATCTCATCAGAACCTCCTAATTTCATAAATTTTCTCATTGAAAATGGCGCCGACATTAATGTCAGAACCAATGATAAAACAACTGCCTTGCATCTCGCTGTTCTGCGAGGCGACGTGGATATCGTTAAAATCCTCATTGACGCCGGCGCCGATGTGAATGCCCAGAATATAGGAAAAATGACGCCTCTTCACCAGGCCGCCATTGACGGTCGATATGAAATCGTAAAACTGCTTGTAGAAAGCGGGGCGGATGTGAATATTCGGAACATCCGGGGCAAAACACCGTTGTGGGCGGCCGAGAATATGCGGCCCTATCCCACGCGGGTGAAGCCGGAGGAAATGAATCGCAAAAAGGTTATTGAATACTTGAAGGAGGCCGGCGGCATATAGCCCAACCTAGCCGATCCGGGCAGGTCAATCCGTATCCGCACGGAACCCCTGCCGCACCACCTCTCGACAATTCCCCACAATACTGGAAAATCACAACCTGCTGAGCCAATCGTGCGAACTCCCAACCTGACCAAGGGATGTCTGTGATGACCATCGTTATCATCGGGCGCAACGACGGCCCGCCGCCATGGACGTATCCATCGTGCAAACTCAATGGAATTCGATCTCTACAGCTCCGGCGCCGATCATTGGTCCAACGGTCGTCCTCGCAAGGCGGGCGGGTGAATCGAAATGCGAGCGGCGCCAAACTTGTCTGTGCCATTGGACTTTTACCGCTTTATGTGCCACAAAAATCTAAAAGGCGCTCAAGTCCGGCGGCATGGAGCGGCGCCGAATCGAAATTGAAGTATCATATGATTTGCTTCAGGGTAGGCCTAGCATGCCGGAAGCCGGATGGGGCGCTTGCCGGGCTCGACATTCGGCTTAACCCACTATTGTCATGCGATAACCATGTTCCGACTGCATTCCATCCGCAGCAATCTATTCGTCATTGTGGTGCTGGCGGTCATGCCGGCCCTGGCGATCATCCTGTATTCGGGGCTGGAGGAGCGCCGGCGGTCCATTGAAGACGCCCGGCAGAGCATTTTGCTGCTGACCCATGCCATGGCGGAAGCTCAGCAGGATTTTTCCCGTTCCGTTCGTCAGGTTTTGTCGACCCTATCCTTCCTGCCCCAGGTTCAGCGCCTGGACCCGGAGCCGTGCGGGGAGATTTTCAGGGCAATACTCGAACAGCACCCCGCCTATCTCAATATCGCCCTGACGGATCCTGCCGGTCAGGTGCTGGCATCCGGCCGTCCCTTGCGAACTCGCGATCTTGCGGACCGCAAGCATGTGCGCGAGGCCATTGGAAAAAAGACGTTTGCCATCGGTGAATTTATCGTTTCCCGGACCGGATCGGGGACCCCGGCTTTTGCGTTTGCCTATCCCGTGCTCAACCCGAATAAGAGCCTCAAGGGCGTGCTGACGGCGGCGATCCAGCTGGTGGATTTCGGTGCTTTTCATGAGGTCTCCAGCCTGCCGGACGAATCCTTTGTCGCGTTGACAGACTACCAGGGTATCCGACTCTTCTACTATCCCCCCCATAAAGACACCAATCCCATCGGAGAACCCGTCAGTCGATCCTCTTGGGAAAAAGCCCGCCAGGCTGGAGGCAAAGGCATATTTGTCGGTCGGGGATCCGACGGCAAGCAGCGGATCTTTGCCTTCGAACCGGTGCGCTTCAAGCCCGACGATGCCCCGTACCTGTATGTATGGGCCGGCATCCCCGAGGCCTATGTGCTGGCGCCGGCCAATGCCACCTTGAAGCGCAATCTGCTGTTGTTGGTCGCCGCGGCCGTGTTGGCCCTGTTTATCGCGAGGTTCATTGGGAAGAAAACGCTGATCTCCCCTATTGAGAGCCTTGTGGACCTGTCCCGACAATATGCCCGTGGGGATCTGGCGGCTCGCAGCGAGCTTACGACTGCTCCCGAGGAGTTTCTCACGCTGACCAAAGCCTTTCACGATATGGCGGCGGCCTTGACCCGAAACCAGCGCACATTGCGGGAGAGTGAAGACCGATTCAAACGGCTCTTTGAATATGCCCCGGAGGCCTACTATTTGAGCGATTCGGAAGGCCGATTTCTCGACGGCAATAAAAAAGGCGAAGAATTGCTGGGATATCGGCGTCACGAGCTAATCGGTAAGAACTTTCTTGAACTCGGTTTGCTGCCCGAGGATGAGCTGCCCAAAGCCATCGATGGTTTGGCTGAAAACTTGCAGGGCAAGGCGACCGGTCCGGAAGAATTCACTTTGCTAAGGAAAGACGGAAGCCATGTCATCGTGGAGATCAGCACGATTCCGATCATGATCGGCGACCAGCAGATCGTGCTCGGGATTGCCCGGGACATCACCGAGCGCAAGCGGGCCGCCGAGGCCCTAGGGGAGAGTGAGGAAAAGCTTGCCCGGTCCAAAAAAATGGAATCCCTGGGACTTCTGGCCGGCGGTGTGGCTCACGACCTGAACAATGTGCTCTCCGGTATCGTGAGCTACCCCGAACTGCTCCTGCTGGATTTGCCCCCCGACAGCAAATGGCGCAAGCCCATCGAGACCATCCAGGAGTCCGGCAAACGGGCGGTGGACATCGTTCAGGATTTGCTGACCGTGGCAAGGGGCGTGGCCATGCCCCGACAGTCCGTGAACATCAACGACCAGATCGATCATTACCTGCGCTCCCCTGAATTCGATCAGATCAAACAGCTTTATCCCAACGTGGCCGTCAAAACCAATCTGGCCGGGGACCTCCTGGGCATCGTCGGTTCTCCGGTGCATATCGGCAAGGTGGTGATGAACCTGGTGTCCAATGCCGTCGAGTCCATCAAAGGCCTTGGCCGGGTGACCCTGTCCACCACCAATCGCTATCTGGATCGCCCCCTCAAAGGATATGACGATGTGGCCGTCGGTGAATATGTCGTTTTTTCTGTCGCTGACAATGGCCAGGGCATCTCCCCGGAGGATCTCAAGCGGATCTTCGAGCCCTTCTATACCAAAAAGGTCATGGGGCGCAGCGGGACGGGACTGGGGTTGGCGGTGGTCTGGAATATCATGATGGACCACAAAGGCTATATCGATGTCCGGACCGGCGAGAAAGGGACCGTCTTCGCGCTCTACTTCCCGGCCACACGGGAGGAATTGCCGGCCAAAGAGCTTCCCATCACAGTGCAGAACATAAAAGGCCGCGGCCAAAGAATTCTGGTGGTGGACGACGAAGCCAGTCAGCGGGAAATCTCCTGCCGCATGCTGGAGGTTTTGGGCTATCGCCCCCATGCCGTTGCCAGCGGAGAGGAGGCCGTCGATTATCTTAGAACCAACACGGTAGATCTGGTGCTTCTCGACATGATCATGGATCCGGGCCTGAACGGCCGCGAGACCTACGCGCAGATTGTCAAGAGGCATCCCGGGCAGAAGGCGATCATTATCAGCGGTTTTGCTGAAACGGACGACGTGCTGGAAGCCCAGCGCCTGGGTGCGGGCCAGTATCTCAAGAAACCGGTCACGCTTGAAAAATTAGGGCTTGCGGTAAAAAAAGAATTGGAAAAACAGCCCGCGTGACATACCGTTGGGTATCGCAAAAAGGCTCCATCAACCCCCCTCTACAAAACGTTGTATTGTTCGCCAAGCCGGCGGGACGCAAACCAAGGCAAAAACCAATAGCAGCGCCTCACGCAAAGACGCGAAGGGCGCAAAGAAGTGCAAAAGATAGCCGCTATTGGCGATCCCGTATCAAAGTGTTCACTTATCAGCTCACAGTTAAAAGCTTATTCACTTGTAGTTCCCTTTGGCCTCCTTTGGAGCGTTGCGTGAGACCATAAGAGGTTTATGGTTTTCATCGTGTGCGTGGCGGCGCGTGGGGGTGCGGAAGCGCTTGATTTCTATCCGGCGGAATGATGCGGGGCAGGGAGAATACATGCGAACATATGATTTGGCTATCATCGGGGGCGGCATCGTCGGCGTGTCGAGCGCCTGGCAGTTCAAGCGCCGCTACCCGGATGCCGCCGTTGTGCTGATCGAAAAAGAAGCCGGCCTTGCGCAGCACCAGACAGGCCACAACTCAGGGGTCATCCATGCCGGCGTCTACTATCAGCCCGGAAGTCTCAAGGCGGACTTCTGCAAGCGTGGCGCGGCAGAGACTATCCAGTTCTGCCGGGAGCACGACCTGCCGTTTGAGCAATGCGGCAAGCTCCTGGTGGCCACCGATGTCCTCGAATACGAAAGAATGGCGGCGCTCGAGGCCCGCTGCGCAGCCAACGGCATCGCAACCGAACGCCTGGACGAAAAGGAACTCCGCGCACACGAGCCCGATATCGTTGGCCTGGGGGCGTTGAAGGTACCGTCCACCGGCATTACGGATTACGTTCGGATCGCCGGCCGGATGGCCGCGCTTTTTTCCGCTCTGGGGGGCGAGATCCTGACTGGCCGCGAAGTTCACAGCATCCAGGAGGGTCGCCGTACGGTGCGCCTTCGAATGGGCTCCGAGATGGTTGAAAGCCGGTATCTCTTGGCCTGCGGCGGCCTCATGGCCGATCGCCTGGCCGGGATGATCGGTATCGATGTCGATTTCCGAATCATACCGTTTCGCGGCGAATACTACCGACTGCCGAAGCGGCTCGGCGCCATTGTACGGCACCTGATCTATCCGATTCCGGATCCCGAACTGCCGTTTCTGGGCGTCCACCTGACGCGGATGATCGACGGCACGGTGACGGTGGGCCCCAACGCCGTATTGGGCTGGAAGCGGGAAGGCTACGGGCGCCTCAACTTCGATTGGCAGGACAGCCGGGAGATGCTGACCTTCCCGGGCTTCTGGTCGGTCCTGGGCGACAACCTGGCTTCAGGGCTTGCGGAAATGAGGGATTCGTTGTTCAAAACCGGCTACCTCCAGCGTGTGCGCAAATACTGCCCGCGGATTGAACGCGACGACTTGCTTCCCTATCCGGCCGGCATCCGGGCCCAGGCCGTCAAGCGGGACGGCACCCTGGTGCATGACTTCCTGTTTGCCGAAAGCGAGCGGTCCTTTCACGTCTGCAACGCCCCTTCGCCGGCCGCCACCTCGGCCATGCCGATTGGTGAATATATTACCGACCGTATTGCTGAAAAGTTCGCGTTCTAATTCACGGACACCGTGGTGGAGGGGCCGGCGGATCAGTTTTTTGGGGGGAAACATAACAATAGGAAGGCGCCCTGGCGCCGGAAGGGAAGGGTAGCATGCCGTATTTCAGCATTGAAACCAGCAAAACCATCGATCAGGTGGGTGAAGAAGCGTTTACTCACAAGGCATCGGCCTTTATCGCCGAACTGCTGGGCAAACCCGAGGGCTATGTCATGGTGGCGATAAAACACAGCACCCCTATGCGTTTCGGCGGAGGCCTGGAGCCGACCGCCATGGTACAGCTCTACAGCATCGGGCTGCCCGAAGAGCGCTGCGCCCAATATTCCGCGAAAATCTGCGGCTTCATCGCGGAAGAGCTCGGCGTTGCCCCGAACCGCATTTATATCGACTTCCGTGATCTGAAACGCAGCATGTTCGGCTGGAATGGGAAGACCTTCTAAGTCGTCCAAGAAAGCCGAAATGGGCCCTCCGGTTCACGCGCTCTTTGTCCTGTCTGCTGATCGCCTCGCAGCCCCTTTTCGTATATGAAGTCGAAGACATCACAGGCAGAACCGCCGATAAGGCAGCGGTAATCGCAAAAACTTTGAATGGAACTGGGGTCATACGGGTTCGGGTGATCGGTAAACCCGGTAGGCATCACCGTTGACATGGCCTGCCGACATCCCTATCAACTAACAGGTATCTGCCATTATAGACATCTTGCAGCCCCGGCCGGCTTTCCCGTTTTTGGAAATCCTTGTCGTCGTTTGGCGACGCCTTCGATTTCCACCCCCCTCAGAGGAGGGCGGGATCAAACAGGACGTCCCGCCGGGCGCGGTTTCCCGCTGAGATCTGGGCCGGATCAATCCCTTTTCGACTTCCGCGACCCGGCCTTATCATCGCGGCGCAGCAGCCACCCCTCAGGGAGGAACGGCATGAAGGTCTGGCGTCAACTGATTGCCCTGCTGGTTGTTACGGTGTTGCTGGCACCGGGATTTCTGCCCGCGGCGTCGCTGCGGATTCTCACCGAAGACCTGCCGCCGCTGAATTATGTCAAGGACGGGGCTCTGGTAGGACCTTCGGTGGAGATTGTTCGGGAAATTCAACGCCGAATCGGGTCAACTGAAAAAATCCAGGTCTATCCCTGGGCCCGGGCCTACCAGATCGCTCTGGAAGAGGAAAACGTCGTATTGTTTGGCGTGAGCCATACCCCGCCCAGGGAGGATAAATTTACATGGGTCGGTCCGTTGGCCACCAAAAGGGACATTCTGGTGGCGCGCAAGGGATCCGGTTTGGTCATCGGCAGTCTCGCCGATGCCAAGAAGGTGCGCCGCATCGGCGTGTTGCGCGACGATACCAAGGAAGAATTCCTGGAACGTCACGGCTTCACCAATCTCGATCCTGTGTCGGACGAGCGCCAAAACGCCCAGAAGCTGGTGATGGGCCGCATCGATTTGTGGGTGTTCAAAAAGCCCGGTCTTAAAACCGTTTGTGATTTGGCCGGCGTTGACTACGATGCGTTGGAAGAGGTCTTGAGCCTTCGCGAGACCAGCGTCGACATTGCTTTTTCCCTCAAGACGCCTGCCGATGTCGTGGCGGAATGGCGCAAGGCCTTTGCCGAGATGGTGGCGGACGGGACGGTGGCGGCGATTCGAAGCAAATGGGCGGTCGAATAAACCGCGGGGGTTCGGTTTTTTCTTCGCTATGATCCGACCTTGCCTTGGTGCGCGGTGCGGGACGATTGGGTCAAAATCCCAGGAGCGTAAAATCGGTATGCAACCCCCATCCGGGGGGCGCCTTCAGAGGCGGTCACTTCATGCGTCACGGCGATGATTCCAAATATCGTATGACCAGCATCAGCCGGCGGTTCAGCTACCTGCTGATCGGCATCGTCACCCTGTTGCTATTGGTCTTCTCAGCCATTGTGGTTTCTTACCATATCCGGGTTATGAACACGGATCTCGACACGCGGCTGGAAAGCGCCATCAGCTTCGTTCAAAAAAGCCTGCCCAAGCCCTTGTGGAACCTGGACTACGATGTGGTGGGCGACGTGATCGATGCCCTCTTTCTCAACGAGTCGGTTGTTTTTGCCAGGATCGATCTCGATGGCCGCACGATCGTCGAAAAATCCCGCCGGGTCGGCCCGGCTCGGACCGGCAAGGCTGCGAAGGCCCATGACGCGGCCTACCGGCAATCCCTGATCGCCAGGGAAGCGGATATCTTCTACGAGGACAACAAGGTCGGCACCATCCTCATTAAAATGACCCACGAAAAATACCGGCGTCAATTGATCCATCAGGTCTACGGCATCAGCGCCCTGACGGTGGTGATCATCTCGGCCATCTGGGTCACCACCCTGGTTATCACCCGACGCTATATCACCGATCCTTTGAAGCGGCTCCAGGAGTCGGCCTCGAGGATCGCCGTGGGGGACCTGGACGCTGATGTGGACAAGCGCGGCGATGATGAGATCGGCATGCTGGCCCGCCACCTGGATAGGATGCGCTCCGCCATCAAGAAGCTTTTTCTGGAACTGCGGGAGAGCAAAGACAAACTTGAGGAGTACAGCCGGACTCTGGAAAAAAAGGTCGAGAACCGGACCCGGGAATTGGAGCGGTCGGTGGCCGAGCTCAAAGCCTTGAGCGAAGTGAGCCAGTCCGTCAGCTCCACCCTCGACCTGGAAAAGGTGTTGAACAACATCGTGCAGCAGGCCGTGAAGCTGTCCAAGACCGATGCCGGAACGATTTACGAATACAACGAAGACGAGCAGATATTCATTCCCATGATCAACTTCGGCGTGGATGATGCCTTTGTCGCCACCATGAAACAGGCCAAGTTCGGCATCGGGGACGGCACCCTCCTGGGAATGGCCGGCGAAACCCGGTCCGCCGTTCAGGTGCCGGACCTATCCGAAATCACGGATGAGCGGGTCGCCCATGTCCGCAAAGCCGGCTTCAGATCGGTGCTGGCGGTGCCGCTGCTGCGCAAGGACAAGCTCGTCGGCAGCCTGGTGGTGCGCCGCAAAGGCCGCGGGGCTTTTCCCGGGGAAACCGTCGACCTGATCCAGACCTTTGCCGCCCAATCGGCCATTGCCCTGCACAATGCCCGGCTGTTTCAGGAGATCGATGTCAAAAGTCAGGAACTCCGGAAGGCCGACAAGCACAAATCCGAATTTCTCGCGAACATGAGCCATGAGCTGCGCACACCCTTGAACGCCATTCTGGGCTACACGGAACTGATTCTGGACGATATCTACGGCGAAGTGCCCACCAGGATCCGAGAGGTCATCGAACGGCTGGAAAAAAACGGCAGCCATCTGCTGCGGCTGATCAACGACGTGCTCGATATCTCCAAGATCGAGGCCGGGCAGTTGGAGCTCACCTTGGAGGAATACGCCTTTCAGGAAACCGTTCAAACCGTACTGACGTCGCTGGAGCCACTGGCCGCCGAGAAGAAACTGCGCCTGCAAACCCGCATCGCACCCCATCTGCCCTACGGTAAAGGCGATCAGCAGCGCATCGCCCAGGTCCTGGTCAACCTGATCGGCAATGCCATCAAATTCACCGAACAGGGCGAGATTGCCGTTGATATCGCCACGGCCGACACCCGCTTTCTGGTGAAGGTATCCGACACGGGACCGGGGCTGTCCGACCTGGAAAAAGACTATATCTTCTCCGAATTCTACCAGGTCGACCGCCGGAACTCCCGCTCCAAGGGGGGGTCCGGGCTGGGGCTGTCCATCGCCAAGCGCATCGTCGAACTGCATGGCGGCGCCATCTGGGTGGAATCCGTTCCGGGAAAGGGGTCGACCTTCATCTTTACGCTGCCGATCCGGGTCGAGAAACAGGAGAAACCGGCATGAATCAAAAAATACTGGTGGTCGAAGACCACGAAGACAACCGGCGCATCATGCACGATCTGCTGACCGCCCACGGATTCGAAGTCGTGGAAGCCGTGACCGGACTGGAAGGCGTGCGCGCGGCGGAGCGGCAGCACCCCGCGCTGATCCTGATGGATATTCAGCTGCCCGAAATCGACGGCTACGAGGCCACCCGGCGCATCAAGGCCCGTCCCGATCTCAAGCATATCCCCATTATCATCATCACCTCCTATGCGTTGAGTGGTGACGATCTCAAGGCCTATGCCGCCGGTTGCGATGAATACGTCTCCAAGCCGTTCAGTCCCCGCAATCTTCTGATGAAAATCCGCAATCTTTTACCGGAACAGCCCGCCGGAGGTGCCAGATGAGAGACACCCCGCTCATCCTGATCGTGGACGACGACCCTTCCGGGCTCGATATCCTGCAGGCCCGCCTGGCCGCCCAGCACTACGACTTCGTCAGCGCCACCGACGGCGAGATGGCGCTGGCCATGGTCGCAGACCGCCAACCGGATCTCATCCTGCTGGATGTCATGATGCCCAAAATAGACGGCATCGAAGTGTGCCGGCGGGTCAAATCCACTCCCGATCTGCCCTTCATCCCTATCATCATGGTGACCGCCAAGACGGACTCCCGGGATATCGTGGCCGGCCTGGACGCCGGAGCGGACGAATACCTGACCAAGCCTTACAGCCACTCGGCCCTGGTCGCCCGCGTCAAATCCATGCTACGCATCAAATCGCTGCACGACCAGGTCCTGGAGCAATCCGTCCAACTCGAGCGCCAGCTGAAGACGGCCACCACCATTCAGTCCCTGTTTTGGCCCAAGATTCCCGCGTTGGGGGGCGGCGGACATGTGTGGGCGGTCTCGGTTCCGGCCGGCTATGTGGGCGGTGATTTGTATGACATCATTTCCCTGCCCGACGGCAGCCTGTTGATCTATGTGGCCGACATCTCGGGCAAAGGGGTCCCCGCGGCCCTGCTGATGGCCGCCCTGTCCACCACCATTCGCAGCGAGATCCAGATCGCAACCGAAATCGACCGCCTCCTGGAGGGCGTCAATGACAGCATGTACCGCCTGATGGCCGGTGAAGGCTACTTTGCCACCGCCGTATTGATCCGGTACTGGCCTTCCTCGGGCAAGCTCGAATACGCCCTGGCCGGCCACTTCCAGCCCCTTTGGATCGTCGACGGCAAGATCGTCGAACTCCCCTTGTCGGGGGGCATGCCGCTTGGGGTTCAAAAGGGCGTGCAATACCAAAAAGGGGAAATCGTCCTGGAAAACGGACAGTCCGTGCTGCTGTTCACGGACGGCCTGGTGGAGGCCGAGACCGAAGGCGGCGAGCAGTTCACCAAAAGCCGCCTGGTGGATTACCTCGAAGGCTGCGACGGTCCACCGTGGGGGGAAGGTTTGCTGCAACGCATCGAAGCCTGGCGCGGCGGCTGTGCCCCCAACGACGATCTCACCCTATTGGAAGTATGGCGTGACCCGGCTTCGAGCGGACCGGACTATGAGATTTAAGAGTGGACAGGGGAAAAACACCAATAGTCCGGAACAGCGGAACCCAATTCCACTGCACGCAAAAAAAAAGCTGAGGACGCAAAGAAATCCATCGCCGTGCCCCAAAAAACGATTGCAATGTCCTGCCAGGCGGTTAGAATTGCGGTAAACCATACGAAAGGCCAAACCCATCGCGAGGTGGGGACGGAAAGCCACGGGTCTTGTCAGAGACAGCCGGGTTGCCGCAGGGGTGTGAAGAACCGGCTCCTCGGTTGCCATAGGAGACCGGTTTTTTTGTGTTTGCCCGCACAAAGGCGCTGGGCGGCAATGGCAACTTCGGTATCACCCCAAGCCGGGTAGTCCGTCAAGATAGGCATTGGACTGGAATTTTGACGGCCTGATTTGCGGAATGGCGCAATACCAAAATAGCTGGAAGGGGGAAGCCCGTGTATCAATTCATCCCATTTCTGATCATTGCCGGCGTTATTTTAACGGCCATCATCGTCGTCCATGTATTTCGATATCGAATCGCCAGCAAAGGCCTGCGTTCGCCCTTCACCCAGAACCTGGAGCGGTGCCCCGGTCAGAGCCTGTTGAAGCACCTGGATGAGTTGAACGAGGAAATCAGCATCCAGGCGACCGCGTTGTTGGCCGTTCCGGTGGGGATCTATGCGGTCTATGTGTCCACCCTGTGTTTCGGCCAACATCCGTTCAACCTGACCGAAGCCCTTGCCATCGCGGCCATTGCGGTCGTCTTTATGGGGTACACGGTTTACAAGTTGTTCGGGTTCCTGCAGAAGCGCAGACGGATCCGGCTGGGATGCGAGGGGGAAATGATCGCGGGGCAGGCCTTGAACCGGCTGATGCTGCAAGGCTACCGAGTGTACCACGATTTTCCGGCGGAGCGTTTCAACATCGACCACATCGTGGTGGGGGAAAAAGGTGTTTTTGCCGTCGAGACCAAGACCCGCTCCAAGCGGACCACCGCCGACCGCCGGCAGGATGCCACAGTGGAATACGACGGCCGGGCCCTGCATTTCCCCAACGGCACCGACATCGACATGATCGCCCAGGCCAAGCGCCAATCCAAATGGCTGGCCAGCTGGCTGAGCCTGGCCGTGGGGGAGGAACTCACGGTGCGGGCCGTCCTGGCCTTGCCGGGCTGGTTCATCAAACGCACGGCTGCCCAGGGCATGCCCGTGGTCAACCCCAAGCAGTTCGACTCCCTTTTCGCGCATATCCAACCGCGCCCATTGACAGCGGATATGATCGCCCGTATTACCCACCAATTGGACCAGAAGTGCCACGACATCGAAGCTCAGGCCTGAGAAGGGAGACTAGGCGCATGGCTGAAGAATTCGATCGTCTTAAATATGCGGAGCTGCTCAAGGCTGAGCGCCACGATGATGCCATTGCTTACGTGGACAGGATTCGGCAAAACGATCCGGACGATCCCACCCTCAAGCGCCGGGCCGCCCTGGCCCGCGGAGGCAAAGGGGAATTCATCATGGCGGCCTGCGACCAGGCCGGGACGATGCCGTCGCAGAAGCAGATCGACACCATGTGCGCCCTGTTCGAAGAGGCCATCGCCCTCGATCCCTACTTGGCCGATCCTTACTGGGATTTGGCCGTTGCGCACATGCGCTTCCTGAACAACCCCGCCAAGGCCGCCACCTATCTCGCCGATGCCAAACGCTTGGGCTACAAACACAATCTAATGAAACGGCTCGAAGCGATGATCGCAGCGGCCGGTTGATCGGAGGCGCCCCAGCCTTCGAATGCGATTGACTCCTCCGGCAGTATGTTATGCACGTCGATGCGCTTTAACCAGGTACTAAAAAGCCCATGCTCTGCCACGGTCGTCAAGCCCATCCGGGTGTAGGCATAGAGGGGCATGAAAGTGCCGCCGGCCGACAAGGAAAACCCTTGCCGAGTTGGAACCGACCGTCAAGGCCCAAGGATAAGCCGGCGCATTGGGTTTCCAGCTGTCCGTCCGTACTGTAAAAGTATTTGTCGCCATTCAGGAATGGCGCAAGGCTATCAGGGGTTTCGGTATGGAGGTTGTAATCCTGGTTAAAGATGGCGCAGATCATCTCCACTCGTGGGGATACCTCAGATCTTCATTCCCCGTTGGATAGTCCGTTGCCGGGGTGAGGTTGAAATCGACCCAATCCAATTAGGCTGATTGCCGCACTTCAGGCATGTAGGTAACGTCGAAGACATCACGTCTCCCCAGTACGGCAACACCTTCCATGCCGGCATCGCTGAAATACATCCCCAGAAAATATCCCTCAGACTAACCATTGGTCGGATATCCGCTGACGTTAATGGGATGGAAGAGAAGGCGGACGGCAGGCGTCTGAGAATTCAACCCCCGCCGCGTCGGCCCCGACTGAAGGACAGGATCACCCCCAGGCAGGAGAAGACGGCGTAGACCACAAGCCCCGCGCGCATGCTAAGCAGGAAATGGGGCAGGGTTTGGGGGCTGATTTCGGCCTGGCCCATGATCAGGGAGAAGATCAGGGAAATGGTGGTCAGGCTGACGGCCATGCCCAGGGTGCGCATGGCGCCGATCATGCCCGAAGCCACCCCGAACTGCCGGCGTTCGACGCTGCCCATGATGGCGGTGGAGTTGGGGGTTATGAAAATGCCGAAGCCCGCCCCGATCAGCATCAGTTCGCCGACCACCACGGCCAGAGGGACTTCGGCTCGGGAGGTGACGGCGGCCAGCAGCAGGCCGGCCGAGCTGGCCAGCATCCCGCTGGTGGCCACTTTGGTGATGTCGAACTTTTCGGCCAGCCGGCCGGATAGCAACGCCGCCCCGATCTGCATCAGGGGCTGGGTGAGCAGGACGAAACCCGCCTGCCGGGGGGTGAGCCCCTTGGCGTATTGCAGGAAGAGGCTCATGAGAAAGATGATGCCGAAAGTGGCGGCGTAGTTGCCCATGGCCGCCAGACAGCTCAACGTGAAATAGCGGTTGCGGGTCAGCAGGGTGATGTCCAGCAGGGGGCTCGGCCGGCGGATTTCCATGCGGATGAAGATGATGAGCCCGGCCGCCCCGGCGACCATCATGGGCAGGGCCCAGAGAAAGGCTTTGGCATGGGCGGCCCCGGTCATGACCAGACCGACACTGGCGGCGTAGGCCAGGCTGCCACTCCAGTCCATGGCTTCCCCCTGGGCGTTTTTCTCCATTTCCCGCATGCCGAAAAGACACATGGCGACGGCCGCGATGCCGATGGGAACGGATAGCAGAAATACGTGACGCCAGCCGAAGTGCAATGTCACGTACCCGCCGATCACAGGCCCGATGGAAAGCCCGGCATAGGTGAAGGCCGATACGAGCCCGATCTTGCGCGCGCGGCGCTCCGGAGGGTAGGCCCCAGCGACGAGCGCCATGCTGCCGGCCAGGAACATGGAGGCCCCGACACCCTGCACGAAGCGGAAGGTCATCACCGTCTGGATGCGGCCCGCATAGCCCAGCAGGAAGGTCATCAGGGTAAAGACGAACAGGCCGGCCATGAAAATCCGCCGCTGGCCCGCGATGTCCCCCAGTCGGCCGAAGGTGAGCATGGTCATGGCCAGGGAGAGCACATAGAGCTGCTCCACCAGTCCGAGCTGCACGGCTGAGGCCCCCAGGTCGCGACCCAGCGAGGGGAGGGCCACCCCCACACTGGTGAGCATGAAAGGGGCCATGAACTGGGCGATACAGACTGTGGTCAGGATCATCACCGGTGAACCGGCACGGGTCGTTTTCATAAGGTAACGTGTTCGAAGCCCAACGATAGCGTAAATGAAAGGCCATGGCGGCTTGCGGGTCGGGCAATGGTCCGCACCCACCGTGGATCTTGTTTTTAACCGAACAGGTTTTAAGGACGGTCTTGCCCTTTGGCAACCCACTTGAATCCCCCCCGCGGCCCGAAACGTCTGCCGTGTTGACGCGTTGCAAGGGCGATCTTACTTTTTATTCAAAAAGGCATGTCCTTGCCAAACGAAGAACGTCTCTAAGAGAACTATCGCCTTCGGACATCGACATGGTCAAGAAAAAGGAGACTACGAAATGAGCGAGCCCAATAACACTCCCATGCCCCCGGAAACGCATGCCTATATCTGCGCCGAATGCGGCGTTGTTTCCTTGGATCCGGAGAATATCTGCAAGGTTCAAGGTGCCGGCACCAAGGCTGACTGGTGCGGTGTCAAAGGAACCATGCCCCCCAAATATTGCCACAACCGGACCCATGTGGAACGGTATCAGTGCCGGAATTGCGGACAAACGGCGATCAACTCCCGACTGCTCTGCGAGCCGGAAAAGCTTGACATCCCTTAGGATGAAAGGTGCCCGATGTCAGACCCGGGCCATCGACCGGGGCCGATGACGGCGATGCAAAGCAAACCACAGGCGGCCGCCGACTGCCTTTAAGTCCTTTCATTGCCGACGCACGACAATACCTTTTTTCTACTCAATCCCACGCCTTGCGACTCACCCACATTATCTCCCTGTGAGCTGTTGCCGGATGCCGGAGAATCCAAGCCGGTGCAGACGTCAACCGCTGTAGGCCGTTGCAGAGGGATGGGTGGGTCTTTGTTTTAGACCGGGGGAAGGGCGTATGGTCTTCTTCTTATGCGCTCCGCGGCGTCTTTGCCGGCCCCTGCCACGAATCCGGGGTCAGGGGGGGAAGGGACCAGCGTCCCCGGGCTTCGTCACAGCGGGGGTTGGGGACATTGTTCTCCCAGGACGGGGGAAACGAGCGGCACACGGAGGCGCGCCGTCCATAGATGCGGCACGACACATGGACCCCGATCTCTCCCATGAGGGCTGCGCAGCGGGGGGGACGGCACTGGGTGCCCTGCATGGCCACGAAACGCTCGTTGATCTTGACGGTCAAAGCGGCGGGCACACCGCCCAGGGTGATCTCGTCGGTCTCCCCCCAATAAAAAGATGCCCGGTAAAACGCACAACAGGCCCCACACTCCAAGCAAGGATTGTAGCTTATGATTATTGCACCTCGGGAATAGGGTTCTGCAAAGGCGCGGCCATACGCCGTGCCGGTGGAGAGCGGCCGGAGCTTATACGATAAGTCTTCCCCGAAAGCAAAATAATTCTGATTGGCCAGGCGGACGGCGCTTTATACTCCCACGGTATTTCCAGGAGGACCCGGCCTTGCAGCCGATTGACCAGCCCGGCCTTTCCCTGCATTCCTGCCCTTTCGCGGGAATCGTCATGAACCTTTTTGCCGCCCAAGATAACCTAAAGCGTAATCCAAAACGATCGATATCCGGGACGGGCGACATGAAGGCAGCAAGAGCGAAGGCCGGCGAAAGCCGTGAACGTGAGCGGCACACGCGTGCCGATCAGAGCCCTGGACATAGGTCCGCTGCGGTGGACGCGGAAAAGGCGAGGGGTCGCTTTAAAAGAAGGCTTGCCGCGGCCATCATCAGGGACTTCCCCAGCGCCGTGCGGTTGGTGCGGGATCATTTCCCCCGGCACATCAGGGAGCTTCCCGGTGATCAGCTATTCAGATTCGGTGTGGCGTTTTACCAGGCCTCCGATCTTGGAAAAGCACGGTGCTGCCTGGAATTGGCGGCTGCCGAGACGGGCTCCTGGCAGCACAAAGCCCTGCTGCTGGTCAGCTGTACCTACGAGGCCGCCGGTGATGCGCCGCAGGCCATTGCCGTTATCCGGGATCTCCTGAACCGTCGATCGGGGGAGACCTTCCGCCGGCAGGCCATGAAAAGGCTGGTCCAACTCCAGAAATAAGACTGCCGGCAAAGGGCCATGCCGTGATCCGCACGCAGGTTGCGGATCTGTCCGGATCGGTATCCTGGGGCGCGCTGTAAAGTCATCCCCTCTTTTCTTCCGGCTTCATGGGGTCGATGACCGCATTCCAACTCCCACAGGCGATGCTGAGTGACCAGGGTTTGCGAGGGGCGATCCCGGCTTCAGGTGGGTGCTTCTCGTGCGGCGACCATACGGTAGCGCTAAATGTCCGGATCTGGTAGACTGGAATAATTAAGGCGCAACCTGGAGGACTTTCCTGGAGGACTTTCCGCATGAACCAAGAAGATTCCCTGGATAGAGAAATTCACCACGAGCTGGCCTTGTACAAGATGATGGTCAATGCGTCCCACGACTCCATCACGCTGATCGACCGCAACTACACCTACCGGATCGTGACCGACGCCTATCTGAACGCCCGCAAATTGACGAAAGACCAGATCGTCGACCATGCGGTTGCGGAGGTCTGGGGGCAGGAGGCGTTTGAAAAGGTCATCAAGGAAAAACTGGATGAATGCTTTAGCGGCAAAACCGTTTCCTACCGCGCGTCCTACGAATTCAAGAAAAACGAAAAAAACTACATCGAGACCATTTATACGCCCTGTTTCACGTCCGGCGCGCAGGTATCCTATGCGGCCGTGATATCCCGCAACATCACGGAGTTGAAGAAAAGCCAGGAAAAAATTGCCTTCCTGGCCTATTATGATTCCCTGACCAACCTGCCCAGCCGGCCTCTGTTCCTGGACCTGCTCAATCGCGAAATCAACAGCGCCAAGCGCACCGGCAAATCGGTGGCGGTTTTCTTTTTCGACCTGGATGAGTTCAAAAAGGTCAACGACACCTTCGGCCATACGGCTGGCGACAACCTGCTGGTGGGTGTCGGCAAACGCCTCAAGCATTACCTGCGGGAGGGTGATATCATCGGCCGGATCAACGAGGTCCTACGGCTGGAGCGGAAAGACAACCAGGACTACCTGGCCCGCATCGGCGGGGATGAGTTCACCTTCATCATCCCGGACATCGCCGACAAGAAAGTCACCTCCGGCATCGCAGACCGCATCCTGAACCTATTCAAGGAACCCTTCCAGGTCAGCGGCCGGGAGCTGTTCATTTCCACCAGCATCGGCATCGCCTTCTACCCCGATGACGGCAAGGACGTGGAAACCCTCCTCAAGAACGCCGACACGGCCATGTACAAGGCCAAAGAGGTGGGCAAGAACACCTTCCGCTATTACTCCTCGGACATGAACCAGAAAGCCAAAGAGCGCATGAAGCTGGAGAACAAATTGCGCTACGCCATCAAAAATCAAAAGTTCCAACTTCACTACCAGCCCCAGTACCACATCGACAGCGGCCGGCTGGCCGGCATGGAAGCCCTGATCCGCTGGGAGGACCGGGAGATGGGCTTTGTGCCGCCCCACCGCCTGATCCGGCTGGCGGAAGAAACCGGCCTGATCATCGACATCGGCGACTGGGCCCTCAATACCGCCTGCCGCCAGGGAAAACGCTGGCATGACGGCGGGTTCGATCAGCTGCGCCTGGGGGTCAACCTGTCCGTGCGGCAGTTCTTCGATCTCCAGTTGGTGGCCAAAATCAAGTCGATCCTGGACACCACCGGCTTCGATCCCCGCTTTCTGGAGCTCGAGATCACGGAAACCGCCATGATGCATGACACCGAGCGTGCCATCGCCATCATGGACGCGCTCAAGGCCATGGGGATCAAGATCGCCCTGGATGATTTCGGCACGGGCTACTCGTCCCTGATCCATCTCAAAATGTTCCATATCGACAAGCTTAAGATCGACCAGGTGTTCATCCGCGATGCCGACCTGGAGGGACGCGACGGTGCCATTATTTCTTCGATCATCGACATGTGCCACAAGCTGCAGATCGAAGCCGTGGCCGAGGGGGTGGAAACTGAGACCAGCTTGAATTTTCTCAAAGAAAGAGGCTGCCACCAGGCCCAGGGCTTTTATCTCAGCCCCCCGCTGCCGGTTGAGGAAGCCGGGGCGCTGCTCGAAAAGCGGCGTTGAACGGGCGGGACCGGACCGACACGGCCCGGCCATCATTCCCGCGTGCCCGCCTCCGGCCGCATATCTCCGGAGATGCCTCCCTGGAAATTTTCACCCGGTATAAAAGGGGAAGCGCTAAATCGTTTGACAGCAATACCAGTGGGGACTAAAAAGTTCTAAACCCTGTCCATCCATGCCAATCCAACGGAGGGCCCGCCATGACTGCCAATGCCAGATCCATGACCGACGAGGAAAAAGGACGCTTCAATGTTTTGAACAAGGAAAACCTGGAATTCCTGATGGACCGCTACAACCGGGTCAACCGGTGGGTGATCGCCGATATGGTGCGTCGCACGGCCTACCACCACCCCGACAAGACGGCCCTCATTTTCGGCGATACGTCCCTGACCTACGCCGAGTTGGAGGCGGCGTGCAATCAAACGGCCAACGCGCTTTCCGAACTGGGGGTGGAAAAATACGACCGGGTGGCCATCCTGGCCCACAACACCCTGCATCACGTGCTGACCTGGCTGGGCTGCTGCAAGATCGGGGCGGTCTACCTGGCCATCAACTATCTCCTGCGGGGGCCGGATATCTCTTATTGTATCAACCATTCGGAGAGCAAGGTCTTCATTGTGGAGGATGCCCTCTACGGGCTGGTGGAAGCGGTCCTGGGGGAAATGCCCACGGTGGAGAAGCTGATCTGGTCCGACCAGGGCGCCGGTAAACCGCCGGCGGACGACCGTTTTCTCGCCTTCGACGCCTGGATGGAGAAGGCCCCGGATGACGAGCCGGAAGTGATCCTGCACATCGAAGACCCCTGCCAGATGACCTACACCAGCGGCACCGAGTCCCTGCCCAAGGGCGTCATCATCTCCAACCAGGCTCTCATCGCCCAGTACATGGGAGCCATCATCGATGGGGGCTACGAAGCCAGCGACATCAGCGTGAATGCTCTGCCCATCTACCACTGTGCCCAGCGCGATGTTTTTCTGAACCCCATCTTTTACCTCGGCGGAACGAACATCCTCATGGCCCCGGATATCGGCGCGATTCTCAAGACCATCGACCGCTACCGGGCCAACATGTTTTTCGCCCCGCCCACGGTCTGGATCGGCCTTTTACGCCACCCGGATTTCGACCGCTACGACCTTTCCTGCCTCACCAAGTGCTACTATGGGGCCTCCATCATGCCGGTGGAGGTGCTCAAGGAAATCATGGAACGCCTGCCCGGCAGCAAGGTCTACAACTATTACGGCCAGACGGAGTTGGCACCTTACCACACCATCCTGAAGGCCGAAGACGCCTTAGGCAAGCTGGGCTCCGCCGGCATGGCGGGCCTCAACATGGAAAGCCGCCTGGAAGACGATGCCTTCAACCCCATCGACACTGTGGGCGCTCCCGGCGAGATTTGCGGCAAAGGTCCTCATGCCCTGATCATGTATTTCAAGGATCCCGAAAAAACCGAGGCGGCCATGCAGGGCGGCTGGTTCCATTCCGGCGACATCGGCGTGCTGGACGAGGACCGCTACATTGCGGTGGTGGACCGCAAGAAAGATATGATCAAGACCGGCGGGGAGAATGTGGCTACGCGGGAGGTGGAGGAGGCCATCTATCTCGACAAGCGTGTGGAAGAGGTTGCCGTGATCGGCACGCCGCATCCCAAATGGGTGGAGGCCGTCACCGCCGTGGTGGTGCCCCGCAAGGGCGAGACCATCACCGAAGAGGAGATCATGACCCTGTGCAGGGAGGAACTGGCCGGCTTCAAAGTACCCAAAAGCGTGGTCTTCGTGGAGGCGTTGCCCAAGACGCCCACCGGCAAGATATTGAAGCGGGACATGCGTGAGACTTACAGCAACCTGTTCACGTCCTCGTGAGGCCGAACATTTTGAAATTCGCCATTGCGAATCGGTAAGGACGCCGGCGGCATGCAATGCTCGAAGTCTGCTTCGAGATGGTAAGGGCCGGCGTCCCTGTCCGACACAAAGATGGTTCGTATCCTACATCATCTTTTTCGGCAAGGTGGCGCGTCCGATTTCGGTGTTGAATTTCTTGCACCAAACGACCACACTGTCGAAATCATCCGTATTCACCCCGGGCGGCAGCTCGAATGAAACCGTGCCGGAAAATTGATTCAACCGGCCCAATTCCACGCCGTGCATCCAGTCCGCCCCCTTGGTCAGGTAGACATAGCCGTCCGGCACCTTGTCGATGTTGATATCGCTCAGGGTCAGCACGGATTGACTCCCCATTCCCTTGTCGATCGTCACCTTGCCCGCGGCGTGATGGCCTTCGCTGCCGACCAGCATTCCGTCCATGGCGGTATCCATGGGTTTCTCCATCATAGTGTCGGTACCGGCACAAGCCACCACCCATGACAGCAGGACCAAACTCAACATAACTGATAGAATCGCGTGTATGGATTTCATCGTTCACCTGCCTTTCTTTTCTCCTGTGAGGGAGGGTTGAATACCAGCAAGGTAAGGATGGGATATAAAGCTTGTGTAAAGGTCGGGTAAAAATAGGATCAATCTATCGGATCAAGATAAGGGATGAGGTATCGACCGGGAGGCGAAGTGCCCCCCGGCGATGAGAGGGAGAGGGTCTCGTGGCTGCCCCGGGGATCAATGCGCTGCGCTTACGGCCGCGGCGATACCGGGAAATTGATCGATGCCGGAGACGGTGATGTTGAAACGGCCGTTATCCCGACGGCTTTTTTATAGGCATAAGGAGGGGGATCGCATCGTCTATTTCTCAGGAGGGTTTTCGGATGCCGGCGATAAGGGCCGGCGGAAGCGGGGTACACAGCGGAAGCCGACCGGATGACAAAAAAAGGCGCGGCATTTCTGCCCCGCCGTCACCGAAACCCAGTCAATTTATCTTCCCTGCCCAGGCCCGTCTATCCACCTGTCAAAGCATTTCCGCCTTGGTTAGGCGGGGCAAGGCCCCATGCCTTGCCCCTTGGACGAAAAGGAGGGTGAAAGGAAACGTTTGACGGCAGTCAAGGGATCGTGCAGCAAGATTCGTCAAGAGTGGTTGTCAACAAACGGTGTCGGTTTCGATCCCTTGACTGCCATTGCTTGTGGAGTGAAGCAAACTTTGTACCAGACTTATCTCTTGGGATTTCCGACGCGATTCCAGCGGGATAAATAAAACGACAAAATTTGGAGTATTTCTCTCTGACGCAATATGTCACTGAGAGGGCCGTATTTTGTCATGTCCGGCGCCGCATGCGGTGTTGCCGCGCGGCCGTCAGGACGGTGGGGGAAGGCCTCAAGACTTGTAGTCTTCCTTGCTGAACTTGTGGTGGTTCATCAGACGGTTCAACTGGCGGGGGGTGATACCGGCTTGGTGGGCGGATAGGTTGATGCGGCCCTTGTGCCGGGTCAGCAGATCCCGGAGATAATGCCGTTCAACATCTTCGACGGCCAGTTGACGGGCCTCGGCCAAGGACAGCGCGTCCAAAGGTTTTCCATTCAATACGACGCCCTCGGCAGGCATCATGTTGGCGGGAAAGTTATGGGGCAGCAGCGTATCGGAGCGCTCCAGGATATAGGCCCTTTCCATCACATTTTCGAGCTCGCGTACATTTCCGGGCCATCCATAAGTCCGGAACGCTGCCACCACTGCGGGGTGCAGCCCCTTGATGGCTTTGTTGTAACGCTGATTGAGTCTTTGCAGAAAGGCTTCCGTCAAGTGGGGTAGATCTTCGGTACGTTCCTTGAGGGGCGGGATCTCGATCGGAAAGATTTTGACACGGTAGTAGAGGTCTTTGCGGAAGCGGCCCTCGGTCACCAGCTTTTCGAGATCGGCATTGGTGGCAAAGATGACCCGGGCGTCGGTGTGAAGGGTTTCTTCGCCGCCGACCCGGCTGAAACTGCCGTCCTGGAGCACCTGCAACAGCTTGATTTGCACGGATGGTGTGATGGTGCCGATTTCGTCAAGGAAGATGGTGCCTTTGCGCGCCACCTCGAATTTTCCCAGTTTCTTGCGGACGGCGCCGGTAAAGGCGCCTTGTTCGTGACCGAAGAGCTCGCTCTCGATCAGGGTTTCGGTTATGGCGCCACAGTGCAACGCGATAAAGGGCTTGTCGCAGCGCAGACTGTGCCAGTGCGTCAGCCGCGCCAAGAGCCCCTTCCCGGTTCCGGTCTCCCCCAGGAGCAGAACCGTCGCGATGGTGGGGGCGACAGCACGAATTTTTTCGAAGACCGCCTGCATGGCCGGATTGTGGGAGCGCACGACGTCGAGCCACTCGGCCTTCCAGAAGCGGTCGCGCAGATAATCCAGTTCAAGGGCATGGCTGACTTCCTCCCGACAGGCCTCCAGGACCAGCTGCAACTCGTGTTTGCTGACCGGCATGGTCAAATAGTCGTCCGCGCCGGCCCTGATCAGGTGAAAGGTTTCGCGAATGGCGTCCCGTGAAGTGATCAGGATCAACTTGGCGACAGGATTATTTTTTTTGAAAGACAGAATCGTTTCACTGTTTAAGCACTTGTCGGAAGGCGTGTCGAACTGGTCGAGGTCTGCAAAAATCAGATCGAAGGGCGCCTCAGCGTGCTTTTGCAGCGCCGCGGGCAGGGTCTCGACCTGAACGCAATCGGAAAGATCCGGGTGGTTTTCACGCATCAGCGAAACCAGGCCCCGGCTGGAAGATATGATGAGTACGCGGTCCATTGGGATGCCCTGCAGGGCGAAAGGATTGGATATCGTTATGTGGGTAAAATTGAATAATTTCATAGAGCTATATTAACGAATGATTGTCAAGCAAAAAAGGAGTAGGGGCATATGGCGTAATAAGGGGGAGCGATCTGGCAGGGGGGTGCCGATCTCCCCCGATCGACATGATCATACCATTCCTCCCGAAATATGTGGTGTGAGGGGGGGCACCCGACAGGACATCCCATGTCCGCATTTTATGCCGACGGGAGGGAAACAGGAAAATCGATCTCGCGTTGGGACAAGGACCGAATGAAACACGGGCGCCATCCCCAAGGCTATCCATCGAAAAAAACCTTAAATCAGCAGTCAGTTAGCGGCTGTTTCAACTGCTCAGGGAATCGGTTCCATGCTACGGGCCGCTGGAAAAGGAATAAGCGAGGGGGTTGGCACAAGGCTTGCTAAAATTTTTTCAGATATTGGATGTCAGCGTCAGCTCTTTGGAGGCGAATCGAAATAGACGATCTCGCCCGAACAGCGTAAAAGGATAGTATTCATGAAAACCATCAATAAGATTATGGTGGCCGTCGACTTCTCCGACTATTCACCGGTCGCCGTCAATTACGCGGCCCGGTTGGCCGAGGATGTGGGGGCTGATCTGCTGCTGGTAAACGTCATCAATCAGCGGGATGTCGACATGCTGAAAAGAGTGGCGCGTGAAGCTCCGGCGTTTTCCCTCGAAACCCACCTGGAGGAGATGAGGAAGGACCGCGAGGAGGGGTTTCAGAAGCTGATCAGAATTGCCGGCGGCAATCAGGGGACTGTGAAAACCGTGATACGCATCGGGGTCCCCTACCAGGAACTCCTCGGGGTCATTGAAAGCCGCAAGCCTGATCTTCTCGTCATGGCGATTAAAGGGCGCAGCAACCTCATGGACGCCATTGTGGGATCCTGCGCTCACAAGATGTTCCGACGCAGTCCGATCCCGGTCCTGAGCATCCGAGGTGAGGGTGACATCGTTTAAGGTGCGGGGGTGCGCTGGGGGCCTTGGGCTTGGGGGCGGGCGGTCAAAGCCCCTTCCATTGAAGGTCTGGGAGTCTCTCCACAATGGACGTTAAGAACGAAAAGCGGTTGACCAAACGCTTTGTGCGACATGCCGCCGTGGAAATCCGATGGCATTGTCGCCCCGACCTGTGCGCTGAGGGTGTCTTGGTGGATTGCAGCGAGGATGGCGTCGGCTTCTTTTCACCGGAGGCCATGAAAAGGGGGGATGTTATCCTGCTGCGGGTATTTGCTGCGTCATCCCCTGAGAGGTCCTGCTGGCCCTCTGAGGCCGGCCGGTTCAACATGGTTACCGCCAAGGTGCGCTGGTGCCTGGGAAGCCCGTCCCACGATGAGGACGACAGGTTTCGGGTGGGGAGCCAGCGCATCCTGCCATTCTACTGACGCGTTCGCAATAACGGCCTCTCACGGCGCTTTGCCGTCGTCGTTCTTCCGACCTTAGCAGTGCGGGGTTGTCGCTGACACCTATCACGGGCGGACTTCCTCAAAGCTTATGCAAACCGTGCTCCGGCCATTTTAAAAAGCCGTCCGGAGAAGGTGTTTCCCCGGACGGTGACAAGCGGTTTTGCCTATTTGAGAACGCTGAAGGATTCCACCGTGATTTCTTTATCCCCCATGTCTTCCTGCACGGTGCCCTTAACCTCCACCTTTTCCCCGACCATGTCCATGACCTTCATGCCTTCCTCGGTGTCGGCAATCGCATAGACATTGCCGTCCTGGTCGACGAGCTGGTTCTCTTCATTTACCTGCCCCTGGATGGTAACGGCTTCGGCGGCCATGGCCACGCCGGTGGCGAACACCAGGGCGATGACGGTCAACAAACTGATAAGTGCCTTGCGTTTCATTTGGGAATCTCCTCTTGGGTGTGAGTTGTTGCGGGTCGGCCTTGCTGTCCGGCTATGATCAGGTTTGGTTTTGGAACAGCGGAGGCCGACGAATAAGTCCATACGCAACCGGGGGGGTGAAGCGGCCTGTGTGGCCCATGTCGGCTGCGCCTGGACGATTGCCAATCAATTCAAATCATGTGCCAAATGGATAAGGCTTCTATCTTATTGCCGATTCACAATGCCGACGGATTGTGGCCGGGTTAGACAGGACGCGGCGTGTCCGAGCCGCGGCCGGCTAAAACCCTGTCTGGGACATGCCATGTCCGACCCGGTTCAGGCCCTGGCCAGGATCTTGCAATAATCGCTGCGCCTCGGTTTTTCGCCATCGGCCGGTCGGCGATTAGCGGACTTGGGCCGTCAGGGGGATACGATGACCACGCTGTTGCGGGTACCGAAGCGGTTGGGACATTGCCGGTCGTTGCCGGGGTCTACCACCCATCGGTTATCCTGGTAGAATTTGTATTCGTAGGTCCCCGGTTTCAAAATGACCGTTTTCTTCCATATTCCCTCGGCACTTTTTTTCATGGGGTGCTTGAGGGGATCCCAGGCGTTGAAGTCCCCCACCAGAGAAACCTGCTGCGACTGAGGCGCGTCCAGGGAAAAACTCACACGGCGTTTACTGATTTTGGCATGGGCGGCTTTTTTCATCGATCGTTCTCCTGCTTGCTGCTTGGCTTTTGTTTCTATCCCGCCGCCTGCGGCGTTTCATTGCTTTTATCGACAATTTGCTGCTTTAGGGTGGGGGGAGTTCGTTGGATTTCCGTTGTAAGGCGCTGACGTATCGGACAGCCTCCGATCAGCGGAGATATCGGCCATCATCAAGGGCTGTCCAGGTAAAAATCCCCAACATCGATCACCAGGGTTTCCTCCCTACGACAAACCGTTCCGGACACCACGACGCGTTGGTTGAGCAGCAAGAGCAGTTGGCGGCTTTGCGGGCTATCGGCGACCAGGTATTTTTTTTCCCGATAGGTTGCAATGGCTACCGAACGGGGATGACCGTTGTCATGCCAATCCGTCGGGATCACGATGCCTCGGATTGTTTTGAGTTCGGAATCGCTCATGGGTCGCGATCGTCTCTTCTGATGTGGCCTCCACCGCGGGGGGTATGCATAACGTTTCTGGCAATTAGTGTGCCATGTGCTGCGGGCTTCGCTGTCGTTTAGGGCAAGTGATGCATCATCTTCATATGATCCGGAGAGGGCAGGGCTGTAAAGGCGGGGACCGTCCCTGCTAAACGATAACGACAAAACACCTTGTTTCCGGCGGCCAGGTTCGAAAATCCGAAGCCCCATTTCCGCTTTTTTTCAGGAAGCAGACGTTGGAGGTCTCCTGATCTTCAGGTTTGGCTGATCCTGACATTGTGTTTTGGGCAGCCCGGCGCGCCGGCTTGCACGGGTCGCATGGCTTCTGAAGCCCGGCGTCTGCGGTGGCTGCGCAATGGACTACCAATGGGGGCAGGCGGTCTATAGACCGGGTTTTCTCCCGATATCGCTGGACCGCCAAACGCCTATTTTCTTCGGGACAAAAGACTTGGCACCCGGATTGCTTGGTGATGAGGGGAAACAGACTAATCCATGAGCCGTTAAAGGAGGCGCCATGTTTTACCTGAATCCCGAGGTGACGGCATCCTGACAGACGAAGAACGCTATGCTTCTCGGGCCTTGTGGTACCGCATCGGGTTGAGACCTTGACGGGTGATCTCAGAGGGCAAGGATTAAACGCATCGGATTGAAAGCGAACTGATCAGCGCGAGGAGGAGCCGCATGAAGGAGCTGATTTTGACGATTGTGCGGGCCATGGTCGATCATCCCGATAGTGTTTCAGTCTCGGAGATTAAGGGGGACCAGATGACAGTCTTCGAGCTCCATGTTGTCCAGGAGGATCGCGGCAAGGTCATCGGCAAGCAGGGGCAGAACGCCAAGGCGATCCGGACCATTCTCAACGCCGCGTCCTCACGGGAGCACCGACGTTCGCTTCTGGAGATCATCGACCGCTGAATCAGGGCCAATAATCGCGTGAGGCAAGTGGGTGGCCATGCCATCGCCTTGCAGTATTCCGGGCCGACGCTGTGGCTGCCGGTCGTCTGTTCAGAAGGCGGCCGCTATGCTCACCCATGAATTCTTGTGTGACCAGTGCCGCAAGCCGTTCACCTTCCTGTTGCCTCTGGCGGAACACGAAAGGGGGGGATTTCAAATACCCCGTATGCCGGACAGCAACGGGAATCGACAATTGTCGTCGTTCCAGACGAAAACATCCCAAACGAGCTGAACCCCAAGGAGGACACCCATGAAAAGCAACCCAATCGGCAGAACATTCATCACCTTGGCCCTTATCGTCGGCCTTTTGGCCATGACCGGCTGTGCGAGCGGGGAGCAGACCTTCACCGGAACCGTGGAGAAAACCGACCAGGGGCTCGTGCTGAAGACCGATGACGGCGCCAACACCTATCGCTTGGTGGATAAAAAGGATCTCTACGCCTTGGAGGGCAAGACCGTCAAATTAACGGGCTCCCTGATGGAGCGCGAGAGCGGCAAAACCATTTCCGTGACCCAATTTGAAATCGTCGGCGAGGGGGCGGCTGAAACCGGTGCCCAAAAGCCGGCCGCATCCGACTAGAGGACTGCGATGGGGCGAAACGGCCGGCCAGGCCTATATCGCTTATCAGGCAACGGGCAAAGTGCCTGACCGGTCCGCCTAAGAATGGAAGTGGTTTGCGCATACGCTCGGATCCCTCCAAGGCCCGCATCATCGACCGTTGGGCGGCAACCTGCCACACCTTGTGCTTCAAATCCCGCCTCGGTGCGCCGCAAGGATGCCCTGCCCCACCGCAAGACCCGCCACCCGAGTCCTGGCCCGAAGTACGGTTTTACCGCTCGGGTGTTGGGGAATCTATCCCTGAGCGGCGGTCCGGGCCTGCGTGGCAAAATTGAGATGGGCGGACCGGACGTGGGGCGGTCATGCGTCTGTTGACGTTCAATATTCGCCTGGGAGCCGGGGGCGGCCTGCTGACCAAACCGGCCTATGATGTTCCGGCGTCGGAAGAGCGCGATATGGCCCTGGCCCGGGCCATTCAGGCGGTGGCCCCCGACATCGTGGCCCTGCAGGAGGTTCGCAATGCGCGGCACGCCGAGAAGATAGCCGCCTGGCTGAAGTTGGGCTGCCTCTATACGCCGCATCCCTCCAGTTATTCACTGAACTTTTTCGAGTGGGGGCTGGCCTTGCTCTTTCGTTTCCGGCTGTTGCGGCAGGGCAACTTCGCCGTCTTTTTCGATCCCGATGTCCGCACCGGGCGCAACGGCCTGTGGGCCGAGTTCGAGGGGCCGGGCGGGGTGTTTACGGTGATGAACGTGCACCTGGATGCCTGCCGGCCGGCGATGCAAATCGAAAGGCTGGCCGCCCGGAGCGCCGGCATCGACGATCCTTTGGCGCTCATGGGGGATTTCAACATCCCTCCGGACGACGAGGCCCTGGCGCCAATAAAAGACAGGATGATGGATACCTGCCAGGCGGTGGATACCCCCGGCAGCCGTGAGGCCCAGGCCGTTGGAACCATCAGCGGCGAGCGGGGCCGTATCGACCAGATCTGGGTGGCCGCCCACGGCTTCCGCGTTCGGGAGGCGGGCCTGCTGCCGCCCCGGCATCGGGGCGGTTCCGACCACATCGGCTTCTATGCGGATGTCGATCTCGAAGGCTAAGCGGACGGCAGACCGGGATTTTGGTCCAGATCTTTTATCGACGGGTGCGGACACGATGTGCGCAACAGGAGGTATCACCATGACAAGATGGATCTCATCGACCGGACGCCTGCAGGGGGTGGTACTGGTCCTGGCCTTCGTTTTCGTTTCGGCCTGCGGGACCGCCCGCGGCGCTCAGCAACCGCCGCCGTCCTTTGCGGATCTGGTCAGGAAAGTCTCTCCCGGTGTGGTGAATATCATTGCCAAAAAACTGATCAAGGCCCCGGAACCGGACCAGATGCCTTTCGGGTCCAACGATCCGTACCGGGAATTCTTCGAACGCTTTTTCGGCACGCCTATGCCCAACGAGTACCCCCTGGGGGCCCTGGGCAGCGGGTTTGTCATCGACGCCGCAGGCCTGATCCTGACCAACAACCATGTGGTGGAAGACAGCGCCGACTTGAAGGTCAGGCTGGCCAACGACCGGGAATATCAGGCCTCCATCGTGGGACGGGACCCGAAGACCGACACGGCTTTGATCCGGATCGAGGCCGAAGATCCGCTGACCCCGCTGCCCCTGGGGGATTCCGAAGTCCTGGAGGTGGGCGACTGGGTCGTGGCCATCGGCAACCCTTTCGGCCTGGGCAACACGGTCACCTCCGGCATCGTGAGCGCCAAATATCGCCGGATCGGGATCGGTGACTATGACAACTTCATCCAGACCGATGCGGCCATCAACCCGGGCAACAGCGGCGGGCCCCTGCTCAACACGCGCGGAGAGGTGGTGGGCATCAACTCGATCATCTTTAGCGAGTCGGCCGGCAGCGTGGGGATCGGCTTTGCCATTCCCATCAACATGGTGAAGGCGTTGCTGCCCCAGCTGCGCCAGGGCAAGGTGCGGCGGCCATTTCTGGGGGTCATGATCCAGAATGTCACCCCGGCCCTCGAGGAGCGACTGCAGTTGGGCACGGACAGCGGGGCGCTGGTCTCGGATGTAATTGCGGGCAGTCCGGCGGACAAGGCCGGCGTGCAGCGCGGCGACGTCATCGTGTCCTTCGACGGCAAGCCTGTGGTCAATTCCCACGACCTGCCGCTCATCGTCGGCGCCACACCCATCGACCATAAGGTGGATCTGGAGGTGCTCCGCAGGGGCCGCAAGACGCCCTTGACCGTGATGACCCGTGAAATGGTTGAGGAGAACGGCGTGGCGGAAGGTGCCCAGGCGGTGGAAATCACCTCTGGGGTAGGGTTGACGGTTCAGGCCCTCACCCCGGCGCTGGCTGCCGAGTACGGTCTAACGCGCAACCAGGGGCTGCTCGTTGCCCAGGTCGAACCCGAGGGGGCCGCGGCCGAAGCCGGTCTGCAGCCGGGTGATATCATCGTGGAAGTGGAGCAGGAACCGGTCGACAATGTGGAGGATTTTCGCAGCAGCCTTCGCCGGCATGCCGACCAGCATACCCTTTTGCTGCTGGTGGACCGCGATGGCAATACCATCTTCGTGACGATGCCCCTGGCACTGCCTCCCTCCTGATAGGGCCGGGATTTTAGAACGCCGTTTGCTCAAGCGACTTCCTGAGCGGGGGCCGGGAGTGCTTGGCGCAGATGGTCGAGGGGGGTGGCCAGCAGGTGTTCGTAGCAGTCGATATAGGCCGTGGTTGAGGCGCGGTCGTCCTCCCGACCGGGCGCTTCGGTCATGATACGGCGAACCTGCCGTTCCCGCAGGGCCTCGGGCAGGTCGAAAAAGGCCATCGCCTGATCGATTGCCCAGCGCAATCCCCCAATATCGAATACCCGGAAAAGAAAGCCGTTGCCGCGGTTGGCCGCCACATCCAAGTGCGCCACCGTATCGCTGACCCCGCCGGTGGCATGCCCCACCGGCAGGGCGCCATAGCGCTGGCCGATCTTGCAGGGCATGCCGCAGGGTTCGTATTGCACGGGCATGAGCACGAAGTCGGCCGCTGCAAAAGCCAGACGCTGCCGACCGGGATGGAAGGGGCTGATGGCCACCCGGTCGGCGGCGCCGAGGTCGCGGACGATGGCCCGGAAATGGTCGTGCAGATCCCCGTCGGCCACGAATACCAGCTGCAGCCCCTGGGGGGCATAGCGGGCCAGCAGATCGGGCAGCAGCGCGGCCATAAGCCAGCAGCCCCGGCGCCCACCGCCCAGGCGGGTGGGCCAGAAAAACAGCGGAGCCCGGGAATCCAGGCGCAGACTGAGAATCTCCTGCAGGCGCAGTTTGTTGAAGACCTTGCCGGAACGGTGACCATTGGCGTCGTAGCAGCGGTAAAGGGCCTTGTCGGTCGTCGGATCGAAATGGGGGGCCGGGGCCTGGGCAATGGCCGTGAAGCAGCCTGCCCGGTATTTGTTACCCAATTCGGCCTTGAGACCGGGGGCGATAAAGTGACAACGGTCATCCAGAATTTGCCGCAGGAAAGCAGGGCTGACCGTATTGACGAACCCGGCCGCAAAAACGGCGCTGACCAGCAGGTCGACCGGATTATGCTCCCGGGTCTGCTCGTAGCTGCCGGGCATTTCCGCATAATAGCAGTGCTGCCAGAAGGCGGCGGCATCGATGCCGCGCTCTTCGATCGTGGCCAGGGGCAACTGAACGGTGTTGAGATTGTAAAGGGTGAACAGGCAGGGAATGCCCAGGGAACGGGCCAGGGGCGGCAGGAGTCCCGTCATCCAGTCGTGGCAGTGGATCAGGTCTGGCCGCACTTCCGGGATGACCTGGTGCATGACTTCCCGCTGGAACGCCAGGGCGATCTTGATGTTGTCCCAGCCTGTGTCCATCAGCAGCTGCCGGGGGTAGTAAAAGGAGCGGTCCTGGACCAGGTGGATGCTGCCGCCGGTGCGCGGGCGCGCGTCGTTTTCCGGCAGGTGGATGATTTTGTGGCGTAAGATGTTGCGATAGTTGGGCATCGCCACGTGGACGTCCGCCCCTGCGGCCTGCAACTGCAGGATCAGGCCGGCGCAGACATCTCCCAGACCGCTGGCCCGAGCCGCCAGGACCCGGGCTTCCGCAATAGACGGGTCCGGCAGCGCGGAGATTTCCGGCGTCACCACGAGGATGCGGGGATTTCCGGCCTTAGCCATAGATCGGGCTCCTTTCCCGTTAGAGGTCGATGACTGAATTGCGGCTGTCCCCGAAAGGTGTGGGGACCTGACGGTCGGCCTCGCTATCGTTTTCCCAGTGCTGTTTGCCCAATAAATAGCGGAACTGGTACGCCCGCCCCTTCTCCAAGTCGATCGTGGCCGTGAAACCGCCGTTTTTGAGGCGTTTCATAGGATTTTGCGAAGTCGACCAGCCGTTGAATTCCCCCACTATGTAAGCCTTGGGAGCAGCATTACTGAACGCAGCGTCAATTTTGAACGTCACTTTGCAGATGGGTTTGGTCTTGAGGTAGTTTTTTTTGATGCTCATGGAGATCTCCTTCGTCTTGCGTGTCCGTTTTCAGGCGATCCGGTTCCGGCGGCCGATGGCCGTGAACACATTCAACCCGGCATTCCGAAAAGCACCGGACAAGGGTGGATCAGGCTCGTGCCAGATCTGTTCTGATGGAAAATGAGGACGAATTTTTATGCCAATCTCTATCCGGCGACCGCCCGTTTTTGGGGAAGCCGCGCCTGAAACGCATTCGGTAATTCTATCCGCGTCATGACCGTGCTGAGGGCCTGGAGGCCGAAGGGTTTGAACAACCACCCGTCGACTTCCGGACGGTCCATATAAACGGCCACCTGGGGTTTGCTGTTGCCGGTCATGACAACAACCTTGGTGCCGGGATCCTCCTGTTTGATGCAGCAGGCCAGCTGAAAGCCGTCGAGCACCGGCATGTCGAAATCCGACAGCACCAGATCGTAGCGGGTCCGGCAGGCGAGGTCGAAGGCCGCGGCGCTGCCCCCGGCATTGGCCACCGGATACCCGAAGCGTGCAAAAATTTTGGTTACGGACATGCGGATGACGGTGTCGTCGTCCACCACTAATACGCGGCAGTCATTTGTAGATGACGGCATGGTCTGTGTCATTCTCCCCTGAAATGCTGTCACTTGGCCGCGCCGGAGTGCGGCGTGGTGTGCACAGCGTACGCGCTAGCGTCACTGGGGCTTGTTTTACCACCTGGACGAGGTCGGCCATGCGGCTTGCCTGGCAGGCGTCCAAGACATAGAGCATCGCCGGCATGTGGGGGGCGGTCTTCTGCCAGCGGATGAAACACGGCCAGCCGCAAGTCTCGCTGCTGCGCTGGCCGATCAGGATCAGGTCCGTAACCAACCCGTCTTGACGCAGCACCGATCCCGGATCATGCTCCTTGCAGACGTTTGCCCGATAGCCGCTTTGCTACAGCAGGTGCTGCACCTGACGGGCAATGAAAGGATTCCGGTCGACAATGGTGATGTGTATCATGGATGGCGCCTTTCCTTTTGGGGGCGGCGGGACACCGTTACGTTCCTTCCGGCCGGTGTTTTGCCCATCATGCGAGAGTTTGCCGCCGTCGTCGTAGAAGTCGTCGGAATGCGCTATAGTGGGATAGGAAACTCAGGTAGACACCCGGCGGCCGGAAAACCGTCGCCGGTTGACCGGCCGGCGACGGTATTCGCCCTCCGTTGATACAATATCCAAGATAGGGCTTGGATGACAATCGGCATAAATAACCATTTGGTGCACATCGCGTGGGTAATTCTACCCAGAAGTCGTGCGACCCTGATGCTGATTACAGATGTGGATCCACGTAGCCCCGGGAAATGGCGTATTTCACGATATCGGCGGTGCGCTTCAGATTGAGCTTCTGGCGGATATTGCCGTGATGGCGCTGGGCGGTGCGCAGGCTGATGAAGAGCTTTTCGCTGATCTCCCGGTCGGTGCGTCCTTCGGCGATCAACTTGAGGACCTCGCGCTCCCGACGGGTGAGGGAGTCGGCTTCGATTTCCCCGTTTCCTCGGCAGATGCCGATGATTTCGGTGGGGAATTCCATGGCCAGCTTGCGGGACAGGTAGGTGCGGCCGCTGCGGATTTCTTCGATGGCCGTGATCAGCTCCTTGCTGGAGTCCTCCTTCAAGAGGTACCCCTTGGCCCCGGCTGCAAAGGCCATGCTGAGGAACTCCCGTCGCCGGTACATGCTCAGAAAAAGGACCTGAATCCGGGGGTGCCGGGCCTGGATTTCACGGGCGGCTTCCAGGCCCCGCAGACCCGGCATGGCGATATCGAGGATGACCATGCGGGGATGGGATCTTTCCAAAAGGCGCAGCAGAGCGATGCCGTCCTCGGCTTCGCCCACAACAGCGAGCCCCGGGGTGTTCTCGATCAGGCTCTTGATGCCCTCGCGCACGAGGGCATGGTCCTCCGCCAGGACGATGCTGTAGGCCATCAGGGCGCATCCTTTCTACAACTCAGGGACAGGTCGAGGCTGACCTGAGTGCCTTCTCCCGGCCGTGTGGTGTGTTCGAGGCGGGCCCCGATCATGCGGGCCCGCAGCTGCATGGCGGCCAGACCCAGGCCACGGGGGCGGTCATCGCGTTTCTGAAATGCCGGACGGTCGAATCCGCACCCGTCGTCACGGATGTCGATCACCAACCGATCCGCCCGCCGATGGCAGCGGATGGCAACCTTTTCAGCACGGGCATGTTTGTGGATATTGTGAAGGGCCTCCTGGATGATACGGTAGACGGCGATCTGGGCGGTGGGGTCCGTTATTTCATCCAGGGCCGCAACCTTCGCCGTGATGTCCCAGTCCACAAACCCGGCGTAGTCGGCGATCATGGCGTCGACCGCGGCGGTGAGGCCTAAAATATCGAGTGCGGCCGGGCTCAGCCCATGAGACAACCGGCGGACATCTTCAATGATTTTGTCGATGAAGGCTTCCAGTCGAGCGCATTTTTGCGCCATCTCCGGTCCCTTGTCCTGCAGATGGCGGTGGATTTCCATGGTGCGCAGCTTCAGCACGCTGAGGTCCTGGCCGGTCTGGTCATGGAGTTCCATGGCGATGCGCCGCTGCTCGTCCTCCTGGGCCTGGATCAGCTTGAGTGAAAGATGATCCAGATCGTCCACCGTGCGATCCAGGTTTTTCTGAATAGCGAGGCGTTCAAGGGCGATGCCCAGCCGTTGGGCCGCCATTTCGAGCATGCTCAGGACATTCGCCGGCAACCGATCCTCCCGCCGATCGGCAACGTGGATCAGGCCGGCAATATGGTTGCCCCGCCGCACCGGCACCAAGGCCACGGACTCATAACCTTCGGCATTGCAGACGTTGCGGGTGCGGCCCAATTGCTCCGGGGGGACCGATGCCAGCAGCCGACTTGAGGCGTTGGTGAAAAAGCTTCCCCAGGCCGTGAAGAAGGGTTTGTCGGGTGGCGTCGTTCCCGTTATGACATCGATGCACATGCACTGGTCGTTTCCCAGGATCAGAGGGCTTTCGCTTTCGTAAAAACGTCGGCTGAAACCCCGGTAGGATTGGTAGGGGATGCTGCCGTCCGGCTGCAACAGGCGGATTCCCAAAGCTTCACAGGCGGAATAGGCTTGAATGGCGACTGTAAATTCATCCAGCATGGATTGCAGGCCCTTGTTTGCGGCCGTGATTTCCAGGCAGGTATTCATCAGGGCCAGATCCCGGTTTAAGTCCGTCTCGTGAGAGATATCGCTGAAACACAGGAAGATCCCGTCGTCGGGTGCGGCGACGTCGCCATCCGGCTGACTCTGTAAACGGGTCATGAAACAGTGGCCGTCGGCGGCTATCATTTCGACCCGGGTGTCGCAATGACGCTCGCCGTCCATGCAGCTGCGCAATTCGTGATCGATGCGGCTCCGGGAATCAGGGCGGATGAAGGTCGTCAGCGCCCGGCCGGATAGTTCGCTGCGTGTGGTCTTTAGCAGGGTGGCAGCGGTGAGATTCGCTTCCAGAATTTTGCTCCGGTGATCCACCAGCAGGTATCCGACCGGGGCGAAGTCAAAAAGGGTTTGGTATTTCCGGTAGAGATGTTTGTAATGCACACTATCCAGTGCATGCTGGTGCTGCTGCCCACGCGGCTGCCCATGCGGCTGCGCCTGCGGCCGTCGAAAAGCCTCGGATTGAATATGGCCATGGTCCGCCGGGCACAACGGTTCGGCCCTATCGTCGGGACGCAACCCTGGTGTCCGGCGGATCTTGTTTTTTGTCATGGCGTTGCGAGGGAGGGCTGTTGCGCCATTCTTTGAGAGGCGCTTTTCCGGCATGGTTTGATTTTCCGTAAAAGGACCTGTGGCTTGGATTTGGCATTCACGCTGTTGATGGTGAACGGTTCCCAGAACCCGACGAGAGAAAGCGACGCGCGGAAACGATGACAACGGGGTTTTCTGTGTGTTCACCGGATTGAACCGGGCCTGGGGTTTTTGCGGTACCCTTCGATGGGGGGGGAATTCCAAGGTGCACCGAAGAGGCCGCTAAGTGACTCCTGAGCGAACTTTTTCTTTGTTAAGATATATGCTCCCGCCGGGCTTGTCAAAGACGATACCGCCAACAACCATCGTCTCCACCGGCGCGGGCCGCTATCCTGCTGATCCAACCAACCGCCGGCGCGAACCTCGACAGACACCGCAACCGTTGTTACTCTAAAGCTATCTTTAGCCTCCTCATGCAACGGACTGCTTGTAGTGCCTCACACGGCTTTCGAAGCGTTTTGGCTCCCGCAGGATGGCGATACTTCGACGACTGAACGTAATACTCCCCCACGACCGCTCATTGACGCCCTCAGACCTGAAACACCATTTCCCCTGCGGAGGAAGTGGCCATTGAAGGGTGACTCTGAAAACAGCTGGCGACAGCGTCTATCCTCCCCGGAGGCCATCCTGAACCGCGACCATTCCGTTTGAAAGCCATGGCAAGCCCTATCGGAGACCGTCCGCCATCCCGTCGCGCGCGTCGGCGGGCGGCGCTTGACAGGTTGTGGATAAACGGCGCTTAAGGCCGAAATGCGGCGTTGGTCGCCTGCGCGCCATTCCTCATCTGATCATATGGGCTAAGGTGAGTTCCATCCTTGCGAAACGGCGCTGCACCCCTTGAGGTTGCTGCGCTTTTCGCTTCGGACGGCGCCTTGCCTTTCGGCCCGATGGTGCGTCACGGCCTGTTGCGTGGGGAAAAGGGGTAAAAGGAAGGCGAGGCCTTGGGGCCCCGCCTTTTGGAGGAAAGGTAGATATGCGTTACTGTCTACCTGTGGTCGTCCGGCTGTGGTCGGATTCGGCCGGACATCCACGCCATCAGGGTAGTCACGGGGATTCTTTTGTCAAGCCCGGGACGGGCTGTCCAAAGGTTTAGGGTTGTCATCGAGGTGAGATTATCCTATTGAATCGTCCTGTTGCAGGGTTCCCTGGGGGGCTGTCTCGCCGGCCCCCGCTGGATTGAACGGCAACGGGAAGGATGAAATGATAGTTCCGCTAAGACGATTGTTCGCGACGGCGCTGTTTGCCATACTTATTTTTCTGGTGCCTTTTGGGGGGAAGGCCTCTCAGGGGGAGGTCTCCCGGCTCATTACCGGCAGCGGCCCGGATCTCTAATCGATGGATGACAAGATGTTCAGCACGGCCGGCGACCGTTTTCTGTGGGAGCTGTCAACTGCAGGTCGGACATGGCCGGCAGATCGACCTGGGGGCGCCGGCCATGAACTGGCCTTCCACCCTCAACTGACTTCTTACCCCCCACCAAGACGGCGACACGGTCGCCTTATGACACTTAAGACTTCCTTATGAGCGCTTCAAAAACTGCGATTCTGTTTCTGTTGGGCGGATACCTTGTGCTTGGCCTATCTCATATTGCCATTTTGCCGCCATGGGAGGGCTTTGACGAGAACGCCCATTTTTCTTACATCCAGCAAATCGCCGATACTGGCTCGCTGCCCACGCCAGGCAGGGCCAAGCTGGCTAAAGATGTCGACGATTACAAACAATATGCCCCGATGCCTTACTGCTATGTCCCTCTTTTCAAGGATGGCGAAGGGTATACCTATCACAGTTTTTTCAACGCGCCGCGCTCTTCGATCCAGAAGGCCTATACGGCCATTCATGTGCCGCCCAAAAAAGTGCGCAGATATCAGCCCGGCCACATGCTTAATTGGCAAACACAACATCCGCCCCTTTACTACATATTGCTCGCGCCAGTATTTAAGCTGACCCGCGGTATGGCATTGATCGATCAGATTTTCTGGCTGCGACTTTTCTCCTACCTGTTTGCCTGGGCGGCCTTGCTGATCACGGTCTTCGGAGGGTATCGTCTATCACACGCGCTGGGGGATCCTAAAAGGCTTGCGTTTAAACCGTGGCTGGCTATAGGTACGGTCTGTATCCCTCTTCTCTTTCCCTCATGGTTTCCTGAAATGGCCCGAATCGGCAACGATTCGCTTTGCGCACTATGGATGGCACTGTTGTGGCTCCTGCTCATCAGGGTTCACACGGTCGGGAAAACGTATCCCGTCGCTTTGATGATGGGGCTGCTGTTAGGGTTGGGCTGTCTGACCAAAGCTTTTTTTGTGCCATTGTCAGCAGGGCTCATCTTTAGTTTGCTCTTGCACGATGCCATGTCTGCGGCTGGCTCCAGAAAAACGGCGTTTTTGTGTACGGTCATGGTTGTGCTGGTATTGATAGCGGTCTCCGGCTGGTGGTATTGGGGCAATTGGCTGGAAGGCCGTTCATTGCTCGGTTCCAATGAAATGAACGAAATCGGCGCTTCCAGTGGTTTGATCGACCTGATTCGTCATCACTTCACCATCAAATCCTGGCTGCGGGGTCATGCCGCCATGATTGCAAGCCTGGGATGGTCGTGCAGCTGGTCGTTTATCCGGCCGCCGTATGGCTTTATGTTGCCGCTGGCCGCCCTGGTCGTTTTTATCGCCCTATCCTATATGGGGGCGCTTCGTTTCCATAAAGTTCATACCCTGGAATGGGTGCCTTTATGGTGCTTGCTGCCGGTTGTTCTGGGATTAAGCTACCACGTGCTGCTCATGATCGCCCTGACCGGTGAGGGGCGGGGAACCAGCGGGTATTATCTTCTCTTCATGGTCCCGGTTATGGGAACCGCGGTCGGTCTTGGCTTTTTGACATTCTGGCATAAGGCATTCTTCCGAATAACCGCTACTCTGCTAGGAGTGTATGCGGTTTGCTTTGCGGTTGTCATTTCATGGGCGCAATTCATGTTGTATTCAGGGGTCTTGTCGGCTTCGAAAGATAATAAGTTTTATCGAATGCCGGACACATTCCCGCCCTATTTCGGCATTCCCGATGCGATAGCCAATCTATCGATATTGGCCTATCCCCAAATGGGCATCATCTGCTGGCTGGTCGGCGGCCTGCTGGTTGGTGTCGGTTTAATGATAGGCGCACGAATTCTGGGCGCATCAACAGCTGCCGATTAGAAACCCCCGGGTCTAGCCAAGGCAATTGCCAGGCGGAAGCGGCCGTCGCTTTATCTGCGCGTGATCTTGTGGTAATGAAGACCTCTTTTGTAAATGCAACTCGCAGGACATTCGCTATTTCGGGAATTGGACGGGTAAGGATATGAAGTACATCATTCTCGGGGCCGGCCCAAGTGGACTGACCCTTGCCCATGCCCTGCTGGATAGGGGCTGCGCCCGCCGAGACCTGCTTGTGATCGAGAAGCAGACCTCGGCAGGCGGCTTATGCCGTTCGGAAATCGTGGATGGTGCCCCCCTGGACACGGGCGGCGGCCACTTTCTGGATCTGAAGCGGGAGAATGTGCTGGATTTTATGTTTCGCTTCATGCCCCGTGAAGAGTGGCGTCAATTTGACCGCGTATCGAAGATCCGTATTCGCGGTCTCGAAATCGACCATCCGCTCGAGGCAAATCTATGGCAGCTTCCGAAGAATGTCCAAGTTGACTATCTGGAATCCATTGCGCAGGCGGGCTGCGTCAGTGGGGCACAAATGCCGGCCTCTTTTGAGGAATGGATCAGATGGAAGTTCGGGGCATGCATCGCCCAGGAATATATGCTGCCTTACAACCGAAAAATTTGGTCCATGGATCTCGACCGGTTGGGTACCTATTGGCTGTATAAATTGCCCAATGTCTCCTTTCGTGAAACGCTTTTGAGTTGCCTGGAGGGCAAGCCGATGGGCACCCTGCCTGCCCATGGCACTTTCCTGTATCCCAAGGAATTCGGCTATGGCGAGGTATGGCGGCGCATGGGAGAGGCTCTCGGATCTTCCCTTGTGACGAATTGTGCGGTGGAAGCCATCGATTTAGGGACACACACTGTCAACGGACGCTGGCAGGCGGAGACCATCATTACGACGATTCCCTGGACCCAGTGGCTCCAATTCTGTGAACTGCCTGCAATCATTGCTTCGGCAATCTCACAGTTGACGTATGCTTCTATCGATGTTGATTACCGTCCGGATAAGATTGAGAGCAAGGCCCACTGGGTTTACGATCCGGACGAAACGATTCCCCACCATCGTATTCTCGTGCGGCCGAATTTTTTTCCGGGTGCCACTGGTTACTGGACAGAGACAAATACATTGCGCTCCCCGGAATATTCCGGCATACGGTTTCATAATCGATTCGCATACCCCATCAATACCCTGAAAAAGCCTTCAGTTGTTGATCACATACTGACTTGGGCGCTTTCCCACGGTATCATCGGTCTTGGTCGATGGGGGTGCTGGGAACACATGAACTCCGATGTCGCTGTGGCAGAGGCTCTGGAGATGGCGGACAGGTTGAAAGCTGGATGAAGGCGTGAAGGTTTCCCTCGTTTTAATCGTCTGGAATGAATTGCAGGGATGCCAAATCGATATCCCTCGATTGGCCCTTGAGGACTTTGATGAAGTCTTCGCCGTGGATGGCGGCAGCATCGATGGAACGGTAACCTATTTGGAAAAGGCCGGCATTCCTGTTTACCGTCAACCCAAACCAGGATTGAATGCGGCCTATATCCATGCCAATTATATGGCAACGGGCGATGCGGTCGTCGCTTTCTTCCCAAAAGGTACCCTGCCGACCGAGGACCTACATAAATTCCGGCCGTTGTTCGAGAAAGGGTATGATCTCGTTGTTGCCAGCCGGCAAATCAAAGGTTCCGTCAATGAGGAGGATTCACATTTCTGGAGACCCCGAAAGACGGCTGTGTGGGCATTGAGTGCCTTGGCCGCGCTGATCTGGCGTCGCGAAGGTGCTTGGGTGCGGGATGTCTTGCATGGTTTCAAGGGATGGCGCAGGTCGGCTTTTGAAAAAATGAAGGTACTCGACCAGGGCATATCCATTGATCTCGAAATGGTTGTACGATCCTACAAATTACGCCTGCCAAGAATCGAGTTTGCAACGCAAGAACTTGGCCGTGGATACGGCAGCACACATTTTAAAATATGGCCAACCGGAAAACGACTCATCGCTTACCTTTGGTATGAGTTGTGGCGGACAAATTCCTGCTAAAGTCGGTACCCTATTTGCTCCTGACCCTATCCGCATATTGACTGTTTACGAAGCCATCATTATTTGACCCTTGTGGGGACCTGAACTAAAACTGTTTGGAATATAAGATATCCCAAAGTAACTTACGGGGCTTGTCATTTAAACGCCTTCCGGGCAATCGATTCGCTGCGTCATGGCGCTCCATGTCAATCGGTTTAGGGAAATTCATCATGTTCTCCCTGACGACACCCAGCTTCCGGCTTGTAGCGCCCTGACGGATACCCACTGCCATATCTGCGACGCCGGGTTCGATGCCGACCGGGAGGCCGTCCTGGCCCGGGCCGCCGCCGCCGGGATCCGCGCCATCATCGCCGTGGGCGAGGATCTGGCCGATGCCGAAAAGAATCTTGCCCTGGCCCGGAAATTCCCCATCCTGAGGCTGGCGGCCGGGCTTTATCCGACCCACTTGGATATGACCGCCGCCGACCAGATCGTCGCTTTTATTCGGACCCATCGGAAGGTGATGGCGGCCATCGGTGAGGTGGGTTTGGATTTCTGGATGGTGAAGACGGCGGACGAGCGGGAAGTGCAAAAAGCGATCTTTGCCAGCTTCATCGATTTGTCCCGGGAACTCGATCTGCCCCTCAACGTGCACTCACGGTCGGCCGGCCGCCATGCGGTGGATTTGCTCATCCGCCGCGGTGCCAAGCGGGTGCAGCTGCACGCCTTCGACGGCAAGATCACCGCCGCCCGCCCCGCCCTGGAGGCCGGGTACTTTTTTTCGATTCCGCCGTCCATTGTCCGCTCCCGTCAGAAGCAGAAGCTCGTGCGCCACCTGCCGGTGGATTGCCTGCTGGTGGAAACCGACAGCCCGGTGCTGGGGCCGGAGCCCGCTAGGCGCAACGAGCCGGCCCATCTATGCATCGCGGTTCGGGCGATTGCGGAACTCAAAGACCTGCCGGAAGAAGAGGTGCTTACGGCGATGGTGTCCAATACCCGGCGTCTTTACGGGTTTTAATGCCGGACGATTTCAGCGGCGCCCGGGGTTTGGATCAGAGACTGCAAAACCAGAAAACGAATCACCAAAGGAGATGTGAATGAAAACGATCGTTGCGCTGCTTGTTGCCGTTTGTTTTGTGATAATGCCGGTGACAACTTTGGCCGGGAAAGGGGGGCGCAAGGGCCCCAGCGCTAAGGCCTACGAAAAGGCTGACGACAACGCCAATTTCAAGCGCCAGGAAGACGCGGAAGAGACGGACGAACAATACCAGAAGAATAAACGGAAAAGGGTTGAGGCTATGGAGGGCGAGGCGCAGGGACAAGGCGAGACCCATAGAGAAAAGAATAGAGAACGCAAGGAAGGGGCGGAAGACGATTGAATCGGCTCTTTCACTGAACCCCGTTACCCTTTCGATGGTATTGAACTCAACCGCCTACCCCAAGGAGGCAAGCCTTGTCGCCTAAAACTCAAGTTCTAACCTGTCTTGCCCTGCTGGCCGTCCTCGATGCGGTCATCCCGATCCCGATTACGGCCATGGGATTGATCATGGTTCTGTTCCAGAAACCGCAGTGGTTCAAGGAGTGGGTGGAGAAGATTTACCGGTCGTGAAGCCTGCCGCTTGGCCCTTCTTTCAACTGCCATGGGCAGCCATGGACATGCATCGCGAAGAGCGGTTCAATTGCTTTAGCCCTTCATCGGTCCGGCGGCGGCCTTGGCGGGCACGGTCTGCCTGATGGTGATCGCGGTCCGGCAGGGGCATGCCCGGGGGGACGAGGAAGCGCCTGCCACGGGGCAAGCCGACCTGATCGGCCTGGCCCGGGTCTGTGGGCGGACCCGGGATGGCCTCCCAAGGTCGGGGCGGGACAGGAGAAGGCCGTCATGGCCTGTGATCCGAAATACGGAGGCGCTTGCATGCACATGGTCATGAAAGGGCGTCCGGCCTTTTGCGAGGCTTGGCCTTCGGAGAAGATGAAAGCCTGGAAAGCCAAATTTCGCTGCTATCCCTGATCGCCGATTGACACGAACTGCCAAAAGCGTAAAATGCGTCTGAATCCATCCTGAAAGCACGCTAACCGTCCCGTTGCGGCGGGAGCGTTGCCTGAAACGTTCTTTTGCCTGTCAGTCAGACGGGGGTCAGGCGTTGGTGAGGACCCCGCGGGGTCCACCCGGGTCGGCGGCCTGCCTCCGCAGTATATATGGCTTTGTACGGGATACCAAATCGGGAAGCGGTAATTCGCCTCTCTTCTATCGTACCACCTGGCTCACGCTGAAATGCCCGTCATCCTGCATCCGGGTGTCTTCCCGATCTATATGCAATGCAGACGAAAGCCGGCCGGCAGCGCACCCGCGGGGCAATTCTGTCTATGCGGCGGTATGACGAACGGTGCACACGGACGGGTGGGGCGCCCATAGTCCAAGCGCTCGGCCGGATACAAAAGGAGGTGGCATGAAACATCTGATCATCGGCAACGGCATTGCGGGCCTCAATGCCGCCCGGGCCATTCGGGAACTGGACGGCACGGCCGAGATCGCCATGGTGAGCGATGAACGCTTTCCGCCCTACAGCCGTCCCATGATCTGTCAGGTCTTGGACGGGTCCCAGCCCCATGAAAAACTGCCCCTGTATGCCGAGGATGTCTACCAGATGCTGCAGGTGACGCCGGTCCTGGGGGCGCGCGCCGCCGCCCTGGACGTGGATGCCCGCACGGTCCGTCTGGCCGACGGCAGCCGACTGGATTTCGACCGCCTGCTGGTCGCTTCGGGGGCGGATGCCCGACGGCTCAAGGCCCCGGGCACCGAACTGGACAATATCTTCACCCTGCGTACGGAAACCGATGTGCGCCGCCAGCTGGCCGCCGTCGACGGCGCGCGGCAGGCCCTGGTTCTGGGGGGCGGCCTGGTGGGGTTCAAGGCCGCTTACGGCCTGCTGAAGCAGGGCCTGCCGGTGACCATGCTGATTACGTCGGGCTACCCCCTCGCCATGCAGGTGGATGCCACCGCCGGCCGTATCATCCAGGACGAACTGGAGGCCAACGGTCTGACGGTGCGGGTGGGGGTGAGCGCCGCCGGATTCGAGGGCAACGGCCGTGTGACCCATGCCATACTGGACAACGGTGAGCGGCTGGCCTGCGATCTAGTGGTCGTCGGCAAAGGCGTCCTGCCCTCCCTGGACTTCGTGCCGCGGGATCGCGTGACGGTGGACCTGGGCATCGTGGTGGACGATTATTTGCAATCGAGCGTGCCCGGGATTTACGCGGCCGGGGACACCGCCGAAGCGGTGGATATTGCCCGGCAGAAACGCTGGGTCAATGCCATCTGGCCGGAAGCGGCCGTCCAGGGGCGTATCGCCGGGCAGAACATGGCCGGCCGCCGGGTGCGGTACTCGGGCAGCCTGAGCCGCAACGTGATGCGGGTCTACAATCTGGACGTCATGACCCTGGGCTATGCCAATCCCGATGCGGGTGAGGGCTTTCGGACGGTGCAGACCGGTGGCCAGGACCAAGGCTATTACCGCAGCCTGGTATTTCGTGAGGACATCCTGGTGGGGGCCGTCCTGATCAACCGGGTTGAGCAGGGAGGGGTGCTGCGCGCCCTGATCGAAAATCGAGTGCCCGTCCGGGTGCCCGATGGGGTCCTGATGGCGCCGGGTTTCAATTTCGGGAAACTTCTTTACTAAAACCGATTAAGAGCGAGAAGCCTCGCTCGTTGAATGAAAAGCCAACAATGCGATTCACAGGACAGACGTAAAGGAGGCGCTATGAAACAAGTTGTCGTCAATCCTGAAAAATGCGTGGGCTGCATGCAGTGCATGCTGGCCTGCGCCACCGCCCATTCGAAGACGCTGCAACTGTTCACGGCCGTGCAGGAGACGCCCCGGCCCAGCGCGCGGGTGCACGTGGGCGCCGGGCGTTTCAACGAGGGATTTCCCAACCGCTGTCGCCACTGCGACCCGGCGCCCTGTCAGCTGGCCTGCCTGACGGGCGCGATTTCAAGAGACGCGGCCACCGCCACGGTGCTCATCAACCCGGAGCGCTGCATCAACTGCGCCTCCTGTGCCATGGCCTGTCCTTACGGGGTAATCCGGTTTCACGAAGATCCCTTTGCCCCGCCGGGCCAGACCGTGGCGGTCAAGTGCGACAACTGCGGCGCCCGGGTATCCCAGGGGCTGGTGCCGGCCTGTGTGGAGGTCTGCAAAGTCGGTGCCCTGGTCTATGAAGAATTGTCCGAGGTGATGAAGGCGAAGACCCGCCAGGTGGCCCGCTGCATGTCGGCGGGCGCAGGAGAGGTCACGCTGCCGGGCGGGGTGGCCCTGAACCGTGCGGTGAAACAATCTCAGCTGGCGGTGGGCACCGAGTAGAGGCTGCTGTTATGGTTTTTGGACAGATTCTCCATCACGGCTTCCAGCGAAGGGAAGCGGATGTTCAAAAAGGAGGAGATTACGATGTTTGATCCCAGGGAAAACGTATCGGTCACCGAAGATGGCCTGCGGCTATTGGAAAAAGCGCACAAGGATCATGTGGAAACCGTGTGGGACCGGCACGAGGCTCAGCAGCCCCAGTGCGGGTTCTGCGATATGGGGTTGAGCTGCCGGGTCTGCAACATGGGCCCCTGCCGGGTGGATCCTTTCGGTGAAGGCCCCCAGACGGGGGTCTGCGGCGCCGATGCCGATATCATCGTAGCGCGCAACTTGTGCCGCATGGTGGCGGCCGGTGCGGCGTCCCACTCCGACCACGGACGTGACCTGGTGGAGGTGCTGGAAAACGTGGCCGCCGGCAAGGCGCCCGGCTACAAGATCCGGGACGAGGCCAAACTGAAAAGGCTGGCCGAAGAATACGGCGTGGCCGTGGCCGACCGTGACGCCCCGGCCATTGCCGGCGATTTGGCCCAGGCCATGATGGAAGACTACGGCATGCGCCAGAAGAAGATCACCCTGGCCAGCCGGGCCCCGGCCAAGCGCCAGGCCCTGTGGGAGAAAGTCGGCATCATGCCCCGGGGCATCGACCGCGAGACCTCGGAGATGATGCACCGCACCCATATGGGGGTGGACAACGACTGGCAGAGCTTGCTGGTACAGGCCCTGCGCAATGCGCTGTCCGACGGCTGGGGCGGTTCCATGATCGCCACCGAGGTGTCGGACATCCTCTTCGGCGTGCCGGCCCCCAAGCCCACCATGGTCAACGCCGGAGTATTGAAGAAGGACCAGGTCAACATCGTGGTGCACGGCCACAATCCGGTGGTCTCGGAAATGGTCTCCCTGGCCTGTATCTCCCCGGAGATGCTGGACCTGGCCAAAGCCAAAGGGGCCGCCGGGATCAACCTGGCCGGCGTCTGCTGCACCGGCAACGAACTGCTCATGCGGCGGGGCATCGCCATGGCGGGCAACCATCTCATGACCGAACTGATCCTGACCACCGGGGCCGTGGACATGATGATCGTGGACTACCAGTGCATCATGCCCTCCCTCGGCAAGGTGGCCGGTAGCTACCACACCAAAATGATCAGCACCAGCGACAAGGCGCGCTTCCCGGGAATGGAGCACCATGAATTCCATCCCGACAATGCCCGGGAAAAGGCCTTCGACCTGGTGAAGACGGCCATCGAAAACTTTACCAACCGCAAAGAGGTCTACATCCCGGTGGAACCCCAGGAGGCGGTGGGGGGCTTTTCCATCGAAACCATCGTAGGCGCCTTGGGCGGCACCCCGGAGCCGTTGATCGAGGCCATCAAGGCCGGCAAGATCCGCGGGGCCGTGGGCATCGTGGGGTGCAACAATCCTAAGATCAAGCACGACTACGGCCACGTCACCCTGACGAAACGCCTGATCGAAAACGATATCCTGGTGGTGGATACCGGCTGCGTGTCCGTGGCCAATGCCAAGGCCGGGTTCAAAGTACCCGGGGCCGTCGCGATGGCCGGCCCGGGGTTGAAAGAGGTGTGCGGTTCATTGGGGATTCCGCCGGTCCTGCATCTGGGCAGCTGCGTGGACAATGTGCGCATCCTGGTGCTGGTCTCGGCCCTGGCCAATGCCCTGGGGGTGGATATCAGCGATCTGCCGGTGGCCGGTTCGGCCCCGGAATGGTATTCGGAAAAGGCGGTCACCATCGGCGTCTACTGCGTGGCCTCAGGGATCACCACCCACCTGGGCCCCATGCCGCCCATCACCGGCAGCATGAACGTGGTAAAGCTCCTCACCGAGGGGCTGGAGGGGGTCGTGGGGGCCACCTTCGCGGTGGAGCCGGATCCGGAAAAGGCGGCCGTGTTTCTGCGCAAGCACATCGAGAAGAAGCGCAAGGCGTTGGGATTGGATGATAGAAGTGTCTCGGCGTGAGGATCATACGACACAAACAAAGGGAAGATCTTTAAAAAAAGAAAGCTTTTTCCCCAACCGATGCCTGTGGGTGTTGTTACTTTTCTTGCGCGTGCAAGAAAAGTAACCAAAAGAAGAGCGTCCTGTCACGCGGCCCCTTCGGGGCTGCCCTGTGCGTCGCCGAAACGCCCGGAGCACGCGGAAACTCACCCCGCCTTCGCCAAGGCTACGGCGGGGCTCAGACAGTCCGCGCGCTTTTATCCGTCCGCTCCGTCGATGCTCAGCGCGGGACAAAGCGATTTAAATTCAGCAACAATCAAACGGGATGCATGAACGACCTTACAGGTTCGCTCGGCATCCCGCTTTTATTTTATAATTGTTTGGAAACAAACAATTATACTGTCACGACGATCTTGCCCTTTTGCCGGTTGGACTCCATGTAGCGGTGGGCCTCGACGATCTCCTCCAGCGGGAAAGTGCGGTCGACGGTGGGGTTGAGGGCGCCGGAGGTCAGCCCGGCGGTGACGAACTGTTTGCCCGCGGCCAGCCGTTCAGGATTCTGCACGATTTCAAACAGCACGTAACCCCGCACGCTCAACCCTTTGCCGATGGCGTCGAACAGGGGATAGGGCGTGGGTGCCATGGAGAGGGAGCCGTATTCGAAGATGGTGGCGCCGGGAGCGGACGCCCGGGCCAGTTTTTCCAGGAAGGGGCCGGCCACGGGATCGAACACCAGATCGGCGCCTTTGCCGGATCCGATGCCTTTCATCTGTTCGGTCATATCTTCTTCGTCGGTCACGATCACGTGATCGGCGCCGGCCTCCAGTAGAAACGCCTTCTTGCCCGTCCCCCGGGTGGTGGCCACCGCCACGGCGCCGACGGATTTGGCGATCTGGATGGCGGCCAGTCCCACGCTGCTGCTGGCGGCCGTAATCAAGGCCACCTGCTCCGGCTGCAATTTGCCCAGCGCGATCAGGGCGCCGTAGGCGGTCATGTAGGGCATCCAGATGGCGGCCGCCTCCGTCGGCGACAGATGCGCCGGGTAGGGGACGGCAGCGAAGGCCGGCACCACGGCGCTGTCGCCGTAGACGCCATACTGCCGCATGGAAAAGGAGGGGATCGTGCTCACCCGGTCGCCGATCTTGATACCCTCTACGCCGGGCCCTACGGCATCCACTACCCCGGCGGCCTCATAGCCGATCCGGGAAGGCAGTTCCGGGGCTTCCAGGTAGAGGCCCTGGCGGAACAGCACTTCGGCCCGATTGAGGCCGAAAGCTTCCACTTTCAGGCGGATTTCGCCCTGGCCGGGTTCCTGCAGCGCCGTTTCTTCCAGTTTGAGGACATCGGCTTCACCGGTTTCGTAAAAGCGGACGATTTTGGGCAAGGGCGGCCTCCTTAATTCTTAAGCTATTCGATCAGATTCAGCGTGTGTGTGATGTCGATACAGCCCATGACGCTCTGGGCCGCCGGGCAACCCGGCAGATAGGTCCCGAAGCATTCACGGGCCTCGTCATGTTTCTCGGATGGTGTCTTCAGCGTATAGTGGACGGCGATGCGGGTAATTTTGAGGACGCCATCGACGGCTTCGATCTCGCCTTTGACATCGGCCTGATACCGCTCAGCAGGGGTGGGAATGCGTTTTTTTGCCAGCACCGCGGCAAATGTTCCCATCATTCACCCCCCCACGGCGCCCACCACGTGATCCAGCGTGGCGGCGTGCTCCTCCTCGGGATCGACCTTATAGAAACCTTTGATGCCGCCGTGGACGCCGTAGTAAACCGGCTGGTCGAAACCCTTGATGACGGCTTTGCGGGTAGGGCCTTTGACGCGGGTGATGGTGATTTCGGATTGGTGGATAATATCACCCATAGGGGCCTCCTCTCGGTTGGTTGCTGCAGAGAAAAAATTCCCGGGACCGGCCTTGGCCGGCCCCGGGGAATTCAGTCGCATCCGGTGAATGCATCCCGAATGCCGGGCAGGACGCTGGGGTTAGACGCGTCCGCCCCAGACCGCCGGTTGCTCCTTGCGGTCCTTGGTCCATGTGGGGCTGTCGGGGTTGGGTGAGCTATAAGCCTGGGATTTGATGTCGTGCTGACGTTCCTGTTCCCCTTCGTGAACCCGGTCACGGCATTCACCTTTACATTTTCCGGTGATATCTCTCGTAGGCATGGATTTCATGAGTCTGCCTCCATTTGGTTTGGAATTTGTCGTCGCCGCTTCTTGTGCGTCGACACTGACACCTATCCTAGGCACGATTCGGCACAATGCAAGGGGGAAATTTTATGTACGGCCGAACATTTTACGGCCATACTCCAAGATTACCAGATAGACCGTGGCGCCAGGTAGCCCAGAACGGTTCCCCAGGCAATGCCGAGGTCAACGTAGGAAGCCGCCACCACCAGGGCGTAGACGAGCAGGGCGCCGAGCCCCCGGGGCACATTTTTGATGACCGTGCGCACATGGGCCGGCTCATAAGTGAACTGGATAATCGCCAGCAGGGGCAGCATGGTGATGGGAAAGGCCGAAAAGAGGCCGGCCCAATCCGGCCCCACCAATCGGGCGGCACCGGTGATAAGCAAAATGACCAGTGCCGCAAAGACGGCCCGCAGCAGGGTCACCCCCAGGCTCAGGCGGATGGTTTGGCGGATGGCGGTGTCCGGAATGGCGCGGAAGAGGCGGTTGGCCAGGATCATGCTGCCCATGGCGATCAAGGGGGCGCTCACCCAGTTCACGGCCACCAGGGACAAGGCCCAGGCCGCCATGCCGTAAGCCGCCAGCGCCGGCAGAACAGCCAGGACCAACGCCATCGGCCGTGGCCGGCCTTCGGCCAGACGAAGCCCCACGAGATATCCTCCCACAAAGGCCACGGTCGCCGCCAGTCCGGCGGCCGTATAAATTGCGCTGCGGGCCGCGAAGGCCGGACCGATTTCAAGCCCGATGAAAAACAGGCTGATGGCGGCCCCCAGCGGGTAGCCGGAGGCGATGCCGGCCACCCGCGGGCCGGCCCACTCCGCGATCAGGCTGAGAACGACCACCATTAGAACGGACACGAGGATTTTGACGGCGGCCAACAGACCGAAACTGAGCATCGGGTGTCCTTTAGGGCGTGTAAAGCCCGGCCTTGATCGGCAGGTAGAGAGATAGGATCGGCAGCAGCGAGAGGATGATGAGGACGACGACATCCATGAGGACATAGGGAATGGCCTCTTTGGCCACGGCATCCACATCGCTTCCGATCAGATTGGCCGCTGTGAAGAGATTGACCCCCACGGGAGGGGTGGCCTGGCCCACGGCCAGGGCGGAAATGAAAATAACGCCGTACCAGACCGGATCGATGCCGAAGGCTTGCAGGACCGGGATCAGGATGGGCATCAGCAGGTAGGAGATGCTAATGGCGTCCAGCACCATACCCAGGGCCAGCAGCAGCAGGTCGATCAGAATGATCATGACCAGGGCGTTGGGGGAAATACCTACGATGAGGTTGGCGGCCTTGTCGATGACCCCGATGACCGAGGCCGTCCAGGTGAAAATGCCGGCAAAGACCACGATGAACATGATGACCGAACTGGTCACGGCCGCATCCACGAGCATCTCGATCATGTCGCGCCAGCCGATGGAACGATAGATGAAGACCGCCACGAAAAGGCTGTAGAAGACCGCCACTACGGCCGCTTCCGTGGGGGTGAAGATGCCCGAATAGATCCCGCCCAGAATGACCACCGGCGCCAGCAGGGCCCAAATGGACTTTTTGAAGGCCTGCCACAATTCGGCGGGGGTGCCCCGGCGCCCCAGGCCCCGGTAGCCCCGTTTGCGGGAAATCAGGTAGGCCACCAGCACCGTGCCTGCGCCGGTCAGCAGGCCGGGAATGATGCCGGCCACGAAGAGGGCGCTTACGGAGACACTGGTGATGTTGCCGTAGATAATAAAAGCGATACTGGGGGGGATGATGATGGAGAGGTCCGACGCATTGGCGATGGTGGCGCCGGCGAAGCTTTTGCTATACCCATGCTTGATCATGGGCGCCAGCAGGATCATGCCGACGGCGGCGGTGGTGGCCGGTCCCGAACCGGAAAGGGACCCCCAGAAGATGCAGGTCATGACCGCCACCATGGCCAACCCGCCCGTGGCCTTGCCCACCAGGAGCTCGAAAAAGCGGGCGATAGTGGCCGCCAGCCCGGCCCGATCCAGAATTACCCCGGCCAGCACGAAGAACGGGATCGCCAGAAGGGGAAAAGAGGCGATGCCCGAGGCGAAATTCACGCCGAGCATTTCGATGCCCAGGTCGAACTGGTAGATGGTCACCACCCCGGCCACCCCCAGGGCCGTGCCGATGGGCACGCCCGAAGACCATCAGGACCAGGAAGACCGAGCTGATGACGAGCACTTCCATCAGGCGTCCTCCTCCAAGGCCGCCAAGCGGGTTCGGGCGCCGCGGTAGATGCCCCGGAAAACGAACACCGCCAGAAGCGGCACGCCGGCGTAGTAGACCCATACCGGGATGCCCAGAGACGCGCTGGTGGCCTGAAACAGGGTGATTTCATCGTAGATGGCCTGGATCATGTAGACGCAGACCAGCACGAACAGTCCGGCGCCCAGCAGGGCGCTGAAGACCACCAGGAATTTCCGCATTTTAAGCGGGAAGAGATTGAAGAAAGTCACCATGCCCAGTTGGGCGCCGCGCTCGAAGGCGATGCCCGTGCCCACCACCGTCATCCAGACGAAGAGATTGATGGTGATCTCTTCGGTGGCGCCGATGGAAAAGTTGATGAAATAGCGGCTCAGGACATTGACGAAAGCAATCACCGCCATGGCCATGAGCAGCAAGGCGGCGATCCCGTGATCGAGTCGGATGGGGGTGTGGGGCTTCAAGAAATCGACCTCCAACGCAGCGGCGCTGCGCGGTGAGATTTGTCAACAAACGGCCGGGGCAGCCGGTGAGGGCTGCCCCGGAACACCGAGATGCGGTTGGGATGGTTTAGTGGGCCATGTCGGCCCGGGCCTTGTCCACGAGGTCGGCGCCGATTTCCTGGGTATATTTCTCCAGCACCGGTGCGGTGGCTTCGGCAAAGGCTTGCACCTGGGCGTCGTCCAGAAAGGTCACCGTCATGCCCTTGGATTCCATGAATTTGACCGGGTCCGGCACCTCCATGGTGTAGTTGAAATCATTTTTCAGTACGTTGATGGATTTGTCCCCATCCAGCCCGGCCCGGCAGAGGGCGATCTCAAACCGGCCGGATTCCAGGGCCGCCTCCTGCAAGGCCTTCTGGATATCGGGCGGGAAGGCTTGCCACTGCTTCTGGTTCCAGTAGATGACCAGGGGATCCACCAGGTAGTTCCACATGGTGACATACTTGTTGTACTGCCAGATCTGGACCGGAATCAACACGCCCACCGGGTTTTCCTGGCCATCCACGACCCCTTGCTGGAAAGCGGTCTGGGCGTCGCCCCAGTTCATGTTGACCGGATCGGCGCCGAGCTGGCGGAAGGTGTCCATGAAAAGCGGGTTGCCCACCACGCGGATGCGCAGGCCCTTGAGATCGGCCGGCGATGCGATGGGCCGCTTGCTGTTGGTCACCTGGCGGAACCCGTTTTCCGCCCAGGCCAGGGGTTGCAGCCCGACCTTTTCCATGGCGGCGAAAACCGCCTGCCCGGATTGACCGGCCTTCATCTTGTCCAGATTCTCGAAGGTGTTGATGAAGAAGGGCAGGTGGAAGATATTGGCCTCGGGAATGACCGGCGAAATGTTGATGGTGGATTCATAGGCGCAGTCGATGACCCCCTTGGCTACCATCTGGGCCGACTTGAGCTGGGCGCCCTTGAGCAGGGCGCTGCCGAAATAGGGCTTGATGTTGATCTGGCCGTTGGTCTTTTCCCGGGCCAGGTCGGCAAACTTGGTGGCCCCGATACCCCAGTAGAAGGAAGGCCCGACGTTGACCTGGAGTTTGTATTCTTTTTTAAAATCCGCCGCATGGGCTGCCGGTATGGTCAGCGCCAGTACGGCGGCGATAAGTCCAAAAACGCTCCCCTTGCAGAGTATGTTTTTCATCGGCACCATTTTCTCCTCCTTCTTTTGGGTTGCATGCCGCCCCGCCGGCATCGCGCCGGCTGCCGCAGATCATGGCATTGGAAAGCGCCCCATGGCGCTTCGCGGTAAATCGGTCCTATACATACCAACCGCTGGGGTGCCGTCAAGACGAATTTTAGGGAACCCCTGTAATTGATATGCATCACGATATAGCGTATGGTGAAGCCGTTTTGCCATTTTGAATCACGCCCATTTCACGATGCGGAAGAGATCATCAAAGGAGTTTACCATGAAAGCGCTACTCGACAGCCTTGGACTGGCATCCATCAACAGCGGGGCGACCACCGGCGGTCCCTCCGGCTGGCTGAGCACCGGCGGGGAGATGCTGACCAGCATGTCGCCCATCGACGGACAGCCCATCGCCCGGATTCAGCAGGCCACGGCTGACGACTATGACGCCGTGGTGGCCGCGGCCCGGGACGGTTTTGAAAAGTGGCGGCGCATGCCGGCCCCCCAGCGCGGCGAGGTGGTCCGCCGGATCGGTCTGCGGTTGCGGGAATCCAAAGCGCTGCTGGGCGCCCTGATCACCCTGGAAGCCGGCAAGATATCGGCGGAGGGGGAGGGAGAAGTCCAGGAGATGATCGACATCGCCGATTTTGCCGTGGGGCTTTCCCGGCAGCTTTACGGACTGACCATCGCCAGTGAACGGCCCCAACACCGCATGATCGAGCAGTGGCATCCTTTAGGGCCGGTGGGCGTGATTACCGCCTTTAACTTTCCGGCCGCGGTCTGGTCCTGGAATGCCCTCATCGCCGCCGTCTGCGGCGACGTGGTGATCTGGAAACCGAGCTCCAAGACGGCGCTCACGGCCATCGCCATCCACAATATCATCGCCCCGGTGCTGGAGGAATTCGAACTGAGGGGGGTCTTCAATCTGGTCATCGGCAGCGGCGCCCAGGTGGGCGAGGCCATGATCGGCGACCCCCGTCTGCCCCTGATCAGCGCCACCGGCAGCACCCGCATGGGACGCCACGTGGGCACCACCGTGGCGCGGCGCCTGGGACGCAGCCTGCTGGAGCTGGGGGGTAATAACGCCATCATTATCTGTGAGGACGCCGATCTGGACCTGGCCTTGCGGGCCACCGTGTTCGGCGCGGTGGGCACGGCCGGCCAGCGTTGCACCAGCACCCGCCGCATCATTGTCCAATCTTCCGTCCGGGAACGCTTGACCGAGGCCCTGATCAAGGCCTACCGGCAGGTGCGCGTCGGCGATCCCCGCCAACCCGAAACTCTCATGGGCCCCCTCATCGACAAGGCGGCCGTGGAAGGGATGACGGCGGCCCTGGATCAGGCGCGCACCCAGGGCGCCGAGGTGCTCTACGGGGGTAACCGACTGGAACCGGTGCCCGGCGGCTTTTACGTGGAACCGACCCTTGTGGCAGCCCAAAATCATCTGCCCATCGTCCAGAGCGAAACCTTTGCCCCGATCCTCTATATCATCGGCTACGACAAGCTGGAGGACGCCATCCGCATGCACAATGATGTGCCCCAGGGGCTCAGCTCGGCCATCTTCACTTCTTCCCTTCACAGATCGGAAGCGTTCTTGGCGGCCACGGGGTCGGACTGCGGCATCGCCAATGTCAATATCGGCACTTCGGGGGCCGAGATCGGGGGCGCCTTCGGGGGCGAAAAAGAAACCGGAGGCGGTCGGGAGTCCGGATCAGACGCCTGGCGGGCCTATATGCGCCGACAGACCAACACCATCAATTGGGGGACCTCACTGCCTCTGGCCCAGGGGATTGAATTCAACTTCTAAGGCACCGTGAAGACCCCTATCGGAATGGCGCAAGCGCCAGAGGGGATGACGGGGGACCGACCTTGACGCCACACCGGGCGACGCCTAACATTTTGCTCACCGCTCCTTCGCCAGTGATGTATCGGCTGCGGTTGTGGTACAGGTGTGCACTCTAAATGGAGAAACCAGGCCGGCATGTACGCAAAAAAGATCGACGCTGAACGGCGCCGGGTGATCACGACCTGGGGTGCCCTCGTTACCGACAGCTCCCTCATGGACTACCAGAAAAACGTCTGGAGCGATCCGGCCGTCCGCGGGTTCGACGAGCTCATCGATTTTCGGGCCCTGGTCAAGGTCGAGGTGACGACGGAAGGCCTCGAAGCCGTGGCCCATGTGGCGGCCGGCATGGACGATGCGACGGAAAAGAGCCGCTTTGCCATCGTGGTCGGCGACAGCCTGTCATATGGTCTGTCGCGGATGTACGAAGCCTTCCGAGAGATGAGCGACCGCGGTTCCCGCCAGGTCATGATTTTCAAGGGGCTGCAGGATGCCCTGGCATGGCTCGACCAAAGGGCGGAGATCTGAGAGGGCCGAAGGCGCCATGAAATATCCCTCCTCCCGGGATTTCAAAACCTACTTCAAACGCCTGCCCTGGTGGGTGATTCCCCTGATCCTGCTGCTGCTCTTCGGGCGCTTTATCCTCATTTTCTTCTTTCACCACTAGATCGCGCCGGGAAGGCCCGCGGCAGGGCAGGGGCGTTGGCTTCCCCTATCCGGCCGATGGCCTGCCCCGTGTTTCCTTCGGCTAGGCATGGCTGGCCGCCAGGTTGGACTGGACTTCGCCAACCGGCTGTCCGGATTCCAGCATGACGCCCTTGCGGGCCATGTGGCGTGTCAGCAGGGCATCGAATCCGTTGTAGAACAGCAGGATGAATGCGGCCACCCCGGCATCCTCAGCCCCGCCCTGGGTCAGCAGATTGAGGACGACGGACCACACGAACAACGATCCCATCAGCTCGAGCCCTCCCAGGAGACGGTGGCCGAGATACCAGTCGCCCCAGCCCGGCAGTAATAATGAGCGCAGGGCCGCTTTCCGGGCGCTTTTGAAGACTGCGCCGCAGGTTTTGCAGTGGTCGGCATAGCCGGGCAGGCCGGTGTAGCAGGTCGGGCAGAGGCATTCCAGAGCCTCATTGCCGGACACGGTTTGCCCCGGCGTCAGCTGTGGGGCGATAAATTCCCGCAACTCCCTTGTGAAGGCCGTCTTCATGGAGGTGAAGAGCCGGCGCCGTCCTTTCTTGCGCACCAGGTTGAGACTGGTGCGGAACAGCCCGCGGGAAACTTTTTTGATCTCGTCATAGGGCATTTGAAACAGATAGTGGCGGAGTCCGGTCATGCGGTGGTTGGTGTTGATCATCACCAGGCGCTGATTGGTCGCCACGATCGCATAGCGATTGTAGAGCATGGTCAGAAAGCCGTTGCCGAAGAAGATTTCCACGGGATAATAGGCCGTGCCGCCGCTGATGCGCATCACCTGTTCGTCCTTTTTGAGCAGGGCATCCAAAGTCGGTTTGACCACCGTCAGGACTTTCAGCTTGAACTTGTTCGGGCGGGTCTGGTAGCGGCCCTTGCGGTTCGCTTGCAAGATTTCGGACATGGCATAACGTGCCGGGTGAAACCCCGCCACCTCCGGGAAGGCTTCCGCAAGGGTCCGGTCATGGGCGGTTTTGGCCGGTGCCTCTGCTGGCGGGATCGCCTTGGGCATGGATTCCGTCCCGGCGGGGCGCGGGTCTCCGGCGGGCCGGGGATCGATGACGATGCGGTTGCCGCAGCGCTTGCAGGCGGCCGTGGCTTTTCGGGCGGGCATCTTGTGGTCGGGGATGGTGTATGTGGCATTGCAATGACGGCAGATGAGATCCATGGGATGTCCTCCTTGGCAAATGGGATCCATAGGGGTCGATAAAAAATAACGTTTTGAAATCAAAAGCAAAATTTATTCCGAAGAATGAAAAAATATAAATTAAACAATGATATCGATATGTTAAAAAATATTCTCGCTTTTGTCGAAGGGGCCTTCTGACATAAGGCGTCAGCTTTGAAGCCGAAAAATGTCAGTGTTGCCGCCCGTGGCAGCCGGCGTTATGTCCCCGTTTGGCAGGCTGCCGCAGCGAATATCCTTGTCCCACGTATGAATCACTGCAATGCAGAAGACCGCCAAACGCCACGCTGGGCCGGTCAGGCCGAAGGAGTGGAGCCCTCTGATAGCGTCGAACAGGTGATCGAGGCCCGCCACCGGCAGGGCGGCGGGATCGCCATCCCCATTTTTTTTTAACCTCCTGTGACCGCATCTGTCACACCCATTCGGTAGAATACCCCCCAACCGATGTCCGTGTCGGATTAAAAGATGTTTCGCCAGAGGAGGCTGTCATGAGGATGCATGCGATGTCGTTGAAGGGGGTGGTTTGGTCGAGAAGCGCACTTGGGTTTTGGGGCAGCCCGCAGCGCCTTCTGTGGATGGCGGCGGCCTTGTTGCTGCCGCTGCTCTTCGGAGTCCGAAGACCGGCTGTGGCGTCTCTGGTATGGCCGGCAATGGTCACCGTTTTCGCTCTGGTGGGATGCGCGGTCGGTTGGGCTGCGGCGCGTCAAGAGGGGCAGGAGCGATTTGCGGTTATTCCCACGGGACAGGACACCGGGCCGGCAGACCCGGACCACCACAAGCGATTTCCGTTGGTCACCCTGTGCTTTATCGCCGCCAGTGTCCTTTTGTGCCTTACGCTGCCCGAGTCCGCCGCCGACCGCCTGTGCGCGTTAAACCTCGCCGATCCCGTTTTGGGGGACCTGATCCGGGTTACCGCGGCCCACACCCTGCTGCACGGTACGTATGACCGGTTGTTCGTGGATACGATTTTTCTGGGGCTTCTGGGTTGTTATCTGGAACCCCGCCTGGGAGCGCTGCGAACCCTGACCCTATTTTTTATGGGCAGTTTTGTTGCCGGCCTGATCGGTTTGAATTTTTTACTGCCCCAGGTCGCGGTGCCCGGTGGCGGCCTGGGTTTACTGCCCTATCCGCCGGCCGGGGGAACCGGGGCCGTCGCCGCGCTTCTGGGGGTTGGGTCTCTGGGGTGGAATCCCGGCCGCGATGCGGGAAAAACCTTGGTTGAAAAAGGTCCCAGGTGTTGCGGGATCATGGATATCCTATGGCCCTTATTGACCACGCTCGTTTTTTGGGGACCGTTTTCCGGCCATACCATGCCGATCACCGGTCCGGGCGGTATGGCCGGTTACTGGGGGCAAGTCGGTGGGTTTTTAAGCGGGTTGACGATGGCGCTGATATTACAGACTATGGGAGAGAACGACATCGATAGGGGGACACCCTCTGCGGCCTCGTGCGCGCTGGTCCCGGTCGTAGCGGCGAGGCCCGACAAACGGGCTGCGCCGTTTGGAAAGTTGCGCGACCGACTGGCGTTAGCCCCCATGGATTAATGCCAAGGCAAGGCTTTCCTATGCAGAGATCTGCAGAAAACCGCCGATCTCGCCCCAAGCACTGCCCTGTTATCATCAGTCCCCAGGGCAAGAATTGGTGATCGGACTGAACGCGGGGTCACTCCGCTTTGTAGTCGGTGATAAATTCTTCGAATACCTCGCCGTAGGAGCAGCGTTGTTTCACGGCCGCAAGGGCCTTTTCGTAGCGTTCCAGATAACGCGGGGCACCGATTTTGGAAAAAACCGAATAGAGCCCGATGGGCGGGTCGGGGAGATACAAGACTTTGACTTTGGACAGGAATTTCTTCCGCACCGCCTCAAATTGAAAGGGATAGTGGTCCGGCTGGTAGCAGCCATCGATACGGCCGGCCACGATCATGGCATAACAGCGGCGGGTGAAATCGTTGCCGGTCAACGGTTCGATTTGCAGGCGGGGATCCTGCATGATGGTCGTGCGATAGTTGGCCGGTCTTTCGTAGAAGGACAGGGGGAGAAGATCGTTGACGGACGTGACCCTGGGCAGCGGATTGGAGGCCCTGACGGCAATCGACGGTTTGGTGACGCAGAAGGGATGTTCCGGGTAGACGAATTTTGCGGCCCGTTCGGCGTTTTTGGCCAGCAGCAGCGCCATGTCGATGCGGTTGTTTGCGAGATCCTGCAAAAGACGGCCCAGGGGCAGCAGGATGAATTCCATCTCCTTCAGTTGCATCTCCCGGGCAACGCGTTTGAAATATTCCACGGCAATCCCCTGGGGCATGTTCCGGGGGCCGGGCATGGCATGGGGCGCGACCGTGAAGTAGCCGATCCGAATGGGCCGGGCCCGGAGGTCGGCCGCTGTCCCGGGGGACAACAGAAGACAGAGCGCAAGCAGGCCGATGCCCACCGTCCGTTTGACGCCCCAAGCGGACGATGGGATTGCTTCGGACATGGCGTCAAACCTCCGCCGGGTCCCAAGCGATAATTCCCTGGTTGTCGCCCGGCACGTTTTCACACGCGCCAACCTTATCGCCATAGGTCGCAACCTATTCTATAACGGCGCATTAAAAGCGGTGCACATGCGGGGGAACAGGCCGCGGATGCGTTCCACCTTTGCGCCGTCGTTCGCTATATGGGCCATATCCTGCATGATGGCATCCAGGCGTTCGGGAGACAGCCCCACCATTTGCCAGAGACGGCGGTAATCTTCCGGGCGCATTTGCGTTTTGCCGGCATAGATGTCCCGCACACCGTCGAAATAGGCGCTTATCCGCTCCGGATCTTCGTTGTTAGGCGTTTCAACGGGGGCGAGGCCCGTCATTTCACCCGCCATGTCGACGGTGACCAGATCGCCACTGTCTTGAATCATTTTGAACGCGGAAATGTGGACCCAGCGTTGCCTTTCATCGAATTCGGTCAACTCAGGAAAGCTTTGCCGCATGAGGGCTGATTGGATTTGATCGCATCGGCAATGGACATGCCAACCCCATCGGAAGTCGGAAGTGGCAAAACCGGGATGGAGGTGGATATCCGCATGGGTGGCTTCCCGGCCGAGACCTGTCAACCAGCGGCTGTCCGGGTAAAGGGTTCCGGCAAGATAAGCTTCGCGGGAGCCCACCGGGAGGTGATCGACCAGATCCAGGGCAAAACGGATATGCGTTGCGGGCAGCGCCATGGCATGACTACACCCTGAGGCCAGGGAAAGGTCAAGCAGAAACCATCGGCAAGGGATACCCGGCTGTGTATCGGCCTGAACTTCCCGTTTCCGTAATCAATCGCTAAGCGTTTCCCAAGCGTTTGCATAGTGGGATATTGATAATTTTATGATTTTTTTGCTATTTGCTTCTGACAGCCACCGGCACCCCACCGGCGTCATTGTTCTCATCTGCGACCCGGCCCGGTTCCTGTATCCACGGATCAAGCGTTATCCTAATCTCAGGACGCTGTTCATGTCCGGCTATACGGCCGATGGCATCCCCCACCGGGGCGTGTTGGATTCGGATGTCCATTTCATCCATAAGCCTTTCTCCAAACAGACCCTCTCGGTCAAAGTCCGTGAAGCGCTGGGCGGGGTTCGGCATGGAAGTCGTTTTTGACATTAACAGTTATTGCCAGTGGCCAATAGCATCTTGCATGGTCCGCCCCTTCGATGGATCGCGTGTTGGGTGCACCAAGGAAAACGATATGGAAAAACACCTAAAAACGGACCCGAATGTCACTTCCGCCATCCTGGCCGCCGTACCGGAGCCTTTTTTTATTATTGATGAGGACGGGCGCTACGTTCAGATTGTGGGCGGGAGCGATCGCCGCCGATACCACGATGGACAGCATCTGGTCGGCAAACGGATTCACGACGTCATGGACGGCCCTCTGGCCGACCGCTTTGTGGGCCAGATCAGAACGGCCATTGCACGCGACGACGTCATCACCTACGTCTACGCCTTATCGGCTCAGGATATCAAAGGATCGGAAAAGCTTCCCGGCCCCGAGGGAAAACAGTGGTTCGAAGCCCACATCTCTCCTATCCGCAGCGTCCCGGATATGCCACGCATGGTGGTCTGGGTGGCCTTCAGCATCACCACGCTGCGTCAGACCATCGCGGAGAAGGACGCCCTGATTCTGGAACTGCAAAAGGCCATCGGCGAGATCAAGACCCTGCGGGGTATTCTGCCCATCTGCTCCCACTGCAAGAAAATCAGGGATGATAAGGGATACTGGAACCAAATCGAAACCTACATCCAGACTCATTCCGAGGCGGATTTCAGCCACGGCGTTTGCGATGAGTGCATGCGCAAGTATTACCCGGAGATTGATAAGGCGGACGACGCGTCGGCGGAATGAGGCGTTGGCCGCCGTCGCGGCGTTCAGGGCACCATACCGGGGGACCGCCTCGCCGTTGTAGCCGGACATGACGGTTTCTTTCGGAAAGGCGGGCCCATCCGGAAAACTCTACTTTTCTTCCACCGGATAGCCGGCGCGTTCCCACGCATGCCAGCCGCCTTTCAGGGCATAGACCTGCGTGTAACCGTCGGCAATCATCTTCCGTGCCAGACCGGCACTGGTGTATTCGTTCGGTCAGGCGCAATAGAGGACGATAGGCTGGTGTTTGGGGTAGGCCGCCCCCCATTCATCATAGGCCTTGGGGTCGGCGTAGATGGCGTAACGGATCTTGGAATCGGAGGAGGCCCAGTCGTTGTCCTGACGGACATCCAGAATGATGAGATCAGGATCGTCCAGCCGGGCTTTGAGTTCGTCGATGGTCATCCGGGGCACATCGCTGCCGGCCAGACCGATGCCGGGGCGGGCCGCCAGGAGGGCCAGCGTCACCAGCAGGACGAGCATTGTCGCGTAATAGCGTTTCATGGGTATTCTCCCTGTTATTAGGTGCGTCCGAAATCGGGTTGATAGCCCTCAACGCGCGCCAAAGAATAAAATCGCTCCCCGGATGGGACCCACCGAAGAGGGCGGTTCAATGCAAGGTGCGCTTTGCAAGCGGCGTCGATTTGCCCTGGATCAACATGAAAAATCCGATCAGGGCCTCGTGCACGCGCTGGTAGATCTGTCGGTCTTCCCGGATCTCGGAGCCCGTGATGAACACCTGGGTCAGCTTGTGTTCATCAATCCAGGCGTCGATGCGAAAAGCGGCCTCGGGCGGCGTAAGCGCAGCGAAATCGACATGGAGACATGGCGTTCGGGCTTCGCGTGCCAGGGCCATCAACGGGCCGATGCGATCGGGATAGGGACCGCTGGAGAAGATCACGAGACCGTCGGCCCGTTCGAGGTTGGCGCGCATCAGCAGCATCGGGGCGACATAGGGCCTTTCATCCAGTCGGTAGCGGCCGGTCGGACGATCGCCCGGCACGAGGGACCCTTGGTTCGTATAGCCGCCATAGGGGATATGAAACCGAATGGCCGCATCCAGGGCGGCGGATTCCGCACCCAGGGTGCCTGAAGATATAATCCGCATGCTGGGCATCCCGTTTCTCCGGGGGGTGTAGTGTCGTTGCGGGGTGGCCGCCGTCTCCTAGTGGTTCTGTTCGTAAAAACGGTGACGTCATGAGGGCTTCAAGGCGCCGCTGACAAGGCGGGAAAACGAAGGCCTATCCGGAATAGGCCGTGTTTTACAACACTGTCAGGCAGGATGCATTGGCGACCGAATGTCATCGTATTTACGAATTGGACCACTTAGGCACCCCGATTTCCATTATCATAAGATCGCATCGGCTTTTTTAAAGCTTTCTCTAATGCGGGCTCCCAATCTTTTCTCCGGCGGGAAGATTCCGCCGCCTCCCGATCCATCGTTCTGGGCACCCAACGCTTATCCGTGGCTGATCAAAGCCGAGAGGTGCGCCCCTTGACAATAAGAACTTCAGGGCAACACTATTCATAGAAGGAACGGACGGATGAAACCGTGAATATCAATGGAGGCGTTTATGTCCATGAAAGATAATCAGAGCGAACCCAAGACCGCCGAGGAAACGTCGGCCCAACCGGATGATGCCGACAGCCGTCGCTGCGATGACGATAGCTGCCAATTGTGGGCATCACCTGAAGACGAAACTGAGGATGACTGCTGTTGCTGCTGTTGTTAGGGCCCTCAAATGAGGGGCCATATCAGCCGTACAGCATGACACAGGAGGATATGATGGCCAGCGACAAGGATAAAGCCAAAGCCTGCTGCTCCGAAGAGTACGATCGTTTGAAGGAGCATCTCGCTTACTGTGACAACCCTTCGAGAACAGAAGAACAGAAGCATCACTGTTACCGTTTTGCCGCCTGGCAGAGCGGCCGGCGTGCCAAACACTGCACCCGGGCGTCCTGATCCCTCCGGGGCACTTGTTTACCCTGGAGCGCAGGGAGTTGAAAAGGCGGGGCCCAAGGCCCTGCCTTTTGTCTTTACGGAATCGTCGAAATAAAAAGGGGCAAGGCCCTATGCCTTGCCCCTAAGAGGAGGGAGAAAAGATGGTCTGCATGAGATTTTAGCAAACTACGTGCCATTTCTTATAAAATATAAACAAATGTAATGATATCAGTTTGTTAATTTTGTTTAGGGCCTTGTTCCCCCCGGGAGGAAGGGCATCGTCGTGTCAGAAACGTTGACGCGAGGTGTCAGAATATGCACACACCCGCGCTTGCTGCCGTCCGGGATGACGCGCTGTTTCCGGGGCATGAGGCCGGGTCATGCCGACTGGACACCCTGCAAGGTCATCTCGCAGACGATCCGGTCGTCAATTTCAACGATTCCCTTAATTTCCTTAAAATTTTCGAGCAGGGCGTGGGTTGTGGCCCGTGTCACCAGGCGGGTTCCGGCCGGGAGGGCGCCTACCCCGAAATCAGCCTGTTTGATGCCCACCAGCATGCCCGTGCGGACCGTGGTGGGGGAAGGCGCGGTGAGGGCTTTGTAACCGCCGATCACGGCGGCCGTCTGGGCCACGAGCTCGATCATGAGCAGGGCGCTGGCCGTTCCTGCGGCGAAGGACGGCCAGTCCGGCGTCACGGTAGCGGCGGTGGTGGCGGAATCGCCGTCTACAGACAGGATTTCGTCGATCAGCCGCAGTGGTCGGCGATGGGGCACTAGGGTGTCGATGTCCAGATCCTGCATGGGGAAGTCCTGCCCAACGGGGTACGCGGAGGGAAGGCCGGCTCTCAACCGCAGCCTCCCGCCGATTATAGGTCCTCGAGCCTCTACGACTCAGGAAATATACCTATTGCCCATCCACAAATGGCATCTTTTGGCCCAGTCCAGCGTTCTCGCTCTTCTGAAATCCTCGCCGTAGCGCACTACGCCTGTGGTTTCCACCCACAGCGAGAGTCGATCAGAAGGGAAGTCCCGCGTAGCGGGAAAAATCATTGCGGCCTTGGCTTGAACCAAAATCTATCCCTTCCGGATGGAAACGACCTAACATCGACCGATTTGATGCCGCTGTCAACTTGTTTCGGGGTTCATCGAATCCATTGCCATTATCGAGCCCTCGTGATCGATTCCTCCATAAACCCTATTGAACGGGTTCCTTTCTTGACACCACCATGACCACTTGTTAGTTCCAACCGGATATCCCGGTCGGGAGATGGCGATACCATCCGGAAGCGGCCGGGAGGCCATTGCGGTCGCTTCTCTGACCGGCAAATGCCGCCGTACCCACAACGCAACCGAAACTGCAAGGCAGAAAGCAGCTGTCATTGATGGAAAGCAAGCGTGTTGTCATAACGGGGCTGGGAACCATCAATGCCGTCGCCCGCACGGCGCCCGCTTTTGCGACCGCCCTGCAGGCGGGTCGCTGCGGCATCGGTCCGGTCACGGTGTTTGACACGACCGGCTTTCCGACACACACCGGCGGCGAGATCAGGGAGTTTTCACCCCACGAGGCCATTCCCGAAGCCTTCTACGGCAAACGCATGTCCCGTTCGGATGTCATGGCCATGGCGGCCGCCCTGGAAGCCCTGCAGGATGCCGGTTTCCTTCCTCTGCCCGAGGATTTGCGTGAAGATACGGGCGTTGCCGTGGGCGGCGGAGCGGGCGGTATGCTGGAAGGCGAGGCCGCCTTTCGCCGGCATCTGAAGGGCAATGCCGCGGCGGTGCGGTTTTCCGCCTTTGCGGCTTTTTGCGGTGCTTCGTCCGCCGATCATATCGTTTCCAAACTCAACCTGGGGGGCCCCAAAACCACTTTCATGACGGCCTGTTCCTCCGGGGCCACGGCGCTGGGCTATGCCCGGGATCTGATCCGGGACGGGCAGGCCCGGGTGATGATTGCGGGGGGCACCGAACCCCTGGCGCGCACCACCTATGCCGCCTTCAATGCCTTGAAGGCGGTGGATCCGCACTACTGCAAACCCTTTGACCGCCACCGGGAGGGGATGTCCCTGGGGGAGGGCGCCGGCATGATGGTTCTGGAATCCCTGGCGCATGCCCTGGCCAGGGGCGCACGGATCCACGGCGAATTGTTGGGCTACGGCATCAGCTGCGACGCCAATCACATGACCGCACCCGATCCGGAAGCCTCCGGGGCCGAACGCTGTATGCGCGCGGCGCTCGAAGATGCCGGGGTCGATCCGCTGCATATCGACTACATCAATGCCCACGGCACGGCCACGCCGGCCAACGATCGGATGGAAACCGCCGGGATCAAGCGTGTTTTCGGTGAACGGGCCTATGCCATTCCGTCAGCTCCACCAAATCCATGATCGGCCACACCC
>CAVSSY010000015.1:0-34015 GCA_963730675.1 uncultured delta proteobacterium | reverse complement strand
GCGATCTTGACAAACGCCTATGGATGTGAAATTTATACAAATTACGGATAGTTACTTTGTCGTGAAACATCTGCTGGAATCGGTGCCGACAAGGGGCCGATTACCAGCGATGCCCACCACGCGGGGTGCGACGATACAATGGACGACGGACGTCAGAAAGAAACACTGCTCTTTGTCGATGACGAAGAAAATATTCTCGATATTGCCAGCGAATATTTTCACTTCAAAGGCTTCGAAGTCCTGACCGCCCGCAATGGTCGCGAGGCCGTGCGGGTTCTGGAAACCGAGCACGTCGACTGCTGCTTCACCGATATCAATATGCCCGAAATGGACGGATTGGCCCTGGCCGAGCATATCCATTACACCGACAATACCATTCCGGTGATTGTCATGACCGGCTATCCCTCCCTCGACAATACGATTGCCACGCTCAAAAACGGGGTGGTGGACTTTCTCATCAAACCGGTCAACCTGGAGCAGATGGAACTGGCCGTGCGCCGGGTCTTGCGCCAGCGGCGGTTGTTCGTGGAGAACATCCTGCTGCAAAAAGAAGTCGAGCAGAAGGAGCGGTTGGAGAAGCTCAATCGCGAACTCGTCACCAAGATCGAAGAGCTCAACCTGATCAACCGTATCATGAGCGATTTTGCGGCCATCGGTTCGACGACCGACGTCTTCGCGCGGGTGGTGGACCTGACGCTGGAAATCGCCCACGCGGATTGGGCCCAGTTTCTCGTGATGAACGAACATGTCGACCGGCCCTTTGAAGTGGTTTCGGCGACCAGCACCAAGAAAGCCGGGATAGAAGTGGTCCGCCTGCCGGATGCACTGGTAGCCGGTGTGGTGGGCGACGAATTGCCGCTGCTGGTGGACGGCCGCCAGGGGCCGGACATGCTGCCCCCCGGCATTCGATCAGCCCTTCTGGTGCCCATGACCATTCGCCAAAAGGTCTTCGGCGTCCTCACGGCGGCGGTTAGCCAGAGCAATGCCTGCTTTTCAGAAAAAGACCTCTACTACCTGTCCTACATCGCCCGCAATGCGGCCCATGCCATCGAGAACCTGGCGTTATACGAAAACATCTACCAGAACCTGTTCGCGACCCTCTATGCCTTCGTCAATGCCCTGGAAGCCCGCGATCCCTACACCCAGCAGCACTCCGAACGCGTGGCCCGGCTGGCGATTCTGCTGGGGCAGGAGATGGACTGCACCCCCGAAGAGCTGGATATTCTGCATTTCTCGGGGCACCTGCACGATATCGGCAAAATCGGTATCCGGGATGACATCCTGCTCAAAAGCAGCGGACTGACCAGCGATGAATACGAAAAGATCAAGGAGCATCCCCAGATCGGTGCCAATATCGTCGGGCAGTTGGGGCTATGGGAGCGCGAGAAGGACATCATCCGCTACCATCACGAGCACTTTGACGGCACGGGTTATCCCGAAGGGCTGCAAGGCGAGGCCATTCCCTTTCTGTCCCGGCTGCTGGCCGTCGCCGACGTGTTCGATGCCATGGCCTCGGGACGCGCCTATCGCAAGAAAATAGAGGAGTCCGTTGTTCTGGAGACCATTCGCGAGCGTGCGGGAACCCACTTCGACCCCCGGGTCGTGGATGTTTTGCTGGGTCTTTACGCGGAAGGGCGCCTCCCCGCCACTTCGGACTGCTGAGCCGGTCCGGCCCACCGACGTTTCCCCCGCAAGAGGACCATCGGAAGGCACCTCGCTTCACCCCGTCACCGATTTATCGCCAACCGACAAGCTTTCCGGCAACCCATTCCAGGCGACAGCTCCCTGATAGGGAGGCTATAGGCGTTTAAGAACCTGACTGCGTTCCCCGCGATCGAGGTCGTCCAGGGCAAACGCCAAAGCGGCCTCCAGCAGGTTGGATTTGTTGTCGATGGCCGCGCCTGCCAGTTTCAGTTCGTGGAACTTGCGGTCGAAGCGCTCGATCAGCTGCAGGGAGAGATAAAAACCGGCCTTTTTCTTGGGTTTGGCAGGCCCAGCCGACGGCTTGCCCGTGGCCGAACGCACCGGATCGACCGGCGAGTTCTCAAAAAAGTCCGGCAGGTCTTTGGAATCAGACATCATGGGTTATCCTCCGTACCAGCTGGTTGTAATCCATTGCGCCGGCGGCATGGCGGCTGTACTCGAAGATGCTCTGGCCGCTGGAGGGCGCTTCGATTAAACGGACATTATAGTGGATGGGCTCACAAATCTGTTTGCGGAACAAGCGCCGCAGGATGTTGTAGATTTCTTCGCTATGGCGGGTGCGCCGGTCATACAGAGTGGGCAGGACGTACTTCAGCTGGAGATCCTGGTTCATGCGCTGGGCGGACATCAAATAACCGAAAAAAGTCTTCAAGCCCTCCAGGGCCGGTCCCTGCAGGGCCACCGGGCAAAGCACCTCCGTGGCCGCCATCAGGATGTTGACGCTAAGCACATCCCAGCCCGGAGCGCAGTCAAATATAAGGTAGTCCAGGGCGCCGTCCCGGGGAACCAGGGCCTTGGCCAGGACGGATTGGCGGATGTCCCGGGGCTGCTCCCCCAGCCAGTTTTTCAATTCCACCAGGCTGATGCCGCCCCCCAGCAGCCACAGATTCTCCCGTGCCGGGAAAAGCGCTTCCTTTTTGACCACCGGTTTTCCCTGGACATCCGTTCCCGTGATGAATTCATACAAACCGTAGGGGGGGGCGACTCCCAGGAATTTAGCCGTTTGTCCCTGGGTATCGCAGTCCACGATCAGGACCCGATGGCCGGCCAGAGCCAGACCATGGGCCAGATTGACGGCCGTGGTGGTCTTGCCGACGCCGCCCTTGGCCATTGCAACCGCAAGTTTACGCATGGTTTTGAAAGCCTCCCTCTTCCTTTGTAGAATTCTTCTGTTATACTATTCGGGCGTTCATGGCAATCCTTTTCCATCGCCGACTCTCTATCGAGGGCCACACGTCCGGGACGTCGAGCGTCGCTGGAAATGTCGTCCGGCCATCGATCCTTGCGCCCCAGGTTGACATGAATGGCATTCAAAAATATAAATAGCCGCATCGCCGGTTGCCCGCCCGTTTTCCGGGCCGCTCCATCACCCCTTTTGCATTTCCAGGACATCGCCTTTCATGACCTACGATAAAAAGGCCTCACGCCAGATGCCTGCGGAAATGCCCCTCCGCGCGTCATCGACAATCCCTTCCCGGCGAAGCGACACCGCTGATTGCCCGGATATCGTCATGGCCCGTTTGCAGCGGGAGCGTCAGGCATTCCATATTCTGACCGAAGCGGCCATTTCTCAGAACGATCTGCCGAAGATCTGTCACAAGCTTCTCTCAGACCTTCTGGAGGTTCTCGGTTTCGATTTCGCCACCTTGCGGCTCTACGATCCGGCCACCCGTCTACTGAACCCGATTGCCATCGTGGACCGCCGTGGACAGAGGGTAAAGGATCAATTTCCTCCCCAGTCCGTCGACGATCCGCACTACATCGGGGCATTCGTGGCCCGGCAGGGCGAACCGGTATTTGCCCCGGACGTGGCGGATCATCCGATCGCCCGAACCCACGCTTTGCGAATCCGGGAACTGGGACTCAAAGGATTCATGGCTTTTCCCATCGCCAACGCGGCCGGCGAGCTGATCGGCGTGGTTCAGATCAATACCAGCCGTGTCCGATCCTTTAACCCGGGCGACCGCACCTTTTTCGAGGCGCTGGCCAGGATGTTCGGCACGATCATCGAACACCGTCAGGCGGTGGACGCCCTCCGCGAAAGCGAGAAAGGCTACCGCACCCTTTTTGAGAATGCCCCGGCCGCACTTTGGGTGGAAGATCTGTCCGATGTAAAGGGCTACCTGAATGATTTGCGGGCGGCGGGCATCTCCGATCTTGACCGTCACTTCAAGAACAATCCGGACGCCGTGGCGGAATGCGCCGGCCGTATCAGAGTGCTCGACGTCAATCAGCAGTCCCTCGAGCTCTATCAGGCCCGGGACAAAAGCGCCCTCCTGGGGGGATTGTCAAAAATCGTCACCCCCCAATTTCATGATGCCCTTGCCAAGGAACTGGTGGCCATCGATGCCGGCCAAACCCGCTCCGCCACCGAGGTGGAGAATCTCACCATGGAGGGCGAGAAGCGGCAGCTGGTGATGCAGTGGTTCGTGGCGCCGGGCCATGAGCCCGATTACGGGCGCGTGTTCCTGTCTTTTCTGGATATCACCGCAACCCGGGAGCTGGAGGCCCAGCTGCTGCAAGCCCAGAAGATGGAATCCGTGGGCACGCTGGCCGGGGGAATCGCCCACGATTTCAATAATATCATGCAGGCCATCGGCGGCTACACCCAGCTTTTGCTGTGGGACCGCGGACCGGATGACCCGGACTACCACAATCTGCGCGCCATCGAGCAGGCGGCCGAACGGGCCAGCAAACTGACCCGCCAGCTGCTGACCTTCAGCCGCAAGGTGCCCAGCGCGCTGAAGCCGGTGGCCCTCAACGCGGAAATCGAGAACGTCGCAAAAATTCTGGCGCACACAATTCCTAAAATGGTCCGTATCGAGCAGCGCCTGGCACCCGATCTTTGTTGGGTCAACGCCGATCGCTCCCAAATCGAACAGGTTCTGATGAACCTCGGCATCAACGCCAGCAATGCCATGCCCGAAGGCGGGCGCCTCATTTTTGAAACGCGCAATACTTTCCTGGCGCAGGACGCCCCTCTGGCCCAGCATCTCGAAGGCGGGGAGGGCGCCTATGTCCTGCTTTCCGTCTCCGATACCGGTCATGGGATGGACACGGAAACCCGTGGGCGGATTTTTGAACCCTTTTTTACCACCCGCGGCATCGGTCAGGGGTCCGGTCTGGGCCTGGCCATGGTCTACGGGATCATCAAGAACCACCGACGGCCACATCCTGTGCACCAGCGAACCGGGACAGGGGGCCTGCTTTAAGATCTACCTGCCGGCCGTTTTTACGCCGCAGGCCGCTGTGGCCGATCAGACGCCAGCGGAAGCGGCACGGCCCTCCGGCAGCGAAACCGTTTTGGTCGTCGATGACGAAGTGGCCATCCTGAACCTGGCGGAGACGCTTCTGGGACGTTTCGGCTACCAGGTTTTGCGGGCCGAAAACGGTGAGCAGGCCCTGGCCGTCATGGCTGACCGGGAGGCGCCGGTGGACCTGATCATCCTGGATCTCAACATGCCCGGCATGGGCGGGCACAATTGTCTCGCAACCCTGCTGGCGGATTACCCCCAAGTGCCGGTCCTGGTGGCCAGTGGTTATTCCCCCGACGGATCGGATTGCGAACCCCTGGCGCCCGGCGCCGCCGGGTTCATCGGGAAACCCTACCAGCTCAAGGAAATGTTGCGGGTGGTGCGCAAGATCATCGACACCGGCGCACCTTAAGACCCTGCTGAGCGAACCCCGTTCCCGATGCCCGACCGGGATAATGCAGACGAACGACTTCCCTTGGGATCAACCTGAAGGACAGCAGAGCAGCCGGATGACCACCGCCGTCAGCTATAAGGATATTTTCAACGCCACCATCAATGGCGTTCTGGTCACCGACGCCGAGGGGTGCCTGACCCACATCAACCGGCAGGCCGAAAAAATTCTGGGATTCGATACCCGCCGCCATATCGGCTGCTTCATCTCCGACCTGCTGCCCCTGACCGGACCGCAGGTCATGGCTTGCATCGCAAGCGGTGAACCCAACCTGGGGCACCAGATTAAAGGCAAGGTCGTCGACCTGGTCCTGTTTATCACCCCGATCAAGACGGCCGGCGGAACCGTCTGCGCCGCCATGTGCACCTTCCAGGAGATGGGCCAGTTCGAGATGTCGGTCCGCAAACTGGAGTCCTATCAGCGGCTGAATCGTGAACTGGCCGCGATCTTTGATGCCTCTTCCGACGGACTCTGGGTATGCGACCACGAGGGCCAGGTGATCAACATCAACAAGGCCTCCGCGCAGCTCAACGGGATCAAGGCCGAAGAGATCATCGGCCAGCACATCGGCGAGCTGGTGGATAGGGGACTTTTCGATCGGTCGGTCACCCTGGAGGTGATGGAAACCCGACGTCAGGTCAGCATCATGCAGTTTGTCAAACGCACCAACCGCTATCTCCTGGCAACGGGCACGCCGGTCTTTGACGACCAGGGGCAGCTGCACATTATCGTGGTCAACGAGCGGGACATGACCCAGCTGAACGTTATCCGCCAGGAACTCGAGCAAACCCAGATGGTCACGGAAAAAATGCGTGACGAGTTGGCCGAGCTGCGGTTGATGGCGCTCAAGGATCAGGCCATTATCGCGGAGAGCAAGGAAATGCGCGAGGTCCTGACGGTGGCCCTCAAGCTGGCCCGTCTGGACGCCTCCAACATCCTGATTTTGGGAGAGTCGGGAACGGGCAAGGGGTTGATGGCCCGGTTTATCCACATGAACGGCGGCCGGCGCAAAAAGCCTTTCATCCCCATCAATTGTGCGGCCCTGCCGGAAAGTCTGTTGGAGGCGGAGCTCTTCGGCTATGAGCGCGGGGCCTTTACCGGGGCCCGCGAGCAGGGCAAAGCGGGGTTGTTCGAACTGGCCCACGAGGGTACGCTCTTCCTGGACGAAATCGGCGATTTGCCGCTGACTTTGCAGGCCAAGCTGCTCAAATATCTGGACGATCGCGAAATTCATGCGCCTGGGCGGGGTGAAGCCGCGTACCATCAACTGCTCCATCATCGCCGCCACCAACCGGGATATCGAGGGGCTGGTGAAACGCCGTCAATTTCGCGAGGATCTCTATTTTCGTCTGAATGCCTTTACACTCCGGATCCCGGCCTTGCGCGCGCGCCCCGAAGACATCTTCGAGCTGATCCGGTTTTATCTGCACCGTTACAGCCGGACCTACCGGACCCAGCGCAAGCTCATGCCGGAAACCCTCGAAAAGCTCCAGAACTATGCCTTCCCAGGCAATGTCCGGGAACTGAAGAACCTCATCAAGCGGGCCGTCGTCATGGGGGAGAGCGAGATGCTGGACGGCTTCCTCAACCGGAGCCTGGAGGCGGTTCACGCCTCGGGAAATTCCGATCGGTTGGCCCCCTCCGGCCGCACCGCGCTGACCGAGGAGGTGAATGCTTACGAAAAGCAGCTTCTCCAACGGGCCGTCCGCCAGTGCCGGACCACCCGCGAGCTGGCGTCCGCCCTGGGCATCAGTCAACCCACGGTGGTGCGGAAAATGAAAAAATACGGATTGTACTTTGCAAAATGATGCAAAATTGAATCAAATTATCGATTTAACTATATGAATTATTTAAGAAAAAATTAAAAATAAATTTGCTGCATATATGAATCTTAAAAAAGTGTATGATTTCAAATTGTTAATTTTAATTAGATGCTATTGTGAATCGCTTCTCCGGTAATCACCCTATTCTGTTTCGTTGAATCCCCGATATTTCCTGCCCATAGCCGCTTCGCAAGACCTGGCCCGCAAGTTGCACCGTTATCTGATTTTCAATCCCTATCCAACCGGTTTGCCAGCAGAGGAGGCACAATGGAAGCAACATCCCCATCGGAAGCATTAGGCCGGACCCGGGCGCAGGTTATGGCCAAAGGATACGCCAGCGGAACGGCCACTTATGTGGACCATGCCCGGGGGGCGATGCTCTACGACGTCGACGGGCGGGAATACATCGATTTCGCCGGCGGCATCGCGGTGATGAATGTGGGCCACTCCCACCCCAAAGTCGTCGCGGCGATCCAGGATCAAGCCGCCAAATTCACCCATACCTGTTTCATGGTGCTGCCCTATGCCCCGGCTGTCGAGTTGGCCGAACGCCTCTGCGGGCTGGTTCCGGGGGATTTTGACAAGGCCGCCATGTTTATCAACAGCGGCGCCGAGGCGGTGGAAAACGCCGTCAAGATCGCCCGCTACGCGACCAAACGCCAGGGCATCATCTGTTTCGAAAACGCCTTTCACGGCCGCACCCTCATGGGCATGAGCCTCACCAGCAAGGTCAAACCCTACAAATTCGGTTTCGGCCCCTTTGCACCCGAAATCTACCGCATGCCTTACGCCTACTGCTACCGCTGCCCCTTCGGGTTGCACTATCCGGACTGCCAAACCGCCTGTGCGGACCACCTGGAGTCGTTTCTGGTCTCCCATGTGGCCCCCGAGAACACGGCCGCCCTCATCGCGGAGCCGATTCAGGGGGAGGGAGGCTTCATCACGCCGCCGCCGGAATATTTCCCCAAACTGAAGCGCATCTGCGAGAAGCACGGCATCCTGTTTGTCGCCGACGAGATCCAGACCGGCATCGGGCGCACCGGTAAAATGTTCGCCATGGAGCACTGGGGGGTGGCGGCCGACATCACCACGGTGGCCAAGAGCCTGGCGGCGGGAATGCCGTTGAGCGCGGTGGTGGGCCGCAAGGACATCATGGACAGTGTGCATCCCTCCGGCGTCGGCGGGACTTACGGGGGCAATCCCCTGTCCTGCCGGGCGGCCCTGGCCGTGCTGGAGATATTTGAAACCGAAGATCTCCTTGCCAAAGGTCAGGCCCTGGGAGAAAAGCTGCGTCAGCGATTTGATCAGTTTCAGAACCAATTCGAAATCATCGGCGATGTGCGGGGCATCGGGCCCATGCTGGCCCTTGAATTGGTGGAAGACCGGGAAACCAAAACACCCGCCGGGGATGCCGCCAAAAAGCTGGTGGCCTACTGCCATCAGAAAGGATTGATCCTCCTGGCGTGCGGCGGCTACGGCAATGTCATCCGGGTTTTGATGCCCTTGGTGATTACGGACGAACAACTGGAAAAGGGACTGGCCATCATGGCCGACGGACTGGCAACCCTCACTACGTGATATGAATCAATTCTCTCCCGGAGAAGCCTGCTCCTGGACCGAGATCAAGCGTCGCCTCGATCCGGCCTGGAGCTATTTGGTGGTCGAAACAACGGCGGCGACGTCCGGTGCCGATGTCTTCGACAGCGTCGCGGCGCTTTTAGCGGAGCATGCCGACGGGATCCGGTCCCAGGAGATCTGCCGGGAAGCCGCTTCCGGAAAGCTGTTGCTGCTGGTGCAGATCGATCCCCGGCAAACGGAGGCGGTCAAAAATACGCTGCTCGACCCGCGGCTGCCGCCGTCGATTACCGTCTATTTCTACAACCACTCCCCACGGGGGAGCGAACGCGGACACCGCCCTGACGGCGTCCAATGACCTGACAGAAAGGAGAATGTGTTATGCCGCGAGACGTGGCCCTGGCCCTATCTGAAACCGAGCGCATGGTGAACCTGATCATGACCCCGGATGCCGAGGTGACTGAGGAGGATCGGCGCCGGATCGCCAAGGAGACCGTCGAGAATTTCGGCAACCACATCAACAAGGGCTTTCTGGAATACCGCAAGTCCGTCACCGAAACGAGTGATTTTGCCGTTACGGAGTGGTATGGCCAGGGATCCAAGATGGTCGACGCGCTGGGCCGGGAATTCATTGACATGCTGGGCGGTTTCGGCCTCTATACAGCCGGCATCCGTCATCCCAAGATCATCGCCGCGGTCAAGGCCCAACTGGACCGCAGCCCCCAGTACAGCCAGGAGATGCTCGATCCCCTGCGGGCCCATCTGGCCAAAGTGCTGGCCCTGCTGACACCGGGGGATATCCAGTACGGGTTTTTTGCCAACAGCGGCACCGAGGGGGTGGAAGGCGCCATGAAACTGGCCAAGCTCTACACCCGCAAAAAGGGGTTTATTTCGATGCTCAAAGGGTTTCACGGCAAGACCCTGGGCGCCCTGTCGCTGATGGGAAAATCCGTTTTTCGCGAACCCCTGCTACCCCTGCTGGAGGGGGTGCGGCACGCGCCCTTCGGGGACGCCGAGGCCGTGGAAACCATGCTGGCCTCGGCCAAGGCCGTGGGCAGCGGGATCGCCGCCGTGGTGGCCGAGCCCATCCAGGGAGAAGCCGGCGCCATCGTACCGCCCGACGACTATTGGCCGCGGTTGCGGGAATTGTGCGACTATTACGGGGTCCTGCTGATTGCCGACGAGGTCCAAACCGGATTCGGACGCACCGGCAAGATCTTCGGGGTCGATCACTGGGATGTGGCCCCGGATATCATGTGTCTCGGCAAAGCGCTGGGGGGCGGGGTCGTTCCCATGTCGGCCTTCTTGTCCACCCCCAAGATCTGGACCTGCCTGGAACCCAATCCGTTTATGCATACCACCACCACGGGGGGCAACCCGCTGGCCTGTGCGGCGGCCCTGGCCCAGATCAACGTGCTCCTTGCCGAGGATCTCGCGGGGCAAGCGGCGACCAAAGGCGCCTACATTATTGAAAAATTGGACGGATTGAAGCAGCAATATCCGGGAATTCTGGCGGATGCCCATGGCAAGGGGTTGTTGATCGGGATGGAATTCCCCTCGGACCAGACCGGCTATGCGGTGGCGTCGGGCCTGTTCAGCCGCGGTGTGCTGACGGCCGGCACCCTGACCAACTCCAAGACGATCCGCATCGAACCGGCGCTTAACGTGCCCATGGAGATCATCGACGAGATGCTCAACCGGCTGGAAGACACGTTCAAGAGCATTTCCTAATGTTTTGGTGAACCCCCCGGGGCGGCCCGGGAAAGGAGGCCCTGATGAAACTGATCAAAGTCGATATGACGGCGAAAACCATTCAGGTCGAGGACCTTCCCTCGGCATATGCCGGTCTGGGCGGCCGGGCCCTGACCTCGAACTACATCAACGACCATGTGCCCGCCGGGTGTGATCCCCTGGGGCCGGAAAACCTGCTGATCTTCGCACCGGGCTATTTCAGCGGGACGCCGCTGGTCAACACCAGCCGGCTTTCCGTGGGGGCCAAGAGCCCGCTGACCGGCGGCATCAAGGAGAGCAACGTGGGGGGCACGGCGGCGGCCGCTTTGGCCAACCTGGGCATTTCGGCCCTCGTGGTGGAGGGCCAGGCGCCCGAAGGGGAGTCCTGGCTGCTCAAGATCGATGCGGAAGGGCAGGTAGAGTTGATCGACGGTGCCGACTGCCGCGGCATGCGCACCTACGCCCTGGCGGAAAAGCTTCTCGCGGCCCACGGTCCCAAAAACAACATCACTCTGCATCGGGCCGGCCGGGGAAGACCTGCTGAGCGCGGCCTCCATCCAGACCACCGACCTGGACGACCACCCCTGTCGGGCGGCCGGTCGCGGCGGTCTGGGGGCGGTCATGGGCTCCAAGGGACTTAAAGCCCTTATCGTCAGCCGGGCCGGCAAGGCCGCCGACGCCCTGGCCGATCCGTCGGCGTTCAAGGCGGCGGCCAAAGCATACGCCCAGGCGGTCAAGGCCGACGAGTTCAGCGGCGAGATCCTGCCCGAACTGGGATCGGCCTGCCTGGTGGAGGCCATCAACGAGGTGGGAGCCTTCCCGACCCGCAATGCCCGGGAGGGCCAGTTCGAAGACGCCGACAAGATCAGCGGGGAGGCCATGGCCCGCATCATTCGCGAGCGCGGCGGCAAGACCACCCACAAGGGCTGCGCCCAGTGCATCATCGACTGCTCCAACGAGTATGTGGATGCGGACGGCAAGTATGTCACCTCTTCATTGGAGTACGAGACCATCTGGTCCATGGGCGGCATGATCGGCAACGGCGATCTGGACGCCATTGCCCGGCTCGATTTTCTCTGCGATGACATCGGACTGGACACCATGAGCACCGGGGTGGCCATCGCCGTGGCCATGGATGCCGGCTACAAATCCTTCGGCGACGCCCAGGCCGCCATCGCCATGGTGGAGGAAGTGGCGCAAGGCACCGCCTTCGGCAAAATCATCGGCAGCGGGCCGGCGGTTGTGGGCAAGCACTTCAACCATGAGCGGGTGCCCGTCATGAAGGGCCAGAGCATGGCGGCCTACGACCCCCGCGCCATCCAGGGCATGGCCGTCACCTATGCCACCTCGCCCATGGGGGGCGACCACACGGCCGGCTGGGTGGTGGATCAGAACCTGGAAGCTTTCGGCGGCACCCTCGATCGTTTTTCGGCCGAAGGACAGGTGGAGGCCTCCCGCAACACCCAGATTCACATGGCGGCGGTGGATACGGTGGGCATCTGTGATTTTGCCCAGTCCGGCCTGGCCGCCGAGGGGGGCATGGACAACGTCTACCGGATGGTGGCCGCCAAATCCGGTCAGCCCTTCGGCGAAGACGACTGGCAGGCACTGGGGCTGCGGGTGCTGAAGGCCGAGCGGGCCTTCAACCGACGGGCCGGCTTCACGGCCGCCGACGACCATCTGCCCCGCATGTTCTACGAAGAACCCCTGCCGCCCCACAACAAGGTGGTGGTCATAAGCCCGGAGGACCTTGAAAATACCTTTGATTTTTAAAGGCGGCGCGTAATGCAGGTGCGGGTTAAACTCTACGGCACTTTGGGTAAATGGGTGCCCGGCTACGACCACCGGCAGGGTTTGGCGGTGGAGGTGGCCGAGGGGGCTACCGTGGCGGATCTCATGGCCCGGATCGGCGTTCCCTTGAAGAAGATCGGGATGGTTTCCCTGGACGGTCATCTGGCCGGCAGGGAAGCCGTCCTGCAACCCCATATGCGGGTCAAGGTTTTCCACCCGATTTTCGGTGGTTAAAAGGAGAAGGTCGCATGGACGGCTGCTACGGTCAGATTCTAAAAATCGATCTCGACGCCCGGCAATGGCACGTGGAAGCGGTTCCGGAGGATATCCAGCAGACCTATTTGGGGGGCAAAGGTTTGGCCACCCACCTGCTATTGGAGAACAATCCGGCCGGGGTGGATCCGCTGGCGCCGGAAAACACCCTCATTTTCGCCACCGGTCCGGCCACCGGTAGTGCCGTGTGGGGCGGCTGCCGCTATGGGGTTTACACCAAATCACCCCAGACGGGTTTTTATGCAGAATCCTATTCCGGCGGCAAGGTGCCCGAGGCCATGGCCGCCACCGGATACGACGCGGTGCTGATCCAGGGGGCCTGTGCCGCTCCGACGGTCCTGGCGATCTACCCGGACCGGGTGGATTTCCACGCCGCCGACGATCTCTGGGGCCAGGAAACCTACGCCACCGAAGACGCCGTTGTGGCGCGTTTCCGGCGCGATGATGCCGGCTACAAGCGCCCGGGGGCGGTGGTCATCGGGCCGGCGGCCGAAAACGGAATCCGTTTTGCCTTGATCAAGAATGATCAATGGCGCAGTGCCGGGCGCACCGGGGTGGGCGCGGTTCTGGGAGCCAAACGGGTCAAGGGGATTCTCTTCCAGGGCGACCGCAAACGGCCCCTGCACGACGAGGACGCCGTGCGCGCCTTGGCCAAACGCCTGATGAGCGAGGGGCGGGACAACCCGGGGGTCAAGGCCTACAAAGCCATGGGGACCTCTCAGATGGTCAAGATCATGAATGCCGCCAAAGCGTTTCCCACGCGCTACTGGTCCATGGGGACCTGCCCGCACTGGGAAGATATCGGCGCCGATGCCCTGCATACGCGCTGCGCGGTAGAGCCCCGGGCCTGCCTGAAATGCTTCATGGCCTGCGGCCGTATGACGCGGGTCAAGGAGGGGCCCCATGCCGGGCTTACGATCGAAGGACCGGAATACGAGACCATCTACGCCTTCGGCGGCCTGTGCATGATCGACGCCATCGAGTCGATCATCTATCTCAACGACATCTGCGACCGCCTGGGGATGGACACCATCACGGCCGGCAACCTGTGCGCCTTTACCATCGAGGCCGTGCGCCGCGGCAAGGTCGATTTCGCGGTGGATTACGGCGATGCCGACGGCGTGGCCGCCCTGCTGCGGCTGATCGCCGCCCGGGAAGGCATCGGCGCGGTGCTGGCCGAGGGTCTCATCCACGCCGCTGCCCAGTGGGGCCTCGAAGACATCGCGGTGCACGTCAAGGGCATGGAGCCGGCCGGCTACGATCCCCGTCCCCTGAAGGGCATGGGGCTGGCCTACGCCACTTCCGACCGGGGGGCCTGCCACCTGCGGGCGACGTTTTACAAACCCGAACTCAGCGGGATGATCGATCCGGGCCAGGTGGAAGGCAAGGCCGAGCTGTTCATCGACTTCGAAGATCGTTTGACCCTCTTCGACACCCTTATTTTGTGCCGGTTTTACCGGGATCTTTATCCCTGGGAGGCCCTCCAGGAGATGCTGAAGGCCCTCACCGGAATCGACGAGGATATCGCCGGCCTGCGTCGAAGGGCGGCAGCCATCGCCACCCTCACGCGGCGCTTCAATATCCGGGAAGGGCTGACCCCCGAAGACGACCGTCTGCCCCGGCAGCTGCATCGCCGCCTGGAAGATTCGAAGCAAGTGGTCACCGAGGAAGAGATTCATACCATGGTGCAGGACTACTACCGGCTGCGCGGTTGGGATGCGCAGGGTTCGCCCTAATCGGCGGGTTTTTCTTCCGCCCCCTTGGCAAACGTCCATCAACTTCAATACGACCTGGAATTTAGGGACCTATGAATCAGAACCAGCAAACCGATACCGAAAAAGGGTTGGTCGCCAAGCATGTCTGCAAGACCTTCGGCAAGGTCAAAGCCCTCGACGACGTCACCCTGGATGTGCACCCGGGTGAATTTTTCACCCTGCTGGGGCCCTCGGGCTGCGGCAAGACGACCCTGCTGCGCATCATCGCCGGTCTGGAACTGGCCGACTCCGGCCAGATTTTTACGGGCGGGCGGGATATCACCGGCCTGCCGGCCATCAAACGTCCGGTCAATACCGTTTTCCAAAGCTACGCCCTGTTTCCCCACCTGAGCATTTATGAGAACGTGGCCTTCGGCCTGCGGTCGCGCAAATTCCCCGAAGCCGAAATCAAGAAGCGGGTCAACCGCCGACTGGAGATGCTGGACCTGGCGGAGATGTCCAATCGTCACCCCCACCAGTTATCCGGGGGGCAAAAGCAGCGGGTGGCCCTGGCCCGCGCTCTGGTCAACGAGCCGGACGTTCTCCTGCTGGACGAACCCATGAGCGCCCTGGATGCGCGCCTGCGGGCCCAGGTGCAGGAAGATCTGCGGCGTCTGCAGCGCAAACTGGGTCACACCTTTATCCTGGTCACCCACGACCAGGCCGAGGCCTTGGTCTGCAGCGATCGGCTGGCCGTGATGCGCCGTGGCCGGGTGGTCCAGATCGGCACCCCGGAGCAGGTCTACGACAACCCCCGGGACAGCTTCGTGGCCAAGTTCCTGGGCGCCGCCAACCTCATTCCAGGCAAGCGGGCGCCGGGAGGCATCGAAACGGAACTGGGCTTTCTGGCGCTGGACAAGACGCCGCCTTGGGAAGAGGGCACCGTGGCCATCCGTCCCGAGTGGATCCGCATCGGCGACACCCCGCCCGAGCGCAACGGCATCCATGCCCGGGTTGCGGAAATCGTCTATCGGGGCACCAACTTCGACCTCTGGCTGGAACCGGGGCGCCTGCGCGTCCGTACGAGTTCCTACAAGCGAATCGAACTAGGCCGGGAGGTCTGGGTCGAACTGGCTCCCAACGAACTTGTCATCCTGGAAGAAGACCATGTCTAATGCGCTTTTATCCTGGTACGGGGAGCTGACGACCCGCGGGCGCCTCCTCAAACGCGGTTCCGCTCTGCTGATGCCGGGCATGCTGTGGCTGATGCTGTTTCTGGTCCTTCCGGGATTGGTGCTCGTGGTGGTGAGTTTCGCCACTCGCGGCGCCTACGGTCAGCTGGAATGGACCTTTACGGTGGAAAACTACAAGCGCCTGGCCGGTTTTACGCTCTTCGGCTGGACATCGGACTACCTGATCATCCTGTGGCGCTCGGTGGTGGTGGCCTTCGTGACCACCCTGGTTTCCGTCGTGCTCTCCTACCCGCTGTGCTTTTTCATCGCGGCTCGCTCCGAACGCAGCCGCTATATGTGGTTGACCCTGGTGATCATCCCCTTCTGGACCAACATGGTCATCCGGGCTTACGCCTGGTTTCTGATTCTGGCCCCGGAGATGCCTTTTGCCCGCATAGCCGCCTTTTTCGGATTCATCCCGGCCGGCATGCCGCTCTACCCCAATGCTTTTGCCGTCTACCTCGGCATGGTCTCCATGTTCCTGCCGTTTGTGACCTTACCCCTTTTCGCCAGTGTCGAACGGATCGACTGGGCCCTGGTGGAGGCCGCCCAGGACCTCTACGCCTCGCCGGTGCGGGTTTTCACCCAGGCCATCCTGCCCCAGACCATGCCCGGGCTTTCGGTGGGCATCATCCTGACTTTCGTGCCTGCCATGGGGATGTTCGTGGTGCCGGATCTGCTGGGCGGCGCCAAATACATGCTGGTGGGCAACCTTATCCAGCAACAGTTCGGGTCCAGCCGCGACTGGCCCTTCGGGGCGGCCATCAGCATGGGCCTCATGGTGTTGACCATGATCGGGCTGCATATTTACCGGCGCAAGGGCAAGGAGATCGAATACGTATGAGACGCAACCACCTGATCACGGTTACCCTGTCCCTGATGACGATGGCATTTTTGTATCTGCCCCTGATCGGGGTGGCCGTCTTTTCCGTCAACAGCGCCCGGCGGGGGCTGGTCTGGAAGGGGTTCACCCTGAGTTGGTACACCAAGCTCTTCGAGAACGAGTGGATCCTGGAGGCGGCCTGGAACACCCTGGTGCTGGCCCTGGTTTCGACGGTCATCGCGACGGTTCTGGGGACGATCCTGGCCATCGCCATGGACCGCTTCCCCTGGGGCAAGCGCACCAACGGCTTTCTCGATATCATTCTCCATATCCCGGTGGTCATCCCGGACATCATCCTGGCCGCGGCCCTGGTGGTGGCCTTCGGCCTGCTGCGGGTGGTTTCCTCGATTTTCGAACCGGGCCTGATCAATATGATCATCGGCCACATCACCTTTCAACTGGCCTTCGTGGCCCTGGTGGTGCGCAGCCGCCTGGTGGCCATCGGGAGCGAGGTGGAGGAGGCGGCCCGGGATCTTTTCGCCAGCAACTGGTATCTCCTGCGCAAGGTCATGCTGCCCCTGCTCATGCCCGGCATCATTGCCGGCGGCATGCTGGCCTTTACGCTTTCGCTGGATGATTTCGTGATCAGCTTTTTTACGGCCGGCCCCGAATCCCAGACCCTGCCGCTCTTCATTTTTGCCGCCGTGCGGCGCGGGGTGACGCCCCAGATCCATGCCCTGTCCACCCTGGTCATGTTGATCACGGTGGTGCTGGTGGTGGCGACCGAACGATTTACGCGCAGTAAGGAGAAAGAATAACAACGGGCGCACCGGACATCGCGATCGGGCGTCATCGCCATCGAAAATCCGATTTCGATTCCGATAGCGATTTCGATTTCGATGGTATAATATTTTGCGAATCCGCACTTTGCAGAACGCTTTGTTTTGAGGTAAAGCGCTGATTTTTTACGAGGGAGAGACAATCACAGGCAACCTGAAAGGGAAGGAGGAGGAAGATGCGCAAGTTGACGCTGTTCGTGGTGGTTCTGGCATTGTTGGCCGTACCGTTGGCGGCCGTCGCCGAAGAGCTCAGGATCTTCACCTGGTCGGAGTACATGGACGAGGAAAAGATGCCGGCGGACTTCGAGGCCAAGTACGGCATCAAGGTCCGGCTCGACATTTACGAAAACAACGAGGAGATGGTGGCCAAGCTGCAAGCCGGCGGTGTGAGCCAGTACGACATCATCGTGCCGTCGGACTACATCATGCCGGTGCTGATCAACCAGCACCTCATTCAGCCGCTGGATCATTCCAAGATCCCCAATCTGAAAAACCTCAAACCGATTTTCCGCAACACCACCTATGATCCCGGCAACAAGTATTCCGTCGCCTACCAGTGGGGCACGGTGGGCCTGATGTATCGCAAGGACAAGGTTTCGGAAGACGCCGTCAAGTCCTGGTCGGTGCTCTTCGATCCCGCCAAGCAGCCCGGCCCCTTCTGGCTGATCGACTCGGTCCGGGAGATGATGGGGATTGCCCTGCTTTACGAAGGCTACGATTTCAACAGCACCGTTCCCAAAGAGTTGAAGGCCGCCGCCGATCTGCTGGTGGCCACCAAGAAAACCAAAGACTGCATGGGCTTCAAGCCCGGCGTGGGCGGCAAGAACGATGTGGTGGCCGGCACCGCCGTGGCGGCCATCGTCTACAACGGGGATGCCATCCAGTCGGTGACGGAAAACCCGGACGTGCTGGGTTTCACGATCCCCAAAGAGGGCAGCGAGATCTGGTATGACTCCATGTGCATCCCGGCCCAGGCCCCCAACCCGGATGCGGCCCTCAAGTGGATCAACTGGATCCTGGATCCCAAGGTGGGGGCGGAGCTTTCCAACTACAACCAGTACGCCACCCCCAATGCCGCGGCCGAGCAGTACATCACGCCGGAAGATCTTCAGAATCCGGGCATCTATCCGACGCCGGAGATCATGGAGAAGCTCTACTTCACCAAAGATCTGGGCAAAGAAAACCGCATCATGGATGAAGCCTGGACACGGGCCAAGTCGCATTGATACGACAACAGGGCGTCAGTGATCCACTGACCTGACTATTGGCAAACCCTGCAAGGCCTGATTCCCTCGCAAGAATCAGGCCTTGTCTTTCAAAGGATCGGGCGATGACGCAAACCTTCCATAAGCAAACGCCCCGAGGCGACGATTTCCGCATGCCGGGCGAATACGAAGCCCCATGCCGGCTGCTGGATGCTGTGGCCCGAGCGGGGTGACAACTGGCGTCTGGGCGCCAAACCGGCCCAACGCTGCTTCGTAGAGGTCGCCGCCGCCATCGCCCGTTTCGAGCCTGTGACCATGGGGGTTTCAAGGACCCATTTCGAAGATGCCCGCCACCAGCTTCCCGCGTCACATCCGGGTCGTGGAAATGGCCCATGACGATGCCTGGATGCGCGACGTGGGGCCGACGTTTGTCGTCAACGACGCCCAGGGGCTTGTGCGCGGGGTCGACTGGGGCTTCAACGCCTGGGGCGGGCTGGCCGGTGGACTCTATTTCCCCTGGCACGACGACGATCTCGTGGCCGGCAAGGTGCTCGAGATCGAGCATGCGGATCGCTACGCAGCACCCTTGATCCTGGAGGGCGGCTCGATTCACGTGGACGGGGAGGGGACCCTGCTCACCACCGAGGAATGCCTTCTCAATCCGAACCGGAACCCCGATTTATCCAGAGGTGAAATCGAAGCCCATCTGCGGGACTACCTGAATGTCGAAAACATTATTTGGCTGCCACGGGGCGTCTATATGGACGAAACCGACGGCCACGTGGACAACCTGTGTTGCTTTGCCCGGCCCGGGGTGGTGCTGCTCACTTGGACCGATGACCCCGAGGATCCGGTCTACGCCATCTGCCGGGAGGCTCATGCGATCCTCTCCCGGGAGCGCGACGCGCGCGGACGCGCCTTCGAGATCCAGCCTATCCATCAGCCCGGCCCGCTCTTCATGACCGAAGAAGAAAGCTTCGGGTTGTCCTACTCCCGCTCGGCCAAACCGCGCCCGCCGGGGGACCGGCTTGCGGCATCCTACATCAATTTCTACATCGCCAACGGGGGCGTGGTGATGCCCCTGTTCGACGATCCTCACGACGCGGCGGCTCTGGAAGCGGTGAAGGCCTGCTTTCCCGACCGGGAAGTGGTGGGGGTGCCGGCCCGGGAGATCCTCTTGGGAGGCGGCAATATCCACTGCATCACCCAACAGCAGCCGGCCGTGCCGAAGCGCGTCTGAAGCGTCTCCACAAACGCTCCGTCGCATGTATATCATAACCTTAGCGCCCACGGTTGATATGTGCCCCCTCGGACCACTGGCGATTAACAGATTTGTGAATCAAGATCTATTTTAGAATACCAGCCCTATTGTAAACACTTGGTTGCCCCCCTTCATTAAAGTGATTAATCTACAATTATCAGGTTTAATCTCCCCTGCGGATAGGGGGAGAATCTCCACGTCAAATTCCTTCCTTATCCCTTATTTCGCACTAAAACCTGAATGATTTGAGCCGATTTTGTAAAGGATGCAGCCGTTATCCTTGAAAACCAGCGGATGTCACAGATAATGCAGGTATCATTGAGTTGAAGAAATCGGAAAGTTGAAAATATGCCAGGTGAGTTTCCTGGACTTTAGGAGCTAATATGTCTGGAAAACCGACCTATGAAGAATTGGCGCAACGGGTTCGGGAACTTGAGAAGGCTGATGAATCCAAGCGCAAGATACTAGAAGAAACCAGCAAAAACACATCGGAACTCCTGTCTTTCTTCATAAAGCACTCTCCTATCTACGCTTTTCTCAAAAAAGTATCGCAAAAGGATAGCCAGGTTCTTTATGCCAGTGAAAACTATATCGATATGATAGGCGTCCCGGCTTCACAGATGGTCGGGAAGACCATGCATGAACTCTTCCCCAAGGAGTTCGCTGAAAAAATTACACGTGATGATATTGCTGTAATTAACCAAGGGAATAACTTGATACTGGATGAAGAGCTCAATGGCAGAAATTATGTCACCTATAAATTCCCCTTAATGCAAGATGGGAACAAATACCTTGCCGGGTATACGGTTGATATCACGGATATAAAGCGGGTAGAGGAAGAGTTGGCCCAAATATTTGCGATGTCTTTGGACATGATCTGTATCGCCGATATCAACACGGCGACCTTCCTCAAAGTCAATCCAGCATTTACAGAAATACTCGGATACTCAGAGGAGGAGCTTTTAGAAAAACCGTTTTTCGATTTCATTCACCCTGATGACATCGATACGACCCGCACCGTAATTGATCAAAGGTTGCAGAAGGGTGCCAAAGTCATCAACTTCGAAAACCGTTACCGGAGCAAGGATGGAATCTATCGGTGGGTGAGTTGGGTGTCTCATCCCATTACGGAAAAAGGCGTAACCATTTCGGTTGCCCGCGACATCACTGAATGGAAACAAAAGGGAGAAGCACTGAAAAAAAGCAAAGCACTCCTCGACGCCACCGGCCGCATGGCAAGAGTGGGGGGATGGGAATTGGACGCAGGGACACTGGAGGTGACCTGGACTGACGAGACCTATCGTATTCATGAAGTTCCATTGGGTCAAAAGCCGCCTTTGCAGGAAGCGATCAATTTCTTTCATCCTGAAGACAGACCGCAACTGGAGTATGCCATTCAGCGTGCGCTTGATCACGGGGAGCCCTATGACATGGAGATCCGATTCATCACCGCCAAGGGAAAACATCTGTGGGCAAGGACCATATGCCATCCGGAGATCATTGATGGAAAAACTGTTAGGCTGATGGGAACCTTCCAGGACATCACCGATCGCAAACACGCCGAAAGGAAACTGCGGGAGAGTGAGCGGATCATGCGCTACATAATAAAGTACGATCCCAACGCAATTGCTGTTTATGACCGGAACTTGAGATATATCGCAGCCAGCGATCGTTACCTGCAAGATTATAATGTGGCGGAAAAGAATATAGTGGGCAAACATCATTATGACGTTTTCCCCGAAACGCCGCAACGGTGGAAAGATATCCATCAACGCGTTCTTGAAGGCGCTACCGAACGCAACGACGACGACCATTTTAAACGCCCGGATGGGTCAGTAACTTACAACCGATGGGAATGCCGACCTTGGTATACGGCCAACGGTTCCATTGGTGGCATAATCACCTATACGGAAGTAACAACAGAACGGAAGCTGGCCGAAAAAGCCTTAATTCAATCCAGATCTCATCTGCGCGCATTGGTGAATAGCATTCCAGATTTGATCTGGTTAAAGGACCAGGAGGGCATTTACCTCAGCTGCAACCCGATGTTTGAACAGTTTTTCGGTGCTAAAGAATCCGAAATTGCCGGTAAAACCGATTACGATTTTGTGGATAAGGATCTTGCAGATTTTTTCCGTGCTAATGACCGGATAGCAATGAAGACCGGTGGGCCAAGCAAAAACGAAGAAGAACTCACTTTCGCTGCGAATGGATACAGTGGGTTGTTTGAAACCATCAAAACGCCAATGCTCGATCATGAAGGCAAAATTATCGGTGTGCTCGGCATTGCCCGAGATATTACAGCGCGGAAAAAATCGGAAAACGAGATTGCTAAACAAAGACGCCTTTTTGAAACCATGTTCAATACGATAACCGATGGCGTAGTTATAACCAACACGCAGCGTGAAATTCAGTTGGCCAACAAGGGCATGGAATCGACCTTCGGCTACAAACCGGAAGAATTATTGGGTAAATCCATCAAACTGCTTTATGCCGATCAAAGTGAATATATCGAAACCGGAACATCCATGTTCGACAAAAAGGCTACCAATCCCAATATATATGTCACCCGCTATCGGGATAAAAGCGGAAAAGAGTTTTCCGGTGAAACCTTCGGGGCAAAACTGTTTGATGAGAATGGCCAGTGGATCGGCAATCTGGGGATCATGCGTGATATAACAGACCGCGAAAAGGCTGAAGTGCGCCTTCAGCAAGCCCAGAAGATGGAATCCATAGGGAATCTTGCTGGTGGCATCGCCCATGATTTCAATAATATTTTGTTCCCTATTGTCGGCATGGCTGAATTGCTGATGGAAGACCTGGCCCCTGACAGCGAGGAGTATGAAAATGCTGAAGAAATTTACAAGGCCGGCAAAAGAGGCAGTGATCTTGTAAAACAAATTCTGGCTTTCAGCCGCCAATCCGAACACAAGAAGATACCGGTTCGAGTCCAGCAGGTGTTAAAGGAGGTGCTCAAGCTTTGCCGCTCAACGATTCCTGCAAATATTGAAATTACCCATAACATTCTAAGCGATTGCGGTATGGTAATGGCGGACCCGACACAAATTCACCAGATTGCTATGAATTTGATCACCAACGCCTTTCATGCCGTGGCGCCAACGGGCGAAAAAATATTCGTTCAGCTAAAAGCGATAGAGATAGATCGTGACGAGTTAGCGCATAGTCTGCTCCAGCCCGGTCACTATGTCCTGCTGTCCGTCTCCGACACGGGATGCGGTATTGACCCAAAAATATTGGGCAAGATTTTCGATCCATATTTTTCCACTAAGGGGCAGGATAAGGGAACAGGCCTCGGGCTTTCTGTGGTTCATGGGATCGTCAAACAACATCATGGCGATATCAAGGTGTACAGCGAAGTGGGAATAGGGACAACCTTCAACGTATACCTGCCCATTATTGAAAAATCTTCCGATCCAGTATTTGTGGAAAAGGTCGAAAGCTTATTCCTCGGCAACGAACGAATTCTTTTGGTTGACGACGAAGAACCGATAATGCGGCTCGAAAAACAAATCCTCGAACGTCTCGGTTACCATGTCACTTCACGGATAAGCAGTGTGGATGGCTTAGAGGCCTTCAAAGCAAATCCGGATGCCTTTGATTTGGTTATAACGGACATGACAATGCCGAACATGACCGGAGATCAATTCGCTCGCAAACTCTTGTCAATCAAACCCGCCTTGCCGGTCATCATTCTCACGGGATTCAGTGAACGGATCAACCAGGAAAATGCCGCAGATTTTGGAATAAAGGGTTTGCTGATGAAACCAATTGTCAAATCCGAATTGGCCAAGATGATTCGACAGGTGCTTGGTGAGGCCAAAGAAAAAACTCAACAAGAATCATCCAATGCATAAATTTGGGCAACCAAAGTTGAAGATAAATCTCACCACTCAAAGTATAAGAAAGGCCACAAGATGTGGTTGCTTCCTAATTCCTTCAATATTTCGCATGATATCTCCAACCAATTACCGATTCAGATTAATTACAAGTATCTGCTATGGCTCCGGACTAATCAGGGCGCTGAATTATAGAGATAGCTGATAAGTGTTTTATCCATCGTCCCGCAGCAAAGTTCTCCAGTGTCTGTTAGCCTTTCATGCTGGTTAGAATGCTAATTCAGGATGGGGATGAGCCAGGCGGGATGATTGATAAAACATGGCTGGACGAAGCCGCCTGCCAACTTCTACGGCACGATTTTTCTATATGGGTTTTGTAATCAGACGGTGCGTTGTTCTCAGACTGCGATCCAGTGCCAGTAGAACAATCCACCAGGCGTTTCGGATAATCAGTTGCCAGCAGGGGTTCCATACAAACGCCATTCTTTCGCTTTCATCACGACAAAATGAGAGATTTCTATCGATAAGCCGCACCCCACCTGTAGGCTCATCAAGCGCCGCGTGAAGAAGTGGCCATCGAACTATGCTGCTGCGTGAGCGAGCGGATTGGGCGGTCGCGCCACTCCCTTGGGGATTTTTTGGAACAGGCGCATTTTTCCTTTCCGGCAGCAGGGACAAACGCTGATGTCGATACCCGTCAGTTCTCGGAGAAGCCCCTCCACGGTGGCAACGGGAGCGCCCGATGGTTCCGGCAACGCCATCAATCGCCGGATAGCGGCAAGATTCGTTGACCGATAGCGATTGGCCCAAAAACCGTAGTGCCGGATGCGGACAAAGCGCTTGGGAAGGCTGTGAAGCAGGAACCGACGGATGAACTCCACCGCCGTGATCGTGAGCGCTTCGGTTCGCTCTTTCTTACGATTTTTGTAAGTGAAGGTCACCCTCCCGTCGCAAAGCGCCTTGATGCGGCTGTTGGCAATGGCCACCCGGTGCGTATAGCGGGCCAGGTATTCCAGCACGTGCTGTGGATTGTTGACAGGATCGCGTACATCGACGATCCAGGGCTTTTCATATAGCCGGGCTTTGAACTGGTTGAAGTCGTGATTGGCCATTTTCAGCCCTTGGCGCTGACAAGCCTTTTTCATGCGGTCCATGAACTTGCCGCGGAACATCAGCGCCATCGCCCGCGCGTTGAACAGGTAATTGCCTCTGCAGGGTATCCAGCGTAAGCCATCTTAAGAAACGGCACCGCCGGCCACCAGGCAATGCAGATGGAAGTGGGCGTTGAGTTTTTGATCCCAGGTGTGCAGCGTGGCGACAAAACCCAGTTTGCCGCCGAGGGTGTTTTCACCGAAGGTCAACAACGTCCGGGAGGCGGACTGGAACAGGATCGGCAGCATCACCCTTTTGTTGTTCAGCACAATGGGATTGAGCGCATGTGGCAGGGTAAAGACGACATGAAAATAGCTGGCGGGTAGCATCTCCCGTTTTCGTTGTGTCAGCCACCGTTCACGGGGCAAATGCTGGCACGTGGGGCAATGGCGATTGCGGCATGAGTGATAGGCGATGCGCATGGCCCCGCACTTGTCGCAGCGCTCGATTTGACCGCCCAGGTATTGGGTTCGGCAGTTGAGCAGGTCATAGACGATTTTGCGATGTTCCGGCCACAACGGATACTGACGCTGATAGTCGGCGATATGGGTTTTAAAAATGTGAGCAATCCCCAAGCCGTTGGTTTTAGGTATGGTGATCGGCGGCATGGGAACTGTCCCTCCCCGTATTGATCAGGTCCAGCGGACTGGGAACCATCGAGAGCGTTTTACGGCTGACATGCAGGTAAATCATGGTCGTGGACAGTCTGGTGTGGCCCAGAAGGACCTGGATTTTACGGATGTCGTATCCAGCCTCCAACAAATGGGTGGCAAAACAATGCCGCAGGGTATGGAGCCCTTCGCCGCTCTTTACCCCGGCTTTTTTGCGGGCTTTTTCGTAGATGGTACGCAGCGCTTCGTAGGATAAAGGCTGATCCTTGCGCTTCTTGAACGAAGACGGGAACAGATAGGAATGCGGATGGCAGGCTTGATAGTAGCGCCGCAATTCTTCCAGGAGCATTTTCGAGAGCATAGTATAGCGGTCTTTACGGCCTTTGCCATCCACCACCTTGATCAACATGCGTTTGCTGTCGATATTTTCGGGTTTCAATCGCCTGACTTCCCCGGCCCTCAGTCCTGCCGCGTAGGTGGTCATGAGGGCCAGGCGATGTTTGATGTTTTTGGGGCCGTTGATAATCTTCCAGACCTGATCTTTGGTGAGCACGGTGGGAAGCTTGCGGGGTTTCTTGCTCAGGCGGAAGCCGATCTCAAGCTCTTGGTCCAGAATGTGTTTGTAGAAAAAGCGCAAGCCGGTCAAAACCAGGCTGCAACTGGCTGGAGCATTACCCTTGTCGTTTTTCAGATAGAGCAGATAGTCCTCGATCATCTCCTTGGTGATGGCTTCCGGCGAGGTTTGGTAGTGCCTGGTCAAACCAGTCACAGCATTCAAATAGGAACGCCTGGTGTGATGGGAGAGGTTCTTTAGATCCATTTGCCTGATCATCTGTTTGCGCAGTGGTGTCATGAGCTACCTCCTTGGTTTGGGGTTAAACAAACTCAAAAAGATAGTTTACACGATCAGGTAATGGGCAGTGAGGGCGTGGCGGGCACGGTGGTAAGACAACTACGGTAGATCAGAATGGGGAAGTTGCCGCGAAGCGGTTTCGTCGTGCGCCCACGAGGGCGACTTATCAGCAGGGTGTGAGTCCGTGCCGGTGTATGCCACAACGCCGTAGCTGAAGGCAAGTGCGTCGCCGCGAGGCGGGGTGGGGAGCAGCCGGAAGCGAACTGCCGGTCCGCAGGATAACGAACTCGATTCGGCGGGATGTGTTGGTGAACCTCCGACGTTAGGGTGAAGCCTGGAAAGCACCGTACACGCTGCTTTGGCGGCTAAAGCGATGTACGGACGCATCTCGTGGTTGGAGGTGGAACGGCAGGAAGGTAAGTCGCAGTAAGTGGGGATACCTGCAATTCCAGGTGAGGAGTCGCAGGAGTCAGAGCCCTCATAGTACCGCAGGCAACACAATGGTGCCGGAAACTTCGGCTAGCAAAGCCGGGGTTAGGAAAGGAGGGCAGGGAGGTGGATACGGGATGTCTGCACCGATGCAATTGACGTTAAATTACGTCTCGCCAGTGCCCAAAGTGGCTAAACGAGGGACAGAAGCCCGCGGCTCGAATAAATGGGCGTGGGTGGAAGCATCGATATGGACGGAACGTATGTTGACGGCCCTGGACAACGGGGTGAAAGGAGGTAAATGGTTCAGCTTGATCGATAAAGTCTACCGCTCGCGAACCTTGGCAATTGCCTGGAAAAAGGTGGCGGCAAACAATGGGGCCGCGGGTGTCGACAAAATCAGTATAAAACGCTTTCGTTCAAACGCCCAGGGGTATTTAACGGAATTGGAACGCGCCCTTTGGGAATCCCGACGGTTAAAGACCGCATTGAAAATGGTTTTGGAGCCTATCTTCGAAAAGGAATTCCTGTCGACGAACTATGGCTTCAGACCCGGTCGAGGGTGCAAAGATGCGCTGCGTGAAGTGGATTGGCGGCTAAAGCGAGGTTACATGTGGGTGGTGGACGCTGATGTCAAAAGCTACTTTGACTCGATTCCGCATGATCTCCTTATGGAACGCGTAAAGGAAAGGGTAAGTGACGGCAAAGTCCTCAACTTGATAGAACTTTTCTTGAAGCAGGAAATTATGGAGGGCGTGAGACAATGGAATCCAATCAGCGGTTCACCACAAGGTGCGGTCCTCAGCCCTTTACTGGCCAACGTGTACCTTCATCCGTTGGATATGATGTTGTACCAACATGGGTTTAAGATGGTTCGTTATGCGGATGATTGGGTCGTGCTGTGCCGGAATAAGAAGGAGGCGAAAACGGCGTTGTCGCAGATTCAATCATGGATTACGGATAATGGTCTGCAGCTGAGCCTGGGGAAGACCTATATCGCCAGCAGCCTCCAGCCTGGAAACGGTTTTGAATTCTTAGGATACCGATTTGAAGAGGGCTGCCGCTATGTGCGGAAAAAGAGTCTCAAACGGTTCAAGGATAAAATCCGTCTGAAGACTCGCAGAACGTGGGCTTTTCACCATGCACGAAGCTCATGTATTGGCGCGTCAATCCCGATGAGGAAACCACCGACTGGAGAGCCGTGTGCGGGAGAACCGCACGCACGGTTCGGAGGGCGGGGAGGGGCAACCCTTCCCGACCCCTATCTATCTCAATGTATCTCAGGTCGCCACATTTCTGTGATAGATTCATTTTCCCGATGTAATCTGCACCTAATCGCCAATTCGGCCGCCGCCATATGTAGTGGTGCTTCAAATTAAATATTATTTCAATTATTTTTCAGCATATGGCAAGAAAGCACAAGGTCCGGCGATGCCCATTTTTGTGGCATAGCCATATCATACTGCCTTTCAGTTTGAACTGAATCCCGTCCTGCAAACATCTTGTATTACCCTACCAAACTGATATGCTGAATAAGTCCACCTTGAACATCTGATGATGCTTCATGCCCACCCGATTCATTGGCGAATGGATCATAAATTCATGGCTGACTTTAGGATACCTTTCCTATGGTCGAAAAATACGAGATTCATACAGGGACGCATCTGGAAGAGCCATGCGTATGATACCGCTGGTCAGAGTCTGAACAACCAATAAGGAGTGAGCAATGCCAGGACAAAGACTTAAATGTTTTGTCCACTGTGTTTGTTATGAAAAACAGTCGAGCGCAGCAGCACTCTATAGGAGGCTTGAGCCTTTTCTCATGGTGCAGTTGTTTTTGCTGGTATCTTTGTTTTTTTCTGCTTTCCTTCCAAACACTTACGCAAATGAACTGAAAGAAAAGAAACGCGTTCTTGTTATTTTCCATGCACAGAGTGATCTGCCGGCATACCCCATGGTAGAACAAGGGATCAAGCAGGGGTTAGGTGCAGGCACGGAATTTGATATTGAGTATTTCATCGAATATTTGGATTCCGACCGCAATCCCGATCAGAAGCATAACCAGTTATTAAGTGATTTATACCACCACAAGTTTTCCAAGAAAAAGATCGATCTGATAATCACCTACGGCTTGCTCTCACTTGAGTTTGTTATTGCCCACACACGATGATGTTTTTCAGAACATCCCCGTTGTCTTTTCCGCCATCCCGCAGACAAACATAGAGAGTCTCAGTTTAACCCCTGAGATTACGGGTGTCCTTGCGGATATCGACTACGTCGGGCTGTTGAACACGGCACTCGAGATCCATCCGGAGACACGCCACGTTGCGGTCGTCAATGGTGCATCCCATACCGATCTGGCTTTTGAAGAAGGTTTCCGCCAGGCATTTGAGCCGTATACCAAGCAATTCGACTTCATTTATCTGACTCGTTTGCCGTTTGCTGATATTGAGGAAAAAGTCAAAAATCTGCCTGAGCAGTCGGTGATCCTCTTTTACCTGCTCACCCAGGATGGCAACGGCAAGGCCTTCGTTCCCCGGCAGGCTGTTTCCATCTTGGCGAGAGAAGCCAATGCGCCGGTGTATGGCATTCTGGATTCCTATTTCGGTGACGGTATCGTCGGCGGGAAGATGTTCAGTGTGGAAATGGTAGGGCTGAGGGCCGGCGAGATGGCTTTACGCATATTAAGAGGCGAAAAGCCTTCAAATATTCCCATGTCAAGCCAGGGCACGACAATTAATAAGTTCGATTGGCGGCAGTTTAAACGCTTCGGAATCCGAGAGGATCGATTACCACCCGGCAGCATCGTTCAGTTTAAGACCTACTCCTTCTGGGATAGTTACCGCTGGTATATCGTTGGCACCTTTTTTGTTCTTTTTGTCCAAAGCGGACTGATCCTTTATCTGATGATGGTGCGAAGGCAACGTCGCAGGGCCCTGTCGCAACTCGCTAAACGATTGCGCTTTGAGGAGATGCTGTCCGCGCTTTCGGCCCGTTTCGTGAACCTGCCCCCGGAGCAGGTGGATCCGGAAATAAGGGGCGTGTTGGAATCGATCGGTAAAGTCTTTGACCTGGATCGGGTCAGTGTTTTTGAAGTATCGGAAAATGACCAAAAGCTGCATCTCGTTGATTCTTACAAAAATTCCGATATTAAAGTGCAGCTCTCTGAAATCCAACTCGAGCAGTTTCCATGGGCCAGACAAAAGATATTAAACGGTGAGACGCTTATTTTTTCCGATCCCGAAGACTTGCCCGCAGAAGCCGGGGCGGAAAAGAATTTAATTCGTGCTCAAGGCATTATTTCGGTGGCTGCGATCCCCTTATCGACCGGCAAGAAAACGCTGGGTCTGATGTCGCTCACAATGCTGAGGCACCGCAAAGAATGGCCGAATGAGCTCATTCGACAATGCCGGCTGGTCGCGGAGGTTTTTGCCAATGCACTGATGCGCCAAACAGCACGAAGAAACACTGACTGCAGGCGGAGAAGAAATATCGAACGGTCGCCGATTTTACCTATGACTGGGAGTTCTGGGTGAAGGTTGACAATACGATGGAATACGTCTCCCCATCCTGTGAGCGCGATCTGTGGCTACACGGCCCAGGAATTCAAGGATGACCCGTCGCTGTTCAAAGCGATCATCGTTCCGGAGGACCATGATTTATGGGACCGTCATTATCGTGATTCGCGAAGGGCGCCAAAGCCGTGCATGATTCAATTTCGTATTCTTAGACGGGATGGACAGATCCGCTGGATTGAGCACAGCTGCCAACCGGTGACAGACGATGAGGGCAAGCTGGTGGGGTTTCGCGCCAGCAACCGCGATGTTACCTTCCGTAAACTGGCAGAGATCGATCTTCGCAATGCCTACACGGAGATTTCGGAGCTGAAAGCTCAACTGGAAGCTGAAACCGCCTACCTGCAGGATGAAATCAAAATAGAACTCAACTTCGGCTCGATTATCGGCAACAGCGATGCACTCAAATACACTCTTTTCAAAGTGGAACAGGTGGCAACGTCCGACTCCGCCGTGCTGGTCACGGGGGAGACCGGCACCGGCAAGGAATTGATTGCCCGGGCCGTGCACAACGCCAGCAGATATAAAGACCGCCCTCTGGTTAAGGTCGATTGTGCCGCGCTGCCGGCCAATTTGATTGAAAGCGAGCTGTTCGGATACGAAAAGGGGGCCTTTTCCGGAGCCGACGCCCGGCGCACCGGCCGGTTCGAACTGGCCGACGGCACCTCTCTTTTTCTGGACGAGATCGGCGAACTGCCCTTGGAACTGCAGAGCAAGCTGCTTCGAGTATTGCAGGATGGTGAGTTTGAACGCCTGGGCAGCAATAAAACCATCCGCGTCAAGGTGCGCATCATCGCTGCCACCAACCGCCCAATTGATCGCGAAGTCCGCGCGGGGCGCTTCCGTGAAGACCTCTGGTATCGGCTCAATGTCTTTCCGATTACGGTTCCACCCCTGCGAGATCGCGTTGATGACATTCTGCCGCTGGCCAAATTCTTCATGGACAAAATGTCCCGGCGCATGGGCAAATCCCTCCAAGATATCCCGATGCCGGTCATTAAACGCCTGCAAGCATATCCTTGGCCCGGAAATATCCGGGAATTGGAGCATGTCATTGAGCGTGGGGTCATCAACAGCGCCGGCACCAAGCTGCGCCTGATGGATGATTTGAGCGCGCCCGTTCATGAAGATCGGCCGAAAAACTTCAAAACTCTGGCTGACAACGAACGGGACCATATCACGTCTGTTCTTGCGGAAACCCAATGGCGCGTCGATGGACCCAAAGGAGCCGCCGTTATTCTGGATATGCGTCCTTCCACCCTCCGCTCACGCATGTCAAAGCTGGGGATTAAAAAACCGTAAATAGCGACACGCGTCTGCAAGAATCCTACGGGGCGTTTGCGATCGGAGATCCCATTCCCTGGCACGGAGAACGACGAGGGGGCGGCCGCTTGCAGGCTCCATGATTGAGCGGTCCCTCGCAATTCCCAAAACGTATCGTGATCAGCCTTTCCAATCCACCCAAATGGATGCCCATGTCAGTTGACTCACATCGGCGATCAGCCCGCCATTGAGTACCCCGTTATCCGCCAGCCACCACCTTTGAAAATAAGGCCGGAAATAATTTGGACGGGAAGCCGCTTTGCCCGCGCATGAATTCGATGATTGGGTGAAGCCTCCGGCCCTGCTGTTTTCCGCGATATTTCGCGTTCCCTCGATATGTCACGGAAATTAGACCCTTCACGAAATTGCTGCAACTTGATTTTAAAATCTGTTTTTTACTAATAATTTCAAAACTATAAAACTGTTAAGGATTGGCATTTAAGAGTTGGCATGAATCGTGGAATACCTCCATGATATCCAGCTGGAATTATGGTTTCAGATTAATCGCATTCATTAAGGGTATCCAATAGGCAACGCTATGTTCCTCTTCCTTGTCAATTTGAAAGTGGCCGCTGGAAACCGCAAAGAGTTTTCTCAAACCATGGATGCCATTGTGAATCAGATACGATCCCAAACCGAGTGTGTGAAGGCCACCCTCTGCCAGGACATCGAGGATGAGACATCGTTTATCCTGCTGACGGAATGGACCGCGCGCAAAGATCTGGAAAACTACATTCAGTCCGATCGCTTCAGCGTGCTGCTGGGGGCTGGCTGTCTATTGGAGCACCCGCTTTCCATGGAGATCCTTCCATTTCCGAACGTGGCCGGCACGGAAGCGGTTCTGGCCATGCGGCGTTAGATGGGGGAGATTGGATGGCAATGACCGCTTCGTTTTGGCCTTGATGGCACGGACGTTGGTGGGAGGGATCTTGGCCGGATGTCAAACCCTCGGTCAGACGGATATCAGGAAGCCGCCTAACCTATTTTAACTGATATAACGTGTAAGAAAGGTTTGTTATTAAAATGAGAAGGCTCCCGAATGGATTTAAGGTGATCGGTTTACCTCTGGTGGCGCTGGTGTTGGTGGGTATGGTCGTGAGCGGATGCCAGACGCTCGGTCAAGTAGATATCGGAAAGCAGGTGCCCCCCGGCAACAGCGTGGCCATTCAAAGCGGCGGGCCATATGCACAAACCTTTCAGACGGACGACATGACCGTACGCTACCAATACGAGACCGCTGGCAATCAATTAAAAGTATGGGGCCGGACCAAAATAAATCATGAAAGCATCGATGTGCTGACTTTTCATCTGTTTTTTCTGGATGGCCAGAGCACCGTGATCGACAAACAGAATTTTTTCTCTTTTCTCGATCACAGTGATTTTATCGAATTTAATTCCAGCGATCGCCAGTTCCACCGGGATTTTAAGGTCCCCCCGGGAAGCAAGGCTTTTGCGATAGGCTATGATGGGAATACGGACCTACCGCGGACCAGACTGAAACTGATTTTTCGTATTATCCCTTTGGGCAGTAAACGGTACCATCGGGTTCAGCATTTTATGCAACGTCTCCGGCACGGATAACGTGGAACTAAACCGATGTACACAAACATTGAAAAGGAGGGAAAAAATGAACAAGTCGAGGACTGAACTTGTTTCCTTATGGATGGTGGTGCTCGCCCTGGCACTGGTCTTGACAGCCAGCCAGGCAATTGCCGCCGACAAAAAACCCAACGTCCTATTCATCATGGGCGATGACATCGGCATCATGAACGTGGGTGCCTACCATCAGGGGCTCATGGTTGGGGAGACGCCCAACATCGACCGCATCGGGAATGAAGGTGCGAGATTTATGACCTATTATGCCGAGCAGAGCTGCACGGCCGGGCGCACCGCCTTCTTCACCGGCATGCATCCGTTGCGGGCGGGCATGGTCATGCCGCAGCTTCCGGGTGCCACAAGTTCGCTGTTGCCGGGTACACCCGCGCTGGCAAAATTCCTGCTGGATCTCGGCTACAACACCGGCGAGTTCGGCAAGAACCACCTCGGCGATAAATCGGCATCGCTGCCGACCGCGCACGGCTTCCAGGAGTTCTGGGGCTACCTGTATCACCTCGACGCCATGCAGGGGATGAGCTTCCCGGATATCAACAAGCACGCTCGACCGATCAGAGCCGTTGTACGGCCCTGGAAGAATACCCCGGTCAAGGGTCTCGCAGAGGTTCCCGGAGCCATCGATCCGCAAGACGGGCTCTGCATGACCCCGCCACGGCCGGTTCTTCACTGTACTTCTTCGGACGGCACCGAGGCGAACCAGAGCTGCAAGGACGAAGGACCCCTGACGCTGGAACGTTCCAAGACCGTGGACGAGGAAATCTCCGCCCAGGTCATCGACTTCCTCGACCGCAACGACCCCGAAAAACCGGCAAGCCGTTCTTCGTCTGGTATAACCCGGCGCGCATGCACGTCACCACCATGCTCTCGGACAAGTACATGGACATGCTGGGCGAGAAAGGCGGCAAGGACTGGGGTCTCAACGAAGCCGGCATGAAGCAGATGGAC
>CAVSSY010000014.1:0-37921 GCA_963730675.1 uncultured delta proteobacterium | reverse complement strand
ATGGCGATGTTCCAAACGCTCAAACCGCCGTCCGGCGCGGACGCACCGGATTGGGCCAGCGTCAGCCTGGAAGAGGCCCTGGCCAAGCTGGCGAGCTCGATGGAGGGGCTTGACGCGGCGGAAGCCCGCCAGCGCCTGCAGCAGTATGGCCCCAATGCTCTGGCGGAAAAGAAAGTAAGCCCCATCGGGCAGTTTCTCTCCTATTTCTGGGGGCCGATCCCGTGGATGATCGAGATCGCCGCCATCCTCTCGGCCCTGGTCAGGCACTGGCCCGATCTGGTGATTATCCTGGTGTTGCTGCTGTTCAACGCGGCGGTGGGTTTCTGGCAGGAGCACCAGGCGGCCAATGCGGTGGAAGCCCTTAAAAAACAACTCGCCCTGAAAGCCCGGGTCCGGCGCGGGGGGCAATGGGATGAAGCCGACGCCGTCGATCTGGTACCCGGGGATATCATTCGTCTGCGCCTGGGGGACATCATCCCGGCCGACGTCAAGCTGGCTGAAGGCGATTACCTGAGCGTAGACCAGTCGGCCCTGACCGGCGAGTCCCTGCCGGTCAACAAGAAGAACGGCGATGTGGCCTATTCCGGTTCGGTGGCCAAGCAGGGCGAGATGGTCGCCGTGGTAACGGCCACCGGGACCGAGACATTTTTCGGCAAGACCGCCGAGCTGGTCTCCGAGGCTCAATCCGTTTCGCATTTCCAGAAAGCGGTGCTGCATATCGGCGACTACCTGATCTATTTGAGCCTGGGGCTGGCCGCGATCCTGCTCCTGGTGCAGCTTTTCCGCGGCGCCCCGATTCTCACGCTGGTCCAGTTTACCCTGATTCTGGTGGTGGCCGCCATACCGGTGGCCATGCCGGCGGTGCTCTCGGTGACCATGGCGATCGGTGCCCGGTCCCTGGCCCGGTTGAAGGCCATCGTGACCCGTCTGGAGTCCATCGAAGAGATGGCCGGTATGGACATTTTATGCTCGGACAAGACCGGCACCCTGACCCAGAACAAATTGCGGCTGGGTGAGGTGGTTCTCTTCAACGCCCCGGACCCCCAAGCGGTCATTCGGGCCGCCGCGCTGGCCTCCAAAGCCGAGGACCGGGATGCCATCGACCTGGCGGTGCTGGGCGGCCTTGCCGACCGACAGGACCTGGCCGATTTCCACCAGCAGAAGTTTGTCCCCTTCGATCCCATCGGCAAACGCACCGAAGCATGGATCGCAGACGGGCAGGGCGGCTCCTTCCGTGTGACCAAGGGCGCACCCCAGGTGGTGATGGAAATGAGCCGCCTCACGCCCGAAGACAAGGCGCGGGCTGAAAAAGCGGTCAACGACCTGGCGGCCAAGGGCTACCGTACCCTGGGGGTCGCCCGCTCCGAGGACGGCGACACCTGGCAATTCCTGGGGATTCTGCCGCTTTTCGATCCCCCCCGGGAAGATTCGGCCGAGACCATCAAGCAGGCCGGCGAGCATGGCGTCAGCGTCAAAATGGTCACCGGCGACAACACGGCCATTGCAGCGGAAATTGCAGGTCAGCTCGGCCTGGGCAAGGATATCCAGCCGGCCGAGGTTTTTTTCGGGGACACGGCAGGCCGGGGGACGGCCTTTGCCCAGGCCGCGGCCATCGAGACGGCGGACGGCTTCGCCCAGGTCTTCCCGGAGCACAAGTATAAGATTGTCAAGGCCTTGCAGTCCGAGGGACACATCGTCGGCATGACCGGGGACGGGGTCAACGATGCCCCGGCCCTCAAGCAGGCCAATACCGGCATCGCGGTCAGCGGGGCCACGGACGCCGCCCGGGCCGCCGCGGACCTCGTTCTCACCGAGCCGGGTCTGTCGGTCATTGTACGGGCGGTGGAAGAAGCGCGCAGGATTTTCGAGCGGATGAACAGCTACGCCATCTACCGCATCACCGAAACGATTCGGATCATGTTTTTCGTGGTGCTGGCGATGATCGTGTTCGATTTCTACCCCATCACCGCCATCATGATCATTTTGCTGGCCTTCTTCAACGATGTACCGATTATGGCCATCGCCTACGACAACACCTGGCTGGATCCCGAACCGGTGCGCTGGGATATGCACCGCGTCTTCACCGTCTCCACCGTGCTCGGCCTGATCGGGGTCTTCGAGACCTTCGGCCTTTTGCTGATCGCCCGGATGTGGCTCAAACTGGATGACAGCCAGATTCAGACCTTCATCTTCCTCAAGCTGGCGGTCGCCGGGCACCTGACCCTGTTCGTCGCCCGCACCCGGCGGTTCTTCCTGACCCGACCCTTCCCGGCCGGGGTGTTGTTGTGGTCCGCGATCATCACCAAGCTGCTGGCCACTCTGCTGGTGGCTTTCGGACTGGGGTTGATGGCGCCCATTTCCTGGGCCAACATCGGCCTGATCTGGGCCTACTGCCTGATCTGGGTCTTCATCGAGGACTGGGCCAAGCTGAGTGTTTATTGTCACCTGAACTTAAGCCATCCGCGGCATCAGACCTTTTTGCAGCGCATCAAGACGTCCGCGATACCCCACGGATGCGACCGCCGAAGTTAGCGCCGGCGAATTGCTCAACGCCCTGTCAGTCCGGTGATTTTTGGCAGGCCGCCGCTTGACAAAAACACAAATCATAAAGGGAGCGTGACAATGACGAACGAACCGAGCGTGCCGACGCCATTGGGCCATGATGAACTGTGCCGAATGAACGCTTACTGGCGCGCCAGCCTCTACCTATGCGTCGGGATGCTTTACCTGAAGGACAACCCGCTGCTCCGGGAGCCGCTGAAACTGGAACACGTCAAGAAGCGCTTGCTGGGGCACTGGGGATCCGACGGAGGGCAGACCTTTACCTGGGTCCATCTGAACCGGCTGATCAAGAAGTATGACTTGAACATGCTTTTTATCTCCGGCCCGGGGCACGGCGCACCTGCGGTACTCTCCCAGGCCTACCTGGAAGGAACCTATGGTGAGGTCTATCCCGACAAGAGCGCCGATGAGGAAGGCCTGCGCAGCTTTTTTAAACAATTCTCTTTTCCGGGCGGCATCGGCAGCCACTGCACGCCCGAGACTCCGGGATCGCTCCACGAAGGTGGTGAACTGGGCTACAGTCTGTCCCATGCCTTTGGGGCCGCTTTCGACCATCCGGACCTGATGGTGGCCGTCATGGTGGGCGACGGTGAGTCGGAGACGGGACCGCTGGCGGCGGCCTGGCATTCCAATAAGTTCCTCAATCCGGCGCGCGATGGCGTGGTGCTGCCCATCCTGCACCTGAACGGCTACAAGATCGCCAATCCAACTATTCTGGCGCGTATCGACCCCAAACAGCTGGAAAGTCTTTTCGTGGGGTACGGCTACAAGCCCTATTTTGTGGAAGGTTCCGATCCGGAGGCCATGCACCAGCAGATGGCCCAAACCCTGGAGTCGGTCCTGGCCGATATCCGGGCGATCCAGCAGGAAGCCCGCGCCAATGGGGTTCGTCGACTACCGAAGTGGCCGATGATCGTGCTGCGGTCTCCCAAGGGCTGGACCGGTCCCAAGGAAGTCGACGGACATAAGGTGGAAGACTTCTGGCGGGCCCACCAGATTCCCTTTGACGTTCACACGAATCCCGCCCACCTGGAGTTGTTGGATAATTGGCTGCGCAGCTACAAACCGGAACACCTGTTTGACGACCGCGGCCGGCTTGTCCCCGACCTGAGAGACCTGCCCCCCACCGGCAAGCGGCGCATGAGCGCCAACCCCATCACCAACGGCGGATTGGTGCGCAAAGACCTGCGTTTGCCCGATTTCCGCGACTATGCGGTGGAAGTTGCCCAGCCCGGCCAGACGAGGGTCGAAAACACACGCCCGCTGGGCCTGTTTCTGCGGGATGTGATGACCGGCAACCCGACCGCCTTCCGCTTCTTCTGTCCGGACGAAACCGCCTCCAACCGCCTCAATACCGTTTATGAAGCCAGCAAGAAGGCCTGGATGGCGGAAATCAAACCGGAGGATGCCGACGGCAGCGAACTCTCTCCCGACGGACGGGTGATGGAAATTCTCAGCGAGCACACGCTCGAGGGCTGGCTAGAAGGGTATCTCTTGAGCGGTCGACATGGCTTTCTGGCCTCATACGAGGCCTTCATCCATGTGATCGATTCGATGTTCAACCAGCATGCCAAATGGCTGGAAAAATGCCTGGACGTTCCCTGGCGCGCTCCCATTTCCGCCCTGAATATCCTGGTGACCTCCACCGTGTGGCGGCAGGATCACAACGGCTTCAGCCACCAGGACCCCGGCTTTCTGGATGTCGTCACCAACAAGAGTCCGCGGGTAACCCGCATCTACCTGCCCCCCGACGCCAACTGCCTGCTCTCAACGGCCGATCACTGCCTGCGCAGCACCAACTACATCAATGTCATCGTCGCCGACAAGCAGCGGCACCTGCAATATCTTTCCATGGAAGAAGCCGTCCAACACTGCACCAAGGGCATCGGCATCTGGGAGTGGGCCAGCAACGACCAGGGCCATGAGCCCGACGTCGTCATGGCCGCGGCGGGGGACGTGCCCACCATGGAGGCCCTGGCCGCCACGGCCCTGTTGCGGGAGCATTTCCCGGACCTTAAGGTGCGTTTCATCAATGTGGTCGACCTGTTCCGGCTGGTGCCCCAGAGCGAGCACGTCCACGGGCTGTCGGATGAGGACTTCAACAGTTTGTTCACCCTTGACAAGCCGATCATCTTCAACTTCCATGGTTATCCCTTCCTAATCCACAAGCTGGCCTACCGCCGGGCCAATGCGCGCCATCTGCACGTCCGCGGCTACAAGGAACACGGCAATATCAACACCCCCATGGAACTGGCCATCCAGAACCAGATCGACCGTTTCAACCTGGTCATCGACGTCATCGACCGGGTGCCGAAGCTCCGGGTGGCCGGGGCCCATGTCAAGGAAATGATGAAAAACGCCATTATCGAAAATGTGGCCTATGCCTACCGGGAAGGCTACGATCGACCTCAATTCACCGAATGGAAATGGCCATGTCGGGGAAAATAGATCCCATCGAAAAAGAGATTTTTACATCGCAGGGTCAAATGGGATGCAAGTGATAACCCGGCCTTGGGCAGGTTGATCGCATAACGGAAATGAAGGGAAATGCCAATGCATGCACCCGATGAACAACAACCAGGATCCGTGGATCGCCTTTGTGTGGATACGCTCCGTTTTTTGGCCGTCGATATGGTCCAGCAGGCCGACTCGGGGCACCCCGGTCTGCCGATGGGGGCGGCGGCAATGGCCTACACCCTGTGGGACCGCTTCCTGCAGTTCAACCCCCGGGACCCGGCCTGGCCGGACCGGGATCGTTTCGTATTGTCGGCGGGGCACGGGTCCGCCCTGCTGTATGCCCTGCTGCATTTGACCGGCTTCGACCTGCCGCTGGAGGAACTGCAACGCTTCCGCCAATGGGACAGCCGCATCCCGGGGCACCCGGAGCACGGTTTGACGCCCGGCGTCGAGGCCACCACCGGTCCCCTGGGACAGGGCTTGTCCAATGCCGTGGGGATGGCGATTGCCGAAGCGGCCCTGGCCGCGCGCTTCAATCGCCCCGGTCACGCGATCGTCGACCACCATACCTATGCCCTGGCCAGCGACGGCGACCTGATGGAAGGAGTCGCTTCCGAGGCGGCTTCCCTGGCCGGTCATCTGGGCCTGGGCAAGCTGATCGTTCTCTACGATGACAATCATATCTCCATCGAGGGTGGGACGGTGCTGGCCTTTACCGAGGATCGCAGGGCCCGTTTCGCAGCCTATGGATGGCACGTCCAGCAGGTCGAGGACGGCAATGACATGGCTGCCGTGGCGGCGGCCATCCGGACGGCCCGGGAAGAGACGGCCCGTCCGTCCTTCATCGCGGTGCGGACCCATATCGGCTACGGCAGTCCCCACAAACAGGACACGGCCGCGGCCCATGGCGAGCCCCTGGGGGAGGAAGAGGTGCGCCTGGCCAAAGAGAACCTGGGTTGGCCCCCGGAACCGCCGTTTCTCATCCCCCCGGATGCCCGGGACCATTTTCGCCGGGCGGTGGACCGCGGAAAAGAGCGGCAGGCGGAATGGAACGCCCGCTTTCAGGCCTATGCCGAAGCCCATCCCCCTCTGGCCGCCGAGTTCAGCCGGGTCATCCAGGGGGCGCTGCCCGAGGGCTGGGATGCCAACCTGCCCGTATTCACGGCCGACCAGGGTGACGTGGCCACGCGAGTGGCCTCCGGCAAGGCCATCAATGCCATTGCCGCGCATCTTCCCGAACTGATGGGCGGCGCGGCCGACCTGGCACCCAGCACCCACACCCTGATGACGGCCGTCGACGATTTCGAGCCGGAGCACCACGCCGGCCGGAACATGCATTTCGGCATCCGCGAACACGCCATGGGTGCCATTCTCAACGGCATGGCCCTGCACGGCGGGCTGCGGCCCTACGGCGCCACCTTTTTGATCTTCAGCGATTATATGCGGCCGCCGATGCGTCTGGCCGCCATGAACGGCCTGCCGGTGATCTACGTCTTTACCCACGACAGCATTGCCCTGGGCGAGGATGGTCCCACGCACCAGCCGGTGGAACAGCTCTTGGGGCTGCGTTCCATCCCGGGGATGACCGTCCTCCGGCCGGCGGATGCCAACGAAACCATAGCCGCCTGGCGGTGTGCCGCGGCGCACCGGACAGGACCGGTGGCCATGGTCCTGACGCGCCAGAAACTGCCGATCCTGGCCCCGGTCGGAGAGCATGACGTCGCGGCCGGTGTGCGCGCCGGCGGCTACATCCTGACGCCCGCCGCCAACGGCGCCAAACCCGATATGATCATGGTCGCGACGGGCTCGGAGGTCCATCTGGCCCTGGCGGCGCAGCAGAAGCTGGCGGACGAAGGGGTGCAGGCGCGGGTCGTCAGCATGCCCAGCATCGAATTGTTTCAGCAGCAACCGGCCAGCTACCGCAATCGGGTGCTGCCGCCGGGGGTGCCCCTGTTGGCCGTGGAAGCCGGCCTGCCCTTGGGCTGGCAGCCCTATCTGGGGCCCCGTATCCGTGCGATCGGCGTCAAGCGTTACGGCGCCTCGGCCCCGGGTGGAGTGGTGATGCAGGCCTATGGCCTTACGGTGGATCATGTCTACCAGCAGGCCCAGGCCTTGCTGCAAAGTCCGGCCGATCTGGGCAACCATTTGCTGGTGGCGATGAACGACGATCAGGACAGTCTTGACCTGGTGCGCCATGTAGCCGAATGTCTGTCGGATCCGGCCGAAACGGAAGTTACCCTGATCCATTACCTGGCGCCCATGGTTTGGGTCACCGGCATCGGTGATGGCGATGGCGCGTGGTTGGCGTACGATTGGGATCAGGTCGCCAAGCTGGAAAAGATGGAAGCCGACATCACCCAAGAGGTCTTTGACCAGGCCCGCGATATTCTCCAGAAGGCGGGGGTCGCCACGGTTCACATCCACGCCAAAATGAAGCCGGTTCCCTTTCCCAGCGTGACAAGGGCGGTATTGGACGCGTTGGAGGAGGGCCTCTATTCGGCAGTGGTGGTGGGGCGCCACCACCATCATGCCCTGATCCGGTTGTTGAGTCGCGATCCGGGCGCCGCTATAAGCAAGCGGGCCCGGGGGGTGACCGTTTGGGTTGTCGAACAATAACCTCACCTGTGCCTTATTGGGCGCGGGAAGAAGACCGTTGTGAATTCATGGGACGACCGGCCGGCACCCTTTGCGGCGCGGGGACGTTCCGTCAACGCTTAAGGGGAGGAACCATCGATGGAGACCACACGACCCGTGCTTACCCGTACCAAGGCCTGGCAGGCGCTGCAGGCGCACTGCCGGGAAATCCAGGCGCGTCACCTGCGGGATATGTTCCGGGACGATCCCCGGCGGGCGGCGCGCTTTACAGTGGAGGCGGCGGGGTTTTATCTGGATTATGCCAAGCAGCGCGTCACGGAAGAGACCCTGGGGCTGCTCGTGGATCTGGCCGTAGAATGCAGCCTGCCGGAACGGCGGGCGGCCATGTTCGAGGGGGAGAAGATCAATGCCACCGAAAAGCGGGCGGTGCTGCACACCGCCCTGCGGGCCCGGCGGGATGCCCGCATTGTCGTGGACGGCCGGGATGTCGTTCCCGACGTGCATGCCGTTCTGGACAAGATGGCGGGTTTCGCCGACCGTGTTCGCAGCGGCGCCTGGCAGGGCTACACCGGCCGGCCCATCAGGAATGTCATCAATATCGGTATCGGCGGTTCGGACCTGGGACCGGTCATGGCTTACGAAGCCTTGCGGTTCTATGCCCGCCGCGATATGACCTTCCGTTTCGTCTCCAATGTGGACGGGACCGACTTCGCCGAGGCCACCGCTGGCTTGGAGGCCGCCGAGACCTTGTTTATCGTCTCCTCCAAGACCTTCACGACCCTGGAGACGATGACCAATGCGCACACCGCCCGCGCCTGGCTGCTGGAACACCTGGGGGACGAGGCGGCCGTTGCCCGCCATTTCGTCGCGGTGTCCACCAACCGGGAGGCGGTGGCGCAATTCGGCATCGACACCGCCAATATGTTCGGATTCTGGGATTGGGTCGGCGGACGCTACTCCATGGATTCGGCCATTGGCCTGTCCACCATGATCGCCGTGGGCCCGGAGGCGTTCGGGGACATGCTGTCCGGCTTTCGTGGCATGGACGCGCATTTCCGCACCGCCCCGCTGGACCGCAACCTGCCGGTCCTGATGGGGCTTTTGGCGGTGTGGAACACCAACTTTCTCGGCGCCCGGACCATCGCCGTGCTGCCCTACGACCAATACCTGCATCGCTTCCCGGCTTACCTGCAGCAATTGACCATGGAGAGCAACGGCAAGCACGTCACGCTGGACGGCCACCGGGTGGACTACAGCACCGGCCCTGTCTACTGGGGCGAGCCGGGCACCAACGGGCAGCATTCCTTCTACCAGCTCATTCACCAGGGGACCGACCTCATCCCCTGTGATTTTATCGCCTTCCGCCAATCGCTGAATCCGCTGGGCAATCACCACGATCTGCTGATTGCCAATGTCATCGCCCAGGGCGAGGCCCTGGCCTTTGGCAAAACCACTGAAGAAGTCCGTGCCGAAGGCATCCCGGACTGGTTGGCAGCCCACCGCACCTTCGAAGGCAACCGGCCCTCCACAACCCTTTTCGCCGAGAAGCTCACCCCGGAAATCCTTGGTGCGCTGGTGGCGCTCTATGAGCACAGCGTTTTTACCCAGGGTGTTGTCTGGGGGATCGATTCCTTCGACCAGTGGGGGGTGGAACTGGGCAAAGTGCTGGCCACGCGGATTGTGAAGGAGATCGGCGGATCGGAAACCGCTTCAAGCCACGACAGTTCGACAGAAGCCCTCATCCGCTATTACCGGACCGGTGCCCCGGCCGACGCCGGTCAATGAACACGGCGTGGCTGCCGGTCGCCGGTCCGCCCCCGACCGTGGTCCACCGGGGGCTGAGCAGCGGTTTGGATGGAAAGAAGGGCAACACCGGCGGATCGGCTTTCAAGGAAATATTTTCATCTGTTCTCCCTTTCTTCTGTTCTGGTTGGGCAATAGGGTAACCTCTCACTTAGGCATAAAGTCGATCAGATCGGGCGCGATACCCGTCGTGCAAGGTGGGGTCCGGAACGCCGGCCAAGCGGTTTGGCGTGGGCATTCCGACCATCAAACACCTGCGGGCGCCTGGTCAAGATTGGCCGGCCAGCAGAGATCCAGGTCAACAATAAAGCGGCCCCCCTTGAGGTAGGCGGCATTATTGTTACCCTTGGTTGGGGCGGGGTGAACGGATTCCGCCTTTTGAGGGTTCGTTTGAATAGGGAGATCTTCCATGAATGCTGCCCCATCAATGGTAACGGAAACCAAGATCGATGCTTTTCAGAAGATTCACGCCGCGTTTAAAGATATTTTAGAGCATGAAAAATGCCGTACATGTTCATGTTTGCATGCCGACGTGCTGAAAATCATCCTCGAAAAGATCAAGGCATTTCGAAACGGCGTATCCGATCATCGCTTGGTTGCCATCGAAAATGATTTTGAGCACTGGGCAAAAGATGCCGATCTTTTGAAGATGCATGGCTGACTGGGGTGTAAACCCTGTCTGCCGGTTCCGGCATACAACACGTTCAACGCGATATGGGATGGCCTTGATGCGCAAGCGCATGCATCCGTTGCGCCTTTGCGGACCGAGCGAATCAAACCGAATGAATTTGCTGCCGACAACTGGCCGGTGCAACCGGGGCATTATATTGTCTTAAACCCTAAAAAAGCGGTTGCCGTGGCCGTATTGGGGGGCGTGGATATCGATGGGCTGACATCGGGTTTGATGGGATCCGGGGTTGCCATCATGGGCAGCATCACCACGGAAAACCTGGGTGTGGAGCATCTCGTCAAGAACCTCATCGCGAATCCCTTCATCCGCCGTTTGGCCATTTGGGGTGAGGATGTAGAAGGTCATCTGCCCGGCAATGCGCTGCTTAACCTGTTGCGCAACGGCATCGATAAGCCCAGGCGAATCATTGGTGCCCGGGGAGCCAGGCCGGTCTTGAAGAACATCACCGACGAAGAGGTCCGCCAGTTCAGGCAGCAGATTACGGTTGTCGATTTGATCGGCAGGAAAGAAGTGGACGACCTGACCAGACAGCTTGCCGTGTTGAGGCGCCAGCCGATCCAACCTTACGAGGCCGGCCTCAAAGTCGACTCGGTCGAGATCCAGACCGCCGAGCCCGCCCGGCGCCTGAAACTCGATCCGAAGGGCTATTTTGTCGTCATGGTGATGAAGGGCAGGGAAAAGCCCCTGCTGGTGGAACATTACAGCAACGACGGTATTCTCCGGAACATGATCGAGGGCAAGGATTCAGCGAGCATCTGTGCCACATTGATCGAGAAGAAACTTGTCTCCCAACTGGATCATGCGGCCTACCTGGGGCGAGAACTTGTGAAAGCGGAATTATCCATCCGCATGGATGTCAGATATAAGCAGGACCGGGCGCAGGGAGAGTTGTTTTAAACTGCCCGAATAGGACTGCGGATAAGCCTATCCTCAGGGGTATACGCCTATTCTTTTACAAAATCGATGACTTCAAATGTCCGGCGGATTATCTCGCCGTCAAACTTGAGGGATCTCCTGGAATCCTCGGCGGCGGCCGCGCGCTCCGGGGAGCCAAGGGCGGCCTCCATTTCCGTACGATTGTCAAAATACAGCTCGGTAATCTGGTAAAGGTCTTCCTCGGGCCGCCCCTTGCTGATCGCAATGCGTTTGATCCTGGGGAAGTGCGTGACCATGGGGAGGTGATGGTCCCAGTAGTGTTTATCGAAGGCGGCGGGATCCTCGGGTTTACCGTAGTAGAAAACACAAAACTTGACCATTTGATTCCTCCCCATTCAGAAATGGCGGCACGGGCGTCGCGCTTGGGATGTCGGCCGTCCGGTGCGCCTCACACGGATCAGGACGCGTAAATTTTTCCGTTTCCGGATTTTCGATCATGCAATCAATTGTTGTCTTTGCCCGCTTTTATTCGTTCTTCCGACCGATCGGTTGCCGATGGAGGGGTAGGTGACATCTCCGCTATGGCATCATAAAGCTGATCTGTCAGGTCGATTTCTACGGACCGTAAGGAATCTTCAAGTTGCCTGACACTGCGGGCCCCGATAATCGGTGCGGTGACAGCGTCGTTTCGGCCGACCCAGGCGACGGCTAGACTGACAGGGTGGTACCCGGCTTCCAAGGCGAACTCGCAAAACTGCCTTGCGGTGTCAAACATCCAGCGATCATGGTACCGCTTTTGATACTTGCCGCTGGTGGTCAGTCGGCCGTTGCCCGTCGTATGGTCCGTGCCGTATTTTCCAGCCAACAGTCCGGCGCCAAGGGGATTATAGGTTATAGCACCGATGTTTTCCGACTGAGCCATCGGCAAAATCTCAACCTCGGCCTGGCGCTTGACCAGGTTGTACATGGGCTGGATGCAGTCAATCGGGACCCAGTCGTGCAGGGTGCTTATTCCGCCGGCTTTCATGACTTGCCAAGCGGAGAAGTTGCTGACGCCGATGTAGCGTACCTTGCCCTGTCCAACCATATCATTCAGCGCGCGTAGAGAAACCTCCAACGGTGTAAATGCATCGAATTTGTGCAGAAAATAAATATCGATATAATCGGTTCCGAGCCGCTTTAGGCTGGCCTCAAGGGATGCGATAATGTTGCGCCGGGAGCCACCCTGCGCATTCATTTCGGACCCGAATGGTGACCCGCATTTCGAAGTGAGGATGAGGTGCTGCCGATGACCCGCTATCAGTTTCCCCAAAATCGTTTCGGCGATTCCGTTTCCGTAGACATTGGCGCAATCAAAAAAATTGATGCCGCTGTCCAGACAGCGCCTGAAAATCGCTTCCGATGCAGCTTCGTCGGCTTCATTGCCAAACGTCATCGTCCCCATACAAAGTTGCGAAACCCGAAGGCCTGTGTTGCCCAAAAATCTATAATTCATGGTGTTCGCCTATTTTTTCGTCCATTCGTTGTCGACCAAGCGCCATATCATCAGGGGGTTTCCGTCTTTCAACGCGTCGGGCAGGCGTGACGGCGGCCAGTTTTGAAAGCTTACCGGCCGTACAAAGCGCTTGATCGCCGCCGTGCCGACCGATGTGAAGCGGGCGTCGCTGGAGGCCGGATAAGGGCCGCCGTGGTGCATCGCCGCACAGACCTCGACCCCGGTGGGAATCCCATTATAGATGATGCGGCCGGACTTCTCCCGCAGAAGATCGATCATCGGCAGGTAATCCTCCAACTCATCTTCTTCCGCCATGACCGTGGCCGTCAGCTGTCCCGCCAAGGCCTGGATGACATGGGAGAGCTGTTCGCGGTCGTCACAGCGAACCAGCAGCGTGTAAGGACCGAAAACTTCATCCTGCAGGATCGGATTGGCGATGAAATCGGCTGCGGCAACCGTCGCCAAGGAGGGTTGTCCCTGATGGGCGGCAGCGTCGGGATCCATGTCGGAAACCACGGCGCGACGAACACCATCCTGATCCAGTGCGTTTTGGCGTGTCGCAAGGAAGCCGGCGTGAATTTTCGGATTAAGCATGGAAATAGGGAGGATTTTACGGATGCATTCAGCTAATTCCTCGATGAAGGCATCCAGTTCTTCTCCGTCCATTGCAATCAGGAGGCCGGGCTTGGTGCAGAACTGGCCACAGCCCACGGTGACCGATGCGGCGAGATCCCTGGCAATGTCCTTGCCCCTGCGATTCAACGCGCGCGGCAGCAGCATGACCGGGTTCAACGAACCCATTTCAGCAAAAAAGGGGATGGGCTCGGGACGCTGACTGGCGATGTCGAAAAGAATACGGCCTGCCGATTCGGAGCCGGTAAACGCGGCTGCTTTAACGGCGGGATGCTTGATCAGGGCCTGGCCGACGCTATGTCCTTCCCCGAACACCATTGAAAAGACCCCGCTGGGCATGCCGGTGCGTTTCCCGGCTGCGGCGATGGCGGACGCGACCAGTTCGCTGGTTCCCATATGGCTGCTGTGCGCCTTCACGATCACCGGGTTTCCGCCCGCCAGGGCCGAGGCTGTGTCACCGCCGGCGGTTGAAAAGGCAAGCGGAAAGTTGCTGGCGGCAAACACGGCGACCGGTCCCATTGGCATCAGCATGCGACGGATATCCGGCCTGGGCAGGGGCTGCCGGTCTGGCGCGGCCGTGACGATGGCAGCTTCGCACCACGACCCTTCAGTGATCATATCGGCGAACATGCGCAGCTGTCCCACCGTGCGGCCGCGTTCGTTCTGGATACGCATCGGTGGCAGGGCCGTCTCCGACACCGCTCTCTCCACCAGCTCATCGCCAAGCGCCAGGATTTCGTCTGCTATGGCATTGAGAAACCGGGCTTTGGTTATGCCATCAAACCGACTGTATTCCCGAAAGGCAACTTGTGCCAACCGCATTGCTTGTTCGATCTCTTCGACCGTTGCCGCGGAAAATGTCTCAGGCAGAGCACCGCCGGTAGTCGGATCGGTGGCCTGCAATCGATTCAGGCCTTGGGCGGATCGGGCAAACCCAATGAAGTTTTCTCCTGTAATCGGCAATTCCTTCTCCTTACTATTTTTTCGCCCAGCATAGAAAGACAAGCGTTCTGCGTCAGGCACCGTCTATCAATCGCCGGTCACGTCAGCTCAGCAACCCTCACAACAATCCCCGCGCGGCCAGATTGTGCATCAGCTGAATGACCCCAAAACGCCAGGGGGGGATTTCGTGACATAGCCCCACCCGGTTGATCAGCGCGCCCAGTTTGGGGCTCGCAATCTTGACCACATCCCCGAGCTTGTGGGTAAACCCTTCACCGGGCTGGCTGCGGTCTTGCGTGGGTGAGAACAAGGTGCCCGTATAGAGCATCAAACCGTCGGGGTATTGGTGGTGTCTGTCAATGGTCTGGCAAACCAACGCTTCAATATCACGGCTTATTTGGGCCATGTTGCTCCGGTCCGCTAAAACGAATCCGTCGCTGCCACGGACTTCGACGGTCACCGTTGCCCGTCGTAGGTCGTCGATCGTGAAGTGCTCATCAAAAAGCCTGATAAAGGGGCCTATAACGCTGGACCCGTTGTTGTCCTTGGCTTTGCCCAAGAGCAGGGCGCTGCGACCTTCAAAATCGCGCAGATTGACGTCATTGCCCAAAGCGGCACCGACGATGGTGCCTCGATGGGTGACGGCCAGAACCACCTCGGGCTCCGGATTGGTCCAATGTGAATCATCGCGTATGCCAAGGGTTTCACCGGTTCCGAGACTGGCCATAGGCGGCGCTTTGCTGAACACTTCGGCATCCGGGCCGATCCCTACCTCCAAATATTGGGACCATAGCCCTTTTTTGACGAGGACCGCCTTAGTGGCCATTGCCTCCGCGCTACCCGGTTTTATCGTTGCAAGATCGAATTTGAGCTCTTGGCTTAGCGCGTCACGAAACGTCTTGGCGGCCTGGGGGTCACCCTTGACCTGTTCTTCCACCAGTCGTTCAATCATGGAACTTGCAAAGGTGACGCCGCAGGCCTTCACGGTTTGCAGGTCGCAGGGAGCCAGAAAATACGGCCGGGATAAATCGCGCACCTCGGGGTCGCTGTTGGCCAGAATCGTCTGAACGTTACCGAGTTCTTCACGTTGGTACCCTGCCAACTGGGCGGTTAGGTTTGAGCGGTTGCAGAGTTCGGCCATGATCGGACACGAACGGCTAATGTCATAAACATGACCTTTCTCGATGATCACCACGCTGGGGCCGGCCACCGGACCTGGCCGCCAAACGCGGCCCAGGAGCAGGGCCTGTTCCCAATCCTCGGGAAGACAGGCCCGCATGTCAATTTGAGACCTCATTTTACCCCTCGATTTGAATTCATAGGGTGAGCGCCGGCCTCACAGGTGTCAGGCTTTTTCCACCATGGCTTCGATCAGCTTTTGGGCGCGGTCGGTGTTGAAGATGCCGCATTGGCAGGGCCGGAACAGACGCTCGCTGGCTTCCGCCAGGGGCATTGCGCCACGTTTCACCTGATCCAAGGTGTCGAGTATCAGATCGACGGATACCATCCCATGGCCACACATGGACTGGATTTCCATTATTTCCGTGGCGGGAAGTTTGTGGGTGGCCCCCCAACGTCCCAAAGAGGTATTCACCGTATGGACTTTTTGACCGCTGGCATGGCAACAATCCTTTACGCGATCAAATAGACCACTGACCACGATGGACATCCCGAAATCGCCGGCCTTGATGGCTTTGAGCGCATTCACCAACTTGTGTCGGTCGTTGAAGACCGCCGTCACCACGGCGCGGTCTTCAATATTCCGAATCATGGTCTCCAGTCCGCCCTGATGGTATTCATTGCCCAAGCGGGCGTCGCCTGCTTTTACAGCACCTTCTTTCAGGCAGATGCGGATGATCTCCTGCAGTTTCGGACCGCTTCCCTCATGGTTGATATCTTTACTGGGCATGGCCAGTACAACGAAATCTTCGCGCAGGTTTTCGTCGCTGCCCACCCGATGCAGAGTATGAGTCATTGCTTTAAGCCTCCTTGGCCAAGGGACGTCCCAAGCCTATATTGGTCTTGCCGTTGGGCGCATACCACACACCGGCTTTGTCCAGATATTGATACGACGCTATATTTTCGTTTTCATCGGCCTTGCAGGCCACGCAAACCGTAAAGACGCTGTCGACCTTTCCGGCGACATCCTTCAGTGCATCAAGCACATCGGGCAGGACTTCCTGGGGAACGCAGAATTCCAGAATGGCGGAAAGCACTTTTTCGTTCAACAGTTCGTCCTTGAACTTGCCGGTGGCCGGATCGGACATCAGCGACGTCGTGGGGTTGCAGACCTCGAATTCAACGCCGAAGGCCGCCATGGCTTGAGCAATTTTTTCAACATCCACAAACCGTGCGCCGGTCACTGGTCGGCCAACTTCGATTCCAATTCCGACTTGACCTTCCCTGAAGCGTGCGGTTACCTCGTTGGTCTTCATCTCCTCCGTGCCACGACCGCTGATGCCGGATTCGGTGGCAATGGTCAATGGATCGCTGAGAATGCTGCGTACGGTGCGGGGGTACGCCATTTCCTGCTGGTATAGGGCATCCACCGGGCAATCCGCGCAGCGTAAACAACATCCGCATTCGGCACATTCATCCAGGTCGATCACCGCCGTATCATCCAGTGATATCGCCCCCACCGGACAATAGGGCACACACTGGCCGCATCCGACGCATAACTCCTGATCAATCTGCATTGTCATCCTCCTTAACGATTAACTTTAAGCTGTGGTCTAAACCCAGCCCCATTTCACAATGTTTCGCGCTTGGTTTATCTCTCAATCATGCGTTGCAGAACGCCCTGCAATAGGGCCGAATCCTCGTTCGCCAATCCCTGACTCACCGCCATGTTAAAGTACTGGGCGGCGGCATTCGCCACGAGAAGCGGTAGGTTGTGCTCGCGGGAAGACGTAACGACGATGTTGATGTCTTTCCAGAGCTGCCCCATGCCGCCCGGCGAAGCCGATTGATCCAGAATTGCTTTTGATAAGAGGCGGAAATAGTCGTTGCCCCCGATACCGCTGCCCACAACCTCGCAAACCTGCTTGGGGTCGGCGCCTGTCTTTTCAGCCAGCGCAATCAGTTCGATGGTGGCCGCGTGGATGGCACAGACCAGGAGCTGATTGCAATGTTTGACCGCCTGGGCCATTCCAGGAATCGCCCCTGCGTTGGTAATCTTGCCGATCACTTCAAGATGCGGGCGAGCCCGTTCCATGACGGCGGGTTCAGCGGCGCAGATGAGGGTCAGGGTGCCGTTGGCCACGCGGGCCGGACCGCCGGTGAAGGGGCAGTCCACAAAGTCCACCTTCCTGGCGGTGCAGCGTTCATGGATTTCCTGCAAATTGCTCCGGTTGATCGTGCTCATGCAGATAATCAAATCGCCGGGCTTGGCACGTTGCAGGATGCCTTCAGGGCCACTGACAACCTCGAAAACCTGCTCGTCATTCAATACAATCACAATGATCGCATGGGTCTTTTCAGCCACTTCCTGGGGGCTGACGGCGTGTATGCCACCCAGTTTTTCAAAAGCCGTGATGACCTCTGGCCGGCGGGCGTAACCAACCACTTCATATCCGGCCTTGAGAAATCCTTCCGCGGCAGGCATACCGCAGCGTCCCAATCCAATAATCCCGATACGTTTCTTCATTTTTTCTCCTTTGGCCCGTAGAATCCCCGACGAAACCTGATCGGCAATCGTTTGCGAGCCTGTCGGTTTTTAGTGGCGATTGATTTGTCTAAGACAGCGAAGAGTCGGCTTTTATGACCCGGCCGCCCTGAATTACGGTTTTAACCTGACGTAGCGCCGACACGTCCTGCAGGGGATCGCCTTCCACTCCGATGACATCGGCCAGTTTGCCCTTTGCCAGGCGGCCTAGGTCCTGTTCCAAACCGCAGAGTTCGGCCGCCCGCGTCGTTACGCCGGCGATGGCATCGGCGGGATTAGCCCCAAAGCCGACGACATGCTCCACCTCGATGGCCAATTGGCCATGCATGCCGTCCGTACCGATGGCCCAGCGGATTTCAGCGTCTACGACCTGTGCCATAACGGAACCTACCTCGCTCCGTTGTTTGAGGTGAAGTGCCTGCAGGTTGCCGTGCAGGGTTTCCAATCGCGCATCCGTGAAAAAGATGCTTGGGGTCAGTACCAGCCAAGCCGGACCGCCGGCCATGGCCTCGATCTGTTGCGGTGTCATGAAGTAGCCGTGCTCGATGATGTCAATGCCGCACGTGAGCGCCAAGTCCAGGCCGGGACCGCCGATACAGTGGGTGGCCACGGTAACGCCGGCGCGATGGGCCTCTGCCACCAGCATTTGCACCTCGGCCTCCGAAAAAGTGCAGGGAAGACCCTTGGACCCTTTCAAGGAGCCGGTCAGATAGATTTTGATCAAATCAGCACCGGCCAGCAAGTTTTCGCGCACGACCGTCCGCAATTTCTCGGGCCCGCCAAAGGCATACCCCACAAAGCCATGGCCGTGCAGTGCGCGTATGCCCCGTGTGGCCACTTTCAGCCGTGGTCCTAAAAGTCGGCCTTCCTCCTGTGCCTTCCGGCAATGCACGTCCAAAAACGCCTTGTCGCCCAGACAACGGGAGGTGGTCACCCCGCTCATCAGGTCCATTTCCATCGTTTGGACCGCCCGAAGGGTGAGTTCCGGCAGGGGGTCGTTCATGCATAGAAGATAATTCGGCAGCTCGGGATCCAGGGAAAGATGGTTGTGGCAGTCGATCATGCCGGGCATCAGCGTCTGGCCCGGGCAGTCGATCACTTTTACGTCCGCGTCGGCCGCCGCCAGCGCTTCCCGCCCCAAAGAAAGGATGCGCTCACCGGCGATCAAAAGGGCGGCCGGCTCATCCTTCAGGTATTTTTCCCCGTCGTACAATGACTGGCCACGAATCAGCGTATGGTCCATCATTCTCCTCTTCCTTCAGGCGGCCTTGGCCACCCATCTTTTCAACCTATAGACCGGCCGGCCACATGGTCATGTGAGGAAAAAAGATGACCGCCAGGACAACGAGTACGATGGCGATCAGAAACCAGATAATGTCGCGACTGACTTGCTCGATGGGCGTTTCCGCGATCAGTGCGGATATATACAACGTCTGCCCCACCGGCGGCGTGAACAATCCCACGGCCAGCACCATGACGATGACCACGCCCAGTTGGACCGGATTCACCCCGAATTTCAGCGCCAGGGGATAGAGGATGGGCGTGAAGATCAGCAGAGAAGGGGCCAGGTCCAAAAAACAGCCGGTAATCAACAGAACGCCGGCGATCGCCAGCAGGGCCACCGTACCATTCGGTAAAATGGCCTGTAATTCATTGCTGAGGACCACGGGAACCCGGCTGATCATAATCAGGTAGGTGAGCATGAAGGAGGTGGCGATAAGAAACAGCACCACCCCGGTCATTTTGGCCGAGTCCACGATAATGCGATACAACTGACCCAGGCTAATCCCCTTGTATATAAAAAGCTCGATCAAAATCACGTACAGCGCCCCAAAGATCGCGGCTTCCGTGGTGGTGTAAACACCGGCCAAAATGCCGCCCATTACAAGGATCGGCGTAATCAGGGCAGGAATACTTTTGATGAACTGACGGAAGATCTCCTGGCGGCAAGGACGTTCGGCGATATAATACTTTCGCTTGTAGCCCAGCCATGCCGCAATCGCCATTTGCAGTACGCCTACCAGGATTCCCGGGATGAGACCTGCCAGAAACATGTCGCGAATGGACACCTCGGTGATCCAGCCATAAAGGATCATGGGGATGCTGGGGGGGATGATGATGCCGATCGTGGAGGAAGCCGCATTGACCGCGGCGGCATAACCCTTCCCATAGCCCCGCCGCGTCATTTCCGGAATGAGTACGGTACCGACACTGGAGGCGTCGGCTACGGCCGAGCCGGAGCAGCCTCCGAAGAACATGCTGACCACGATGGATACCGAGGCCAGCCCGCCCCAAATGGAGCCAACCAGGGAGTTTGCCAGGTCCATCAGGTTTTTGCCCGAGCGCCCCTGATTGAGCGCGTTTCCCATCAGCACGAAAAAGGGCACGGCCATGATGGGCCAAGACTCCGTTGCCAGAGTCATACGATGCACCATGGCCTGTATGGGGATGGTCCCGCTTATGAGTCCGTAAAACAAGGCACACATACCCACCGCGAAGGCCACGGGAATCCGCAAAAACATGGCAAAGAAGATAAAGCTAACCCCGCAGATGATCACCACGTCCATTGTTTTTATACCTATCTAGTTTCGACCTAATCCGGTTGGCGGTCAGAATGGGTTCTTTTTTTCAGAGACTTTCCTGGTTCGGTATTTGGCCTTCCCCATCCTCGGGGAGCTTCGGGTTTTTGGTCATTATCTTTTCGATGATAAACAATGCGAACAGGATGCATGACACCGGTATGCCCACATAACAGCTTGCTTTGGAAACCTTCATGACCACAAAGGTGCTGTTGGCGCGCCGCCAAGGTCATCAGGCTCTCATAGTAGCCAACGGTCAATACGAACCCCAAAGACAGGACCAGATTGATGTAATAGATCGCAAACCGCACTTTTTTGGGAAACAGGGCCACGATGAAATCCACGCTTAGATGGCTTCCGTCACGATAGGCAATGGCAGCTGCCAGAAAGCTGACCCACAGGAACAAAAATATGGGCAACTCCTCACCCCAGCCAAATGCGAGGTTGAAGAAATACCGCGCAATGACCTGAACGGTTACGCTTAAACAAAGCAGAATAAAAAAGATGGCGGTCAATAGTTCGGCAAGTTTGTAAACGATGTCAAAGGCACTTTTCAGCTTGCTTTGGGTTTCCATCGGTTGTCCTATTCCATGGACTGCTGGCCGGAAGGGATTTTCAGAGGCGAGATGGTATGGCCTCGATCTCCTCGCGGGCCCCGATCCTGGAGGACCGGGGCTCGTCAAACTGGTTTTATGCTTAGGTCGCCTATAAAACCAATTGAAGGCTGAATATTAGAATTCTGAATTACTGGGCTTCAATGCCGATATAAGAACCTTCTTCGGGATATTGTTTTCGCACGGCTTCCACCCTGTTCAGGATATCATCCACCTTATCGGTACCCCATTTGCCGCGGGCCCAGGTATAGACCTGCTGCACTGCTTCCCGGAAGGGGGTCAGATCAGGGATATCGTTGATTTGCATGCCTGCTTCTTCCATCGCGGCCCGCTGATTCCCCTCGTTTGCCAAAACCTTCTTGCGCATGAAGGCCGCGGTTTCCAATGCAACCTGCTTGAGGGCCTTACGCTGCCCTTCGTTCAATGTCTGCCAACGCTGCTCACTGAAGATGAGGGGCAGGGTGCTGTACTGGTGCTTGGTTAAGGACATGTACTTCTGCACTTCATAAAACTTAGAGGCGTAGATATTCATGAAGGGGTTCTCCTGGCCATCCACCACGCCCGACCCCAAGGCGGTGTAAAGCTCGGAATACGCCATCGGCACGGCGTTGGCCCCCATGGCGGATATGATCTTGATCGACATCTCGGACTTGACCACACGCACCTTGAGTCCCTTCATGTCCTGGACGGTGAAGATGGGACGCTTTGAGTTGGTCATGTGGCGGAAACCATTATCCCATGTGGCCAGATAGCGGATACCCTTTGCCTGCAGAGGCTCGTATATTTTGGCAACGAAATCGGAGTCCATGAAAGCATAGGCTTGCGCATAGTTGTCAAACAGGTAGGGAAGTTCGATCAATTCCTGCGTTCGATTTTCGTCGAAAACCGACACTAAACCGGCGGTCGTGGCATAAATATCAAGCGCCCCTGTTGCGACCATCTCCTGGCATTGAGTGTGCGTGCCCATCTGGCCGGAGGGGTATACTTCCACCTTGAGATCGCCATTGGTAAGCTTCTCCAGCCGCTCAGCAAAATACAAGGCGGCCTCGTGCCGAATGTTGGTAGTGGACTCCGAATGGGCGAACCTGAGGGTGGTGGCAGCCTGAGTCGGCTGGACCATTGCCAACATTCCGAACAGGATGATTCCACAAACAGCGAATACCGCAATGCCTTTCAATCCTCTCATCATCCAATCCTCCCTATTTGATTAAGTTGGGCACCGAATGAGCGCAAACTTAGACAAAAGCCACAATGGCCTTTGCGCTCATGTGTAATGGTATTCGTGTATACATAATCGGGCATCGGCCAAGTCAAGAAGAAATTTGCCAAGCGATACACGTTGACCAATCGGCTATCCTATTGAGGGTTATCATCGATCAGGTATACGCTAACGCAACTGTCAGGCGGGTTCTGCGATACCCGCTGCCCCGTGAATCGATCCATCAGACAGCGTTTCGTATTTGCGCAGAAATCGTTGATATCAGGGCGCATGGCGGATTCCGGACATAACGAATGGAATTCGAGATTGCACACAACATACAGTAAATTAAGGGATATTTATCGCACCCGAATTAGACCATTAGATCTCTTGACCCAATGGATGACTTTATGTATATGTGTATTCATAAAAACAAGGTTGATGAATGATGTCCTCTTTGCCCTGGCGCATCCCGACATGGATGGAATACAACAAAAAACCATTCGATAATTATGAGTAACATTAAGAAATGATAACAAATACAAATAGTCGTCCCATAATGCCTACCCGTTCCATTGCGGATCAAATCTACGAGCGTACAAAACGCGATATCCTCAACGGCATTATAAAACCTGGTCAACGGCTACATGAGGTGGATGTTGCAAACGCCGTCTCCGCCAGCCGCACTCCGGTTCGAGAGGCTTTTCGTCGACTTGAGCAGGAAAATCTGGTGGAGCGAGTGGCCCGGGGTGGCGTGCGTGTCATTCAGCTGGAATGGGAGGCGGTAAAGGATCTATATGATTTGCGAACCGTCTTGGAGACGTATGCGATTAAACTGGCATGTGAAAAAATCACTTCTGAACAAATCGTCACCCTTAAACAGATCAAGGCGCAAGCCATGGAGCTTTTAAGCTCCCCGGAACTTAGCAGCGAGTATGTGTTCGGCCGTTTTATGGAACTGAACGCCCAGTTCCACGAAACCATCTATCAAGCCACCGGGTCGCATTTTCTGATGGTCATTATCAATCAATTAAGGGGCATCGTTCAGGTCATGCGATCCATGAGTTTGCAGGTCGAACAATCATCCACCCGCGCCTGGGTGGAACATAACCGCCTGATCCAATACTTGGAAAAACGCGATATCAAATCCGCCCAGGATCTAATCCAACAGCATGTGCAGAACGCGGCCCAGGAGGTTCTTTCGATCATGAAGAGCAAAACATCATAAAATCGTAAAATGGCTTAATCGGGGTTGATAACCCCACGATACAGTACGGCCAATCCCTTTTTCACTCCTATATCGTTGATCAGGATTCTCGCTGTTCCCGAAAGTCTCGTTCATTGTCTTCGATCCCTCGGTGACATACCCCACCAAAAAATAGAACGCACGGATGTGGGCACCAAAAACCATCTCTTGAGTCTCCCGGGCACAGGTGAGCACCAAGAAATGCCGGCCTAGTTGCAGATGGCCCACCCTGGGCGTTACCGGCAGGCCGGCCTGTTGCTCACGCGCGCGACTTCCGTCGAACGGGAAAGCCTCCCCAGTATCCAAACCTCAGCGGGATGAGAGCCGTCTCTTGTTAGGCGTTCAACAAACGCTCACGTCAGTGTTTCATCTATCGACGAACGCTGTCGCAACTTCCTATGTAGTGTCCATCCATAAACGGCATCCTTCTGTCCCTGGCGGCGTTCGCGCTTGTTTTCAATCCTCGAAATAGCGGTCAAAAGCGCCATTGTCGGTCGACTTGCCACCGTTTGGCCTAAAAAAATGGTTGACAGAAAGTAGGATCCCTGTATTCTTGTATACAAGAATGCTGAAAGTGGATTTCACTATCCGTATTCACCGGTATTGGAGGTTGGAATGATTGGAAGAACCGGAAGAAAGATCCCTTCAATTGAAGTTCCGCGATCCATGTCGGACCAGGTTTATCAAATCCTGCGCGAGTCGATAATGGCCAACGAATTCAAACCTGGAGACCGTCTGGTGGAACTTCAGCTCTCCGAACTCCTCGAGACCAGCCGTACGCCGATCCGTGAAGCGATCCGGCGGCTGGAACATGACGGGCTTGTCGAGCGCCTGCCCCAGGGAGGCGTTCGGGTCAAACCGGTGACCATCGAATCGGTCCGCCAGGTTTACGGCCTCAGGGGCGTACTGGAGTCATACGCGGTCAGGCAGGCTTGCGACCGGATCAACGAGGATGACTTGGCTGCGCTGGAACTGATCCGACAGCAGGCCCTCGAGTTGATGAACAATAATTCCATGGAGCGCTTCGAAAAAACGCGCAGGCTCCTGGCGCTCAATACGGATTTCCACGACACGTTGAACCAGATTTGTGAAGATGCCTATCTCCTCAAAATGTTGGATGTGGTCCATCAGGAAGTAATCCGCATGCGAGGCATGGCCCTGCAGGATAAGGCCAACTGGGAAGAGGTCTGGGAGCAGCATAAAGTGCTCCTGCGGCTGATCCGGGAAGGCCAAAAGGAAAAGCTCGATGAATTCGTAAAGCATCATGCTGCCAGAGGCGCCGAATACGTCATGGACGCGCTGAAAGCAATTGCTAAGGCAGATTGAACTGTCTGCGATGCACCATTCCATTTGATCAATCACAACATTCATCAACCCCGAGGAGGAAAACAATGGATCGAAGACGTGCGCTGAGTTGGATCTCTATGCTGGTCGCCCTGTTCTGCCTGGTAGGATGGAGCACCGTATCGGCGGCGGAGTGGCCTACCGATACGCTGGAAATCGTGGTCCCCTGGAAGGCCGGCGGTGGAAGCGACACCATGGCCCGGTTTATCACCAAAGCCATCAAGGACAACAATTTGTGCTCGAAACCGGCGGTCGTGGTCAACAAGCCGGGGGGAAACGCCCAGATCGGATCTGCCTATGTGATGAGCAAGAAAGGTGACCCCAATGTGTGGATGACGCTCTCTTCGGCCCAGATCCTTAGCCCCATCGCCGGCATGGGGACCATTATGGCCTCGGATTTCACCCCTCTGGCGCAGATGGCCGCGGACAGCTTCCTGCTGGTGGTCAAAGCCGACTCCAAATACAAGACCGTCGAGGATGTCGTGGCCGCCGCCAAGGCCAATCCGGGCGCGATCAACATCGGCGGAACCGGCCGCGGGGCCGATGACCACCTCTGCTCCTTCCTCTTTGAAAGTGCGGCCCAAATCAAACTCAATTATATCGCCTTCAGCGGCGGCGGGGAGGTCATGAGCAATCTTTTGGGCGGTCATATCGAGATGGCCTGGGCCAACCCCAACGAATGTCTCAGCCAGGTGGAAGGCGGTCTGGTGCGGACGCTTGCCGTTACGACAGAGGACCGCCTGGGCGGCAAGATGGACTGCCCCACCTTCAAGGAGGCGGGATACGACGTTGTGTTTATCGGTGTCCGCGGCATTCATGGCCCGCCGGATATGCCGGAGTCGGCAGTCAAGGCCAGCATCGCTTTGCTGCGGGAAGTCAGCAAATCGACCGAATGGCAAAAAGGGTACATCGAGGCCAAATACCTGCAGCCGAAATTTGTCGCGGGAGATGACTACCGCAAAGTCATCGAACGGAACGAGGTAATTGCCAGGAAAGCGCTCAAGGAAATGGGTGTCATTAAATAGGTACTTAACCAAGACGGCCGGAACCTCCATCCTTCCGGCCGTCTTCCGTCGACCAAAAGGATTGCATCATGCGGCGCGCTGAAATCGTCGGGGCCATTATCAGTACGATCGTCGGTCTGGCCATCGTTAGCCAGGCGGCACAACTTGAATACTGGATGCAAACGGGGCCCGGGCCGGGCTTCGTCCCCCTGTGGGCCGGCGTCGCCATCTCGCTGGCCGGGATCGTCCTGCTGTTTCAAGTGTGGCGATCGCCCCGCAGCGAAGCGAAGGCGCCGGCGGAGAATCAGGTGGGGCATCCCGGCATGGCGGGTATTGCAGCGGCTTTGACCGTACTGGCCGCCCTGGGGATGAATTTTATCGGCTTTGCGGCCACCTCCTTCCTTTTCATGGCGGTGCTCACGGGTCTGAGCGGCAGCCATCGTCCGACAACGACGATCGGCATTGCGGCCGGTGTTACCGTCGTCTTTTTGCTGGTCTTCAAATGGGGACTCCAGGTTCCATTACCCACCGGTTTTCTCGGAATATAGGCTTCAGCATGCCAACAATCGTGGCAGAAGGTTGACAATGGACTTTCTCTCTTCCCTGTTTTCCAATCTGGGCATGGGCTTCGGTGTGGCCCTCAGTCCGGTGAATCTCCTTTTCTGCGGCCTGGGGGTTACGCTGGGCACTCTGCTGGGGGCACTGCCGGGCATCGGGGCCGTTACCGGCGTTGCCATTTTACTGCCGCTCACCTTCGGCATGGATCCCACCACGGCCATTATCATGCTGGCGGGAATTTATTACGGCGTCATGTACGGCGCCACGATCAGTTCCATCCTGCTGAACACACCCGGGGACGCCGCCGTGGTGATCAGCGCCATCGAAGGATACCCCATGGCCAAGGCCGGCCGTGCGGGAGCCGCATTTTCGATGAACGCCATCGCCTCCTTCATCGGGGGGACCTTCGGGGCGGTGATGCTGAATATCGGGGCGCCGGTCGTCGCCATGGCGGCCCTGCGGTTCGGGCCGCCGGAGTATTTCTCACTGATGATCATGGCCATGCTTTCGCTGGCCGGATTGGCCGGAGACTCGCCGGCCAAAGGGATCATCATGGGCGCCTTCGGGGTGTTTCTGGCGACGGTCGGCGTGGATGTCGTCCACGGCGTGCTGCGTTTCACCTATGGCAGCATTGCCATGATGAACGGGATCGATTTTCTTCCCGTGGCGATCGGCGTGTTCGGCGTCGGAGAGGTTCTGGTGCAGTTTGAAACCCTGCGCGAACAAAAGGCCCTGAACGTCAACCTCAGGTTCAGGGAACTTTTGCCCACGGCCACGGATTGGGCCCGGTCCAGATTCGCCATCCTGCGCGGTTCCGTGATCGGATTCGTGATCGGAGTCCTGCCGGGCGCCGGGGCGACCTTGGCCTCTTTTCTCTCCTACGCCACGGAAAGCAAGCTGACCTGCCACAAGGACGAACTGGGCAAGGGCGCCATCGAAGGACTGGCCGGTCCGGAGGCTGCCAACAACGCCGCCGCCGCCGGGTCGCTGGTGCCGATGATGACGCTGGGCGTACCGGGTTCCGGCACGACGGCGGTATTGCTGGGCGCCTTCATGATGTACGGCATACAGCCCGGCCCGCTGTTGTTCCAGGATCAGCCCAAGCTGGCCTGGGGCGTGATTGCCAGCATGTATATCGGCAATGTGATGCTCGTCGTGCTGAACACGGTTTTCATCCCGGCCTTCGTCCGGGTGATGAAGGTCCCCGCGACCTTGCTGCTGCCGATCATCCTGGTGCTGTCCGTCGTGGGAGCCTACAGCCTGCAGAACTCCATGGTGGATGTCTGGATCATGATCGCCGCCGGTATCGGCGGCTACTTCATCAAGAAGTATAAATACCCCGCCGCGACCCTGATTCTCGGGCTGGTGCTGGGTCCGCTGGCCGAAGTCAACTTCGTCCGATCGTTGAGTATGTCGCACGGCGCGATATCGATTTTTTTCACCCGGCCGATTTCGGTGATTTTACTGGCGGTCGGCGTGCTGAGCATTTTCGCGCCGTCGCTCAAGAGCGCCGCCATGAAATGCTGGGACCGTGCGGTCGAGAAAATGGCCCGGCCGGACAGCTGTGCCTGAGCGCATCGGATGGCAGTGCAATGAATTGCGGGAATGCCTTGTATCCCCGCTGAAGCGTAAAAGGAGAAGGTCCGTTGAAAACGAGAAGTGTCTGCCTGACCGGCATCGAACAGGTGGGGATCCAAACGCGGGATCTGGAAATCGCCGAAGATGAAGTCCTCGTCAAAAGCCATATGAGCGGTATTTGCGGCTCGGACAAAAACCTGTATCAGGGGATCGTTCCCCCCGGCGGCGGATTGAATACGGAAATGCGCAAAGCCTTCGTGTATCCGTTCTTCATCGGCCACGAGGGGGCCGGGGAAGTGGTCGCCGTTGGAGAGGCGGTGCGGAAGCTGTCCGTCGGCGACCGGGTCATGTCCTTTGGATGGATCGAAACCTGCTCCGAGTATTTCAAGGCCGTGGAGGAAGATCTGGAAATCGTGCCCGGCGGATTGGACATGGACCTGGCCAGCCTGGGAGAGCCGACGGCGTGTGCGGTGTTTTCGGCACTCAACTCGGGGGTGCAATTGGGCGATGTGGTGGCCGTCGTGGGAATGGGCTTTGCCGGACAGATCATCGCCCAGGCGGCGAAGAAAAAGGGCGCTTACCAGACCATCGGGGTCGATATCGTGGACGGGAAACTGGAACTGGCACGTTCCCTCGGGCTCGACCACGGGATCAACGCCGCCAAGGACGATCCCCTGGCAGCCATTCTGGACATCACGGGTGGCCGGGGCGCGGACGTTGTCGTTGAAGCGGCCGGCACCCAGGACGCTGTCAACCTCTGCTCCGCCGCCGTTCGCCACAACGGAACCATCGTGTTCTACAGCTGGATTACGCAGGACATCACGGTCAATATTTCACGCTGGCACAACAACAGCCTGACCGTGATCAACACCGGCCTCGTTCACCACGGCATTCGCCAGCGCAGCATCTGGACGCCTTCCGCCTTGCGGCCGGTCCTTCAGCAGCAGCTCAATATCGATTCCCTGATCACGCACCGCTTCCCGCTGAGTCAGGCCCAGGAGGCCTTCAAAACGGCAGCCGAGGATTCGTCGGCCATCAAGGTGATGGTGGTTCCCGACTGAGCCAACTCAGCAAAACCGTACTTCATTGATCGGTTCGTGCAGGGCATCGGGAGGTGCGCTGCACGAACCTTCAGACCGACACGCCCAAGGGCTTCAGAGCGTCCGTGTTCGCCGAGCGCCTTCGGCGGTAACGGTGGCGGAATCCATTCTGAAATGAAATCAAGGTTCTCATATTTACCGGACTGGATCGTTCGGTACTGGTTCTTTCTGGGCATCGCTCTGGTGGTGCCGGCGGCGCTTGCGATTCCCGAGGCCGGCACCTGGCTGCGACACTGGCATATCCTGCAGATCGGCATATTCAGCGTATTCCTGATCACCGGATTGACCATCGAGTTTTCGCTCGCCAAGGGCGCCGGGAAGCACCTCACGGGCAGTGACGGCTTCGCTCTTCTCCTCGCTGGTGATGTTTCCCGCGCTGACATGGTTGCTGTCCAGGGGCTTCTTCCCCGGCATGTCCGATTTCATGGTGGGTGCCCTGATCCTGTCCGTCGCGCCGGCGACCATCGCCTCCGGGGCGGTGATGACCGGCCTCGCCGGCGGCAACATCCCTTTGAGCCTGTTTATCTGCATTGCGGGCAATATCGCCGCCATCTTCACGGTACCGGTTTCGCTCGATATCCTGATCCATGGGCAAGCTGCGGTTGCCCTGCCGGTGGTCCGGATGATCAGCAATCTGTTCATGATCATCATCGTGCCCATCGCCATCGGGCAGCTCCTGCGGATCCGCCTGAAAGATTCGCTGGTCCCTTTCCGCAAGGGCTTCTCGGTCTTTTCCCAGCTCGTCGTACTGATGATCATTTTCAATGCGGTGACCAGTTCGGCGGCGCGTCTGGGCTCGGCAGGCGCCCAACTCGGATCGCTTCTGGTATTTGTGGTTCTGCTGCATGGAATGGTCCTGGCATTGAATTTCGGAATCTCGCACTTGATTTGCCTGGACCGTCCGGCCACAGCGGCATTCACCATCCAGACCTCACAAAAGACGCTGACCATTTCCTATCTCGTGTGGGCCGGCTATTTTGCCGCCGACCATCCCATGGCGGTGATGCCCGCCATCGGCTACCACTTGACCCAGATGGTGGCCGATACACTCCTGGCCCATCGCCTGCGAAGCTGGATTGGCAGCCGGCGCCCGCCTGCACCTGGCAGCCTGCCGACGGATACTGGGTAACGCTTTGCTCCCCCCATGCGTTTCATTCACAGCGGCGTCGGGAAAAAGGGATTGGAAGAAAATGAGCGGACCTTTGAAAAAGAAGACCAGCGATCAGTTGCAGCGATTGCGGGTTCATGCGCGATTGATTTTCGACGCCGGCCTCGAAGCGGTGAACCCCCGCACCTGCGTTGACCGCGCGTTGCAGCCGGCGATGGCGGCCGGTCCGCATCTTGCCATGGCCGAGGCTGCCGCCCGTGGTCGAATCTTTGTGGTCGGCGGCGGGAAGGCATCGGCCCTTATGGCACAGGCGATCGAAGAACGGTTCGGCCACCGCATCGCCGGCGGTGCGGTGGTGGTCAAATACGGCCATGGCGTGCCGCTCAAGCATATCCAAGTGATCGAGGCCGCGCACCCGGTACCTGATGACGCGGGGCTGCGCGGCGCCGAAGCGGTGCTTGACGTGGCGCGCCGGGCGGAGGCCGGGGACCTGCTGCTGTGCCTGATATCGGGCGGTGCATCGGCGCTGCTGCCGCTGCCCGCCAGCGGCATCACCCTGGCGGACAAACAGAAGACGACCTCGCTCCTGCTGGCCGCCGGCAGCACCATCCATGAAATCAATGCCATCCGCAAGCATCTTTCGCGCATCAAAGGCGGCGGCCTTGCCTTGGCAGCGGCGCCGGCTCGGGTGCTGGCCCTCATCCTGTCGGATGTGGTCGGTGACGATCTCGACGTGATCGGGTCGGGTCTGACCGTGCCCGACCGTACCACCTTTGCCGACGGTCTCCGGATCCTGGACAAGTACGCGCTTCGCGACGAGGTTCCGCCGCCGGTCCGGGAGCGGTTCGTGCAAGGCGCTGCCGGCCGGATCCCCGACACCCCCAAGCCGGGTGCCCCGGATTTCGCAAACGTGGCCAACCAGATCATCGGCAGCAATTTCCTCGCCCTGGAGGCCGCCGCCGCCAAAGCGGCCGCCCTGGGCTATCGCCCGTTGATTCTGTCATCCATGCTCGAAGGCGATGCGCGTCAGGCGGCCCTTTTTCTCAGTCGCATCGCCCGCGAGGTCAGGCGTTCGGGAAATCCGGTTGCCCCCCCGGCCTGTATTTTATGCGGCGGCGAAACCACCGTGAATGTGCAGGGCAGCGGCCTGGGCGGGCGCTGCACGGAAATGGCGCTGGCGGCGGCGCTGGATCTGAGCGGGCTGGCAGGAACCGTCATGCTCTGCGCCGGAACCGACGGTACGGACGGCCCCACCGATGCGGCCGGGGCATTCGTCGACGGTGCGACCGTCGAACGGGCGGCTGGCCTGGCAATGCAGCCGGCGCCGTATCAGACCGACAACGACGCCTACCGGTTTTTCCATCGGCTGGAGGACCTGCTGATCACCGGCCCGACGCGTACCAATGTCATGGACCTCCAGATCGTGCTCGTCGATGCCTGATTGCCGCGCCCGCGCGAGCGGCAGGCCGACGCCGGAGATGGAGAAGCCGATCCGGCTGGCGCGGGGCCAACCCGGTCTAACATTGAACTGCATAGGCCACCGTTCACTGCCACCGCACATGTCCGTGCATGGGGTTCCGCCCTGTTTGCGTTTGCTTTGCCGTCCTGCGGCGAGGGCGGAACAATTTGGAAAAATTGATTCTGTAAATAATGAACTCAACAAACGAAAGGAACGAAGAATGAAGCGAAGAAAATTGACCCGGTTCGACCTCCAGTCGATGAAGGAAAAAGGCGAACCTGTCGCCTGGATCACCGCCTATGATTTTCCGACGGCGCAACTCGCGGAAGCGGCCGGACTCGATATGCTCCTGGTCGGGGATTCTTTGGGCATGTGCGTCTATGGGTATCCTGGAACGGTCGGCGTAACCATGGACCAATGCATATGCCATTGCGAGGCGGTGCGCCGCGCCGCGCCGAACACCTTCATTATCGGCGACATGCCATTTCTCTCCTATCAGACCTGTGTTCCCGATGCGGTATCCAATGCCGGCATCTTTCATAAAAAGGCCAACGTCGATGCCATCAAACTCGAGGGTGGTCGCCGGGTCTGCCCCCAGATTCAGGCCATTGCGGACGGCGGCATGCTCGTTATGGGGCATATTGGGCTCACGCCCCAGAGTTCGGGGCAATTGGGCGGATTCAAAGCCCAGGGGAGAACCATGGAGACCGCCCGGGAACTGATCGAGGATGCCAAGGCCATCCAGTCGGCCGGCGCATTTGCCCTGTTGGTGGAGGCGGTGCCGCCGGAAGTCTGCCGCATCATCCGGGACACCCTCTCCATCCCCGTCTACAGTATCGGCGCCGGCGTGGAAGCGGACGGACAATTGATGATCGTCAGCGATCTTTTGGGGGTATTCCAGGCCTTCACCCCCAAATTCGTTAAAAAATACGCCGATGTCGCCGGGGTGATGACCGATGCCTTTGCAGCATATGCCAAAGATGTCCGCGAGCGCACGTTTCCGGCGGCCGAACACACCTACCGGATGGTGGCGGGCGAATTGGAGAAACTCGATTCCTGCCTGAAAACGAATCCATAGAAAGGTACTATTTATGCTAATTGACGCCGAAAAGTGCATTGGCTGTGGCAATTGTGTTCCCTATTGTCCGGTTGAAGCGATCAGCCTCAGCAAGCGACCTGAGCCGCAAAGCGCAAAAGGGAAGGATCGCCTGGCGGTCATCGATCTCGAAGAATGCGCTGAATGCGGCGTTTGCCTGAGATCCGCCAAATGTCCGACCGACGCCATCTACCAGCAACCGCTGGTATATCCACGAACCATCCGCAGCCTGATGAGCGACGTGTTGACCATTGCCGAGGAGTCTCAGATTTCCGGCCGGGGAACCGAAGAGATGAAGACCAACGAAGTCACTGGCCGGTTCAAACCCGGAATAGCCGGCGTGGCGATCGAAGTGGGGCGGCCCATAACAGGCACACGCATGGTTGACGTGGAAAAGATCGCCATGGCGGTCTCCGCCCTGAATGTCGATTTTGAGTCGTGCAATCCGGTGACCAGCATGATGACCGATTCCCGACGCGGGAAGTTCAGGGATGATCTGCTCAATGAGAAGGTGCTCTCCGCCATTCTCGAGTTTGCCGTGAAACTGGAACAGTTGCCCGAATTGTTTTCAATCTTGAAAAAAGTGGAAACGGAGATCGATTCGGTCTTCAGTCTCGATCTTGCCTGCCGGCTAGATCCGGACGGATCCAATCCCACGCGGCGCTATATTGAGGAGCTGCGACCTTTGGGTCGCACCGAATGGAAAAACCAATGTCGGTCTGGGACGACCGCTATTCGTGGAGGAGAGATAGAGATGACCCATACACTGCATCGATTGGGCACGGATGAAAGTATACTGAAACAAGACTTTGTAATGCTGGCGATGCCGTCCAAGGATATCAATCATGTCGGATCCGCGCCGAAACTGAGACGCTTTTTTGAAATCGCTTTAGAAGCGGGTGCTATAAAAATAGGAGATTGTCGCAGCGGCAATGAGTACTACCAGGGCGGTGTGGATAAGATTCTGGAAAATGTCGAAGACCGTGCCGTTATCCACGCCGTTTTCAAGGACAGGGAGGCGGTTGTATCGGCGTTGAAGCAGCTGAAAAAGGAAGACCTCGGAATGTCGATCGTGGTTTCCGGACTTTTCAGTGAGGTCGACACGATCTGCAAATGTGCCGAACTAAAGCCGCACACGATTAACCAGTCGCTGGGGCGCTGGGGCAAAACGGATAAACTGCCCCAAACCGAGATCGTTGAAATTCATACCATGTGCGGCCATGGAATGGTTTCCGTCAACCTCATCAATAAAGCCGTCGATCGGATCAAGGCCGGTAAAACAACGCCTGAAAAAGCGGCCGAAACTCTTTTCAAACCTTGCATGTGTGGCATTTTCAATCCCCACCGGGCCGCATTGTTGCTCCGATCACTCACTTCCGGGGAATGAGAAGAACATTTTGCCGTCGTAGCATGTAACGATAAAATCTGACCTCGAATTTTGCCCTCGCTGCTTGCCGCGACGCGATCAGAATTCCGCTGATCCGTGCAAAGCACCCGGCAGAGGCCGGAGGTCGGAGCCGGAATTCCTAAATTCCCGGCAGCTTGCTGCCGGGATTGGAATTCCAGTGTCTTACTGCTTTATTCGTCGCGCGGAATCCCCTCCGGATCCCCTAAGCATTCTACCCTAAACGTTAAATTACCGACGACCAGCCGCAAAACTTGTCGACCCCTTTGGCAAGATTTACTGCCAAACCCTTCCTGGATGATAACCGCCCAAAAAAAGGGGCCTGCCCCTTGAGGTAAGCCGCTTATTTATTTAAACTGTACCGAAAAATGTTAAATCATTTATTCGCGGAGATCCGGCGACCCTGGGAGGCCGAACTGGCCCAATAAACCGGATTTGTTCGAGAACCACACGGGCTTGGCTGCGATCCGTGAATTCACGGTCGAAAACACAAAAACCAAACGCCTAACGAACCACAAACAGGAAAAGGGCAATCGAATGAAAATGCATCATTTTATGTTGATCATGCTACTGGCGCTGGCCTTTGTATTCCCGTCCTGCGAGGCTTCCAAGCCGGTCCCGGAAGCGGACTACGCCGCGAAGATCGTAGGCGATTGGGTGGGCACCGTGGGCGACGACAAAGAGTCGATCACGTTCCGCGCCGACGGCAGCTTCGAGGCGCAGTTGCGCCCCCTGGGATTCATCAGCAACACGCTTTCCCAGGGTGTCACCGGTACGATTCACGGAACATGGGCCATCAGCGGCAAGACCATAAACCTCAAGATCGTCAGCGCGGAGGATGAACGCGTAATGAACAGCAGTGTTTCGAGCACCATCGTGGCCTTCAGCACGAATGAGATGGAGATCAAAAGCGACCTGGGCGAAACCTCCAAGTTTATTCGCGCCATTCCAATTTGACCGGTAGGCTAAGCGGCATGCGCGCGAAGAAGGTTGACAGCGTTTTTGTTCGTCCGAATAGGTGCCGAGAAGGGCGTTGTACTTCCAATTATGGAATCAGAGAGTGCTTTTGCGTAAGCTGGGTGGGGTAACCTTTGCAATTATATCTGATCGGTAATGAATGCCATTATCAAATATCTACCTGTGGGGTCATTGTGATCAACCTGGTGAATAAGCCCTGCCTCTAAGTCAGAGATGCGGGGCTTTTCATTTTGAAAATTTATAAATCTGAATGAGTCAGGCATGATATCAGGAATTGGACCGCATAATTTCGTAGATAAAAGGAAAAATGCAAAAATGATTTATTATGTTATTAAGAGAACAATATTTATAACAATAATTTCAATCACTTTATTATTTGCAGCAAGGGAAGCGCTATCAGCAGAATTATTTTGTAGAGTTACTGATAAATATGATTTTGAAAAAATTTATTCAGAAGTAGAGATAGATAAATCTAAATTTAGTGCAAAAATAGAAGATTACGGTGATAAAGCTTTTGTAAGTCGATGCTCTTATACAACAAGTGAGGGCAAAGTTACTTGTGATCGGTATGAGGTAGATCGAATTGAATATGACGAAAACGTCAATATAAAGAAATACTACATTTTTAATTCACAATATAACATCCAAATATTTTTTGGTAATCTTCTGTTTATTGAAGATAATGGTCGTGGTGGTATTTCTTATGGGAATTGCATATTGACCTCACCCTAAGCACTATTGTCTATTTAAAAGTTTGCCTGTGCGTGCAGCCCGAGGAAATCAAGAGCATCTACGAGAACGAGCTGTAATGGCCGATCCGACTGTCAGCAGGGGAAATATGAAGATTTTGGTCTATGAGGATTGCGGCGATTGCATCACCGGCATTCTCGAAACCGATGAGGTCTAACATAGCTTCACCCTATGGCCCAGTGGCAAGCTGACCGTGGAGGAGAGCTATCCCAAAGACCGCTACCGTGACCTTGAGCACTTCCAGTGCGTCATGGGCAAGTTCGAACCGTACCACTTTTTCCTGCAGGAACCGGTGGAAATTGCCTTTCCATCTTGGGCGGCCATGAAGCGGCTGGTTGTCCAGCAGTTCTGACTGAACGGCATTCATCGCAGTATTCGTGATTTTCTCAGGTAAGCGAAAATAAAATTCCGCGAAGCCGAACCGCGCCCTATTCGTAACTATCTGTTTTTACATCAAATATTAACACTAGACACCGCGCCCTTTTATTGCTATAGATTCCAACAGGTTATCTAGTGTTGATCCATAAATCTCGTTTTTGGCCACCGCAAGAAAGAAGAAAACGGCAGCAGAAATTCCCAGCGAAGACTTTTTCCGCTGCGAAGACTCAAATTAGAGCTATTCGGGCAAAATTTATCGCATCAAGACGCACCGATCCTTTCAGGTTGCAAACCGACCCGCCTGCCGGGCCCCTCAGGTTGCAGGCTTGGCTCTGGCCAGGGTCAGCAGATTGGCCGCCACGATGGACGACCAGACATAGGATTTAAAGGCCTGCCAGCCCTTCCAGGTGCATCGCGTCAGGCCAAGACAGCGTTTCAGCCACGAGATGCCGGATTCGATGCCGGCCCTAAATCGGCGCAGCCGGCGGTAGACATATTGACTGCGGCACATGTCGGTTTCCTTGAGGCCGCGCTTTTTGGCAAAGCAGACATCCTTGATCCTGCGTGATTTCGCCTTCTTGAGATTGTCCTTGGAGGCGAAGCCACCGTCGAAGCTGGCTTTGAGAGGATAGCGCCCGTAGATGTCTTTTTGCCGGTCCAGCATCGGCAGCGTCAAATCGCTGTCGGCCGGATTGCCTTCGAGGATCCAACAGTCCAGGATCAGGTTCGAGGCCCCGCCGGTCAGACATATCTTGTGGCCGAACAGGGTTTCGCGCCGATCCTTGACGATAATGTCGGTATGGGGCTCAAAAATCGAGACCACTTTATCCTGAGCATCGACGCTTTCAGCGCGCATCACGCGGCGCTCGGTTTGATCGACCACCTTTTTGGCCAAAGCAATATAATGGCGGAGCTCGAACAACAGCGTGATCAAAGACCCATCGGCGCCCCGGCCGTTCGGAATGGCTTCCACGGCCCGTGTGGCATAGCCGATCACCTTGCCCGTGGTTTTGAGCAGATCGGCATAGGCGGCCTTTCGCCGAGGGGCGCCCTTGGCATTGAGCACCGCCAGCAGCCGGCGTTTGGCCACCCGGGTGTGGTTGTGAAAGGTGCCAATGTTTATCCCGGCTTCCCGGCAACGGCTAACCAGCCGTGTCAAGACGCGGACGACATCCCAGAGCAGCGTTGCATCGGTGGGGTGGTGGATATGGGTCTCGACACAGGTGCAGTCAATGCGCACCTCCCGGCCCTTTTCGATTTTGTGCGACTTGGCATGCCCCAAAAGTTCGGCGTTGATCTTCTGCCAGGTGGTATCACGGATCGCTTTGATATTCTTGTTGAGCGCAGATTTCTTGAAGCCTTCCTCAGCGATGCCGATGCGGCAGAACCAGCTCATCGACTGGGAGTCGACCAGGTGAAACGCCAGTTCCTCATAGGTGAAGCCGAAGAGGGTTTGGGCAATAGCACACCGCAGGACTTGATCGGCGCTCATACCATTGGCGCCCTGGCGATGAGAGAGCACTTTACCGCGACTGAGATCTTGCAGGACATAGTCGCAGATGGTAGGATTGGCGTCGATCAGTTTGCTGATGGCTTCCAACTCCTGGCCTTGGTTGTGATCTTTAATCCGGGGCATCAGCGGCAATTGTTTTTGCCATTTTTCGCGCATTTTGTTTGGGGTCCCCTTTCTCTTTTTGTAGTTATATTGGTTTGTTGGCGCTTTCCAATATACTACAGGGAGAAGAAAAAGACTACGGCAAAATGCGCTTTTTTTATGCATTACAAATAGTTATTCCCGTGGATGGACA
>CAVSSY010000013.1:37500-93826 GCA_963730675.1 uncultured delta proteobacterium | reverse complement strand
TCGTGGTCTGCTGCTTGAACCCGACTATTCCGTCGTCCTGCTGCTGATCATGGTGATCTGGTACTTCTCCCTGTGGTACCAGGGCGTTTATGGTTCCTTCCGGCCCAAACCGTTGACGCACCGTTTTCTGGCAGTGCGTCAAGGCCGTCACCATCGGCATGCTGGCCCTCTTCATGGCCCTGTACGTCTTCAAGATCGAGAGCATCAGCCGCATCCTGCTGGGCATGTTCTTCTTCATCGACCTGGCCCTGCTCTTCGCCGGCAAGGCCGTCACCCACGGCATCCTGCGCAAGTACCGCTCCCAGGGCTACAACTTCCGCAACATGCTGATCATCGGCACCGGCCACTCGGCGCAGTCGGTTATCGGCGCGGTGACTGAAGAGAAATGGGCCGGGTACAAGATCATCGGTTGCCTCAACAGCAGCAAGGCTTCCATCGGCATGAAGATCGCCGAGGGCGTGCGGGTGATCGGGACCTACGACGACCTGGAGCAGATCCTCTTCAAGGAGCCGGTGGACGAGCTGGTATTCGCCACGGACCTCAAGCTGATCCCGGATGTGATCAAGTACGTGGAGCTGGCCGACGAGATGGGCATCGCCGTGCGCATCCTGCCCCAGTGGAACATCCGGCGCATGGGCATCAACCCCCGGATCGGCAGCCTGAAATACGAAAACTTCCTGGGGGTCCCCACCCTGGGGATCGACAGCACCCCCGAGAACCGGGGCGAGATGGTCTTCAAGACCCTCCTGGACTACACCGTGGCCATCGCTGGGCATCGTCCTCACCCTGCCCACTCTGGATCTTGGCGGCCGTCGGCATCAAGCTGGTCTCACCCGGCGGCCCCGTGCTCTACACCCAGACCCGGGTGGGCCAGAACGGCCGCGCGTTCACCCTCTACAAGTTCCGCACCATGGTGCCCGACGCGGACAAGCGCTTCAAGCAGTACGTTGAGCAGAACGAGTGCGACGGGCCGGTGTTCAAGATCAAGCGCGACCCCCGGGTGCTGCCCGTGATCGGGCCGCTGCTGCGCAAGCCCGGCCTGGACGAGCTGCCCCAGCTCATCAACGTGCTCAAGGGCGAGCTCAGCATCGTCGGCCCCCGGCCGCCCCTGCCCCGGGAGGTGGAATGCTACCAGTACTGGCAGCGGCGGCGGCTCTCCATGAAACCCGGCATCACCTGCTTCTGGCAGGTCCAGCCCAAACGCAACGAGATCAGCTTCGAAGAGTGGATGAAGCTCGACCTGGCCTACATCGACAACTGGTCGTTGTGGCTGGATTGCAAGATCATGGTAAGGACGGCGTGGGTGATGTTGATCGGAGCAGGAACGATAAAAAACAGCTGGTGAGCTGGTGTAGCGGGGGACTTCAGCTGGTGGCTGGTGAGCTGGTAGCTAGTAAGCTGGTAAGCGGCGGAAATCAGGTAGGGGCTGGTGAGCTGGTAAGCTAAGCTGATAAGCGGGGATATCAGATAGGGCTGGTGAGCTGGTGGTAAGCAGCAGAAAATGGGGAGAAGTCTTCCTTTTTATGCGGTGTTCAAATGCCTTTCCCAACAGCTTAATAGCTTATCAGCTTAACAGCTATTTTTTTTCGGCAGCTGGTGGATATTTATTGCAAATGAACGCGTCCTACATGCACCATTTCAGTTTTAAAAAACTCAAAGTGTGGCAAAAGGCTGTAGCTTTTGCCACCAATGTTATCCGTGCGCTGGAGGATTTGGAAACACCCCGGAAACACTACCGGTTGATCGAGCAGCTTGAGGCAGCATGTACCAGCGTGGCCATGAACATCGCCGAGGGCAAAGGGCGACAGACCACCAAAGAATTTATTCAATACCTTTTCATAGCCCGGGGGTCACTTTTTGAAGTCATAACGCTTCTAATCGTTCTGCGAAATCTCAATTGGCTATCATCGGAACAGGTCGACAGCTTTCAGACGGAAGCTGAAGAGATCACCAAAATGCTCAACGCCATGATTAAGGCAATGAGGTGAATCAGCTAAATAGCTGGTGAGCTGGTAAGCCGGTGGCTGGTATGCTGAGGACTTCAGATAGTAGTTGGTGAGCTGATAAGCAGGTACCTGTGGCTGTTAAGTGAAATTCAGCTTCCTAAAATTTATTCAGCGATAGTCATTTGGGGTTTGCTACTGAAGGTATCGATTCTAACAGCTAATAGGCTTAATGGCTCATCAGCTTACCAGCTCACTAGCTTACCAGCTCATCAGCTTACTAGCTAACTGCGACACGATGATCTATCGATGGCGTCATCTCAATTTTTTCGACCGCATTCGCCATCGCGGTGGTGTTGAAGGGAGCCGTGAAGTAACCTTGCAGTCCGGCGCGGCGACAAGCATCGATCTCGAATTTGGAGGGGGTGTCGGCCAGGCCGAAGACGGCCAGGTCGGGGCGGATGTGTTGCAGGCGGTGCACCAGCTCCAAGGCGGCGCATTCGGGAGTACGCAGATCCACGAAGGCGGCCCGGATATCTTCCAGCTTGAGGATGTTCTCGGCGGTCTTTGCGCTGAAGCCCATGATCACCTCGCAGCCGCGCTGCTCCAGACCTTTTTTGAGGGCGGCCCGGGTTCCGGCATGGCGATGGATCAGCAAGACTCGTCCGTTGTTCATAGGGCGAAACACTTTCGGTTTTAACCCGCCTGCGTTTCAATTTCGCCGGGCAGGGCTTTAGGGGGTTGAACAGCTCAGCAGCTTACCAGCTCACTAGCTGTTTTTATTCTTATCGGCCGGGATGACGGTTAACTTTAGATCTTTTCGCAAAACCGGGGTAATGGGGTCGGGACCTTATTCGCAGATTCAAAAGACTCCGGAGGCGCGGGGCCCGCTTCGCGGGTTGGGGATTGGTTATCGGTCATGGGCAGGAGAAAAAGTGTTAAGTTTAAGTAGTTAAGGGGCTAAAGGTTTTAGAGATTTAGGGTTTTAGAGATTTTATGGCCTCGTAAAAAGTCCTAAAAAGAGCATATTTGTCATCCCCGCGCAGGCGGGGATCCAGTCATTTCAATGGTTTATAGACTCCCGCCTTCGCGGGAGTGACGGCTATGCGACTTTTTACGACGCCATCAGATTTAAGGGTTCGCCATAAAACCTTAAACCCTTAACACCCTAAAACCTTTGTGAAAATCCGTGTTCATCGGTGGCTGAAAATTCCGTAATTGCGACCTTGACGGAGCTTCGAATCGCTTGTATTATTCCATATACTTTAAATTACTCGCGATTATTTTTAACTACGGGTAAATATGCCTGATATCACGGTGCGCTATATCGAAGCCGGCATCACCAGGGACCTGGCGCGCAAAATGGTTTTCCTGGCCGGGCCCAGGCAAGTGGGGAAAACGACGTTTGCCAGAGGCCTGCTCGAGAAGGATGGCTTCGCCGGCAGCGGTCGCTACATGAATTGGGATGACGCCGCCGACCGTGAAAAAATCATGCGGGAGCGGTTTCCAGCCGGCCCCGGCCTGCTGGTGCTGGATGAAATTCACAAGTTTTCCCGGTGGCGGCAAACGGTCAAAGGACTGTTCGATAAACGAGCGGACGAGCTCGCGATCCTAGTTACCGGCAGCGCCAAGCTGGACCACTACCGACACGGCGGCGACTCCCTGCAAGGACGCTATCATTTCCACCGCTTCCCATCCCCTTTCGATGGCCGAACTCGGTTCGCACGCCCTTTCGGACCTGGAAGCCCTGATGCATTACAGCGGTTTTCCGGAACCTTTTCTCATGGGGTCGGAGACCGAAGCGAGGCGTTGGCGCCGGGAATACCGCACCCGGTTGATACGCGAGGACCTCCAGGATCTCGAACGCGTCAAAGACATCTCCCTGATCGAAATGCTGGCATTGCGGCTGCCCGACCTTGTCGGCTCACCGCTGTCGATCAACGCGCTTCGCGAGGACCTGCAAGTGTCGCATCAATCCGTCGATCGATGGGTGTCGATTCTGGAAAACCTCTACATGATCTTCAGGATCTACCCTTTCGGCGCCCCGAAGATCCGGGCTGTCAAAAAGGAAGCCAAACACTACCACATTGACTGGACCGTCGTCCGGAACCCCGCCGCACGTTTCGAGAACCTGACCGCCTGCCACCTCCAGAAATGGTGTCATTATGTCGAGGACAACGAGGGGCGCGACATGGAACTGCGTTATTTCAGGGATGTCGACCGACGGGAAGTCGATTTCGTTTTGATGGAAGATCAGCGGCCGATCCATTTCATCGAATGCAAGACATCCCCCCGCAAAACTTCCAACCGGGCCTTGCGCTACCTCAAAGAGCGATTCCCAGAGGTTTTGGCGACGCAACTCTGCCTCGAAGACGGTGTCGATGACATGGACAGGGACGGCATACGGTTCCAGTCGGCAGGCCGCTTCCTGGCATCGCTCGTATGAAAAATAGAATCCCAAACGAGCGGATCGTCGAGGGAGTAATCGAAATCGCTATCGAAATCGGGATCGGGGCGGCGTAGCCACCAGCTGGTGCGCTGTTAGCTGACAGGAAAGATAAAACCATCGATTGCGATACCGATAGCGATTTCGATCTCGATGAAAGCTAAACCCCATGATGCACCAATGATCCTATCTTTGGGATCATCGAAATCAGGATCAAACTTACCCGCTGTTCCTGATAACAGGCAACCCATAACGAAATTTCTTTATTGATCATCTGTGAAAATCCGTGTTCTTCTGTGGCTGGAATTCGGCTTTAGGGTTTTTAGGGTATTAGAGATTTAGGGGTTCGGGGGTTAATCCAAATCGAAATCGGGTCTCGGGATCGGGATCGCGGCGGCGCAGCCGACAGCTGGTGAGCTGGGTAAAGCAGCTGGTGAGCTAGTGAGCTGTTGAGCCGTTAAAACCTTAAATAATGCGTATATTTACCGTTCATCCGGTTTTCTCTAACAGCTTAACAGCTCATTAGCTGCCTTTTTTTAGCTTATCAGCTTACCAGCTTATCAGCTGTCTTTTAACCCTTGACCCCTTGGCCCCTTGGATCCTCGGACACTTTTACCTAACCACCTAACCATCATTCTCTCTATTTTCAATCTAAATATAAAGCGTCTCTACTCAAGTTCAGTTGTGACCGGATCTGTCACATGGCGATGTTATAACGACCTCAAATTTCAAAATAAGGAGGCCTCTCATGGCAGATTTCACGATCACAGAAGATTTCCCTAAAAACGAAATCGAGTTTGATGCACGCTTTTCAGACCCCAAAGCCTGTTACGATTATTTGTTCAAGCAAAAGTGGCCCGATGGCTTCGTCTGTAAAAAATGCGGTGGTACCCAGTACTGGCTGAGTGCAAGGAATCTGTATATCTGCACTCGATGTCAGCACCAGCATTCGTTAACCGCCGGTACCATCATGGACAGCTCCAAAAAGCCGATCACCTACTGGTTTAAAGCCATGTGGTGGTTCACCACCCGCAAAACCGGTGTCAATGCTGTCAATCTTCAACAACTCCTGGGCTTCGGCAGCTACGAGACAGCCTGGAGTTGGCTGCAAAAGCTCAGACGCTGCACCATTCGCCACGATCGGGAAAAACTCTCCGGACGCGTCGAGGTTGATGAATTTTTCATCGGCGGCCAGAAATCGGGGCCCAGAGGACGCGGTGCCCATGGCAAAACGATCGTTGCCATCGCTGTAGAAAGCTGAAACGTTAAAAAACGAATGGGTCGCATTCGTCTGCACGTCACCCTGGACTGTTCCGCATATTCCCTTGAAACCTTCATTCTTCATCATATTGAACCCGGCTGCACGATCGCTACCGATGCTTTGGACAGCTACAATTTCATTACCGAAAATGGTTACGGTCATGAGAAAACAAACCAAAGTCGATGCATCAACCATGAGAATCTCTATGGTGCTCATATGATAACCTCGCTGGTAAAACGACTCATCCGTGGAACGTTTCAAGGACGATTCGAACCCAAATATCTTCAAAACTATCTGGATGAATATGTGTTCCGTTTCAACCGCCGAAAATCAAAGAGCATTGGTAAAATCTTTATGCGAATCGTTCAGCAGGTTGTTCGTTCTACTAAGATCGTTTGCGAAGATATCAAGTGGGATATAGACCCGCTCTCTGAACATTTCGTAACTTGAGCTTTCCAGAGAACCGCTAAATATAATTTGATTTATCTCTTTTTTAGAGATAATAATCCCTCATGAAACAGATCATTGCCCAACTCATCGACGATTTCCAGGAGCGGACGCTGCCGCAGCCGGTGCCGCGGCAGGCCGCCTTCCCGCAGATCGAGGGCAAGGCCGACGTGGTGATCGGCATGCGGCGCACCGGCAAGACCTGGTTCTGCTTTCAGAAAATCAAGGAGCTGCTGGACGCCGGCATCCCCCGGCCCCAAATCCTGTATCTGAATTTCGAGGACGACCGCCTGCTCGGCTTCGAGGTGGCCCATTTCCAGCAGGTGCTGGACGTCTACTATGCCAAATACCCGCACCACCGGGACACCGGGGGCTATTTTTTCTTCGACGAGATCCAGCGCATCGACCAGTGGGAAGCATTCATCCGGCGCGTTCTGGACACCGAGAACGTCAAGGTTTGCCTGACGGGTTCGTCATCCAAGCTGCTGAGCACCGAAATCGCCACCAGTCTGCGGGGCCGGGCGCTGACCATCGAAATGTTCCCTTTGAGTTTCCGGGAGTTCCTTGTCTTCAACCGCCTGCTGGCCGCCCCGCCCAAGACCTTCGGGGCCCGCACCGCAGCCGTCCTGCGGCATGCCGTCCAACGGTATCTGGCCGTGGGGGGCTTCCCCGAGGTCCAGCCGCTGGACCGCAGCTTACGCCCGGGAGGTGCTCCAGGGCTATGTGGATGCCGTGCTGCTCAAAGATGTGATCGAGCGCCACAAAGTGAGCAACGTACCGGCCCTCAAACACCTGGTGCGTTCGGTCATGGCCGCACCCGGGGGCAAGTTCAGCGTGAACAAGTTCTACAACACCTTGCGGAGCATGGGCGTCAAATGCACCAAGAACAATCTCTACGACTACCTGGACCACCTGGTGGATGCCTTTGTCTTTTCCAGGGTCCCCCTGCACACCCGCTCCGAAAAAGCGCGCCTGCTCAACCCGCCCAAGATGTACACCATCGACACCGGCCTCCTGGACGCCATGACCCTGCGCAATTCAGCGGACAACGGCCCCCTGCTGGAGAACATGGTCTTCATGCACCTGCGCCGCAGCGGCTACGACGTGGACTATGTCACGACGAAGGACGGCGGCGAGACGGACTTTTTCGCCCGCCACAAAACGGACGGCACGATCAAGCTGATCCAGGCCTGCTGGGATCTGACGGACGCGAAGACCTTCGCGCGCGAGGTGAAAGGCCTTAAAAGCGCCATGGCCCAATTCAGCATCGCCGAAGGCACCATCGTCACCTGGGACGACGAGACCGACCAGGGGGACGGCATCCACGTGGTGCCCGTCTGGAAATGGTTGTTGGAATAACGACAGCCGCCAGCTGAGTGAGCCCGAAAAAGCAGCTGATAAGCTGGTGAGCTAGTGAGCTGTTGAGCCTTTAACAACCTAAAATAATTGTATATTTACCGTTCATCCGGTTTTCTCAACAGCTTAACAGCTGATGGCCTCGTAAAAAGTCCTAAAAAGAGCATATTTGTCATCCCCGCGCAGGCGGGGATCCAGTCATTTTAATGGTTTATAGACTCCCGCCTTCGCGGGAGTGACGGCTATACAACTCTTTACGATTCCATCAACAGCTCATTAGCCGCCTTTTTTTAGCTTATCAGCTCACCAGCTCACCAGCTGTCTTTTTAGCTCACCAGCTGTCTTTTTAGCTCACCAGCTGTCTTTTTAGCTTACCAGCTGCAGTTTAAAAACATCGATTGCGATAGCGATTTCGATTTCGATTTCGATGAAAGCGGAGCAGGCCTGTTTTGCTGACCCATAACGAATTTTCCTCCTGCGTCGATCTGTGAGAATCCGTGTTCATCTGTGGCTAAACATCAGTTTTAAGTTTTAAGTGATTAAGTGGTTAAGTGAAAATCGCTATCGAAATCGGGATCGAGGCGCCGCCGCCAGCCAATTAGCTGGTGAGCTATCGAGCTGGTGAGCCAATGAACTGTTAAGCCGTTAAAAACCTTAAAATAATCATATTATTTACCGTTCAATCGGTTTTCTTAACAACTTGACAGCTCATTAGCTGCCTTTTTTAGCTTACCAGCTCACCAGCTTATCAGCTGTCTTTTAACCCTTGACCCCTTGGCCCCTTGGATCCTCGGACCCTTTTTACCTAACCACTTAAAACTTGGCCACCTAATCACTTACCGGCTCAACAACTTCCGTTAACGCTTACCAGCCGGCGGCGACCGCCGCCCGGGAGGTCTCATGACCCCACCGCCGACCGAAGACTACTACGAATATTTGCAGGTCAGCCCCAATGCGGACGCGGACACTATCGAGCGCATCTACCGCCCGCTGGCCAAGAAATACCACCCGGACAACACCGCGACGGGCAGCGGCGAGAAGTTCGACATTCTCACCAAGGCCTACAAGGTGCTCGCAGACCCGGAGCAGCGCGCGGCCTACGACGTCCACTACGAGGAAGCCAAACAGCAGGAGTGGCGCACCATGGCCGAGGCGGCGCCCGCGGGGGGCGGCCACGGCCAGGACGACCGGGTGCGCCAGACGATCCTCTCCATCCTCTACATCCAGCGGCGGGACAACCCCGCGGAGCCGGGGATGGGCAGCTGGCAGATGGAAAAGCTGATCGGCCTGCCCGAAAAGATGGTGGAATTCCACGTCTGGTATCTCAAGGAGAAGCAGTGGATCGCCCGCACCGACACGGGGGGCTACGCCATCACGGCCGCGGGGGTGGACGCCGTCGAGGCCGACGGCCTGATATTGGGCAAGGACCTCCTGCTCACCGAGTCCACCGGGGAGGCGGACGACGCGCGCCCGCTGATTGAGGAGGACACCCCCAGCGCGGTGGACCGGTACGAGGCCGCCATCCGGAGCCTGGCGGACAAGCTGACCCTCAACCCGGACAACGTGGCCGCCCTGGTGGGCCTGACCTATTTCAACAATAAGCTGGGCCGCGAGGCCGAAGCCGTGGCGGCCGCCCGCCGGATACGGAAGGCCAACCCCGCGTTTTCCGCGGCCGACTTCGAAAAGGCCCTGCAGCTCAAGTTCCGCGTGGGCCCCCTGAACAACCGGGCCCTGCTGGAAAAGGTGGGGTTTGATTAAAAAAGTGGTTAAGTTTTTAGTGGTTAAAGACAGGACATTGGTTATTGGTTATCCGTTATTCGTTCCCGACTCGGATTGTTTCCGAGCGGCTATCTTTTCACTCGACCCCTCGAATCCTTGGCCCCTTGGCCCCTTTTGTTAGGTTGCAGCTCATCAGCTTAACAGCTCACCACTCAACACACCCTTAACCACTTTCTATTATAACAAGCTAATACTTCAACATTTTTCCCCTCTTGCCGGCGACAGCCATGGAATTTTCCGCAATCAACGACATCGGGCGCTACTACCACACGCTCAAACACATCAAACCCGAGCAGGCTCTCTGGTGGGTGTGGTACCGGCTCTACCGGCCCCGACCGGATCCGGCGCCGGCGCCTTTGCTCTGGCCGACCTCCGTAAAGTGGACCGAAGCGGCGGCCAAGCCGGATTGCATGACGGCGCCCGACAGCTGCCGGTTTCTGGGCCAGGAAAAAAGCATCGCCTCCCCGGGCTGCTGGAACGATCCCACCTGCGACAAGCTCTGGCTCTACAACCTGCACTATTTCGACAACCTCAACGCCGCCGGTGCCGAAGACCGGACCGAGTGGCACCGCGACCTGATCCACCGCTGGGTCGAAGAAAACCCGCCCGGCCGGGGAAAGGGCTGGGAGCCCTATCCCACCGCGCTGCGGATCGTCAACTGGATCAAATGGGGCCTGTCCGGCAACGGCCTGCACGCCAAATGGCGGCACAGCCTGGCGGTGCAGGCCCGCTGGCTTGGCAAGCGCCTCGAGCGGCACCTGGGGGGTATCCGCCTGTTTGCCGAAGCCAAAGCCCTGGTTTTCGCCGGGCTCTTTTTCGAGGGCGAGGAGCCGCGCCGCTGGCTCGACCAGGGACTGGCCGTCCTGGCCCGGGAAATCCCCGAACAGATCCTGCCCGACGGCGGCCATAGCGAGCGCAGCCCCGCCTGCCACGCCCTGGCCCTGGAAGACCTCCTGGACCTGATCAACCTGGTCCGGACCTATGCCAATGCCCTGCCCGAGGCGCATCGCCCCTTCGTGGGCACCTGGCCGGCGATCGCGGCCGGGATGCGCCGCTGGCTGTCCCTGTTGAGCCACCCGGACGGCGACATCGCCTTTTTCAACGACGCGGCCCTGGACATCGCCCCGCGCCGTTCGGAGCTGGAGCGCTACGCCGGGCGCCTGGAGCTGGCGGCCAGCGAGGTCAACCCGGCGGGTCTGACCCACCTGGGCGATTCGGGCTATATCCGCATGGCCAACCCGGACGCCGTGGCCCTGCTGGACGTGGCCCCGGTCGGCCCGGACTATCTGCCCGGCCACGCGCATGCCGACACCCTGAGCTTCGAGCTCTCTCTTTTCGGCCGGCGCGTGCTCGTGAACAGCGGCACCTCGGAATACGCCGGCACCCCGGAGCGCCTCCGCCAGCGCGGCACGCCGGCCCATAACACCGTGACGGTCAACGATAGGGATTCTTCCCAGGTATGGGGCGCGAACCAGGTAGGCCGCCGGGCCACCCCCTTCGGTCTGTGGGTGGAGAGCAGCGGCCAGACCATGAAGGTGAGCTGCTCCCACGACGGCTACCGACGTTTGGCCGGCAAACCCGTCCACCGACGGTACTGGCACTTCACCCCCGGGCAGCTGAAGGTCACCGATAGCCTGGAGGGCAATTTCAAGACCGCCCGGGCCCGCTTTCACTTTCACCCGGATGTCGACATCCTGGAGGACGCCGGGGGCTTGTCCGCCAAACCGGGTGACGGCCAACGGCTGGACATCGCCATCGACGGCGGTGCCGGCCGGTTGCTGCCGTCCACCTGGCACCCGGCCTTCGGGGAAAGCGTCCCCAGCCAATGCCTGGAAGTCGTATTTGCCGGAGACAAAGTGGAAACCGTGTTCACCTGGCAGCAGGTCGTCAACCCATCGAAATAGGCGACGGTTAGGCGAAGGGATTTGAAAAGGAAGTGCTTAAGGTTTAAGTGCTTAAGTTGAAAACCATTAAAACCATTAAACCTTGATTTTCCATTGATCATACCCAACAATTATTATATGCAATCATTATTTGTCAGTTATACCTGCCGAAATTCACAAAACCCATAATCTTTAACCACCGTGTCCGCCGTAATTCCAACGAAGGCGGATTAACCACTTAATCACATAACCACTTCATTATTTTGAAAATACCCGCCTACATCGAACGGCCGATCTATCTGGACCGCATCCTGCCGTATGCCCGCAAGGACATCATCAAGGTCATCGTGGGGCAGCGGAGGGTGGGTAAAAGCTATTTGCTCTACCAGCTCATGGACCGCCTGGCCGACCTGGATCCGGACGGCCAGCAGATTTACATCAATAAAGAACTCCACGAATTTGCCAATCTGCGCCGGGCCGAGGACCTGCTGGCGTATGTGGCCCGGCACCATCGGCCGGAGCGCCGCCTGTCCCTGTTCATCGACGAGCTTCAGGATATCGAAGGGTTCGAGAATGCCCTGCGGAGCCTGCAGGCCGAGGGCGGGATTGACATTTACGTCACCGGCAGCAATGCCCAGCTGCTCTCGGGCGAGCTGGCCACCTACCTGTCGGGGCGGTACGTCGAAATCAAAGTCTACGGGCTGACCTACGGGGAATTTCTGACCTTCCACGGCCGGGAGGGGGGCCGCGATAGCCTGAACAGCTACCTGAAGTTCGGCGGGCTGCCCTACCTGCGGCACCTCCCCCTGGAGGACGTCGTCGTATTCGACTATCTGCGCAACATCACCGATGCGATCCTGCTCAAGGACATCGTGGCCCGCTACGACATCCGCAACGTGTCCTTCCTGCAACGGCTGGCGGCCTTCCTGGCGGACAATGTGGGCAGCCTGGTGACGGCCCGCAAAATCAGTACCTACCTCAAGAGCCAGAGCATCAAGGTCTCCCACAACCTGGTCATCGATTACCTGACCTACCTGACCAACGCCCTGCTGGTGCTGCGGGTCCGGCGTTGCGACATCGTCGGCAAAAAGATTTTCGAAATCGGCGAGAAATACTATTTCGAGGATCTCGGCATCCGGCACGCCCTGGCGGGCTTCCGCCTCACGGATATCCACAAGGTTCTGGAAAACGTCGTCTACATGCATCTCCTGGCCGCTGGCTACGACGTGACCGTGGGGCAGATCGGCAAGAAGGAGGTGGACTTTGTGTGCGACAAAGGCGGCGAGCGCCTCTACCTCCAGGTGGCCTACATGGTCGCCGACGACAAGACCCGCGAAAGGGAATTCGGCAACCTGCTGGCCATCCCCGACAACTTCCCCAAGCAGGTCGTTTCCATGGACGAAGTCGCCGGCGGCACCTACCGCGGCATCGCCCATACCCATCTGGAGACTTTTTTGTTATCCGTTGATAAAAAGACGCTCTAAAGTTTTGGCGATTTGGGGATTTGGAAAGGAAGTGATTAAGGTTGATGAACCCGTAAAAAGTCGCTGGAAGCGTTGTGTTGTCATCCCCGCGCAGGCGGGGATCCAGTCATTTCAATCGGTTCTGGACTCCCGCCTGCGCGGGAGTGACGGCATGGAGACTTTTTACGTGCTTATCAAGGTTTAAGTGCTTAACTTAGAAACCCTTAAAACTTACGTCCTTACTAGCTCACGAGCTCACCAGCTGCGATTGCCTTAACCCCTGAAGCACTTAAAACTTAACCACGTTGTTGCATTTTCTTAACCACTTAAAACTTTTATTTCATTTCGGGATGTCATGAAACAAGACCCTTCGGCAGCGGGAAAAAGTCTTCCCGAGAACGCGCAAGACGCACCGGAAACCCCCGCCCCGGAAGACCCTGCGGCGGCTTCTGTGCCGTCCAAGGCTTTGGACAACCCGGGCAAAAAGGCCGCCGCCGCTCCGCCGGTACCAACCGCGGGAGGCGGCCTTATGAAAACACGGCGACTGCGTATGATCGTCTACACCGTCGGCGCCGCCCTGGCGGGCCTGCTGGCAGCGTGGTGCTTGGCGTCCCTGCTGCCCGACTACCTGCTCTACGCCACACCGCTGAAAAAGGCCGACGCGGCCGTTCTCTTTTTGGGCCCGGGCGAGGCGGCCCGCCGGCAGCAGGTGGACGAGCTGGTGGCCAAGGGCTGGGTCAAGTTCGTCATCATCCCCTGGAAAGGAGAGATTCTCGAAACCCGGGTATCGAAAGCCCTCGTCACCCCGGAGAAAACCGCCCGCCTGGCCCGCGCCCTGCGGATGGACTTCAATAAGAGCTTCGTGGAGCGCACCCACGTGGAGGTTATGCAAGCCCGGTCCTTGATGGATCATATCGGGGCCCGGCGCGCGGTCTTCGTGAGCTCCCCCTATCACATGCGCCGCATCAAACTCATGGCCGACCGCGTGTTCGAAACGGGCATATACGACATCGCCTACCTGCCCACCACCTACGACCCGCCCCAATGGCCCTGGTTCGCCCACTGGACGGATGTGAAATGGGTCGTTTCGGAAGGGGTGAAGATTGTTTGGTTCCTTTTGTATTCACCTTTTGTTTAGGCACCGTTGATGCCCTTCGAGGGCTCGTGTGAGATGCCAACGGCAGGGGCCGAGGATCCAAGGGGTCGAGGGTTCAAGTGAAGGGCTAACAGCAGAATCCGAGGGGCCAAGGGTCAAGTGAAATGCTAAAGCATTATAAAGAGTTGCTGGTATGGCAAAAGTCCTACAAGCTCTGTCTGAAGCTCTATAGCATTGCGCCATAATAGCCATCTAAAAAAACAATACGGCCTTACTTTACAGATAAAGCGATCGACGGTTTCTATTCCATCGAATATTGCGGAGGGCTACGGTCGAAAAACTGCCGCTGACTATGTTCGAATGCTATACATCGCGTATAGTTCGGTTTGTGAACTGGAAACCCGGATTCTTTTGGCAGGAAGGGAGATCCCTGGAATTCATCGAAAAACGTGAAGTGGATACAATCCTTTCCTGATATCGCCGAAATAGAGCGCCTGTTAAAAGCGCTCATAAAATCTTTAGAAACTAAACCCTTGAACCCTTGACCCCTTGAATCCTCGGTCCCTTTTCGTTGAGCCTTAACACCCTATATCCTTAAAATCCTCAAACCATAAAACCGAACCCTCCAAGCGCCCCATTTTTATTTATATGCCCACCGCTCTCAATTCACTCGTGCTCTTCATCCTATGCACGATCCCCATCCTATTCGCGGCCGTGCAGCCGTTCGTGTGGGGGGTCTATACGGTCCTGATGTATCTGGCCTTCGTGCTGATGCTGTGGAGGGTGCCCGCCGACGAATTGCCGCGGCCGGGCCGGGCCTTTTATTTCTCGCTGGGGCCTTTTTTCCTGGTGGCCCTGCTCCTGTGCGTGCCCCTGCCCGACGGGCTGCTGGCGCTTGCCAGCCCGACGCGTTTCGCCCTGCTGGAGGAGGCCCGAGCCCTCACCGGGACCCCGCCGGTCTGGCACAGCCTGGGCTACTACCCGCTGAAGGGTCTGGCCTGGTGGGGCTTTCTGCTGGGCCTGGCCCTGTTCTTCCTGGTACTCGAGGTCCATTTCCGCAACCGGCGGCGCTTGCGGCTGACCCTCTGGCTGCTCTTCTTCCTGGCGGTGCTGGAGGCGCTCTACGGTCTTTTGCAGGCTCTGCTGCCCAATACGCACGTGCTGTGGGCCACGCACGTCAGAGCCTATCTCGGCATGGCCCGCGGGACCTGGATCAACCGCAACCATTTTGCCGGCTACCTGGAAATGATGATCCCGCTCTTTTTGGGGTTTCTGCTGGCCCGCATCGACTGGCACGGCAAGATCAACCTGAAAAAGCTCCTGCAATCGGACCGGCCCCACCAGCACGCCCTCTTCATGCTGGGGCTGGTGCTGATGACCCTGGCCCTGTTCTTTTCCCAATCCCGGGCCGGCATCACGGGGCTTTTCCTGGGGATGGCCGTCTTTTTGGCCCTGTTAAGCACGGGCGGCCGGCGCATGCCGGCGGCCGCCTGGCTGGTGGTGGGCACGATGGCCGGCCTGGTGATCTTCTATGGCGGACGGATCGGCTTCGATCCCGTGCTGGCGCGCTTCCTGGCCCTGACCCCCGAGGCCTCGCGCCTGGATTTCTGGCGGGACAGCCTGGCCATGATCGCCCAGCATCCCTTCGGCATCGGCCTGGCCGCCTTCAAGCCCCTCTTCCCTCTCTACCACACCACCTCGCTGCCGGGGGGCACCACGCCCTACTACCTGCACAACGACATCTTGCAGCTCGTGGTGGACACCGGCTGGATCGGGGCCATTGCCCTGCTGGGGGGCCTGGCCTGGTTCATGACCACCCGCGTAGGGCGGATCCGCCGCATGGACCCCGCCGCCGACCCCGAACGTTTCTTCCCGGCCGTGGGCGCTTTAAGCGGTTTGGCGGCCCTGATCTTCCACAGCTTCTTCGATTTCAGCCTGCAGATGCCCGCCAATGCGGTCTATTTCGTCATGCTGATGGCGATTGTCGACAGCTCTACGGCGGCAGGAAAACCGGAAAAAAGAGGGGCCAAGGGTCCAGGGGTCCAAGGATTCAAGTGAAATGCCAACGGCAGGGGCCGAGGATCCAAGGGGTCGAGGATTCAAGTGAAATGCTAAAAGACTACAAAGAACTCCATGTATGGCAAAAATCATACGGCCTCTGCCTGAAGCTCTATGGTTTGACCTCAAAATTCCCGAATGATAAAAAGTATGGACTGACCTCACAAATAAAGAAAGGTATCGAAGCCCCCTGGTTCCTTTCTTTTCTCCCTCGGCCCCTCGACCCCGTGGACCCTTGGACCCTCCTTCTCCTATGTTCGACATCCACTCCCACATTCTGCCCGGGATCGACGACGGGGCCCGCGATATCGGGCACAGCCTGGAAATGGCGCGCCACTATGTCCGGGCCGGCTACTCCCGGGTGATCGCCACCCCCCATGCGGTGCCGGAAGACCGGGGCGTCAAGTTCGCCCAGTCCATCGCCCTGCACGTGGAAAACCTCAACGCCATCATGAAAGAGGACCACCTGGATCTGACCGTGCTGCCGGGCATGGAGATCACCCTGGCACCGGAAGTGCCCGCCATGCTGGACAAGGGCGAGGTGATCCCCCTGGCGGGCGGGCCCTACGTGCTGATCGAACCGCCCTTCCAGCGTCTGCCCCTGCACTGGGAGCAGATCCTCTTCGAGGTGACCGGCCGGGGCTTCAAACTCCTGATCGCCCATCCGGAGCGCTGCGAGCAATTGGCCGCCCAGCCGGCCCTGGTGGAGCGGCTGCTGGAGACGGGCGCCCACTTGCAGGTCAACTGGACCAGCCTGATCGGTTTCCACGGCAAAACGGCCTGGAAAGCCGCCCGGCATCTGCTCCTCACCGGCGCCGTTCACTGCCTGGCCACCGACAGCCACGACACCCGGGATCGCAGCGCGCGCATCGTCCGCCGGGGGGCGGAAGAACTGGCCGGACTGGTGGGCCGCAAAAACCTGGCGCTGCTCACCGTGGAAAACCCGTCCAAGGTGCTCAACGGCAGTCCCATGAAGGAGATGGATCTGGCCGAACTGCCGCGGCGCACCAACCGTCGCGGAGGGTTTTGGGAGATGCTGGGGTGGAAGCGAAGATGAAGGGGAATAAATAGGATCCAGGGATTCCAGGGGCCAAGGGTCCAAGTGAAAAGCGAAAAATCAATCCTGAGAGGGCGAAGGTTCAAGGATCCGAATGAACAACTGTCCTGCAGGTCTGTGGTTCCGAGGTTGCTGTTTGTTGTGATTTTCACTCGACCCCTGGAACCCTCGGCCCCTCGGACCCTTTCTTTCACCCCCTAAATCCCTAAAACCTTAAAACTACATGTCTTCTCGCCGCTGCACATTCGCAACCATCGCCACTTTACTTCTGGCCGCATTCTCCGCCTGGCTGCTGCCCTTCGTCTGGCAGCAGCGGCATTTGTATTTCCGGGACTATACCTTCAGCGCCGAAGAGGCCCGGGCCCTGCGGCACTACCCGGAGGCCATGGTAGCCTTCGGGCAGCAGGCCTGGTTCGGCCTGGACCCCGAGGGGGCGGCGAATTACTACCGTGAGGCGGTGACCCGGGATCCGGCCCGCATGGGGGCCTGGCTCAAGCTGGCCGAGGCCGAAGCCGCCACAGGACAAAGCGACAAGGCCCGGGCCGTGGTGGCCTTCGTGGCGCGGCGCACCGGAGACGTTTTGTTCTGGCAGTGGCCTACGGCGCTTCTGGCCCACGACCTGGGGATGGAAGACGTCTTCCGCGGTTGCATCAATCGCCTGGCCGTGCGGGGCTGGAAGCGGTCCGACACCTTCAACCTGGTGGACACCCACTTTTCCGGAGACGTGCACGCCACCCTGGCCGCCCTGGCGCCGGCGGCCCGTCCGGCCTACCTGGAATGGCTCATGCGCTGGGGCCGCTTGGACGACGCCTGGGCGGTTTGGCAGGCCCTGACCGCCGACAGTCTTCCGGATGAGAGTATCCGCTTGAAATTCGTGAGTTTTTTGATATCTAGGAAAGAAGTCCGCGAGGCCGGCGCCATCTGGTATGGCGCCAACGGATCCGGCCCCATGACCAACGGCGGATTCGAGCAGGCGGTGAGCAATACGGGTTTTGACTGGCGCTGGGGGCGCGATCCCGCAGGGCATTGGCAGCTGCAGCAGGTCTTCAGCCAGGGGCGCGGCCGCGGCACGGCCGCCCGCCTTACCTTCTACGGGCAGGAAAACGTCGCGTTCCATCACCTCTACCAGATCATGCCCGTAACACCGGGCGTGGCCTACCGCCTGCGCTGGTGGTGGCGCGGCCAGGCCCTGACCACCGACCAGGGACCCTTCGTGGAGGTCTACGGCTACGATTGCCGGGGCTTCCGGGTGCCGGGCCCCATGCTGACCGGCGACTGGGGCTGGCAGGAAGAAACCCTGACCTTCACGCCGCCCGAAGACTGCCGGGCCGTCGTGGTCCGACTGCGCCGCAACAAAAGCCGGCGCTTCGACAGCAAGATCGCCGGAACGCTGTGGGTGGATGACTTTTCGATCGAGCGCGCAGACGGCGCCCGCTATTGAGCTGATAAGCTCGTAAGCTCTTAAGCCACAAGCGAATTCGGAATCGGATATGGCTGTTTTTGGGTTGGCATCGACCTCATCCTTAACGTCCCAAGGGACGAAAGTGTTATTCTTGAGACTTTTACCCTGCTGGTATCGCTTAACAGCTCACCAGCTTAACAGCCCACCAGCTGAAGTTTAAAGGTGTAAACCAATGCCCGACGACCTGCACGATCCGCGTTACCCCATGGTCCCCAGCCGTATGGGGGGCGAGGCGGCCTACCTGCCGTCCACCGACCTGCGCCACCCGGTTCCCGAATGGGAGCAGGAGGAGATCCACCTGCGGGACTACCTGGAGGTGCTCCTGCGGCGCAAGTGGCTCATCATCAGCGTCCTGCTGCTGACCTTCGTCACCACCCTGATCCTGACCCTCTCCCAGCCCAAGCTCTACGAATCCTACGCCACCCTGGAGATCGCCCAGTCCGACCAGAATGTCACCAACTTCCAGGAACTCTCGGAAACCACCCCGCGCTGGATGTCCGAAGAGTATTTCGAGACCCAGGTCCAGCTCATCACCAATCCGGCCTTCCTGGCGCGCGTCGTGGACCGCATGAACCTCAAGGACCACCCGGTCATCCAGGAACTCTTCTTCGCGGACACCGAACCGGGGCCCCTGACACGCCTCAAGCAGGGCCTCAAGGACCTGATCAAGTCCCTCCTGCCCAAGGACGAGGCGGCGGCCCCCCTGGTGGACGACAGCCAGCTGTCCGAGGAATACCTCCTGCGCCAGTCCCTGGCGGACTATCTCATGGGCGGGCTGGATGTGTCCTCCAGCGGCACCAACATGCTCATGACGGTGGGCTTTCTCTCCGAAGATCCGATGCTTTCGCGGGACGTGGTCAACGCGGTCTGCCAGGAGTTCATCAACTGGCGCATGGAGCAGCGTTTGGGCGCTTCCGCCACGGCCCAGACCTTCCTGATGAAACAGATCGACCGGGCCAAGATCAACCTGGAGAAAGCCGAGGAGCAGATGAACCGCTTCGCCAAGGCCGCCGGCATCGTCTCCATGGACACCAACCTGAACGGGGTCTACCGTGAGCTGGAAGGGCTGAACGGCCTGCTGGCGGACGCCGAAGGCGACTTTATCCAGAAGGAGGCCGTCTACAAGCAGGCCATCGCGGACGGACCCGGCAACATGCCCCAGGTCATGAGCAGCCCCATGATCGCGGAACTCAAGGCCGAATATTCCCGTCTGAAATCCGAGCACGACCAGCTGAGCGTGACCTTCCAGCCCGAGTATCCGGCCGTCAAGACCCTCAAGGCCCGCATGGACTCCGTGGCCCAGCGCATCGCCGCCGAGGAGCAGAAGATCTTCCAGTCCCTCAAGAACGAATTTATGGCCGCCCGGCAGCGGGTGGACAACATGCAGGCCCGGGTGGAGCACCAGAAGCAGCTGGCCCTGGAGCTCAACGAACGCGCCACCCAGTACAAGATCATGGCCCGCGAGGTGGAAACCAACAAGAGCATCTACGAGAGCCTGCTGCACCGCAGCCGGGAAATCGAATCCATGGTGGGGGTGGCCTCCAGCAACATCACCGTGGTCAGCCCGGCCGACCTCTCCCTCCTGCCCGCCAAACCCAATGTGCGGCGCAACCTGCTGCTGGCCATCGTGGTGGGCCTCATGGCCGGGGTGGGCCTGGCGTTCCTCCTGGAATACTTCAACGACACGGTCACCAACCCGGAGGAGATCAGCGACCGCTTCCAGATCCCCATCCTGGGGGTGGTGCCCGCCACAAAGGACAACACCCACCCCGTGGAGAAGACCTTTCTGCACGACCCGCGGGCGCCCATGTCGGAGGCCATGCGCACCACCCGGGTGTCGCTGCAGCTCTCCAGCAGCGGCCCCAAGGCCCGCAGCTTCCTCATCACCAGCACCAAGCCCGGGGAGGGCAAGACCACCCTGGCGGCCAACCTGGCGCTCACCTTTGCCGGCGCGGGCGAGAACGTGGTGGTGGTGGATGCCGACCTGCGCAAGCCGCGCATCCACAAAATCTTCAGCGAAAACGGTTTCAACGGCGCTCCGGGCCTTTCCAGCTTTCTGGCCGGCGTGACGAAAAAAGGCGTCATCTGCCGCAACGGGGTGGAGAACCTGCACTTCATCCCGGCGGGGCCCATTCCGCCCAACCCGGTGGAGCTGCTGGCCTCCAAACGCTTTACCAAGCTCATGCGCTACCTGGAAAAGCGTTTCGACCGGGTCATCGTGGACGCCCCGCCCCACCAGGGCTTTGCCGACGTGCTGGTGCTGGCCCAGAACGTGGGGGGCGTCGTCCTGGCCACCGGCATGGGGGAAGCCAAGCGGGACGAACTGCGCCATTTCAAGAAAAGCATGCGCAACGTACGGGCCACCATCCTGGGGTGCATCATCAACAAGGTGGACATGACCCGGCGCTACGGCTACCACTCCTACTACCGCCACTACGGCTACGGAGAGGAGGCGGCCCAGGCCAAACAGCTGCCCAAGCAATAGGGTTTTAGGGTGTTAGGGTTTTAAGGTGTTAACCCCTAAATCTTTAAAACCATAAACCGTTATCCAATCTTTTAGTGGCCACCGTGAAGAAACCCGATAGCCCCTATCTTGACGCCCCCAACGCTGTTCTGACCGCTTTCGTGCGGGCCGTGGCCACGGCCGGCGACAGCCCCACCGTCATCAGCCGCGTGGCGGAAAATGCGGCCTACCTGGACCTCTGCCGCCGCGTCGTTGCCCTGGATGCCGCGCGCGAGACACCGCCCCTGCTGCAGGAGGCCTGCCGCACGGCCGACATCACCCTGGACCGCCTGCGGGCCCGGCTCACCCCTGTGGCCCAGGCCCTGCACCTAATACCCGACGCGCCGGAAGATGCCTTCTACAAGGTACTCGGGGTGGCGCCGGACAGCGACGCGGACACCATCCGCCGGGCTTACCGCCGGCGGGCCCGGGACCTGCACCCGGACCTCCAGCCCGGGCAAATGCCCGACGCCCAGGGCTTTACCGCCCTGACCGAGGCCTACGAAACCCTGCGCGACCCCGTGGCCAAGGAAGCCTACGACACGCGCCTGGCGGCCGAAACCACCTGGTACGAACCCGATCCCCACGTTCGCCGCCATGCCCGCCCCCGACGCGCCCGCTTCACCGCCGTGATCGTGGTGGTGCTTCTGCTGGTGGCCGCCGCCCTGGTGCTCGACCAGCTGGACCGCGCCCGGGGACGGCGCAGCGCTTACCAGGCCTCCCGGCACCGGGTCATCCGACCGGTGGCGCCCCCGGCCCGCCCTCTTTCCCAAAAAGCGTCCTTTCCCATCGATCCGCCGGAACCGACCCCGGCGCCGGGGCAAACGCGACCCCGGCCTGAGAAAACATCCGCCGCGGGTCCGCTTTTAGTGGGCGCTGCGCCGCCCCCCCCGGCCCTGTCGGAAAGCGCGCCGCCTGAACAAGCGATCCAACCGCCGGAAAAGCCTCGGCCATCGACGCCCGACACCTCGAACGGGGAGGCGGATAGCGCCGGCAGGGAGGACCCGATCGATGTTGCCGCAACGTCCACCCCCTCCCTTCGCCTGGCGATCTTCCATGCCGGTGCGGACGGCGCACGGCTGTCAGGGAAGCTGGCCGCCCACCTGTCCGACAAGGGCTATCCGCAGGCCCGCATCGGCCCCACTCCCGAATCCCTGGTGCGTCCCAGCAATATCCGCTATTTCAATGGCGCCGACCGGGATACGGCCCGGACCCTCAGGGCCGCGGTGAGGGCCTTCCTGGCCGCCAACGCCCCCCGCACGGAACCGATCGTGCAGCTGAAAAATCTTTCCCGGCGGTATCCCCGCCGGGAACGGGGCCTGATAGAAGTCTGGCTCAATACCGGAACATCCGCGGAAGCCGTACCGGATAGCAAAGAAAGCCCCCCTCTCCGGCCGGTATCGGCCGTCACCGCCGTTGCGGATACGCCTATCCCCGACGAGCCGGCACCCCCGACCGACACCCGAATCCGCGCTTTCATCGACCATTACTGCCGGACCTACGAGGCCCGGGACCCGGACCGCCTGGCCGCCCTGTTCGACCCCGCCGCCACCGAGAACGGCCGGCCCTTCAAAGACCTGCTGCCGCGCTACCGGGACAATATGGCGCGTCTCGAACGACTGTCCTACCGCATCGAGATCGCCCGCTGGGAGGCCCGCGGCGAAACCGCGACCCTGGCCGTGGAAGGGCGCTTCACGGCCGAAGGCCGGATGGCCGATCAGCAACACTTCCGCAGCCGGGGCACCATCGCCCTGGACGTCGTGCCCCACGGCACCTCCTATCGGGTTTTACGGTTGGATTATCGGATCGAGAACTAGCACGGCCTGGCATAGGGAGGCGTGTCGCCATGCGTGGCAATGCGGGATAGATGCTAAGTGGAGGGTCCAAGGATCCGAGGGGTCAAGGGTTCAAGTGAAATGCTAAAACATTATAAAGAGTTGCAGGTATGGCAAAAGTCCTACAAGCTTTGTCTGAAAATCTATAGCATTGCACCAAAATTCCCAATTGAAGAAAAATATGGCATTACTTCACAGATAAAACGATCGGCGGTTTCAATCCCATCGAATATTGCGGAAGGTTACGGAAGAAAGACCACGGCTGATTATATCAGAATGCTATACATCGCGTATGGCTCAGTTTGTGAACTGGAAACCCAAATTCTTTTGGCAGGCGATCTGGATTTCATCGAAAAGAAGGAAGAGGATACAACCCTCTCGGATATCGCTGAGATAGAGCGAATGTTAAAAGCGCTCATTAAATCTTTAGAGAATAAACCCTTGAACCCTTGACCCCTTGGGCCCTTTTTAACCCCTAAACCACCGGTTTTAACCATGTACCGCCACCTCTACGGATTGACGCAAAAGCCTTTCCAGATCAGCACCGACCCGACCTTCCTGTGGCTGGGGGGCAAGCACAGGGAGGCCCTGGCGATACTGGTCTACGGCGTGCGCAACAGCAAGGGATTTCTGCTGCTTTCCGGGGGCGTGGGCACCGGCAAGACCACCCTCATCCGCTCCCTGCTCGGCCAGCTCGACAAGAATGTTGTCGTGGCCACCGTCCAGGATCCGGGCCTGACCCCCATGGCGTTTTTCAACTTTATCGCGGCCGCCTACGGCATGCGCCGACGCTACACGAACAAGGTTGATTTTCTGTTCGACTTCGAAAAGTTCCTGCGCAAGACCCGCGCCGCCGGACGCAATGCCCTGCTTATCGTCGACGAGGCCCAGCGTCTGGACCAGACCCTGCTGGAGGAAATCCGGCTGCTCTCCAACATCGAGGATCCCGATCGAAAGCTGCTGAATGTCTTCTTCGTGGGGCAGGAGGAATTCCTCGACATTATCGCATCCCCTGAAAACCGGGCCCTCAAGCAGCGCATCACCGTCAACTACCATCTGGAGCCCCTAAACGCCGAAGAGACCGAGCAGCTGGTGCGCCACCGCCTGAAAGTGGCCGGCGCCAGCCGCGACGATCTTCACCCCGGACGCCTTTCCGCTCATCCACACGTTTTCCCAGGGCGCCCCCCGCCTAATCAATATCCTCTGCGACCATGCCCTGCTGACCGGCTTCGTGAAGGATGTGGACACCATCGGCGCCGACATTATCGCCGAAAGCATCGAAGACCTTATGCTGCCCGGGGAGACATTCCCGCCGTCTTCCCGCCCCCGGGCCGGAAGCGGCGGAGCCCCCCGCCCGGTGGCCGCCACGGTGACCGCCGGCATGATGCTGCAAAGCAGCCCGCCGCCAACCAGGCGCCCCCGATGGCCCTGGGCCGCGGCCGCCGGACTGCTGCTGGCCATCGGCATCGGTATCGGGATGGAGCAAGGCTGGCTGCCTCTTGGCAGCTCTCCAAATTCACTGCCCGGGATGGCACCCGTTCGCCAAGAAGCCGGCCCCGCCGGAAAGGACGCCTGCGGCAACGGCCGTCACGACACGTCCGCGCGAAGCCCGATAGCACCGCACAGTCCGGATTCGGTGTCGACGCTGCCCGAAGGGGAGCCCGAGGCCCAGGACCGCACGACGGCGGCACCCGACAGCGCCGGAGACCCCGGAGAGGAAAAAGCGCTTTTCGCATCACGCCCAGGCCGGTCGGCGGACATGGATGCCGCCCGAACCGCAGAAACCGCGCCACCGCAAGACGCGGTCAATGGGCCGCCCCTGCCGGAAGCGCTTCAAGAGGAACCACCGCTCATCGGGCACGAGATACCCGATCCCCTGCCGTCCCCCGCCCCATCAATGGGGAAGCGCCTGTGGAGCGGTGCCGAGACCGACGCCGAAGCAGAATCGACCACCGCCGCAGATCCGCCGGCGCCACCTCCGGAGCGGATCGCGAAAGCGCCCCGCGGCGCCGGCACGGGACCATCCCCTGTCCGCGCCGGAGAGGGAAACGTCCGGACGACAGCACGACGCGGCCCTGGGCATTGCCGCGGCGCCCGCCCCGTTGACGAACAACGCCGGCGATGCCGTCGCACGGCCGGCAGAGGCCATATCCAGGGGAAGCACATGAGGGCTTCCGGCACCTTCCATGGTGGAAACTTCGGATGGCGGCCGGACCGACGCCGTGCCGGCGCGCCTCCCCGGAAACACGCGCATTGCGAGCAACCGCTGCCCCGCCACCGTCACCTCTGGGTCCTCTTGAAAATCCAGCTTCGACCGGAACGACGGCGCTGCCGCTGTCACCTGCGGCCGAAGCCCCCCGGACGAAACCGCCCGCGCCCTCCCAGGCCCCCGCCTATTCGACCGAGGACCGCCTGCGGGATTTCATCAGCGCCTACTCCCAGGCCTACGAAAGCCGCGACCTGGAGCGCTTTCGCCTGTTCTTCGCCGAAGACGCCGTGGAAAACGGCCGTCCTTTCAGCAAAGTGCTGCCCACCTACCGGAAAAACTTCGCCGCCCTTGCCGGACTGGAATATACCATCGACCTGATGTCCTGGGAAAAAGACGACGCCACCGGACGGATCGCCCTGAAAGGAGTCTTCAATGTCCGCTACCACATGCCGAACCGGGACTGGCGCACCACCCGGGGGGAGATCAGCATGAACCTGCTGGCGAAAGGCGGCGTCTACCGGGTCCAGAGGTTGGAATACAAAAAAAAGGGGGATTGAGGGAAATTCAGCTGCTGGCTGTTGAGCTGGTAAGCCGTTGGTGACACCGGGGGTCGGAAATGAAGAAAGTTCGTTATTCGTTATCGGTTATTGGTAATTGGTGTTTACTCGATTTTCTCGCAGTTTCTTATGACGATTAACGGATAACCTATTCCCCGCTCTACCGCCTTTCCTCATAACGAATAACCAACAACTTGTTTTCATTATTTCCGTTCCTTTAGCCCACCGCCCCTGTCGTTGCTCAACAGCTCACTGGCTTAGCGGCTTGTGAGCTGCTGTTGCGCTGCCGATCGAGGCAATAAAAAAACCGCCCAAACGGGCGGTTTTTTGCGTTTTGCGGTCAGCCGTGACTATCGCTCGGGATCCACATACCCGACGCTCCCCACCCCCGGAAAGCCGATATTGACTCCGAAGCCGGTGATGAACTTGCCCCAGGCGCTGGATTTGGCGATGATGACGTCCCGGTCCTGGATCACCATCTGCTGGATCGCGGGGTCGTCCAGGTCCAGTTCCATGACCTGGCGTTCGCCGTCTTTGTTGTGGCGGACCAGCACGATATCGTCGGGATCCGCATAGCCTTTGAAGCCCCCGGCCGTGGAAACGGCCTCCAGCAGGAAAAGCTCGTCCTTGATGGGATAGGTGCCCGGGCGCACCACCGCGCCACTGATGAAAAAGTTCCCGGCGGCCGGCACGAAGATGATGTCCCCGCCGTTGATCTCGATGTTGAGCTCGCTGCGGCCCTGCTGCAGCATACTGTCCAGATCCACGATAATCGTGTCGGCGGCATCCTGGTTTTCGCCCATACGGCGCACCTGGGCCGTGCGGCCGGCCTTCTCGGTGAGCCCGCCTGCCAGGGAGAGAACATCCAGCAGCCGCATCTTGCGGGGGTAGTCGTAGGTGCCCGGACTTTTAAGTTCGCCCACCAGGGTCACCCGCTGGCTGTAGTGCTCCTCCACGAAGACCGACACGTGGGGCTCCTTGATGTACTTCTCCCGGTAGAGCGCTTCGATGCGCAGTTCGGCCTCCCGGGCGCTGAGCCCCTTGACCTCCACCGGTCCGATGAGCGGCAGGGTGATGAACCCCCGCGAGCTGACCCGCACCTTGGCCGCCAGTTCCTTGGCCTCGAACACCTCCACCTGCAGCAGGTCCCCCGTTCCCAGCAGCAGATCGCCGGGATCGGTGCTGACCTGGGCCCCGGCCAGCAGCTCGCGATTGAAGTCCTCGGCGTCGCGCGCCTCCGGCGTCCGCATGACATGGCTTTCGGCCATGGCCATGTTGAGCTTTTCTTCCTTGGGGTTGAGACAGCCCGCGACGCCCTACCAGCAAAACGAAGAACAGCAGAACCGACGCCCACGCGTGCTGTCTTGGCCGGTTGATATGATTTCGATTCACGTTGCGCATCACCGTCATTGTCCGATTACATTAAAACGGCGGCCCGCAGATGATTGCAAGCCGCCGTTATATTTTGGTGAGGATTCCATCCGGGTCACGGGGTGGAAGGACTGGCCGGCGGGATGAACCCTCCGCCACCGCCGCCGCCACCACCGCCGCCCGCCGCAAGGCCGATGCCTGCCAAGGCGGCCAGCCCGCCGGCCCCCCAGAAATAGGCCGCCGGTATTTCGTCGTCATCATCCGCTGGGTTCCTTCTTTTTGCCCTTGCCGCTGTCTGAGCCTCCTGCTGCTGTCCTCGGGCCCTTCGTGCTGTCACCTTTGGCCCTCTGCCTGCTCTTCGTCGAACAGGTTGGCCTGGGCCAGGGTGATCTGGCGCCCGGATTCGATCGTCTGCTCACCCTCGGGGGTCATGACGACCAGCGTGCCGCCTTCCAAAACACCGATACGGGTGCCGTCCGGGGCGGCGTCGACATAGCCTTTCAACAGCCCGCCCGCGCTGGACGCTTTCAGGATCATGCGCTGGGTGGTCACCACCCCGTCCGGCGTATGGAATGCCACCGGCCCCGTGGCGCCCGACATGGCAAAATAAAGCGTGCCCTGGCGAATCGCCAGTTCGCGCCCGGCCCGGCTCCCGGCAATGGAAAACCGGCTGCCGTCGTCCGCCACGAGAAACAGATTGTCCAGGCGCATACCGCACTGCCCCTCGGGGGCCAATAAAACCCCTTCCGGCAGCGGCGCTTCCTCGCTCAATACGGAGACCAGCTGATCGCCGCGATAGACCTTGACCTGGCCGCTGGGCAGGATCCTTCCCGCCCCCATCGCCCCCAGGGCCTGTGTTCCGACAAACAAGAGGATGATCGATACGGCCGTGGCGATGCTCGTTTTCTGTGCGCGAAGCGTTCTCAGCATGGTGATTTTCTCTCTGGAAATGTGGAATGGGATATTGTGGAAACACTGAAAAACGATGCCTAATACCGATAATTTTTAGACCACAAACTTGGACAAATGTCAATAAAAGTCAGACGTTTTGTCATCCGGCGGCTTTCGCGGGGCGGTTATTCGATATTGGTTAATGGTTGCGATTTCGGTTTTCTTCTTGCTCTTCCGCAGTTTCTGATAACGAATGACCAACAACCAATTGTCCGTTTCCCCGCTGTTCCTGGTGTTGCTCACCAGCTCACCAGCTCACGAGCGCAACAGCTGCCTTCCCTTAACCACTTAATCACTTAAAACTTAAACATTTAATGCCTTAAAACCGCGGCCGTTCCGCAGCGCCGCTTCAACACCAGATCTTGTGTGGATCGACAGCTTATTATACCCTCCATAGTGTTTTTTCTTTACATGGGGGCGGATTTTTGTTAGGAAGTGCCCATCCATAAATGGCATCTTTTGGCCCCGGACGGCGTTCTCGGTCATTGGAAATCCTCGCCGTAGCCCAGCTACGCCTGCGGTTTCCAATTCCCTGCGGCCTTGACCGGAACCAAAATCTACCATCTATGGACGGACACTGAGAAGGTCACGGTCGATCAGGCGGTCCGACGCCCCGTTCGGGGCCATCGGCCGCCGCCGTGGGACCTTGGAGGGGCGCGGATCGGTACATACCTTAGCGCCAGGCCTTCAGGGAGCAGCGGACCGCGTGCCCGCCGTAACCGGCCCTGAACTGGAGACCGCAGGGAAAATGCGAGCGGCGGCCGGCATAAGGTTCTTCATGATCCTCTGACGCTGCCCCCGATCGGTTGCCCATTTCGCGCGGTCCTGATGCATTTATTTCCCTATGACTATCAATCGGAAGCGAATCCCTGCCGGATGGACCGGCGGTTTTAACAGGAGATAACAGTTTCATGAAACTCAAAAAGCTGGAAATTTTGGGATTCAAATCCTTTCTCGATAAAGCGTCTATCCAGTTCCCGCCCGGCATCTCTGCCGTGGTGGGCCCCAACGGGTGCGGCAAGAGCAACATCATCGACGCCCTGCGCTGGGTGATGGGGGAGCAAAGCGTGAAGACCCTGCGCGGCAAGTCCATGGAAGACATCATTTTCGCCGGGGCCAACGGCAAGCCGCCCCTCAACATGGCCGAAGTGGCCCTCACCCTGGTCAATGACAACGGCAGCGTGCCGATCGAGTTGCGGGACTATGCCGAGATCATGATCACCCGGCGGCTCTACCGCTCAGGGGAAAGCGGCTATTTCCTCAACAAACGCCCCTGCCGGCTCAAGGACATCCACGACCTCTTCCTGGGCAGCGGCCTGGGGTCCAAGTCCTTTGCCGTCATCCAGCAGGGCAACATCGGCGCCATCACCGACGCCGGCCCGGACGAGCGGCGGCATTTCATCGAGGAAGCCGCCGGGGTGACCCGCTTCAAGCAGCGCCGCGTGGAGACCATGCGCAAAATCGAGGCCACCCGCCGCAACCTCTACCGGGTCCTGGATATCGTGGGGGAAATCAAACGCCAGATGGCCAGCCTGAAGCGCCAGGCCCGCAAGGCGGAATTCTACAAGACCTACCAGGAGCGCACGCGCACCTTCGACATCTTCATCGGCCTGCACTACCACGACCGGTACACCCGGCAGCTCGAGGACTCCAGCCGTCTGCTCCAGGAGCTTAAAGACGCCGACCTGAGCCACGTCTCCGAGATCAAGAAGCTCGATGCCGCCGTGGAGGACATCAAACTGCAGCGCTGGCAGAAGAACCAGGAAATCGCCAACCAGAGATCCCGGCAGCACGAACTGCAGCGCGCCCTGGACAAATCCGAGAACGATCTTCAGCATACCCGCGGGGAAATCAAGCGCCTGGACGGGGAGGTCACCGCTTTGCAGCAGGCCTGCGACGACCTGGAATCCAAAAACACCCGCATGGTGGCGGAAATCCAGGCCTCGGAAGCCCAGCAGCAGACCCTGGAGCAGGAGGTGGCCGCGGTGCGGCAGGAAATCGAAGCCGAGCGCCGCGCTTCCGCTGAAATCGCCGCGAAGTCCGAAACGCTGAAGACCGCCCTGGACACCCAGCGCGCCCGCCTGACCGATCTCGTGGGCCAGGAGGCGCGCTACCGCAATATCCACCAGGCTGCCCAGAACAACCGGGAAAGCCTGCAGCGGCGTCTCAAGAAGACCGACGAGGAAGCCGCCCTGGCGGCCCGGGCCCTGACCAACGCCCGCAGCGCCGAAACCCGCGCCCAGTCCCAGCTGGCCGAAAAGCAGGAGACCCTGCGCGTCCTCGAACGCCAGGTCGGCGAGGCCCGCGGGCAGCTGGAAGCCAAAGGCCGCAAGTTGGCGGAGCAAATCAGGCAGGGCCAGGCCCTTGATCTGGAGCGCAACCAGCTGCGCTCGCGGCATGCGTCCCTGAAGAAAATGGAAGACAATTTCGAGTGGTACCGCGACGGCGTGCGGGCCATCATGCAACGCAACGCCCCCGAAGAGCGCCCCCGCCACGGCATCCGCGGTCTGGTCGCCGATGTCATCGCGGCCGAGCCCGGCTATGAAGTGGCCGTGGAAGCGGCCCTGGGGGAATCCCTGCAGTATATCCTGGTGGACGAACAGCGCCACGCCCGGGAGGCGATTGACTACCTTAACGCCCAAGCCTCCGGGCGCAGCGGCTTCGTCCCGCTGGGCGCCTTCCGCCCCCTGGTGAAGGACACGGCCGTACTGCCCCCGCCGGAAGCCTGTCTGCTGAATCACGTGCGCGTGGAAGACGCCTACCGTCCCATCGCCGAAGCCCTTTTCCGGCATGTGGCCGTGGTGGAAGACCTGACCGAGGCCGCCGCCCGGTTCAACCGCAACGGCGTGTTTCAAACCATCGTTACGCGACGGGGCGACATCGTGACCAGCCAGGGCGCCTTCGTGGGGGGCGGCGGCGACGCCACCGCCGGCATCCTGGCCCAGAAGCAGGAAATCCGTGACCTGGCCGCCCAGATCCAGAACCTGGATGGCCAGATTGCCGGAAGCCGGGAAATTCAGACGGCCATGGAATCCGAGGTCAAAACGCTGGAGACCGATCTCCAGCTTCTCCTGACGGAAAAGCACCAGACCGTGGAGGAGGAAATCCAGGCCCGCCAGCAAAGCGTCCGGGCGGCGGAGGATTTGAAAGCCGCCCAGCGCCACCATGACATCGTGCAACTGGAGCAGGAACGCCTACAGGGCGAAGAAAGCGATATCGGCCAGGAGATCGAGGGCTATGACAACACCCTGCGCGACATCGCCGACGAAATCGAACAGGCCCAGCAGCAGGTGGCCGCCACGGGGGCCGAACTGGAGGCGGTCACCCAGGAAATGGCGGTCTTCCGGCAGCGGGAAATGGATATCCGGCTGCGGTTGACGGCCCTGCAAGCCAAGATGGAAAACAACACCAACGGCCTGCGCCGCCTGAAGGAATTCCAGACCGACGGGCTGCAGCGCTTTGAGAGCTTAAAAAGCGAAATCCAGACCAAGCGCGACCGCCGCCGGGAAGCATCCCAACGCGTCCAGACCCTGGAAGCCGGCCTGGCGCAGCGCTATGGCGAGCTGGAAAAGCTCAACCAGGATCTCGAATCCAATGAAACCCTCTATCAGGCCATCGACCGCCAGTTGCAGACCAGCGATGACGCCATCGCCCGGATCCAGACCCAGAGGGAGCAAAGCAATGAGAAGCTGCGCCTACTCGAAGTGGATGTCTCCCAGCAGCGCATGAAACGCGATCACATCGTCAGCCGGCTCAACGAGCGCTATCATGGCGAGATCGCCACCTTCCGCGCCGAACTGCAGGCCAACCTGGAAGAAGACTTCGATCCCACCATCGAAGAGGCGGAGCAGGAACTCGAGCGCTGCCGCCAGAAACTGGCCCAGATCCAGGATGTCAACATGGGAGCCATCAAGGAATACGAGCAATACAAGACCCGCTACGATTTTCTCTGCGAGCAGCAGGAAGACCTGAACCAGGCCATCGAAGACCTCCAGACCGTGATCCGGCGCATCAACAAATTCACCCAGGAGCGTTTTCTGGAAACCCTGGCGCTGGTCAACGAAAAGCTGGGAGAAGTTTTCCCCAAACTCTTCGACGGCGGGACAGCCGAGCTGATCCTGGCCGATCCCAACGAACCGCTGGAATCGGGCGTGGAGTTCATGGTGCATCCGCCCGGGAAAAAGGTCACCCGCATGAGCCTGCTCTCCGGCGGGGAAAAAGCGCTTTCGGCCATTGCTTTCATCTTCGCGATTTTCCTGATCAAGCCGACCGCCTTCTGCCTGCTGGACGAGATCGATGCGCCCCTGGATGACGCCAACGTCCACCGCTTCAACGAGCTGCTCAAGATCATCGGCGCCAAATCCCAGATCATCGTCATCACCCACAACAAGAACACCATGGAATTTGCCGACACCCTGTTCGGCATCACCATGGAACATAAGGGCATCTCCAAGGTGGTGTCGGTTAATTTGGAGCGGGAGCAGGCGCGGGACGCCGCTTAGAAACCTGCTGAAAATGGTCTTTTCGGCCCAGCTCGGCGTTGAAGCGTGCGTCTGACGTCCTCGACATACCGATGTATGCCTGCGGTTCCAAACTTACGCTTCGCCTTGATCTGGAACCAAAATCCTGCTTTTCAGCAGGTTTCTGTCAGGCCTGCTGAAAATGGTCTTTTGGCCCCAGCTCGGCGTTGAAGCCTCGTTTCACGTCCTCGACATACCGAGTATGCCTGCGGTTACCAACCGTTGAAGAATCGATACGCTGGGAAGTCCCGCCCTGCGGGATTGATCCTCGGCTTCGCCTTGATCTGGAACCAAAATCCTCATTTATAGGGCAAACACCGCGTTTTTCTGCTTTTCGGAAGGCTTTATTCTTTTTATTGAAAATTGCAAGGGGAGCCGAAGGCAGTGCCGCCGGCTCCCCTTGCAATTTTCCCGGAATCATCTTAAGAGGACCCACCCTTTTCACCGTACGGCGAGTTCACGCCTTTGGCGTTTGATGGTTTAACAGGAGACCATGATTCATGGCGTTTAAATGGTTGAAGCGTAAAAAGAAGGGCCAGGAAGCCCCGGTCCCGGAGGAGGAACGCGAAGACGTAATCGATCCGGAAGAGGTGTTCGAGGAAGACGATGCGGCGGCCGATGTCGACGAAACAGCGGCGGAGGCGGCCGAGGCGGAGGACATCGAAGACCTTCCGGCAACGGCGGAGCAGGAGGAATCGCCGGAAGCGCCAACGCCTGAAAAGGCACCGCCCCCCCGTGGCGGATTCATGTCGCGCCTGCGGCGCGGCCTGTCCAAGACCCGCGATTTCCTCAACACCGATATCGAGGACCTGTTCAGCGGCAAACGCAAGATCGACGACGAGCTGCTGGAAGAGCTCGAAGAGCTGCTGATCACGGCCGACCTGGGTGTGCAGACCACTATGGAGCTGATTGAGGCCATCTCCCGCAAAACCTCCAAGATCGCCAGCCCGGACGATCTCAAGGCCATCCTCAAGGAAGAGATTCTGGCCATCGTGGATGCGGCCCCGACCGGGGAGGAACCGGTCTCCCCGCCGCGGCCCAGGGTGATCATGATCGTCGGCGTCAACGGGGTCGGCAAGACCACGACCATCGGGAAACTGGCCGCACGCTATGGACGCGAGGGCAAGAAAGTCCTGATCGCGGCTTCGGACACCTTCCGGGCCGCGGCCATCGAGCAATTGAGCATCTGGGCCGAACGGGCCGGCGCCGACATCGTCAAGCACAAGGACCAGGCCGACCCTGCGGCGGTAGCCTTCGATGCCGTCTCCGCCGCTATGGCCCGGGACGCCGACATTGTCCTGGTGGACACGGCCGGACGCCTGCACACCAAAGTCAACCTGATGGAGGAGTTGAAAAAAATCAAACGCTCCCTGGCCAAGAAGTGTCCGGGAGCACCCCACGAGACCCTGCTCGTACTGGATGCCACCACCGGCCAGAACGCCCTCTCCCAGGCCAAGCTCTTCGACGAGGCGATCGAACTCAGCGCCCTGGCCCTGACCAAACTGGACGGTACGGCCAAGGGGGGCATTGTGATCAGCATCTGCAGCACCCTGAAGATTCCCCTGAAGTACATCGGTGTCGGCGAGCAGATCGAGGACCTGCAGGATTTTGATCCCCGGCAGTTCGTGGACGCCCTGTTTTGACGGCTTCGTAAAATGTCCAATATCGGCGTTGTGCGGCAGGCCTCGTTACTGCGGCGTACCCGGTGTACGCCTCGCGCCTCGGCCTTTGCACGCCTTGATCTTGACCATTTTTCAAAGCCGTCCGCGCAACTGCTGACAAACGCACACCCAGCAGCGATAATCTCACAAACGTTATCGGGATCGGTCCAACGGTGGGCTTAAGTGACGGGACTTATGGTTTTTGGGTTAACCAGCATCCAGTATCCGGCATCCAGCAAGGCGGCAGATCTTTTAAGGTTCGACTTAACCACTTAAACCTTAATCACTTAACCACTTCTTTAATCTTTCAATACGTAATTTCAAACGACGTAAAATCACCGCGGAAGTCCTCCCACTGAATATCGAGGCTGTCTACCCGGGCGATGGGCGGCCCCCCCTTGCGGCACCAGTCGATGAGGTCGGTGACAGGAGCGCGGGGGCCCTCGACCAGCGCCTCGACCCGTCCGTCGGGCAGGTTGCGCACCCATCCCGTGACCTGACGACGCTGGGCCGCCCGCCGGGTTTCCCAGCGGAAGGCAACCCCCTGCACGCGACCGGCAATCAATAGGCGTGCTCTGACATTGTCTTCCATGGCGTCCCTCCCCCTTAAGGTCAGCTGGTGTGCTCTATTTTATGAGGTCTAACCACTGCGATTCCGTCAAAATGCTTAAGCCGAGTTCCCGCGCTCTTTTTTCTTTAGAGCCTGCATCTGATCCCAAAACGACAAAATCTGTCTTCTTTGATACCGTCCCCACAATGTTGGCACCAAGCGCCTCGGCGCGTGCTTTGGCTTCACTGCGACTCATGCTCTCCAATTTACCGGTAAACACAATCGTTTTCCCACTAATTGGCGAGCTTGAGGCGGCAACCTCATAATCGGTAACGTTAACTAGAGGGTCCTTACCTTCCCCAGCCATTGTCAAGGCATCCAGTACCTCAATGTTATGAGGTTCAGCCATAAATGACAATAAATCTTCAACCATGCTTTTGCCCATACCATTTATCGACAACAATTCCATATAGTCATCTGATTCTCGATTCTGGGCGTTTGCAATGCTCCGCTTCCAATTCGCCAACGTCAAATAATGTCTTGCGAGCAGACGCGCCGTTGCCTGTCCAACTTGACGAATGCCTAACGCATAAATAAACCGATCAAGGGGGATTACGCGAGATCTCTCAATCGCATCGAAAAGATTACGTGCTGATGTCTCCCCCCACCCCTCCCACTCCTTGAGTGGGGGCAATATTTGACCATCGCGAGACGCAAGCGTGAAAATGTCAACTGGATTCTTTATTGCGCCTTTCGTGAAAAACATCTCAATATTTTTTTCGCCTAACCCATCGATATCGAATGCATCTCGCGATACAAAGTGTCTAAGACGTTCAATGACTTGAGCTTCGCAAACTAATCCATTGTTGCAATACGTATCCGCAACACCGTCGGCTTTAACCAGTATACTATTACAGGCGGGACAATGTTCCGGGAAACGATAGGGCTCGGATGCGGGCGGTCGTTTAGAAATAACAACTTCTAATATTTGTGGGATAACATCCCCGGCACGTTGGATTATAACCGTATCGCCAATCCTCACATCTTTGCGTTCAAGTTCATCGGCATTATGGAGGGTCGCGCGTTGAATCAGAGCCCCCCAACGCCAATGGGCCTCAAATGGGCTACGGGTGTAATCTTTCCTGTCCGACCAACTTGACACACGATGTCTATGATTTCGGTCAAGGCACGCTCAGGCGGGAACTTCCATGCGATCGCCCATCGCGGGGATCTTGCGCCAGATCCAAGCCTTTGCTGCAAATCCAATCGATTCATTTTCAGTACTGCTCCATCGATTGAAAAACCCAAATTCGCTCGTTGCTGATCGAGGTCGGTGTAATAGTCAATCAGGGCGGACAATTGTTTACCTTGTATGGCAACTAGGCGGCTTGGTTCGTTAGTTTGAAATCCCCACTTTCTGAACTTTTCCCGCGCTGCCCATTGAGTTTCAGAAATTGATTCTGAGATTTCCCCCCAGCTATACGCAAAAAACCGGAGCGGTCGCTTAGCCGATATTCTATCATCCAGTTGTCGGAGACTCCCCGCAGCAGCATTTCTGGGGTTCGCAAATAGTTTATTTCCTTCTGCTTCCTGCTGTTCGGTTGAGGCGATTAAAATCATCATGCGTGATGAAGACCTCTCCTCTAACCTCCAAATAGTCTGGCCAATCCCCCCCCTTTAAGTATATGCGGCACGTTAGCAATAGTTTTCACATTGGAAGTTACATCCTCGCCTTCAATTCCATTGCCTCTCGTAGCGGCCCGTAGCAGTTTTCCATTCTCATAATGCAGCGCACAGGAAAGCCCATCTATCTTAGGCTCACAGTCTATCTCAATTTCCTCATCCGATCCTCGCAGTTCGAGTAAAAAATTCCGAATGCCTTCCAACCATGAGATGATGTCATCTTCAACAAAGGCATTGTCGATGGAAAGCATCGGAACAACATGTCGAACTTTGGCAAAGCCAGAGGCCGGAGTCGAACCTACTTTACGGGAAGGGGTATCCGGCAAAATCAGATGGGGGAATTTGGCTTCGATAGCATCGTTTCTCTTCCGCAACAAATCATAGGCTGCATCGCTTATTTCCGATTCATCTCGCTCATAATACACCGTGTCATGGTATGAAATAAGCTGAGAAAGCTCCTTCAACTCTGAAGCAGCCTCTGGTTCTGTGAGTTGACCTACTGGAATGTCAAAAAATTTTGTTCGATCGTTGTTCATTTATTTTTCAACACCTATAAATTGCCTCGCGTATATGCTCAGCTCAATATTGATGAACCCGTAAAAAGTCGCTGGAAGCGTTGTGTTGTCATCCCCGCGCAGGCGGGGATCCAGTCATTTCAATCGGTTCTGGACTCCCGCCTGCGCGGGAGTGACGGCATGGAGACGTTTTACGTGCTTATCAATATTGGGGGGTAGCAGCAGATTCCCAGGCACGTTAATTTGGACAGAAACCTTGGTTGCGCTACGATCCTATAGGTTCAGGTATCCGGCATAGTCCTTCCACGGTTCGGCCCACGGCGCGGCAGGCTTCCTTGAAGCGCGGGTCGCGGAATCCCGGACGCCAGTGCAGTGAGGATAATTCATCGGATACCACCAGGATGGCGGCGAAGGATGTCCCACGCAAACGCGCCACCGTAAGGCAGGCCGAGATCTCCATTTCGACGGCCAGCCCTCCCCGGTGCTGATAGGCGCTCACTTTGGAGGGGGTCTCCTGGAAGACGGCATCCGTGGACCAGATAAGTCCCTCGTGAAACGCCAGACCGTGCGCCCCAAGGGCGCCTTTGATCGCCTGGTGGAAGTCCACCGACGGCAGCAAAACCGGGTCGGTCTGCGCGCCATAACCCGGTGAAGTGCCCTCGTCGATAAAGGCCCCGGTGGGCAGAACGATATCGCCGATACGGACATGGGAGGCGATGGCGCCGCACCACCCCAGGAAAAGAAATTGCGTTGCCCCCCAGGCGGAAAGGGTCTCCATGAGCATGGCGGCCTGGGGCGCGCCCATGAAAGGCCCCACCAGCGCATAGGGCGCCGGCGTTTCCGGGGCCTTGTAGATGCGGCTCAGATAGAGGCGCTCACCCCGCTCATCGGAGACGGCCATCCTCCGCCGCAGCCGATCGAGGTCCGGCCCGGTGGCCACCAGCACGACCCGTGGGGGGATGGGCGATTGATTCCCGCGGGGCGGCGGCTGAACGATGGGGATTTCCACAATACGTCCTGGTTATAAAAAGTGATTAAGTTTTAAGTGCTTAAGTGGTTAAGTGACATCGGAAAAGTTCTGTTGCTCTGCGGGATGCTGAATACCGATACAGGGATTTAAAGATTTAAGGGGTTGCCCTTAAAAGCTAAACCCCTCATCAGCTTACGAGCTCAGCAGCCGCTGTTCCTTAACCACTTACATAACGACATCAATCGCTATACGAGCACTTAAAAGCGCTTCCCCTAACACTTTAAATCCCTAAAACCATAAAACCGAATCTGTTTTATACCGGCCCCGCCTTGCGGCTCAGTTCTTCCTTGACATCGTCGATGATATCATACAGCCACAGGACGTCCTCGATCGTCAACCGCCCGGCCTTGGTGGGCGCCCGGTCCGATCCATCGCGCTTCTTGAGGATACGCGGGCCGATCTGCAATTTGGGCTCCCCGTCACCGTACTGATTGATACTCACAATCAGGCCGGTTTCCTCACACTTCCACTCCTTGATCACTTTATCTTTTTCCGGTTCGTACGGCATTATCTTCTCCTGTTTGCGAACAGACTCCGCAGAGCGGAGTGGTTATTTGCTATCGGCTATGCGTTCGTGGGATGGCAAAATCGTTTCCGCATCGCCAATAACGAATTCCCCGTCATTAATGACCTTAACCACTTAATCACCCTAATCACTCAACCACTTCTAAGTCGTTATTTTCGTAAAATCGGCGATGTGGGTAAACAACCCGGCCAGGCGTTCCAGCAGGGCTATGCGGTTGTTGCGCACGGCGGCGTTTTCGGCCATGACCAGCACCCCTTCGAAGAAATCGTCCACCGGCCCTTTGAGGGTGGCGATATCCCGCAGGGCGTCGCCGTAATTCCCTTCCCGAACCTGGTCGGCCACCTTCTCTTTCACACCGCGGTAGGCCTTGAGCAGGTCGGCCTCGCAGGGCTTTTCGAACAAGCCCTCGTCCACGGGCGGAACCGCTCCCCGGCCCACCTCACGGTCGGCCTTGCGCAGAATATTGACGACCCGTTTAAAGGCTGCGGCCAGCGGTTCGAAATCCGCATCGGACCGGACCCGATCCAGCGCCGCCACCCGCTGCCAGATATCGGCAATGCGGTCCACCGACACCGCGGTGACCGCTGCGACGCTGTCCTTGGCAAAGCCCTCTTCGGCCAGAATGCCTTCGATGCGACGCTCGAAGAAAACATTGATGTCCGCCCCCAGTTCGTCAAGGCGTCCGGCCGTCTGGTCACCGAACTGGGACAGGCCGAACCGGATCAGGGCCTGCAGCGAAAGCGGGAAATTCATGCCGCGCAGGATCTGCACCACCCCGATGGCCTGCCGCCGCAGCGCGTAGGGGTCGGCCGCGCCGGTGGGGGCCAGGCCGACGCTGAAGCAGCCGCAGATGGAATCCATTTTATCGGCGATGGACACGATGGCGCCGGTGCGGGTGGCGGGCAGGGCCCCTCCGGAACGCGTGGGGCGATAGTGTTCTTCGATGGCGGCCGGGACATCGCCGGACTCGCCGGCCACCGTGGCATAGACACGTCCCATGACGCCCTGCAGTTTGGGGAATTCGACCACCACCTGACTGACCAGGTCGGTCTTGCACAGGTGGGCGGCCCGTTCCACCTGCGCCGTGAGCCCGGCATCCCCGCCGAGGGTCTCGGCCAGGTAACGCCCCAGTCCGGCGATGCGCTCGCTCTTGGCGCGCATGGAACCCAACGCGGCCTGGAACAGGACGCCGCTCAACTTCGCGAAGCGTTCTTCGGCCGGCACCTGCAAATCCGCCCGGTAGAAAAACTGGGCATCGCTCAAACGGGCCCGCAAGACCCGCTCGTGCCCGCTGGCCACCAGGTCCAGATCGCGGGTACGGGTGTTGTTCAGGGCGATGAAGGCCGGCATGAGCTGCCCCGCCCCGTCCACCACAGCGAAATACTTCTGGTGCTCCCGCATGGCGGTGATCAAAACTTCACGCGGCACCTCCAAAAAATCGGTCTCGAACCGCCCGGCGGTGGCCACCGGATTTTCCACCAGATTGGTGACAAGATCCACCAGTTCCTCGTCTTCCAGGACATGGCCGCCGGCGGCCTGGGCCGCCCGGGCAACCTCTTCCACCACCAGCGCGCGCCGCGCATCGATGTCGGCCACCACGTGGGCCTGCCGGAGGGCGTCGCGGTAGTCCGAAGCCTGGGCAAGCTTGACCCGGCCCGGCGCCATGAACATGTGCCCGGAACTGGCGCGCCCGCTGCGGACGTTGCCCACCGCAAAGGGGATGGTCTTGTCCCCCAGCAGGGCGACAATCGTGTGAATGGGCCGGGCGAAGGTAATCTCCTGATCGGCCCAGCGCATGGATTTGGGGAACGGCAGGGACAAAATCACCTCGGGCAAAATGGTTTTCAGCACCACGCGGGTGGCCCGGCCCCGCTCGGTTTTGCGGGCCGCCAGGTAGTCGCCTTTGTCGGTTTGCTTGCGTTTAAGGCGGCTGACCGGTACCCCGGCCTTGGCCGCGAATTTCTCGGCCGCCACGGTGGGCTTGCCGTCCCCATCGAAGCCCACCCGTACCGGAGGGCCCAGGATCGTGGTGGACTCGGAGCGTTGTTTGGGGGCTACCCCATCGATCGTGACCGCCAGTCGGCGGGGGGTTCCGAAGGTCCGCACGGCGCCGTGATCGATGCGGGCGGCCGCCAATTTATCGGCTAAAAGGGTTTGCAGCGCATCCAGGGCCGGTGCGATATAGCCGGCCGGGATTTCTTCGGCCCCGATTTCCAATAACAGTTTTTCCATATGCTTCACCTCGTTGATGGTTCCCAAGAGTCGTTCGATGCCTGCCGCCGGTGGGGCTAAAGGGCGGGAATGCCCCGTTTCAGAAGCGGATATCCCATGGCTTCACGCTGCTTGACGTAGGCTTCGGCGCACAGGCGGGCCAGGTTGCGGATGCGGCCGATATAGCCGGTCCTTTCCGTGACGCTGATGGCCCCGCGGGCATCGAGGAGATTGAAGGTATGGGAGCATTTCAGGCAATATTCATAGGCGGGCAGCACCAGGCCGTCGGCGATCACCCGCTGGGACTCGGCTTCGTAACGGTTGAAAAACCCGAAGAGCATTTCGACGTCGGCTTTTTCAAAATTGTAGGTGGACTGCTCGACTTCCTGCTGGTGATGGACATCGCCGTATTTGACGGTATCGTTCCACATCAGGTCGTAGACATTGTCGACGCCCTGCAGATACATGGCAATCCGTTCGAGACCGTAGGTCAGCTCCACCGGTATGGGCGACAATTCGATACTGCCGCAGAGTTGGAAATAAGTGAACTGGGTGATTTCCATGCCGTCCAGCCAGACTTCCCACCCCAGTCCGGCTGCCCCCAGGGTGGGGGACTCCCAGTCGTCCTCCACGAAGCGGATGTCGTGCTCCAGGGGATCGATGCCCAGCACCTTCATGCTTTGCAGATAGAGCTGCTGGACGTTGTAAGGCGAAGGCTTCAAGATGACCTGATATTGATAGTAATGCTGGAGGCGGTTGGGGTTGTCGCCGTAACGGCCGTCCGTGGGGCGGCGCGAGGGCTGGACATAGGCCACATTCCAGGGCTCCGGGCCAAGGGCGCGCAAAAGGGTCGTCGGATGAAAGGTCCCTGCGCCCACTTCCATGTCGTAGGGTTGCGCCAGCACACACCCCTTGCCGGCCCAGAACTGCTGCAGCTTTAAGATGACGTTTTGAAAATGCATAAAAACTCCTCGGCACTTGCCTCTAATTGACTCCTTTACGGGTGAGACGGCATGGACCCCCCAATGCCGATCACCCACGAATTGAACAGGCGTGCGGGTCGCGGTCGGTTTAGGGGCCGGCCCCGCTTCGCGGATCGGTGTCAACACGCAGGCCGTCCGTGTCGAGCCCCGCCTCCAATAATCTTGCATCCGCGCGTTTCGCCAGAATGGCGCCCCAATCTTCGCGCAGCATTTCGATGGATGCGGCCTCCCCCACCGCCCAGAGGCAGCCGCCGCCCCCCGCCCCGGTGAAGCGGCCGCCGCATCCCCGTGCCATTGCCGCGTCCACCAGTTCGACACCGACCGCATCCAGGACCTCCGGTGTCATGGCGCGCCGGATAGCGGTCTCCTCATTCATGGCCTGGGCGGCCACCGGCCACTGGCCGGCATCCAGGGCTGTGCCGAAACGGCGCACGCAGTCCGCGATGCGGACCCACTCCCGGCGCCCCCGTCCGGATAGGAACTGCCGCACCCAGGTGCCGTTGATGTCCCGGGAGGCATGCGGAAGGCCGCAATAGGCCACGAGGAAATGGCGTCGGAAATCTTCCACGGCCATGGGCGGTGCCACCGCCGCGCGTCGCACCGCCGGACCGTCCCCATCGATCTCCCAATACCAGGTGTTCATGCCCCCGTACGCCGCGGCGAGCTGATCCTGCACCCCGCAGGGCACCCCGGCCACGGTCTCCTCGATCTGGTGGGCGCGCCGCACGATTTGATCGCGGTTCAGCTCCCGGCCGCCGGCCAGGGCGCGGCTGCGGGCCAGGGCTCCCACCAGCGCCACGGCGGCCACGGAAGACCCGCCCAGGGCACTGCGCGGCGGAGAGGCGCTGTCGATGTCGATATGCACCCCGGCAGCATCGAAATGGACCGCCACCGCGAACATCAGCCCCAGCGGATGGGTGAAGGGGGCCTCCGTCAAGGGGAAGGCCGCACTCTCAAACCCCCGGGAGCTGACCTTGATCCAGCCGGACCGGTAGGGTTGCAGGCGCACCCGGGTGCGCAGGTTCAAGGCCATATTGAAGGTGCAGGGACCGGCCGACTGGAGCGGGTAGAAAAAGGTGGCCAAATCCAGGGTGCCGCCCATGTCCACCCGGCAGGGCGCCGAAGCGCTTATCGCACGGGTGTTGACGATGTCTTCGATCCGATTTCCCATTGTTCCGACTCTCAACGCGCATACACGGTTTGACGCCCGGGCGTATCTGCCGCCGGGCGGATCTGGCGCAGAAATTTCAGGCTCCGGGGTTCTTTCCCCAGATGAAACGGGATAAACGCTTCCAAAAACGCCTGGGCCTCCTGCAGTCCCTGGGGTGAAAAGCGCAGCCGCTCCACGCGCTTCACATCGCCCTGGCCGAGCCATTGCAGCTGCTTGATGGTGCCGCGGGACAGGCAGGCATGACTCTCGCCCCCTTCGCCGCAGCCGTAGCACCGCACACCTCCCCGGGGCAAGTCGACCCCCGCCACATGGTGCGGCAGGGTGTCCAACGCCTTTTTGCAGACACAGCAGTAATGCAGGTTCGGGCATAGTCCGGCAATATCCAGAAAGCGCATCTGGAACATCAGATTGAGCAGCGCGGGATCCATCTGACGGCGGTCCAGGCCGCCCAGGGCAAGCACCAGCAGGCGATAGAGGCGCTCCAGTTGCTGCGCCTCCTCGGTCCAGGTGGTGACGATCTCCGCCCAATAGCTGGCGTAGGCGGTATTGAGCATACTTTCGCGAATCGCGGTAAACGGTTCTTCCAGATGGGCCTCCTGCAATATGAGCAACCCCGCCCGTCGGCCGCTTTGGCAGGTGACCTTCAGTACCGTAAACAGCTCCAGGACGCCGGCGAAACGCTTCTTGCTTTTTTTGGCGTGCTTGGCGATCACGGAAATCTTCCCGGCCGCTTCCGTGAAAAGCGTCAGAATCACGTCAAAATCGCCGTAGTCGACGCGGCGCAGCAGAACGGCAGGTGTCGCTATAATCGTCATACTTCAGATATCCAGGAGGGTCGTTGCCAGGATGAAATAGCAGTACACGCTGATAATATCAATGGAGGTCGTGACAAACGGACCGGTGGCCACGGCGGGATCGACATTGATGCGGGCCAGCAGCAGCGGCACGCCCGAACCCACCAGCGCCGCGATGGTCATCGAAACCACGACGGCCAGCCCGACGGTCAGGGCCAGCATTTCGACCGTGTAGTGAAACTGGGCCACGGAGGCGATCAGGATCGCGTAAAAAACGCCCAAGGCCAGGCCGATCAGAAACTCTTTGGAAACCACATGCCAGAAATCCCGCACATTGATGCGCCCCATGGCCAGCCCCCGGACGACGATGGTGGAGGACTGGGTGCCGATGTTGCCCCCCATCCCCATGATCACCGGGATAAACGCCGCCAGGTAGGCGAATCGATTGAGGGTGCCTTCAAAACGGCCGATGATAAAAAGCGCCATGATCCCGCCGCCACAGCTGGCCAGGAGCCAGGGCAGACGTGTTTTGGTGCTGCGCAAAACGGTCTGGGTCTCCACGTACTCCTCGCCGACACCGGCCATTTTTAACATGTCCTCGGTGGCTTCCTGGCGAAAGATGTCGATGACGTCGTCCACGGTGACAATCCCCACCAGGCGGCGGGTTTCATCCACCACGGGGACGGCCAGGATGTCATAGCGCTCTACGAGATTGGCGACTTCTTCCTGGTCCACATCGGTCCCCACGGCAAACACATCCGTGGTCATGAACTGTTTGAGGGGCGTCTCCGGCGGCACTACCACCAACTGGCGCAGGGAACTGACCCCGACCAGCTTGCCGTATTCGTCCACCACGTAAAGGTAAAAGGGCATCTCCACATCATGATATTCGGTCTGGATCTTTTCGATGGCGTTGCGGACGGTCAGATCCTGGGGCAGGGCGATGAAATCCGTCACCATGATGCCGCCGGCGGTATCATCGTCGTATTTGAGAAGCCCCTCGATCTCCTCGGACCCCTCCTTCTTCATTTTCTCCAGGATGGCATCCGATTTATCATCCGGCAGCCGGCCGATCAGGTCGGCCACGTCGTCCGAAGGCATCTGCTCCAGCACCGCCACGATATCCTCCAGCTCGAGCTCATTGGACAGAGCCACAAAGGTGGCCTCGTCCAGTTCGCTGAACAGGATGCCTTTCTTCTCCGTATCCTTGATCATGTCCAAAAGCTGCAATTGTTGGATCACGGGCAGGTAGCGAAAGACGATCGAGAGATCGGCGGCATGGGTCTTGTTGACGATCTTGCGCAGATTCGTCGTGGCCCCCCGTCGCAGGAGGCGCTTGATGCTGTCCACAAGAATGCGATTATTTTTCTTCAGCATGCGTTTCAGGTTCAGGGGAAAAGGGTGCGCTTCCGTCGGTGCGCGGCACTCGCCGGTTCCGCCCCTGCCGCCAAGGTTCGATGGCCGGAAGGGGGATGCGGTCGTTCCGAGCCCCCCTTCAGGGCAGCTGCAGGTTGACCACCTGACCGCTTTTGCCCGGCACCGGAACGGGCTGGCCGTCCAGTTGAACGGACACACCGCCGGCGTTGCCGATGAGCAGGTTGTAGTTGCTGTTGGCTGCCAACTGAAGCGTATCGCCGGGCTTTAAAAAATATTCTTCGGCCGGCGCGTCGTCCACGATGATCTTCAGCCAGGTATCTTCGTCGCAAACGATCTCCAGACGATAACGGGCCGGTTGGGTTCCGGCGGCATTTGTCTGCGGGATGTCCTTGGCGAGCGTTTCCGGTTGCACGGCCGCCGGGGCCGGTTGGGTTCCGGCGGCATTTGTCTGCGGGACGTCCTTGGCGGGCGTTTCCGGTTGCACGGCCGCCGGGGCCGGCTGGGTGTCGGGCTCAACGGCCTCGGCTTTGCCTGCCACCGGTGGTGGCGGCGCCTCCGCCCCCTCCGGGTGATAGAGCATCTGATAGACCAGAAGGGTCCCCCCCACAAGCCCCGCCATCAATGCGGCTACCCACAGCAGGGTCAGCCAGAAATGCCCCGGGCGGGGCGACGGCGCGATGCCGGACAGAACCTCGACCGGCGCCTGGGCCTTGCGGCGCACATCGAAACGCCGCAGCACCTCATCCGGGTCGGCACCGATGACCTTGGCGAAGGACTGCAGGAACCCCTTCACAAACACATCATCGGGAAGGTTCTGGTGGTCTTCGGCCTCGATCGATCTCAGGATCTCGGACCGTATCCGGGTTTCCGCCGCCACCTGTTCGATGGAGATGCCCTTTTCGACCCGCAGCGACTGCAGGTACAATCCATAGGATGACATTTTGTCGGTTTTGGTCATGGCACCCTCTCCGTGTCTGTGCCATCAACGAATGATCTTGATGTGCGATCGCTCGCGCAGCTCCTTGAGCCAGCTCATGAACTTCTGGTTGACGATTTCATCATAGAGAATGTTTTCGATTTCCGACGAAACCGCTTCCAGGGATTTGCTTTGGCCTTCCGTCATCGTTTCGATGAAGAAAAGCTGCATCCCACGGTCATTTTCCACGATTTCGGTCACTTGGCCGGCCTTCAAACCCGACAGGGCATTGAGGATGTAGGGCGCCAGATCGCTCATTTTGAACGTTCCCAGATCGCCCCCGTCCTTGGCCAAGGGGGACTCCGAATATTGGCGGGCCAATGCTTCAAACGACGCCCCGTCGATCACCTGCTGGCGGATAGCGGCCAGGTTTTCCCGAATGACCCTTTTTTCTTCTTCACCTGCCGAAGAAGGGATGTTCAATAAAATCTGCCGCAGATGGACACTCCCCTCGCCTGCATAGCGGTCAAGATTCTTTTCGTAATAGGCCCTGATATCTTCGTCGGTAATGACGATCTTGGATTTTACCTCCCGGTTGATGAGCCGCACCCGCAGAATCTGGTTTTTCATCTGGGTCCGGTATTCATCCATCGTAAGGCCATCTTTTTCCAATCGATCGCGAAGTTGCTGATCGGTCATGTACGTGCGCTTCTTCATCTCTTCAATCGTATTGTCGATCGTCTCTTCACTGACCTTGATGTTGTAGCGTTCGATTTCCTGATCCGTCAGCTTTTCATCGATCATCTGATCGAGCACTTTTTCCCGCAGCTCATAGATCATGCGCCGCTCTTCCTCGAGCGGGCGCGCCATGGCCTTGACCCGTTTCATATACGGCGCCGCTTTGCGGTTCAGGTCGTAAAGCGTGATAATGTCGTTATTGACTTCCGCCACGATGCGATCCACCAGCACGCCCTCCTCGGCATGCCCCACAGATGCGGCCCCCAACAGCAATAGGCAGATCCCGCAAAGCAACGCGGGAATACGTCGCAGCCCGACGTCTTGTCTGAGAAAAGACGGCAACGCGCTATCACGTCCCAACCGCAAGCGGCGGTCGCCCCTATCAAGATTCCTAAAAAACATTCGTCTTTCTACTCCTGTTGTTGACGGGCCGTTTCCGTACTCAACGCTCATCCCGGCCGCCATCCTCCACCCCGATGCCGTTGTCGGCAAGGATGCGCTTGACAACCGCTTGATCGATCGTGACGGGATAGCGGGCCCGGATCTGTTCGATCCAGGGGCCGTAAGCTTCCTCGGTCTTGCGACGGCGGAGTTGCTGGATAATCATCTGGTCGACCTGGGCGGCCGTGGCCTCTTCATCCGGGGAGGACGCGAGGGGGCGCTCGGTTGCATGTTCACGATAATAGGCCGCGATATCCGCCTCGGTGATCCTGACCCTGGCCGCCAATTCCTGCTGGACCAAGCGTTCGATTGTCAGGCGACGCCGCAGGGCCGCTTCCCAATCGGCAAAATTGACAGCGGTTTCCAGCAGCATCTGGTCGAAAAGGCCCTCCGGGTAATCCTGGCGGATCTCCTCCACCGCCCGGTTCAGATCTTCATCGGAAATGGCCACCCCCGCGTCTTGCGCATAGGCCATGAGCATCATTTCGTCGGCCAGCTGATGGATGAACCGGATCATGGAAGCGCGCTGGGTCGCGGGATCTTCGTCGGCTTCAGCCCCATAGGCGGCCCGGAAAACGCGATAGGCGTGCTGGAATTCATCCTGGTGGATCGTCTGTCCACCGACCGTCATCAGGACGGTCGTGTCATCGACGGCCGGCGCGCGCTGGCACCCCCCGCCGCCGATCAGGGCCAGGGCCATAAGGACGGTTATCAGGCAATGTCGCATGGCATCCTAAAAAAAATGGCGCGCCGCTTACCTTGCGGAAGCAACGCGAATTCTCATTATTACTAAGAATTCTAAATAGATAATCATTCAACTGTTAACACGACGGGCGATTTCCTGCAAGATCTTTTTAGCCTGTGCAATCGATCCCCCGGCCCCGTTTTTAGCCACTTGTACGCTCAGCGTATGATCCGGCGTCAGCTGGAAACGGCGCGGCGCCTCCTGGATCATGGCCACAAGTCCGGCCGGATTCGTCTGGTGCCTTTCGGAAAAAGTCAGGGTCATTCGGCCGCTGCCGAGATCGAGGCGTTTCACCCCGGCTTTCAAAGCCAAAGCTTTCAACAGGATTTTCGTCAACAGGTTGCGCGCCACGGCCGGCAGCGCGCCGAAACGATCCTCCAGCTCCGCCTTCATTTCGGGAATGTCGGCGGGCTCCTCGATCTTAGCCAGCCGTCGATAGACAATCAGCCGCTGATCGAGATCCGGGATGCAGGTTTCCGGGATATAGGCGGAAAAGGGGACGTTGATTTCCGGATCCAGCGGCTGGACGACAACTTCGCCCTTGAGCTCGGACATGGTCTCCTCCATGAGTTGGAGAAACATGTCATACCCCACGGCGGCAATGTGGCCGGATTGGGAGGCACCCAGAATCGTGCCGCCGCCGCGGATTTTAAGATCGTTCATGGCGATTTGAAAGCCGGAGCCCAAATCACTGTGCTCCATCAACACCTTCAGCCGCTTGCGGGCCTGGCTCGTCAATTGGCTTTCCTTGGGGATAAAGAGAAAAGCATAGGCCTGTTCCTCCGAGCGTCCCACGCGGCCCCGCAACTGATACATCTGGGCCAAGCCGAAACGATCGGCGCGATTCACGAGAATCGTATTGGCCGACGGGATGTCGAGCCCCGACTCGATGATCGTTGTGGTGACAAGCAGATCGAGCTCGCGGCGATGGAAGGCCATCATCACCTCTTCCAGCTCTTCTTCGCTCATCTGGCCATGGGCGACGCCGATACGGGCTTCGGGAACCAGAGCCGCGATGTTGTCGGCCATGCGGCGAATGCTGGCCACATGGTTATGGACGAAGTAAACCTGGCCGCCGCGGTCCATCTCCCGCCGCACGGCTTCCTTGACCAGCCCGTCGTCATATTCCGAAATATAGGTGATGATCGATCGTCGATATTCGGGAGGCGTCGATATGATGCTGATATCCCGGATGCCGGACAGGGAAAGGTGCAGGGTTCGGGGGATCGGGGTGGCCGTCAAGGTCATGACGTCCACGGTGCGGCGCAGTTTTTTCAATTTTTCCTTGTGCCGGACCCCGAACCGTTGCTCTTCATCGATGATGAACAGGCCCAGATCTTTGAAAAGGACATCCTTTTGCAGCAGTCGATGGGTTCCCACCACAATGTCGACGCTGCCGGCGGCCAGTGCCGCCATCACCGCTTTTTGCTCCGCCCGGGTGCGAAACCGGCTGAGGCGTTCGATCTTGACCCCGAAGTGTTTGAAGCGGTGACGGAAGGTGTCGTAATGCTGCTCCGCCAGCACGGTGGTAGGCACCAATACCGCCACCTGTTTGCCGTTGAAAACCGCCATGAAAGCCGCCCGCAGGGCCACCTCGGTCTTCCCGTAGCCCACATCGCCGCATATCAGCCGATCCATGGGTTCGGGACTGGCCATATCCCGTCGGATATCTTCGATGGCTTTGATCTGGTCCGGTGTCTCCTCGTAGGGAAAACCGCCTTCGAATTCGGCCATATACTCGTCGACGGTTTGAAAGGCAAAACCAGTGCGAACCTTGCGGGCCGCATAGAGTTTGAGCAGCTCGCCGGCGATCCGTTCGGCCGATCGTTTGACCCGGGCCTTGACTTTTTCCCAGGACTTGCCCCCCATCTTGTCCAGAACCGGCGTCACACCCTCCACACCCATGTACTTCTGGATGAGTCCCATGCGGTCCACCGGCAGATAGAGGCGGTCGCCACCCCGGTAGACGATGGTCAAAAAATCGTTTTCGGTGCGGTTCAAGCGCAGCTTGGTCAAGCCGTCATACTGTCCGATGCCGTGCTCGTCATGCACGACGAGATCCCCTTGATGAAGATCGCCGAAAGTTAAAAACGGTTTTTCGCTCCGGGCGCTGCGTTTTCCCGTCCGGGAACGGCGGGCGCCGAAGATGTCCACATCGGTCAGCATCACGACGCCGGCCGACGGCCAGCGAAACCCCTCGGAAAGCTGACCCTCCAGCAGCAGAACGTTATGGTGCGGCGTCTTCCCGTTTGGCGATCCCGGAGGCTCGCTCGAAATCGATGCCGTAAGGCTCCAGCAGGCCCCCCACCCGCTCCATCTGGTTGGCATTGCGGCAAACGAGATGCACGGCCAGGCCCTGCTGCATCTGTTCAAGCAGCCAGTCCGCCAGGGCCCGGAAGGTTGCTGAATGGTCGCCCGCGCCGGCCGGAGCCATGCTGCGGGCCGGCAGATCGATGTCCTGCACCTCGAAGCCAAGGGGCGACAACCGTTCCTCCGGCATCGCCGGCTTCCCAATCGGCAGCTGGCGCAGACGCAGCCGCCGGGCGCCGGTCAGCAGGGTCTCGGCTTCGTCCCAGGAAAGGTATTGGCGTGCGGGGTCGATACCGAGTTTCTGATCCTGCAGGGCCGCTTGATAGTGCTGCTCCGCGCGGTCCAGGACGTCCAAGGCGGCTTTTTCAAGTTCCGCCGGCTCGATTTCGACCACCAGCGCATCCGGCGTCATATAATCCAGCAAAGTATCGAGCCGGGGATAAATCAGGGGCATGAGACTTTCGATACCCGGAAAGCGCCGATCTTCTTTGATGCCGCCGATGAGGTGGCGTGCTTCGTGTTTGGGCAGCTGCTGTTCATCCACCTGCAATCGAATCCGGGAGATAATGGCGGCCAAGCGCTTCCCCGGCAGAACCGCCTCGCGGGCGGGCAACACCACCGCTTCTTCAACCTCATCCAGCTTGCGCTGGCTGTCGGCCGAAAAAAACCGCAGGGATTCGATGGTGTCCCCAAAAAACTCCACCCGCAGCGGGTTTTCGTACAACGGGCAGAAAACGTCCAGGATGCCGCCCCGCACACTGAAATCGCCGGGCTCCTCGACGATGTGGGCATGGGTGTAGCCCCCGTCGACCAGTTTTTCGACGAGGAGCGTCCGATCCACATCCTCCCCGATCATCAGAAGTTCCGCGTAATCGCCGACTTCGTCCTTGGGGATTAGACGCTTTAAGAAGGCTCCCACCGTGGTGACCACGATCGGTGCCTGAACCGCATCCAGAAGGGTATAGAGGACTTTCAATCGCCTGGCGGCGGTTTCGTTATGGTAAGCGAGTACTTTGTAGGGCTGGATGTTGTAGGGGGGGAAGTAAAGCACCGGAACCGATGCGTCCCTGCGGAAAAACAGCAAGTCCAGCCACAAGGCTTCCGCTTGCCGCGGCTCGGCGACGATGATCAGCATGGGTCGGGGCCTGTGGCGGTAGCAGTGCCATAAAAAAAAGGCCGCCGATGCGCCCTTTAGCCCTTGGCATTCCAGTATCGAAGCCGGTGCCGGGGGAGTTTCGACCAGGAACCGATTCAAAATTTTTTCTTGATTTTGCAGCATAAAATCAGTAGAGGGAACTTCGTCGTGCCGGCGTAGCTCAGTTGGTAGAGCAGCTGATTCGTAATCAGCAGGTCAGCGGTTCAAGTCCGCTCGCCGGCTCCACCATGATAGCAAGCTCTGAACCATTGCAGTGCCGTATCGCAAGCGTCGGAGCGAGCCCACCGCATGCGCGTTACCGGCCGTGAGGCCTACCTCCCATAGTATACTTGGCTTCTGAAAACAAGGGGAAGCCGGAATAAGGCGGCCGAACGGGTATGGAAAACAATATTGATCATGCGGCCGGCCTTCAAGTAGCCGCTGAATCCGCCCCCGATTTTAACCTATCGACATCTATCATACAGATTTTTTTAATTTTTTTAACTTGAAATCGTTGAAAGTCTTTTATACATTAATGCGTGTAACAGACCATGGCGATAACGATCCTGCTTTAGGGCAGGTCTGTGCGATAGATCAGGATAGAGATTGCTAAACGATGACCGACCTTGATGACGCTGCCTTGAAAGCGGAAATCGACCGAATCTCAAGTAAAGTTGATGCAATCATGCAGAAAGTCGAAGAGCTCTACCCCTCGCAGCCCAAACCGGCTGAGCAGGATCAGGACGCTCCCAAGGACAAACCGCTGACATCCCAAGGCCCAACAGTTTAGTTTGGCATTGACCTTTGGGCTCAAGCCATTTAAATAAATGAGGAATTTAGCTGGTTGGAATTGTGGAACTCGGGCGTTAGGAGGTGCCATGGCGTTAACTAAAAGTGACATCGTTGCAAGGGTTCACGAACTCGGCTTCACGAAAAAGAAATCGGTCGATATCGTTGAATCCCTGCTTGAAATCATGAAATCGACTCTGGAACAGGGAGATGACATCCTCATTTCCGGCTTCGGCAAATTCTGTGTCAAAAGGAAAAACAAGCGCCGCGGGCGTAACCCTGCGACGGGGTCGGATCTGATCCTCAGAGAACGGAAAGTCGTCACTTTTAAGTGCTCCGGGAAATTGCGCAACAAGATAAACGGCTGCGAATAAACCTGATCGCCTCCCCCATGCTTCAGGCCGGTGTCAGCCAAAGAATGCCATAGGGCGGCAATGGCACTTTTCCTGAAGCATAAATGCGGTTGGTCAGAAGATCGCGGGCCGCGCGCGGCACCTAGTTCGCCCGCACCCACCGTTAGGTGGGCCGAAGTTATATTCGTCAAGGCCAACAGCGTTTGGCCATCGATGTAGCGGACAATCGCAAAGACTTGCCGTGCCACGTTCAGAATCTTGAAGGCCGCCTTGGGATGAAAGGCCGGCTGATCGCGCCGCACTCGAATCATCCGTTTGTAGGCCGTAAAAATCCTGGAACGAAATGTTCCGGGATTTTCTATTTCCGCCATCAGCTGAATTGCATCCAGCTTTTCACGGTTGATGCTGCGGGCCCGCCCCGTCGATCGGACCCCCGTGTTCCAGTTGCGCGATCCCAGAAGGCTGTGGATGTAAATCGCCGGCACGCCCGGCAAAGCAAGCGCTATGGCCTGTGAAGCCAAAAATCGCCGGGCATGCAAATCACCGCCCTCATCGCCATTTCCGCATAGGGCATCCACGTAAGTGATATTCAATTCATAGGGGCTCTGGGAACCATCCGGGTTTTGCTTATAGGAGACATTTCCGCCATTGGTCTTAACCACCTGCAAGAGGTGTTCGATATCCTCCGGCGCAACGATACCCTCTAAAGGACGGACGCCGATGCCGTCATGGGAGGCTGTGAAATTGAAAAAGGCGGTTCGCGGATGGGGAAGATCCAGCGTTTCCGCCCAGCGGCTCAAAGGGCGGACATCACCGGTGGTAAAGCAATGCAGAAGAAGAGGCGGAAGTGAGAAGTTGTACACCATCTGGGCCTCATCCCCGGCCTCGCCAAAATAGCTGATGTTTTCTTCATGCGGGACGTTGGTTTCCGTAATCAGCATCACGTGGGGGGCTACCGCATCCAGTACGGCCCGGAAGAGTTTGACCATCATGTGGGTTTGCGGAAGATGGATGCAGGCGGTCCCGCTTTGCTTCCAAAGATAAGCGATGGCATCGAGTCGCAAAATAGCGGCCCCGTTTCGGACATAGGCCAGCATCACCCGCAGCATATCCACCAGGACATCGATGCTTTTGAAATTCAAATCCACCTGATCCTGGCTGAAGGTGGTCCAGAGGTGCACCTGGCGTCCATTTTTCTTGGTAAACGGTGTCAACAGGGGAAGTGAACGCGGCCGGGTCACCATGGATAAATCTTCGGCAGGATCCACTTCAATGGCCAGGTGCCGATACCCCGCCTGAGAGGAAAGATAGGCATCGAACCATGCACTCTGCGCCGAGACGTGATTGACCACCCAATCGAACATCATGCGGAATTCCGGAACGAAGGCCCGCACATCCTCCCAAGTGCCCAAGGCCGGATCAATTTGCATATAATCGACCACGGAAAAGCCGTCATCTGATGAGTAAGGGAAAAACGGAAGAAAATGGATGGTGGATATAAGTTTGTGCAGATGATGGCGCACAAAAGTGTGGAGTGTTTTTAAAGGCGCCTGATCGGCACGATGCAGGGTGTCCCCGTAGGTAATGAGAACAATTTCTTTCTCGTCGGGATAGCCGGCGGGTGTTGAAGGGGGGTTCGGTGTGAAAGCTGACAGCAGACCGTGAATGCGGGTACAGGCGGCCTGGCCTTTGGATGGACCATAGATACGGGTCAACAGGTCCGCGATCCGCGTCATGTGCGTCATTGTCCACCTCCCGGAATCTCCTTAGAGGGGGCCGCTCACGTCCGGGGGGACCGCAAATGGGCGCTATATCGGCCCTCAACCAGATTTACATGTCGATTTGATAGGCTTTCATCTTGCTCAACAGCGAGGGGATACTGATCTCCAAAAGTTTGGCCGCCTGGGTACGGTTGCCGCCCGTGGATTCCAGGGCACGCGTGATGAGCCGCTCTTCCATGATTTTGCGGGCATTTTTCAGTGAAAAGCCCTCGAAGAAGTCATCCATTCGATTGGACGCATGTTTGATGCCGAATTCAATGGGCAGGTTTTCGGGCAGAATGATGTGTTTGTCGGCCAGCACAACGGCCCGTTCGATCATATTTTCCAACTCACGCACATTCCCCGGCCATTTGTGATCCATCATAAGCCGCATGGCGCCCGGCGAAACCCCCTCGATCTGCTTACCGAGCTGCTGACTGTAGCGATCGAGAAAAAAACGGCAAAGCAAAGGGATATCTTCCGTTCGCTCCCGCAAGGGCGGCAGGTGGATACGCAGGACATTCAGCCGATAAAACAGATCTTCGCGGAAGCGCCCCTCCCGCATTTCGAACTCGAGATTTTTGGCAGTCGCAGCGACGACACGCACATCCACCTGGAGGGTCTTCGCTCCCCCCACAGGCCGCACTTCACTCTCTTGGAGTACGCGCAGCAGTTTCACCTGCAAGGAAAGGGGCAATTCGCCGATTTCGTCAAGAAAAATAGTGCCGCCATGGGCCTCCTGAAACAGCCCCTTCTTGTTGCGGTCCGCACCCGTGAAAGCGCCCTTGACATGGCCGAAAAGTTCGCTTTCCAAAAGGCTTTCCGGGATGCCGCCGCAATTGACGGGGACCATGTTGCCGCCTGCGCGTGCCCCTGAAAAATGGATGCCGCGGGCCACCAGTTCCTTGCCCGTGCCGCTCTCGCCCGTGATCAGAACTGTCGTATCATATTGGGCGGCCTTCTCCGCCAGCCGGAACATGGTCTTCATGGAGCGGCTGCTGCCGATCATGTTGCCGAATTGGAAATCGTCGCTGATCTCCTGGATGCGCTCCTTGAGACGGATATTCTCCTTTTTAAGTCGTTCGCGCTCTTCGGCTTTTTTCAGCGACAGGTAGACTTCATCCGGTTTGAAGGGTTTGGAGATGAAATCATAGGCGCCCAGTTTCATGGCCTCTACGGCCATATCGATGGTCCCGTAAGCCGACATCATGATCACGGTGGAAGTTTCAACGAACCTCCGGGCTTCCCGTAGGAACGCCATGCCGTCTTTCTTGGGCATCTTAATGTCGCATAGGATATAGTCGTAGGCGGTATTCTGCACTTTATCCAAAGCTTCCGCGCCATCGGCGGCGGTGTCGATCTGATAACCGGATTTCCGCAGGAGCGCCTTAAGCATGTGGCGCATGTTGTCTTCATCATCAATAACGAGAAGTGTCTTAGGCTCTGTTGTTTTACGCATGGCGTCTTCCGGTTGCCGGCCTCCCTCTCCATTAACTTGTGCCCACCCATAAACGGCATCTTTCGATCCCCGGCGGCGTTCTCGCTTGTTTTCAATCCTTGAAATAGAAAGCGATTCCTCCGGTTGAAACGGCATTCGAACCTTGCCAGAAAACGAAATCTACCATTTTGGGATAGACATGAACTACCGATCGATAACCGAACAGCATGCCGCGATCAAGGATTACGGTCAGTGTGTCAGCTCTGCGGTAAGCGGTAGCATAATTGTCATGCAGGTTCCGCCCTTTTCATTTCGCTCGGCTTTGATGGATCCTCCCAACCCCTCGACTATCGTAAAGCTTACGGAAAGTCCTAAACCGGTCCCTTTGCCGGGATCCTTGGTCGTAAAAAACGGATCGAAGATATTGCCCAAAGTTTCGTCCGGTACTCCGGGACCATTATCCATGAATCGAATCTCAAGTCCGTCCGGTTGGCCGCTCCAAGTCCGCGGCCGGCCGGCATTCGGTTTGAATGATCAGCCTACCGTCACCGGGGAGTTCCCGCACGGCATCCGCTGCATTGAGCACCAGGTTGAGGAACACCTGGCGCAACTGGCGGGCGTTGGCCATGACATGATCCCGGGAGGCGTTCAGCCGCAGTTCAAACTGGATACAGGTCAATAGCGGCTGAAAACGACATACTTCCGCAAGATCCTTTAGGAGGGCATGCACGGCAACGACTTCCTGCTCTTCACCGGATGGGCGTGCAAAATCAAGCAACTGTTGAATGATGGAATGAATGCGTTCGACTTCGCTTTCCGTGCGCCTCACAAAATCGGCTTTTTCTTCTACCGGAATGGAAGCGTCATTGAGCAGGCTGAGATATCCCTTTATAATCCCGATCGGATTGCCGATTTCGTGGGCAATACCCGCTGACAGCCGGCCGACCGAAGCCAGCTTCTCAGCCCTTACCAAATCACGCTGGGCTTTTTCAAGCTCCCGATT
>CAVSSY010000013.1:0-30000 GCA_963730675.1 uncultured delta proteobacterium | reverse complement strand
CAGAGGGAACGTGATACCGAATACGGCCGATTGTTCGGTTTTTCGCACCAGATCGATACCGGCGACAATATTGCCCCACTGATCACTGCCACCCATCTGGATACGGCATTGATAACGCCGGAATAGTTCCAGGAAATCGTAAGCCTGCAAGAGCATATAGTTGAATTCGATAAAACTGAGACCTTCCTCGGATTCCAGCCGCATGCGATAGCTCTCGGCCTTGATCATGCGATTGACGCTGAAATGCCTGCCATAATCCCTTAAAAAGGGAATGTATTCGATCCGGGTCAACCATTCCGCATTATTGACAAGCAACGCCTTATCGTGCCCAAAGTCAATAAAACGGCTCAATTGTCTTTTCAGGGCTTCCGCGTTCCCATTGACATCGGCAATGGTTAAAATCTGCCGCATCTCGGTTTTACCGCTCGGATCGCCCACCAGTCCCGTTCCGCCTCCTACCAGGGCAATGGGGCGGTGACCGTGGCGCTGCATATGCGCCAAGGCCATGATGGGCACCAGGCTGCCGATATGGAGGCTGGACGCGGTAGGGTCGAATCCGATGTAACAGGTGGTCGGACCACTTTCGATATAGTCACGCAATTCCTGTTCATGGGTTTTGTTATCGATAAAGCCCCGCTCTTCGAGAACATCAATGACATTACACATCGTTTTTGATTCCACCCCATTGTCCAATTTCAGGCGTGCCGCGCTCGACCAAGGCTGCACGCCTCCCCACCCATGCCTTATTTATTGGCGTATTCAACGGCGCGCGTTTCACGAATGACCGTAACCTTGATTTGGCCGGGGAACGTCAGGGACTCTTCAATTTTTTTCACAATATCACGACTCAGCAACACCGCTTTTTCGTCGGATATTTTTTCACTTTCAACGATCACCCGAAGTTCCCGCCCGGCTTGAATGGCATAGGTGTTGGCGACACCTTCATGTGAATTAGCTATATTTTCAAGATCTTCCAGGCGTTTGATGTAATTCTCCAAGAGTTCCTTGCGGGCCCCCGGCCTTGCTCCGGACAGGCTGTCGGCCGCTTGCACGAGCAGGGCGTAAACGCTGCTGGGGGGGACATCTTCATGATGCGCTGCGATGGCGTGTACAACCTTGGGGGATTCGCCATATTTTTTGGCGAGCTTTGATCCAATCAAGGCATGGGGGCCTTCGACCTCGTGGTCAATGGCTTTGCCAATATCATGCAAAAGACCCATCCGCCGCGCCAATTTCTGATTCAGCCCCAATTCAGTGGCCATAATGCCGCATAAAAATCCGACCTCGACCGAATGCTGAAGAACGTTTTGGGCGTAGCTCGTCCGAAATTTGAGTTTACCGATGGTACTGATCAGATCATTGCTGAGATTGTGAACGCCCAGCTCGAAAGCGGCCTGCTCGCCCGCCTCCTTGACGGTGCGGTCGACCTCATGGGTGACCTTTTTTACAACGTCTTCGATGCGGGCCGGATGAATGCGCCCGTCGGCGATCAATCGCATCAGTGAAAGCCGGGCCACCTCCCGACGCACAGGATTGAAGCCGGATAGAATCACAGCCTCAGGCGTGTCGTCGATAATGAGATCGATTCCGGTGGCCGCTTCGAGGGCGCGAATATTGCGTCCCTCGCGGCCAATGATCCGCCCCTTCATTTCATCGTTGGGCAATTGAACCACCGATACGGTGCGTTCGGCAATAAAATCGCCAGCATAGCGTTGAATGGCGGTAGCGATAATCTTCTTGGACTTTTTGTCGGCTTCTTCCCGCGCTTCATTTTCAATGCGCTTGATCAATTTAGCGCCTTCATAGCGGGCTTCATTCTCCATGGCACGCAAAAGCAGGTCTTTCGCTTGCTCAGCCGTCAGGCCTGAAATTTTCTCCAATTGCTGTTTCTGTTCTTCCAGCAACTGTTGATATTTTTCTTCGTCACTTTGGATACGTGTTTCACGCTGGTTGAGTTGGATTTCCCTCGTCCCCAGTGTTTGTTCACGGGCCTCCTGCTGCTCAGCCTTGCGATCGGCCTTCTCCTCTTTCTGCATCAAGCGCATTTCGCGCTTTTTCAGCTCCGCACTGGTTTCTTTGGTCTCTTTGTCGAAATCGCTTTTCATGCGAAACAGCGTGTCTTTGGCTTCTATCTGCGCCTCTTTCAACAAAGTCTCCGAAGCACGCTTACCATCCTTGATAAGCCGATCGGCTTCATCCTCGGCCGCCTTGATTAGACGCGATGAAAGTTTTCCCTTCATCCAATAGGCAATCGCAAAACCAGCGCCAAAAGCGGCAATACCGGTAATGATGGCGTATTCGATCATCCTTAATCTCCTGGTTAGTCAGCTATTATGGACGATATCCTGTATCGCATTGACACAGGACCATCGGAAAAATTTAAGATTCATCCGCTACGAAACGTTCGTATCGTAAAACGGGCGGAAGTGCTGCCAAGCGACTGTAAAAGGCTTTCTCCGCTTGACAGGCTGCGAACGAAAAAATGGAATTAATTGAAAAATCGGTGTGGAGGAGGAGGTATGGGAATGTCTTTGCGACGCCTGATCAAACAGACCGCGGCAGCCTTGGTGGCAGTGATTAAAGTTCCCCCCGCACTGTGCCGTGTTGGCAGTAGTTTGAACCAGCGGTTCAAAGGGGGAGCCTAGTGGCCTCTTTAGGCTTTTCTGTACAAGCAGAACTTGCTCACCGAAACCAGGGGTGGCTCCCAAGTGCGAAGTGTTGGGTCAAAGCGTATCTCCCAATCACGAACACGGCAGGGGGAATCAACCAAAACAGTGCAGCGGCTTCTTTCTGATCCAACAGTCGGTTCGGACAGAAAACGGCGGCGGTTTAGCAAGATCGAAGGGCATCAATCTAAGCCGGCAAACGGCGGTAACCATTTATTGCTAGCTTGCGATGGCACCGCCCCCTTGCGGGTGTACCACACTTCGATGAAGTGCTCCATGCAGTCTTTCGGTTTTTAAAGAAAGTCTATCGGATACCGCAGTCAGCTGTTGCCTCATCTTCAAATGGCGACTGCTGATGTTCAAGGCTGCTTGCAACAGCATGACAAATCGATTCGTCTCTGTGATATGTTCGGCTTGACTGTTCTCAATCTTACGAACTTCCTCCATTAGAAAGTCGGCCACCGATTGCGGGTCGATCAGACCCTCATCGGCCCTGAAGGTATAGCGTTGCCCAAAAATATCAATGCTTATGATCTGTTCCAATGGAGAATCCAACCGTTTTCAGCCCTTGATAGCATTACGAAACCGTTTGATCCGCTTTCGCGACTTCATCCAAGCGCTTAATTAATTGATCCACTTTTGAGCGAATCAGTGCCTTCTCCTCCGCGTATTTTTGCTCCGCCTCGATCTTTGTCCGGAGTTCCTCCTCTAATTTTTCAATTCTGAGACGCATTTCCTTATTTAAATTGTCTTTTTCCTTGCAAACCTGGATTAGTGCATCAAGCCTTGACTCAATTGTTTGAAATTGGTTGATAAGGCTTCGATCATCCACATTGCACCTCGCTCAGTTTAGAAATTGTATAATATTTATTGAAGGTTAAAGTCAAGCTAGTTCATGCCTGCCCTAAGCGCATCATGTCCTCGACAGCTTCCAGTTGCTCCCGGCTGTTGATTCCGGTGAACTCATCGGCGTTTTCACCGACCGTAACCCCAACCGGAAGCCGGCTGTCGTGGGCCGCACCGACAATATCCGTCAGGTAATATTCGCCCTGGGCATTATCGGACTTGATTTCTTGCAGTGCTGTCGCCAGGAAGCGCCTGTCAATACAATAAATACCTGTATTGACAAGCTGAATGGCCTTTTGGGCAACAGTGGCATCCGCCTCTTCAACAATACCCACCACATCGCCGTTTTTATCCTGCACGATTCGACCGTAGCCTGTCGGGTTTGCAAGTTGCACGGCAAGCACGGACAGGGTTCTTTTATGCGAACAATGATCATGGACAAACTGCTGCAAGGTTTCCCGCCTCAGAAGCGGCACATCACCACATAAAATCACCACATGACGGACATTGTCCGGCAACATCGGAAGAGCGCACATAACGGCATGTCCGGTACCGAGTTGCTCTGCCTGAAAGGCATATCTGACTTCAGCCTGTTTGGCTACAATCGCACGAACCTCATCTGCCTGATGCCCCACGACCAGGACCACATTGTCACCGGCCACGACGCGGGCCGTATCCACGACGTAGGAAATCATGGGACGTCCCAATATTGCGTGCAGCACTTTGGCCTTGTTCGATTTCATCCGCGTGCCCAAGCCGGCCGCAAGGATGACGACAGCCAACGTTTCGTTTTCACAGATCATATCTCAACTTCCCCCACAATCTGCTTTGTATATGGCGGGCATGGATGACCCGTTTGCAAACCATGCCACATAAAAAGGGCAGCCCGCTAACACGGACTGCCCAGTCGTTTATGTGTCGCCCGCTCGCAAAAATGTCTCAAAAAGGCGAGCTAATCCCAAAAAATAGCCACGGTGCGTTTTATAAACGCCGGCCTTCCGACAACTGAATGCGGTGCAAGGCACGCTTCAACGCCATTTTGGCACGCAAGAAATCGATTTCCTCGGATTTGTCATCAAGCCGTTTTTGGGCGCGTTCCATGGCGGCTTTGGCCCTATCGACATCAATATCCTGGCTTCTTTCAGCGGATTCCGCCAAGACCGTCACTTTGTCCGGCAACGCTTCGGCAAATCCGCCGCTGACGAATACACTATTTTCCTGACCTTGGGCGTCAGTATACCGGATCGTTCCGACATTTAATGCTGTCATGAACGGTGTATGGCCGATTAGGACACCGAATTCACCGAGCACACCGGGTGCCACGACAATCTGGGCCTCTTCCTTGACCACTTCCTTCTGCGGGGTCACGACTTCAAGTCGAATATTTCCAGCCATAATATCCCCTCTGCTGATTAGGCTTCAGCCATTTCCTTAGCGGCCTCGAGTACTTCCTCGATGCCACCTTTCATGTAAAAGGCCTGTTCGGGGACGTCATCGTGTTTGCCGTCGACGATTTCCCGGAAGGCCCGTACCGTATCCTCAACCTTCACGTATTTGCCCGGTTTACCCGTAAAGGTTTCGGCGACGTGGAACGGCTGAGACAGGAAGCGCTGCATCTTGCGGGCGCGCTGCACCGTCAGTTTGTCCTCGTCCGAGAGTTCCTCCATGCCGAGGATGGCGATAATGTCCTGGAGCTCTTTATATTTCTGGAGCATCTGCTGAACTTCGCGCGCCGTTTGGTAATGTTCCTCACCAATGACGGTCGGGTCGAGAATCCGCGATGTGGAGTCGAGCGGATCCACGGCAGGATAGATGCCGAGCTCCGCAATCTGGCGTGAAAGAACCACGGTTCCATCAAGGTGGGCAAAGGTGGTCGCCGGCGCAGGGTCGGTCAAGTCGTCGGCAGGGACGTAAACGCACTGCACGGCGGTAATGGACCCCTTGGTGGTGGAGGTGATGCGTTCCTGCAGACCGCCAAGGTCAACGCCCAGGGTGGGTTGGTAGCCGACGGCGGAAGGCATGCGGCCCAGAAGAGCGGACACTTCGGAACCGGCCTGGGTAAAACGGAAAATATTGTCGATGAAGATCAGAACGTCCTGACCTTCTTCATCACGGAAATATTCGGCTTCGGTCAGCGCGGACAGCGCGACCCGCGCACGGGCACCGGGCGGTTCGGTCATCTGGCCGTAAACCAGGGATGCCTTAGGCAAAACGCCCGAATCCTTCATCTCGTGATAGAGGTCGTTGCCTTCGCGGGTTCGCTCCCCCACCCCGGCAAAGACCGAAATACCACCGTGCTGCATGGCGATATTGTGCACCATCTCCATCATGATAACGGTCTTGCCGACCCCGGCCCCGCCAAACATCCCCATCTTGCCGCCGCGGGGGAAAGGTACCAGCAAATCGATCACCTTGACGCCGGTTTCCAGCACGTTTACATTGACGTCCTGCTCGGTGAACTTGGGGGCCAGGCGGTGAATCGGCATCATTTTTTCCTGGCTGACCGGACCGAGACCATCCACCGGCCGACCCACAACGTTGAGCACGCGCCCCAAGCTGGCTTCGCCCACCGGCATCATGATCGGCGCGCCGCTATCCTTCACCGGCATGCCGCGCACCAGGCCATCGGTAACATCCATGGCGATGGTGCGCACCACATTATCCCCCAGATGCTGGGCCACCTCGATGACCAGGTTGTCTTCTTCATCATTAATCGTAGGGTTGCTTACGAAAAGCGCGGTTAAAATCTCCGGCAGCTTGCCCTGTTCGAACTCCACGTCAACGACAGGACCCAAGACCTGCACAATTTTGCCCATGTTCTCAGCCATCTATTCCTCCTATTGTGACTACCGCAAATAGTGTATTTAGCCCCTCAACGCCTCGGCGCCGCCGACGATGTCCATCAAATCTGCCGTGATAGCGGCCTGGCGAGCTTTGTTATAAGCCAGGGTAAGACTCTCGATCATATCGTTGCACGCCTTGGTAGCGTTGTCCATGGCCATCATGCGGGCCCCATGTTCGCTGGTGGATGTCTCCAGAAGCGCGCTAAAGATCTGCACGTAGACGTTGCGGGGAAGCAGTTCCCCCAACAATTCGTCGGCGCTGGGCTCGCAAATATGTTCGGCCTGGAAGAGCTGATCGCCGGCCGCTTCCTCTTCCGCCGATTCGATCGGGGGGATCGGAAGTAGCTGCTGGACCGTGGGAACCTGCTTGCCCATGCCCAGGAACCTGGCATAAACCACATAGACTTCGTCATAGGCGTCCGCCAGAAAACCGTCCACCATGTGACGGCCCGATTTGGAGGCCACGCTGAAATCAAACTTGGTCCCCACTACGCCGAGATATTCTTCCACCTTTTCGTAGTTGTTGTTGCGTCCCCAGTCACGCCCCTTTTTTCCGAAGTACGTAAAGGAAAAAGCCACGTCTTCGCCGGCCTTTTCCGTCATCAAGGCTTCGGCTTTTTCAATCAGGTTGAGATTGAAACCGCCGCAGAGGCCGCGATCGGAGGTGCACAGGACGATATGGATTTTCTTGACCGTTTCCTTGGGCACCAGCAACGGGCTGGCTTCATCCCCTGCTTTTTCCGCCAGACTGCCCAAGACTTCTGAGAACTTGCTGGCATAGGGTCGGAAGGCGTCCATATTCTGCTGGGCACCGCGCAGTCGCGAAGTGGCCACCATGTTCATGGCCTTGGTGATCTGCTTGGTTTTCTTTACCGCTTTGATTTTCAGTTCAACGTCTTTTAGTGTCGGCATACCCTAAGCCCTTATCCGGTTTATCGTTAGCGGGTCGCGATCTCTTGCGGTCCTACTTGATGGTGTCTTTGAATTCCTCACCATAAGCCGTCAGAGCCTCACCCATCAGTTTATCCAGATCGTCGGTGATCGCCTGCTTCTCTTTCAGGCCTTCGAAAACCTTCGGGAAGCGATCTTCGATAAACTTGTAGAGCCCCGCCTCGTATTTAGCCAGGACATCGATCGGCAGAGCGTCGAGATAGCCGCGGGTACCCGCGTAAAGAATCGTCACCTGCTTTTCCATGCTAAGCGGCTGATACTGGGGCTGCTTAAGGATTTCCACCAGACGCTGACCACGGGTCAGCTGTCGCTGGGTGGCGGCGTCGAGGTCGCTGCCGAAGGCGGCAAAGGCCTCCAGTTCGCGGAACTGGGCCATGTCCAGACGCAGAGTGCCGGCCACCTGTTTCATGGCCTTCACCTGGGCGGCGCCCCCCACGCGGGAAACCGAGAGACCGACGTTGATGGCCGGGCGCACACCGGCAAAGAACAACCCCGGTTCGAGATAAATCTGGCCGTCGGTGATGGAAATAACGTTGGTCGGGATGTAGGCGGAAACGTCACCGGCCTGGGTTTCGATGATGGGCAGGGCGGTCAGCGAACCGGCCCCCAGTTCGTCGCTCAGCTTGGCGGAGCGTTCCAGCAGGCGGGAGTGGTTGTAGAAAATGTCGCCGGGGTAAGCCTCGCGTCCCGGAGGACGGCGCAGCAGCAGAGACACCTGGCGATAGGCAGCCGCCTGCTTGGACAAATCGTCGTAAATGATCAGGGCGTGCTTGCCGTTGTCGCGAAAATACTCGCCCATGGCGGTACCGGCGTAAGGTCCGAGATACTGCAAGGTCGCCGGGTCGCTGGCGCAAGCCGCGATAACAGTGGTGTACTCCATGGCACCATGCTTTTCGAGGACGTTCACGACCTGGGCCACGGAAGATTTCTTCTGCCCCGAAGCCACGTAGATGCAGTAGACATCCGTATCCTTCTGGGCCAGAATGGCGTCGATAGCCACCGCAGTCTTACCGATCTGGCGGTCGCCGATGATAAGCTCGCGCTGACCGCGGCCGACCGGCGTCATGGCATCGACCGCCTTGAGACCCGTGTAGCAGGGCTCATGGACGCTCTTACGGGCGATGACACCGGGGGCGACCATCTCCACGCGGCGGGTTTCGGCACCCTCGATGGGGCCTTTGCCGTCAATGGGCTCACCCGCACCGGAAAGGACGCGGCCGAGCACCGCCTCACCGACGGGTACCTGGGCGATCTTGCCGGTACGCTTGACGATGTCACCCTCTTTGATATGGGTGTCCTCCCCCATGATGGCGATACCCACGTTGTCCTCTTCCAGGTTGAGGACCAAACCGAGAACACCGCCCGGGAATTCCACCAGCTCCAGTGCCATGGCTTTTTCCAGGCCGTAGACGCGGGCGATGCCGTCACCGACCGACAGCACGATACCCGTTTCGCTCAGCTCGACCTGTTTGTCATAGTCCTTGATCTGCTCTTTGATAATTTGGCTTATTTCTTCCGCTTTTAGTTCCATCAGACACTCTCACCCCTTTTTAAAGATTCTCGCATATTGACCAATTGCGTCTTAATGCTGCCGTCCAGTACCAGGTCGCCGATCTTGGTCACAATCCCTCCGATCAGCGCGGGATTCTGCTCCACATCCAGAATGATATCCTTACCTGTCCGCCGGGACAGGGCTGCGCGGATTTTTTCAACGGTATCATCCCCCAGTGCGGTCGCTGATACCAGGCTGGCGCGGGCGATCCCCTTCAGTTCGTCGGCCAGCTTTTGATAGAAGTCATTGACGCTCTCCAGGAACCCGAACCGTCCCTTCTCGAATAGCAGGAACAGAAAGGACTGCATCGTCTTGGAGAGGTTGAGCTTCTCGACAACCGCATCCAGCACCTTGCGCCGGTCCGCGGCATTGTATAGTGGATTGTTGATGGCAAGTCCCAGTTCAGGCTGGTCAGCGATCATCCGGGACAGCCCGTCAAGTTCCTGGCGGTAGGTTTCCGCTTGGCCGTCTTCCTTCCCGATAAGCAGAAGTGCTTTGGCATAACGCCTTGCAATTGAGAGATTCTTCACGATGCCACCACCTTCGCTAAGTATTCATCAACAAGTTGTTCCTGATCGTCAGTGTTTATCTTCTCTTTGATGAGCGCTTCCGCTTTGGCGAGGGCCTGATCGAGGATTTCTTCCTGCAACTGGGCCTTAGCACGCTGAATCTCGCTTTCGATATTCCTCTGGGCCTGAGCCTTCATCTTTTCGGCCGCCGATTCGGCCTCCTTGAGGATGCGGACCTTGGCTTCCTCTCCCTGCCGCACATATTCGGCCACGATGGTTTCGGACTCTTTTTCGAGCTGCGCGAATTTCCGGTTGTATTCGGCCAGTTTCTGTTCGGCTTCCTTTTTCTGCTTTTCCAGATCCCCCAGTTGCGCCTCGATGCCTTTGACCCTTGAGGCGAGGGCATGGGAAACCGGCTTCTTCAAGAGAAAAAAGAGCCCGCCCGCCAGCACGATAAAGTGCAACATCCGAAAGGTATCGGTTGGCACCCATCCTTTGCCGTGGGCACCAGCCTCGGCGTGTTCGACGGCTTCCTCGGCGACCGCAGCGCTGTCATGAACGGCTTCCGATGCGCTTTCTTGCTCGCTGGAGGCGCTGATGGCCGTACCGACCGAAAAAACCAGAAGCACCGCCACCACGAGCGCTATGAAAAGCCGGATAGCCGGCAGGCGGCGCCTACTACTGAAACAAAGAATCTTCATCAAACAGCCCTCCCTAATATTTTGGCACCGATATCATTGGCAAAGCTGTCGACTTCCCTCAGCAAAGCGTCCCTTGCCATGTCGACTTCCTTGGCCACTTTTTTCTTTACGGTGTTCAGTTCGGCCAAAGCCTCGGCATTGATCTTATCAATGATGGCTTTTTCCTCCTCGGCGGCAGCATTGACGAGGGCGTCTTTTTCTTGCAGACCCTTTTTGCGCGCTTCCCGAATGCCGGAGGCATAGGTGGCTTCCTTTTCGGCTAAGTCGCCGGTGGCATTCTCGACGGTTTGTTCGAGGCCTTCAATTTTTTGCCGGCGCTGTATAAGGATATTACGGATAGGACGATAGAGAACAATATTGAGAATGAATACTAAAATGATGAAGTTGGCAGCTTGAAGCAACGTCGTCCAATTGGGGATGACCGTAATACCGGCGGCGAAGGCCTCGCCGCTGAAGGCAAGGAAAAGGAAGGATAGGGATAGTGCAGGCACAGCAAAGCGTTTCCGGTAAAAACCAGAACAAATCATGTCGAGCCCCTCCATAGGAAATATTTATGAATTTCTAACGGTTACGCTATCTTGAGATTCTCCTCCAGGCACAATTTTTACTCCGGCGTGCTATAGCATCAGTCATCGCGGATTGTCAAAAGTTTTTTTGTCCTCAACGGCCGCTGGCGGGAACACCTTTGGCGTCCGCCGCCACTTTTAAGGCGGGCTTGTCCTTCTGGGCATCGGGGGCCTTCATGAGACATTTTCCATTGAGAATCGCCCCGGACTCGATGGTTACTTTGGGGGCCGTGATATCCCCATCGACCTTACCCGGCGGATACAGCTCGATTCTTTCGAGCGCCTCCACCGACCCGGTCACCGTGCCCATCAAGATGGCATTCTTGACCGTAATCTGCGCTTTCAAAACGGCTTTTTCGCCTACGATGAGCGTGCCGTTGCGGCTGCTCAGCGTGCCTTCCAGCTTGCCGTCCAGCCGCAGCGTACCTCCAAAATCAAGATGGCCTTCAATGCGCGCATCTTCCCCGATCAGCGTGGTTATCGAATCCGCATGTCGTTCTTTTTCCGTCCGTTTTTTCATGACTTGCTCTCCAGATTGGCGTCCGCCTGACGCACCTCCATAAAAATTATTCAATCATAAACCGTCGCATGCTGATGTTCAATAAAATCCCGACACAAATCATCGTCGTCAGGAGCGACGAGCCGCCATAGCTGATAAACGGCAGGGGCACTCCCACCACGGGCATCAACCCCATCACCATGCCCATATTGATCACCGCCTGCCAGGCGAGCATCGCGGTAATGCCGACCGCCAGGATCGTTCCAAAGGGGTCACGGCAGCTGTAGGCGATGTTCAAACTCCAGAAGATGAACGCCAGAAAGGCCAAAATGAGAATCATGGCGCCCATGAAGCCCCACTCCTCCGCCAGCACGGAAAAAATGAAATCGGTGTGCTGTTCGGGTAAGAAAGACAGGGCATTCTGGGTACCCTCCAGAAACCCCTTGCCGGTCAAAAAACCGGATCCGATGGCAATCTTGGACTGGATGATATGGTACCCGGCCCCCAGCGGGTCCCGGTCGGGGTTTATAAAGGTAAGGATGCGCTGGCGCTGGTACTCTTTCAGAAAAAAGAACCACATGGGCAGCGCCATGGCGATGCCGCTGCCGACAATGACCATCAGGGAGCGCCTTTCGATCTTCACAAACAGGGTCATGGAGGCCGCGATCAGGCCGATCAGGCCGGCCGTGCCCAAATCGGGCTGACGGACGATGAGCAGGAAGGGCACCAGGGTCATGAGCACCGGGACGAGCAGGCCCTTCAAAGAAAAACCGCGGCCGGACACGTATTTGGCATAGTGGCGGGCCAGGATAATGATCACGGCGATCTTGGCCAACTCCGAGGGCTGCAGCGACAACGGCCCGAGAACGATCCAGCGCCGGGACCCGCTGACATACCGGCCGAAAAACATGACCCACAGGAGGAGCCCCACCGCACCGCTGTATATCAGCCAGGCATAGCGCTCCATCAGCTTGTAGTTGAAGATCACGCACACGAGCATCACCACCAGACCGATGCCGTACCATATGAGCTGCTTGGTAAAAAGCGCCTCCTGGGGGGTCGGGACTCCGGCCATCACCGCACTGTAAAGGGTAATCAACCCGAAGGTGGCCAGCAGAAAGGTCAGGGCCAGCAGGCCCCAGTCGAAATAGGTCAGGTAACGACGATCAACCATGGTCCGGATTCCCCGCGCCACCGGCCATCACCGGTTTTCCAGGGCCTTCTTCGAGATAGGTTTTGATCAGCTCCCGTGCCACGGGGGCGGCCGCACTGGAGCCGTGTTCGCCGTGCTCCACGATGACCGCGATCGCAATCTGGGGATTTTCAGAGGGTGCGTAGGCGATAAACCAGGCATGATCCTTGTACTTGCGCAGCGCTTTCTCGCCCTCTTCGCTTTCTTCCACGGTCTCCCTGTTCACCACCTGGGCCGTGCCGGTCTTGCCGCTGACATCGATCCCTTTCAGCCGGGCGATGCGGGCCGTGCCGCGTTCGCCCTGCACCACCTCCCACATCCCCTGCTTCACCAGGTTGAGGTTCGCGGCCGACACGGGCAGACGGCCGGCCACCCGGGGGGCGTTTTCCAAAACCGTCTGGCCGTCCCAGGACATCACCCGCTTGACCAGGGTCGGTCGGTAGCGCACCCCGCCATTGGCCACGGCCGCCGAAAAGACCGCCATCTGGAGGGGGGTGACCAGATTGAAGCCCTGTCCGATGGCCACCGACAACGTTTCGCCGGGCTGCCACGCTATGCCGGTGCGCTTCTTCTTCCAGGCCGCCGTAGGCACCAGGCCGTTGCCCTCATGATCGAGTTCGATGCCGGTTTTCGACCCCAGGCCGGCGGCCTTGGCATACCAGGCCAGTCGGTCGATGCCGAGGCGTTGACCGACCTGGTAGAAATAAACGTCGCAGGATTGCGCAATGGCCTTGAGCAGATCCACCGAGCCGTGACCGCCGCGTCGCCAGCAGCGGTAGTTGCGGTTGCCGAAATGATAATAGCCGGGACAGAAAAGGATGTCGTTTTCGGAAATGACCCCCTCCTGGAGCCCGGCCATGGCGACCAGAATCTTATAGGTCGAGGCCGGCGGATATTCCCCCTGGATGGCCTTGTTTTCCAGCGGACGCAAGGGGTTGTTGACAAGCGCATTCCATTTGTCACGGCTGAGACCGGTAATGAAATCGTTCTGGTCGAAGGCCGGACTGCTGGCCAGGGCCAGAACTTCCCCCGTGTTGGGATCCAGGGCAATGGCGGCTCCGGCGCTGTCCTTGAGGAGTTCTTCCGCCCGCTGCTGCAAACGGCTGTCGATGGTGAGGAAAATGTTGTTGCCGTTGCGGGCGGGCACTGTCTGGAGGACCCTTACGACCTGGCCGTTGGCGTTCACTTCCACCTGTCGCCCCCCGCGCACGCCCCGCAGGTAGGCTTCCAGCGATCGTTCGACGCCGAACTTCCCGATCAGGTCGCCGGCCCGGCTATCGCCATAAATGTTGCGCTGGAGTTCCTTGGTGTTGATCTCCCCGATGTAGCCCAGCAGATGAGCCGCCAGGCCGCTATGGATGTAATTGCGTAAGCGCTGGATCTGGATGTCGATACCGGGCAGATCGTAGCGGCGGGAGGCCACCACCGCCAGCTTGTCGCGTCCGATGTCCCGCTTGAGCAGCTGGGGCTGATAATAGGCCGCCCCCCGCACACCGCTCACCTGTTCGGTCAGTTCGTCCACCGGCAGGGCGGCGTGCGCGGCCAGCCGGTCAAGCGTTTGGTCTACCGGTCGCGCGTCCTTGAGGCTGATGTAAAGATCGAAGGACGGCCGGTTGTCCACCAGCAGGTTGCCGTGTCGGTCGAAAATGAGGCCGCGGGGCGCATCGATGCTCTGCAGCCGAATACTGTTGTTGAGCGACATGCGGCGGTATTCCTGCCCCTTGATAATCTGCAGGTAGATCAATCGCAGGACCAGAACCAGGGCCGCCAGGCTGACGCACAGCATGACCCTTGTGAGGCGTTGTCGAAACCACTCGCTGTCGACGGTTTTAAGATATTTGGACATGGCTATCATGACCTTCGCGCGCCTTGCGGATGGCGGGCGGTTCTAACCCGGGGGGCTCACCCGCCACTCTGGGCCGATTCGCGTACAAAATAGGTATTCAGAAACTGCTCCCACAACCGGTAGGAACGACGAAAAAGCAGCAATAAAAGAGCGCCGGTCCCCAGCGCCCACAGGACCTGGGTCAGGGCGACATCCAGCGTCGGGGCCGCAAAGAGGGTCGTCTTGTCCAGGAGAAAGGTCGTGCCCACATAGACACCGGTCTGGAAAATTACACCGGCCCCCACGATGAAAACATGCAAGACCAGATTGTCCTGATGGAGAAGGCGGGTGGTCCAGCGCGTCAGCAGAAATATCCAGAGATAGCTGGTCAGGAACAAGCCCATGGGGCCTCCCGAAATGGTATCCATGACCAGACCGGATATCAGGATGATCGGCAGCACTTCCCGCACCCGGTGGAACAACCCCAGATAGATGACATAGGCGGTCAGCACATCGTAAAATCCGGCCAGCATCGGCATCTGCGGCTTAACGGCCGTCTGAAAAATCACCAGCATCAGACAGACCCCGATATGGAACAGGTAGGTCACTTGTTATCCCCCGGGACCATCTTTTCGGGGACCGGCAGGATCAGCAGATCCTCCAGTTTCTCGAAATCCACGAACGGCGCGATCGTGATCGTGTAAAACATTTCGTTGGGTGCGCCGGAAATATCATCGATCGCCCCGATGCGAAGCCCTTTGGGGAATACGTCGTCCAGGCCCGAAGTGACAATCACGTCCCCCATCCGCACGTCTTCCTTGCGCAGCACATACTCCAGCCGGCATTGATCCGCAAACTCGCCTTTGATGAGCCCCCGCGCCCGGGTGCGCTGCACCAGGGCATCCACGGCGCTGTTCTGGTCCACGATCAGGAGCACCTTGGCATAATGGCCGGAAACATCCACGATCTGGCCGACAATGCCCTCGGGCACCACCACCGGCATGCCCACGGCAACGTTGTCCTTGGCGCCCTTGTCGATGATGATGGTTTTAAACCATGCCGTGGGGTCCCGTCCGATGACTTCGGCGTAGACCACCTGCTGGGTGAACTCCTTGCCCATGCCCATCAGACGTCTCAGACGGTCGTTGGCCAGGCGGGCTTCGACCCACTCGTTTTTCATCTCTTCGGCACGGTTCAGCTGTTTTTTGAGCTGGTCGTTTTCTTCCGACACCTGGATCAGAGTGAAATAGTGCCGCCAGATGCCCTTGAGGAAACGGGAGGAACTGGCGATCGCCTCCTGGAAGGGTGCCAGCAGGGAAATGGTAAAGCCACCGGGACCGGACGTCGGGTAGCGCTGACCGATAATGGACAGAATAAGAATGTTGGCGATGATCAGAAAAAAAACACCGATGATCACCACCGTCTTTTTTGAAAACATGAAGGTTACGTAATGATGACGCGCTTGAGCGTCTCAATGCTGTCCAGAGTTTTGCCGGACCCCATGGCCACGGTGGTCAGGGGGTCGTCGGCCACGATGATCGGCAGGCTGGTTTCCTCGCGAATCAGCTTGTCGAGATTCTTTAAAAGCGCCCCGCCGCCGGTGAGCACGATGCCGCGGTCGACAATGTCGGCCGCCAGTTCGGGCGGCGTCTGTTCAAGGGCGATTTTGACGGCTTCCACGATGGCATCGATCTGCTCGGAGATGGCCACCCGCACCTCTTCCGAATCGATGGACAGTATCTTGGGAATACCCGAGGCCAGATCGCGCCCCTTGACTTCCATGGTTTCGAGGTTCTGGGGATCCGGATAGGCATTGCCGATCGTCGTTTTGATAAGCTCCGCCGTGCGCTCGCCGATCAGCAGGTTATACTTGCGCTTGATATATTGGATGATGGCCTGGTCCATCTTGTCGCCGGCTACCCGCACGGACATGCTGTAGACGATGCCGGCCAGGGATATGACGGCCACTTCGGTGGTGCCGCCGCCGATATCCACCACCATGTTGCAGGTGGGCTCGGTAATCGGCAGGTTGGCTCCGATGGCGGCCGCCATGGGCTCTTCGATGAGGAAGACTTCCCGCGCCCCGGCGGATTCGGCGGATTCCCGCACGGCGCGCTTTTCCACCTGGGTGATCCCCGAGGGCACCGCGATGATGATGCGCGGCCGGATGAAGGAGCGCCGGTTGTGGACCTTGCGGATGAAATAGCGCAACATGGCTTCGGTCACCTCGAAGTCCGCGATGACGCCGTCCCGCATGGGGCGGATGGCCACGATATTGCCGGGGGTTTTGCCCAGCATGGCGCGGGCTTCCTGGCCCACGGCCAGGACCCGGTTTTTGGAGCGATGGTCGGTGCTGACCGCAACCACGGAGGGCTCATTGAGGACGATGCCTTTGCCCTTCACGTAGACCAGTGTGTTCGCCGTTCCCAGATCGATCGCCAGATCGTTGGAGAATACGCCCAGAATACCGTCAAATAACAAATTCATGGCTCACCTTTCGGGCCGCCGAGTCGAGGGGCGGTCGGAAACGCTCAATGGTTAAGACGGCCTTCACGGCCGCATGGGTTTTCATGACCGTATACTTTTTTATATAAAATCAGAATATAACCCTGAATTGATAGCAAAAATTCTCAGGGGTTACAACACTTATTATCGTGTCAAGATCGCCTCGTCAAAGGTCAATTGGATGACGCTTGGGCATGATCCTCAGGGTGGGCATTGTGTTGTTCTGACTGACGCCAAGGCCCGATTCACAGGCGCTCGGCGGGTCCTGTCCCCACCCTTCCCATGATGCTGACCAATAGGGCCTCCGAGAGTTCAAGGAGCGATCTGCAACAACCATTCCATGATGGCATCGTGAATGCGGGGACGAAAGTCCCTGATGCGCACGTTCGATCGCGAGGGGTGCACCCGGTTGGTCAGGAGCACCACGGCGATACTCCGGTCGAGATCCAGCCAGAAGGAAGTCCCGGTAAACCCCAAATGCCCCACGCTGTTGGGTGAAAAATGGCCTCCGCTGCTGGAACCCTGCGCCGAGGGGGTGTCGAATCCCAGGGCCCAGTCGGAGCGATTCATCCGTGTCCACATGGTCTGCACCAGAGACCTGGGGAGCCACCCAGAGCCGCCCTCACCGGAATAAATCCTCAGCAACGCGCGCAGCAGGATCCAGACACCGGCGGTCGTCCCGAAAAGACCGGCGTGCCCCGCCACCCCGTTGAGCGTATAGGCGTTGTCGTCGTGCACGGCGCCGCACAGCATGCGGCCCCGCCAGGGGCATTGCTCGGTGGCGGCATAGCTGCGCGCGACCGGCGGTTCGTCCAAAGGATTGAAGAAAAGGTCCTCGATGCCCACAAGCCGGTAAATCTCCTGTTGGACAAAACGATCCAGACGCATCCCGCTGCAGGCTTCCACCGTCAGGCCTAACGCGAGAAAATCAAGGTCACTGTATAAAAAGACCTTTCCCGGGGCCGCCACCAGGGGCTCTTCGGCCAGGCAGCGGGCGAGCCGCGGACGTCGTTCTTCCTGCGGCAGCGCGCGCAGCCGCTCGAAATAGGGCTGCCAGGCCGGCCAGCCCGAAGCATGGCTCAGCAATTGGCGCACGGTCACCCCGGCCTTATCGGTGCCCGCCATGACGGACAGCCCTGTCGACAGGGGCGTTTCCAGTTCCAGAAGGCCCTGTTGGACAAGCCGCATCACGGCCAGCGTGGTGGCCAGGGGTTTGGTAAGGGAGGCCAGATCGAAGACGGTTTCCAATGTGACCGCACGCCCTGAAAGAAGATCGGCCATGCCCCAGGCCTCGTGCAAAAGGATCTCTTCGTTGCGGGCCACCAGGAGCACGGCACCCGGGAAGACCCCGTCGGCGATGGCCTGGCGCATCAATCCTCGTACAGCGCTTTTATCGGGTGGAGGGAATGGGGCATGGGAAGAAAGTTTTAGGGTTTATGGTGTTAGGGTTTTAGGGCTTTAAGCGCCTCAACAACTTACGTCTATGGCCTTTCATGCATTTTGATCAGTTCACTTGGATCCTCGGGCCCTCGGCCCCTTGGCCCCTGCTTTTTAGGTCTTCCACTTGACCCCTCGGATCCTTGAATCCTTGGCCCCTTTTGTTAAGCTGTTCCCGCCGTCATGTATGCCAGCCGCGCCGGTCGGGTGGTGAGACGGGCTACCAGGCCGATGGGCAGGGTCGCATTGTTCTCCCCATGCCCGATGGGGAACCCGGCCACCACCGGGATGCCGAGGGGTCCGAAGGTTCGCATAAAGACATCGTGGATTTCCCCAGCCTCGCCGCAATCCTGGAACTGCCCCAGCACGAGCCCGGCCAGCCCTTCGAAGCAGCCGGCCAGGGTCATCTGCACCAGCATGCGGTCCAGGCGATAGGGCGCTTCGGCGACGTCCTCGATGAACAGCAGGCAGCCGTCAAAATGCGGGGCGTAAGGGGTTCCCACCAAGTGGCAGAGCAGGGTAAGGTTGCCGCCCACGACCGGGCCCGCAGCTTCGCCGTGGGTCAGCACCGTCACGTCAGGGGGCGTCAAATCCACCGGCGCTTCGGAATGATCGCCTGTCGCAGGAGAGCACGGAAACGCTCCGGAGCCTTTCCCAGGGTCGTACCCATGGGGCCGTGAAAGGTTGCCAGTCGGGTCTTCTCCAATAACGCCCAGTGCAGTACCGTGATGTCGCTAAACCCCACAAACACTTTCGGGTGACAACGGATGGTCTCCCAGTCCAAATAGGGCAGCACCCGCGTCGCGCCGTAGCCGCCCCGGGCGCACACGATCCCATGGATGGCCGGATCTGCAAAAAGGGCATTGAGCACGCCGGCCCGCTCCTCATCCGGTCCGGCCAGAAAGCCCTCCCGCCGGTACACCGCCTCCGGTACGTGGACCTTGAAGCCCATGTCCCGCAAGACGTCCATCCCCTTTTCAAAAAGCGGCTTGTCAAAAGGACCGGAAGGAGCCGCGATGCCGATGGTGTCGCCGGCTTTCAGGCGCGGCGGCCGGACGGGGTGATCCAATTCGATGGTGTGCGGATTGAACGTCATGATGTTCGTTTCGTATAGGAAAAAACGAGCTCCCGGAGACCGCTTCCCTGCCATCCCCCGGGAATCATCGTTACCTCCCAATCATGCTTAATCTTCGGTTGACAGCCCCGGGGCGAAGTGCTAAATGCCCTCTTTGCGTCGGGGCGTAGCGCAGTCTGGTAGCGCACTTGAATGGGGTTCAAGGGGTCGGAGGTTCAAATCCTCTCGCCCCGACCAAATCATCTTAAACAAATAAGCGGCTCACCTCAAGAGGTGGCCGCTTTTTTGTTGTTATGGGGATCGTGGTCTGGTTGTTTTCAGAGCCGATCTTGACAAGCAGCCCGACAGCTTGTCGATATGGTTTGTCGGGGTTTTTTAGTGCTGTTATCCCATCTACGACTCCAATTTCAACTATGGCCTTTCGGTAATGCGGTAATGGCATCTGCGGCAGATTGACCACCGAATAGCAAATTTCCTCTGTCTACCATTTCTGGCCAATAGTGATGCTCAACTCTATTTAGGTGAATTGGAATATCGACCTCATCATCAATACCAAGATCTCGGTATACAGTTAGTTCCGGCAAGTTTTCATAGCGTGGTTTATCCGAAACCAAGTAGGCAACAGGAAAAGATTTGATTGTCTGAAAAAAACCAATATCACTAAAATTGCCTCTCACTGCTGGCATTCCAAAATCCCGAATAATAATAGTGCAATCATAAGGGTAAACCCAGTAAAAAATATGTATTTCAGCAGGTATCTTCGCATTCATATCAAAAATAAAATTTCTAACTTGTTGATCAAAGACTACATCATCAAATTCGGCCTTTGCAGCAAGGAGATGGCCTAAAATGCCTCTCATTAAACGAACTGGCTTTGTTGTATGGTGGAGAATTTCAGGAAGTTCATAATTTGTTTTTAGATAACGTCCGACACTGAGAGAAAATTCATTTATCACAACATCGTAATTGAGCCCTAAAAATTCATTGCACTCTTTGCAAATTGTTCGGAATTTCATTCCATTTTGCGACTCACGAATTTTCCTTTCTTCCTTTTCCCGTGTGAATACATAAAAAAGGCTCTCCATCTCCATTGTTGACAGTTCAATTCCCCCTTTGGGAGGGATGTGGTCCCAGGACAATGATTTTGCATTAGCGCAAATATTGCACCGACCGAATTTTTCTCGCTTTGTCTTGACGTAGTGCATACCTCAAATATCTCATTGAAGCATTTTGTCCAAATTAATATCCTATGCCGCCAGCAGGTCACGGTAGCGGTCTTTGGGATAGCTCTCCTCCACGGTCAGCTTGCCGCTGGGCCATAGGGTAAAGCTCTGGTAGGCGTCATCAGTTTCGAGGATTCCGGTGATGCAATCGCCGCAATCCTCATAGGCCAAAATCTTCATATTTCCCCTGCTGACAGTCGGATCGGCCATTACAGCTCGTTCTCGTAGATGCTCTTGATTTCCTCGGGCTGCACGCACAGGCAAACTTTTAAATAGACAATAGTGCTTAGGGTGAGGTCAATATGCAATTCCCATAAGAAATACCACCACGACCATTATCTTCAACAAACAAAAGGTTATTAAAAAATATTTGAATGTTATATTGTGAACTAAAAATATAGTATTTTTTTATTTTGACGTTTTCGTCATATTCAATTCGATCTACCTCATACCTATCACAAGTAACTTTGCCCTCACTTGTTGTATAAGAGCATCGACTTACAAAAGCTTTATCACCGTAATCTTCTATTTTTGCACTAAATTTAGATTTATCTATCTCTACTTCTGAATAAATTTTTTCAAAATCATATTTATCAGTAACTCTACAAAATAATTCTGCTGATAGCGCTTCCCTTGCTGCAAATAATAAAGTGATTGAAATTATTGTTATAAATATTGTTCTCTTGATAACATAATAAATCATTTTTGCATTTTTCCTTTTATCTACGAAATTATGCGGTCCAGTTCTTGATATTATGCCTGACTCATTCAGATTTATAAATTTTCTAAATGAAAAGCCCCGCATCTCTGACTTAGAGGCGGGGCTTATTCACCAGGTTGATCACAATGACCCCACAGGTAGATATTTGATAATGGCATTCATTACCGATCAGATATAATTGCAAAGGTTACCCCACCCAGCTTACGCAAAAGCACTCTCTGATTCCATAATTGGAAGTACAACGCCCTTCTCGGCACCTATTCGGACGAACAAAAACGCTGTCAACCTTCTTCGCGCGCATGCCGCTTAGCCTACCGGTCAAATTGGAATGGCGCGAATAAACTTGGAGGTTTCGCCCAGGTCGCTTTTGATCTCCAGTCTCATTCGTGCTGAAGGCCACGATGGTGCTCGAAACACTGCTTGTTCATTACGCGTTCATCCTCCGCGCTGACGATCTTGAGGTTTATGGTCTTGCCGCTGATGGCCCATGTTCCGTGAATCGTACCGGTGACACCCTGGGAAAGCGTGTTGCTGATGAATCCCAGGGGGCGCAGCTGCGCCTCGAAGCTGCCGTCGGCGCGGAAAGTGATCGACTCTTTCTCGTCGCCCACGGTGCCCACCCAATCGCCTACGATCTTCGCGGCGTAGTCCGCTTCCGGGACCTGTTTGGAAGCCTCGCAGGATGGGAATACAAAGGCCAGCGCCAGTAGCATGACCAACATACAACGATGCATTTTCATTCGGTTGCCCTTTTCCTGTTTGTGGTTCGATAAGCGCTTGATTTTTATGTTTTCGACCGTGAATTCGCGAATCGCCCTGCCGTACAGTCCGCGTGGTTCTCGAACTTATCCGGTTTATTGGGCCAGTTCGATCTCCCGGGTCGTCGGATCTTGTCGAATCGTGGTTCGAGCGGGTCGTAGAGACGCATGATCATGAACCAGCCCTTGCTGGAAGTCGTCGGCACCCAGTTTATTCAAGCCCTTCCAGGGCTTTGGGGTTGGAATAGACATCCAGCGAACCGTCCGTGTTGAGATGGAATCCTTGGTTCTGGCTGCTGGCGCTGGAAGATTCCTGATCGGCTTGAAGCATCGAGCGCGTCTGGATGTCATAACTTAAAACAACTCTCCCTGCGCCCGGTCCTGCTTGTATCTGGCATCCATGGGGATTGATACTAATGAGTACATTACGTACCCGACATTTCAGACAGGATATAGCGAACATGTTTTTCCCTAAAGAAGCCCTTTATCTTTTGAGGCATCTTTTGCAGGGAGCGTAAACTCGAAATAACTTTCTTTTTCAAATCATCCGGACCGGTGATCATTTTTCGACCAACGCGATGGTTCTTCAAATTGTTCCAAACAAGTTCGTCCGGGTTCAATTCCGGAGAGTACGGCGGCAATATGAACAGGCGCAGTTTACCTTTCGTGCTTTCGATATACTCTCTTACTTTCTTAGCTTTGTGGGTTGGATGACCGTCGACGATCAGGAAGATTGGTTTTTCCGAGTTGTGGATAAGGCGCTTCAAAAATTCAATGAATATGGCGGCATTCAATCGGCTGTCGATCGTCATAAACCGCAGCTTGCCTCTGGGGCTGATGGCCGAAATCATATTGACACTAAAACGCGCTCCGGTGGTCTTAACGACAGGTGTTTGCCCTTTGAGGGCCCAGGTGGTGCCGCTGTGATAATCAGAGCGCACGCTGGCCTCATCACCGAAGTAAATATCGGCCCCCGATGTTTTGGCCAACGCTTTGATCTTTGGAAATTCGCTATCCAGCCACTGCTGGACCAGATCAGGATCTTGCTGGTAGGCGCGATGCAATGGCTTTTGAGCAGACAAACCCATTTTCTTAAGCAATCGACCAACCGAAACCAGGCTCAGTTTGGCACCGAATTGATCCCTGATCAGATCGCGCACCATATCGCGCGTCCACAGGGCAAATTCAAACTTGAGTTGCAAAGGATTCTTCATCGTCACAATGTCGTAAATCTTCTTTATCTGTTGGCCGTTGAGCTTTTTGGGTCGGCCAGCAATCGGCTTGGTCTCAAGTGCTCGGGTGCCACCTTCGCGATATTTGGCGAGCCACTCATAGATACAGGATCGGTGGAATCCCAACGCCTTGATAACCTGTTCGGGACTGTGCCCCTGTTCGACAAGTTTAACGGCTCGGATACGAATTTTCTCTCGTGTTTTGTGGTCTAATCGACGACCATCGAATTCATTTGTTTCCATACACCCAGTATAGCATATGTCGGGTGGGATTTGGACTCATTAGTAATTCCGCTTTCACAAGTTCTCGCCCCAGGTAGGCCGCATGATCCAGTTGGGAGACAAGTTTCTTCTCGATCAATGTGGCACAGATGCTCGCTGAATCCTTGCCCTCGATCATGTTCCGGAGAATACCGTCGTTGCTGTAATGTTCCACCAGCAGGGGCTTTTCCCTGCCCTTCATCACCATGACGACAAAATAGCCCTTCGGATCGAGTTTCAGGCGCCGGGCGGGCTCGGCGGTCTGGATCTCGACCGAGTCGACTTTGAGGCCGGCCTCGTAAGGTTGGATCGGCTGGCGCCTCAACACGGCAAGCTGTCTGGTCAGGTCGTCCACTTCTTTCCTGCCGATCAAATCGACAACCGTAATCTGCTGCCTGAACTGGCGGACCTCTTCGTCGGTGATGTTCTTCAAGACCGGCCTGGCTCCCCGGGCACCAATGATTCGCCTGGGCTTATCGATGCCGTTGCGCAACAGGTTAAGCAGCGCATTGCCGGGCAGATGACCTTCTACATCCTCACCCCAAATGGCCAAACGGCGGATGAAGGGATTCGCGATGAGGTTCTTGACGAGATGCTCCACACCCAGGTTTTCCGTGGTGATGCTGCCCATGATGGCAACCCCGGATCCCATCAAACCCGATGTCAGCCCATCGATATCCACGCCCCCCAATACGGCCACGGCAACCGCTTTTTTAGGGTTTAAGACAATATAATGCCCCGGTTGCACCGGCCAGTTGTCGGCCGCAAATTCATTCGGTTTGATTCGCTCGGTCCGCAAAGGCGCAACGGATGCATGCGCTTGCGCATCAAGGCCATCCCATATCGCGTTGAACGTGTTGTATGCCGGAACCGGCAGACAGGGTTTACACCCCAGTCAGCCATGCATCTTCAAAAGATCGGCATCTTTTGCCCAGTGCTCAAAATCATTTTCGATCGCAACCAAGCGATGATCGGATACGCCGTTTCGAAATGCCTTGATCTTTTCGAGGATGATTTTCAGCACGTCGGCATGCAAACATGAACATGTACGGCATTTTTCATGCTCTAAAATATCTTTAAACGCGGCGTGAATCTTCTGAAAAGCATCGATCTTGGTTTCCGTTACCATTGATGGGGCAGCATTCATGGAAGATCTCCCTATTCAAACGAACCCTCAAAAGGCGGAATCCGTTCACCCCGCCCCAACCAAGGGTAACAATAATGCCGCCTACCTCAAGGGGGGCCGCTTTATTGTTGACCTGGATCTCTGCTGGCCGGCCAATCTTGACCAGGCGCCCGCAGGTGTTTGATGGTCGGAATGCCCACGCCAAACCGCTTGGCCGGCGTTCCGGACCCCACCTTGCACGACGGGTATCGCGCCCGATCTGATCGACTTTATGCCTAAGTGAGGGGTTACAGCATTGCCCAACCAGAACAGAAGAAAGGGAGAACAGATGAAAATATTTCCTTGAAAGCCGATCCGCCGGTGTTGCCCGTCTTTCCATCCAAACCGCTGCTCAGCCCCCGGTGGACCACGGTCGGGGGCGGACCGGCGACCGGCAGCCACGCCGTGTTCATTGACCGGCGTCGGCCGGGGCACCGGTCCGGTAGTAGCGGATGAGGGCTTCCGTCGAACTGTCGTGGCTTGAAGCGGTTTCCGATCCGCCGATCTCCTTCACAATCCGCGTGGCCAGCACTTTGCCCAGTTCCACCCCCCACTGGTCGAAGGAATCGATCCCCCAGACAACGCCCTGGGTAAAAACGCTGTGCTCATAGAGCGCCACCAGCGCACCAAGGATTTCCGGGGTGAGCTTCTCGGCGAAAAGGGTTGTGGAGGGCCGGTTGCCTTCGAAGGTGCGGTGGGCTGCCAACCCGTCCGGGATGCCTTCGGCACGGACTTCTTCAGTTGTTTTGCCAAAGGCCAGGGCCTCGCCCTGGGCGATGACATTGGCAATCAGCAGATCGTGGTGATTGCCCAGCGGATTGAGCGATTGGCGGAAGGCGATAAAATCACAGGGGATGAGGTCGGTCCCCTGGTGAATGAGCTGGTAGAAGGAATGCTGCCCGTTGGTGCCCGGCTCGCCCCAGTAGACAGGGCCGGTGCTGTAGTCCACCCGGTGGCCGTCCAGCGTGACGTGCTTGCCGTTGCTCTCCATGGTCAATTGCTGCAGGTAAGCCGGGAAGCGATGCAGGTATTGGTCGTAGGGCAGCACGGCGATGGTCCGGGCGCCGAGAAAATTGGTGTTCCACACCGCCAAAAGCCCCATCAGGACCGGCAGGTTTTGATCCAGCGGGGCGGTGCGGAAATGCGCGTCCATGCCACGAAAGCCGGACAGCATGTCCCCGAACGCCTCCGGGCCCACGGCGATCATGGTGGACAGGCCGATGGCCGAATCCATGGAGTAGCGCCCGCCGACCCAATCCCAGAATCCGAACATATTGGCGGTGTCGATGCCGAATTGCGCCACCGCCTCCCGGTTGGTGGACACCGCGACGAAATGGCGGGCAACGGCCGCCTCGTCCCCCAGGTGTTCCAGCAGCCAGGCGCGGGCGGTGTGCGCATTGGTCATCGTCTCCAGGGTGGTGAAGGTCTTGGAGGAGACGATGAACAAGGTCTCGGCGGCCTCCAAGCCAGCGGTGGCCTCGGCGAAGTCGGTCCCGTCCACATTGGAGACGAAACGGAAGGTCATATCGCGGCGGGCATAGAACCGCAAGGCTTCGTAAGCCATGACCGGTCCCAGGTCCGAACCGCCGATACCGATATTGATGACATTCCTGATGGGCCGGCCGGTGTAGCCCTGCCAGGCGCCGCTGCGAACACGGTCGGCGAAACCCGCCATCTTGTCCAGAACGGCATGCACGTCGGGAACGACATCCCGGCCGTCCACGACAATGCGGGCATCCCGCCGGGCCCGCAGGGCGGTGTGCAGCACCGCCCGCTTTTCGGTGGCATTGATCTTCTCCCCCTCGAACATGGCCGCCCGCCGTTCCGGCAGGCTGCATTCTACGGCCAGATCCACGAGCAGCCCCAGGGTCTCTTCCGTGACGCGCTGCTTGGCATAATCCAGATAAAACCCCGCCGCCTCCACCGTAAACCGCGCCGCCCGCCGGGGATCGTCCCGGAACAAATCCCGCAGGTGACGCGCCTGGATTTCCCGGCAGTGCGCCTGCAGCGCCTGCCAGGCCTTGGTACGGGTAAGCACGGGTCGTATAGTCTCCATCGATGGTCCTCCCCTTAAGCGTTGACGGAACGTCCCCGGGCCGCGAAGGATGCCGGCCGGTCGTTCCAGGAATTCACAACGGTCTTCTTCCCCCGCCCTATAAGGCACAGGTGAGGCTACAAATTGTTCGACAACCCAAACGGTCACCCCCCGGGCCCGCTTGTTTATAGCGGCGCCCGGATCGCGACTCAACAACCGGGTCAGGGCATGATGGTGGTGGCGCCCCACCACCACTGCCGAATAGAGGCCCTCCTCCAACGCGTCCAATACCGCCCTTGTCACGCTGGGAAAGGGAACCGGCTTCATTTTGGCGTGGATGTGAACCGCGGCGACCCCCGCCTTCTGGAGAATATCCCGAGCCTGGTCAAAGACCTCTTGGGTAATGTCGGCTTCCATCTTTTCCAGCTTGGCGACCTGATCCCAATCGTACGCCAACCACTCGCCATCGCCATCACCAATGCCGGTGACCCAAACCATGGGCGCCAGGTAATGGATCAGGGTAACTTCCGTCTCGGCCGGATCCGGCAGACATTCGGCCACATGGCGCACCAGGTCAAGACTGTCCTGATCGTCGTTCATCGCCACCAGCAAATGGTTGCCCAGATCGGCCGGACTTTGCAGCAAGGCCTGGGCCTGCCGGTAGACATGATCCACCGTAAGGCCATAAGCCTGCATCACCACCCCACCCGGGGCCGAGGCGCCGTAACGCTTGACGCCGATCGCACGGATACGGGGCCCCAGATAGGGCTGCCAGCCCAGGGGCAGGCCGGCTTCCACGGCCAGCAGGGGCACCCCCGGCGGCAGCACCCGATTGCGGTAGCTGGCCGGTTGCTGCTGAAACAATTCGATGCTGGGCATGCTGACGACCCGCGCCTGCACCCCTTCGTCCGCCAGCTTCTGCTGCGCCGCCAGGGCCAGATGGACCTCCGAGCCCGTCGCGACCATGATCATATCGGGTTTGGCGCCTTTGGCGGTGGGCGTCAGGATGTAGCCGCCGGCACGGACACCGGCCGCGACGTCATGCTGCCCGGCAGGGGCCAGGATCGGCAGTTTCTGGCGCGTCAGAACCATGGCCACCGGTCCTGTGCGGTGCGCCGCGGCCCACCGCCAGGCGGCTACGGTTTCGTTGGCATCCGCCGGCCGGAGGACGGTCATTCCCGGTATGGAGCGCAGCCCCAAGAGCTGTTCCACCGGCTGATGCGTGGGACCGTCCTCGCCCAGGGCAATGCTGTCGTGGGTAAAGACGTAGATTACCGGCAGGCCGTTCATGGCGGCCAGACGCATCGGCGGCCGCATATAATCGCTGAAAATCAAAAAAGTGGAACCGTAGGGCCGCAGCCCGCCGTGCAAGGCCATGCCGTTGAGAATGGCGCCCATGGCGTGTTCGCGGATGCCGAAATGCATGTTCCGGCCGGCGGGGTGCTCCGGCTCGAAATCGTCGACGGCCGTCATCAGGGTGTGGGTGCTGGGCGCCAGGTCGGCCGCGCCGCCCATCAGTTCGGGAAGATGCGCGGCAATGGCATTGATGGCCTTGCCGGAGGCCACCCGCGTGGCCACGTCACCCTGGTCGGCGGTGAATACGGGCAGGTTGGCATCCCAGCCGTCGGGCAGCACCCCCTGGATGACCCGGCTGAACTCGGCGGCCAGAGGGGGATGGGCTTCCGCATAGGCCTGAAAGCGGGCGTTCCATCCCGCCTGCCGCTCTTTTCCGCGGTCCACCGCCCGGCGAAAATGGTCCCGGGCATCCGGGGGGATGAGAAACGGCGGTTCCGGTGGCCAGCCCAGGTTTTCTTTGGCCAGACGCACCTCTTCCTCCCCCAGGGGCTCGCCATGGGCCGCGGCCGTGTCCTGTTTGTGGGGACTGCCGTAACCGATATGCGTCCGCACCGCGATGAAGGACGGACGGGCCGTCTCTTCCCGGGCCGTCCGGATGGCCGCCGCCACGGCAGCGATGTCATTGCCGTCGTCGACCTGCTGGACGTGCCATCCGTAGGCTGCGAAACGGGCCCTACGATCCTCGGTAAAGGCCAACGCCGTCCCGCCCTCGATGGAGATATGATTGTCATCGTAGAGAACGATCAGCTTGCCCAGCCCCAGATGACCGGCCAGGGAAGCCGCCTCGGAGGCGACCCCTTCCATCAGGTCGCCGTCGCTGGCCAGGGCATAGGTATGGTGGTCGACGATCGCGTGACCGGGGCGATTAAAGCGCGCGGCCAGGGCCGCTTCGGCAATCGCCATGCCCACGGCATTGGATAGGCCCTGTCCCAGGGGACCGGTGGTGGCCTCGACGCCGGGCGTCAAACCGTGCTCCGGGTGCCCCGGGGTGCGGCTGTCCCATTGGCGGAAGCGTTGCAGTTCCTCCAGCGGCAGGTCGAAGCCGGTCAAATGCAGCAGGGCATACAGCAGGGCGGACCCGTGCCCCGCCGACAATACGAAACGATCCCGGTCCGGCCAGGCCGGGTCCCGGGGGTTGAATTGCAGGAAGCGGTCCCACAGGGTGTAGGCCATTGCCGCCGCCCCCATCGGCAGACCGGGGTGCCCCGAGTCGGCCTGCTGGACCATATCGACGGCCAAAAAGCGGAGCGTATCCACACAGAGGCTATCCATGGATCCTGGTTGTTGTTCGTCCGGCGCATGCATTGGCATTTCCCTTCATTTCCGTTATGCGATCAACCTGCCCAAGGCAGGGTTATCGCTTGCATCCCATTTGCCCCTCCGATGTAAAAATCTCTTTTTCGATGGGATTTATTTTCCCCGACATGGCCATTTCCATTCGGTGAATTGAGGTCGATCGTAGCCTTCCCGGTAGGCATAGGCCACATTTTCGATAATGGCGTTTTTCATCATTTCCTTGACATGGGCCCCGGCCACCCGGAGCTTCGGCACCCGGTCGATGACGTCGATGACCAGGTTGAAACGGTCGATCTGGTTCTGGATGGCCAGTTCCATGGGGGTGTTGATGTTGCCGTGTTCCTTGTAGCCGCGGACGTGCAGATGGCGCGCATTCGCCCGGCGGTAGGCCAGCTTGTGGATTAGGGAGGGGTAACCGTGGAAGTTGAAGATGATCGGCTTGTCAAGGGTGAACAAACTGTTGAAGTCCTCATCCGACAGCCCGTGGACGTGCTCGCTCTGGGGCACCAGCCGGAACAGGTCGACCACATTGATGAAACGCACCTTAAGGTCCGGGAAATGCTCCCGCAACAGGGCCGTGGCGGCCAGGGCCTCCATGGTGGGCACGTCCCCCGCCGCGGCCATGACGACGTCGGGCTCATGGCCCTGGTCGTTGCTGGCCCACTCCCAGATGCCGATGCCCTTGGTGCAGTGTTGGACGGCTTCTTCCATGGAAAGATATTGCAGGTGCCGCTGCTTGTCGGCGACGATGACATTGATGTAGTTGGTGCTGCGCAGGCAGTGATC
>CAVSSY010000012.1:0-462067 GCA_963730675.1 uncultured delta proteobacterium | reverse complement strand
ACCGACCGCGACAAGGAAGGCAATGAGGTCATGGGCGATCTCGAACTGGTGCGTCTGGCCATCCCCCGGCGCACCTACACCATGTCGCACATCGAGTATGCGGTGGATCGTCTAAGCTGGCTCTTTCGGAACCGGAATCTTATCGGCGGATTGACCTTCGTCGAGGAACCGCCCGTGCTGCGCTTCTTCGGCGGCAGGCTGGATCCGATCGATGGATGGGGCGCCAAGCTGGCCGAAGCCTTCGAAAAGGACTTCGGCTCCGGCTGTTAAGATCGCCGGGAAAGCGAGGCCCTGCAACGCCTCGCTTCCAAACAAAATGCGGCAGAGGCTTGCAATTCGAGCCCGTTGGGGTAATCTAATAGGTTTTATCTTGTAGCTGTTTCATGCGGGTCAGAGTTCTCTATCACGATCACTGCTTCGACGGAGCAGCCTCGGCGGCGTTCTTCACGCGCTTTTGAGAGGGAAGTCTCCATCCCGAGGCGGACTACGTCTACACGGGCATGGCCCACAAGGCGTCGCAGCTTTTCGAGGACTGCCTGTTCGACGGCGACGTGAACGCCATCGTCGACTTCAAGTACTCCGCGAACCCGAAGCTCACCTGGTGGTTCGATCACCACCAAAGCGCCTTCCTCAGCCCCGAAGACGAAGAGCACTATCGAGCACGACACCTCCGGCCGGAAGTTCCTCGACGCCAATATCAAGTCCTGCACCAAGTTCATCGCCACGGTCGCCGCGAGAAGTTCGGCTATGAAGCGCCGGACCTGGCGGAGCTGGTGCAGTGGGCCGATATCGTCGACGGCGCCCAATACGCCAGCGCCGAGGAAGCCGTCGACCTGCGCTCCGCGGCCATGCAGCTCGTGCTGGTGATCGAAGGCGTCGAGAGTTCCGGGCAAGTGCAGCAGATCATCCGCTGGATGCAGCGGGAGCCCGCTTGACGAAGATCATCGCCGAACCGGCGATTCAGCGAATCTACGAACCGCTCTACCGCCAGCACATGAAGTCGATCGACATCATCCGGAACCGTGCCCGCGACGACGGGACCGTGGTCTTCTTCGACCTGACCGACACGCCTCTCAACGGCTACAGCAAGTTCATCCCCTACTACCTCTACCCGACTCCCTCTACACCGTCTCCGTGCTGAAGTCCAGTTTTCGCACCAAGGTATCGGTAGGCTCCAACCCCTGGGCCAAGCGGGAGCTAACGCACAACCTGGCCGCAATCTGCGAGCGCTATGGCGGCGGCGGCCACCCCCGCGTAGGCGCCATCAGCTTCGCCACCGGCGAGGTGGAGCAAGCCCGAAAAGCCGCCGCGGAAATAGTAGCCGAACTGAACACCTGACGCGGCGAAGAGAATTCAGAATACTGAATCCTGACTTCTGCGTTCTTCTTCCTAGTACCCCATCCCCCGCAACTTCTCCACCGTCAGCCCTGTCAGTCTGCCCGACTTCTCCAACAATTTCGCCACATGTTTGGCGATGATATCCGTTTCCAGGTTCACCAGTGACCCGGGCCGGTAAGTGCGGATTGTCGTGTTCTGAACCGTGTGCGGGATGACCGTCACCGAAACCAACTCGCCTCGAGCGCCGCGATGGTCAGGCTGATACCATCGATCGCGATCGAACCCTTTTCGACCAGAAACGGATCGATTTCATCCGGCGCCTTGATCGTCAACCACCAATTGCCGTCGCCAAGGTCCTCCAGCGAAGAGAACTCCCCTGTTGCATCCACGTGCCCTTGCACGATATGCCCGCCGAGCCGTCCATGCGGCGAGAGGGGCGCTCAAGATTTACCGGAGAGCCCATTCGCAGCGTCCCCAAATTACTGCGCCGCAACGTCTCCGGAGCCACGTCGGCGGAGAACGAATCCGCCCGCAGTTCAGCCGCCGTCAGGCAAACCCCGTTGACGGAGATGCTGGAGCCCAGTTCGGAATCCTCCAGCACCTTCCGGCAGCGGACCGTGATACGGCCACCGGCGGATCGCGGCTCCAACCGGTCGAGTGTTCCGAGTTCCTCTATAATGCCCGTGAACATTACTAACTGTCCTTCACGTAATAAGCCTCGACGTAAAACTCATCCGGTGGGATCGGATGCACCGCAAGATCCCGGAATCGCAGCGCGTCGGATCTCCGCAAACGTCCCTTCCCGCCAACCACCGGCAGCGACTTCAGGCCGCCCATGATTTTCGGCGCGAAGTAGAACAGCACCTTGTCGACCACGCCCGCCGCCAGATAGTGCCAGTTGACCTTGCTGCCGGCCTCAACCATGAGCGAGAGATACCGCTCCGAGGCCAGCCACTTCAGCACCTGGTGCGCCTCCGTGCGGCCTTTCGGCCCGTCGCAGATCACCACCCTCACTCCCAGATCCTCCAGCGCTTTCGTCTTCTCCGCGCTTGCCGCCGAGGTCGTGATCATGGTGATGTCCCGCTGGCAGCTCTGGACCATTCTCGAGTCGAGCGGAATGCGCAACTGCGAGTCGAGCACCAGCCGCATCAGCGGACGGGAACGTGGTTTCCCGGTGCGGTCCGTCAACCGGCAATCATCAGACATCAGGGTGCCGATCCCCGTGAGAATCGCGTCGTGCGTGTGACGAACCTCCTGGACGTGCTGCCGGGCCTTCTCACTCGTAATCCACCCGAAATTGTCCTCCGGCGCGGCGATCTTGCCATCCAGAGTCACCGCCGACTTCAACGTCACCAGCGGCAGCCCCGTCTCCATGAAGTGGACGAACGGTTCGTTGAGTTTCCGCGCCTCGGCCGTGTGGGTCTCATCCACCTCCACCGCAATGCCGGCGGCTCGAAGCTGGGCGAAGCCCTGGCCGGCAACTTCCGGATTCGGGTCCTCCATGGCCGCCACCACCCGGGCGACGCCAGCCTCGATCAATCGCCCCGTGCAGGGAGGCGTCCGTCCCTGGTGACAGCAGGGCTCCAGATTGACGTAAAGCGTCGCGCCACGGGCCCTCTCCCCTGCTTCCTCCAGAGCCACGATCTCCGCATGACGTTTCCCGGCATAGGTATGGAACCCACGTCCGGCAATCGCGCCATCTTTCACCAACACAGCCCCCACCATGGGGTTCGGGCTCGCCAACGCCACACCCTGGCGCGCGAGATCAAGCGCTTCTTTCAGGTAGTCCGGCATTACTCTTCGAGTAAGGATAGCGCAAACACCAGCGGGAAAGTATTACTCCGAACGCCGTTCCTGCCGCATCGAATGCGATATGAAGATCTATGAATTGCGTTGCGAACAGCGGTTTCCCAGCGCGGTTGAGGATACCTTCGAATTCTTCAAGAACCCCCGAAACCTGTCGCGTATCACCCCGCCCTGGCTCGGCTTCTCGATCCACACCGAAGACCCCGTCATGGAGGTGGGAGCGCGGATCGACTACACAATCAAATGGCAGGGCCTGCCTCTGCGCTGGAGGACCATCATTTCGGAATACGAGCCGCCTCTGCGTTTCGTCGATGTGCAACTGGAAGGCCCCTACCGGTTGTGGGAGCACACCCACACTTTCGAAACCGCCGAAAACGGTACGCTGGCCACCGACTCGGTCCGTTATGCGCTGCCATTCGGTCCGCTAGGCCGCATCGCGCATGCTTTGATCGTGCGCCGGCAGCTCGCGAAGATCTTCCGCTACAGGCAGGAAGTCCTGGCCAAGCTTCCCGAACTAAGTGTCCGAACTTGAGCTACGCCTCGAACAACGACGATACAAACCGTTCAGGATTGAACGGTAGAAGATCTCCCACCTGCTCACCCACGCCCACATAGCGAATCGGCAGGCCCAGCTCCCGGGCGATGGCGATGACGACTCCCCCCTTGGCCGTCCCGTCCAGCTTCGTCAGTACAATCCCCGTGACGCCGCTCGTCTCGGTGAAGCGCCTCGCCTGCTCCAGGCCGTTCTGCCCGGTAGTCGCGTCAACCACCAGCAACACCTCGTGCGGCGCCCCCGGTATTACCCGTCCCGCGGTCCGGCGCATCTTTTCAAGTTCCGCCATCAGGTTGGATTTCGTGTGCAGCCGTCCGGCGGTGTCCGCGATCACGTAGTTGACTTTTCGCGCCTTGGCCGCTTGCAGGGCGTCGAACAGCACGGCGCTCGGGTCCGAACCCGGCTGCTGCCGGATGATCTCCGTCGAGGTGCGCTCGCCCCATATTTCGAGTTGCTCAATCGCCGCCGCCCGAAACGTATCCGCGGCGCAGAGCAGCACACTATGGCCGCCATCCTTGAGGTGCTGCGCGATCTTTCCGATGGATGTCGTCTTCCCGGTCCCGTTGACACCCACCACCAGCACCACCGCCGGCGGCTCTGCCACCTCGGCAATTGGCTTGTCGGTGGCCTTCAGCACGTCCAATAAATGGTCCTGGATCAACTCCCGCAGCGCCTGCGGATCCGCAAGTTCTCCCCGATCCGCCTTCTCGCGAATTAGATCGAGCACCTCGGTCGAAGTCTTCACCCCGACGTCCGCAGTGATCAGCGCGTACTCCAGCTCCTCAAGCAGATCCTCGTCGATCTTCTTTTTCCCGGCAAACGCCTCTTCGAGCTTATCGGCCAGCCCTTCGCGCGTCTTCTTGACGCCCTTCTTCAGGCGGTCGAACAGTGTAGGTTCCGGCTCCACCGAGCCAAACAGAGTTTGAATCATGACGGTTGGGTCTAACCTCGATTGTACTAATCCCGGGCAAATCTCTTATCGCCGATCGGTTTGGAGGTGTATACTTTTTTTGAGCCAGAACCGATAGCTCCAGCAGTATCCGTTTCTCATTCGCCCGGCGGAGCGGTCGAGAAGCAGAGTTCGAGATGCGTAAAACGAGAACTATAACGTTTCTGTTGTTGGCCGCCCTGACAGCCGTTGGCTTGGCCGGGCAGCAAGAGTTCGTCTACAAACTGTGGGGAACCCCGTTTGTAACGCCACTGGTCGCAGTCGCCACCGGTGGCGGAAAGATTGACGTACGCAAGAACGTGGTCCTGGCACAGCCGTCGAAACAATCCCCCTTTCGGAAACAAGGGCTGGAGCATCTGGATTTTATCAAGGACGTGGAAAGCGTGGACGGCACGAAGCGGCTGAGCGATCTCGGCGACTTCCAGACGCCGCACTTTATCCGGTTGTTGGCTGGCCTGCCCGCCAGGTCGGAAGTCGTGATCCAATATTTCCGCAAAGGACAGCCACGCTCGCAGAAGATCAAGGTGCCGGAGCCCGCGCTGGAGGATATGCAGGAACTGCGGCGCGCCTTCCCGGACACTTACTATTTCGCCGGCGCCATGCTCGCGGACATGCCCCGCGAAGCCGCCCATTTTCAGGGCATGGGCCGCGTTACTGGAGTGGTGATTGCAGGAATGCTCGAAGAATCCGCCCTCGCCAAAGCCGGCGTCCGGAAAGGTGACGTGTTCCTGGCGGGCTTTCCGGCCGGAAACGAAGCGCCGTGTCTGTTTGAGTCGCTCTCCTCGTTCCTGCAATGCGCTGACCGGTTCTCGCCCAGCGGTCCAATTCGTCTGCAGGCGATGCGGGATAAGACCTCCTTTGAAATCGATCTCACCGTTCCTGGGTACGTCCTCGCGGACATTCGCCAGCGCCTTCATGCTCCCGTCCAGCCCCCGGTGGCCGCGGAAGCCGTCGCGAGCGCGATACCTTCCCAAATTGCGTTCTTGAGCATCACTCCAACGCCCGTCCGGGCCGGTGAGCCTTTTGAGGCTTCGGTGCGTTTCCGGGCAGCCGCGGCGGGGCAATCCGCCGGCCCGGTGGAGAGCAAACTTCATCTGCGCATTCTCGCCGGAGACCAAACGCTGATGAGCGTCGCGCCGGTTTCGGTGCGTTCGAGATCCGGTGCGCTCATGGAGCATGTATTTCGCCTGAAAGCTGCCGGGACCCCAGGCTACTTCGTTGTTGAGGTGACGCTGGAGGACCCATCGAATCGAATCGTTGAAACCGCCACCCTGCAAGTCGAGTGAGGTGCCTAATGTCTCGTTTTCGCGCGATGTTGCCCGTTTTTGCACTTTGTTGGGCGTCCCTAATGCCGTCGACTGCGGCGGCTCAAGCGCCCGCCACGCCTTCCGGTCTCGGCGCTCTGGCCGGGGCGTTCGTGGATGCGGCGGAACCGAAAGAAGCCGCCGCGGCCCTTGAAAGAGCGCTCGCCAAAGCTTCGCCCGCAACCCGCGCCGCCATGGCGATGGAGATCCGCCGCCAGCTTGTCGCGGATATGCAGAAACAGGCGGACCTCGATGCCGGCTCGGCGGAATATCGGCGTCTGGATGAGCGCATGGACCGGCTCCAGGCCACGATGTCCGCGGCTACGGGAGACTCCCGGGCGTTGCGAACAGTGGCCGCCCGCCCAGTGCCTCCCGCCTCGGCGAACGCTGCTAGCGCGAGCCCCCCGAACGAGGAAGCCGGCAATCTCGAAGAGCAACTGCGAAGCTTCCGCGCTAGAGTGCAACAGCTCACGTCCAGCGAACTGGCGCTCCTCGTCAAATCCGTGCGTTGTTTGAACGCCATCGACTCGTCCTACCGGAAATTTACCGCTGCCGAGAGCCAGTCGAAAGCACAGATCGCCGGCATCACGAACCGGCGTAACGACCTGGAGCAGTTCGCGCGGGCCGCCGCCGCCGCCGGACAGAGCGTTCGCGCAAACTCCGCGCAAGCCGCGGACCGCGCCCGGGACGCCGCCAATCTGTTCGAGGGTGCGCAAGCGATTGCCGGACGATGCGTGACGCAAGCCGACGCATCCGCCTTGACTGCGCGGCTCGATTCGGCTCGTGCGGCATTCGGCGCCGCCATTACCGGGATGGGGGAAGCCCGGCGCTCCTTTGCCCTCTACAAAGAATCGGTGAATGGATATGATATCTGGCTGCCCGAATACGAGCTGGCCCTACGGCAGTTCACGGAGGAAAAGCAGCGGGCGGCAAGCCGCGTGCAAGACCTATCGGGCGCAGTAGACGACTATCTTGGTCTTGCCGGCGAAGACGAGGAATTGGACCAGGTCGGCGCCACGCTGATCGCCGATCTCGAGGCCGCCTTCAACTATTACACGAAGATCGAGCCCGGCCCCGCATCCGAATTCAATTCGATGCGGGATCAAGTGCGCGAGATGTATCGCGACGCCAACTCTGCCGTTGCGGAGGAGAACGATAACGTACTGAAGGGCAGGGCTGTAGATGCGAGAATCCGCCTGCAGGCCCTGGATCTGCCGATGTCCATAACCCGGGGGGTGAACACTCCCCGTCCCGCGGCGGCGGATCTTCAGGCAATTGTGGACCAGGCCGAGGCCGAGGTCGACTACGTCAAACTGCTGATGGCCGATGAATCCCGTTTGCGCCAGTTGGCTGCCGCGTGCGGCCAGCCGCAGCCGTTGAATCCGTTGAACGTGCCTGCCGGCGCGAGCCCCGCTTCCGGCCCGGCCGCCCCGGACCCGCCAAATCCGCCACCAACGCCTGCCGCTCCGGAGGTGGAGAACGGTCTGCTCGTGTTGGGCCTGAATCGCATGGCGCCTGGACAATTCGAACAATTCACCGCGGCGGATGGATTCGAGCGGCCTTACGCGGGGCCGGTTGAATGGAATTCATCGGTGGAAGATGTGGTTACGATTGACCGCCGGACAGGCGAGGCAGTCGCCTTCCAACCCGGAAGGACGGTCATCATTGCACGAAAAGGAGACCTGGCCGCGTATTTTGCGGTGACCGTGGAGGCGCCGCCGGCCCCGAGTGCCGGAGATGCGGCGCCAGGCGGGTTCGAAAGCCTGGGCAGCGAGACCAGGGAAGTGGTCGAACCCCCTGCGCCGGCCCCCATCCGTGACTTCTTCGAGGCTCCGCCTCCGGAACAACCCGGGACCGAGTCCATGGCGCAGCCTCCCCCGGCCATTGATCCGTTTGAACAGCAGAGAGCCGAGGAGCAGGCCCGTGAAGAACGGAGAAGGCAGCAGGGTGAGGCGATGATGAATCTGATGGGCGTCATGTCCGGCGCGTCGCAGAGGATGAACGACATCAAGAATCAGCGCCGCGGAAGTTCAGGAGGTGGTTACACTCCCCCTCAACCCCAAGCCACATGGCCCACGGGGCCGCCCGTGCCGATCTACCAACCGCCTGGAGGCGCTCCTCCAGCCGCTCCGGGCGTCCATACGGGCCAGCCGGATCAGCCCGCGAGCTCCGGATGTGGACAGTTTCCGGCGAACTGGCAATATGACAATGCCTGGGAGCGGACCGGCGGACAGATGGTGCGCCCGGTGGGCCGGGTCAGCGTGCTAGCATGGCCCAAACAAGAGGTTCGCTGTGCCCCAAACCCGGCTTATTCGCTCATTATCGAATTAGTCTGCCGGTCCACCGGAGAGAGGCGCTGCCTCGGAAAATAGGGTGAGGTCCGGCTTCTAATACCCAGTCGTAGTTCCCGAGATAGTATTCCCTCAGATCATCCCTCGGGATATGAAGAGAAAGCCGCCGCGTCGGCACTTCTCCTATTCGGACAACCATCTCCAATTTTCCGGCTCCGCCGACGGGCTTCCCGGCTGGCCGGTTCCATCACCGCCGAGTGAGACTCCATTCGAAACAGAGGACACGTAATGTTTCATCGCAGAATCAACAGCCCTCCAGGGCTATTCCTCGTATTGTCGCTACTGCTCGCCGCCCCCATGGCGGCCAGTACGGTGGTCTACGACCGCGCCGTGTGGGAGGCGGCCAATCCGCTATTCACGAATATCGATTTCGAGAGCAGTGCACCCGGTGCCTACAATAGCGGGCTCACCGTTGGCGCCGTCCAACTCCGCGGGCTCACCGGGGACACCGACACGCTCTGGGTCGCGGATCCAGTCGAATATCCCGACTACAACTTCGGATCCGGGCGTGTGGTCCAGGGGCCATACTATTTCCCAACGGGCTTCACCCGCGAGATCCAGATCACCCTGCCCGGCGGTGTCACCACATTCGGACTAGATCTGATGGCCGTGAATTCCGGGCCGGAAACCTACACCGTGGCTCTCTCGACCGGCGAGCAATGGACCGGGATTCCCACACTCGCGTCGCCCGGACGGGCGTTCTTCGGCGTGGTCTCCGACGTGCCAATCTCCATGGCGCACGTCATTATAAGCAGCGGCCTGGCCGCCGAAACCTACCCGGTCATCGACAACGTCTCCTACGGCGTGGCCGGCGGAACCGGCGGTCCGGGACCCGAGGAGACACCCGAAGCGGCGACCATGTTCCTGGTCGGCGCCGGCCTGATTTTCATATGCCGGATCCGCCGGAGGAGCGAGGTTCCGTTGTCCGCTTGACGGAACGATTGAAGCAAACCACTGTTGGGGGCCGGTGTTCCGCCGGTCCCCGGACTCCCCGTCTTCGCGCACTCTTCCGAACAATTTCCGCGCCTCGAAACGCGGCGGATGACCGTGTGATCCCCATGGCAGCGGTCGAATCGCGGTTCACGTCGGGTGAACCGCCTTCGCGGCCACGCCTGAAGGAGGAGAATTGAAAGATGGAGACAAGTGCTCTTTCCCCCACCTTGCTCCGCGAGATGGATGCCTATTGGCGCGCCGCCAACTATCTGTCGGTCGGCCAGATCTATCTGCACGACAATCCGCTGCTGAAGCGGCCGCTGACGCTCGCGGATGTGAAGCACATGCTGCTGGGGCACTGGGGCACCACGCCCGGGCAGAACTTCATCTACGTGCACCTGAACCGGGTCATCAAGAAATACGACCTCGACATGATCTACGTCTCCGGCCCCGGGCACGGCGGCCCGGCGGTCGTGGGCAACACCTATCTCGAGGGCACCTACAGCGAGATCTATCCCGACATCAGCCAGGACGAGGCCGGGCTGCAGAAGCTCTTCATGCAGTTCTCGTTTCCCGGCGGCATTCCCAGCCACGCCTCGCCGGAGTGCCCGGGCTCGATCCACGAGGGCGGCGAGCTGGGCTATTCGCTCAGCCACGCGTTCGGCGCGGTGTTCGACAATCCCGATCTGATCGTCGCCTGCGTCGTCGGCGACGGCGAGGCGGAAACCGGCCCGCTGGCCACGGCGTGGCATTCCAACAAGTTTCTCGATCCCGGCCACCGACGGCGCGGTGCTGCCGATCCTGCATCTCAACGGCTACAAGATCGCCAACCCGACCGTGCTCGCGCGCATCGACGCACGAGGAGCTGGAGCAGTTGCTCCGCGGCTACGGCTGGACGCCCTACTTCGTCGAGGGCGACGAGCCCGAGCCGATGCACGAGGCCATGGCCGCGACGCTCGACAAGGCGGTCGAGCAGATCCAGAAGATCCAGCACGACGCCCGCGTCGCACGGCAACGCCGACGCGTCCGCGCTGGCCGATGATCGTCCTCAACTCGCCCAAGGGCTGGACGGGGCCGAAGGTGGTCGATGGCCTGCAGATCGAAGGCACCTTCCGCGCGCACCAGGTGCCGCTCTCCGACCCGGCCACCCATCCCGAGCACCTCAAGCTGCTGGAAGACTGGCTGAGGAGCTACCGGCCGGAGGAACTCTTCGACGAGCAGGGCCGCCTGAAACCGGAGCTGGCCGAGCTCGCGCCCAAGGGCGAGCGACGCATGGGCGCGAATCCGCACGCCAACGGCGGCATGCTGCTGCGCGACCTGCGGATGCCGGATTTCCGCGACTACGCGGTCGACGTGCCCGTCGCCCGGGGTGCGCGGCATCGGCGACACGCACGTGCTCGGGCCGTTTCCTGCGCGACGTGGCGAAGCTGAACGACGAGCAGCGGAACTTCCGGGTCTTCGGCCCCGACGAGACGCTCTCCAACGGCCTGGAGGCCGCTCTTCGAAGCGACCGAACGCCAGTGGGACGCCGCGACCGCAGCCGAACGACGAGTTCCTCGCCCCCGACGGGCGCGTGCATGGAAATGCTCAGCGAGCACCAGTGCGAGGGCTGGCTCGAGGGCTACCTGCTCACCGGGCGGCACGGGCTGTTCAACTGCTACGAGGCGTTCATCCACATCATCGATTCGATGTTCAACCAGCACGCCAAGTGGCTGAAGGTCACGGCGCGACCTGCCGTGGCGGCGGAAGATCGCCTCGCTGAACTACCTGCTCGCCTCGCACGTCTGGCGGCAGGATCACAACGGCTTCACGCATCAGGATCCCGGCTTCATCGACCACGTCGTGAACAAGAAGGCCGAGGTCGTGCGCGTCTACCTGCCGCCGGATGCCAACTGCCTGCTGTCGGTGATGGACCACTGCCTGCGCAGCCGCCACTACGTCAACGTCGTGATCGCGGGCAAGCACCCGGCGCCGCAGTGGCTGACGATGGACGCCGCCGTCAAGCACTGCACCGAGGGCATCGGCATCTGGCAGTGGGCCAGCAACGACCAGGACGCCGCGCCCGACGTGGTCATGGCCTGCTGCGGCGACGTGCCCACGCTGGAGACGCTCGCCGCCGTCTCCATCCTGCGCGAGCATCTGCCCGACCTGAAAATCCGCGTGGTCAACGTCGTCGACCTGATGAAGCTGCAGCCGCAGACCGAGCATCCGCACGGCTTGAGCGACATGGACTTCGACGAGCTCTTCACCAAGGACAAGCCGGTCATCTTCGCCTTCCACGCCTATCCGTGGCTGATCCACCGGCTGACCTACCGCCGCACCAACCACGACAACATCCACGTCCGCGGCTACAAGGAAGAGGGCACGATCACCACGCCCTTCGACATGACGGTGCTGAACGATCTCGACCGCTTCCACCTCGTGATGGACGTCATCGACCGCCTGCCGCAGACCGGCGACAAGGGCGTCTACCTGAAGCAGCAGCTCAAGGACAAGCTGATCGAGCACAAGCAGTACATCGACAAGCACGGCCAAGACATGCCGGAGATCCGCAACTGGAAGTGGTCTGACCGGGAGGAAGCCGGCTGAACTGAAGGAAAGGCGTCATGCAATCCGAAAAACCCTCCAAAGTGAACGATGAACCCGCGGTATGCAGTGCCGTCCGTTTCGACGTCCGCCGTGAATGTGCCGGGAGCGTCGCCGCTTCCCAGGAAGCGGCTGAGCACTCCGCGAGAAGTCGCCTCGCGCGACGCCGGTGCGGCGTCGCGAAAGTTCGTCACCGCCGCGAACCGGCCGCCGCGCGTGACGCCGAGCCAGGTACCCATGCCTTCCAGGTCGCGCCCGGCGAGGATCCCGGGCTGATCGTCCCAGAAGCGGGCCGCGGCAGTCGGTCTGGCGTGGAACTCGTCGCGATTGGCCGCGACGATCAGCGGAAAGTCCGGGTGTGCCTTCCAGGCGAAGACGATCAGGCACATGGCTGAGTCGACCGGGACAAACAGCTCGACCCGGCGCGCGCCCCCAGGCGGCAGATAGCGTTCAAACACGCGCAGTCTTCCGCATTCGCGCACAAGCAGGGCTTCGAAGCTTGGAACGTCTTGGACATCCGCATAGACCTCCATGTATGTCGTCGGATCGTCAAGCCGTCTTTGCCAGCGGCCGACAACGCCGCTCTCGCGTTGGATGGCAGCGAACAGCTGTTCGACAATGTCGCGCAGATCACGCAATCGCTCGGGATCCACCTTGTAGTAGACGTAGATGCTTGCGCGACTCAACTGGCGTAGGGGAGGGGAAGGATTTCGATCGCCGGCCCGGCCGGAGCGACCCGGATCGCGGCGCCTGCCTCGACCGCGGCGATCGGGACCACGGCGAGCAATTCCCTGCCGCCGTTCGCGCGGCGTGCTCCCCATGGTTCCGCTCGCCTGCCCCGGCAGGTCGTCGCTGTAGAGTTCGTCGGGCCGTGGTGCTCACCTGATGAACGCTATTATGGCGCCGCGCCAGACTTTATCTGCTATGTCTCGCAACCCTACGGGATATGGTTGAACATGGACACGGGCCGCCGATTCGTAAACGAGATGAGCGACCGGGCGGTTCGAGCGAACGCCATTTTGGCCTTGGGAAAACCGGCCCTGGCCATGGCGGATCAAACCGCAGTGGATAAGGTGGGCTGGGATCGTAAGCGGGGCCTTGGCCAAAGGGGTGGTGCGCCGTTTTGACAGCCTATCGAAATTGGCGGATCATTATGGATTAGCCATATCAGCCCTGGAAAGAAGTGTCCGCCGCTACAATGAATTCCAGGAACGAGGCCAGGACCCTGACTTCGGGAAACCCATACGGGCTGATGCCAAACCCATAGCGGTCCCGCCTTTCTATACGGCGCGCATCTGGCCCAAGGTGCATTACACCATGGGGGGCGTGCGCATCGATGCTGAAACCCGTGTGCTGGACTTGGAGGGGCGGCCAATACCCAAATTGTTTGCTGCCGGCGAGGTGACGGGAGGGGTGCATGGCGCCTGCCGCTTGGGAGGCAACGCCATCACCGAATGCCTGTATTTCGGTCGAGTGGCCGGGCGTATGGCGTCGGGACCATCAAGGAAGGAGTCCGTGTAGGGGATAGATCTATGTAGATAAGGAGGGCACCCTTAATTGACTTTTCTCCCGTCTCTCTCCCATTCCTGCGGAATTCTAATCAACATTATAGGGCTCTGCTAACCTTATTCCCGACCGCTTACACCACCATTCCCAACCACCCCCTGGAGACATACCCGTAGGCACGTTGCGCGCCATTTTGAGACCGGCAGGCATCGATCCGGAAAACTTCTTGATAAAAAAGGCCTTGCCGACGGAATCAGCTCTTCATTGAATCATTAGGGTAAAACATTGTCATGCTTTAGGGCGCATAGTATATTCCCCTTACCTTCCCCCTCACTAATCTTACGGGTTGAGGCCTGTCTTATCGGGCAGGGCAAAGAGCTGACCAATGCCCAATAACATCATAAACCCGAAACGCACGCTTGGTCTCTGGGGTGCAACCGGTGTCGGCGTTGGCGCGATCGTTGGCGGCGGCATCCTTGCCTTGGCAGGTGTTGCGTTTACCACGACGGGGCCAGGCGCATTGGCGGCCTTCACCCTGAACGGGATCATTGCAATCTTTACGGCGCTGAGCTTTGCAGAACTTTCGGTGTTGTTTCCCCAATCTGGAGGCACCTATACCTTCGCCAAAAAGGTCCTCTCGGTGGGAACAGCCTTTGCGGTCGGCTGGGTGGTTTGGTTTGCCTCCATCGTCGCCGCCGTTCTCTATGCGTTGGGATTCGGCTCATTTTTTTGCGCTGCGGCTGCCGCACTCTATGTCAGGTTTTGGGGTCAACCCCCATTGTGGTTGACTGCTTCCGGCACGCAAAACGTCCTGGCCATTGTCGCATGCGGCCTCTACGTCTTGAGCTTAATCGGCTCCAACCGTGGCGGCGGACAATGGGCCAATATCGGGAAAGTGGTCGTCTTCATAATTCTGATCATTGGCGGTTTCATCGCGATGCGCTCGGTAGGCTTTTCCATCACCGCGAAGAAATTTACCCCTTTCCTTCCCATGGGGCTTCATGGCCTCATTTCAGCAATGGGGTATACCTTTATTGCGCTTCAGGGTTTCGATCTCATTGCCGCCGTCGCGGGAGAGATCAAAGCGCCGCAGCGCACGATTCCACGGGCGATGCTTTTGTCGCTCATCATCGCCCTGGCGATTTACCTTCCGCTCTTGATCGTGGTCACCGCTGTGGGCACAGGGCCCGGTGAATCCATCATGACCGTGAGCGCAACCTACCCCGAGACCATCATCGCGCGGGCGGCTGGGCACTACCTGGGCGAACCGGGGTATTGGCTGGTGATGGCGGCCGGCATTCTCTCGATGCTTTCCGCCCTCCAGGCAAATCTCTTCGCGGCATCGCGCGTTGCGCAGGCCATGGCAAAAGACCGAACGCTCTTTCGCTTCCTCGATAAAATGAGTTACCGATTTTCGACGCCCGTTGGCGCAATTCTCGTAACAAGCACGGTTGTGATCGCCATCATTCTTATCATTCCGGACCTTGCCGCCGCGGGCGCGGCGTCTAGTCTCATCTTCTTGATCACGTTCGCCCTTGTGCATGCAATCGGATATCTCGCGCGCTCCAGGGCCGGTGACAGCAGCAGCGGGTTTCGGACACCCCTCTTTCCTCTCGTTCCGCTGGTTGGTGGGTTCGCGTGCCTGGCATTGGCCGTATTTCAGGGCGTCAATGTACCATCCGCAGGTCTGATAGGAGCGGGCTGGTTGATTGGCGGCGCGGCCCTCTTTCTCATCCGGTTCGCCCGACACGCCCGAATTGTCGATGCGGCGGCCGAAGCCAGCGATCCGAAGCTGCTACTGTTCCGTGGCCGCATACCGCTTGTCCTGGTTCCCATCGCCAATCCCGCTAGCGCAGAAGGCCTTGTCGCTTTAGCGACAGCCATTTCGCCAAACGGCATCGGACATGTGCTCCTCCTCTCCGTCGTCAACACACCTGAAGAATGGATACCGGGTGAAGTGCCTCGCCAGCTCATTGATGCGCAATCGGTCCTGAGAGAGTCGCTCATCGCCTCATTCAGCCATGGTTTGGCGCCTGAAGCATTGACGACGATCGCCCAGGATCCTTTCTCGGAAATCAGCCGCGTCGCCCGCGACTACCACTGTGCATCGGTGCTTTTGGGATTTTCAAAGGTGGTCGAACAGATTCATGGGGGCAAACTCGAGCAGCTTATCAATACTCTCGACTCGGATATCGTCATTCTCCGAGCAAGGCCAGGCTGGACCATGCGCAGCGTTAGTCGCATTCTTGTTCCTGTGGCCGGCAAAGGTTTTCATGACGAATTGCGTTCCAGGCTCCTGTCGAGTTTCTGTCTAAACGGGACTTTAGCCCGTGAGATTACGTTTCTTTTGATCCTGCCCGAAAATGCCTCGGATGCACTCGTCGCGCGTGAGCGGCGCAGGCTTGCAAACCTGGCCCAAGAGGAGGTCCCGGCGCTTCCCTTGATTCGCATTGAACGCAGTTCGAAGATCGTTTCGACGATTGCCACGCTGGCCGATCAAGCCGATCTGTTGGTACTCGGCCTCCAGCGATTCGGACGGCATCATAAGATCTTCGGGCAGGTCACCTTCGAGATTCTTCAACAGACGGCCTGTCCCACCATCATGATTTCTCATCGGGGGTGATCAATATGCTGGGGGGGGTTTTAGGGGTTTCTATCGACGCTCCTTCTTTATTAACTTCACGATAGGAGGCGTCCATAGAATACACCCTTCTTTTTGAAGATCAGTCCCTCGCATATCCTTTTTGAACGGCCTTTCCCATGCACGCCGATTCGTCATCGGTTAGAACAGCGAAAAGCGATTCGCTCATTTTTGCTGAAAGACGTCCATTGTTTTGCAGGCAGCGCTGCCGTCCTGGCGCATCAGATTCAAGATGTAACGCGCGCAGGTGTGGTTTTCGAAAGAATAGAGAATATCCCCTGAGATTTTCCCCGAAGCCTACTCCGTCTTGCCGGCCAACAAGGCCATGCCTTGGAGCAATTGCCTGTCCTTGCTTTCTTGCAGCTGCTGGGCCGTCATGCTGCGCACTTCCAGGGGCGTAAGGGGGCTGACCCCGGTTGCCAACGGCACCTCCAGGTCGGGGGGGATGCCCTTGTGCCAGATGGTTTCGCCATCCGGCGTCAGCCATTCCTTTACGGCCAGCAGCAGCGCCGATCCGTCCGAGAGCGGGAATTCCTGCAGCACCGTTCCCGTGCCGAAGGTTTTGGTGCCGACCAGTCGGGCGCGACGATGATCCTTGAGCGCGCCGGCCACGATTTCGGCGGCACTGGCGGTGCCGCTGTTCACCAGGCAGACCATGGGAATCTGCAGCGCCACGCCGCCCTTTTCCACCGGAATGTCCGTGATCTTGCCCTTGGCGTCCTTTTCGAGCAGCACGTTCCCGTCTTGCAGGAACTGGCTGGCGGTCGAAACGGCATTCGCCAGCACGCCGCCCGGATTGTTGCGCAGATCGAGCACGATCCCCTGGGGCGCGTCGCGCCCGATCGCCTTCAGGGCTTTGATGAGGCTTTTGGTGACCGTCTCGCTGAAGGCTGCGATGCGCAGATGGTCGATGTTGCTGCCCGGCAGGCGGCTCCAGGTAACATTTTCGGCGACCACTTCGGCACGCGTCAAGGTGACCTCGCGCGTCAGACCGCTCTGCGGATCGAGTATCAGCAGCTTCACGTCCGTTCCCACCGGTCCGGAAACCAGTTTGACCACCTGAAGCAGGTTGAGCCCGGCCACATTTCGGCCGTCGACGGCCAGAATGACTTCACCCGCCTGGATCCCCGCCTTTTGGGCCGGTGAATTGTCCAGGGGCGTGACAATCGTCACATGCCCGTCCTTCACTTTGATTTCGACGCCGATGCCTTTGTAGCGGCCTTGGGTGAATTCCTCCTGCCGCTTGATCTCCTCCGGCGCAAGAAAGGTGCTGTGGTCGACATCCCCGAGCGCATCCACCATGCCGCTGATGGCGCCGTACGTCATGACGGTCGGTTTGACGGCCGGCCGATCGACATAATGCGCCTGAATGGTATTCCACGCTTCGGCCATCAAGCCGAAATCGGATGCTGCATCCAGCGGAATTTGGTCAGAAGGGCTGGAATCGGCGGCCATCTGCCATAGAAAAAAGGCCGTGCAACCAGCCAGGGCTGCCATCAGAAATAGGGTTATGACGGAAACAAAGCCTTTTCTGCCTGCATTCATATGGCCATCCTTAGCTGGTGGTTGGCTGTGCCAAAACTGTCGACAATGTCCTCTATGTCCGTAATTCCGCCCATGCGCCTGGCATGGAAAACCGCTTCAACCCCATGGCATCGGAATCAACGCCTATCGCGGCCGGTACGCTTCAACCAATCCCATCATCCGATCTTCCTCCTGGATCAGTCGAATATTTTCGAACCCCGCTTCGGCCAGACCGGACCTGATTTCTTCATAGGTATAGGTGCCACCCCCGGGGGTTCCGACCAACATGTTGATGGCAAACAGGGCGCCCGATTGGGGTGCGGTTTTATCGCTTTTCATCACATAGTCCCGGATGACCAGGCGGCCTTGCGGCACCAGGGCCGTCCAGACTTTTTTATAGAGCGCCAGATTCTGCTCCGGGCTGTTCTGATGGATAATCGCCGACAGCAGCGCCAGGTCGTGCCCGGACGGCAGCGGATCGGTGTAGAAATTACCGGATACGAAAGTGACGCGATCCGCCAGCCCGGCCTCTGCGACCCTCACGCGGCCGATCGCCACCACATCGGGAAGATCGAATAGGGTGGCGGACATCTGGGGCGATGCCTCTAAAAAGGCGATGGTGTAAGTGCCTGAGGCCCCGCCCACATCGAGCAGGTGCCGGGCCGGGCCGGGTTGCACGGCCCGGGCAATGGCCGGGGCGTGTTGGCGTCCGATAACATGCATGGCCCCGATGAAGGCCGTTTGATCCTCACGGCCCTCGAATCGGCCGGGGGGTTTTTCCACACCGCCTGTTTCGGCAACGATGCGGGTCAAATTGGACCAGTTCTTCCAGATGGTGGCAGCATGCTTGATCATGGGCAGCACACTCTGCGGCGAATGGGCGCTTAACAGGGGAAGCAGGCCGGGATCGGTCCGGTAATGACCGTCTTTTTTGATCAACACGCCCATGGCGGCCAACGCATCCAGGACGACCGTCAGGGGGCGTTCGTGCCAGCCCTGCTTTTCGGCAAGATCCCCGCTCGAAGCCGGTTCGGCCAGGTGGGTGAAGATATCAAGTTCAGCGCCGGTCAGAAGCACCCGGCATTCCATGAAATTGCGCGAAAGGGAAAGAATTTCCTGGGGATTGGCGGGCATTGTCATGGCATCTACCTCCTAAGTTATCGTTTTACGGGCTATCCATGAGGTTATCAGTTGCAGGACTCACATTTTCAAAACCTGCTCCCGACTGTAACTTTTTCAGTTGGTGTGATTCTTAATCCTGCATTGTCCCCCCTTTTTCTTTGACAGGGCTCTTTATCTTTTAAAACAAACCGGCACGATCGAAAACACTATGAACAGCGTTCTTCTAATACCCGGCAGTATCACTCCAGCAGAAGGTCGAACGGCTTCTGCATGGCATCGAAGAGGCAGTCTTTATCGATGATGCCGACCAGGTTGTGGACCGAGGCATCTTCTGGAGTGTTGAACACCAGCAGCACGGTGACGTCGGAGGTTCGCATGAGCTCCACCATGTCCAGGACACTGATGTCCGGTGTAACCCTCTGGTAACGCGTATCCGCCATACCGCCAACCGTGGCGTCGCCGTCGTGAAGCGCCAGACGGCGCAGGGCCGGGGTCTGACCGAGAATGCCCGTCACCAGGCCGGAGGCTTCGATCACGGCGACCGGCGGGGCCTTCCCCGCAGATAGTGCAGGACCGTAGTCGGACAGGGGGGAGGCCGTGGACAGCACCTCGATATCCTTGCGCATGATGTCACGGGCGTGCAGCAGCAAATGGAAGTTGGACAGGAATTGGGTCGGCAGATCGTGCCCGCGCCGGGCAAGCTTGAGGGTGTAGATACTTTGGGGAGACAAGAGGATGCGGACGCCGTAGCTCAGCGCCACGGTGATGGTCATGGGAATGATGACGGTGTAGTCGAGGGTCATCTCGAAAATCATGACAATGGCCGCCAGAGCCGCACCGGTGCTGCCGCCGATGATGCCGGCCATCCCGGCCACGGCAAAGGCCGCCGGGCTGACCCCCAGGGCGGGGAAAAGCCAGCCCACAAAAACGCCGTAGGCCCCTCCCAGGGTGACGCCCATGAACAGGCCCGGAGAGAAGATGCCGCCTGAAGCGCCGGAGCCCAGGGTGAGGGAGGTTGCGAGCAGCTTCAGAACGAAGAGCAGCAGGAGCAGGGGGATGGTGCGCAGCGAACCGCTGAGCACATCCTGGACGGTGGCATACCCGACGCCGTCGATATAGTAGTGGCCGAAGCGGCGCATGAGAAGATACATGAGGATGCCCACCAGGAGCATGCCGCCCAAATGGCGGACATAGTACCCGCCTTTGACGCGTCGATCGAAAAAGTCTTCGAAGCCATAGATCGATTTGATGTAAAGGGCCGAAACCAGGCCCGTCAGCAGGCCCAGACCGATATAGGAAATCAGCACCCAGGGATTGGTCAGATGGAAATAGGTCTTCTCCAGCTGCGGGATGATGAAAGAGGGGTGCGCCCCGAAGAACACCCTTCCGACATAGGTGGCCGTCGCCGTGGCGATGGTCACCGGAACCAGGGTCCGGGCGCTCACCTCATGGAGTAGAATCTCCATGGCAAAGAGGATGCCCCCCACCGGGGTGTTGAAGGTGGCGGCGATCCCCGCGGCGGCGCCGGCGGCAATCAGCGTGATCCGCTGCCAGATGGAAATTTTAAGCAGCTGGGCGACCGTGGACCCGAAGGAGGATCCGATCTGGATGATGGGCCCCTCCCGGCCGATGGAGCCGCCGCTGCCGATGGAGAGCGCCGAGGCCAGGGATTTGACCACGGCCACGATGGGCCGGATCTTTCCTTTGGTATAAAAGATGGCGTCCATCACCTCCGGCACGCCATGGCCCTTGGCCTCGGGCGCGAAATTCTTGACCAGGAAGACGACGCCGGCCGCACCGAGCACCGGGACCAGAATGACGCCCATCCCCCACGGGGTCGGCGCCGTGTGCAAATTGGCGTCATAGACAAAGGAGAATTTCCCCAGAAAGAGCAGGTTGTGAAAAAAGGCGATCAAGGCGCGGAACACGAAGGCCCCCAGGCCGGCCACAAGGCCCACCAGAACGGCAATCAGTAGAAAATAAAAGAAATTGAGCGCGTGATAACGCTCTCTGCTTTCAGATTCCAACGGGGGTTCCATTTCGATGCGGCCCACGCCTGGTGTCGTTTTCCCCCGTATCGTCCGATCCGATGACGGGTAACCGGTGGCGAGACAAGCGGCCGGTTGCCTGTCAATCCAGTCTTGGGGGCGATGCGCTGCGGATTTTCATCCACGCCCATCATGGCAGGTGCAGGAGAGGCCCATTGAATTGCTACTCCCTCCGGCCGTCGCCTGCACCTGAAAAATACTGCGCCGCCAAGGTAAAAAGCGGTTACGCCTAAAACAATACTCCCCGGCCTGTATTCTGTCGTCGAAACCGGAGCATTTCGCGACCGGTACCGACGGCAATGACGCGCAACAATTTGCCCCCAAGGATGCCGAACGCGCATCGGCGCTCTTGCAACCGCCGGCAAAGGCGCGGTCGCGCGAGATACACCCGCGCGCTCCACGCCTATACCGCCAATACGGATGTCAAACACAGGATGGAGGCCACTGTCACAAGCGGCGAGAGGTTCTTAAAAATTCGTATGGGCATCTATCATGAAGGGCCCGAGGAATGCCGTTTTCAGCCTTTAGATCACAATACAACTATTAATTGTAATTTTAAGTGTTTTGGGCGTTTCTGACATGCATTCCCCCCTTGCCAACCCTTCGAGTTTGATTCTGAAGTTTACCAAAAAGTAAACTTGTGCGAATGTCCTGGTAAACTTCACAGCATTATAGTTAGAAAATTTTTGATTTGCGGAAAAAGCGCATTTCGGACAGATGGAGAAATCATGCCCACTGGAAAACGATCGCCTACATCAATCATCGCGGCTTTGTTGCTGCTGTCCGCTTGCCTCCTTGCCGCTGCTGCCCAAGGCGCGCCTGAGGGCCAACCGCCACTGGCGGAAGAGAAAATATTGACCACCACCCAGGCCGTGATTTTGGGCGTTGTCGAGGGGCTCACGGAATATTTGCCGGTGAGCTCCACCGGGCATCTGCTGCTGACGGAGAGGATCATGGGGATCGGCGATGCTCCGGACCAATCGCCCGCCCGGCGGGCGCAAACCAAGGAAGCCGTGGATGCCTATACCATCTGCATCCAGGCCGGCGCGATCATCGCCGTGCTTTGGCTATATTTTGGACGGATCCAACAAATTTTGCGGGGATTGATCGGAAAAGACGCCGCCGGCCGCCGTTTGCTGTTCAACGTGGCGGCCGGGTTTCTGCCGGCGGCGGTTTTAGGCCTGCTTTTTAACAAAATCATTAAATCCTACCTTTTCGGACCGTGGCCGGTTGTGGTCGCCTGGCTCGTCGGCGGCCTTGCCATATTAGCCGTGAGTTGGCGCAACCGCGCCCGGCAACAGGGGTCACAACCCGGCCGCCTGCTGGACGACATGACTTGGAGGATGGCCCTGATCATCGGGTTTGCCCAATGCATCGCCATGTGGCCGGGCGTCAGCCGCAGCCTGGTCACAATTGTGGGCGGCCTGATGGTGGGGCTGTCCATGACGGCCGCCGTCGAATACAGCTTTTTGCTGGGGGTCGTGACGCTCGGTGCGGCCACGGCCTACGACACGCTGAAGCACGGCCAGCTGATGCTGCAAACCTTCGATCATTATTCACTGATCATCGGCGTGGTGGTGGCTTTCATCGCCGCGGTCATCTCCGTGAAATGGATGGTGCGCTACCTGTCCCGGCACGGCTTGGCGCTCTTCGGCTATTACCGGGTGGGTATCGCGATCGCGGCGACGGTCTTTCTGCTCACCACATAAATGACATGACGATGAATAACGCGGCCGGCCTCGCCGACCGATTACCCGGCAACGGATATCAAGCACCAATAGGCTTTTTTATCACCATCCCGTCAGACTGAGGCTATGAAGGCAAACACCCCGTTCAAGCGCATCCCGACCGGCATCTGGGTGCTCGGCCTGGTAAGCATGCTCATGGACATCTCCTCCGAGATGATCCACAGCCTGCTCCCGCTTTCCTGGTGGACGTTTTGGGCGCGAGCGCTCTCGTGGTCGGCCTGATCGAAGGGCTGGCCGAGTCTACCGCCCTCATCGTCAAAGTCTTCTCCGGCGCCCTGAGCGACTATCTGGGCAAGCGCAAGGCCCTGGCAGTCCTGGGCTACGCGTTGGGCGCGCTGACCAAGCCCTTGTTTGCCATCGCTTCGACCGCCGGCGTCGTCCTTGGGGCGCGCCTGCTGGACCGTGTCGGCAAAGGGGTGCGGGGCGCACCGCGCGATGCCCTGGTGGCGGACCTCGCCCCCGCCGGGGTGCGCGGCGCGGCCTTCGGCCTGCGCCAATCCCTCGACACCGTGGGGGCCCTCCTTGGCCCGCTGCTGGCGGTGGGCCTGATGCTGCTTTGGGCCGACGACTTCCGGGCCGTCTTCTGGGTGGCCGTCATCCCGGGGCTGCTCGCCGTCGCCCTGCTCCTGTTCGGCGTACGCGAGCCGGAACGGCACGCGGGCGCCAAACGCACCAATCCGATTCGCCGCGCCAACCTCAAGCGCCTGAGCAGAGCCTACTGGTGGGTGGTGGGCATCGGCGCGGTGTTCACCCTGGCGCGCTTCAGTGAAGCGTTCCTGGTGCTGCGCGCCCAGCAGGGCGGCATTCCGGTGGCCTACGTTCCGCTGGTGATGGTGGTCATGAATCTGCTCTATGCGGGATCGGCCTACCCCTTCGGCAAGCTGTCCGACCGCATGAACCGCAGCACGCTGCTCTCCCTGGGCCTGATGGTCCTCATCGCCGCCGATCTGGTTCTGGCGGCCAACGACCACTGGCTCACCATCACCTTCGGGGTAGCCTTGTGGGGCGTTCACATGGGGATTACCCAGGGGCTGCTGGCCACCATGGTCGCCGATACGGCCCCCGCCGATCTGCGCGGCACGGCCTTTGGCGTCTTCAACCTGGTCAGCGGGATCGCCATGTTGCTGGCCAGCGCCGCCGCGGGCCTGCTGTGGGACCGTCTGGGCGCGTCCTTCACCTTCTACGCGGGGGCGATCTTCGCGGCACTGGCATTGCTGGGCCTCATTCTCAGGGCGTGGCGCGGGCGGCAGCTCGCCCAGGCGCCGCGCTGACAACGGACCCGCCCATGTCCGCCTTCAGAGCGTCTCATTCCAATTCAAGGCAAAGACACTTCATTTATTATTTGGTGCCCATCCAGAGGGGGTAGATTTTGCCTCCTGGTCCCGCCTCACAGCACGGGATTTCACGTCTGATCTGTAACACATCAGTTTTCTACAAACCGCCGCCGACTGGCGCCCACAGGCGTAGCCCGGCTACGCCGAGGAGCGACAGGAGGCCAAAACGCCGCCAGGGGCCAAAAGATGCCGTCTCTGGATGGGCACTGTATACGGCCGCAATGCTTCCTGCCGGAAGACCCCAACCCGGCAGGCGCGAGGGTCCCTCCAGGGCCGGCACAATAAGCAATCGTTCTTCGGCAACTAAGGTTTTTCCCCCATTGTGGACAGACCGGGTCGATGCCTAGAAGTTACCTTTAAACGGGCATCATTGTGCACTCCAGCCGATCCCATCTGCCCGGACGCAAGGCGCCGGGCGGCAGACGAATCGGCGGTTTTTTTAGCAAGGGGGACAGATCGTTGCATTTAAAAATGATTTGGGCGGCGCTGGTCGGCATGCTGCTGATCGGTTGTGCCGTGGGGCCCGATTTCGAGCCCCCTGCGGCGCCGGACGCCCGGACCTATACCGCCGCCGCCCTGCCGGAAGAAACGGCTGCATCCCCCGTGGCCGGGGGCCAGGCCCAGCGGTTCACGATGGGCGAAGAGATTCCGCACCAGTGGTGGCGGATGTTTCACTCCGAAGCCCTGGATGGGCTGATCGTCCGCGCCCTGGCCGAGAATCCCACCGTGGCGGCGGCCCAGGCCGCGTTGCGCCGGGCCCAGGAGACCTACCGGGCGCAGTTCGGCACGGTCTGGTTCCCCAGTGTGGACGCCAACCTGGCAGGCAGCCGGCAGCGCACCAGCGCCGCCTCCGGACAGTCGGGCGGCGCCAGCACCTTCGAACTTTACAACGCCTCGGTCAGCGTCTCGTATCTGCTGGACATTTTCGGCGGCGGACGGCGTGAGCTGGAAGCCCTGCAGTCCCAGACGGACTATCAGCGCTTCCTGCTGGAGGGCACCTACCTGACGCTGACCGCCAATATCGTCACCAGCGCCATCCAGGAAGCGTCCCTGCGGGCCCAGCTCCAGGCCACCCGGGAAATTCTGGCGGACCAGGAGCGCGCCTACGAACTGGTCCAGAGCCAATTCCAGCTGGGCGGGGTTTCCCGTCCCGACGTCCTCGCCCAGAAGACCCAGCTGGCCCAGACCCGGGCCACCCTGCCGCCCCTGGAGAAAGCCCTCTACCAGACGCGCCACCAATTGGCGATCCTGGTGGGCCAATTGCCGGACCGGGCCGCGGAACTGCCTGAATTCAACATTCAGACGCTCGTCCTGCCGGAGGACCTGCCGGTCAGCCTGCCGTCCACCTTGGCACGGCAGCGCCCCGACATCCGGGCCTCCGAGGCCCTGCTGCATGCCGCCAGCGCCCAGGTCGGCGTGGCCACGGCCAATCTCTACCCCAAGATCACCCTGACGGGCAGCTACGGGACCGAGAGCACCCGCACCCGGGATCTCTTTCGCAGCGATACGATCCTCTGGGATCTGGGGGCGGGGCTGGTGCAGCCGCTCTTCCGGGGCGGCACCCTCCTGGCCGAACGCCGGGCCGCCATCGCCGCCTATGACCAGGCCGCGGCCCTGTATCGCCAGACGGTGCTGCAGGCCTTCCTGGAAGTGGCCAACGTGCTGCAGGCCCTGGCCTCCGACGCCCGCACCCTCGAAGCCCAAAGCCAGGCCGAGATCGCGGCCCGCGACACCTTGCAGCTGACCGAAAAACAGTTTCAGTTCGGGGCGGTGAGCTATCTCTCCCTGCTCAACGCCCAGCGTCAGCACCAGCAGACGCGCATCAGCCTGGTCCAGGCCCAGGCCGCCCGCTATGCGGATTCGGCCGCCTTGTTTCAGGCGCTGGGGGGCGGCTGGTGGAACCCATCGCCGCCGGCCGCCGGGGCCGGCCCGGCGCCCATGCCGGTGAAACAGGAAAAGGCCGAAAAAAAATAACACCAGGCTCTATCAGACGGAGTATTCCATGACCAAACGCATGCTGATCATGCTGGGATGTGTCGGCCTCTTGTTCGGCGGCATTTTCGGGTACAAGGCCTTTGTGGCGCACATGATCGCCAAGGCCATGCACGCCAACCAGGCGCCCCCGGTCACCGTCTCCACCACCGTCGCCAAGGTGGAGAGCTGGCAGCCGGATATCGCCGCCGTGGGGACGGTACGGGCCCGGGAGGGCGTGGATGTAACCACCGAAATCGCCGGCATGGTGCGCACCGTCCACTTCAAGTCCGGCGACGATGTGCGGCAGGGCCAGCTTCTGGTCCAGCTCAACGCCGATGCCGATGTGGCCCTGCTGCACTCGCTGGAGGCCCAGGCCGAGCTGGCCCGCACCACCTACGAACGCGACCGCCGGCAATTCGCCGTCAAGGCCATCAGCCAGGCGGTGCTGGATGTCTCCCAGGCCGATCTCAAAAGCAAGCAGGCCCAGGCCAATGCCCAGGCCGCGCTCGTGGCCAAAAAGACCATCGAGGCGCCCTTCAGCGGCCGCATCGGCATCAGCACGGTCAGCCCCGGCCAGTACCTCAACCCCGGCGACCGGATCGCCACCCTGCAGGCCATCGATACGGTCTATGTGGATTTCCTGCTGCCCCAGCAAGCGATTGCCCAGGTCCAGCTCGGTCAGGCCGTGAGGGTCACCACCGATACCTACCCGGACCGGTCCTTCCAAGGCACCATCACCGCGCTCAACGCCAAAGTGGATCCCCAGACCCGCAACATCGAAATCGAGGCCACCCTGGAAAACCCCCGGCACCAGCTCCTGCCGGGCATGTTCGCCCACGTGCAGGTGGCGACCGGGAGCACCGTCAAGCGGATCACGCTGCCCCAGACCGCCGTAACCTACAATCCTTACGGAGAAACCGTGTTTGTCGTCACGCCGGGCGCACAGAATAAATCCGCCCCGATCGCCAAGCAGATCTTTGTCACCGTGGGGCCCAAACGCGGCGACCAGGTGGCCATCCTCAAGGGCATCCAGGCGGGCGACACCGTTGTCACCAGCGGGCAGATGAAACTCAAGAGCGGCGACCGCATCACCGTCAACAACACGATTCAACCCAGCAACGACGCGGCTCCCGTGCCGGCGGACCAGTAGCATGACAACCGAACGCAACCGTTTCACCGATATCTTCATTCACCGTCCCGTGCTGGCCACGGTGGTCAGCCTGCTCATTCTCGTACTGGGTCTGCGCGCCCTGGGCCTGCTGAAGGTGCGCGAGTTTCCCGAAACCCAGAACGCCGTGGTCACCGTCGCCACCGTCTATACCGGGGCCGATCCGGCCCTGGTGTCCGGCTTCATCACCACCCCGCTGGAAAATTCCATCGCCCAGGCCGACGGCATCGACTACATCAGCTCCATCCAGCACCCAGGGCATGAGCACGATCCAAGCCTACCTGCGCTTGAACTACGACGCCAACCAGGCCCTGACCGAAATCAACACCAAGGTCAACGCGGTCCTCAACCAGCTGCCCCGGGAGTCCCAGCAGCCGGTGATCAGCGTCTCCGTCGGCGAAACCATCGATTCGATGTATATCGGGTTTTACAGCGACGCCCTGCCCACCAACCGGATCACCGACTATCTGATCCGGGTCGTCCAGCCCAAGCTCCAGACCGTCGCCGGGGTGCAGACCGCCGAAATTCTCGGCGCCCGCCAGTTCGCCTTGCGCGCCTGGCTCGACCCGCAGAAAATGGCGGCCTACGGCCTGACCGGCAGCGACGTGAGCAATGCCCTGGCCGCCAACGATTTCATCTCCGCCCTCGGGCGGACCAAGGGCCAGATGGTGACGCTGAATCTCACGGCCGATACGGGGCTGCACTCGGTGGACGAATTCCGCAACCTGGTCGTCGCCTCCCGCAACGGCGCCATCATCCGCCTGGGCGATGTCGCCAACGTCTCCCTGGGGTCGGAGACCTACAGCACCTCCGTGGCCTTTGACGGGCGCCGGGCCGTCTATATCGGAATCAAGGTAACGCCCAACGCCAACCTGATCACCGTCGTCGACAACGTGCGCAAGGTCTTTCCGACCATCGCCAGCCAACTGCCCGGCGGCCTCAACGGCCGCATCGTCTACGATGCCACCAAGTATGTGAACAGCTCCATCCACGAGGTGATCGCCACCCTGGTGGAAGCGCTGTTGATCGTAACCCTGGTGATCTTCCTCTTTCTGGCCTCGGTGCGGACGGTGATCATCCCGGTGATCGCCATCCCGCTCTCCCTGATCGGCACGTTTTTCATCATGCTGATCCTGGGCTATACCATCAACCTGCTGACCCTGCTGGCCCTGGTGCTGGCCATCGGCCTGGTGGTGGACGATGCGATCATCGTCGTGGAGAACGTCCACCGTCACATGGAGGAGGGCATCGCCCCGGTGCGGGCGGCCGTCCTGGGCGCCCGGGAGCTGGCCGGCCCGATTGTGGCCATGACGGTGGTGCTGGTGGCGGTCTATGTGCCCATCGGGTTCATGGGCGGCCTGACCGGCGCGCTGTTCACCGAGTTCGCCTTCTCCCTGGCCGGGGCGGTGACCGTTTCGGCGGTGATCGCGCTGACCCTGTCGCCCATGATGTGCTCGCGCTTTCTCAAACCGGACGACAAGAGCGGCCGCCACCGCTTCATGCACCTGGTCGACCGGGGTTTCGAGCGGGTGCGCCGCACCTACGAAGGCTTGCTGCACGGCGCGCTGGATGCCCTGCCGGTGGTGGCCGTCTTTGCCTTGATCGTGCTGGGCAGCATCTACTTTCTCTACACCACTTCGAAAAGCGAGCTGGCGCCCCAGGAGGACCAGGGGGTCATTATCGCCATGGTGACCGGCGCACCCGACGCCACCCTGGAGCAGACCCAGCTTTTCACCCGCCAGGTCTACAAGATTTTTGCCGGCTTTAACCAGACCGACCATGTCTTCCAGCTCGACGGCATCAGCGGCCTCAATTCGGGCATCGCCGGCATGGTGCTCAAACCCTGGGACGAGCGCACGGCGACCGCCATGCAACTGCAGCCCCAGGTGCAGCAGCGGCTCGACGGCCTGGCCGGCGTCCGCGCCGTGGCCTTCCAAAGGCCGCCCCTGCCGGGCGGGGGCCGGGGGCTGCCGGTGCAGTTTGTCATCGGCACCACCGATCGACTTCGACCAGCTCAACAAAGTGGCCCAGGCCGTGATGGCCAAGGCCCGGGCCAGCGGCATGTTCGCCTATCTGGACAACGATCTGAAAATCGACAAACCCCAGGTGACGGTCAGGATCGACCGCAACCGGGCCTCCCAGATGGGATTGACCATGAGCGACGTGGGCAGCGCCCTGGGATCGATGCTGGGCGGCGGCTACGTCAACTATTTCAGCCTCGCGGGCCGCTCCTACAAAGTGATCCCCCAGGTGATGCAGCGCTACCGGCTCAATCCCGACCAGCTCAATAGCTACTATATCCGCACCGCCGGCGGCGTCGCCGTTCCCGTGTCCACCGTCGTGAACCTGCAGACCGAAGTCGTCCCGGAGTCCCTCAACCATTTCCAGCAGCTCAACGCGGCCACGATTTCGGCCGTCCCCATGCCGGGCGTCACCCTGGGCCAGGCCCTGGACACCCTCAAAACCCTGGCCGCCCAAGAGCTGCCCCAGGGCTACAGCATCGATTACAGCGGCCAGTCCCGGCAATTCGAACACGAATCGAGCCAGTTGATGGTCACCTTCTTCTTCGCCCTGATCATCATTTTCCTGGCACTGGCGGCGCTGTTTGAAAGCTTTCGCGATCCCCTGATCATCCTGGTCAGCGTTCCCATGTCCATCTGCGGGGCCATGATCTTCATCAGCCTGGGCATCGGCGGCGCCACCCTCAACATCTATACCGAGGTGGGCCTGGTGACCCTGATCGGCCTGATCAGCAAGCACGGCATCCTCATCGTGCAGTTCGCCAACGACCTGCAGGCCGAGGGCAAATCGAAACGGGAGGCCATCGAGACCGCCGCCGGCATCCGTCTGCGGCCGATCCTGATGACCACGGCCGCCATGGTCCTGGGCGTGCTGCCGCTGGTGCTGGCCACCGGCGCCGGGGCGGTGGGCCGTTTCAACATGGGCCTGGTGATCATGACCGGCCTTTCCATCGGCACGCTCTTTCACCCTCTTTGTGGTGCCGGCCATGTACATGCTTCTGGCCAAGGCGCATGCCGCCCGGCCGCAGTCCGTGGATTCTTAATCACTTTCGGCCGTATTGTGCCGATGGAATTTAAAACAAACCTGACGGCGGCCATATTCCGGCGCATGACCGCCTATCCCTTCATAGAGGAGAACCGATGCCAAAGGAACAACCCATAACAAGTCTGCTGCTGGATATCGGCGGCGTGCTGCTCACCAATGGTTGGGACCGCCATGGCCGTCAAAAAGCCGCCGACCGTTTCGGGTTGGATTACGCCTACATGGATGAACGCCATCATCTGACCTTCGATACATACGAAGAGGGCAAGCTCAGCCTCGCGCAATACCTGGACCGGGTGATTTTCTTCAAGAAGCGGCCCTTCACGCGTGATCAATTCCGCCGATTTATGTTCGCCCAGTCCGAACCCCTTACACCGATGCTCGATATGATCCGCGCGCTCAAACGGCGCTATGGGCTTAAAATCGTGGCCGTCAGCAACGAGGGGCGCGAGCTGACCGAGCATCGGATCCGCACGTTCGCCTTGAATGACTTTATCGACGCGTTCATCTCGTCCTGCTTCGTCCATTTCCGCAAACCGGACGAAGACATCTACCGCCTGGCGCTGGACACGGCTCAGATTCATGCCGAAGAGGCCCTCTATATCGACGACCGGCAAATGTTTGTGCAGGTGGCCGAGTCCCTGGGGATAAAGGGACTGCATCATAAAGACTATGAATCCACACGGAAGCAGCTGGCAGAATTGGGATTACGTTAAATGGGACACCCATGAAATCATGGGCGTCCCCATCTACCCCCTATTGACTTCCCCGGCACCGGCCATCGTCGACTGGCAGACCTTTGCCGGTCCGCGTAGCCGCCCCGCGACGAGAGCGCTCGGAGGGTATTCTCCGGGACGGGTATCGCCATAAGGGGTCACCACTAGAACAGGGGCGCCGATGGAGCTGCCTTATCGCCTGCGGACGACGGGCCGAACACATCGGACGGGCCCTCTTCCACCAGGGTCCGATCGAGCTCCTTGGCCAGCGGCTGATAATAGATGCCCAGCTTGATCTCCTCATTGGCGTTGTTGTCTTTGAGTTTGATCTTCAGGTCGCCGTGCTCCCAGCGGTAAATGGTCTCACGGCCGGACACCTTGACCTTGGCCGGGCCGTATGCGTCGCGAAAATGTTTTTCGAGATAGTACGCCTGGTTCGCCGTGCGCATCTTGATGTAGGCCGCAAAAAGCCGATCGTGGTAAAACCCGTAGACCACACCGGTTACGGGATCGCCGCCGGTACGGTAAACCATTTGGCGGTTGACGTAGTAGCTGACGCCGCCTTCTTCACGGATTTTCTCCAGCTGCCGATAGTCGGCGGCGAGGCCGCCCCATGCCATGCCGTGGATGCCGGACTGCAGCGAGGCGGCACGGGCCGGAGGACCGGAGAGGGTCAACAGCCAAAATAACGTCAGCAGACCTGTCCGTCGCCAGCAGCTCGTTTGCATCGGATTCTCCTTCCAAGCAGTCTTGTCCGTAAAAGTCGGATGGTTGGGTATTTATGCCTGGTGCGTTTACACGACGCCAGGGGGTGAACATAACCCTAAAATTAGGCTCATCCACGGAAGTTTCAAGCGATCTTCAATCCATCGCCATCATCTACCCCCACAGGACGGCGTACCCGACGACCCGGCGGCAGTCAACAAACGCCGCACCGCATGGATGGCCGCTCTGCCGCAAGATACACGTCGCGCTTCCGGCGAATACCGTCAATACCGTATTCCTATTCGGCGGAGGTCGATTACATTAGTCGCGGCCATTAGCAGTCCTTGCAAAAGCGGTTTTTACCCGATCCTCCGAAGATGGACCGCGTCCCCCGCGTGGGGACAAGTTACGGCCTTAAAGCCTCGACTCAAATGCCCGGCATATTTGCCTGGACCTGCGGGCACATGCCGTTGAGGACGCAATCAGATGGGAAATGCCGCTCTGCGGGATGCCTCGACTTCGCCGTATCGCGCATGAAAAACCTGAGATCGAAATGGCCTCCATCGGGCCGTTGTCGGCCCAACACGACAGCACGGGAGCGTTCCTTATGAAATTGGCGCTGAGATCCCCCAGACGGATTCTCTGGGTGTCGGTGTTGGCGGCCATCCTGGCCATCAACGTTCTATTTGCCGTATCCAACCTCATCCAGGACTGGCTCTGGATGAACCAGATGGGCTACGCCACGGTATTCTGGCGCATTTTTTCCTTCAAAATCGTCGCCGCCGCCCTGGCCCTGCTCGTCGTCTTTGCCTACCTGTGGCTGAACTTGCGTTTCGCCGGCGCCGCCATCTTCCGGTTGCGCGGCACGACCATCGACCGCCACCGTGCGGCCTACACGAAACAAGGCCTGGCCGTGCCGGCCGGGTGGTTCCATCTCGGCACGCTGCTCATCGCCGCGCTGGTCGGTCTGATGTTTGCTTCGATGTTCTATGCGCAATGGGATGACTATCTGCGCTTTTTCTGGGGCGGCGCCTTCGGCCAAAGCGATCCGATCTTCGGAAGGGATATCGGCTTCTACCTGTTCCACCTGCCCTTCTACGAATTGTTGCGCGACAGCCTGATGGGGCTGACCCTGCTGACCCTGGTGGTCACGGCCATGGCCTATACCACCTTCGATCTGCTCCGGCCCGTTCATCTCAAATCGGCGCATATGGATTCAAAAATTTTCGGTCATCTCGCCCTGCTGCTGATTCTCTTCATCGCCACCTGGGGGTGGGGCTACTACCTGGACCGCTTCGAACTGCTCTACTCCACCCGGGGCGTGGTCTACGGCGTCGGATATACCGCCTATCACATCGAACGCATCGGATACTGGGTCATGCTGGTTGCCGCCCTCCTCCTGGCCGCGTTCATCCCCCTGTGCTTTTTCAAACGGCGCACGGTCCTGATGCTGGGGGGCATCAGCGGTTATTTTATCCTCTATGGCCTGGTGCTGGTCCTCGTTCCGGGTTTGGTACAAAAATACCATGTCGAACCCAACGAACTCCAACTCGAGACCCCCTATCTCAAGCACAACATCGATTTCACCCGCAAGGCCTTTCAGCTCGATAAAATCAAGGAGAAGGCCTATCCGGCATTAGGCGACCTGACCCTCGCGCAGATCGACAGCCACCGCCAGACGATTCAAAACATTCGGCTGTGGGATTGGCGCCCGATCCTGCAAACCTATCGCCAGACCCAGGAAATCCGGCTCTACTACCAGTTCAATTCGGTGGATGTGGGACGCTATCACCTGGAGGACGGCTATCATCAGGTGATGTTGTCGGCCCGCGAGATGGCCACCCAACTGCCCCCCAAGGCCCGCACCTGGGTCAACCGTCACCTGCAGTTCACCCATGGGTACGGCCTGGTCATGAGCTTCGTCTCCAAACAGCAGCAAGGCGGGCTGCCGGTGTATGCCATCGAGAATATCCCGCCGACATCAAATTACGGCCTGCAGGTCGACCAGCCGGCCGTCTACTATGGTGAAAACGCGCCCGGCTACCGGATCGTGGACACCCAGGTGAAGGAGTTCGACTACCCCAAAGGCAACGACAACGTCTACACCAGCTACCAGGGAAAGGGGGGCATTCCCCTGGACACGGTTTGGAAAAGGCTGCTGTTCGCCTGGACCCAGTCCGACATCAATATCCTGCTGACCTCTTATCTGAAGCCCCAGAGCCGCATCCAGATCTACCGCGGGGTGCAGGAACGCGTGGCGCAGATCGCCCCTTTCCTGACCCTCGATCAGGATCCCTACCTGGTACTGGCCGACAGCAAGCTCTACTGGATCCAGGACGCCTATACGGTATCGGACCGTTTCCCCTATTCTCAACCCGCCTCCGGTTTCGCGTCCAACCCCAATTACATCCGCAACGCCGTAAAAGTGGTGGAAGACGTCTACGACGGGAGCGTGCAGTTTTATGTGATGGATCCCGCCGATCCCATTCTCCGGTTGTACCGCAAGGCGTTTCCGGGGATGTTCAAGCCCTTGGACGATCTGTCCGCAGACCTGCGAAGCCATCTGCGCTATCCCGAAGACCTGTTTGCGATCCAGGCCGACAGTTATATGAACTACCACATGACCGATCCCCAGGTGTTCTACAACCAGGAGGATCTCTGGGCCCTGCCCCAGGAGAAATATGCCGGACAGGCGGTGACCTTCCAGCCCTACTATCTGTTGATGCGCCTGCCCGGCACCGAGGCGCTGCGCTATTTCATAATGACCCCCTTCACCCCCCAGGGCCGGGACAACATGATCGCCTGGATGGGGGCTGAATGCGATGCGTCCGACTACGGCCGCATCATCGTCTACCAGTTGCCCAAGGAGCGGCTCACCTTCGGTCCGATCCAGATCGAGGCCACGATCGACCAGAATGCCGTCATTTCGGAGCAGCTCTCCCTATGGGACCAGCGGGGCTCCAAGGTGATCCGCGGCAACCTGGTGGTGATTCCCATCGATAATTCTTTTCTCTACGTCGAGCCGGTCTACCTGCTGGCCGAAGGGGTCAACATCCCCCAGCTCATCCGGGTCATCGTCATATCGGGCAACAAGGTGGTCATGGAGCCCACCCTGGAGCAGGCCATCAAGGCGGTCTTCGGCACCGTTCAGCCAACCGGGGGAAAGATGACCGCGGCTGCGGCGGCGCCCATCGAAGCGGGCGCGTTACTGCGCGCCCGGGAGCATCTGAGCAAGGCCCAGGAAGCCCTCCGGCAAGGCAACTGGCAGGATTTCGGAATGGCGATGCAGGCGTTGCAAAAAGCTTTGGAAACGAAACCGACAGCGGAAGGGAAACCGCAATGAAATACGATCGTACGACGCGCTGGCTGCATGCCGGTCTGGCCCTGACGGTAGTCATTCAGCTGCTCAGCAGTCTGCTGATGGTGGTTCCGCACCCGGGGCGGGTCCCGACGGAGCCCGGTTACACCCTGTTTCATATCCATCGGTGGTCCGGCATCACGGTCGTCAGCCTGCTGCTGCTTCACTGGCTATGGCAGTTGAGCGGTCACTTGAGCAACGGCTGGGGGCATCTCTTCCCCTGGTTCTCCCCACGACGCATGCAACGGTTAATGGGCGACTTAAAAGCGCTGCCCGGCTGGCTGCGCAACGGGTTCCCCGACCAGCAGAAGGAAACCCTGCCCATGGCAGGGCGCGATCCACGGCCTGGGTCTGCTGGCCGTTTCGGGAATGGCCCTGACCGGGGGGACCATCTTCTTCGCCATGGGGCCGGATGGTGGCATGGCGCCGTGGGTCCATACGGTGGCCGAAATCCACAGCCTCATCGCCGGTTTCATGTGGGCCTATCTCTTCGGCCATGCCGGCATCGCCCTGCTGCACCAATTGCGCGAAACGCCGCTGATCAGCGACATGTTCAACCTGGCGCGCAAATAGAGCCGCGCGCCGGGCCTTTTCATCAGCACACAGGATGCCGTGGCGTCGCTGGCAGCCATTGGACAAGGCACACTGGACAGCCCCCCAATTCGCGCCGTCCTGAAAATCGGGCTTCAGATCACGCAGGATAACTCCAGGGGCTGCGCTGCCGTCCATTGCTGGCGCCTGAAGCCTCGGATGGCATCCGGACAGATGCTCCCTGACCGCAACCGACGATATGCCTACTGCCTGATAGACCACATTGGGGAAGAAGTATGGCATTGGACGCTCGACGCCAGGGGGATGCCGGTTGGCTTTGCCATCGACGATCTGGCCCAAGACGTCGACCCTGCGCCGGCGCGGGGTGATGATTGACGTGTCCAGAATTGCGCTTTGCTAAGTATAATGGTACGTAATCACAGCTTTCGACCGTCGCATTTATCGTGGGATCATCTCAATGTATCACAGATCGTAATAACTGTTGATTTCGAAACTATTTCAGTAAAGAATTCAATAATACCTTTTGTGCTGTAAATCGATATTTGTTGGTAAAATATTCCCCTCGATATCAAAGCGCAACCTCAGCCTTCCCGCTTTATAGATAGAGAAATTAGAAGCATGTCGACGAAACAGTTCATAGGGATACTAATTTACCCTTTTTGCCTGGTCCTAATGTTGGGATGTACGATGCGGGTCGGCAAGAGAATGGAAGACGGAACATATCTAACTTTAAATGGGGAGGCGGTCAATTACTATATCGGGCCGTACGATTTAACGCTCCAGGCCGGACTACAGGTCATATCCTACTTGGAGATGCCGATCCACGAAAGACGCAAGGTGCGAGACGGAATCGTGATTAAGTCCGAAACGCCTGGCGGTTCACCTTTGAGGCTCCAATTCATCAAAGAGGGGCGTTCCATTACAATGGTCAAGATTCGTACGGGCAAGCTTGGTTATTTGGACAACGAATTCTCCTACCAATTGCATGCATTGATGAAGGCGCAATTCAATCGATTGAACCAACAGAGAGCACAATTAAAGCACATAAACCAAAAAAAACCTGTGCAGGAGCCATATAGAGACATACCTTCGACAGCAGCCTCGCCCGACATCAGGACCGCTACTTCAGCAGATAAGCCTTCAGCTCCTGTTAAAGCGCCTTCGCTGAAGCCTGAAGCAGCCAAATTGCCGAATGAGGAGAATAGCGAACGAAAGACGGCTAAAACAGTTGCTTCTGCCTCAAGGGAAGCATTGCCCATTGGGGAAAGTGTTTCGGAGTTGCAGAGTACGAAATCAAGCGTTTCGATATTTTTCGACACGGATTCGAACTTACCTGCCGAGGCAGAATTGACCAAACTGGACCGCATTGCCCTACAAGCGCTTTCAAATTTAAATACGAAACTGGCACTTACCGGATTTGTCGGCGAATTTGACGATATGGACCAAGCAGAGTTGCTTGCCAAAAGCCGTGTTATGGCAGTCAAATATTATTTGATTGGAAAAGGGGTCGATGCAGATCAGATCGTTGCCGTTCCGCAAACACTTATCAAGAAAGAACAGACTCACGATGAAGCCTATCGACGTGTCGAAATCCGCATCTATACTGAACCATAATTCACATACTATTCCAAGCGTGGCTTTTTGGCATATTGAAGCACAAAGTCCTCGATCATTTCGGAAGATCCCCCAGGATGCTGTTTCTAACCGATGTATCGCCCACCCCTGATGGGGTCGACCGGTTCCTGAGTGCCCATGGCAGGGGGTGGCCTCCCTGCCACCCCTCCCGCCGCCGATCCCGAAAGGGACTGCCGTTACAGGGAGTTCCTGGACGATTTGTACCGCTGTCTGGCAAACCTGCCCCAACGGGCCGCGCAGGTGTTCATCTATCGTGAAATCGACGGGTTGAGTACCGAAGAAATTTGCACGCTGTTTGGTATTTCAAGGCACAATCGGATTCAAACCCGCACAGCCTGATTGGACGCCGATGGTGCGCAAAAAGGAATTCTCGTAGGGTGATTCCCATCACAATCCGAACCTTGCCGGGCAACTGGCCGTCATCGCCGTCGCCGTGTTCCTCCGGATGGCGTTATGCCGAAGCGGCCAAATAGTATGAATCCCCCGATATCGCCATCTGGGGCTCCCATAGGGTGACGATCGTCTTCACCACCCTTCTCGCCGTAACCGTTTCCTTCGTCACAGGCTGTCCCCAGGTTGAGCGACCCGCCAGGGAGTCGCATCGGCACCCAAACAACCCTCACCCCCGTTTGGAACCCGACGGATTGCGGCGGTTCACCAGGCACAGTCCCGCGATCACCAGCACGCCGCCCAGCAGCACCGGCCAGGTCAGGGTCTCCCCCAGCAACAGGACGCCCAGCAGGATGGCGGATACCGGCTCCAGATTCAAAAAGACGGCCGCCCGGCTGGGGCCCACATCTCGGATCCCCATGTAGTACCAAAGGTAGGCCACGCCGGCGGCACCAATGCTCAAATAGAGGAGACTGCCCCAGACCGCCCAGGAACAGCCGGCCAGTGATGTCAGGATGCCGCGATGCACGGCGAAGGGTGTCAGGAAAAGCGTCCCGATGATGGCGGCGTAGGTCAGCACCGTAAGGGGCGCGAGATGCCGCATGGCCGGCCGCGCCATGATGGTGTAGACCGCCCAGCAGAGCACGCAGCCCGTCACATACAAGTCGCCGGTTGAAATGCCGCCGGCCAGGGCCTTGGCGGGGTTGCCGTCGGTGATGGTGACGACGGCGCCGGTGAAGGCGATCAGAATGCCGGCGATCGTGTGCCCGCGGGCCGGCTCGCGGAAAAACGCCATCATCATGACCGCCACCACTGCCGGCCCCAGTGCGATCAGGACCGAACTGCGCACGGCCGTAACGGTCTTAAGCCCGGAGAACAGCAGCAGATTGAAAACCACCACCCCGGTCAAGGCAAGCATCACCAGAAGCATCCAATCATGACGGCTTGGCCGGGGGAGATGTCCTTCGTAGATCCGCAGCACGGGCAAGAGAAAAACGCTCACCAGCAGAAAGCGAACCCACGTGATCAGAAGGGGCGGAAGCTCGGCGGCCACGACGCGGCCGGCTACCAGCGCGCCGCCCCACAGGATGGGGGCCAGCGTGAGTCGGATATAGGACATCAACATCCGGGCATTATATGAGGGTCGCCTCAAACCGTCAATGTTCCGATCGAATCCGTCTGACCGGTGTCGCCGGGGAAATCTGGGATCGGACAGCCCGCCAGCTTCGCAGCTCGGGCATCAGGATCGGCGGCACCCATCCCGTCTCCAGCCGGGATTCCCCCAGGCGCCCTATCATGCTTTGTCGCCATAGGCGGCAATGTGCTTAGGCCGCCGCGCCTCGTCGCCGACCATGACAGACTTGTGCATGTTTTCCGCGCAGCGGCTGGCCGGCACGCCGCCATGGACGTGCTCGGCATCGTGGTGGCCTATCAAAGGGGGTGCGGCAACAGCCGGACGCAATAAAGCTTTGAGAGCCCCCACAACCTCGGAACTTGACGAATAAAGGCGTGGGCGTCACTATAAGCCCTGGTCTGCAAATGCCCTATGGCTTGTGCCGATGGCCCCTTATTGAAGGGAGGCTCCCATGCTCCACCGCGAACGCGTCAAATTGCCCCGCTATGTGTATCCTCCCGAGGAATGGCGGATCGTGGAAAAACAATTCTACCCGCGCCTGATGGAAAGCAGCGAATCCATATTTTCGGTGGGTAACGGCTATCTCGGGTTGCGGGGCAATTTCGAAGAGGGCGCCCCCGCCTTTCGGCAGGGCACGTATATCAACGGGTTCTACGAATCCTGGCCCATCGTTTACGGAGAGGAGGCTTTCGGATTCGCCAAGACGGGGCAGACGATCATCAATGCCATGGACGCCAAGACCATCCGGCTGTATGTCGATGACGAGCCCTTTTTCCTGCCCACCGCCAATCTCCTCGGTTTCGAGCGCATCCTGGACATGCGTGACGGTATTCTCTACCGCAACGTTCTTTGGGAAACCCCCTCCGGCAAACAGGTCGCCATCAAATCGCAGCGACTGGTCTCCTTCGCCCACCGCCATTTGGCGGCTATTGCCTACGAGGTGACGGTGCTCAATGCCAGCGCGCCGGTGGTGATTTCCTCGGAAATGCTGCCGCCGCATTCGAATGAACCGATTGTGGAAGATCCCCGCCGGGCGAGGCATTTCAAGGAGCGCGTCCTGATGCCGCGTCTGCATTTCGGCCGCGAACGACGTATCGTCATCGGGCATCAGGCCAAAAGGAGCCGGATGTCCGGTGTCTGCGGCGTCGATCATCTGATCGAGACCGACGCGTCCTATTCCTCGGATATCCGCCACGACGAGGATTCGGGCAAAGTCGTGTTCTCGGCGCAGGTTGAAGCGGGGCAGACGTTTGCGGATGGTCAAATTCATGACCTACCACACTTCGCGGAACAGCTCGGCGGATAAACTGGCGGAACGGGCTGAATGGAGCCTGAACCGCGTCGTAAAATCCGGCTATGACAGCCTGAAAGCAGATCAGAAGCGCTATCTGGAGGATTTCTGGCAGCGCAGCGACCTGCAGGTGGACATGCTCCACAAGGAACCGGAGCGCAATATCGAAGTCCAGCAGGCCATCCGCTTCAGTCTTTTTCATATCCTGCAGGCCTGCGGCCGGGCCGAAGGGGCCGGCATCGCCGCCAAAGGCCTCACCGGCCAGGCCTATGAAGGCCATTACTTCTGGGATATGGAAATCTACGTTCTGCCCTTTCTGATCTACACCTCGCCCCAGATCGCCAAAAACATGCTGAAATTTCGCTACAGCATGCTGGACAAGGCCCGCCGACGGGCCCGCGAAGTGAACCAGAAGGGCGCTCTTTTCCCGTGGCGTACGATCAACGGCGAAGAGGCATCATCCTATTACGCCGCCGGCACGGCCCAGTATCACATCAATGCCGATATCATGTATGCCTTGATGAAGTATGTGCGCGCCACCGGCGACACCAACCTTCTCCACAATGAAGGCGCCGAGATGCTGGTGGAAACCGCGCGGTTGTGGCACGACCTGGGCTTTTACTCCCGCCGGCGGGGAGGCAAGTTCTGCATCATGGGCGTTACCGGTCCGGACGAATACAATACCGTGGTGGACAACAACACCTACACCAACCTCATGGCCCGGGAAAACCTGCGCTATGCGGCCCAGACCGCGAAAACCCTCTCCGCCCGGCATCCGGATCTCTTCGCGCAACTGGTCGACCGCACCGGCCTGCAGCTGGATGAAATCAAGGCGTGGGAACAGGCCGCCCAGGCGATGGTCGTGCCCTACGACGAGGCGCTGAAGATCAACCCCCAGGACGACTCCTTCCTGGATAAGAAGCGATGGGATTTTGAAAACACACCCGCCGAAAAATACCCCCTTCTGCTGCACTACCACCCGCTGGTGATCTACCGGCACCAGGTGATAAAACAGGCCGATATGGTGCTGGCCATGTTCCTGCTCGGCCATGCCTTCTCCGACGACGCCAAGCGCCGCAACTTCGACTTCTACGACCCGCTGACCACCGGCGACTCATCGCTTTCGGTGGGCATCCAAAGCATACTGGCGGCTGAAATCGGTCGTCTCGACAAAGCGCTGCAATACGCCCGCTATTCGGTCCTGATGGATCTGGGTGATGTGGGCGACAATGTTCGCGACGGCGTCCACATCGCTTCGATGGGCGCCGCCTGGATGGTCTTTGTCTATGGATTTGCCGGTATGCGCGATGATGAGGAAGGCCGCTTGTCATTCGAACCGCGCCTTTCGCCCCGCATCGAAAGAATTCGCTTTCCCCTGACCATACGCCAACAGATTCTAGACGTGGATGTGAATCATCGCAAAGCCACCTATACCTTGCGCAAGGGCGACGACCTCGTCATCCGGCATCAGGGGCAGGAGCTTCACCTGACCGCCGAAACGCCCGAAATAGAGGTGCCCGTAATTTGATGGGGAGCTTCCCGCGCCCGTGCACCAACACCTTAGGGGCCGGTATTGGCCGACATCCCACATTGTCCATCACGCTGATGTCTCACGCTTTATCGCCGTATCCGGTGATGTGCTTGGGCAACCGCGCGTCGTCGCCGTACATGAAGTGCTTGTGCATGTTTTCCGCATAGCGGCTGGCCGCGGGCTGGCGGCCCATGGCTTCGGCCACCTCCCGGATGTGGATGGGGGCCGCCCCGCAGCACACCCCGAGGTAGCGGATGCCGGCGCGGTAAGCGTCGGCGGCGAACTGCCGGATCTCGTAGCGGGTGCAGTAGAGGGGATCCAGGGCGGTGGGGAAGCTGCGCCCGTGGGGCGCGGCACAGGTGCAGCCGGCCTTGTCCTCCAGGTTGAAAAAGGTGGGCTGGGCCGGAGTGGTGCGGTAGGGCACCGGCAAGGCGGCCACGTGGCAGGTCACCGCCGCACGGATCTTTTCGATATAGGGCATCATGGTCACCGGACCCCGGAAGCAGTTCATGCCCACGACGGCAGCCCCGCGCTGCTCGAGCTCCTTGCAGGTGTCCACGATCTGCCAACCGTCGCGCATGACGTTCTCCCCCATGGGGGCGATGGTCACCACGGCCGGCAACCCGGCCTGGCGAATGACCTCCAGGGCGGCAAAGGCCTCTTCGGCGTAGTAGAAGGTTTCACCCGTGAAAAAATCGACGCCCTCCTCCAGGCCCCAGCCCACCATCTCCTCGAACATGCGGCGGACCTCCTTTTGGATTTGCGGATCGTCGGGGTTCCAGATGTTGGAGTTGGAAATATTGCCGGCCACTAAATTGGGCTCTCCGTCGGCAGGCACGTCGTTGGCCACCTGGCGGGCGATACGCAGGGCCGCACGGTTCAGGGCTTCCAGTTTGTCTTCCTTGTCGATGATTTTGAGCTTTTCGCGATGGGCGTTGTAGGTGAAGGCCAGCATGACGTCCGAGCCGGCGTGCTGAAAATCCCGGTGCAAACGCGCCAGGGCTTCGGGATGCTCCAGGGCCACTTCCGGCACGAACTCGCCGGCCGTCAGATAGCCCCGCCGCTCCATTTCAAAAAGATAGCCTTCGGCACACACCACGCCACCGTCATTCAGACGTTCGTCCAAACCGCGTTTTGAGGTCATGGCAATCTCCTGTAGGTTGGGATGCTCGGGATCCCCGAAAGGGTTCGGGATTCATAAGGAATAGCCTAAGTCTTTCTGGACCATTGGCAAGGCGCCGGAGAAGGTCCGGTCGACACGTCGGATCCCGGCCGGTATCGCAAGCGGAAGGGGATCGCTGCCTGATAGTCCCGCCGATACCAAGAATCTCGAAGCATTTCAGGAGCGCGTAGGAAAGGCGGGCGGCAATGCTCACCGGCTCAGCATGATCAAGTAGACGACGATGCCCGACACCAGGAGGGTGATGATGGCGGTGAACAGGACCGCCTGGGAAAGGCCCGGACCCGGGTCGGTGTCGGCCTCGCGCCGGTAGTGGGCGGCGAAGCGGAGATAGCGGACCGCCGCCACGACGTTCATGACGACACCGGCGATCACGAGCACCGTTCCCATCCAAAGGGAATAGGCGGCGGGAGGCGTCTGTCCGGGACTTCCGGCCTGAGCGTTGATGCGCAGGACCAGCTCGAAGCGGTCGATGACGAATCCGAACGCCATCAGGCCCAGTGCCGTGCGGACCCAGGTCAACAGCGTGCGCTCGGCGGCGAAATACACCAAGCGGGGGCCTGTCATGTCGGGCGGTGGTTTGTCGGTCTGCGGCAATGCGATCTCCTTTGGCTGTCAGGTCGGGATGGACACCGCCTATGAACCGTTCAAGCGCGCCGCGGCGGCGCGGTCCAGAAGCCAGATCAGTCGTCCGTTCTTGGGTTGAATGACCTGGGCCGGATAGCGGAGCGGTTCCCAGGCCCCCTGCTGGACGGCCCGGACCGCATCCGCCTTCTTATCGCCGCTCACCAGAAAGACCACCACGGCGGCCTGGTTGATCAGCAGGGGCGTGAAACTCACCCGGGCGAGTCCCCCAGGGCCGCTCGGCACGTCCCGCACCCAGCGCTGCGTCTCACCAATCAGATCGCTCTCGGGAAACAACGAGGCGGTGTGGCCTTCCGTTCCCAACCCGAGGAAAATCAGGTCGAAACGCGGCGGCTGATCCCCGAACAGGCGCCGGAGCTGCTGCTCGTAGGCCAGGGCGGCCTTGGCCGGCGAAGCGTCGCAAACCATCGGAAAAACCCGATCGTCCGTCAGGGGCACCCGGTCAAGCAGTTGGCCGCGGGTCCGCCCGGCGTTGCTGCGCTCGTCGTCCGGCGGCACGCAGCGCTCATCGCCCCAGAACACCTGTACGCGGCTCCAGGGCACCTCGCCGCGCAACGGTGCGGCGGCCAGCAGCGCGAACATGCGCGCGGGCGTCTTACCGCCGGAAAGGACGACACGGAAATCCTGATGGTCCTTGAGGGCCTCCCGGGCGCACTCGGTAAACAGCGCGGCCCCGGCCCGGCTGAGGGCCTCGTAATCGTCGTAGATACGATTCTCGACCTCGTTTTTCATCAGGCCTTCCGGCCGGCCTCGCGCATGTGTTCCAGCCCCTTGAACGGGCTTGGTCGGTGGCGTGTCCCTGGTCATGACTTCTGCCAATCGGTATGGAAGGTGCCTTCGGCGTCCACACGCTCGTAGCGATGGGAGCCGAAGAAATCCCGCTGCGCCTGGACCAGGTTTTCCGGGAGCCACTGGTGGCGGTAGGCGTCGAAATACCCGAGGGCCGCCGCGTAGGCCGGCACCGGCACACCGCTCTGGATCGCCGCCGCCGTGGCCTGGCGAAGCGCGTCCTGACGGCGGTTCAGCGTTTCGGCCATCTTCGGATCCAGGATCAGATTGCGCCGTCCGGGTTCCTGCCGGAAGACCGCGCCGATCGACTCCAGCAGGGCGGCCCGGATGATGCACCCGCCCCGCCAGATGCGGGCCACCGTAGCCAGATCGAGGTGATAGGCGTAGCGCTCCGAGGCGGCCTGGAGCAGCTCCATGCCCTGGGCGAAGGCCAGGATCAGCCCGGCATAGAGCGCCTCCTGCCATATCCCGACCCAGTGTTCGGCCGACCCGGACAGGGTCGGCCGGGGACCGGAGAGGACCTGGGAAGCCGCCTGGCGCGGGGTGGTGTCTGCGGAAAGATTGCGCGCCATGACGGCCGCATCGATGATCGGGGTCGGCACCTGCAGTTCCATGGCGTCCTGGGAAGTCCACTTGCCGGTGCCCTTCTGGCGGGCCACGTCCTTGATCTCGTCGATCAGCGGCTGTCCGGTCTTCGCGTCGCGGCGCTCGAAGATGCGGGCCGTGATCTCCACCAGGTAGCTTTCCAGCGCGCCCCGGTTCCAGTCGGCGAACACCCGATGAAGTTGTTCGTTGGAAAACCCCAGGCCGCGTTTCAGGAAATCGTAGGTCTCGGCAATCAACTCCATGAAGGCGTATTCGATGCCGTTGTGCACCATTTTGACGTAGTGGCCGGCCGAACCGCTTCGCCCAGGTAAGCGACGCAGGGCTCGCCGGCCACGTCGGCGGCGGCCTTGGTCAGCAGGGCCGCCACCCGGTCGTAGCCCTCCCGGGGACCGCCCGGCATGATGCTCGGCCCGTGGCGGGCGCCGTAGGCACCCCCCGATATACCCGTTCCCATAAACAGAAGACCTTTGTCTTTCAGGTCCGGCCCCCGCCGGTCCGTATCGCTGAAATGCGAGTTGCCACCGTCGATAATCAGATCGCCGGGGTCGAGGCGGGGCACCAGCGCTTCAATCACCGCATCCACCGGGTCGCCGGCAGGCACCAGCAGCATGACCGACCGGGGCGTCTTGAGCGCACCGATGAAGGTACTCCATATCGCCGGCCGGCCGGATGACGTGCCCCGCCGAAGCTTCTTTTTGAAGCTGGTCGACCTTGTCGCCGTCCAGGTCATAGCCGGCCACGGCGAACCCGTGATCGGCCAGATTCAGCAAAAAGTTGCGGCCCATCACGCCCAATCCGATCAGACCCAGATCACAATCTTGCGAAGTCATGTTGCCAACCTCCGTTAGGCTTTTATAAGGCTAAGAACGCTCCGGCTGGACGCCGGGCTGCTGAGCCAGGAACCGGGCCCGCTCGTCCGCCAGGGTTTGCATGAGATTGTCGAAGGGGCGGTTGAATTTGTCGACCCCCTCCTGCTCCAGCTGCTCTGTCACCTGGTCGAGGTCGATGCCCACCTTGGCAAGCTTTTCCAACCTTTCACGGCTTTCCGCCACCCCTTCCTCGAGGCGGGAGGCGGGTTCACCGTGGTCGCGGTAGGCCTCCAGGGTCTTGCCGGGCAGGGTGTTGACCGTCTCCGGCCCGATAAGGGCCTCCACGTATTTCACATCGGGATAATCCGGGTTCTTGGTGCTGGTGCTGGCCCAGAGCACTCGCTGGGGGCGGGCCCCCCGATCCGCCAGCTTCCGGAAGCGCGGGCCGTGGAAGATCTCCTTGTAGATCTGATAGGCCTGCTTGGCGCTGGCAATGGCCACCTGGCCGTGGAGTTCTTCGGCGGTTCGGGCCGCGGGGCCGCCGCCGTCCATCAGTGCCTCCAGCCGGGAGTCCACCAGCACGTCGATGCGGCTCAGAAAGAAGCTGGCCACCGAACGGATGCCGTCGATGGGCCGGTCCTGGGCGAGCCGCTGCTCCAGTCCGGCGATGTACGCCTCGGCCACCTTGCGGTAGCGGGGCAGTCCGAAGAGCAGCGTCACGTTGACGCTGATGCCCTCGCTGATCAGCTGTTGGATGGCCGGCAGACCTTCCGGAGTGGCCGGCACCTTGATAAACACATTGGGCCGGTCGAGGGCCCGCCAGAGCTCCCGGGCCTCTTCGACGGTCTCCTGGGTGCGGTAGGCCAGATGCGGATTGACTTCCAGACTCACGAAACCATGATCCCCACCGGAATCGTCGTACAGCGGGCGAAAGACGTCGGCGGCCATTTGCACGTCCTGCACCGTCACGGCGCGATAGATGGCTTCCACGCTTCGGCCCTGTCCGGCCAGGGCGGCGATGACACCGTCGTAGTCGGCACTGCCGGAAATGGCCTTGTTGAAAATCGCCGGGTTGGAGGTGACGCCCCGCAGCCCGTCCTCGGCCACGAGACGTTGCAGGTCGCCGCCGGTCAACATGCTGCGGCGGATATCGTCGAGCCAGATGCTCTGCCCGTAGGATTGGATATCTTTGAGCGGATTGGATCCCATGGATGTCTCCTTTGGCGGTAAGTAAATCAATCACCGGCCATCCGACCGGCGGTTTCCAGCCGTTCGATTTTGACCAGGCGCCGCCGGTAGCGGCCGGTGTTCTTGAAGCGGGCCTCCAGGAAGATGCGCAGCAGGTCCTCGGCCAGGGCTTGGCCGGTCACACGCCCGCCCAGGCAGAGAACATTCATGTCGTCGTCTTCCACCCCCTGGCGCGCCGAATAGCTGTCGGTCACAAGGGCCGCGCGGACGCCGGGGATCTTGTTGGCCGCCACGCAGGCCCCCACCCCGCTGCCGCATATGGCCACGCCGCGCGCCACCTCTCCGGCCGCCACGGCCCTGGCCAGCGGAATCACCAGGTCCGGGTAGTCGTCCTGGCGATCCAGGTGATGGGCGCCGAAATCCTTGACGCCATAGCCCATGCCCTCCAGAACCTGGACCAGGGCGCCCTTCAGTTCGTAGCCGCCGTGATCCGCGGCGATACCGATGCGCATCGTGACATCTCTCCCGGCGTTCTTCCGCTAAAATGAAGAAAAGATATTCTCGCGACAAAGTCCAAATCGGCAAAACTTCCTCGGGCCCTCCACAAGACGCGGAGGGTTTCGGTCATATCTAACGACGCACCAGTTCGCGCACCTTGGCCACGATGGCGTCCTGCCCGATCTCTTCGAAGTCGAGCAGTTCGCGAGGCTTGCCGCTCTTGGGTTTCCGGCGCACGGCCAGGGCGTGCAGGCGCACCCCCTCCAGGGTCAGGGCCTCCCGGACCGCGTCCGCGAGGCCGCCCTGGACGGCATGGTCTTCCACCGTGATCAGGTGATCCGTCTCGGCCGCGGCCTGCTTGAGCGTGGCGGCATCCACCGGCTTGACGCTGTAAAGGTCGATCACCCGAATGGTGATCCCCGCCTCCTTGAGGGTCTCGTAGGCCTTCAAGGCTTCGTGCACCGTGACCCCGGCTCCGATGACCGTGGCCGCATCGTTCCCGCTGCGGCGCAGGGTCTTGCTGCCGCCGATCGGGAAGGCGGCGTCGGCGTCGTAGAGAATCGGCGTCCCCATGCGGGTGGTGCGGATATAGACGATACCCTTGTAGCCGGCGGCTTCTTCCACCACTTTTTCAGTGGACACGGCATCGCTGGGGTAGAGCACGGCCGCGCCGAAAAGGGTGCGGAAGAAGGCCAGATCCTCGAGGGCCATCTGGGAGGGGCCGTCCTGGCCGATGGAAACCCCGCCGTGGGAGCCCACGAATTTGATGTTGGCCTCCGAGTACTGGCTCATGCGGATCTGATCGTAGGCTCGGCTCCAGAAGGCGGCGAAGGTTGAGGCAAAGGGGATTTTGCCGCGGCAGGCCAGCCCCTGGGCCACCCCGGCCATGTTCTGCTCGGCAATGAACATTTCAAAGAACCGCTCGGGATGCTCCTTTTTGAAAAAGGCCGCCCGGGTGGAATTGCTGACCTCCCCGTCCACGCTGACGATCTGCGGGAAGGCCGGATAGATGCGGTTCAGGGCGTTGCCGTAGGCGTTGCGGGTAGCCACGGCGTCGTCCGGGGCATAGTCGACGGCACCGGCCCTGCCGGAGGTGGGCTTCGCAGGCTCGAGATCTTCGGGGGGACGGATGGCGCCGCGGATCGCGGTGTCCACTTTCCCCAGCTCCTGCAGCGCTTTTTCGAGATCTTCCTCGCTCAGCGGCTTGCCGTGAAAGCCGTTCTTGTCTTCCACAAATGAAACCCCCTTGCCTTTGATCGTGCGGGCGATGATCATGGTCGGCCGGCCGCTGTGATCTCCGATTTCACCGTAGGCGGAACGGATCTCGTCCAGGGAATGGCCGTCCACGGTCCGGGTCCGCCAGCCGAAGGCCTCGATGCGTTTCTGGTAGGCCTCCAGGTCGTGCCCGTACATGGTCTCTCCCCGCTGGCCGAGACGGTTGACGTCGATGATGCCCACCAGGCTGTCCAGCTTGTAGTAGGCGGCGATCTGCATGGCCTCCCACTGGGAGCCTTCCGCCATCTCGCTGTCCCCCAACAGCACGTAGGTGCGATAGGGCAGCTTGTCCACATACTGGGCATTGATGGCCAGTCCCACGCCGATGGACAACCCCTGCCCCAGGGATCCGGTGGCGGCGTCCACGAAGCGCAGGGCGGGGGTCGGATGGCCCTCCAGCGGGCTGCCGAACTGGCGGTAGGTCATCATTTCGTCGGCACTCAACGCGCCGGCGGCCGTCCAGAGGGCATAGAACAGGGGCGAGGCGTGCCCCTTGGAGAAAATGATGCGGTCGTTGTTGGGATGATCAGGACGGCTGACATCGTAGCGGAAAACCCCGTCGAAGAAGAGGGTTGTCATCAGCTCGGTGGCCGACAGGGAAGAGGTCGGATGCCCCGAGCCGGCCCGGGTGGTGGCGGTCAGAATGTAGTAACGGATCAGCCGCGCGATTTCGACCAGGCGTTGTTCCTCGCTTTGACGGGATTCCATAAACGGCTCCTTCTCCATGGTTGACATTGGCGCCGGTCGCCATGCGGCATGCGAGCGGCGGTGGTGACGTCCGTATTTATGTAGACTAATAACGATCGCCACCGGATTCAAAAATGGGGTGCAGAGCGTATTTTCACCCTCGGGAGACCGGCGATGATCCCATGCCGTGCCGGCTGTCCCGGCGGACGCCGGTCAGGCGTCCGCCGCGCCGCTCGCCTTGTTGATGGCCACGGCCGCCGCGATGAGGGACAGATGGGTCAGTCCCTGGGGGAAATTGCCCAGCATCCGTCCCCGTTGCGCATCGTAGGCTTCGGCGTAGATGCCCAGGTCGTTGCCGGCTTGCAAGGCGCGTTCGAATACCTGGCGCGCCGCGTCTCAGCCGCTCCTGGCGGGCCAGGCATTCGGCCAGCCAGAAGGCGCAGCAGCAAAAAATCTCTTCACGGTCCAGGAAGCCGTCCGATCCGTGGGCATAGCGCCGCAGCAGACCGCCCTCCTCCAGCTCCTCCTGGACGGCGTCCACGGTGCGCACCATGCGGGGATCCCCATAGTCCACAAACCCGGTGGTGGGCAGCAGCAGCAGCGCGGCGTCCATTTCCGGGCGGTTGAAGGCCTGGATGAAGACCCCGCGATCGCTGTCGTACCCGCGTTCTTCGATGGCCCGGCGAATTTTGTCCTGCTCCTCGCGCCAGATTTCCACCGGCGCCTCCCGGCCGGAATCCTCCGCCAGCCGGATGCCCCGATCCAAGGCCGACCAGCACATGGCCTTGGAATGAACGAAATGCCGCGGCCGGCCGCGCATCTCCCAAATGCCCTGGTCGGGGTAGATCCATTCGCGCACCGTACGATTGACCAGGCTCACCAAAAACTCCCAGTAATCGTCGTCCGGCGAGCTGCCCTGCTGGTGCCAGATCCAGGCCAGGCCCAGCAGTTCGCCGTAGACATCCAGTTGAACCTGGTTTTCCGCGGCATTGCCGATGCGTACCGGACGCGATCCGCGATACCCCTCGACGCCCTTCAAAATGTTTTCGAACAAGCGTCTCTCGCCGCCCAACCCGAAGAGCACCTGGACCTCGTCGGCGCTGCCGGCGGCCGTGCGCTCCACAAATCTGCGAAAGCCATCGGCCTCGTTGACGTAGCCCAACTGATTCAGGGAACGCACGGTAAAGTAGGAATCACGGATCCAGGAATAGCGGTAGTCCCAATTGCGGGTTCCGCCGATGGACTCGGGCAGGGAGGTCGTGGCCGCTGCGGCGATGGCGCCGGTGGGGGCGTGGGTGAGCCCCTTGAGAATAATGGCCGAGCGGCGCATATCCTCGGCATAGACGCCTTCCGTGTGGCCTCTCTCGCTCCAATCCCGCCACCAGCTGACGGTTTCATCCAGGCGGTGATCCAGCTCTTCGACAGACGGCGGTTCCACCAGCCCCTCATCCAGATTCTCGGGCGGGCGCCAGAGAATCGACAGGTGTTTGCGCTGCCCCTCTTCCAAGGTCCATTCGCCGCCCAAACGGTGGCGATGCTTCATCTCCAGAGGGAGGTCGCCGGAAATCAGAAGACCGTTGCTGCTGCCCATGGCGATGAAATGGTGCTCGCGCTTCTGCAGCCAGGGTTGGACCGTCCCGTAATCGAAGACGGGGGCCACTTCGACCGTCATCGGCATGCGGCCTTCCACGCCCTCCACGACCCGCAGCAGTTGCCGGTGGGGCCGGTGTTCGCCGCCCTGGCGGGTGGTCATGCAGTCCAGCAGACGCACCCGGCCTTCGTCGCTTTCGAACAGGGTCTCGAGGACCAGGGTATCGGGGAGGTAGCGCCGCGAAACGCGGTGGGATCCCCTGGGGCGGATGGCACAGAAGCCGCCTTTGCGCCAGTCCAACAGGCGTCCGAAACAACTCGCCGAGTCGTAGCGCGGCAGGCAACACCAGTCGATGGCGCCGGCCTTGGAAATCAAGGCGGCCGAGTGGCAGTCGGCAATGTAGCCGTAATCGGCAATATCAGGGTAAGGGGATTCATCACTCAAGGGGCACCTCCCGGCGGATTTTGCGGTCCTGTGACATGGATTTGTTCGGCGGCGTCATGACGGCCGGCCCGAGAAGACATGGCAGGCGGCCAGGTTCTCCTGGCATTGCAGATGGGTGGGCATCACCCAACTGCGTCCGTCCTGGGCAATCAGCACTTCGGCCTCCTCGGGTCCCCAGGTGCCCGCCTGGTAGTTGGGAAAGGCAAAGGGGCGCATCTTCTTCCAGGCTTCCAGGATGGGGGCCAGAACCGTCCAGGCCGCCTCGGTCTGATCGGCCCGCATGAAAAGCGTCGGATCGCCCCGCATGATGTCCAGCAGCAAGGTTTCATAGGCTTCCGGCGGCGCGGCTTCGAAAGCCTCGCGGTAGTAAAACTGCATCAGCACCGGCGAGAGGTGCATGGTCATGCCGGGATGCTTGACCTCGAACCGCAGGAAGATGCCTTCCTGGGGCTGGATGGCCAGCAGCAGACGGTTGGGGCGCCAGTCCATCAAGGCGGCGCTGGGAAACGTCTGGTGCGGAACGGGACGAAACTGGATGGACACCTCCGACACATTGGCCGGCAGACGCTTGCCTGTGCGCATGTAGAAAGGCACGCCCTGCCAGCGCCAGTTGTCCACGAAGAGCTTTAAGGCGGCATAGGTTTCGGTGAGGGAATCCTCGGCCACGTCCGGCTCCTCCCGATAACCGGACACGCGCTCCCCTTCGATCCAGCCGGCCGTGTACTGCCCTCGCACGGCAAATTCGTTGGCGCGGTCGGCGGGGATCTCGCGTGTCGCCTTGAGCACGTCCACCTTTTTGTTGCGCACCTCGTCGCCGTCGAAGGAGATCGGCGCCTCCATGGCGATCAGGCAGAACACCTGCATCAGGTGATTTTGAATCATGTCCCGCAGGGCGCCGGCCTTGTCATAGTAGCCCCCCCGGTGCTCCACCCCCAGGGACTCGGCCACGGTGATCTGCACGTGGTCGATGTAGTGGCGGTTCCAGAGCGGCTCGAAAAGCGTGTTGCCGAAGCGGAAGGCCAAGATGTTCTGGACGGTCTCTTTGCCCAAGAAATGGTCGATGCGGAAGATTTGCGTCTCGTGGAAAATATCGGTCAGGAGGGTATTCAGATCCCGGGCCGATTCCAGGTCGTGGCCGAAGGGCTTCTCCACCACGATGCGGCTGCACTCCCGGTCTTCCTGGAGGCCGGTTTTTCCCAGCCGCTGGGCGATATCCTTGACGAGCCCCGGCGGCACCGCCAGGTAGAAGATCTTGTCGGCCTTGTCTCCCCACTCCTTTTCGATGGCCCGGATGCGCTCCGTCAGGTTGGAATAAGCCTCGTCACTGTCAAAATCGGCTTGCAGGAAGCTGAAGTTTTCCGCGAAGGACGACCAGGGGTCGTCCTGACCTTCCTCGCCTTGAGAATCGTGGGCGACCTTACCACCCAGGTGGTCGCGGAAACTGTTGTCATTCATATCCGTGCGGTCCAGCCCTACCACGGCATAGCGCTCCGGCATCCAGCCGTCCAGGAACAGACGGTAGAGCGCGGGGGTCAGCTTACGCCAGGTGAGATCGCCCCCCGCACCGAAAATAACGATAATGACAGGCCTTTTAGGAGCGTTGTCTTCCATGAAATCCTCCTTTTGTTGACTGGGGTCGGCCGCCGAGGCCGTTTGGTTTGCCTATTGCGCCGCAGGCCGCAGGGGAATCCGGCCGCTGTATAGTGCGACCTGCAGACGGTGCCTGTCCATGGGTCAGAATATTTATTGATGATGGATAAAGGATGTATTCTTGGTCTATTCTCGAACCGGGATAGGCCTGCGGGCAATGCTTACGAAGACCGAGACCGGGAGGGATCGACGCGCCACGGCGACGCAGCCCGGCGGCGACGATACTGTAGGGAGCCGCTGGGGATAAAAAGCGCCGGCCGCCTTGCCGAATGATCGTCTTCAAGCGGGCAGGCCTTGTTTACCGAACGAGGCCGAGGAGGCCGGTGGCAATCAGGTAGCCCGCCACCACATAGTTGAGAAGTTTGGGTTTCACCAGAATGAGGATCCCGGCCACGAGGGCCAGGATCGGCTGCAACCCGACGTATAACGTCATAAGGGGTTCTCCTTTGCTGGGGTCATTGAGGAGAATGCGCGGCAGAGGGGCAGAGGTCCGCCACGGTTACACCGGAGGCCTGCGTCCCCGGAAGGCGAAAATGACGGCCAGAATAAGACCGACGACAAACAGAATCCAGGCAATATTCACGGCGGTGCCGGCAATGCCGGTGAAACCGAAGATGCCGGCGATAATGGCGATGATAAAAAATGTTAACGCCCATCCAATCATATTGATCTCCTTAGGGTCTATGTGCATTCGTTGAAAGGGTTCCCGGCAAACCATCGCCGCCGGTCCCCCGCACTGACTTTGCTGACCTGCCGACGTCTGTCAGGCAAGGCCGCAACGTAAGCGAGACAAAGTTCGGTCTCCAGAACCTTATCCTCTTCCCTTTTTCGCCTTGCTTTTCTAAAGGTTACAACACGTCCGCCTCGTCAACAATGGTGCCTATCCCTTATCGGGAGAGATTTCCCCCCCCATATTGCGACCGCCGGCGAAAGGGCGCGGGCCATTGCGCTGCCGCCGGGCCCGCCCCGGTTGCGAATCGCCAACCGGGGGCCGGAAAGGGCCCCATTTCAGCCTGCGGCGCCGTTTATCCGCAACCGGCCACAGGGCGGCCTGGTATACATAAAAGGCCTGCGATACCCGTGCTCAGGGGAGGCACAAGGCGGGATAGGCACCGCGCCCGCTGGCAGAGAGACGAAGGGCCATGACGGGTGCGTCGGTGATATACAGATCAGACCCTATTGCGGAAACCAAGGGGTAGTAATAGCGTAAGGACCTAGCGGCGCAAAGATCATTTTCATGAAGAGACTCTTGTACAATGCGCCTGAAATCGGGGCGCCGACCGGATTTTACCGGGCCCCAGGGCTGGCCGCACAGACCGCATCGTCTGTCCGACAAGCGGCCCGCAACGAGGACGAAAGGAGTAAACCATGAATACACCCCTAAAGCGACTCACCCTACTCATCTCCGCCATGAGTCTGTTACTTGTATTGGGCCCCATCAGCCAGGCAATAGGGGCTCAGGCCGAGGATTATTCAAGCACCATCGAAAAGTTCCGCAGCTCGCCTGTGGTGGCCCATTTCTTCCGCGAGGCATACGGCTATGCAGTTTTCCCCACCGTCGGCAAGGCCGGCTACGTGGTCGGCGGCTCCTATGGGAAGGGACAGGTTTACCGCAATGGTGACGTGACGGGCAAAACTTCGCTCGTGGAAGGCTCGATTGGCTTCCAGCTGGGCGCCAAGGCTTTCAGCGAAATTATCTTCTTTCAGGACAAGCAGGCCTACGACGCGTTCACCAGCGGGAATTTCGAGTTCGATGCCACCGCTCAGGCGACCGCCATTACAGCAGGTGCCGAGGCCAAGGCTGGCACCACGGGAGCCAGCGCCGGAGCGACAGCCGGACCCAATACCGATGTCCAGGCCCGGGCCAAATATGTAAACGGCATGGTGACCTTTGTGCATGCCAAAGGCGGCCTGATGTATGAATTTTCCGTCGGCGGTCAAAAGTTCACCTTCACCCCCATGTAGGCAACACCAATAGAAAAACCATTCCGCGGGGAAACCTATCCCCCTCACCGTCGCACCTTGACGTAGAACGTGGCGTGAACGCCATGGAAACAGCCCTGCCGGCCTGCGGCAGGGCTTTCCGATTGTTTCCCGGAAGGTTCGCCTAACACGGTGGCCTGCGTTTCCAGTGCCGCGTGCCATATTCGGCCTTGTCCATCCCATCGTTGACATTTCAATGGAAAGCCGAAACATTGGCCCCCCTGCAAAGGACACGCCGCCATGCGCCGATTCAGACGGAAATACTATGACCTGTTCTCCCGTTTCTACGACCGCTTCATCGCCCTGCACGCCACCGACAAGCAGGGCCTGTTGCGGGATATTTTGGCCGAACGGGCGAACGTCCGGTCCGGGGATGTTGTGCTCGACATCTGCACGGGCACCGGCGCCGCGCTCGGACCCCTGGCGGCGCGCGCCGGCGGCGCCGGTCTGACGGTGGGGCTCGATTTCTCCTCAGGGATGCTCCGCGCGGCCCGCGCCAAGCACCGCGGCCGCCATGCCGTCTGCCTGGTGCAGGCGGACTGCAGTCGGCTGCCGTTCAAGGACGGACGCTTCGCCGCCGTTACCTGCTCCCACGCGTTTTACGAACTGAAGGATCAAACCCAGGCGGAGGCCCTTGCGGAAGTCAAACGCTGTCTCAGACCAGGCAGGCCCTTTTTGATGATGGAGCACGAGGTGCCCCAAAACCGATTCGTCAGAGTGCTGTTTTATATCCGGCTCATGTCCATGGGCCGCCAAAGAGCCTTGCAAATCCTGAAGCACGAAACGCAATTCCTGAAGCGGCACTTCCATCATGTCGAAAAAGCCGCGGCCCCCTCCGGCCGGTCCAAACTCTACATCTGCACCTGACGCAACGTTTTCCTCCTTCCTCTTCCATCGCACCCCGGGGAATATCGCTGCGGATCCACTGAAAAACGTTGGCCCGATCGATGCTACCTGCGGGCTCTGGCCGCGTATCGGCAGGCGCCGTCAATCATCGGACCGTAACCGGAAATAGAGATAGGCCAGTTGACGGTCCAATCGTGTGTTGCGGGCTTCGTCGCCCGCCAACGGCCGCCAGGCAGGCGAGAGCTTCGCCAGGACCTCGCCCAGCTGCCAGGGGTGAACAAACGAGAGCCCTTCAAGCGTCCGCAGCGCGCGACGCTGGACGGACGACAGCCGGTTGGGCCCGAGGGCGTCGATGGCCCCGGCCGTGACGGCGACGGGGTCCACCTTTGCGGAAGCAAGTACGAAACGGCGCTGGGGCGGGGTGAGGCCGGTGTGCGCCTTCAAGGCGCGATCGAAGGCCGCCGCGTCAGGGTAGCTCTTCTGGATCATGTCGCCCAGAGCGTCCGCCGGCAGGCCGGCATCGCGGATGCGGGTCAGCGCCGCCTGGGTCAGCTGATAGGACACGGGGTGGTAGGTTCTCTGGTTGAACACGTTCTGGAAGAAAAACAGGGAAACGAAGCACAGCAGACCGGCGATGACCGGCGTGACGACCCATCCGCTGGCGATGGCGCCCAACATGCGCCACCGGACGACGCTGCCTTTTTTCAGGAGCCCGATCCCCACCACGGCTCCGACAATGGCCTGGGAACTGGAAACCGGCACCAGGGGAAAGGCCGGTAGTCCGTAAATCGCCAGCAATTGCTCCAGCCTCTGGGAAGCAAAGGCGAACAGGACCAGCGAGTGGGCCAGAACGACCACAAAGGCGGCTACCGGCGAGAGCTTCATGATCCCTTCGCCCACGGTCAGCATGACATGCCGGGAGTAGGTCATCACCCCCAGGGCAACGGCCAGGCCGCCGATGAAAAAGAGCTGCTGCGCCGGGGAGAGCACCAACCCGCCGAAGAGGGAGATTTCGGAAAAGGGCGCCACCGGCACAAAAACGCCCATCACATTGGCGATATTGTTGGCACCCAGGCTGTAGGAACCGAAGGCCCCCACGATGAGCAACGCGTAGCGGGTCATGGCATCGAGGGTAAACATGCGGGGCTTGAAGAGGCGAATGCCCACCGCCACCAGTTTGTAGAGCGTCATTGCGATAGCGGCCGAAAGGAGGGGGCAGGCGATCCAGGTCAGCACAATTTTTTGGAGCGCCCCGTAATCGATGAGCGACCCGCTGAAGAAGTTCCAGCCGATGATAGCCCCCACGATGGCCTGCGAAGTGGACACCGGGTAGCCGATCTTGGTCATCAGATAGATGCTGATGCCCGCGGTCAGCGCCACCATGAAAGCCCCGGCCACGGCATTGACCTCTCCGAGCTTGCCCAGGGTCTCGGAGGCCCCGCTGCCGCTGATGACCGCCCCCAGCACAATAAAGACGGCACAGCATCCGGCGGCCGTGCGGAAGCGGATCATGCGGGTACCCACGGCTGTGCCGAAGACATTGGAGGCATCGTTGGCCCCCAGCGTCCAGCCCAGAAAAAGGCCGCTTGACAGGAAAAAGGCGAACATCCGGCAATCCTTATAGCGATCGTTTGATCACGTAGATGCGCAGCTTGTCGGCCACATCCTCGGCCCGATCGGCGATTTTATCCACATGCCGGATGAAATCACGCAGCTGCATGCGATAGCTCAAGTCCCTTTCCTCCTCCCGGAACACCCGCGACTGGATCCGGGTGGAGACCTTGTCGGACTGGGACTCCCAGTGGGACACCTTGTGCAAGTGGTCGGCCACGGTGGAGATGTCCTTGAAAAAGGCGCGGGTGGAGCGGACCATCGCCTCGACGGATTCCACCACGCAGGCAGCCAGTTCCCGGATGTCGTCGTGCAGTTCGGGGTAGATGTCGGGCTGTTCGATCTCGAACCGCCAGAGGGCGCCCTTGAAGCGATCCAGCAGCCCGTCCATGTTTTCCAGCAGCTCCAGCACATCCCCCCGTGAATCCGGGATGAGGGTCTGGGTATAAAGCTGCTCTTCCAGGTCGCGGCGCAGCGCATCGCCCACGTGCTCCACGTCGGCGATGTCCTCGATCTTCTTGACGAAGGACGGCCGGTTGCCTTTCAGGTAGGCATCGACCCCATGCTGGAAGAGCATCCCGGCTTCACTGACTTTGTCCAGAAAATCGTCCATCTTACGGCCGATGCCGAACCGTTTCTTGAGAAAGCTGAATTCCATAGGCCCTCCCTTCTCATCACGTAAAAGGCTATCCCGGATGCCTGGCACCCCCCTCTCAGCGGATTGCTTTTGGTGTGGATGAAACGCCGTCAATTTTCATATGAATATTAACTGAAATATCATTATAGGCTAATGAAAAGTAAACACTCAACACTTAGGTTGCTTTTTACGATTTTGTTGTTGTAGGGTATTGATGTTGCTCAAATGAAAACCATCCACGTTGAATCAGGTCCGATTAACCCCATGGAGCTTTCCGAACGCCAGGCACACATTGCGGAAATGGTTCGCCAGTCGGACTTCGTTCGTGTGGAAGAGCTGGCCCACCATTTTCGGGTCACCACCCAGACCATCCGGCGGGATCTGAATCGCCTGTGCGAACGCGGCCTGGCCCGGCGCGTACACGGCGGTGTGCAGCGCATGAACACGCCCGGCAATGTGGCCTACGCCTGGCGGCAGGTGCTCAATCACGACGCCAAGCAGATGATCGCCGAAGCGGTGGCTCGCCATGTCCCCAACGGGGTCTCCCTGGCCTTCAGCATCGGCACCACCCCGGAGATCGTCTCCAGCGCCCTGCTGAAGCACCAGCACCTGCGAATTTTTACCAACAACCTCAATATTGCCGTTCAAGCCTGCGCCAATCCCACTTTCGAAGTCACCGTCGCCGGCGGCCGGCTGCGCAACGAGGATCGGGATGTCATGGGAAACGGCATGGAGACCCTTTTCAGCGCCTACAAGGTGGACATCGGCATCTACGGGGTGGCCGGGGTGGACGAGGACGGCACCCTGCTCGACTTCTACGAAGAAGAGGTCCGGGCCCGGCAGATCATCTGCCAAAACAGCCGCAGCGCCTTCCTCGTGCTCGACCATACCAAGTTCGGCCGGCCGGCCCACGTGCGCGGCGGCCGCATCGACGAGGCCACCATCGTGTTCTGCGACCGCCTGCCGCCGCCGGACATTCTCGATCTGCTGGCCCAATCCGGAACGCAGTTGGTGGTCTGCAATGGAGACCGCCCCTCATGAGCCGGATCGATATCCACCAACTGACCAAGCACTGGGCCGATGTCCCGGCCGTCGACCAGGTCTCCTTCACGGTCCCGGAAGGCAGCCTGACGGTGCTGCTGGGCCCCTCCGGGTGCGGCAAGTCCACGATATTGCGCCTTATCGCCGGCCTGGAAACGACCACGGCCGGGTCCATCGCCATCGGCGGTAAAGACGTGACCCGCAGGGACCCGGCCGACCGCGGGGTATCCATGGTGTTTCAATCCTACGCGCTTTTCCCGCATTTGACCGTCCGTGAAAATATCCTCTTCGGACTCAAGGTCCGGCGCGTCACCAGGGACGACCGGCGCGCGCGGCTCGAAAAGGCCGCCCGCATGGTGGGCTTGTCCGAGCTGTTGAACCGCAAGCCCTCCCAATTGTCCGGCGGGCAGCGGCAGCGGGTGGCCCTGGCGCGCTCCATCGTATCGCGGCGGCCGGTCTGCCTTATGGATGAACCCCTCTCCAACCTGGACGCCAAGCTCCGGGCGGAGATGCGTGATGAAATCCGCTCGCTGCAGCAGAAGCTGGGGTTGACCATGGTCTACGTCACCCACGACCAGGTGGAGGCCATGACCATGGCGGACCAGGTCGTCCTGCTGCAGCAGGGCCGCGTGGAGCAGATCGGTCCGCCCCACGCGCTTTACGAAAAGCCCCGGACGATCTTCGCCGCCCAGTTTCTGGGATCGCCACCCATGAACCTGTTAAAGATCGATTTGATTAAGGACCGTAGCGCCCTGGCCGCAGCCTGCGGCGGCCGCCTGCCCGCCGCCTGCCAACCGGAGGGATTTATCGGCGTGCGGCCCGAAGCATTGCGCGATGGACCGTCAGGGACTGCCGGTGCGAATTGCCGCCATCGACTACCTGGGGGCCGAAACGGTGGTGCGCATGGAGCACGACGATCAGCTGTTGTTCGCCAAGATCGACGGCCGGCACGACCTCACCCCCGGTGCAACCCTACACATCAACTGGCCGGAGACGGCGGTCCAGTGTTTCGGCGCCGACGGCATCGGCATCGACGCTTCGGAGAACGCGTCGTCGGGCTAAGGCGCACTGCCGTATCGGCCAATCGGCCTTCCCGCCGAACCGCCTGGGTTCGGCCGCTGCAAACCGACTCAACAAGGAGAGAAACGCCATGCTGAAACGATTTAAATGGATGGGGATTGGGGTAATGGCGGCGCTTGTGCTGTTGGCGGGCGTCACGGCGGGCTCCGCCACCGAGCTGACCATGTACTATCCGGTAGCCGTGGGCGGGCCCTTGACCAAAATCGTCGACAGCATCGTGGCCGATTTTATGAAAGCCAACCCGGATATCACCGTCAAGGCGATTTATGCCGGCAATTACAACGATGCCCGCATCAAAGCCCTGGCAGCGCTGAAAAGCGGCGAGCCGGCCCAGCTCTCGGTGATGTTCTCTATCGACATCTACGAACTCATCGAGCAGGATGCCATCATCCCCTTCGACGACGTGGTGGAAACCGCCGAAGAAAAAGCCTGGCTGAATTCCTTCTATCCCGCCCTCATGGAAAATGGCCGCACCGCCGGCAAGACCTGGGGCATCCCCTTCCAGCGCTCCACCATCGTCATGTACTACAACAAGGATCTCTTCCGGGCGGCCGGTCTAGATCCCGACAAACCGCCGGCCACCTGGGACGAAATGGTGTCCATGGGCCAAAAGCTCACCAAGCCCGACGGCTCCCAATGGGGGGTCATGATCCCCTCCACCGGCTATCCCTACTGGATGTTCGGCGCCCTGGCCATGCAAAACGGCCAGGTCCTCATGAACGGCGACGGCAATGCAACCTATTTCGCCAACCCGGACGTGGTGGGTGCCCTGCAATACTGGAAAGACCTGGGGAGCAAGTACAAGGTCATGCCCGACGGCACCATCGAATGGGGAACCCTGCGGCAGAATTTCCTGGAAGGCAAAACCGCGATCATGTGGCATTCCACCGGCAACCTGACGGCGGTCAAGAACAACGCCACCTTCGACTTCGGCGTGGCCATGCTGCCGGCCAGCAAACGGCGGGGGACGCCCACGGGAGGCGGCAATTTCTACATCTTCAAAAAAACCACCCCGGAAGAGCGCAAGGCGGCCATGCGGCTGATCAAGTTCATGACCAGCCCGGAACGGTCCGCCGAGTGGTCCATCAAAACCGGCTACCTGGGGGTCAGCCCGGCGGCCTATGAAACACCGGCCCTGAAGCAATACATCAAGGGATTCCCCCCCGCGGCGGTGGCCCGCGATCAGCTCCAGTACGCGACGGCCGAGCTTTCCACCTATCAGACCGGCCGGGTCCGCAAACTGCTGGACGATGCCATCCAGGCCGCCCTGACCGACGCCCAGACCCCCGAAGAGGCGCTGGGGGAGGCCCAGGCCCAGGCGGATCGCCTGCTGAAGCCGTACCGGTAGCCGGCGCAGCGCTAAACCGACCCCGTTGTTGCCGTCATTTTCCGGCTTGGCCGGAGAATCCAGGGGACTGTGAGCACAGCGTTCTGGACGCCCGCTTTCGCGGGCGTGACGGCGGTGGGATGCCCGCCGCTAGGGGAGAGAAGCGACGGCCCGGCGCAGACATCTTCGAAAGGGCCTTCGCCGGAAGCGGCGTCCTTGAAACGTAACCCATGACGGGCAGCCGGCGCCGGGTGCGGCCGCTGCCCGTCACTGTGCTGTCAAAACCCGGAAGTTCCATGCAAACCCAGGTCTCGCGAAATGTTCAGGGCTGGCTGCTGTTGACGCCCGCGGCCATTCTGCTGATCGCCTTCACCCACTATCCGACGGTGATGACGGTGATCGACAGCCTGTTTTCCAAGGGCACGGCCATCCGCCCGTCCCGCTTCGTGGGGGCCCTGAACTACGAGCGGATGCTCCACGATCCCATTTTCTGGAAAGTATTGGTAAACAATGTCTGGTTCGCCCTGGGCACCATCCCCACCTCCATCGCCCTGGCGATCGCCATGGCCCTGTTTGTCAACCGGGCCCTGCCGGGCCGGGCGCTGGTGCGCATGGCCTTTTTCACGCCCACGATTCTGCCCATGATCGCCGTGGCCAACATCTGGCTGTTCTTCTACACCCCCGAGATCGGCCTGATCGACCAGATGCTATCCTGGGTCGGCCTGCCGGGGCACAACTGGCTGGGGGATCCCGCCACGGTGCTGCCGGCCATCATGGTGATGACCATCTGGAAGGAGGCCGGCTTCTTCATGATCTTCTACCTGGCGGCCATGCAGAACATCCCGCCCGAGCTCGAAGAGGCCTCCCAGCTGGAGGGGGCCGGGCGCTGGCACTACTTCCGGCGGGTGATGTTCCCCCTGCTGATGCCCACGACGCTCTTCGTGCTGATCAACGCGGTACTCAACTCCTTCAAGCTGGTGGACCACCTCTTCGTGCTGACCAAGGGCGGGCCCAACAACGCCAGCAACCTCCTGCTCTACTATATTTTCGAAACGGCCTTTTCCTACTTCGAAACCCATTTTGCCGCCGCCCTCACCGTCGTCCTGCTGGTGCTGCTGGCGGTCATGGCCCTGCTCCAATTCTTTCTACTGGACAAACGGGTGCACTACCGATGACGCCGCGACGATCCCCCTCACAAACCTTTCAGACCGGGCTGGAAAACGGCGCCGCCTGGCTGCTGGCCGTCCTCTGGATCTCACCCCTGGTCTACGCCTTCTGGGCGGCCTTCCATCCGGGGGAATACGCCGTCAATTTCCACCTGCTGGCGCCGCTCACCCTGGACAATTTCCGCGAGGCCCTGTCCCAAGCGCCCTTCCCCCGCTATGCCCTGAACACCTTCATCCTGGTCACCATGACCCTGGCGGCCCAACTGGTATTGTGCACCCTGGCGGCTTACGCCTTTGCGCGCTATGAGTTCCGTGGCCACAAAATCGCTTTCGCCCTGGTGCTGATGCAGCTCATGATCACGCCCGAAATTCTGATCGTGGAGAACTACGTCACCCTGGCGCACTTCGGCCTGGTGGACACCATTCTCGGCATCGGACTGCCTTACATGGCCAGCGCCTTCGGTATCTTCCTCCTGCGGCAGGCCTTCAAGTCGACCCCCAAGGAACTGGAAGAAGCCGCCCGCCTGGAAGGCTGCGGCTCGATGGGCGTTTTGTGGAAAGTCTATGTGCCGCTGGCCCGCCCCACCTACCTGGCCTACGCCCTGGTGTCCATCAGCCACCACTGGAACAATTTCCTCTGGCCCCTCATCGTGACCAACTCGGTGGAAACCCGGCCCCTGACCGTGGGGCTGGGGATCTTCGGGGCCCCGGAATCCGGCGTCAACTGGTCCATCATTTCGGCGGCCACCCTGCTCTCGGTGGCGCCGCTGCTGGTGGCCTTCCTGCTCTTCCAGCGCCAGTTCGTGCAGTCTTTCATGTACGCCGGCATCAAATAATCAGGCCTCGAAACGGATGAGCTCGTCCCCGGCCTCCACCGCCTGCCCCTCGGTGGCCAGCACTTCGGCCACGACGCCGTCCAGCGGGGAGGCCACGTCGCTTTCCATCTTCATGGATTCGAGCACCATCAGGGTCTGGCCGCGGAAGACCCGCGCGCCCTGCTTTGGACGGCCACCCCCACCACCAGCCCCGGCATGGGGCAGACGAGCACGTTCTCTGCCGGCGCGGCAACCCGATCGGGCATGTAGGGTATCAGCGCCCACTCTTTGGGGGTATAGATCTCGAAGACCCGGGTGATGCCGCTGAAGGCGACGTAAATAAAGGACTGCTCCAGACGCACCCGGAAGCGGTGGACCTGGTCGTCGATGACGAGCTTGAGCCGGCGTCGGTAGAACTCGAATTCAGGGGTCGTCACCGCATAGGCATGGGGGCCGATGCGGATCGTCCAACGCCGGCCGTGCGCCGGGCCCTCGAGCCGCACTTCCAGGACGTCCTGGGCCGCCCGGACGAAGTAGCGATGCTCCCAGGCCGCGACTTTTTCACCCCCGATCCTCGGCGCCATCGGGCGCAGGGATTCCTGCACCGCCACCATGCGGACGTGGTAGATCAGGGCCGCCGTCAGGGCCGCCAGCTCGAAAGACCGTTTGTCCGGCGAGTGCTTCGGCTGGCCGCCGTCGAAATAGCGCTCGATAAACCCCGTGGTCAGTTTGCCCGCCGCAAATTCCGGGTGGCACAGGATGCTGTTGACGAAATCGGTATTGGTGACGACCCCTTCGATGTGGTAGCCGTTCAAGGCCTCGATCAGCCGCAGGCGGGCATCGTCCCGGTCCCGGCCGTGGCAGATGACCTTGGCCAGCAGCGAGTCGTAGTAGACCCCGATGCTGCTGCCGGTCTGGATGCCGCTGTCCACCCGAATGGCGTTGCCCTTGGGTTCGGCATAGCGGGTGATCATGCCCGTGGACGGGATGAAGCCCCGGTCGGGGTCTTCGGCGCAGATGCGCGCTTCCATGGCCCAGCCCTTGGGGGCCATGCTTTCCTGGTCCAGCGGCAGCCGCTCGCCGGCCGCCACCCGGATTTGAAGTTCCACCAGATCCAGCCCGATGACCGCCTCAGTGACCGGATGCTCCACCTGCAGACGGGTATTCATTTCCAGGAAATAGAAATCGCCCCCGGCGTCCAGCACGAACTCCACCGTACCGGCATTGATGTAGCCGGCCTGGCGGGCCAGGTCGCAGGCGGCCTTCCCCATGCGCTGTCGCAGGGCCTCGGAGACGGCCGGTGAGGGCGACTCTTCGATGATCTTCTGGTAGCGCCTCTGGATAGAGCACTCCCGCTCTCCCAGGTGGACCACCTGGCCGAACGCATCGGCCATAATCTGGATTTCCACGTGCCGCGGTTCCTCGATATAACGCTCGATGAAAATCCGGCTGTCACCGAAGGCTTTACGGGTTTCCTGGCGGCTGGCCGCCAGGGCGGACGCCAGTTCCTCCGGCTTGCGGACGATGCGCATACCTTTGCCGCCCCCGCCGGCGGCGGGCTTGAGCAGCACCGGATAGCCGACCGCCTCGGCGGCGGCCCGGGCCTCCGCTTCGTCGGCCAACTCCCCGGCATGGCCGGGAATCACGGGCACTCCCGCCTGACCGGCCAGCTCCTTGCTGGCGATCTTGTCGCCCATGAGGGCGATGGCCTCGGCCGGCGGGCCGATGAACACCAGCCCGGCCTCGGTCACACGCCGGGCAAAATCGGCGTTTTCCGACAGGAAACCGTAGCCGGGATGCACGGCCTGGCAGCCTGTGGATCGGGCCACGGCAACGATCTTCTCCGCATCGAGATAGGATGCCCGGGCAGGGGCCGCGCCGATATGCACGGCCTCGTCGGCTTGCTGCACATGGCGGCTGCGGCGGTCCGCGTCGGAATACACCGCCACGGCGCCGATGCCCAAGCGTTGGCAGCTGCGGATGATGCGGACGGTGATTTCACCTCGGTTGGCAATCAGGATTTTGTCGAACATGACAGGCCTCACAGGGGAATGTTGCCGTGTTTGCGGTTCGGGCCTTTGGCCTCCTTGCCCTCCAGGACCTGCAGGGTGCGAATTAGCCGGTGGCGGGTGTCCCGCGGGAAGATCACGTCGTCGATGTAGCCCCGCTTGGCCGCCAGAAAGGGGTTGGCGAAGGTGCGGCGGTAGTCGCTCATCTTCGTGTTCAACAGGGCTTCCGGATCCGCGGCGGCTTGGATCTCCTTGCGGTAGATCACCTCGGCGGCGCCTTTGGGGCCCATGACGGCGATCTCGGCCGAAGGCCAGGCGTAGTTGACATCGCAGTGGATATGCTTGGAATTCATCACCAGATAGGCTCCGCCGTAAGCTTTGCGCACGATTACAGAGATGCGCGGGACGGTGGCCTCGGTGAAGGCATAGAGCAGTTTGGCGCCATGGCGGATGATGCCGCCGTGTTCCTGGTCCGGACCGGGCATGAATCCCGGGACGTCCACCAGGGCGATCAGGGGGATGTTGAAGGCATCGCAGAAGCGCACGAAGCGCCCGGCCTTGAAGGAGGCGTCGGTGTCCAGCACGCCGGCCAGCACGGCCGGCTGGTTGGCCACCAGGCCCACGGTCTCCCCCCCCAGGCGGCCGAAGCCGCAGATGATGTTGCGGGCAAAGCCGGGCTGCACCTCCATGAACTCGGCCCCGTCGAGGATGCTGAAGATCAGGATGTTCATGTCGTAGGTCTGGTTGGGGTTTTCCGGGATGAGGTAGTCCAGGGCCGGATCGCTGCGGCCGGCCGGATCGTGCAGGTCCAACAGGGGTGCGCGCTGCCGGTTGTTCGAGGGCAGATAGTTGACCAGCCGGCGCACCTCGCGCAGGCAGAGTACGTCGTTGGCCGCCGTGAAATGGGCCACGCCGCTCTGGCCGGCATGGACCCCGGCCCCGCCTAGGTCCTCGGCGGTGATGTCCTGGTGGGTGACGGTCCGGACCACGCTCGGTCCGGTGACGAACATATAGGAGGAGGCCTGCACCATGAAGACGAAATCGGTGATGGCCGGGCTGTAGACCGCTCCGCCCGCGCAGGGCCCCATGATGCAGGAGATCTGGGGCACCACGCCGCTGGCCCGCACGTTGCGGTGGAAGATCTCGCCGTAGGCCGCCAGGGCGTCCACCCCTTCCTGGATGCGGGCCCCGCCCGAGTCGTTCAGGCCGATGATGGGCGCGCCGACCTTGACGGCCAGGTCCATCACCTTGCAGATCTTCTGGGCGTGCGCTTCCCCCAGCGACCCGCCCACCACGGTAAAATCCTGACTGAAGATAAAGACCTCGCGCCCGTCGATGGCGCCGTGGCCCGTGACCACACCGTCGCCGGGATAGGTGCGCTCGCCCCCCAGGGCGCCGCCCCGGCCGGTTTTGAGCACATCGAACTCCTCGAAGGTGGCGTCGTCCAGGAGCAGATCGATCCGCTCCCGGGCGCTGAGCTTGCCCTTACCGTGCTGGGCCTCGATTTTCTTCGTATCGCCGGCGGCCAGGGATTCGGCCCTCAGCTTCTCTAAAGTTTCCAGGGTCGCGCTGTACTCGTCATGCATGGTTGCCACCTCTGCTTTGTTTTCTTCCACCTGGAAGAAAATAAAGAAATCATTTACGAAAAATTTCCTGGATCGGTATAACCTCTTCGGGTCCGCCACCCAAAAGAGAGGGTCTGGATCAGAGCGAAGGGTTGCAACACACCTCGCCTGCGAAGTAGTCGCAAGTTTCACAGATTCGCTCGCCGTCCAAGGTCCGGGCAGGCCGCTCCTCCCCCAGGTAAGGATTGAGGAACTGCCGGGCATGGGCGAGCTTTTGAAGATCAACGTTTACTTCGGCGCCTTGGTCGGTCAGCGCCGCCGCCACCGCTTCCGTGGCCACGTTGCCCGTGGCGCCGGGCGCAAAGGGGCATCCCCCGAGCCCGCCGACGCTCGCGTCAAAAATCCGGATCCCGTAGTCCCACGACAAGCGCACGTTGGCCAGGGCGTGGCCGAAGGTGTCGTGGAAATGGACCGCAACACGCTCCGGCGCGACCCTGGGCAACAGGCCGTCGAGAAGTTCCGCAACCTCCTCCGGGGTTGCCTTGCCGACGGTGTCGGAAATCGATACTTCGTCGACCCCGATCTCGAAAAGCCGCTCGGCCACCCCGATGGCGCCTTCCGGCGGAATCCGGCCTTCAAAGGCGCACCAGAACGCGGTCGACACATAGCCCCGCACCGGAAGCCCCGCTGTTTTGGCGCTTTTGATCAGCGGCCGGAAGCGTCGCAGGGAACCGGCCAGGGAGGTGTGGATGTTATGTCGGTTGAAGGTCTCGCTCACGGCGGTGAAGACCGCGATCTTGTCCACCCCGCAGGCCTGGGCGCGCTCAAGCCCCCTTTCGTTGGGCACGAGGGCGGAATAGACCACCGACGCATTGCGGCGGATGCCGCGGAAAACCGCCTCGGCGTCGGCAAGCTGGGGCACCCGGCGCGGCGCGACAAAGGCGCTGACCTCGATCTCGCCCACTCCCGTCTCAGAAAGGGCGCCCACGAAGGCCACCTTGGTTTCCGTGGGAATCCGGGCCTTTTCGTTTTGCAGCCCGTCCCGGGGGCCGACTTCGACAAGTTTAACCGCTGACATGCGTATAGCACTCCCCGTATCCGGCAGGGGTCGGCGAGGTTCGGCAGCATCGCACCACCGCAATCCTCAAGTGAATCTCCTCCCGCAAAACTGGAAACCTCAAGCAGCCGCCTCGCAGAAGATTTGAAAAGGGTCTGTTAGCTTTTAAGTTTTCCTATTTCCCTTTGTCCCGCGCCGAGCATCGGCGGGGTGGACGGATTAAAGCGCGCGGACTGTCTGAGCCCGCCGAAGGCCTGCCGCAGGCGGGGCGAGTTTCCGCGTGCTCCGGCCGCCGCGACGACGCGCAGGAAGAAGCGGGACACGGGCGTCTTCTTTTGGTTCGTTTTCTTCCACGTGGAAGAAAATGAACAACATCCTTAGAGGCTTGGTTCGATCAAACCTCTCCGGGTCCTTCATAGGAGAGGGAGGATTTAGATCTAAAATAGTGCCCCTCCAGAGGTAGTAGATTTTGGTTTCTGGCCCCGCCGCGCAGCGCGGGATTTCACGTCTGATCTTTAAAAACATCGGTGTTCAACAAACCGCAGCCGACTGGCACCCACAGGCGTAGCCCGGCTACGCCGAGGACCGACAGGAAGCGAGAACGCCGCCAGGGACCAAAAGATGCCATTTATAGACACCCAGTGCCCATCCAGAGATGGTAGATTTTGGTTCCGGCCAAGGTCGCAGGGCATTGGAAACCGCAGGCGTAGCTGGGCTACGGCGAGGATTTCCAAAGAACGAGAACGCCGGCCGGGGCCAAAAGATGCCACCTCTGGATGGGCACTAGGTCACGTCCGCTTCGCCCCCGAAATAGCGCATAAACTGCACCCGCTCGTAAATCGCGGGATTGCTGGCCGCCTCCTGGCTCATCTGCCCGCGAAAATCATACAGGGACGCGAATTCGTGGCGCTGCATCCAGGCCTTCAGGTCGGCGATCATGGTTTCGATATGACCCGGCCCCTTTTGATAGAGGCTTGAAACCGTCTGGACGGCTTTGGCTCCCGCCAGGAGCTCTTTGATGAGGGCCGCGCCATCATGCACCCCCGTGGAGGCGACCAAGTCGCAATCCACCTTCCGGGCCATAATGCCGATCCAGCGCAGGGAAAGCGCCAGCTCGGCCGGTGTGCTGAAGACAAAGGACGGTTTGACCTTGAAGGTCTCGATGTCGATGTCCGGGCTGAAGAAGCGATTGAAGAGCACCAGTCCGGCTACCCCCGTGCGGGACAGGCGTTGGATCATGGGGCCCAGGTTCGAGAAGTAATAGCTGATCTTGAGCGCCACCGGGATGGACACGGCCGCCGTGATTTTATCGATGATCTCGAAGTAGGCGTCTTCCTGTTCCCGGGCCGTGCGTTCGAAATCAGACGGCAGAAAGAACATGTTCAGCTCCAGGGCATCGGCGCCGGCCCCTTCGATCTGGTGGGCAAAGGCGGTCCATTCATGGGAGTAGACACAATTGATGCTGGCGATCACCGGGATGTCCACCGCCTGCTTGGCCCCCTTGATCAACTCGATATAGTGGTCGAGCTTCTGGCCCTTGAGGTGGAAGTCATAGTAGTCGAACTGGTCCAGATTCACCCCTTCAGCTTCCGCTTCCTTGATGATGTCCTCCTGCTCGAAATAGATCTCCTCCTCGAAAATCGATTTGAGCACCACCGCCCCGGCGCCGTGGCGCGCGAAGGCGGTGATCTTATCGACCGACCCGGTCAATCCCGAACTGCCGGCGATGACCGGGCTGGGCAGGGTTAACCCCAGATACGTCGTTGAAATGTCCATACGGTCCTCCTCAGCCGGCGCAACCGGCGATGGTGTGGTTATACAAAGGGGGGCGTCATGACCTGCAGCAGTTTATCCCTAAAAATAGGTTCACGAGGGCGCCTGTCAAAATAAGGCCTGCACCAGCTGCTTTTCGGCTGTGTCCGGACGGCGGTAGCAACAACGCCTCCTACGGGTATAGGAAAAACTTATGTACTTTGCGAGTTTCCCTCCGGAGATGGTAGATTTTGGTTCCTGGCAAGGCCGCAGCCGACGGGCGCCCACAGGCGTAGCCCGGCTACGCCGAGGACCGACAGGAGGCGAGAACGCCGCCAGGGACCAAAAGATGCCATCTCCGGAGGGAAACTAGAGGAAGGTCCGGATAAGCGCAATCACCGCCTCCGGCAGCACCCCGATCCACACCAGAACCCCTGTCAGGCCGGCCAGAGTGAGGCGGCCGATCAGGGCCGACCCGGACGGCGGGCCGGTGGTTTCCGGCGCACGGGCGAACAGCGTTACCGCAATGCGCAGATAGTAGTACAATCCGATGGTACTGGTGACCGCCAGGGTGACGACCAGCATCCAGCGGGCCCCGGCGACACCGGCCGCCACCAAGTAGAACTTGCCCGGGAACCCGGCGGTCAGCGGCAGACCGGCCAGGGAGAACACCATGAGCACCAGGACGCCCGCCAGCCAAGGCCGGCGCCAGAACAGGCCGTGGTAGTCGTCCAGATCTTCCGCATCCTTGTCCGGCCCCGACAGGAGGGTGACCACCCCGAAGGCCCCCAGATTGGTCACGAAGTAGGTCGCCAAATAGAAGGTGACCGCGGCGGTGGCCATCGACCCGCCCGCCAGGTAGGCCACCAGGAGGTAGCCCATGTGGGCGATGGAAGAATACGCCAGAATCCGCTTGATGTTGCGCTGACGCAGGGCCAGGAGGTTGCCCGCGATCATGGACGCCATGGCGACCGCGCTAAAAATGGCGATGAACCCGCGGGGCAGGTCCCCGGGCGGCAGCAGGCGTAGCAACAGCGCGACGATGGCTCCTTTGGAAACCGTTGCCACGAAGGCCGCAATCGGCGGCGGCGCCCCCTGATACACGTCCGGTGTCCACAGGTGAAAGGGCACCACGGCGAGCTTGAATCCGACGGCGACGATCATGAAGGCGGCCCCGGCCGTCAGCCACCGGATGGCTGGGTCGGTGGCGTTGCCCAGCAAGGCGGCCACCGATCCGATGGTCATGTGGCCCGCACCGGCGTAAAAAAGGGCCATGCCGAACAGCAGGAAGGCCGACGACACCGCCGCCAGGATCAGATACTTGACGGCGGCCTCCAGTTGGGCCCCGGTGCGGTGGGGATAGGGAATCAGGGCGTACAGCGCGATACTGAGGATTTCCAGACCGAGGAACAAGGCGGCGAAATGGTTGCTGACGGCCAGCACCGAAGCCCCCAGTACGGCCAGCAACACCAGGAGGTAGAACTCTTCGCGGCGGCCATCATAGGCCTGCAGGTAACCGTAGGACAGCAAAACCGTGGCGGCGCCGGCCAGCGCGAACAGCGCCAGGTAGACCACGGCAGTGCCGTCGAAGACGAGCAGCGGCGTGGCCTGGACGACACGCCCGCCGGAAAGGTCGGGCAGGGTCGCCAGGGCCGCCGCAAAACCGGCCAGGGCCACCGTCACGGCCGCACCATGCCGGCGGTGCACCCCGATCAGCACCAGCAGAACGATCGCCGCGGCCGCCAGGCAAACCAACGGCATGACCGCACTCCAGGCAGCGGGATTCATGGGCGCCCTCCTTCCGCCGATCGGACCGTAAGTTGTTGGCTGATAAGGCGCACGATCCCGGGGGGCTCCTGCGGGGTGCGGACGACCGCGGTCCTTTGCAGGGTCTGCAACGGGCCGCGGGCCGTATTGAGGACCCACTGGGGAAAGAGTCCCAGCCCGACGATGATCACGACCATACCGGTCATGGCGGCGGTTTCCCGCAGCGAAAGGTCAGAGGCTTGCCACGCACGAACGGCTGTTCCGTGAAAGCTGGCCTGCAGCATCCGGAGGGCATAGACACTGGCGGCCACCAGCCCGAGGGCGGCCAGTACGGCCCACAGGATGCTGACTTGGTAAGCCCCCAGCAGAATCAGGAATTCCGCAATGAAATTGCCCAGGCCCGGCAGGCCGAGAGAAGCCATGGCGAAAAGAAGAAAGACCGCCCCCATGCGGGGCATGGTGTCCCAGAGGCCGCCCATCTGCTTCAGGTCCCGCGTTCCCAGGCGCTGCTGCAAGGCCCCCACCAGCATGAACAGGGCCCCGGTACTGATGCCGTGGCAGATCATCTGCATCACCACGCCCTGGAGCGCCAATTGGTTCCAGGCGAACACCCCCAGCAGGACAAACCCCATGTGGCTGACGCTGGTGTAGGCCACCAGCCGTTTCAGGTCGGACTGGCCCAGGGCCAGAAGCGCGCCGTAGAGGATCGACACCACGCCCAGGGCCATGCCGGCGGGGGCAAAAAACGCGGCCGCCTCGGGGAACAAGGGCAGGGCAAACCGCACCAGTCCGTAAGCGCCGGTTTTCAGCAGCAGCCCGGCCAGAATGACGCTGCCCGGCGTGGGGCTTCCGTGTGGGCATCCGGCAGCCAGGAATGCACCGGCACGGCCGGCAGTTTGACCAGGAAGGCCGCCAGAAAGCCCAGCATGAGCCAGCGGGCGGTCCCGGGAGACAGGGCGGTGCCCATCAATTCCCGATAGTCGAAGGTATAAACGCCGGTGGCGCGCCCGTGCAAAAAGTAGAGCGCCAGGATGGCCAGCAGCATCAGCAGTCCGCTGATCTGGGTGAACAGGAAAAACTTGGTGGCGGCATAGACCCGGTTGGCATGTCCCCACAGCAGGATGATGAAATACATGGGGATCAGCATGACTTCCCAGAAGAAATAGAAGAGGAAGAGGTCCATGGTCAGGAACACACCCATGATACCGCTCAACACCCATAGGAGATTGAAGTAGAAAAACCCGGTGCGCTCCTTGATTTCGGTCCAGGCGGAGGCCAGCGCCATGATGCCCAGCACCGCCGTCAGCAGCACCAGCAGCAAGCTGAACCCGTCCAGGGCCAGCGCGAAATGGATGCCGAAGGAAGGAATCCAGGCGATCTTGACCGCGGTCAGCCACAGCCCCTGGTCCGGCGACCACAGACGGTCCGCGAAGCGGGCGGTCAGCATCAGGGCCACCGCCAGTTCCACCGCCAGCACCCCCAGGGCGATCCAGCGCGGTCCCTGGGGATGTTTCCGTCCTGCCAGCCAGGCCAGCAGCCCCCCGCCGGCCGGTATCGCGACGAGCCACGTCAGTATCATAAGAGCACCGCCAATCCTAAAACGATTACCGCCCCCCAGGCCACTGCCGCCACATAGGAGCGGATCAGGCCGGTCTGGGTAACGGCCAGGGCACGATGGCCCCACTGGGTGAGGGCCCCGATTCCGCGAAACAGCCTGTCGATGACATCGTCGCGGTCGAGAAGCGCCAGCCGGACGTAAGGATGAACGATCATGAAGTCGTACAGCCCGTCAAATCCCCACCCGCCGAACCACCAGCGATGGAGGGCGGCGCCCACCGGAGAGGCCGCCGCCGCGCGGGTCAGCCCCGCGGCCGGCCGCAGCAGCAAGATGATCAGAAGAATGCCGCCCACGGAAACCAGGCCGGATAGCAGCGTAAAAATCCCCTCCTGTCCCTGGCGGGCGCTGGCCAGCACCACGGGGGGCAGCGAACCGTGCATAAAATTCGAAAACAGCTGAACGTGCCCCATGGTTTCAGGCAGTTCCAGGAACCCGGCCCCCAGGGACAGGACCGCCAGGACGATCATGGGCAGCTTCATCCGCCAGCCCGGCCGCTTGTGTACCGGCAGCCCGGGCGGTCCGAAAAAAGTCAGGATCACCATCCGGAAGGTGTACATGGAGGTCAGCAAGGCCCCGGCCACGGCGGCCGACCACAGCCAGGGACCGCCCTGGACCGAGGCATAGCTCTGCCAGATAATCAGATCCTTGCTGTAGAATCCGGCCGTGACCAGCGGCAGCGCCGCCAGGGCCGAAGACCCGATGAGAAAGGTCCAGAAGGTCACCGGCAGCCGGTGGCGCAGACCGCCCATGCGGAACATGTCGTGCTCGTGGTCCATGGCCATGATCACGGCCCCGGCCCCGAGAAACAGCAGGGCCTTGAAGAAGGCATGAATCATGAAATGGAACAGGGCCGCCGACCAGGCCCCGACCCCCAGGGCCAGGAACATGTATCCGATCTGGCTGATCGTGGAATAGGCCAGGACCCGCTTGATGTCGCGCTGCACCAGCCCGCTGCAGCCGGCCATCAGCAGGGTGGCGGCCCCCACGACGGCCACCAGGGTCTGCACGGCCGGCGCCAGGGCGAAAAGGGTGTGGGTGCGGGCGATCAGGTAGACTCCGGCCGTGACCATGGTGGCGGCATGGATCAGGGCACTCACCGGCGAAGGGCCGGCCATGGCATCGGGCAGCCAGGTCTGCAGCGGCAGCTGGGCCGATTTGCCCACCGCGCCGCCCAGCAGGAGCAGCGCCGCGGCCGTGGGCAGCAGCGACCCGACGGCCCAGGTCTGGTCGGCCTTGACCAGGATTTCCTGGATCTGCAGCGTTCCCAACTGGCTAAACAGCAGAAACAGGCCCACCGCCATGGCGGTGTCGCCGACCCGGGTCACCACGAAGGCCTTGCGGGCGGCATAGCCGTTGGCCGGATCGCGGTACCAGAAACCGATCAGAAGGTAGCTGCACATCCCGACGCCCTCCCAGCCCAGATAGAGCAGCAGGAGGTTGTCCGCCAAGACCAGGACCAGCATCGACCCGACGAACAGGTTCATATAGGCGAAGAACCGCCGGCCGCCCTCCTCCTCGTGCATGAATTCGGTGGAGTAGAGGTGAATGAGGAAGCCCACCACCGTCACCACCAGCATCATGACCACGGCCAGGGGATCCAGGTACAGGGCCACGGACGCGTCCAGGGAGCCGGCGTGCAGCCATTCCCACAGCGTCTGTTGAAAAAAACCGTCGGCCGGCGGCGCGCCGATAAACTCGGCCGCGATGCCCAGGGCCAGTAGGGCGGCAAACCCCACCGATCCGGCCCCCACCGCGCCGATGGCGGCCCGGGGCAGACGGCCGCCCACAAGCGACAACACCAGAAATCCAGCAAACGGCAAGGTCGGCACCAGCCAGATCCACTCCATCATAATCAGCCTCGCAAGGTCCCGGCCGCATGCGTGTCGAGGGTTTTCAGCCGGTGGTAGAACTGCAGCACCAGCGCCAATCCCACCGAGACTTCGGCCGCGGCCATGGCAACGATGAACAAAAACATGATCTGTCCGTCGGGAGCGCCCCAGCGCGCCCCGGCGGCCACAAACGCCAGTCCGGCGGCGTTCAGCATGATCTCGATGGACATCAGCATGAAGATCAGGTTGCGCCGCACGAGCACGCCGATCAGCCCGAGCACAAACAGCACCGCCAGCCAGCGCCATGGTATGGAACAGAGGCAGCGACAGCATCAGGCACCTCCCCCGGCGGGACGGTCCAGGTTCCAGCCGCGTCCCAGATGGTGGGCCCCCACCAGACCGGCCAGCAGCAGGAGGGAGGCCAGTTCCACCCCCAGCAGATAGGGGCCGAACAGGGCCACGGCCACCGCCTTGGCCTCCACCGCGGCACCGCCGGCCGTCCGGGCGTCGACCGCCATCAGGACATAGACCAGCTCGGCCAGCAGGACGGCGCCCAGCACCAGCGGGCCGGTCCAGATGCCGGTGTGGAAAAGGCGGTGCTCGGCCGCGATGGTGTCCGCCCCCACGTTCAGCATCATGATGACGAATACGAACAGCACCAGGATGGCGCCGGCGTAGAGAATCACCTCCAGGGCGGCGGCGAAGGGCGCCCCCAGAAGATAGAAGATCAGAGCCACCGCCAGGAGCGACACGATCAGGTACAGCAGGGCATGCACCGGGTTCGTCTGCACAATCACCATCAGGGTGGCGATGACGGCCACCGCGGCGACCGGGTAGAATACAATTTCCATGGTTCCTGCACCTCGTTGGGGGTTGGTTCCCCTGCCCCGGCAGGGGATTGCATCGCGGCCCGTGTCACGGCAGCAGGGAATGGACATCCTGGGGCGGAGTTTCGCCCCGGGCCGCGCCCTTGTCCTTGCCGCCGATGGCCAGTCCGGCCACCCGGTAGAAGTTGTAGTCCGGATATTTGCCGCATCCCGCTGATCAGAAGATCCTCCTTTTCGTAGACCAGGTTGGGCCGCTCGTACTCCACGTACTCGAAATCCGGCGTCAGCTGGATGGCATCGGTCGGGCAGGCCTCCTCGCAGAAGCCGCACAGGATGCAGCGCGAGAAATTGATGCGGAAAAAGGCCGGATAGCGCCGGCCGTGTTCGTCTTCGGTGGCCTGCAGCGCGATACAGTCCACCGGGCAGGCCGCCGCGCAGAGATAACAGGCCACGCAGCGTTCCTGGCCGTCCGGATCGCGGGAAAGGATGATGCGCCCGCGAAAACGCGGCGGCAGCGGTATCGGCGTTCCTCCGGGTAGCCGAATGGTCACCTTGCGCCGGAAGGTGTGCCGCAGCACGATCCATATGGATTTCAGTATACTCAGCAACGGGTTACCTCTTGTATTCCTTTAATCCGCCGTTTCCGGCCGATTCAGGCGTTTGCTCGGGCATCCTCGACATGGCTCATCCCATGATCAGCAGAATGCCGGCCGTGATGACAATGTTCAACAGCGCCAGGGGCAGCAAAAGCTTCCAGGCGATATCCATCAACTGGTCGTAGCGCGGCCGCGGCAGGGCCGCCCGCACCAGGATAAAACCGCAGATGAAGACCAGGCACTTGCCGCCGAACCAGACGAAGGGGGGCAGCAGCGGCCCGGACCAGCCCCCGAAGAACAGGGTCACGATAAAGGCCGACGTGAAAGCGATGCCCAGATACTCGCCCACGAAAAACAGGCCGAACTTCATGCCCGAGTATTCGGTATGGTAGCCGGCCACCAGCTCGCTTTCGGCCTCCGGGATATCCAGCGGCAGCCGGTGCGTCTCGGCCAGGCCGGCGATCAGGAAGATCACCAGCCCGGGAAACTGGGGAATGCAGAACCACATCCCCTTCTGGGCCGCCACGATCTCGCCCAGGTTGAAGGAGCCGGCCAGCATGACCACCCCCATCAGGGAGAGCCCCATGAAGACTTCGTAGCTCAGCAGCTGGGCGGCGGCCCGCAGCCCCCCCAGGAGGGAATACTTGCTGCGCGAGGACCACCCGCCGAGCACGACGCTGTAGACGCCCAGGGAAAACATGGCCAATACGAAGAGCAGACCGATGTCGAGATCGACCACCACGATCGTCGGCGCAAAGGGGATGACCGCAAAGGCCATCAGCGCCGTCAGAACCACGATGGTCGGCGCGATCACGAACACGGGGCGATCCGCAAAGGGCGGAATCCAGTCCTCCTTGGTCAGAATTTTGACCACGTCCGCCAGGGGCTGCATAAGGCCCAAAGGCCCCACCCGGTTGGGGCCCAGGCGGTCCTGCCAAATGCCCAGCAGCCGCCGTTCGAGCCAGATCAGAATGGCGGCGGTGCCCAGCGCCGACGCCCATCACGACCAAGACGACCAGCACTTGTCGCAGGATCTCATTCATGGCGTCCGTCCTTGGAAACGGTGATGCGGGTTTCCTCGTCCCAGTAGGGCATGCCGGGCACCCCCCAGGGCAGACCCCACCGTTTTGACCGGCAGCCCGGCGGCGCAGGCGGACGGGCAGCTCCAGGATCCGGTCGTCCAGGCCGACCATGCAGCACCTCCCCTTCGCCGGTCTGCAACGCGGCCGCATCCTCCGGCCCCAAGGCGATGTAGGCCGCGGGAACCCGCTTGGCCACGGCCGGAGCGATCACGCTCAACTCCTCGGACCCGAAAATTTCGTACAGCCGGACCGCCTGCCAACGATCCTTCTCCGTCCCGGGACCCAGCCGGCGCAGCCGGGTGGTAGGGAATCTCCCGCCGGGAGGCCGCTTCGAGAAGACGCTGTCCCGCATCCCCCCCTCGCAGGGGACCGGCGATCTCCTCCTGAAACTTGTTCAAGGACTGAATCGAATTCCAGCCGGGCGCCCAGTAATGGGGGATCAAGGCCGACGGCGGAGAGCCGCCGTAGCCTTCCATGGAGAAGCTCAGCGGCGCGTCGGGGTCCCGGGGCGGCGCCGGTTCGTGCACGTTGACATGGGCCCGGATGGCCGTCCGGCCGCTGTAGCGGGAACTCTGCCGCGGAATTTTGCTCCCCAGGGCACGGAACCCCGCCTCGGGGGCGGCCGCTTGGATGCCCTGCAACAGCGGAACGGCCCGCACCAGGGCGGCCAGGACGTCGTCCAACTGTTGCCAGGCGGTAATCGCCGGACGGCCGGCCGCGGCGGCCAGATCGCGCAACCAGCGCCAGCTTGCCCGGACCTCCCCAGCGGGGGGCAACACCTGGAAAAACCGCTGGGCCCGGCCCTCGTTGTTGACCAGGGTCCCGGAGCATTCCGCAAACGTGGCCGCCGGCAGCACCACCTGGGCCCGCTCACCGGTGGCGGTCAGGGTGTGGTCGATCACCGCGCACGCCGGCGGCGTGCTCCAGCAGGCGTCTCGCCTCGTCGGCCGGCTGCCCGCCGGAAAAGATCGTTTTCCAGTACCACCACCGCGGGCGCCGGTTCTCCCGGACGCTTTCCAAAGCCTCCTCCAGGCCGCCGACTGGCTGCAGCATGGCAAGCCCCATGCTGTTGCACTCCGGCACGGTCAGCACGATCCGCGGCCTGCCGCCCCTGCGGAATGAAGCGCCCAGGCGATGTTGGCAGCCGCCGCCATCACGTCCCGGCTGCCGCAGCTCGTCCCGCAGATCACCACCGGGCGTTCGGCGGCCGACAGGGCGGCGGCGATCTGTTCGGCCGCCGCCGAGGTCGCGTCGTCGAGGTCGGAAGCTTCGGGGATCTCCGCGATCCAGCCGGTGGCCGACGGCCCATCCCAGCTGCGCCAGACCGGCCGGGGAGGCGTGGTGGACGAGGGCGGCAATGGGATCCAGCCTGGTGGTGCAGGACGTCGCCAGATAGAGCGGAGCCTTTTCCTGCTGAACCACTTCCCGGTGGCCGGCGTCATTCCAGACCGGTACCTGAATTCGAGCGGCACGGCGGGCGCCTTCCGGGCGCTCGAGCTGCCGCAGGGCCAGGGCCAGGAGCGGGGCGGTGTTGGTGAGGTCTTCGCCCAGCACCAAAACGGCATCGGCCTGGCGGACGTCCTTGAAATCCGCGGCCGGCACCGGGCCGCGCTGCAGGGTGGTCAGGATGTCGCCCAGGCAGGGCCAGCTCGCTGCGAGCCAGGCCGGCGTAGAAATTGTCTTCCCCCACCAGCGCGCGCAGCGCGAAGTTGTCTTCCAGCGACGCCCGGGGCGAGCCGATGCCGATCACGGTTCCGCCTTCGCTGAACCAGGCGGCGGCCTGCTGCAGGGCTTCATCGGGAGCGACGGCCGACATGGTCCCCCGTGCCGCCGGCTTTCAGCAGGGGACGGCGGAGGCGCCGTTCGCTGTTGACGAAATCGTAGCCGAAGCGGCCCCGGTCGCACAGAAAATAGCCGTTCAGGCGGGCGTGGTAGCGGTTGCGGATGCGGCGCAGTTCGCCATAGCGCTCGCCGGGCAGGGTGTTGCAGCCCAGCCCGCAGTGCACACAAATGGAGGGGGCGGTCTGCAGATCCCACTTGCGGCTGAAATGGGCCTTGAAGGTCTTGTCGGTGAAGACCCCGGTGGGGCAGATCTCCACCAGATTGCCGCTGAACTCGCTTTCCAGGGCGCCGTCGGCGGGGCGGCCGAAGTAGAGCCGGTCGTGGGCGCCGAAGACGTCGAAATCCGATCCCCCGGCATAGTCCCGGTAGAAGCGCCGGCAGCGGTAGCACTGGATGCAGCGGTTCATTTCGTGGTTGATGAAGGGCCCCAGGTCCTGGTTGCGGAAGGTGCGCTTGCCGAAACGGTAGCGGCGGTAGTTGTGCCCGGTCATGACCGTCATGTCCTGCAGGTGGCACTCCCCGCCTTCGTCGCAGACCGGGCAGTCGTGGGGATGATTGATCATCAGCCATTCGATGACCGAGGCCCGGAATTCCCGGGCGTCCGGATCGTCGACGGCAATGCGGGTGCCCTCGGCGGCCGGTGTCATGCAGGCCATGACGATCTCGCCGTGCTTGTCGGAGCCGTCCCGGAACTGCTTGACCGCGCACTGGCGGCAGGCACCCACGGCGTGCAGGGCCGGGTGCCAGCAGAAGTAGGGAATGTCGAACCCCAGGGACAGGCAGGCATGCAGCAGGTTCTGGCCTTCCCGGACCTCGTAGGGGGTGTCATTCACGATGATGGTGGCCATAGATCAGCTCCACGGACAGCGGTGTTCACGAATGTGGCGGTCGAAATCCTCTTCGAAGTACTTCAGGGCGCTGTTGAGCGGCTCGGCGGCCCCCGGCGCCAGGGCGCAGAAGGTGTGCCCCGGCTTCAACAGGGCCGCATGGCGGCGCAGCTGGTCCAGATCCGCGGGAATGCCCCGTCCGCTCTCGATGGCCTCCAGGAGACGCACGACCCAGGGCAGGCCTTCCCGGCAGGGGGTGCACCAGCCGCAGGATTCCTGGGCGAAAAAGCGCATCAGATTGAGCACCATGCCCACCGGGCAGGTCCGGTCGTCGAGGACCAGAATGCACCCCGTTCCCATGCGGCTGCCGGCCTTCTGGATCGATTCGAAATCCATGGGGGTGTCGAGGTGCTCTTCCAGCAGGAAGTCGGTGGAGCCTCCCCCGGGAATGACCCCCCGGAAGCGGTAGCCTTCCGCCATGCCGCCGGCGTGGTCTTCGAAGATCTCCCGCAGGGGGGTCCCCATGGGCAGCTCCCAGGCGCCCGGGCGCTTTACCCGGCCGCTGGCCCCGTATATCTTGGTGCCGCCGTCCACGCTGCGGCTCAGGTTGCGGTACCACTCGGCGCCCTTGCGCACGATGTGCGGCACGTTGCAGAGGGTCTCCACGTTGTTGACCACCGTGGGTTTGCCCCACAGGCCCGCCACCGGCGGAAAAGGCGGTTTGGCCCGCGGCATCGGGCGTCGGCCTTCCAGGGCGCTCAGTAGGGCGGTCTCCTCCCCGCAGATGTAGCGCCCGGCGCTCACGTGCAGGTAAAGCTCGAAACTGAAGCCGCTCCCCTTGATATCGCGCCCCAGCCAGCCTTCGCCGTACGCCTCGGCGATGGCACGGCGCAGGCGTCTTTCCGCCCGCCGATAGGCCTGCCGCAGGAACACGTAGCCGATGTCCGCCTGCACGGCGCAGGCCGCCAGGAGAATACCTTCGATGAGCTGGTGGGGATTGCCCTCCAGTAGCACCCGGTCCTTGAAGGTGGCCGGCTCCATCTCGTCGGCGTTGACCACGATGTATTTGGGACGGGCGGCGTCATCGCCCCTGGGCACGAAACTCCATTTGCGGCCCGTGGGGAAGCCGGCCCCGCCGCGGCCCCGCAGATGGGCGTCCTGGACCCGGTCGATAATGTCCTCGGGGGCCATGTGCAACGCTTCGTGCAGCGCTTCGTAACCCCCCTCTTTACCATAGGCCTCGAGGTCCAGGGGGGGCTTGTCCGAATGAATGTGTTCGGTCAGGGGCGTTTCCATACCGGTTTAGGGCCTCTATTGATAAGTTTCCAGGATCGCATCGATTTTCTCCCGATCCAGATCATGATGCAAATCGTCGTCGATCATCATGGCCGGCGCCTGATGGCAGGCCCCCAGGCAGACCACCGGCAGGAGGGTGAACCGGCCGTCCGCGGTGGTCTCCCCCAGCCCGATGCCCAGGCGCGCTTCGAGACGGGCGCGGATGGTCTCGCCGCCCATGACCCAGCAGCTCACGCTGTCGCAGACCAGAATCACGTGCCGGCCGGTGGGCTTGCGAAATATCAGGTTGTAGAAAGTGGCCACGGCGTCCAGTTCGGCCACGTCCATTTCTAGCAGGCCGGCCACATCCGATAGGGCTTCATCGGACACCCATCCGCGGTGGCGCTGGACGATCTTCAGGGCCTCCACCGAAAGGGCCTGCCGCTGTTCGTAGTGGGGATATTCAGATTCAATTTCTTCGATTTCCTGCTTCGTCAACATGCGTTCTCTTCCCGCCTTGTCCGTTCGGTCCACCATCCCCGGTAAGTCGCCCTGCCGGGGCTAACGATCAACATCCGCCATGACGTAGTCGATGCTGCCGATGATGGCCACCAGATCGGCGATCAGCAGCCCGCGGCAGAACACCGGGATCATCTGCAGATGCGCAAAGGACGGCGTGCGGATGCGGGTCCGGTAGGAATGGGAGCCGCCGTCGCTGATGAGATAGTATCCGTTCCAGCCCTTGCTGGCCTCCACGGCGGCCATGGCCTCGCCGGGGGGCATCACCGGCCCCCAGCTGACCGCCAGAAAATGGGTGATCAGGGTCTCAATGTCCTCGAGGGTACGTCCCTTGCGCGGGGGCACCGCCAGCGGATGGTCGGCCTTGTAAGCGCCCGCCGGCATGTTGTCCAGGCATTGGCGAATGATCCGCAGGCTCTGGCGAATCTCCTCCACCCGCACCAGGGCACGGTCGTAGGTATCGCCGCAGCGGCCGGTGGGGATGTCGAAATCGAAGCGCTCGTAACCGCTGTAGGGCCTTTTCTTGCGCAGGTCCCACTCCAGACCGCAGGCCCGCAGGGCCGGGCCGGTGACCCCCCATTCCACGGCCTCGGCCAGGGAATAGGCCCCCACCCCCTGGCAGCGGGCCTTGAGGATGCGGTTTTGCATGACGAGCTTGTCGTACTCTTTCAGGCGCCGGGGCAAGAAATCGAGGAAGTCCCGCACCAGGGCCTCCCAGCCTTCAGGCAGATCCTGGGCCACCCCGCCGATGCGGAACCAGGACGGATGCATACGGCCGCCGGTGATAGCGGCAATAATGTCGAAAATCCGTTCCCGGTCGTAGAACATGTAGAACACGGGCGACATCATGCCTACGTCCTGGGCGAACGTGCCGTACCAGACCAGATGGCTGGCAATGCGGAAGAACTCCGCCAGCATGACGCGGATGACCTCCACCCGCTCAGGCACCCGGATGCCGGCCAGCTTTTCCACCGCCATCACGTAAGGCAGGTTGTTCATCACGCCGCCCAGGTAGTCGATGCGGTCGGTATAGGGGATGAAGGTGTGCCAGGTCTGCCGCTCGGCCATCTTCTCGGCGCCGCGGTGGTGATAGCCGATTTCGGGCACGGCATCGACGATTTCTTCGCCGTCGAGCTGCAGGAGAATGCGGAAGACGCCGTGGGCCGAGGGATGCTGGGGGCCGAAATTAAGAAACATCAGGTCGGTATCCGCCTCGCTCGTCTTCATCCCCCACTCCTCGGGGTGAAAGCGCAGCGCTTCCTGTTCGGCGTCCTGCCGCTCGCGCGTCAGCACGAAGGGGCCCGCTTCCGTGGCCCGGGCCGGGTACTCCTTGCGCAGGGGGTGGCCCTCCCAGGTGGGGGGCAACAGGATCCGTCGCAGACGGGGGTGGCCGTCGAAAATGATTCCGAACATGTCCCAGACCTCCCGTTCGTACCAGTCGGCGGCGGGCCATAAATCGGTAATGCTCGCCAGGGAAGGCGTCTCCCCCTCCAGGGCCACCTTGATGCGGACGTCGGCGTTGCGATCGAGCGAGAGCAGGTGGTAGACGACCGTAAAATCGCCGGGCGGCAGGTCCCCGCGGTGGCGGCGAAGCCGCTCATCCACGGCCGTCAGGTCGAACAGCATGGCATAGGGATCGTTGATTTCAGTCTTGAGAAACCGCAGCATCGGTCGCAGCTCCTCAGCCGTCACCCATACGGTCGGTATATCGTCGCGGGTCTTCTGGACATGGGCGCCGGATTGGGGAAACTGTCGCTGCAATTCCGCTACGATATCATGGGCTTCAGGCATCTTCCGGTCTCCCCACGCTGTCGGGCGATCGAAGCTCGGTCGTCTGGCGGCGGGCGTCTCCTTTGCGGTCGCGCATGGACGGCCGCGGCACCCGGACGGTCTCCTGGGGTCCCACGACCCAGCTCACCGGACGCCGATCCTTCTGAACGGCTTCCTGCAGCAGGACCAATCCCTCCATAAAGGCGCCCGGGCTGGGCGGGCACCCGGGGACGTAGACATCCACGGGCAGGATCTTGTCCACGCCCTGAACCACGCTGTAGATATCGTACATGCCGCCGGAGTTGGCGCAGGATCCCATGGAAATCACCCAGCGGGGCTCCATCATCTGTTCGTAGAGCCTGCGGATCAAGGGTGCGCATTTGACAAAGGGGGTGCCGGCAATGATCATCACGTCCGCTTCCCGCGGGGTTCCCCGGATCACCTCGGCGCCGAAGCGCGCGATATCGTAGCGGCTGGTGAGGCTGGTGGCCATCTCCACATAGCAGCAGGACAAGCCGAAGTTGAAGGGCCAGAGGGAGTACTTCCGCCCCCATCCCAGAAAGTCCTGCAGCTTGCCGAACACCAGATGACGCCGGACCATCTCTTCCTGGGCATCGTCCTTCGCGGCCGTGTCGGCCTTAGTTACCCACCATCGCATACGTCTACCCTTTGCAGGCCGCTCTTCGGCCGGTTCTGAACCAGGGGATGGCGCACGTTTTCTTACAAGGATGCGCCTGCAACGCCGGGCGGCGGTCCGCCGGATCGCCCCCCTCGAGGTCCACCGCGCTACCCCTGCCCCCCTTTGATGTAGGTCTCGAGCTGCGCAATAATAAATTCTTTGTGTTCGATGATGCCTTTGACGATGTCGCCGATGGAAACGATGCCCACCACTTCATCCTCCACCACCACAGGCAGGTGGCGCACGCGGTGATGGGTGATGAGTTCCATGCAGGTTTCCAGATCGGTTGTCGGGGCGACGGTAATGACGTCTTGGGACATGATGTCCGCCACGCGGGTGTCCTTGGAGAATTTGTTTTTGAGGATCACCTTGCGCGCATAGTCCCGCTCGGAAATCAGCCCGACCATCCGCCCGCCCTCGAACACCAGCAAGGCGCCGACGTCCTTGTCGGCCATTTGCTCCAGGGCGTGGTAAACCGTACTCGTCGGTTCGGTCGTATAGGTGTCGGCCCCTTTTTCCCGTAAGATATCGCCTGCATTTTTCATCGTCGGACCACCGCTGGTTTTAGGGTTTGATGGCGTTCTGGTTTCCGCTGCCCGAGGTCGGGCAGCGTCGCGCCGGGCCGATCTGCGGCCCCCACTCCAATGCGCCGTCCCGCCAGAGGTAGAAGAGCGCGGCGCCCAGGACTGCGATAAAGATCACGATTTCAATGTAGCCCGGCCAGCCCAGTTCCCGGAACGCCACGGCATAGGCGTAGATGAAGACCGCCTCCAGGTCGAACACCACGAAGAACATGGCCATCAGATAAAATTTGGCGCTGAACCGCATGCGCGCGCTGCCGGTGGAGACAATGCCGGCCTCGTAAGGTTCCCCGACGGCCCCGCCGGAGTGGCGCTGTCCCAGCACGGCCGACAACATCAGCATGCCGCCGACCACCAGCACCGCCAGCACCAGAAAGAGGGCCAGTGGCCAGAGCGCGACAAGTTGCATGGTAGCGTCCCTTCAGCGAATCGTGTCGGTTTCAAGGAGGATGGCGTCTTGCAAGGCACGGCGCGGACCGTACCCGATGCGCATTTTTTTACTGCAAACCGCCGAGAATAAAATACAGGATTCACCCAATTCAGGGACCGGGGAGTGTGTATACCGTGAACGACCCCGCTCGCCAGGCCTGAAAAGAGCAACGAACATCACCCCCAGAACACCGCTTATGGTGACGATGGCGATCTTGCCCGGCGAAAGGTTGATGCGGATGTCGTTTGCGCCCCATCTGTCAGCGGTCCTGGAATACCGTCGAAGATGTCGCCCGCCGGCAGGACGTTCTTTGCTGAGCAAAGATTGGCTGTCCGATGCGGGCGAGGCGCGGATCTGATGTCGATCGAAGGGACGCGAAACCAAAAAGCGCCGTCCCTTAAAGGGTATTGAAGGGGATTTTCACAAATAGGGCTCCAGGGGGCTCCCCATACGCTATTTACGGTATATATCCCGGAAACCCGCCTGGGTATGGATGGGTACAAACTGCGCATCCCGGATGCCGGCGGCCGCAGCCGTTGTCGGTTCGGCCCAACGCCGTGCGGTACCGGCCGCGCATTACGACACGAGATAAGACCTATGACCAAATCAGGGAAAAGCAAAAAGACCGTCACCCTGGACCGCTTTCTGGTTCAACGGCAGCAGGACTATCCGGGAGCCACCGGAGAGCTTACCCGCGTCCTGGAACAAATCGGATTCGTGGCCAAATTTATCGCCAGCCACATGCGCCGCGCCGCCCTGGAGGGATGGATCGGCGTGACCGGGAAGACCAACGTGCATGGCGAAGCGGTGAAGAAGCTGGATGAACTGGGCAACCTGGCCTTTGTGGAAGCCTTCGATTACGTCGACCTGGTGGGGGCCATCGTCTCGGAAGAGCTTGAAAAGCCCCTGACGGTTTCCTCGAATGCCGACTCGGAAAAGTATGTGGTGCTGGTGGATCCGGTGGACGGCTCCTCCAACCTGCACGTCGATTGCGTGGTGGGGTCGATCTTTTCGGTTCGCCGTCTGGGGAAGTCCATCGAAGCTTCGCTGATGGAAAAAGGCACCGCCCAAATCGCCGCCGGCTATATCCTGTACGGACCCGCCACGCTGCTCGTATACACCGCCGGGGATGGGGTCCACAGCTTTGTCCTGGATGAACAGATCGGGGAGTTCGTTCTGGATCACGAAACCATGCAGATGCCGGAGCAGGGATCCATCGTCAGTGCCAATCTTGGCAATTACCCCGGCTGGTATGATCCGGCCAAGGACTTCTGGCAAGGCTTGATGACGGAAGGCGGTGGGCGGCATACGCTGCGCTATTCGGGTGCGCTGGCGGCCGATCTGCACCAGATCCTGCACCGCGGCGGCATCTATTTCTACCCTCAGGATAGCCAGCGACCGGAAGGGAAACTGCGCCTGCTCTATGAGTGCGCACCCCTGGCCATGCTGGCGGAGCAGGCTGGCGGCGCATCGACCACCGGCACCCAATCCGTGCTGGAAGTCACCCCCCGGGCGGTGCATCAGCGGATTCCGTTCGCTATCGGCAGCCGCCGGGAAATTGCCCAATATGAGGATGCGCACAAGCGCTTGGCGGTCTAACGAGACAATTTCAGACCGCGGCGGCGACCGTATGGCCAAACTGACACCACCTGCCCCGAGGACCATCCCGGCCGCCTTTGAACACCTCTAAGGCTTCAAAGGCGGTATTTTCCCGAACAGGGCGCCCCCCGGGCACCGAGGTTGCCTTTGGCGGGCCGTCTTCGATTCCATGGCCATTGCCGGACTCTGTTTGGGGGCGTCTATTGACAGCCGTCCAAATGTGCATAAGCTAATTTTATCGCATGGTTTCCATGCGCAATTGACGGCGCGTATGTCCAATTTTAGATATAATCGATCGAGAAGAACTTTTTGGGATAAAAAATGATAAAATAGAAAGATGTGCCAGTTCCGTTTGATATAGACTTTTGCGCACACCGCAACTTTTGAATCTCCGCCAGAGATTCAGCGGACCGATCCTTCGACCCTCCTGTCCGTCTCCAAATACGCCTCCCCATGTTTACCCTTTCTTTTTGTTTTACCCGATTTTAATCCCCTCGTTTAAACCCAAGAATCTGGTGCAACGCTCTTGCGATGCTTACGGCGACGCCATCTGAACAGCAGGCGCGTTGTGACACGTTATCCGACAAGAGAGGTGGATCATGACTGAAATCATTTTGATGACACACGTCATCTTCGGCATGCTGTGCATCATAGGCGCTGTCTGGCTATTTGTGGACGTCCTCAACGCGAACGATTCCAATCGGTCCCGCATCAGAACCATAAGCGTCCTCATCCCTCTGGCCATGTGGCTGGCGTATCTTATCGGGGGCTACTGGTATGTGGTTTTCTACGGCGCCGACAAGGCCCGAATCCTCGCGGGACCGTGGCCGTTTTCGCACAGTTTTTTCATGGAAATGAAGGAGCATGTGGTGATCATGCTGCTCCTGTTGACCACTTATCTGCCGATCGCCGCGTGGCACAATCTGGACGTGAACAAGGCGGCCCGCAAGGTGGTGCTCTGGGTGACCGGTCTGATCATATTGATCGGCGTGGCGATGGATGGGGCTGGTGCGATCATCGGATTGGGCGTAAAGGTTGCCCTGCTGCAACAATAGAGGAGGGGGGTTCGACATGGAAACGAATGATATCGGCAAATATACAACCGCTTTTGGAGTGTCGCTGGCGGTAACCAGCCTCTTCAGCGCTGTTCTGGTCGTCTTGAAGGAATCCAATAAAAGTCTGCTTGGCTGGATGGCGAAGGCGACCGGCCACCACTGGGCCACACATGGTTTGATCGCTGTCATCGTCTTTCTGGCCGTAGGCTATGGTTTGGCCCAGATCAACGCTAAACAGGGGCTTCGGATGAATTCCAATCACTTTATCACTATGATCGTGAGCGCCATCATCGTAAGCGGTTTGATTATCGCCGGGTTTTATCTTTTGGAAGATTGATGACGTACCCGCTCATGGCTTCACCCGCGCAGGGCGATCTGCCGATCGCCCTATGACTTTCACCTCATCAGCCCTCCTGGGTAGGCCCTTTCGCCTGCTCGTTTCAGCGCATAACGGCCCAAGGCAAGAGGGACACGGAAACGGATCGAACCCGGTAAAAATCGAGTTGAATCGCGTTGGCGCTCTCCTGCCTGCCCCCATAGACATCAGGCCCCACGGTGCAGGGGACGGTCGGAGGCTTACTGGCAGGGACGGCCGCACTTGGATACGCTAAGGGTGGGTTTCCGGCGTGGCAAAATGCCGTTTGGTGGGAAAACGGACAACAGGACCGCGCAGCTTGGCCTTTAGAATGGTCTACAAGCGAAACTGTGACCAAAATTCCTGATTTCCCAACCTCTTGTAATTAAAGCATTTAGAGGCCTTCGACAAGCTGCAAAAAATTGGCCACTCAAACAATGGCGCGAAACGCAGGATGAATAGCGGCGGTCCAAAGCGTCCTTGTCATTCCACGAGGAAGGTGTGTAATAAGAGAGGGCTTCCGGTGCGCTTCATGACGTTCCCTATCCGGCGGAGCGACCTTTGCAAGCATGCAAGCACTGCGCTGGGCGGCGCATCGAAAGGTGGTGCGACGGCGGCCCTTCCGCCAGGCCGTCTAAGTTGAGGGCCGACACCCATATGGCAGGCGCCAACCCATTTTCCATTCGCACGAACCTTGTAAAATGCTGGACGGATGCACAGTGGACGACACTTCCGAACCCCGCAAAACAACCGATCGCCCCCTGAGCCACGACGACCGAATATCCGCGCAAATGGCTGGTCTTCTCCCTGGTGGCCGCCGGGGTGTTCATGTCCACCCTGGACTCGAGCATCGTCAATATCGCCCTGCCCGCCATCATGGACGACTTTCAGGTTGCGCTTACGGTGATCGAATGGGTGCCCATGATCTACCTCCTGACCGTCTCCTCGCTGCTGCTGACCTTCGGGCGGCTCAGCGACATCCGGGGGCGGCGGCTGGTGTACTGCGGCGGCTTCATCATCTTTTCCAGCGGGTCGCTGCTGTGCGGGCTGGCAGCGGGAGCGTCGACGCTCATTGCCGCACGGACCTTGCAGGGGGTGGGCGCCGCCATGCTGATGGCCTGTTCGCCGGCCCTGGTGGTGGATGCCTTCCCCATCTCCGAAAGGGGGCGCGCCCTGGGCGTGGTGGGCATGGTAGTGGCGGCCGGCCTGACAACGGGTCCCGGCCTGGGCGGCCTGATCCTGGAGCATTTTTCCTGGCGGGTCATCTTCTATATCAATGTCCCCATCGGCGTCGTGGTCACCATCGCGGCCCTGCGGATCCTCCCTCCCCTGCCGGCCGCCAAGCAGCATGAACCCCTGGACTGGATCGGCGCCCTGCTGCTGGCGGTCTGTTTCAGCGCCTTTATCGGAGGCTTTAGCCACTTTCACGAGTGGGGCGCGGCTTCGCTCAAGATGGGGACGGCCGCGATCCTGTGTATCGCGAGCGCCGCCGGCCTGGCGTGGGTGGAAGTCCGCAGCCCCCATCCCATTTTCACCCCCTCCCTTCTCAGGATCCGGCTGTTTGTCCTGCCGGTCATCGCGGCCGTCATCCTGTTCATCAGCCTGTTTTTCATCACCTTTCTGATGCCGTTCTACATGGTGCATCCCCTGGCCTTCTCCATGAACCACGTCGGCGTCACCATGATGATTCCCTTCGTCTTCCTGTTTTTCTGCGCCCCGGTGGCCGGGGCGCTTTCGGACCGGATGGGCTCACGGCTGCTGTGCACCGCAGGGATGGCCCTGATGGCGGTCGCCCTGTTCATGCTCTCCCGCCTGAGCGCCGATTCCTCGACCATGGACATGGCCTGGCGGCTGGCCCTGGCCGGCATCGGCATCGCCGTTTTCATCTCCCCCAACAGCGCCGCCGCCATGAGCGCCGTTCCGCCCCGGCACCGGGGCATCGCCTCGGGAGCCGTCGCCACGGCGCGCAACCTGGGCATGGTCATCGGCGTGGCCGCGGCCGGGCTGATCTTCAACAACACCTTCCGCCACCTCAACAACGGGCACGATCTGAAAAGCTACACACCCGCTTTGGAATCCGCGTTCATGACCGCCTTCCGGAGCGCCATGCTGGCCGGGGCCGTGGTGGCGGCAATCGGTATCCTGGTCGCTTATCTCAGGGGGCGGGACAGCGGGTGGAACGCGGAAAAATAGGGACCGCTGTCCTGAAAAATAGTCGATCGCACCGCGGCCACCCTACCAAAGGGAGGGTCACGCGGGAAAATGCCTCTGTGGCGGCCCGAAGAAGGCCGCCCCTCATCCGGGTAGACATCCTGCCGCTTCGTTCGTCATTAGATTATAAAGAACACAAAAAATTCATGCGGTGACGACCTGCCCGCGGCAGGCGTCCGGTATGACCCTGGCCGTGATTGCCAGGGGGCTGCACAATGGTTAGGATTTTCATTAGAGCACGATATAGCCCTGCCAGTGCCAAAGTCGACCTTTGGTGGGGGGGAGACGGTGGAAAGGAAGGTCCCATGCGAGCAGCGATCGGTTTGATCAGTATACTGGCGGGCGTTGTCTGGATCTCCGCAGCATGGGCCGATATCTACGTCTGGGTGGATGAAGACGGCCTACGCCACATCTCCAATCTGAATCCGCCCCCCCATGCCGAGGTTCTCCTGCACACGGAAGAGCCGCCCCTTAATGACGCCGCCGGCAGTCTCATTCAGGAACAGCAAGGACGGCAGGATAGCAAGAAAAGGGATGCGAATATTCGCCAGCGTGAGGCCCGGCTGGCCCAACGCGAAGCGGAGCTGGAGCGCCGGATCGAGGCGGTCGAACAGGAAACGCAGACCACCCTGGATCAGACCGCGGAGCCTCTGGCCGCCGTCGAAGCCCATGTTGACGACGGGGCGATGGATTGCCGCTATGTCCTGCCTGACAGGACCTATGTTTACGGTCCCTATGGATATCAACATCACCGTCGCGGACACCGTGGCGACCGGAAAGCTCACCACCGGGGCGGCCTTTCTTTCGAAGGCCATCCCTTCCACTTGGGGGCCATTCATCTGCCCCTCGGTCCCATCGGTTCGACACCGCGGCGATATCCGACCAGGGGCGGCCGGAATCACTGAAACGGTGCGGGTCAGCCCTTCCGGAAATCCCTTTCAGGCCCCCAGACCGAACCCCTGGTCGGCATATTCCCGCAGGCTGCGCTCCACCTCGTCCATGGTTTTCCCCAGAGGCCAGGGTTCCATAAAGCCGCACAAGAAAAGCTTCCACTCGCCGTCTTCCTGATAGAGCTCCGCTTCCGAGCAGGCGCCGGCGCATCCGCCTTCGCCAACGATATCGTACAGGAGATCGAAGATCTCTTGTTTTTGATCCTTCATGATACTCCTCCTCTGTTCTGACGCCGCTGCGGCCTAAAATGGCCAAGCGTTGCTGCCGGCAGCAACTGTCCTCGTTGGCAAACGCCCCTGCCGATTCCAAGGCCGGTGCCCACGCCCGCCATTAAAATGTCGAGAAACAGGGCGATGCGAACAGCCGAGGGACGCTGGGAATCATGATCGTGCGGGGATCCATTCACGAGACCGACGCCTATCGATTTCCCATAGGGACCGGCCGATGATCGTCATCTGACGGCCGGCGGCAGCACTGCCGGGGATCGCGGTTTGTGCGTTGCGGCCCGGTGCTTCCCGAAGACTGCCCCCTATCGCAAGTCGGTAAGTCCGGCAGGTAAAATAAGGGAAATCGGGTATTTCAATCATGCGGAGGCAGGAAACCGGCTGGGATTGCCCGGAAGCGATGGCCGAAACGTCCCATTGCGGCCGCCAGGGGCATCGGGACCTGCGGCGTGGTGTTCTAACGGTTGGGAAGGCGGTCGATTTTGGCGGCCAGAATGAAATCGCTTTCCGTAAGGCCGTCGATCGTGTGAGTCCAGATCCTGAGATCGACCCTTCCCCATCCCAGCGCGATGTCCGGATGATGCCCTTCTTCTTCCGCCAGTTCCCCCACGCGGTTGGTAAAATCGAGGGCCTCGCGAAAATTCTTGAACGTGTATCGCCGCTCCAGATGGTGTTCGTCCACGATACGCCATTCGGCATCGATCCGGTGTCCCAATTCGCCCAGGGACGCCCCCTTCAAGGGAGGAACGCCGCCCCGGCAGGGAATGCAGTGCTTCGCGGCAAGGTCGTTTTGCATGGCAGGTGCCTTTCGTTTTCCCGTTTCTGCTGCTGACGCGGCGTCACTTCGTGCCGCCCCTATCCGATGCGGCGGTGTGATACGGATCGGTCGCGGGTCGTCACCCGGTACATCCAGCCGGTGACGGCATCGAGCAGTCCCGCTTGCCGGGTCCGGATCTTTTTGGCGAACGACAAGCTCCGGCGGCAGTCGTTTTGAAGGGCTTTCTCGACCTCGGCTTCGGCCGCCAGCCAGTCCTGCACAGGGTCCGTACGGCCCAAGCCCGTTCTGACCGCCCGCAAATAGGCGGCGCTGGCGATCATCCGCTGTTTCTCATCCGCGGAGATGCGGCAAGGATCGGTATTCATGGCATTCCTCCTGACGCTAACGCATACGAACTTTAAGTAGACGCACGCTCCGGGCGTACCCACCGCAGGGACGGACGCACGACGGGCGGCGACACTCGAACCTAAGGCTTTACAGATGGGATGCAAGCGGCTTGCGAGGAAAATTCAGAACGAAGGTGCGGCAATGGCGGGCAAATCCCACGGCGCGGGACACACGATCCGTTATGGGGATGCGCCGCCCCCCCCAGGGCGGTGTTCCGGCGATCATCAATGCCGCGAATCTTCGCGATTGATCGTACAATGTGGGCGAATCCGAATGTCAACCGCGCTCTTCCAGTAGGTTGTCGAGCCAGTCGGGGTCCATTTCCGGCACCGACGCCAGCAGGCGTTCGGTGTATTCGTGGTGGGGCGGAGCCAGCACGTCCTTCTTGCGGCCTTTTTCCACCACCCGTCCCCGCAGCATGACGAAGATCTCATCGGCGATGGCCTTCACGGTGGCCAGGTCATGGGTGATGAAAAGGTAGGACACCTTGAGCTCGTTCTGCAGTTCCTGCAACAGCCGCAGGATGCCTTCGGCCACCAGCTGGTCGAGGGCCGAGGTGACCTCGTCGCAAATGATGAGTTCCGGATCGGCCGCCAGCGCGCGGGCGATGCAGATGCGCTGCTTCTCCCCCCCGGAAAGCTCGGTGGGATAGCGGTTGATATACTCGGCCGGCAGTTCGATCTGGTCTAGGAGCTCGCGCACGCGCTTTTCGCGGGCCCCCGCATCCTGTCCGAAATAGAATTGCAGCGGACGCCCTAAAATCTTGCGGATTTTCTGCCGGGGATTGAGGGCCGTGTCCGGCATCTGGTAGATCATCTGAAGCTGACGCATGCTCTCCTTCTGCCGTGCGGCAAGGGCGCCGGCAAGCTCTTCCCCTTTGAACAGGATGCGGCCCTCGACGGGCGGCAGAAGACCGGTGACGACCCGGGCCAGGGTGCTTTTACCGCTGCCCGACTCCCCTACCAGTGCGATGGTACGCCCCCGCTTGACGGTGAGGTTGATGTTCTTGAGCACCAGTGGGCCGCCCGTGTAGCTGGCCGAGACATTTTCCGCTTTTAAAACGATGTCCTTTTCGTAGGGGACTTCCCGTTTCTCCTCCTCCAGGCTGCGCACCGACAGGAGATCGCGGGTATAGGCTTCACGGGGGTTGGCCAGCAGCTCCCGGGCCTCGTTTTCTTCCACTGTTTCGCCGTGTTTCAGCACCATGATGCGGTCGGCCAGTTGCGCCACGACCGCCAGGTCATGGGTGATGTAGAGCGCCGCCGTGCCGAAGGACTCCGTCACCTCTTTGATGGCGGCCAGCACCTCGATTTGGGTGGTGACGTCCAACGCGGTGGTCGGTTCGTCGAAGACAATGATGTCCGGCCGGCAGCTCATGGCCATGGCCACCATGGCCCGCTGGAGCTGCCCGCCCGATACCTGGTGGGGAAACCGGTAGCCGATACGCTCCGGATCGGGCAGCAGCAGCTGCCGGTAGAGGGCTACGGCGTGCTGCTCGGCGTCCTCGCGGGTCGCCAGTCCATGCTGAACCGGCCCCTCGCTATATTGCCGGATAAGACGGTGGGCCGGATTGAAGGAGGCCGCCGCACTCTGTGCCACATAGGCGATGCGCGCCCCTTTGAGACGCCGCAGTACAGCTTCCGGAGCTCCCACGAGCTCCTGGTCGTCGAAGATCACCGACCCTGAGGCAATCCGACAGCCCTGTCGCGTGTAACCCATGGATGCAAGACCGATGGTTGATTTGCCGGCGCCGGATTCCCCGATCAGACCCAGCACCTGCCCCTTTTGCAGGGTCAGGTCGACCCCCTTGACGATGGGCTTCCAGCGGTGCCCGCTGAGCCCTTCGATCACCAGCTTTTTCACGACCAGAATCGGTTCCTTCGACATCGTTTGCATCCCTTCCATCTTCGGCTTTTGGGGCTACGGTCACAGGTAAGAGGCGCTGTCGTGACGATCCCTGCAGCGTTCCAACTGCCTCCGGCGGTAACCCATGACCTCTTCCCACATCGATGTTCATCCTTATCGATTCGATTGTGGGACGGCTTCGTGAAACGGCCAAGATCAAGGCGTGCAAGGGCCGAGGAGAGAGGCGTACGTCAGTACGCCGCAGCGACGAGGGCCGCCGCACAACGCCGCTATTGGGCGTTTCACGAAGCCGTCCGTTAGTCTTCGAGGCCGCTGGCGATGTGTAAAAACCAGTCCACGATCAGATTCACGCCCACGGTCAAAAAAGCGATCGCCCCGGCCGGCCACAGGGGCGTGAAAATGCCGAAGGTGATGGCCCCGGCATTCTCGCGCACCATACTGCCCCAGTCCGCCGCAGGGGGCTGGATGCCCAGCCCGAGGAAACTCAGGGCCGCGATGAACAAAAAAACGAAGCAGAACCGCAGCCCGAATTCCGCCACCAGAGGCGGCATGGCATTGGGCAGAATCTCATGGCGCATGAGCCACCAGGTGCCCTCGCCCCGCAGCCGGGCGGCTTCGACAAACTCCATGACCTCGATATCCATGGCCACCGCCCGGGACAACCGGTAGACCCGGGTGGCGTCCAGCAACGCGATCACGACGATCAGGGCCGGGATCGACGTCCCCACCACGGAGAGCACCATCAACGCAAAAATCAAGGTCGGGAACGCCATCAGGATGTCCACGATGCGGCTAAGAATCTGGTCCACCCACCCCTTGAGGGTGGCAGCGCAAAACCCCCACACCGTTCCCACGAGAAAGGAGAGCGCCGTAATGGCGAAGGCCAGCGCAATGGTGTTGCGGGCCCCGTACACCAGCCGGGTCAGCAGATCACGGCCCAGGTTGTCGGTTCCGATCCAGTGCGCGGCGCTGACCGGCGCCCACACATCGCCCACCACCTCGGTTTCACTGTAGGGGGTGATCACGGGGGCCAGAATAGCCGCCAAAACCATGATCAGAACCATGCCCATCCCGACCTTGGCGCTGATCGGAGCTCGTCTGAGGAAACGCAATGCCGCCATAACGATCAAAACCTCACCGTGGGTTGCGCAGCCGAGGGTTGCTGAGAATCGAAAGCACATCAGCCAGCAGATTGAGCAGCACGTAAGTGCCGGCGAAAATGAGGCCGCTGGCCTGGACCACCGGAATGTCCCGCTTGGATACCGAATCCACCAGCAGCTGCCCCAGCCCGGGGTAGACGAACACCACCTCCACGATCACGACCCCCACCACGAGATAGGCCAGGTTGAGGGCGATGACGTTGATCACCGGGGAGAGGGCGTTGGGAAAGGCGTGCAGGATCACGATCCGGGCCCGCCGCAATCCTTTGAGATTGGCCATCTCGATGAAGGGGCTGGAGAGAATGTTGATGATGGCGGCCCGGGTCTGACGCATCATGTGGGCCACCACCACCATGGTGAGCGTCAGGCAGGGCAGCATGGTGGCGTAAACTTTCTGCCAGAAGGTCATCTGGTCGTTGATGTTGGAGATGCTGGGAAAAATCACCAGCTGCACCGACAGCAGTGCAATCAGGATATAGGCCACGAAGAACTCGGGAAACGAAATCGTACTCAGGGTCGCCATTGATATGAAACGGTCGAACAGGGTGTTGCGGTAGAGGGCGGCCAGAATCCCCAGCCCCACCGCCAGCGGCACGGCGATGACGGCTGCCATGGCGGCCAGGAAAAGGGTATTGGCAAAGCGCCATCCGATCAGATCCGCGATCGGCCGTCCGTTGGCCAGTGAATTGCCGAAGTCGCCCTGCACGAAATCCTCCAGCCAGGTAATGTAGCGGATGTGGGGCGGCAGATCGAGTTTGAGCTCTTTGCGAAAGCTGGCCACAGTTTCGGGAAGGGCATTCTGGCCCAGAATGGCTTCCGCCAGGTCGCCCGGCAGGGCTTCCACCCCGATGAAAATGAGCATCGATATCACCAGCAGCGTCACCACGCCCATGGCAAGGCGTTTGATCAGCAGTGTCACAAGAGGGTTCATCCGGTTGTCCTGTCATCGCGGCCGCCGGCCGCCGACCGCAGGGTAAAAGGCTGTCGCCGCCGCCAACCCGGCGGTCGGCGGCGGCAGGATTCAGATCAAGCTTTAAACCACCAGCGTTCCGCACAGCGGAAGCCGTCCAGTTCCCAGTTGGCGGCCAGAGGACCGTGCTCGACCTTGTCCGTGGCGGCGGACAAATCGGCGGCGAACATGGGGACCACGACCCCGCCGTCGTCCCGCACGATCTGCTGCATCTCCTTGTACATCGCTCTGCGCCTGGTCTCATCCAATTCGGCGCGGGCCGCGACCAGCAACTCGTTGAAGCGCTTGTTCTTCCAGAAGGTGTCGTTCCAGGAGGCGTCCGCCGCATAGGCCGTGCTGAACATCATATCTTCGGTGGGCCGCCCGCCCCAGAAAACCGCGCACCAGGGCTTTTTCATCCAGACGTTGCTCCAGTAGCCGTCGTTGGGCTCCCGGACCACTTCGATGTCGATGCCCGCCTTGGCCGCCTGCTCTTTATAAAGCACCCCGGCGTCGAGCGCTCCCTCGAAAGCGGCATCCGCGGCGTGCAGTTGGAATACGGTATTCTCCAGGCCGGCCTTTTTCAGGTGGAACTTGGCCTTGTCCGGATCATAGGTGCGCTGGGGCAGATCGTCGGCATGGTAGCGGTTGGCCGGACTGATGGGATGGTCGTTGCCCACGGCGCCGTAGCCCCGCAGGATGGTTTTGACCATCTGCTCCCGGTCGATGGCGTATTTCATCGCCAGCCGGACGTCGTTGTTGTCGAAAGGTGCCGTATCGCAGCGCATGGCGAAGGTGTAGTGTTTGAAACCGTGCTGCTCCATGACCTGAATGCCGGGCATCCGTTTCAGGAGGTGGACGGTCTTCAGCTCGCAGCGGTTCATCACGTCGATCTGCCCCGTCTTGAGGGCGTTGGTGCGGGCGTTGACGTCGGCGATGCCCAGCGTTTCCACTTCGTCGAAATGGGCCCGGTCGGGTTTGAAGTAGTTGGGATTGCGCACCACGAAGCATCGCACGCCGGGCTCATAAGCTTTCAGGATGTAGCCCCCGGTGCCGATGCCGTCCAAAAAATTGCTGCCGGCCGGGGAGATGGTCAGATGGTAGTCGCTGAGAATGTAGGGGAAATCCGCGTTCCCGCCGGTCAGAGTGAAAATCACCGTGTCCTTGCCGTCCGCCTTGATATCCGCGATGGGTTCGATGATGCCCTTGGCCGCGGACTTGGTATCCTCCCCGCGGTGGTGGTTGATGGAGTAGACCACATCCTCGGCGTCCATGGTCTTGCCATTGTGAAACGTCACCCCCTTGCGCAGCTTGAACACCCACTTTTTGGCGTCCGGGGTGGCTTCCCAGCTTTCAGCCAGTTCGGGAATGGGGTTGCCCGCGTGGTCGATCTCCACCAGGGTGTTGCGGATCTGCCCCTGGTTGACGACCTGCATCATCATGTCGGTAATGGTGGCCGGATCCAGGGAATCGGTCGTGGCGCCGCCGGCCAGACCAAGCCGCAGACGGCCGCCCTTTTGGGGGGTCGCCGCCCTGGACGGCATGGCAAACAGGCCCGGAACGATGGCGGCCGAAAGCCCCAGCGCCGCAGCACGCGAAATGAATTCGCGGCGGGTTATCCTGCCTTGCGAAAAAAGAGTCTCAAGCTGTTTAAGGGTCGACATCATAACCTCCTTTTTAAGGTTTCAGATCAATTACGGCGCAACCGTCTCGGCGGCCGTCACGCCGGGGAAGGTATCCGTGGGCCGCCGTTCTACCCGTCAGCCGCTACAAATCAGGCGGAGCTGCGGTCCGGTCCAAAAAATCCGGAGGAGCATCGATAACAGCATCGGCGTCGATGGCATTGAGGAGATGGCGTGTCAGGTCGCACAACGCTTTTACTTGCGCGTGGGGCATGTGGGAAAGACTGGCAACGAGTTTCTTTTCGATGGGGTCCGGCAGTTCCTCAGCGCGGGCAAGCCCCTGCGCGGTCAACTGAATCCGGACCACGCGCCGGTCTTTGGCCTGAGGGATGCGCTCCACCAGGCCTTTTTTATCCAGACGGTCGATAATGCCGGTAATGTTGGAAGGTGTGACATAGAGTCTGCGGCTCAAATCCGCCGATGAAAGGGGACCGTTTTTGAAAAGCGTTCGCACCACACTGCTCTGGGCACTGGTCAGCCCGTGCTTACGGCTCATCTTGGCCGAGTCCACGTAAATCGCCCGCACCAGATGACGCAGGCTTCCTACGAGTTCCTGGATCGATCCTTCCGTGTTGAGGGATGAATTCATCGTGTTTTGCCTCTTTGGACAGACTATTTAACTATAAACTATATAAACTTCAATAGTTAATATTTAAATATTATTGCCGGGAGAAAATATAAGGGGGATGTCACTTGGGGGCCGGTATGCATCCTTTTGCGGTCGGGCCCTGGCGGACGCACGACGCCAAAGCGAACGTCCATGTCCGAGAACTGCAGTTGAATCTCATGGCGGGAGTCGAAGTGGACCGCGAGAGCGCACGAATCGCGATGAAGGGTGTGGTCTGCGTCCAGGATATGGGTCAGGTGGTCAGCCCCAAAGAGCCGCCAACCAGACGGGAGGCGGCATCACGATGGGCTTGCGAGGGTCGTTGATGACGCCACAAGGGCTTTGGTCATACGCAGTCGATCCATTGTCTGGATATCCCGGGCCGCAACCGGAACAATTGCGGTTCATCGCGTTTGGGACGCTGTCATGGTAATAGATTTAGTTTGCCAAAACCTTTCGTATCACATCGTACTGGCTGTCGATGGCAGGTTTGAAACCGCTCACATCCATGGCTTTGAGGACCGCAGAATTCTCTTTCAACCCAATCATGGCCATTTTGATGGCCTCTTTTTGAGCCAACGGCATGCTGCGATTGACCGAAAGCGCCCAATTGGGCAGCCATGCGCAGGGGGCCACCTCTTTGACGCTACCGGGCTGAATATATTGATCGGCGATATGCAGGGCCGACTCCCTGATAAATCCCGCATCCACATCGCCGATACTGACGGAGATAATAACGTTCTCCTGTTTGTTGTCGGAGGCCACCTCCAGGTCACAGTCGCTTTCCACGGCTATTCCGTTTTCCGCCAAGGTGAGTTTCTGTGAAAGGAAACCGCCGGCCGAGGTCATTCCCACAATCATGATGGTTTTATGCTTGAGATCACTGAAGGTCTGAATTTCACCGTCCGGACGGGCGATGATAATGCCCCGGAATCGATCGCCCCCCGCCCCTTTGACGGCCATCGCCAGAACCTCATGGCTTTCGGAGACCTTGGTATAAACCAGCGGATTCTCGTAACCGATTTCGATTTCACCGCTCTTCAAGCGGTTTTCGTACTCCGTAAAATCCTTGGTCAGGATCGGGGTGACCCGCACACCAATTTCACCGGAGAGATATTCCGCCAAAGGATCGATCATACTCTGGATTTTTTTGGGAAAATACCGCGGCAGCATGGAGAATTCGTAAACGTCCTCTGCGGCGCAGAGGGCCGGAGAAATGAAAACGAGGCAAAGGGATAGCCGAATAAGGATCGCAATTCTCTTCATGGTACGCTCTATCTGCTGAATGTTCGTTTCACCAATGGTTGGGAAAAGCCGTCTAATTGCCGCCCGAGGCACGTCGAACAGGATCGTAATCTCCGTCCCCTGCCAACTGGAAGCTGTCTATTTTGAGGGCCTTCAAAACAGGATGATCGGGTTGCAGGGCCAGGAGTGCCGCCTGGATATCCTTTTTGGTTTTATCCGGCATAGTTCTGTTCACCGAAAAGGCCCAGTTGGGAAGCCAGGCACATTCCCCGACGATCTTGATTTGTGCAGCCGAAATGTAGCTGTCGGCCTGATGCAAGGCGGATTCACGGATAAAACCAGCATCGGCCTCACCCGTATATACGGCAAGGATTACATTTTCCTGCTTGTTGTCGATGGCTTCGGAAATGGTGCACTCGTTGTTCACATCGATGCCGGCTTCCATCAAGGACAATTTCTGAGAGAGGTATCCTCCCGCCGAAGTGTACCCCACAATCGAGATCAGCTTTCCGCGAAGATCCTCCAGGCTTGTCAGGCCGCTGTCTTTCCTGGCGATGACGATGCCGCGGAATTTGTCACGGTCCTTCCCCTTCACGGCCATGGCCAGGGCTTCGTGGGTACCCGAAACCAGGGTATAGATATAGGGATTTTCATAGCCCATCCCAATGGCACCGCTTTTCAGTTGTTTTTCGTACTGGGTGAAGTCGCTGGTGATGACCGCTTCGATTTTAGTTCCTGTTTTTTGGGCCAAATAGTCTGCCAGGGGACTGATTCTCCTATTGATCTCCTCCGAGGAATAGCGCGGCAGCATGGACAGCTTGTAAGACTCCGCGGCCCACAGGTTTGTCGGCAATGAACTCAGCAAAATGAAGATTAAGGCGTAGATGAAGCGCATCGTTATCTCTCCAATTGGGAAATGGGTAGCATGGTCTAATTGCGCCGCAGACGATTCATGGCCGCTTTGATGGAAAAGCGCATGCGTTCGAGTGAAGCGGCCAGATCCCCGATTTCACCACCACCTTTCACTTCGATGGGCAAATCAATTTCGCCCAGACTGATTTTTTCCGCGGCCCGTGTCAGCGCCCGGATCGGAACCGATATCGTTCGGGCGACCAGCAAATGGCTGATGCCGCCCAGGAGGGCGATGACGCCCAAAAACACCAGAAGGGGGATCAAGCTTTTCTGAACGGCTTTTTCGACATCTTCGGTGAACAGGCCGACATGCGCCTCGCCGCCTGTATCACCGATCATCACAGCCACGTCGTGAATTTTCTGGCCGCCAACGCTGTAATCCAGGGCGCTTTCCTTTTTACCGCTGGGAATCCTGTTCTGGGTGGAAATCTCCTTGGGGAAACCACTTGCCTTGACCCGGGCAATGAAATTGGGATCAAACCGCTTTTCATCCCCAAAGATGCCGGCAATCACGATGCCCCTTTTGTTCAACACCGACACGTAGGCGACCCCCGGCAATTTGGCATTGGTCTCTGCCATCTTGTTGACCTGAAGGTAGTTTTTAATGAGGAGCGGCTGCTGAATGGCGGCGGCCAACGACTGGGAGATGGAGTAGGTCCGCAAATTGACTTGCTCCTGCATCAGAGAAGGGACAAATTTCATGTAGATAACGGTGAGAATGGCCCCCGTCAGCAGGACAAACGCCAAAAACACATACAAAAGCTTTCGTCCCACCGTCAAACCGGTTGACTTTTGGGGCTTCGGGATAGCGGTCTGATCGACTTTCCAGTCCGCCCGGGGCCGTTGCGGCGGCAGCTCGCTTTCAGCTTTCCCAACGGTCTGGAACGAGCCCGAAGCAGCACTATGGCCCATAGACATGGAGGTCGGCTCGGGATCGATCGCTTCAACCCCCTGCTTCGGTTTGAGCACCTCAATTGTACTTTTGCAATTCGGACAGTTGAAGAGCGTTCTGTCTTTGACCAGTTTTTTATCGTCGATCTTGTATTTTTTCCCGCACTCTTCGCAGAGGATAATCATGTGGTTTATCTCCCTTCACCGATCGTTTTACAATTCCCGCAATTTTAGCAGCATCTTTTTTATGAAATCCACGCGTTGCCCCTCATCCGGTATCTGGCGTCCCACAAGTTCAATCAATTCGCCGGCGCGATTCTTGGGCACGTCGGTGGACCCATTGCCGATTTCGAGCACCGCATCTTCAACCATGACGCCGGCGATGGGCCCGGCAATTCTTGAAAGATGCCCGGACAGGTATCCGTAAAACCCTGGGTCCAGAACGGCAACGGCTTCTTTGACTTCCTCGATGAGGCCGTATTCTATCAACTTCTGCAAATGCGGCCGTATATCGGATATGCTGAGATCCAATTCCCGCGCGACTTCGCCAAGAGCCGTTCGTCCGTCAAGCGCCATGAGCACCTCCAGCATCTTGCCGCTCATGGAAATTTGCCCCTGCAAGGTGGCGCCCGTCCTACGAAAAGTTTTAGCTGATATATTGCGCGACAAATCGCTCATACTGACATCCCTGCCTCAAATTGTTTCGAAACCCGATCCCGCTCAAGCCATCTGAAGCAAACCTACCGACAGGAGAATATCTTCCCGCCGCGCGGGGCAACAGCAACATCATGAACACAAAAAGGATTGCCGCGTATGCCGCCTGTCAGCGCGTATTCGCCGTTGACAGGATGAGTGGGGAAAATGCATTGGCGGACCTACCGCAGCAAAAAAGATGCCATCTGAAAGGCTCTCTATTATCCAAATAAATACAATTATTTCGGTAAGGCAGACAATCTAGTGGTCCACAAGATTGACGTTTTGCGTCAATATCACTGACAAATTGTGTCAGTCAAAAACCGCTCCATTTTACGCCATCCCTGAAAGACGGCTCCCTGCCCGCTCATATAGCCAATGGTGGGTATGAGCGCCGAATTACCGCCCGTATGCCTATGGAGTTGGTCCCGGATGGCGTCCGGGTCCACTCGATTTTTACATCCGGATCGAGTTCCGCCCCACCATCACGGCAGGCCAATCTTCACATCGTCCGCCACCCCTAAAAAGAAAGAGTGGCTCGGCAGAGGTGAGCCACTCTTTTCTTTGCGGGAAAAAGGAAATTCGGGGCGGTGCGTTATACCAGGTTTTTTCCAGCCTTGAACGTCACAGCGTTTTTGCCCTTGATCTTGATCTTCTCTCCGGTCTGGGGGTTGCGTCCCATGCGGGTCTTCCGGTAGACATTGCGGAAGGTGCCGAATCCGACAATCGTCACTTTGCTGTTGCGCTTTTTCAGACCGCCCTTGACACCGTCTAAAAACGATTCCAAGGCCGCTTTGGCCGCGACTTTAGTGATACCTGAGTCCTTTGCCATTTTCTCGATCAAATCAGCTTTTGTCACAAGACCTCCTTTGCCGGGTTAAAAGATGAATAATCATTGCGAGCCATTCATTGGCGAGCCTATGCGAAATTATATGAGAAATCAATGAAAACCAGCCTTTCTTTTATCGGAAGGGACGATTGGGGCCGCCCGGATGTCGATCCGATTTGAATATGCTTCCCCCAATGCCTATCCTTGCTCGTGTATCGGAGCACCACGGCAATGTCTTAAAAGTTGCCGCCATTGAAGCATGATGGGCGTTTTGGGACGCCGCTGCGGCCAGACCCGGGTTCGGCGCTTTCAAACTGGAAGCGTCGCAGGTTTGGCGCGCGGCACCCGAACACAGTCTGCGTCGAGGGGACTTTCAGGGCCTGATTGCCATATACCGGATTTTTTAAAAAGCCCCATTGCCATGAACAACCCTATTGTTTTTAGCCGAATGATTGTGACCGTTACGGTGCTCGCGCTCGTTTCTCTGGCGGCGGCCGACGACGACAGGCAGCCCATGGAGGTGCTGCGGGAGGGGGTGCGCCAGGGCCTGGCCTTTCTCGACGATGAAACCTATCGCGGCGTCGATGGCCGCGCCGCTCAGGAAGCGCACATCCGGGAGCTTACGATGACTCTCTTCGACTTCCCCACGATGTCGCGCATGGTGCTGTCCTCCTATTGGGGAGATTTCACAACAGCCCAACAGACTGCATTTGTCCAGGCGTTTAGAGCATTTCTTCAACGCACCTATTTGCCGATTCTCCTTGATCGTTACAACGGCGAACAAATCGAATACGTCCGTCAGATACGGCTTTCGAATTCGAGAGCCCGCGTGGAAGTGCGGGTTTTGCATCGGGGGAGGGCCATTCCGGTCGAGGTCAAAATGATCCGCCGGATCGGAAGATGGCGGGTTTACGATGTGGAAGCCCTGGGCTTCAGCGCTGTGGCCATTTATCGGGCGCAGTTCAAATGGCTGCTCAGAAGGGAAACACCGGCGCAGGTCATCGAACGGCTTCAGCGCAGCCAAGGACACCCCCCCTGAAGCATATCTTTTCACCGGTGTGCGGTTTTGCTATAAATGCCGTCCTGCTCCCTCTATGGCAAACTCAGGGGATTTCTCCGCTCGGCAGAAGAAGGCCGATTCTGTAGGGAAGTCCGTGAGAAGCGTTTCCCCAGGGCGACTCCCGAGGTCTGAATGCATTGACGGCACGATCCGATAGGGAACTCTCATGATACTTGCTATTCTGGCTGTGGCCGCGGGTCTGCCGCTTCTGGTCTGGGGCGCCGATCGGTTCGTGGAAGGGGCGGCGGTCACGGCCCGCCACCTGGGCATGCCGCCTCTGTTGATTGGAATGGTGATCGTGGGCTTCGGCACCTCGGCTCCTGAAATGGTGGTTTCGGCCATTGCCGCGCTGCAGGGCAATCCGGGCATCGCCCTGGGCAATGCCTATGGCTCCAATATCGCAAACATTGGTTTGGTCCTGGGGCTGGCAGCTCTGGTCCACCCCATCACCGTCCATTCAAGGATCCTGCGCAGGGAGTTGCCTATTCTCACGGCCGTCACCGCATTAGGGGCCTTCCAGATATGGGACGGCGTTCTGACACGGTTTGAAGCCCTTGTGCTGCTGGGAACCTTTACAGCTCTGATGGCTTGGACCATTCGGCAGGGGATGCGGGAAAAACCCGATGCGCTGAGAACGGATATCGAAGCAGAGCTCGAAACGCGAATCATGTCACGGGGCCACGCCATCCTCCGGCTAATCGTCGGCTTACTTCTCTTGACGGCCAGCTCGCGCCTCCTGGTGTGGGGCGCTGTCGATATTGCCCGGCGACTGGGCGTAAGCGATCTGATCATCGGCCTTACCATCGTGGCCATAGGCACTTCACTGCCAGAGCTGGCATCATCCATGATCGCCGTCCGCAGGGGACAATGTGACCTTGCTTTAGGCAATGTTCTTGGCTCCAATCTCTTCAACACGCTGGCTGTCGTCGGTATTGCCGGGGCGATTCACCCCATGGCGATCGGTCCGGATGTGCTTACGCGTGATATGCCGGTCATGGCGATCTTCACCGCTTCCCTCTTCGTCATCGGCTTCGGCTTCCGCGGACCGGGCCGCATCAACCGGGTCGAAGGCTTGCTTCTTCTGGCCGGCTATCTGAGCTACACGATTTATCTGGCCTTCAGTCTCCTGGTGCATTGAAGGCCGACCATTCGTCCTATTTCGGTTCTTCTTCACGATGGATAGCATACCGGACAGCTGCTCTGCGAAACGACTCCTGAGCGGCACGACGATTCCCCTGTCGCAACCTGCTTGCTTCGCTCCATTGCCGATGCCCTCGAGGCGGTCGGCTGCCCCCTCAACTCTTTTGAGGGGGCAGCCCTTTCTATCACCAAACTGGAAATAAAAGGTAAAGCCGGAATAGATGCCTGGAAGATTAAGGTCAACCTCAGAACCGAAGCATGCGGCCGTCGTAACACCGGCCGCATGATCGCACGATTGGGGCTAAACGAAGAACAGCGAACAGGTCTTACCTTCCGAAATAGGCGTTGGGCAGCCACAGGGCATTTCGGGAAACAGCATGACAATAACCAGCCCGAGGATCATGACCAGCACGAAAGGTACGATGGAGCGGTAGATGTCCCCCAGGAGACCTCCTTGGGCGCCATGGCCTTCATCAGAAGAGATTGTAGCCGAAGGGCGGCGTCATATACGCAATTTGGCAGGTGATGGTGTAAAGTACACCGTACCAGATCGGGTTGTACCCCAGGCTGATAATCAGGGGAACGTATAGGCGGCGCCACGATAATGAGCATAGCCGTATCGTCCAGAAACATGCCCATCAGGATATAGGAAAGCTGCATCATCACCAGTGACGCCCCACGGGCTGAGTCGCCACCGCTCGATGAACAGAGACTTGATCGCGTGCACCGCCCCCAGACCGTCAAAGACGGCGCCGAAACACAGCGCCGCCAGAATCACCCACATGAACATGCAGCTGACGCTCAGTTGTTGGGATTGTTCCATGTACACCTTCCACTCCGGCCTTTCGCGCGGCAGAGCGTGGTTGCGGCGGCGCCGGCCGCCGAGCACTCCACCGAGGCTGGTACGCCCATCAGGAACAGCCCGGTCATGGAAAAAATAATGACCAGGGCAGAATCCCGGCTCTGAGCAGTCGAATTTCTGCCCCAACGTGATCTGCCGCCGCTCTTCCAGCCGTCAGCGCCGGTCCCAGTTCCGGCTGCAGTTTGCATCGGATGGCGATGTAGGCGATAAACAGCGCCGCCAGCAGAGCCCCGGAAATACGCCGGCCATCCAAGCTGGCCGACCAGCTGCCGGGCGATCATGCCATAGACACCAGCACCACGCTGGGCGGGACCATGATGCCCAGGGAACTGCCCGCCTGGATGACGCCGTGACCATGACCTTGTCGTATTGCGCTTGAGCATTTCCGGCATAGCGATGCTGCGCCGATGGCCATGCCGGCCACGCTCAACCCGTTCATGGCCGAACCGCGACCATCAGGCCCATGTCCGATGGCCAGGCCTCCGTTGATGGGCCCCATCCAGACGTGAACATGTGGTAGAGATCGCTGGCAATACCCGACTCGGAAAACATGTACCCATGTAAATAAACAGCGGCAGGTCAGCAGCGGTACCAGTTCAACAGAACAAAGCTGCGTTGAAGCGGCATTCAGCGCCCCCTCCCCCACAGCATCAGCGCAAAAGAGTGGCCACACCTCCGATGGCCGCAAAAACCCGCTGCCCGGTGAGCAGCATCAGCAGCATCGAGGAGAAAATCAGAACGAGCTATCAGTTCATAACTCATATCGAGATCGTCTCCCCTTCGGCCTTGCCAGATGTCTTTGAAGAAAGTGGCGATGCTTGCAGCAGCATCAGCAAAATACCCAAGTCATGATGATCTTGATCGGTGCCAGGGGCGGTGCCCACGGGTGTAGTTCTTTGCCCGTAGGTGAGGGCGTATTCAATACTGGATAACCGCCGTAAAGAAGAAATATCAGGTAAAAAATCATAAACGGCGTTGTAATGATATCCATGATCGCCTGCGCCGCGCCACCCGTAGACCAGCGACGTCCCCTCAGAATCATGAGTAGCCGCCTCCCAGCATAGTAAGCCGCCATTGAACTGGCCATCTCCACACCCAAATATGGCTTGTCAAAAACCGGAAATCAAAGAGAAAAGCCATCATAGAAAACAAAACATCGAAAACTGCCACCACCTTGTACCGTCACACGCACGACACTACGCTAGCCCCCTGTTCTATCAACCGGTTCCTAATGAAATTTGTCTTTTCCGTCGGGCTGCCTGTCGGCCGTAACAACCATCTCAACAGTAATTCACACCCCAAAGTCAATAACGTAGGCGGGCCGGCGGCCTCCATTGTCGTGGCGTAATTTTTGAGATCTCGACCACCTTGGCATTCGTGGGATTCTTGGCCGCAATTTCATCCCAGTATTTGAGGGCGGCGTCTTCCACAACCTTCCACTCCTCTTGGGAATCGATATTCCTTTGCTTGGTCGGTCTTCGGCCTCTCCATCCCCAGAGCCTGTAGTAGTGCTCCCGGGCAGCCGCAAAGTCTTCGGTGATCGGCACTTTCTCCCTGGAGTTGGTGTTGGCAAAATCAGATCCCGCCCAGGCCCCGAGATGCGATTGATTTTGTTGCCTTTGGTGCTCGGCCGCCGTCGGGATATTTCCGCTTCCATGAAGGGCGGCAAGGCATCATCGTCACCACCGAAGGCGATGTACAGTTTGCGTTGCAGTTGGATGGCGCGTTCGCCGATCTGCATGAAGCGGCCGCCCGTGGGAACATGTAGATCGAAGCCCCTTGAGGTCTTCCAGATGGCGGATGGGTTTGACCGTGGCGAAGTTGCACGGGTCCCAGGCGCCTATGCTCAGCCAGGTGACATTCTTAATTTTACTGTAGGCTTCTTCCCAGATTTCGTTCAGCCCATACCAATTCCACAGCGTGATCATCGAAGGTATAATGAGCGAATCCGGTGGCGGCGTTCACCATGTTAACGATATCCTCATAGCCCAAAATATTGCCGGGGCCGAAGATAAACATACACAGACTCAGACTATCCATGGCCGCATAGTAGATCTGGGTGGCGCGGTAGACGTCCACTTTGACCCGGTCCAGCGCGAAGGCATCCGACGTTTCGGAAATATGGAAGGCTTTCAGGTCCCCGGGGCTGGAAGCGATCCAGTCGTGCTCGGCTTTCATGTGGTCCCCCGGGTTGGGGCCGTGCAGGTAGCCGAATCCGATGCCGGGCTTGACCCGGGGCAGATGGGCGGGCAGCCCCATGCCGCGGGCGAACCGCAGATGCCGTTCGACGGCTTTCCCCATCGTCCGCCGACAGGCCGAGACCCCGTCGGCCAGCAGGTCGCCCAGTTTCCCCTCACGATGGGCGATCATCCGGACCAGCTCGCCGATCTTGTCCCCCTCCCCGAAGCGGATGGAAAACCCCAAACGGTCTTCGTCCAGGTCACCGTTTTCAAAGCTGTCCATCACAAAAGCGATGAGCGCACCGGTGGAAATCGTGTCCATGCCGAGCCGATTGCACAGCTCACTGGCCTCCATGGCCGGTGTCAGATCCTTGAGCCCCAGGTTGGGGCCCAGCAGGGCCATGCTCTCGTATTCGGCCAGGGCCGTGTGATCGGCATCGACGGTCGACTTCTTTTTACACCCCAGGTAGCATCCCTTGCAGGGATTGCGGCGGCCGACCACGGTTTGGCCGATCCGGGCGTGGCTAATGGCGGATTGGAAATCTTCATCGTCCATTTGGGCCCGATTGAAATTGTTGACCGGCAGATTGCCCACATCCTGGTTGAGCATCAATAGGCCGAAGGTGCCGTAGGTCCGCAATACCCCCAGGAACCCGTTGGGGTTCTTCGCAAACGCCTGTGTGAAGGTCGTCGCGCCGGCCTTGTTGACGGCTTTCACGGTACCCTCGTCCCGGAAGACCACCTGCCGGTTGCCGCCGATGCAGATGGCCTTGAGGTTTTTGGCCCCCATGACCGCCCCCAGGCCGCCGCGTCCGGCGTAATGATCCGGCTCGAACATGATGTTGGCGTGCCGGACTCGGTTTTCGCCCGCCGGCCCGATGGTGGCGATGGAAATCTTTTTCTCCCGCCAGGTTCTTAACCGTTCGTAGGTCTGCCGCCGGTCCAGACCCCACAGGGCGGCGGCATCCTGGAAGACAACCTGGTCGTTGGTGATATCGAGGAAGATCGGTGCCGCGGAGGCACCCGTTATCACCAGTGCGTCATATCCGGCGCGCTTGATGTCCGGCCCGAACTCACCGCCCGCCTGGGAGGTGAAAATGCCCGTCGTCTCCGGTGACAGGGAGACCACATTGACGCGGGTGGATCCGCAAATCCGGGCGCCTGCCAACGGTCCTGTGGCAAAAACCAGCGGGGTGGCGGCGGCGAACGCTGTCGGCGGGTCGGTGCCTTGGACAGCCTCCTCAAACAGTTTGGCCGCCATAAACGCACCCCCCAAATAGGTTTTGCAAAAGGCCTGGTCCTTCTCGACGATCGCCGAAGTTTGCGAACTGAGATCAATGGTAAGGATTTTCCCCATGAAACCGTACATGTCGTCTTCCCTCATATGCACAATTACCGATATGGCTGTGTGGATGCAAAAAAGCCGCCTGGCGGCGTTACGGCGCGCCGGCGGCCAGCGTTACCAGACGGTCGAAGAGACCCTGCTGGGCGGGGTCTTCCGCCGCGGAAAGCTCCGGATGCCATTGTACTGCGAGTAGAGCCGGGTTTCCGTCCAACTCCACGGCCTCGACCACCCCGTCTTCGGCCCAGGCCACCGGCCGCAGGCCTTCTCCCAGACGCGCCACCGCCTGGTGGTGCCAGGAAACCGTCATGACCCGGGGGGTCCCCAGGGCCTGAACAATGTGGGCATCGGCCGCGATATCCACCGGGTGTCGCGCGGTCTCCCGGGGAGGCAGGCGGTGGGCCACCCTGTCACCGAATACATCCGGCAAGTGGCGGTGCAGGGTTCCGCCCAGCACTACGTTGACCACCTGCATGCCCCGGCAGATGGCCAACGTCGGCATTTGTCGCTCCAGCGCGCGCTTGGTCAAGGCCAGTTCGCAGGCATCGCGGTCTTCGTCCAGATTGTAGATCGTTTCATGGAAAGCGGCGCCGTAACGCGCCGGATCGATATCGCCGCCGCCAATCAGAACCAGTCCCTGGATCCTCTCGGGCCAAGGGTCCACCGGATCCACGGCGGCGGTCGGCAGCAGCAGCGGCAGGCCCCCGGCCCGCAGAATGGACTGGACATATTCGGCCGGGATGGTGAAGCCCTCGCTGTGGGCGAAGCCGTAAGTGCTCAACCCGATGATCGGTGGGGTCCTTGTTGCGCCCGGTGCGGCCGATGTTTTGGAAGAAGCCTTCCCCATCAATCGATCCGGCCCTGAAGGGCGTTCCGGAAGAGAACGGTCAGATTCTCCAGCGTAAGGGGAATCGGGTTGCTGCCAGCCGAAGGATCCACCACGGCCATGGCCGCCAACTGATCGATCTGCTCTTCGGTGACGCCTAAGACGCCCAGATTGGAGGGGATGCCGATCTCTTCCCGCAGGGCCAGGATCCATTCGAGCACCGACTGGAAGGATGGGTCGAGCAGCCCCAGATAGCGGCCCAGGGCGGTCATCTTCTCTTCGATGACCGAGCGGTTGAAGGCCAGCACATAGGGCATGACGACCGCGTTGGTCAGGCCGTGATGGGTATTCAGAACGGCGCCGCAGGGGTGGCTCAACGCATGCATGGCGCCCAGCCCCTTTTGGAAAGCCGCCGCGCCCATGGTAGAGGCCACCATCATGTGGGCACGGGCGGTCACGTTATCGCCCTCACGGCAGGCCGTGGGCAGCCACTCTCTTATCAGCCGCATTCCTTCCAGGGCGATTCCTTGGGCCATGGGATGGTAAAAGGGACTGCAGAAGGCTTCCAGGTTGTGGGACAGGGCGTCCATGCCCACCGCGGCGGTAATGTGAGGCGGCAACCCCAGGGTCAACTCCGGGTCGGCGATGACCAGCGAAGGGAGCATGCGCGCGTGAAAAATGATTTTTTTAGTATGATCCCGCTCGTCGGTAATAACGGACGCGCGCCCGACCTCAGAGCCCGTGCCGGAGGTCGTCGGAACCGCCACGACCGGCGCCATGCCGTCCACATTGACACGCGTATACCAGTCTTCACGGTCTTCAAAATCCCAGATGGGGCGGGATTGACCCACCATCAGCCCCACGGCTTTACCCACGTCCAGGGCACTTCCACCGCCGAAGGCAATGACCCCGTCGTGCCGGCCGGCCCGGAAAGCCGCCACTCCGGCATTGACATTGGCCTCCACCGGATTGCCCTGAACATCGGCAAACAATTCGCACCCCAAGCCCTCATCGCTGCAACGGGCAAGCGTTTTTGCGATCATGGGCAGGGCTGCCAGGCCCGGGTCCGTCACGAGAAGCGGGCGCTTCATTCCCAGTTCCCGACAGGCATTCGGCAATTCAGAGATACGTCCGGCACCGAAACGAATAGCGGTAGGGTAGTTCCAGTTACCTTTCAGTTCCATTTCAACATTTCCTTCCGATTCAAGACAACAGGTTGGGGACGACTGGGAGTCACCTTCATGCAGATAGCCGGGCCATATGACGGCATGCTGTAGCAGGGGCTGTGCCGAAAAATACGCTCTTGCCCATTTATTTTACAACTATCTGATAGCGCTATAAAATTTAAACGATCTGCCCGGCTTACCCAGGTGGTATAGTCTTCCGTATTCGAAATTAAAACGACAAATTTGTCACATTATTTCGCTGATTATCGCATAAATGTCATTTAAAAATATATCCGTCTGAGCGTGGGACGACATTGGCAGAAACCGGCCTTTAGGAATTGGCGACGGATCCTACATGATTGTATGGCGTTTGACAATCATGGATGCCATCGGTGATCGCTTTGGGAAAATGGTTGTCACGGCAATCCACAGAACCGCCCTGTACTTCCTTTCCGCAACAGGGGCGGCAGCTCCGTCGATTGTCCCGCGTCCCTGAAGTCGCGGCATCACTCCACCGGCACGATGCGCACTTTGACAACTCCCGCCTGCAGCATCCCGATAGCCTCGGCGGCGGCGTGGGACAGATCGATGATCCGGCCGTTCACAAAAGGCCCGCGATCATTGATCCGGACCGTTACCGATCGTCCGTTGTCGAGACACGTCACCTGGACCCGGGTTCCAAACCGCAGTCGTCGGTGGGCCGCCGTATAAGCATGTCGATCATAGCGTTCGCCGCTGGCCGTTCGACGCCCTTGAAAGCGATCGGCATAGTAACTGGCAAATCCAATTTCGGCCCTTTCACCCTCCGCCGCATCGCGCGGCGTGGTGGCGCAGCCCGCCAGGATCAATAATCCGATCATCACCAGAAACCCGGCGCGGCCAGGGAAAACACCGGCGAATCGCGGTATAGACGGGCTGAAGACACGGTCCCTATCGTCTGAATAGCCGGTCACATCTCCCCCTTTTAAGGCGGCCGTTTCTGGTCCGTATGGGTGAAGTCCGAGCGGTATGCAGCGTGAACCCCGCTGCGTTCTTCCTTCCATGAGTTCCGCATCCTTCTCTATCAACCTTATTCTCTGAATTTGTTTAAAATTCTTCAAGTAATTTCTCATTTGACCGATAACCGTGCATAAGCCGGCATGGCGTTTAAAGAAGGCGCAGGCGCCATCGCCCACATTTGGCACATCAGGACACAATTTAATAGGCATCTCAGCATAATGGCGAATGCAGCCCCAAGTCTGAGAGAGACCCTGCCCTCTGACCGGGGTGGGTTTTCCCTTGTTGAAGTAATGATTGTCATAGCCCTCATCGGCACCTTGACGGCCATCGCCATCCCCAATTACATCGCGTATCGGGAGAAAGCCAAAAACGTCCAGGCCATCAGCGACATTCGCAATATGGAAAAAATGATTGCCAATTTCACCGTCGACAACGACCGCCTGCCGGTATCTCTGGCGGAAATCGGCATGGGCGGCCATCTGGATCCTTGGGGTACGCCTTACCAGTATGTGCGGGTGGCAGGCACCCCCAAAGGCAAACTTCGCAAAGACCGCTTTCTGGTGCCGGTCAACTCCGACTACGATCTCTACAGCATGGGGCGGGATCGGACCAGCGTCTCGCCGTTTACGGCCAAGGCCAGTCAGGATGATATTGTCCGTGCCAATGATGGCGGTTATGTGGGCCTGGTGTCTGAATTCTGACGGAAGGACCGGCCGCAGATGCCGTGCAAAATGAAATGGATAAAAACGATCCTGGCGTTTTCGGCTTTGGCTCTACTATTCTACTGGCCCGATCAGCCGACCTTTATGCCTGAAAAAGTATGGGGCCTCTGGAAAACCACCGACCCACGCTACGCCGATCGCTATCTGGACATCAGCGAAGCCTTATTTGCCATCGGGCAGGGAAAGCAGCGCCTGCAGATTTTTTTCTTTCGGCGTGTGGACATGAAGCCGAATGGCCCGCATGAACGTTACACGCTCTATTATCGACCGGATGAGCAGGCCGGAGAGGCCTTGCAGAGCCTTACCTTTGATTTCATCACTACCGATGAAGGACCCCGCATTCAGCTTAACCACCCAAAGAACGTCATTTGGTTTCGGGAAAGCGACCGTCAAGCGACCGCTTCTACTCGGGAGACGGCCAAGCCATGAAGGCACCGCGCATCCATCTCGCTGTTTTCCAAAGTCGCATCGGCAAGCGCATCTTCTGGATGTTCGCTTCTGCTCTTTTCTTCCCATCATTATCCTGTCGGCACTTTCTTTTTTCCAGGTAAATCGTGAGCTCAAGGACCAGGCGGCAGCCCGACTACGCCAAATGACCAAGTCCATCGGCATGTCCATCTATGAGCGCCTTGAACTGTTGGACAATGAACTACGCCTGATGACCTATATCCTGCAGGAAACAAAAGGGGGTACGCCGGCCGGACGAGAAGTAAAGGTCAGATAGCCCCATGTCTTCCCGTTTTCTCGCCCTGGCGTTTGTTGCCTCCGACGGGCAAACCATCCCCATGCGGGGAGAAATAAAAGATTTGACAGAGTTACCGATATCCTTAACAGCAAAGCACCCTACCGGTCGAAGCCGTATCCTTAGCCTACTCCAGGATGGGGGTCCGGCCCGTGTTTTCATCAGCACCCAGACGGCTATCCACCGGCATATAGAAGGTATTCTCATCGGCGAAATTGACACCCATTTCCTATGGGGCATCGGCCAGCAGTACAATCTTCCACCCTTCACCGAGTTGGCCATCATTAATCAAGCAGGCAATCTTTTGGTCAGTTCCATCCCAAGGTCAACAGAATTAATCTACCGCGCCACCCTGCCCCATCGCAACGCATCGTCGCATTATTTCACATGGCGGGATGATCGTCAGGCCTATCTGGGCTCCTATTGGGACCTGTTCCTGAAGTCACGTTTCAGTGCCGACACCTGGACCATTGTCCTCAGTCAGTCACAGGAAGATACCCTATCCGCTTTGCAGAACTTCAAGTTCGATGTTCCGCTATCGCTGTTGGTGGGATTTTGGATCATCCTCTTGGTAAGCATCCGCTTTATCCGCAGAAGCCTGATCCCGTTGGAGAAACTCCAGGAGGGGACCCGATGCATCCAAGGTGGTGATTTCAGCCGCACCATCACGCTTCAAAGCGGAGACGAATTCGAGGATCTGGCCACCTCTTTTAATCTGATGACCCGTCGTTTGGCCCGCACCTTCGGCGAGCTGTCGGTCATGGCGGAAATGGGTCAATTGGTGACCTCACGACCGGAAGTTGTCGATCTAGTGGTTTCGGAGCTCCGCATCATGGCCGACAGGCTGCACTTCGATTGGGGGCTGATGATGATCCGAGGGGACTTATGGACCGGTGAAGATGTGATAGCCGGTTTCGGCTTTGCAGAAAAATCAAAGGCAAAAGAGCGGGAGGTCGTCATTTTGAACGGTAACGCGCAGCTAAAATCCCTGCTGGCCCATGCCGCCTCCCATCGCAGCGCCCTTTTTACAAATGATATCCAAGAACTCGTCACCCATCTGCCACCATCCGGCATGGATTTTTTCAAGCAGATCAATTGCCAATCGCTTTTTTGGGTGCCACTGACGTTCGAAACACGCCATATGGGCGTTCTGGCTGTCGGGAAGACCCAAGGTGGCCAGCCGCTGACCGACAGCGACCGGGATCTGATAACGAGCATTGCCGCCCAGACTGCCGTGGCCACCCATAGTATCCTCGCTTTTCACAAACTCGAAGAAAGCGAGGCGCGTTTCCGGCAAGCCTTTGATCATGCCGCAACCGGTATCGTTTTGGTGAATTCTGATCAACGGATCAAAACTTCCAACCACTATTTGCAGCTCCTGCTTGGATACACGGAAGAAGAGCTTGTCGATCGTCCCTTGGCGGATGTCCTGTCACTCAGCGATCACAAGGATCTTGACGAAACTTTCGCTGCAATGATGGCGGACGACACCTCTTTTCTCCAACTGGAAAAGGACTTTGTCCACAAAAGCGGGAAACCCATACCCACACGCATCAATGGTTCACTGATGAGGGATGCTTCAGGGCTGCCGCTCCACTTTATTCTGCACATCCAGGACTTAAGCGCCGAAAAGGCCGCCGAAAAAAGCAAACGACGATTGGAAGGGCAACTCCGTCAAGCGCAGAAAATGGAAGCCATCGGAACGCTGGCCGGCGGGATCGCCCACGACTTCAACAATATCCTTTCCGCCGTAAGCGGTTACACCGAACTGGTCCTGATGCAATTGCCCGCAGATTCGGAAATTCGTGATCAACTTTCGAACGTGAAAAAAGCTGCCGGACGTGCCACGGATCTGGTCCGCCAGATTTTGACCTTCAGCCGTCAGGCCGAACAAGAGAAATTACCGATTCAAATCGGCAGCGTCGTAAAAGAAGCGCTTAAGCTATTGCGTGCCTCGCTGCCGGCCACCATTGAAATTCGCCAGGCGCTCGGGAATGCAACGGAATCGATTTTGGCGGACCCGACGCAGATCCACCAGATCGTGATGAATCTCTGCACCAATGCACTGCACGCCTTGGAAGATAACGGTGGGATCATAGAGGTTCGTCTTGAAAATGCGCACCACTTCGACGAAAGCGTAATGCCGAGGGGCCTCGCCCGGCCGGGAGGTTATCTCAAACTGACGGTGGCCGATAACGGTTGCGGTATGGATACCACAACCCTTGAGCGTATTTTCGATCCGTATTTTACAACCAAGGAAAAGAACAAAGGTACCGGCCTCGGACTGTCGCTTGTCCATGGTATTGTCGAAAACCACGGGGGCACGATCAAGGTTTCGAGCACGCCTGGCAAAGGAACAACCTTTGCTATTTATTTCCCGATCCTTGAGAGGCAGACCGATGCGACTGCCGGCCTCCCCGATCGCCTGAGCGGTGGAACAGAGCGCCTGCTGTTCATCGATGACGAACCGATGCTGGTCGAGCTTGGCACAACCATGCTGACCAACCTCGGCTACCGGGTTGTCGGCATGCGAGATCCCATCGAAGCCTTGGAAATGGTTAAAGAGGATCCCGGACAATTCGACCTCGTGATCACCGATCTTACCATGCCGAAAATTACGGGCGATCACCTGGCTGAAAAACTGGTGCTGTTGCGACCTGACCTGCCGGTTCTGCTCTGCTCGGGCTATGTCAAGCATATCGGGACACACCCAAATCTGGCCGGCTATATCCCAAAACCTCTTACACAGCAATCCCTGGCCTGCGCCGTTCGGGACGCACTGGACCGCTGAGACCGCCGCCTTCCCTGCGCCCCATCACGCATGCCCCAGGGGCGGTTTGCATCTCAAATCGATCATCCATACCCCGTTCGTTTAGGCCTGTATTGCAAAATCATCATCGCGACTTACTTCATTGTAAAGCCCATCGCAGACAACCTACGCCTTTAGAAAGCATGCCGGATGGCGGTATGCAAGGGGCGCCGGGGAGGGAGGTCGCAAAATGGATTTCGCAAGTTACTACTTGGAACTGTTTGAAATGCTGAACCAGGCCTGTCGCAAGATTGCCTCCGGCCACTACGACCAGAAGGACGCCGAACGCCTCTTCGAACTCGCCAAAAGGGAACGCTATCCCAGCCTGCTTTCGGATCTGGCCGAAGCCTTCGGCATGATGATGGTCAAAGTCGAGGCCCGCGAGTTCAGCTTGAAGCAGGCTTTGGAGGACCTGGAAAAGGCCAAGCAGGAACTCGAAAGGCGCCTGGGATGCGAAACGCCTGCCGCAACGGGTCAGGATAGCGCCGGCTCCTTTTGATTCATGGGCATGCGGCCATCCAACCCCGAAACCGGGGCGTATTTCGCTGAAAGGCGGACGAAAGGAGACGCGTGCGGTGCGAATCTTCAACCCCATGACACCCATCGGAGCGATGGTGCTCGACCCGCTGACCTTGGCTTTCAGGAGGCGGCACCGCTATCTGGAACCGGATATCCGTAAGCGATACAGGCTGTGGCATGCCACCCCCAGTGGTCCAAAGATGTTCGCCCCTTATTTTACGACCAGTTCAAAAAAGGAGGGCAGTGGGCTGGGTATGGCCGTCGTTCATGGTATCGTCAGCCGCTATGGGGGGGGTATCAAAGTCCGCAGCAAGGAAGGTCAGGGAACAACGGGCCATGTCTACCGGTTCCGCCGGGCTTACACGGAAAAATACGCATTCGATAGGGGTGCGCGACATCCTCATGAAACCCATCAGCATGCAGAGACGCGCAACAAGTGTTCGCAAGGCCATTGATGGCGATTAGATATCGTCCAGGTAGTGGCGTCCCCCCAGTTTATGGACCCACGATCTGATTTCCCAAGCCCGACGCCGCACATAGTCTGAAGGCCGTTGGGCGGACATTCTTTTGGGATTTGGCAATACGGCTGCTAATAACGATGCTTCCCAAAGGGATAGGCCTATGGCCGATTTGGCAAAAAATTGCCGGCCGGCCGCACCCGCGCCGAAGACACCGGGCCCGAATTCGGCCACATTCAAATAGATCTCCAGGATACGCCGCTTGGGCCAAAGCGTTTCGATTAGATAGCGTTAAATAGGCCTCCAAGCCCTTGCGGATATAGTTTTTCCCAGGCCAAAGGAAGAGATTCTTGGCCACCTGCTGGGAAATGGTGCTGGCCCCCCGGCGCGGCCCGCCTTTTTCCTCCAGTGCCTGAGCAATGGATTCGAAATCAAACCCATGATGAAAGGGGAATTTTTGATCTTCGGCCGCCACGACGGCAATGGCGAGTTGAGGTGAAATCCGATCCCATGGCGTCCATCGGTAGTGGACAGGTATGTCGCTCAGCAGCCTTGCACGCAGCATGAATGCGCTGGCGGGGGGAGCAAACCAGCGCCAGGGCAGCACCAGCACAATCGTCAGCAAAATGAGCGCCAGGCTGGCACCTGCAAGAAGATGAAAGACTTTTTTATCGCCAATATTTCGAGGCCTTCGGAAGTCAAAACGGCTGCTTTCGGGTATCTTCCGTTTAGAGTGCGGGTGGTGGCCATCTTCCGGCGCTGCTCACCGTCCGGGGTGCGGGTGGTCCCCATCGATTCTTTTCTCCTCTTCTTTCTTCGTATCATATTCATCACAGCCGGTCGGTCAACGACGCGAAATACTTTTGAAACCCTTCCAGCCGGCGATCAAGGGCAAAACAACGCATGGCCAAAACGTCATCCCACGGATGTGGGCCTAAGAGCCTTGCGGCCATACATAATAATGATCACCGGATCGCCCCTTAGCCCGTCCAAACTCTCCCGTGGCAACGGTCAAATCGACGCCTGGAGGGACTTAACCGGGGCGAAACGTGCTAAGCCCTGATCAATTGCACCACGACGTCGATGGCTCGTCATGCTTCGCCGCTAAACGCAACACTCCCCCATGATGATTCTATCTTGTTGTAATTTTTACATAATTAATTTATTGGCCATCGTCCCAGAAGAAACACTCTTTTTCGAGTCCAAAGGCATCTTCTTTTTTTTCTTGATTTTTTAATGAAAAACTTTATTGTTGTGGCAATCAATAAAGGCCTGTACCAGCTCGACAGGCCGGTTTCGTTCTGAAGGACTGCTCCATGTGTCATTGTGGCTACCTCCAGTTTGGAACTTTGAGAAAATCATTATGAAAGGAGGATGGCATTATGGCAAATGGAGTTGTCAAGTGGTTTAACAGCGATAAAGGCTTTGGCTTCATTGAGCAAGAAGATGGACCGGATGTATTCGTGCATTTTTCAGCAATCAATATGCCCGGCTTCAAAACCCTCAATGAAGGCGACAAGGTAACCTTCGACATCGAGCAGGGCCAGAAGGGTCCCGCCGCTGCCAACGTAGTGGTCGTCTAAGAAGCCCTTCAGCCGATTGACCAAGGCACACCCTCCTGCCACAGGGGTGTGCCTTTTTTGTTTGTCGACCGGTTCTGCCGGGGTAACCGCCACCCGCGGGACGAAAAGATCACCCGCGAAGCGAAGCCGGAGGCCGTGACAAACCGTAGAAAAAGATCAGGCAGATCAGGTTGACGGCCGCCGTCAGATAAAACCCCACGGCAAAACCCGCCATTTCGCACACCTTACCCATGATGATGGAACTCAGCATCATGCCCAGATAGATGCAGGTGTTATATCCCCCCATGGCGCTGCCACGGGACGCCGCCGGTACGACTTCGGCAATCAGGGCGCCCACCGATGTAAACGCCAGCCCCATGCTGATTCCCACCAAACCTGCCGCCAGGACGAAATTCCCCATGGTCGCAGCCCATCCGCAAGCCAGAAGCGCCGTCACATACAGGGCGATGCCGACGACCACCAAATTGCTGCGCCGGTCCACCAGATCGCTCAAGCGTCCGAAAGGGATGCGGGACGCGCCGTTGCATAAGCCCTGAACAAAGAAAATGACGCCGATTTGACCCACGTCCAACCCGCGGTTCTGGGCATGCAAGGGGATAAAGCTGGTAAACATGCCTAACCCGAAACAGGCGCCCAAGGTCATCAACCAGCACCCCAGGAGAGGACGGTTCTTGAACAGAGTCCTCAGGCCACCCGGTCCAGGATCCTCCGATTCAGGATCTTCAGCGGGTTCTATGTGGCGCGGAAGAAACCGCACGAGGACGAAGGCATCCGTCACCAGCAGAAAAGAAGCCGTTAAATACACCTGGGGAGCCCCCAGAGACCGTGCGAGATAGCCGCCCACGGCCGGCCCCAGGCTCATCCCGCAAAAAATCGCTGTGGTATACCACCCATAGGCACGTCCTAAATGGGAGGGCGGTGAAACCACGGCCACCAAGGTCATCATGGTCGGACCGAAAGCGGCGATGCCGACCCCGAGCATCAGATACGCCAGGGTGAAATCCACGAAGGTGCGGCAGACGGACAGTCCGGCGGATGCCGTCGCCAGGATCAGCAGACCCGCCGCCGCCATGCGTTTGCGCCCCCAACGGTCCACCACCATACCGAACGGCAGGGAGAGCAGACCCGCCATGATAAAAAACGCGGCGTTGATAACGCCGATGCGCCCTGTATCCACGCCGAGGGCTTGGGCATGCAAGGGGACCACCGGCAAGCGCATGAAAGCCGCGAAATAGCAGCCGAACGTGATGCCACAGCAGATGATCATCAGGGTGCCATAAGCCGGCGAAGTCGCCCCCGCCTTGGTGTGGCCGTTTAACCCCATCCTTGTTTATGCCCTATAGCAGTTTCCCAGCGCAACCGGGGCGTTAGTGACCGCAACGATAGCCATACAACGGCGCTGTTGTATAGCAGACTGCAGGCCGAACGCCAAACGAAGACGTGGCGGCCCAAAAAAACAGGCTTTCGCCCTTGACCCGCCTACGGCTTCACCCTTTAGGGTGTTAGGCGTTGGTTCAACACTTCGCCCGAATCCACGGCGAAAATAAGAAAGGAGATCCCCCTATGGCCAATACCCTGATGAGCGGCATCTGGCGCTATATCCTGCCGGTACCGCCGATGCTGTGGGAGAAGCAAATTCAGCAGGCCCGAAGCAAGATCGAACGCCGCCTCGGTTTCATGACACCCGCCCATCGCAAGGTGCACCACTACGCCGTACGCGAACTGCCCCGGGCCACCCAACCCCTTTCCCCGGAAGACATCGCCACGGCCCTGGACATGTCTCTCGGCCAGGTGGCAGGCCTGCTGGATGATCTGGAGGCCCATATGACGTTCCTGTATCGCAACGGGGACGGTCAGGTGACCTGGGCCTACCCCGTAACAGTGGTGCCCACGCCCCATCGTGTGCGCTTCGACACCGGTGAACAGGGGTATGCGGCCTGAGCGGTAGACGCTTTTGCGACGCCCTTCGTGCAGGGGCAACTGCGAAACAAACGTCTCACCGTCACCGTCGAATCGGAATGCGCGCACTGCCATCGTCCGATGACCATAGACATTACCAGCGCGCTTGCCTACCAGGTTCACGGAACAACCGCGGAGCCCATCGTCTTCGTGCCGGATGTCAATCCGGCGGCCATGGAGGCGCCCAGCATCATCGATGATTTCTGAAAGGAGAGTGTCTTCTTCTGGTCAGAAGAACACGCACGGGAACATCGCGCCAAACGCCACCGGCTGCGGGGTGCCTATTTCACGGCCCGACAGACCGTATACCTCACTCGGATCATCCAAAGCGCCCTGTTCGGTTTTCCCAATCCTCAGGCGCTGAGCTAAACTTCTTTTTCGGGAGGACGTTCAGGTCGCAATCCGGCCGCTTTGGGGGTCGAAAACCAGCCTCTGACACCCGATGATGGCGTCCTTCCGGCAGCGGGGCAGGCGCTTCATATGATATTCGACCTTCTGGGCCAGCGAACGACTGCCCACGGGCAGGGAAAAAACAAGGGCCGCTGGGCGGTGGGTTTTTAGATATTTAGCCGCCCGCACGCCCCCGGCCTGGTGTTCGCGAAATCGTCGAGAAACGTCGGTACTCACGCCGGAATACAAGCAGCCATCAACGGTGCGGATGATGTAAACCCACCAGGTGGTTTTCGACGTGCTCATGGGATGCTTTATGCCCCAGGAATATCCGGGACGCAACAGATGGATGACATACCGCAGGGGCGGTTAAACCGGGACGAGCGACCTGGCTTCTTCACGCGCCCTCGTCCCGGCTTCTTATTCCTAAGCGGCTCGGGCGGCAGCCGCTTGCCGGGTCTTTGAAGCGACCAAGCGACCGTCGGTCACCTGCAGGATGCGGTCGGCGTACTCGGCACATTCCAGGCTGTGGGTGACCATCACCACGGTCGTGCCGTCGTCCCGGAGCCGCTGGAGCAACCGCATGATCTCCCGGGATGTGCGGGAATCCAGGTTGCCGGTGGGCTCGTCCGCCAGGATGATGGGCGGCTGGTTGACGATGGCCCGCGCGATGGCCGTGCGCTCCTTCTCCCCCCCCGAAATCTGGTGGGGCAGACGCCTGTTTTTGCCGTCCAGTCCGACAGCCGCCAGGGCCTCCAGAGCCATGGCACGCTTTTGCCGGCGCGGCAGCCGTATGGTGGCCAGGGGCAGCATGACGTTTTCCTCCAGCGTGAGATAGGCGATCAGATGGAAGCTCTGGAAGACAAACCCCAGAAATTCCCTCCTGAAATCCGCCTGCTGTTCCGATCGCAGGCTGTAAACGTCGATGCCGTCCACGCGCAGCGCACCCTCACTGGGGGCGTTCATGGCGCCCATGATGGACAGGAGGGTGGACTTGCCGGCACCGGACTCGCCCATGATCCCCACGAACTCCCCCTGCGCGATGGCAAAATGCATGTCATCAATGGCGGTCACGGCGGCTGCGCCGCGGCCATAGCGTTTCGTTAAGTGTTCACCAATCATCATGTTCACGGTTCACCTCTCAAAGCGCACGCAGCGCGTCGTTGGGGTCCATGCGGGCCGCGGTCAGGGCCGGGTAGATGGAAGCCGAAACGCCCACCACCAGGGACATGGCCAATGCACTGGCCGCCAGCGTCAAATTCCAGGGCAGCGCCACGTGGGGGTTGTCGGCAAACAATAACAGCGCCAGACGGGTGGCCCCCATGGAGAGCAGGTAGCCGATCACGCCCGCGCTGGTAGCAATCAGGGTGGCTTCCATCAGAATGATGCGTATGACGTGCTGTTGGCGGAATCCAATGGCGCGGAACACGCCGATCTCCTCTTTGCGTTCGCGCACGCTGCCGGTCATGGTCACCAACACCACCAGGCTGCCGATAAAAATGATGATCACCGACACGCCGAAGGACAGTTTCTTGAAGTGGGCCAGGGTATCCATGCGGCCTTTGACGACCTGCTGAATGGCCATGACTTTGGCCCCGGGCAGCACGGCCCCGATCTGTTCCACCATCTCTTCGATCGGGCAGGCCGTGCACAAGGCGGCCACCTCCACCATGGACACGCGCCCTGGCATATTCAGCACCTCCTGGGCCGCAGGCAGGGTGGTAAACAGCAGTTGATCATCCTGGGACCCGGTGGGTTTGAGAAGACCCGTCACCGCCATATCCTCTCCGGCGATCGTCACCGTGTCGCCCACGGCCAGCCCCAGTACCCGGGCGGCCTCGGCACCGGCCAGAAGACCAGCGCCGTCGGGCTGCCGCCCTTCGATTTTCCACCAGGGTTTCAGGATCAGGGCTTCTTCGAAATCCACCCCCGCCAGCATGACGGGTCGGTCGTTGACCTTAACGGCTCCCAGGGCCATGGGCCCCATGGCCGCGATATTGCGGGCGTATTTGATATCCTTGACGGCCGCCAAATCCGTTTCATGCAGTTCCTGCATATCAAACGAAATCCCGCCCATCTGGATACCGCCGTAGTTCAGGGAGAGATTTTCGGTGCGCGGCAAAATCAGGATATTGGCGCCGTATTTCTCCAGCTTGTGGTTGATGTCGCCGGTCACGGCATCCGAAAAGCTGATCACCGTGATCACCGTGCCGATGCCCAGTACAAGACCCAGCAGAATCAGCATGGCCTTGCCTTTGCGGCGCAGAAGATTCTGAATGGCAATTTGTTTCAGCGTCATGGTCAGGCCTTCCCTTATAGTTTAAAGTAACCGGCGCCACTGCGGATATCGTCCGGACGAATGATCAGCATGCCGTTGTCCACGCTGCGCTTGAGGGGTGCCGGATTGCAGCCGCCCTGGACCTCGTTCACCTGATTGGAGGCGAATTTCCGGCCGCAGTTGCGGCAGACCATGTCGTCGCCTTCCTGGTAGTAGCCTTTGCCGGCCGGCCAACACACGTCGCAGGCATCGAAAGCGGCCCGGATGACCCCGTCGGCGCTCTTGATCACGAAATAGCGGATGGTACGGTCGCCGTCCTGGAAATCAAAATATTTGGCCTGCCCGTCTTCAAAGAGGCTTACCGGATAGGCAACCATCCCCGGGGCGACCGCTGGACTGTTCGCGGGAACAGACGGTCCGGGGGCGGAGGACGCCACGGGTGCTGAGGTCGACTGCTGGGTGTAGAGCGTATACCCCCCGGCCACGGCAGCCACGAGGACCACCGCCACGATGACGGGCATCAGCCCGCCCTTCTTTTCATCACCGCCCATAACGGCTTCTTTTTTCCGGGTGCGCAGATCGTTGGAATTGTTGGTTGCCGGCTGACGTTTCTTGCTCTTCTTGTTCTTGGCCATGACAATAATCTCCTTTAATGGTGCCTTTGCCGCACGGCGGCTCACATTTTGGGAAGCCTCAGCGGCTCTGAAGGCACGAACATTTCGTCTCCCCTCAGGGAGGCCTTGGATTTTTAGGTTGCCGGAGTCACCCCTGCCGGGGTTCCCTCTTGCTATCGTTTAGGGGCATGCCGTTAAGGCTGGGGAACCTGTTGGACGACCGCCAGGCGACGGGCGCATCGACAGCGGAAATCATCGGCGATGCGTGTCTTCAGGTTCTGAAAAAAGGCTTCAACAAAGAATGGTCTGGATAAGGAGGTAAACGGGCGGATCGCCCCGACCGGACGAAGGCAGGTCGTCATATCGGGAAGAAGATACCATGCTTGTCGATACGGTCAGGGGGGCTGCGAGACCTGCGGGAGCGTACCCCCCCACCCGGTCGACAGAAACGGTCGTCAGAAAGGGCACGCGCGCTGGCTGGGCATCCGAAGCGATGTCGCAGGGTTGTGATGGGGTGGCTTCGCAGCAGGAGGGACGTGTTTCATGGGTCATCCCGGCCGTCATAGGGCCGGCCCTGTCCATGCCGCTCGCCATCGGCTGGCAGCAGCACGAAGTGGTCCCCCGGCATGGCATAACGAAGGCCGCTGCCGCCTGTCCGGTCAGGGACAGGATGAGCAGGACGACCATCAGCCATGGAATGCGTTTGCGAAGGGTTGCCATCAAATCGTCACCTTAATGAGAATAATTCGTATTAACCTATGAGGTATCTTATCGACCTGTCAAGCGAAATGATAAGTTGATGCATGCCTGGGCAACGGGAATCCTCGGGACCGTCCCGTCTTAAAGGGGCGGGGCATAGGGGTCGGCATATCCGGTGAGCTCCATATAACCCTGCCCCGTCAAAGGAGCTCCGCCGTCGCTTCCCTTCACCTCGATACATCCCTCCCAATAGGTGACCCCGGTGCTGCCGGTGGTCACCATCTCCTGATCGTCCAAACAGGCCGCAATCCTCAGTTTGAAGTTCTGGTCGGGGAGAATGATTTCCCAGCCGAGGGGATAGGCCGCTCCGGTCGCCGGGCTGGTCCAGCGACGAGTGATACGCGCTTCGACGTCGGAAAGCGACAGGTGCACGACGCGTCCCTGGCCGTCGATCAGGGAGCCGCTGGAAACGTCCTGCCACCCGCCGTCCGCCCGGCGCAGGAAATAGAGCATAAGCTCCCGCCCATCGTCGAGTTGGATACTGAACCAGTCCCACCCGGTGATGCCTTCCGCCAAGGGCGCCGTGCTGTACTCGTGATCCATCCATCCCTGGCCCGTGACGTCAAATGCGGTGGTGCCCACCCGCACGCGGCCGCTGACGTCCAGCCGGGGAAATGAGTAGTAGCAGCTGGCCTGCTCCGGCAGGCCACCTTTGCGGGAATAGCCGCCCTCCCCGTGGGCTACCGGCCCCTTGGTGGGCACGAGGTTCAGCGTCAGTCCGAAGGCCGGATCGGTCATGGTCAGGGTGTGCTCCTCCGGTGTAATGGCCGCCGCCCACTGCTGCAGGAAGACCCGCGTTCCCCGGCCGCGGGTCACGGCACCGGCCATCCCGAGGCTTTCCCGGCTCACCTTTTCCGCCATGAAATGCTGCTTGCTGCCAAGATCGGTCAGGGCCGCATGGGCCAGAAAGATCTGGTTCGTGCGCCAGGCGGAGGCCGGCACGGGCCAGTCCCGGACAGCCCCGTCAGGACGCAACTGCCGCCGGAAAAAGGTCAGCTGGAAACCGAACCGTTCGCCGTTGGACGCGATCAGGTTGCCGGTATAGTACCACCATTCGGTGCGAAAGCCGGGGTGCGCCCCGTGGTCGGCGGGGAATTGGAGGTGGCAGGGCCCGGTAACCTGCCGGAAGTCCGCCTGGTCGTCCCCTCCCAGGGCCGGTCCCGCGAACAAGACCGCCAGTGCGACCAGCAGCCCCCAGGGTCTCAGCCGGATGCGAAAGTTTCCCATGATTGTAATGTGTCGATCTTCTTTCATTGGATTATCGTCGCCGGCGGCGCTGGCCTGTCGCCAGGACGAGGCGCCGGGTGCATCACCGCTCCCGCAATAGCGTCGCCGGCGGCACTTTGTAGACCACCCGCATGGCCGGCAGGGCCGCCATCAAGGCCGTGGCCACGATCAAGGGCAGCGAAAAACCCAGGGCGCCCCAGTCCACGCCGTAGAGAAAGGTCCACCCGAAGGACTGACGGTTGATCACGAACACCAGCAGGTAAGACAGAATAAACCCGCACAGCAGCCCGCCGATCTCTCCCACCGCCACCATGAATATCGCTTCCCAGAGAATCATCCGGCGGATCTGGCCCCGGCTGCCACCCACGGCGTAGACCGTGTTCAGTTCCCTCGTCCTTTCCAGCACCAGCACCGTCAGGGTGGTGGTGATGCCCAGGGCGGCCACCACCAGGGCGATGATCAGCAGCACCGTGGTAATGGCAAAGGTTTCGTCGAATATCTTCAGCACGCCGGCCCGCAGCGCCTCTCCGGCCAACATGTCCAGCCGGTCGCCGAAACGCAGCCGCAGATCGTCCTGCAGGCGCTCCAGCGCTTCACCCGCCGCTTTGTCTCGATCCTTGAAGAAGATGCGCACGCCCCCCCAGGCCATGGGGCCGTACTGCCGACGGAGGGCGTCCAGGGAACAGAACACCACCCCGCCCCGGGTGCGGTAGTCGCGCACGATGCCCAGGATCGGCCAGTCCAGGGCGCGCCCCTGCACCTGGGTGCGGAACCGATCCCCTACAGCCAGCCCGGTCCGGTTGGCGAAAACTTCCGAAACGATCACCCCCTCACCGGCCTCGAGGGGGCTCGTCAGCTCCCGGGCGTTGCCCTCCAGCCAGAAAAAGGTGCCATAGCGGTCGAAAGTGGCAAAATCCATCGCTTCCAGAATAAAGGGGACATCACCGTAGTTGAGCGTAAAGCGCCGGTTGGGCACCAGATCCACTGTAGCGAGACCCTTCAGATAGGGTTCCACCCCTTCCGGAAGGGGATCCCAGGTCCGGTTGGTCTCCGCCATGCGGGTCGTCACGAATAGATCGCCGCTGATGGTCTGGCGGACCCAGATCTCCACCGTGTGGCGGAAACTCTGGACCATGATCACCAGCGCCGTAAACAAGGCCACGGCCGTGACCAGGGCGCCCACCGAAACGGCCGTCCGGCGGCCGCTTTCCTGGATATAACCGGCGGCCAGGTGGGCCGGCAAACCGGCCCGGCGCCGCAGAAAAGGTTGCAGCCGTTTCCCGGCGTTCTTGAGGGCCCAGGGCGCCATCAAGGCGAACCCCACAAACAGCAGCAGGGTCGCCAGATAGCCGGGCAGCGGCAGCCCCCGGTAGCCCGGCATAGCGGCCAGGGGCACCACCGCCAGGACGCAGGCCAGGCCGCCCAGGGCCAGCCGGGAGGTGCGCCCTACGCTTCCCGTTCCGGGAGCGGCGGTAGCCATGACTTCTTTGGGGGCGATGCCCATGACCTCCCGGGCCGGCTGCACCGCCGCCAGGACAGCCACCGCCAAGGTTACGCCCAAAGAAAAGAAAATTTCCCCGGGACTGAGGGCCATCGTGTCCACATTGACCCGCACGAAGAGATTCGTCACCGTGCGGCTGACGCCGTCCACGAGAAAACGGGTCAGCAGGCTGCCCAGGGGCAGCGCCAGCAGCCAGCCCAAAAGACCGAAAAAAGCGCCCTCCACGATAAAGAGCCAGAACAGGGTCCGGGCGGAAGCCCCCAATGAGCGCAATATGGCAAGTTCCCGTCGGCGGGAGGCCGCATTCAGGGCAACCAGGCTGTAAACCAGAAACATGCCCACAAACAGGGCCGCGAAACTCAGGATGGAAAGATTGAGCGCATAGGCCCGGATCATGCTGCGGCCGCTGCGCCGGGCCTCGCCGGGGCCCTGCAGCACGACGCCTGGCGGCAGAATGGCCTCCAGGGCGGCCCGCGCCTCGGCCGAAGGCGTATTCAGCATGATGTCGATGCGGTCCACCGTACCCAATGGTGCCCGTAAATTCCTGGAAGGTGGCGATGTCGGTGAGGGCCACCCGTCCGTTTTCCGTCGCGCCGAGACCTTCCGGCAGCAGATCCCCCAGCACGGTGAAGGGCATGGAGCCCTGGCGTTGCTCCAGGTGGATGGTCTCCCCGGCCGTCCATCCCTCGGTCTGTGCCAGCGCGGCGCCGGCGATCAGGGTGAAAGGCTCGGCAAGCAGCCGGATCCAGCTGCGTTCGGTGCCGGGCTGCAGGGCCGCCTCCCATGTCCGCAGGGATCGATCGAGAATGGGGTCCAGACCGATCAGGAGGAAGGGGCGGCCGGAACCCTCCCGGGACCGGGTGTAGGTGGACAGGAAGGGCGAAGCGGCCCGCACCGATGGAAGCTTAAGAAGCTTGGCCACAAGGTCTTCACCCACGCGCCCTCCGGGGAGCGTCACCGTGAGATCGGCGCTGCCGGCCACGATATCCATGCTGCGCGTGAAGGAGTCCAGGGAGGCATCCACCGCCAGACGCACGCTGCCGAATACGGCCGCGCCCAGGGCCACCCCCGCCAAAACCGTACCGGCCCGCCAGGGATGCAGGCGGACCTGGCGCAGGCTGAACCAGGTGAAAAGGCGCAGGAAAAACATCAGGAATCGCATGTCGCGTCGGTGACCACACCGTCCTTGAGGCAAATCTTTAGGCTGGCGAAGGGATCGGCCAGATTGCTGTGGGTGGCGATCACCACTGTGCGCTGCCAGCGATGGTTGAGGTCCCGCAGGAGTTCGATGACGCGTTCCCCGTTGCGGCTGTCCAGGTTGCCGGTGGGTTCGTCCGCCAGGATCAGGGCCGGATCGTTGATGAGGGCCCGTGCGATGGCGGTGCGCTGCATCTCACCGCCGGAAAGCTGGGCCGGCCGGTGGTCGCCGCGGGGGCGCATCCCCAGCCAGTCCAGCAGTTCGTGGGCCCGTGCCACCGCACGCCGGTAAGGATGGCCGGCTAAAAGGGCCGGCAGACAAACATTCTCTAAAACGCTCATGGTGGGCAGCAGGTTGAAGGCTTGAAAAATCATGCCCACCACCTCGCGGCGGTAACGGTTCTTGCGGGCTTCCGATAGGCAGCGGAGGTCGTAGCCCGCCACCTGCAGCCGGCCGCCTGTGGGGTCGTCGAGGCCTGCCAGCAGGGAAAGCAGAGTGCTCTTGCCGGACCCGCTGTTGCCCTTGAGAACCACGAGCTCTCCGGCCGCGATGGTCAGCGAAACCCGATCCACCCCCACCACTTCACTGCCCCCCAATGGGTAGCGGCGGGTCAGCTCATGGGTCCGAATGATCGGTTCCGGCGTGGTCATAAGCAGGGCCTTTGTGGATTCGACGGCAGGCGGACGCTCATGCCTTGAGGATTCCCCGGTCCACGGCACGCTGCAGCAGATCCTCGATATAGTCCCAAAGCGGCGGCGCGCCTTCCGCCACGATGCGGTTGCGCTCGCGCACCTGGCGACGGGTGATGCCGTTGGCGCGCCAGGATTTGCCGTCGGTATGGAAGTTGTTCAGGATAGGCTGGAGGCGGTCCAGGGAATGGGCCAGCAGGGCTTCCGGTGTTCGGCGGGACTCGAACTCCTCCCAGAGGCCCCGGAAGCGTTCGGCCTGATCCGGCGGCAAAAGTCCGAAAAGACGCTCGGCCGCCGTTTTTTCCTGGTCGGTCTGAAGGGCCACGGCCGCCTGATCGTAGCAGAAGGTGTCTCCGGCATCGATTTCCACGATGTCGTGAATCAGGAGCATCTGCATGACACGGCCGACGTCCAGATCGTCTCCCGGGGCATATTCGGAGAGCACCAGCGCCATGACGGCGATGTGCCAGGAGTGCTCGGCCGAGTTTTCCTGACGGCTTTTATCGGTCAGCCAGGTCTGGCGCTGGACCCGTTTGAGTTTGTCCAGTTCACGAACGAAGGCGATCTGTTGTTCGAGACGTTCCATGCCGGCGATCTCCGCTGCGTCAATGATGAGGGGTGGTCGGCGCCCAACCTAAAGGCAGACGGCGGAAATTGCAAGCCGGGAAAATCCGGCCCGGGTCGGTCATACCTTGCACCTGGGCCGGACCAACCGACGCGGGGGTCAATCCGCTTCCCGGCGGCGTCCCCACACCCCGAAGACGGGGTCGGAAAAGGCCATCCGATCGGCATACTTGTCGTTGGCGGGCCGCGGCCGGCCCCGGCTGGAAAAGGTCGCCAGGGAGGCGAAGCGCTCGGCCTGGTGGAACAACTCCAGCACCAGGCCCATGCGTTCGAAGGGGTGCAGTTCCTTCCAGATGCGGATCGCCTTGGTGGGAAACCAGCGATCGGAAAAGGTGACGATAAAAATCCCGCCGGGGGTCAACACCCGGGCTACATCGGCAAACACCGCCCGGGGCCGGGTGAGGTATTCCACCGACACCGTGCAGAGGACAGCGTCGAAAGCGGCATCCGGATAAGGCAGCCGCGGAACCCGGTTGAGATCGTGGACATCATAGCCACTCAGCCGCTTGTTGCGGGCCAGTTCTTCGGCGTTCAGGCCCAGCCCCGTCACCGAAACCATCTCGAGCGCATCGGGCAGATGCGAGGTCCAGCTGCTCATGAGATCCAGCACACGGCTGCCCGGCGTCACCAGACGTCCGTAAAGATCGGATAGGGTGGCGATAGCCTGTTCGTCGATGTGCTGGACCAGCCGCGGGGTCCGGTAGAAATCTTCGTCTTCCCCGTCATCCTCCCGTTCGAAGGCGCGGGTTTCGAAAAAGTGCGTGGCCGATCCGTTGTAACGTGCTTGCATGCCAGGGCCGGTCGTGGCCTGTTCGATCCAGTCGGTGGCGGTGCCGCCGTGCTCTTCGAATTTTTCCCGCACATCCAGGACACGGGCCTCCAGGCGCAGCGGCCGGCCGGCCAGCGGGTGGTTGAAATCGGCCCGGATGCCGGCGGCATGGGTATCCGTGCAGCGGAACGGTTCGACATTGTCCCGGAAAACACCGGGCACCCCGCGCAGGATGCCCCGGGGATAAAACCGCCCGTAGCGGGGACTAAAGGGGGTGCCGTCCGCCAGTCGGCCAGCGATGCGGCTATGCGGGACGCTGTGGCAGCGGCGTTCATCCGGCGAGGGAATGATGTCACCGGCACCGAAATTCTGGGAAACCGTGTCGCCGGCCAAAGCCCCCATGAGATCCCGGCGCAGGCCGTCCGGCAAGAGGTCACGCCAGAAATTGACCCGCTGGGCATAGAGGGCGTCGGTGTGGCGGACGCCGTTTTTCTCCCACTTCAGGCGAAACTCGATACTCGCCAGACGGTCGTCGTCGATGCCAAACATGGTGCTTCTCCAATTCATTAGGGCCGGCCAAACCCACGGGCATGGTAAGCATTTTTGGAACGCCGTCCAGTCGGAAGCCCGATCGAAATCGGGATCGCAATCGGATGGGAAAGTTTAGGCACCCATGCGATTAGATTTGATAATAATGGATGGTGGTGTGACGCAATCTATCGGAGGATTTGCCGTGCCAGCGCGTCGATGGGCTCAGACCTTGTCCGGCAGGGTCCGGCAGAAGGATCGGGCCTTCTCGATCGCGTCCCGGCGGAGTCCGGCATCCTGCCAGCCGCCGGGCGAAAGCATGGCCCACCCTCGCATGGCGCGTCCGGTCACGTCAAAGGGACGGAAGCGGCCGTCCCGGGCGACCATCGCCTCGGCCGCCGCGCCGGCCCGGAGGATGAGGTGATCCTGCCATATCCCGATGCAGATGTTGCCACGGGACATGTAGACCACACCACCGAACATCTTCTTCTTCCGGACACCCCTCCAGGAACGGGTGGTTTGGTCAAGAAGGGCTTCCAATGCGGCGTCATAGGCCACGGTTGCGGCCTCCTCGTTTTGAGGGATCGGGCGGTGCCATCGGTTTATCAATGGCGGAGGGGTTGCCCCCGTCTGCGGCCGGCAGGTTGGCGGCTTGCAGATAGTCACGCACCCGGCTGGTGGCCCCGTGGAACATGCGGCCGCCGGTGTAAACCGTGAATAGGTCATCGGCGTTGCCGCAGCGGCGTGCGAATTCCGGCCCGATCACAGCCTCCGGATTGCGGGCCTCCGGTTGACGGCGCAAAGCCTCCAGGTAGCCGTCCAGGCGATCTTTCAATACCTGGAAGTAGTCGATGGATTGGCCGGTCATCATCTCGGTCGTCGTGGAAAGACTTTGGGCGAACTCCCGCACCGCTTCCCAGAAGATGGCGCTCAGCTGCTGCTTTTCCGGCCATTCTGCCAGGAAAAAGGAAATGCTCCACCCCACACTGATGATTTTCAAAATCTGCAGTTCGTATTCCACCGCCGCCGGTTTGACGGACGCCTCGGCCGGCAGCCGGCTCAGCAGCCATTTCGTATCCTCCCGCTCGATGGCGAAATGGAACAGATCTTCACCGGCCTGGGCGATGGGGGTTTGCGCTTCTTTCGTTGGCGTCATGGGGCTTCCCGTAAATCTCTATATTATGTGGCTATCGAAAAAGGGGCTTGAAAACGGTTTTTGAGGTTTAGGTTTTGAATTTCCCTTTGTCCCGCGCCGAGCATCGACGCGGCGGACGGATTAAAGCGCGCGGACTGTCTGAGCGAAGCGAGTTTCCGCGGGCTCCGGCCGCCGTGACGACGCGCAGGATCAAGCGGGGCACGGGCGTTTTCTTTTGGTTCCGTTTTCTTTCACGTGAAAGAAAATGAAGAAACCCATTTATGTAGATGCACGCAGGATCGGTAGGTCCTCTCCGGGTCCTCCACTATAAGTGGAGTGCTTATATCAAAACTAAATCATTGTCTCCTGCGTCCGTGCCGCCACCTTCTTCACATAGGCCTGAATGTCGCATTTGCGCTCCAGACCGGAGGCGGCCATGTAACGGATCTTGCCGAAGATGGGCCGCTCGAACCAGGCCCGGTCGTGCAGGCCGAACACCCAGCCTACACCGGCATAGGAATTGGGGTCCCGGCCGTCCAGAAAATATTTATTGTTGAGCAAGAGGGCCGTCACGAAAGCCTCTTCCGGCGAGGGCGACCATTCCAGAATCTTTTTGCCCCAGTACATGCGCATGTAGTTGTGCATGAAGCCCGTGTGCTTCATCTCGCGCATGGCCGCATTCCAGTATGGGTCGTGAGTTTCGGCGGCTTCCAGGGTCTCCCGGTCGTAAAGATGGGGGCGATGGTCCCCGGCATGTTCGGCCAGGGTTTTACGCGCCCACTCGGGCAGCCCGGCATAGCGGTCGTAGTCTTCTGAATACCACACGAAATTCAGGGCTAGCTCCCGGCGCACGACCAGCTCTTCCAGGTAGGCCGCGCGGTCGATCCCCAATCCTTCTTGGGCATCGCGCACCTTGAGGGCCAGGTAAACCGGCGATATATGGCCGAAATGCAGGTAGGGACTCATGTGGGAGACGTCGTCGGTCTGGGGCTGGTTGCGGTGGTCGCTGTATCGGTGCAAACCTTTTTCGATAAACCGCCGCAAGTACTTTTTGGCCTCGCGGGTTCCCCCTTTAAAAAAGGCGGTCACAGGCGGCACACTGCGATCGATGTTGAGACGCCGCAGGACGCGTTCGATATCCGTCAGATCCAGCCCGGGGATCCCCATCTCCGGTTCCCGGTGCCGGAGGGATGGGGAGCGCGGCAGCACCAGATAGCGCTCCAAGTGCCGGTTGATGCGGGGGCGGATGGTGCGGGCGGCGTACTCCGCCTTGGCGGAAGCCACCGCCAGGGGGACGACGGCATCGCTTTCCACCAGCAGGACGCGGCAATCGGCCTTGCGCGCCACTTTGCGCCGCCAAGCCCGCTGGTGGCGCAGATATCCGGCATCGCAGACGATCAGGGCCGCATCATGCCCCAGGTTCAGAGCCACGTTGGAGGGGCTGCCCAGGCGCACCACCAGGGGGATGCCGCGCCGCCGGAGCGCCTCTTCGACCTCCTGAAGGCCCTCCAGCATAAAGGTGAAGTGGCGCAGATTGGCTTCCGGGTAGGCATCGGTCAGGCCGAAAACCGCCAGTAAAGGCAGTTCACAGCGGTTGGCCTCGCGAATGGCGACGTTGAGGGCATCGTTGTATTCCGTTCGCTGGGACTGCTGCATCCAGTAAAGCACATAGCGTCCATTGCGAATCTCGCGGTCGTTGAGCACCCGTGTGCGGCTGTCCACAAGCCCCATGGATTCCCTCCGGGAAGGCGACGTCGACGTCGTGCGTCAGGGTTGGGTGGCCAGGGCCTCCAGTTTCCGATGCTGATCCAGCCATTCATCCAGTTCCGCGACCGTCCGGGTCAGCTGATAGCGACCGTCGGCGAAGACCCCATAGTCGCCGCCCCCGGCCATGGCGGAAGCAAAACGCACCGTGTTGGCGTAGAGCAGCCAGGCATCGCTCCAACGGCGTTCCACAGCCTCGTTAAAGGGATTCTCCCCCTGCCCCAAGCCCTTGGCGTAGCCCCGCGTCCAGATCTCATTCATGATGTCGGTCAGGGTCAGCGTGGCCTTGTTGGTCTGCTGAATCGTGTTGGTGAAACGTTGCCACCACCCTTGCACCCAGGCCGTGTCATGGCAGCCCAGGCAGGTGGCCTGCATGGTTTGCGCGCGCGCGTCCCGTTCGTCCATGGAAATCAGAAACGCGTTCGCGAAACCGCCGTTGAAATCCGTGGGCAGGGGTAGGCCGTCCTTGTTGCGGATGATGGCCGTGTCCGGCGATTTGGGTTGGGGATGGGCGTATATCAAGCCGAAAATGCGCCAGGACAAACGGTTTTTCATTTCGTGGGAGCGTTCGTTGACGATGTCGCCGTCGGCGTTGGCCAGCAGGCTGATATGGCATACCGCACAGGTGGGGGCGGTGAAATCCTCGCCGATGGTCCAGGGGGTTTTCTGGAAATCCCACTCGTGATGTTTGGAGGAATAGATATTCCCGTGCTTGCTGGAAATATAGACCTTGTAGGCCGGTACGTCCGGCCCCACGTGGCATTCCATGCAGGTGTGGGGCTTGCGGGCGACTTCCATGGAAAAGCTGTGGCGGGGATGGCAGGCGGTGCAGGCCCCCATGCTGCCGTCCAGGTTGATGCGGCCGACGCCCTGGTTGGGCCATCCGGCAATGACAGGAAACTCCAGCTCCCCGGCATCCGTATCGCGCACCTCTGTCTCGGTCACCTTGAGAACGGTGCCATGGCAATAATAGCAGCCCTCCGCCTTGGTGTCGGCATTTTCGGGGGCGGCCTTGAGCCGGCCATGCTCCAGGGAAGGCGTCCCCAGAATCGTGCGCTGCAGCTGTTGATAAAGGGTGTTGTCCGCGAGATTGCCATAGGCATGGGCCATGATGTTGCCGGCATACTGCGCCACTTCGGTGGCATGACAGGTCCGGCAATCCTCCGGGCTGACCACCACGTGCACGTTGTAGCCGTTGTGCTCGAAGGTGTCGGCATGCGCTTCCGGCCGCAGGGTATGGCATTCGGCACAGCCCACGGCGACACCCTGCAGGGATTCGGGCACGGTGGTGCTGGAAACCTTGCGGGCCGGCCCCTCGACGCTCATGCCCGCCCGGGGGGTGACGGCGGCATGGCGGCCGGAACGCCAGTCCGCAACGATGCCGGGGTGAAAACTCGCATGACATCCCAGGCATTCCTGGGTGGCATCGCTCAGCGGCGCTTCCTGGCACCATCCGGCGCTGCTCATCAGTACCCATACGGCAACGGTTGTCGCCACCAAAGATTTCATCAAGGCCGCCTCCTGTCGGTCGGATCATTGTAGCGGTATCGAAGCAAACACGCGCCAGGGCATGATAACGAAAACGATCCGGTTCGTCCAGTGCGGGTTTCGCCCGCAGGAGACAACCGCCAAGGGTCTCCATGACAATTGCGCGCAATCTTGCGGACATGGCGGTCCTCCTGGTGGTAGGCGAATGATAGGTTTTTTATGGAAGGCTAAGAACGGCCCTATCAAAGCCGGCAGGTCACCGGGTCCTCCACTGAGACCTTGTAGGGTCCCTCCAGCACGCGTTTGCCGGTGCGACGGGCCACTGCGCGCAGCATGCCCTCGAAGAGCCATTGATGAGCCGGCAGCAGGGCGTACCAATAAGCCAGGCCGGCCAACCCGCGGGGCAGGAAGCGGGAGACCATGTCCACCGCCACCCGCTGGGGGCCTTCGGGGTGGATCGTAAATTCCAGCAGAGCGTCTCCGGGGGCTTTCATCTCCGCCAGCAGCAGCAGACGCCGGGGCGGCTCCAGGGCCACCACCCGCCAAAAATCGAGACCGTCGCCCACCCGCAGATCCACCGGATGCCGCCGTCCCCGGCGCAGCCCCGGGCCGCCCACCGCGCGGTCCAGCATGCCCCGCAAGCGCCACAGGGGCTGGGCAAAGTACCAGCCGTTCCGGCCGCCGATCTGCTGGACGGTCTGCCAGACATCTTCCGCGGACGCCGCCAATACGATGCGATGACCGCCGCGCATGACCGTCCCGCCCGCATAGGCGGCATCCCCACAGGTGGTCCATTCCGGGGGCAACGCCCCGCCGCCGTCAAACCAACAGGTATCCACCTGCTCCTGTCGCAGTCGTTCGAGCGCCAAGCGGATGGTGTCACGACTCCCGGCCAGCGCTACCGGAACCATGTCATGGATACGATTGTCCCCGCAAACCACCGGAATACTCAGGCCCTCGGCCAGGGGCTGGGCGATGGAGGACGGCACGGGGGTTACCAGATGAACCCATTTGGCGCTCAGCCAGGGCGTCAGCACCGGCACCGGAAAAATGATCCGTTTCCTCAGCCCGGCCTCTTCGGCATACATGTGAATCAAATCACGATAGGTCACTACATCCGGCCCGCCAATGTCGAGGGTTTGCCCAATGGTGCCTGGCGAAGACAAACAGCCTTCGAGATAGTCCAGCACGTTACGGATCGCGATCGGCTGGCAGGGGGTCTGGACCCAGCGGGGTGTAATCATGACGGGCAGGCGATCCACCAGGTAGCGCAGCATTTCAAAGGAGGCGCTGCCCGAGCCGAGGATCATGGCGGCCCTTAGATTGGTCACCGGCACTGTCCCGGCCTGAAGAATCTGCTCGACTTCGTGGCGGGACTTGAGGTGCTTGCTCAGCGCTTCATGGCTTTTCTCCCCCAGGCCACCGAGGTAGATGATACGCTCTATCTGGTTTTCTTCGGCGGCCGTCACCATGTTGGATGCGGCGGTGCGGTCCGCCGAGGCGAATTGGTCTTTCCGGGCATTCATGGAATGGATTAGATAATAGGCCACCCCGCAGCCCTGCGCCGCCGCGACGAACGCATCCCGATCCAGGGCATCGCCGGCAACGATTTCCAGGGCCGGATGTCGGCCCCAGGGGCGGCAGTAAAGGCGCTCGGGCGACCGTGCCATGGCCCGCACCCGATATCCGGCCGCCAGCAACCGCGGGATCAGTCGTCCGCCCACGTACCCGGTGCCACCCGTCATCAGAATCGGTTTGTCTTCCATGAGATATTTCCAAGCTACCAATCTGTCAGCGACATCCCCATAGAATCCATCTCAAAGTTTGAGGTGGATTCTATACGTGATTATGCAGCTGCAACTCCACCGGATGCGGATTCAAATAGGTCTGCTGATGCAGGTAGGGCTGATCGTATTTACGCACAAAGTGACGAAACAGCGTCAGCGGCACCACCAGCGGTATCAGCTGCCGGTAATAGCGATCGATGACCTCCAGCAGCTCCTGCTTTTCGTCCGCCGACAAATCCTTCTTGAAATACCCCAACATGTGCTGCAAAACGTTGACATTCTTGCGCGTGGTCGTCTTGAGCCGCAGAGCCTCCAGAAGGCATTCTTCGTATTCGTGATAAAGCGGTCGGCATTCCTTAGCTTTGCCGCCCGCCACCATCTTCCCCATGGTTTTCAGATGTTTGGGGCTGTGGGCCATGAGCAGCAGCTTGTGGCGGGAATGGAAATCCACCACGTTGCCCACACAGGAGCGCCGCGCACGCGTTTCACGCCAACGTTTCAGGGTAAACACCTGCTCGATGAAATTCTCCCGGATGGCGGGGTTGTGCAGCCGGCCGTCGTCTTCCACCGGGATCAGGGGAAACTGATCCATGAAGGCCCGGGCGAAGATGCCCACCCCTTTCTTCTCGGGATGGCCCTTGGCATTGTAAACTTTGACGCGCACCATGCCGCTGCTGGGGGAATCGCACTTGAAAACGAATCCGCAAAGATCCTCCCGGGCCAATTCTTTCAAGCGCCCGCAAGCCCATTTCTGCATGGCATCCGTATGATCGACCTTGGTCTTGGTCGTGATCAGCCGCGGATTGTCGGCCTCTCCCACCAGCCGGAGGGTCTCCCGCGGAATCCCCAGACCGACCTCCACTTCCGGGCAGACCGGGACCCATTCCACGAATTGGCCCAACGTCTCCACAAGATAGCGATCACGCTGGTGCCCCCCGTTCCAGCGCACGTTGTTGCCTAAAAGACACGAGCTGATTCCCAGTTTGATTTTCTGTTCCATAACCCCTCCCCCAAGGTGACCCGTTCATGGATGCCGTCGCCTAGATTGTTTTTCAGGTGTTTGCGGGACTGATGATGACAATGCCCAGATAACCGTCCACCGTCACCTGATCACCGGAGTGGATAAACTGCAGCGCTTCCGGTACGCCGGTGACACAGGGCAGCCCATACTCCCGGGCGATGATGGCGCCATGGATCAGCATGCCACCCCGGCGTTCCACCACCGCGGCCGCCAGCGGCACCACAAAGGTCATATTCGGATCCACCGCATCGCAAATTAAAATCTCTCCTGATTGAAACGCCTTGAGATCTTGCGGGGTGGCCACCACGCGCGCGCGCCCCCTGGCCAGACCGGGACCGGCCGGCTGCCCGACCAGTTGGCGGGCTTGCAGCCCAGGTCCATGCGCTACCGTATCCGCAGACGCCGCCGGGGCCGCCTTTTCCGACGGCATCAGCGACAGGGCCTCCTGCAGTGCGGCTGCGTCTATTGTCGATGGGTCGTTTTCAAGTCGGGCGGCGGCTTCCCGCGCCGCCCTGCGGGCCTGGGCCTCGATGCGGCCAAGATGAATATTGTCGTCATCCCGCAGCCGGTAACTGGAGCGGGCCAGATCCAACAACGATTGGGCCCAGTCACGTTCCTCCGGCATAAAGGCGTCGATAAACCGCCGCACCAGGGCCTCGTGGTCCACAGGCACGCGCGCCGGGGACGGGGCCGGGTGGTCCGCCAATTCGAGGATCAAGCGCACCAGGGTGCTCTCCGCGAGTTCGCCTTCATGGTCCCCCGTAATTCCCGAGGAAAGCGTTCCGTATTGCGCGATAAAGGATTCCAGAGAGCCACGCCAAGATGCCGGCAGGTTGTCGATGCGGCCGCGGCGCAGATCTTGGGCCCCACCGGGTGCTTCGCGCACACCAGCCGCCAGGTCTTCCAGGTGTCGATTCCGGGCCAGGCTGGCCATGGGCGTATCCGTCAGCAAATCGGCGAATTCGTAAGGATTCTCAGGTTTGATGGTGTCGTTGTAGATCTGGCCGAAAAGACGCGCCCCATGGGCGTAAGGGATGAAGTCCGCCCAATAGACATTGCTCCAGTGCTGATTGCGGTCAATTCGCCGACGCACTTCAGCCGCCAGCGCCGTATTCGATAACGCTGTAAAATCCATGGCCGCCAACGTCTCGGCCTCGTGAATCATGGACGGTATCAGGTCCTCTTCGATTTTCGCCCGCAATTGTTGCAGGTTTTCATAACTGCGCCGGAGACTGAGATAATAGCCCCGCCGGTCGTCTTCGGACGCCGCCGTCGTCGTTACCGGCCGGGCCTGAAGCACGGTGATCTCTCCCCCCACGACGGTCCATTCCACGTCCTGGGGGCTGCCGAACAGGGCTTCGATCCGGCGCGCAAGCGCGGCCACCGCGTCAACGTCACCGGCGGTCAAGCCCCGGCGCTGCCGCGCATCGTCCGGTAGGTCGGCCACGTGAACACCCTGGTCCGCCGGAACGACGCTCTGGGTTCGATCGGCAGGGGCGTGGGAGACGATGGCCTGGGTTTCCCGATCCAGGATCCAGCGCTCCGGCGTCACGAGGCCGTCCACCAGTCCCTGGTTCAGCCCGGGCACGGCTTCGATGACGCTCTGGTCGGCCTGCATGGGACTGACCGTAAACGCCACACCGGAATAGTCGCCGACGATCAAGGTTTGAACGAGCACGGCCATGGCACTGGATCCCGGTGTCAATCCCAGTTCCTGCCGGTAGAGCAACGCGCCGTCGGACCACAGCGACGCCCAGACTCGTCGAATATGGTCCAGGATACGCCCATAGCCGCGCACATTGACATAGGATTCATGAATGCCGGCAAAGGAGGCCCCGGCGCTGTCTTCCTGGGGCGCGGAGGAGCGAATGACGGCCGGCTGGTCAGCGAAGGGTTGCGCCAGGGATTGCTGCAGCGCTTGATCGAGGTCGTTTGGCAGGGGATGGGTCAGAAACATGCTGCGGATGCGCAGGGCCGCGTCCCATATTTCTTCCCAGCGCATGTCCGCGAATGCTTTGCGGTTCAATTCGAAGAGGATTTTCTCCTGCAGCCCGTTAGTGTTCACGAAGTGCTGATAGGCCGCCGTGGTGACCACCATCGTGAACGGGACCCGGAAGCCTTCGCGATCCAGCCGGGCCAGGGCGCAGCCTTTGCCGCCCGCCAGGGCGACGTCATCCGGCCTTATCGCGGCCAGCGGCAGGATCAGCTTATCGTCCGACATGATACTCCATGACTTTCTGGAAACGATTGACGAGGTAATAGACATCCACCTTCAATCGCAGGACCGCCGTCGAGGGTGCCTGGACAAACTTGGCCATATGCGGGTGCTTCAGGATATAGCGCGCCACCGCTGTGTTTTGTTCGACGCCCGACAATTCCGTCGCCACCCCGAGGGCCGTCACCGCCATGGCCTTGTAAATATCGGATTTGACATTGCCGCTGTTATCCACCAGCATGGCCGCCCGCGCCTCGTGGGACAAATTGGCGAACTTGCGGGTCGCGCGGGATGTGGCAAAAATCATTCCGGACAGATCCGGGTCGGCATCGAACGCCACCAGACTGGCATAGGGGTGACCGTCGGCGCTGCAGGTCGACAGGGTTGCCAGACGTTGTCCGGAAAGCAAGGTATCAATTTGGCGACGAACCGTTTCTTGTGCTTCCAATGTTTCTCCTTCATCGGAAATCGAAGCTTATCAGGCTGCTGATCGGTCGATGTCGTTTTCGACTATAACCAAATCCCATCGTCATCGACAACCCCCTTTTCCCGGTAAACCTGCCGGATTCATGAAAAATCGACAGCAGGGAACCCGTCCGCGGCCTGCCGCGCAGCAAGCGGCGCCATGCCGACGATCCGGGCATAGAGATGGCAACACGCATCGAAACTCAGCCGATTGACATACTGAATAACGGATAGATCGTCACGGGCATCCGGGTAGCGGTCCTCGTCCGGTGACATTTCTTCTTTGACGGCCAACTGGTTGTAGACCAGACTGCGGGCGGCCAGAAGATGCTGGCGTGCGATCATCGGGGGACGATCGAAGATCAAGGCCAGGGTCAGGAGATCGCCCGGATTGTGGAGATGGCTGCCTTGTCCGGCCCCACGGTAGATGTCACGGAGTAGATACAACGGCCGGATGGGTGGCCTCGGGGACAACTGCCGCCGCAGCTCGCGCAGCAAACGCAAATGCAGATAGCCCGCTTCGACATATACGTGGCCCTCATGATCTGCCAACAATCGTGCGATCGCCTGTGCTCGGAGCCGGTCCCGCAATGCAAAGCGTGCCGCATCCGCTGTCGCGAATGCGCAGGCCGCTCTGACCATTGCGTCAAAATCACCGGCTGCCGAAGCCTTATAAAACCTCAGCAGCCGGCGAGTTGCCTCCCGTTCGGCCTGGTATACCGCCCACAAAACCTTATCTGTCATAAGTTGCGCGGGGCGGCGCCCCTCGGTGAAAAGGTCGTGTATCCGAATCAAATGGGCCATAAAGGGTTCGCAGGGAGTGATCCGTTTACCGTCGTTCTTCAGCCGCTGCAGCATCCGGCAGGAGGCTGCGGCAAAAGCCGGGAATTCGTAGTCCGCCGTCAGCAGATAATCGTCCACGGATAGCGCGCCCGCCAGCATCCGGCTGAATTCCGGCGTTGGCGGCTCTTCGATCACGATATGATCGTGCGCGGCCATGACGCTTTCCGCCAGGGGCAGGGTTTCGGGGCGGTGGGACGAAAAGCCGATCGTGAGGGTCATCGCCATGGATGCTGTTCCGTCGATCGCTCCTGGGGATGTGGCGATAAGCCATAGTGAGGAGCGAGAGACCTCAGGTAGCCCCCTCGAAAGGGGCCTGAAAGGGGCTGGTTTATATAAAACCTAAGGTAGTATCTTTTATGGCTCCGGCAAGGTGAGCAGCCACGGCAACGCCTGAAAGGCCGCTTACAACTATCGTGACGGGGGCTCACGGTTGGTCAGAAAGACCCCCGTGAGCACCATGGCGCTGCCGAAGAGCAGGGAAACCGTCAAGGGTTCGTGCAGGATGAGAAAGCTGAAGATGATGGCGCTGATGGGAACGAAATTGATGAAGACCCCCGCCTTCATGGCCCCGATCTGTTGGATGCCCTGATAGTACCAGACAAAGCCCAGCACCGTGCCGAAAAACCCCAGATAGAAAAGGGACACCCAGTCGGCCACGGTGTAGCCGGGCCAGGCCGACCACAGCCCCTCCCGCCAGGCCGGCACGGCCAGGCAGAGCGTGCCGCTCAAGGCCGCATACAGGACCGAGGCCAGGGGCGACAATTCGGCCAGCAGGACTTTTCCCAAAAGCGAGAAAGTCACCCAGCTGGCAACGGAGCCCAGGATGAACAACTCGCCCCACCCCACGGCACCGTTGCCAATCATGTGCCAGTCTCCCCGGGTGATGACCACCACCGCTCCGGCGATGGAAATCAGGATGCCGGCCAAGCGGAAGGACGTCAGCCGCTCCCGGAACAACAGGGCCGAGAACAGGGCGATAAAAATGGGGTTGTTGGCGATGATGATCGCCGCCCGTCCGGCCTCGATCAGTTTCAACCCTTTGAAAAAAAAGACGTTGTAGGCGAAAACCCCCGTCATGCCGAGCAGAAAGACGGGCAGCAGGTGGCGCGGCCGGAGGCTTGGCAGGCGCCCTTCCATCTTCACGGCCGTCAGGCAGAGAAACGCGGAAGCAATGGTAAAGCGCAGAAAAGCGGCCGAATACGGCCCCACCCGCTGGGCCACCACCTTCCCGGCAATAAAGGTTCCCCCCCAGAAAATGGCCGTCAATAGCAGTTTCACATAGACAAGCGTGCCGACGCGTTGCGGGATCGTTGTCATGACGCCGGCGTTTCCCCCGGCCGCCCGGCTTCAATCGGGGTGTTGCGCATCAGGATGTCCAGAATAGCCGCGATGACCGCATCGCTTTGCTCCGCCGGCAGCGAACAGGAACCGGCGCCCGGGTGTCCGCCGCCCTGGTGGCGCGCCAGCAGGGCGCCCACGTTGACCTTGCAATTCCGGTTGAAGATGCTGTGCCCCACGCTGACGATTACCCTCTCCGGATCGCGATCCGCCCGCCGGATTTTCATCTGTACGACCGTTTCGGGATACATGGAATACACCAGGAAGCGATTGCCCTGGGGGGTTTCCTTCAAGGGACGGAAATCGGTGACGGCCACCACCCCCTTGACGGTGGTGCATTGACGGAGATAGTCGCGATAGCGCCGGTTGTCGTCCACCACCCGCGCACATCGGCGGCGAACCTCGGCGTCTGCCATCACGTCGTCCATGGTCCCGGCGAGCAAAAGCGACACCAGCCGGTTCCAATAGGGTTCGTCTTCGGGGTGGCGTCCCGAAACGGTCATGGAAAGCAGCACATAGGGATAGTTCTCGGGGAACTGGACCTCGTCTTCGGACAGGGCGGCCGAATCGATTTTGTCGGTTTCCCGGACCAGATGATCGAAATCCCGCGTCAGCCGGTCGACAAAATAACGCTGCACCAGCCCGGCCGCGGAGGGCGCCATTTCAAAAAGCCCCTCGAAGGGGCGTCCGGCGGTATTGGAAAAATGATGGTCGAACCACATGGCGCAACTTTCATGAAACGGCAGGTTGGCCACGATATCCCCGGGCTGCACATCCACCCGGCCCTGTTGCATGTCGCCGGGCTCGGCCCACAGGATCGGCAGTTCCGCAGCGATGGCGTCCCGCAGCAGTGCCGCGCAGACCACGCCGTCGAAGTCCGGTCGGGTCACGATACGCATAGCAAACTCCTATTACCAGCGAGATGGCAGGAAACGGCCGACCCCGCCAAAGTTGTTTAACTGGTCATCCGCAAAAATAGCGTTATATTTTTGATATTAGCAATAACTTCAAAAAATGTTACGCAATTGTAAACCGTGAGGTTTCGAAAAAAGGCCCATCGTAAGACGCGCGATCCGTGTTCTGCGAGGCGTTCCTAGTGGTAGGCCGCAGCAAATGCACGGTGAAGCGCAACGCCGCTACGGGGCTTTTTGCGGAACCGCCTGAGAAAAGTGTGTATATTACCGCCAACGCCACCCCAACACAAGGAGGATCCGCATCATGGCGCTATATCTTGTTCAACACGGACAATGCCACCCTAAAGACGTCGATCCGGCCAAAGGACTGACCGAGGCAGGACGCGCAACCGTCGCCCGCATCGCCGGCGTGGCCAAAGGGTACAACGTCCCCGTGGCCTGCATTCTGCACAGCGGCAAGAAGCGCGCCCGCGAAACAGCGGAGATTTTGGCGGAGGCCCTCGCCCCCGCCGAAGGTCTGCACGCCAAATCCGGCCTCAACCCCCTGGACGATGTCACCGCTCTGGCGGGCCTGATCGACAGCAAGGAAAACCTGATGCTGGTGGGTCACCTGCCGTCCATGGCGCGTCTCTGCAGCTGGCTGGTGACCGGCGACCCGGAAGCGTCCGTGTTCCAATTCCAGAACGGCGGAATCGTCTGCCTGAAGCCGCAGCCCGAAACCGCCGGCTGGAGCATCGCCTGGGCCCTAATGCCCGAAATCGGCTGAAACCCCAACCCATTACCAAGGAAGAACGCCATGGCCTACGAATGCATTCGCTGCGAAGTCCAGGACGGGGCAGCCCTGAAGGCATCCAAAACCCGCACCCCGTAAGCCTACCGGGACTACCTGAGGGCCTGCAAGCCGTCTCCCGCCAGATCATCGGGTTCGAAAGACCCACCATTGCAGCCATCGACAGATATGCTCTGGGAGCCTTCAAGCGGGCGGGCATCGTGGTGATCGAAAACGCCAACGAGCTCTTCCCGGCGGCCGAAACTCCGGCCAGCCTGCCCCCCATCCGCAACAACAAAGTAGCCATCCTGGCGGATGCTTTTTTAAAGGGTTTTTAAAGAAACTGTCTTGGGGGGTCTCAGGACACGATCGAAAAACGCCAGCTGGTCACTTAACCGCTTTTTCGAATACCGCCCCCACGTAAATATCGAAGTGGCCGCAGTCGTAACGCTTCAGCTCGGCCCGGCCGCCCATGCGGCGGGCCGTGGCAACAGCCGCCGCGGCAGGCGCCACGCTGTCCTGCCGGCACACCTGGATCAGGGCCGGGCAGGCCACCTTGCGGGCATGGATGATGGGGCGGTAGGTCCCCAGGGTAAGCGCAAGCCGCGCACAGAGTTCATTGCGCCAGTCCGGTGGTGCAAACGCTTTGTAACCGTCGTAGGCATCGGGGCTGGACATGGCCGCCAGGCTGCCGGGCCTGGCGATCACCGGCACGGTGAGAGCGGACATGCCCATCAGAGCCCGAATCTGATCCAGCAGCCCCTAGCCCGGCCAACTGCAGCAGCTTCCCCGCTCCCGCGTACCTCAGAAAATTCACCAGCGCCGCCCAGCCGTCCATCATGGGTCCCTGGGCTGAAAGAGCAGCCACATTTCGCGTCACGCGCCGCCGTGACAATCACGTGACCGCCGGAAAAAGACGACCCCCACAGAGCGATCCGGTCTGGATCCACCCCGGGAAGCCCTCTGGCAAAGGCGATGGCGCTCTGCCAGTCCTGCAGCTGGCGCCGGATGGACACCAGCTGCCGGGGATCTCCTTCGCTGTCCCCGAAATGCCGGTAGTCGAACACCAGCGCCCCGAAGCCGGCCGCGGCGAATCGTTCGGCATAGGGGGCCAGTCCCGCGGTACGGGTCCCACCCAGGCCGTGGGCCATGACGACGCAGGGCAATGGCGTCCCGGCAGGCGCCGCGGGCCGGTAAAACCAGGCCCGGCACAACGCCTCGTGGCTCAGAAAGGTGATATCCTCGCGATTGAAAGGCTGCACCTTGCGCTCAGGGTTCACGTTCAACCCACTGCTGAGCGGTCTGTGGAAGCATCGGCAGGATGCTGCCAATCGCTTTTGGAAGGCGGCGGGACGCTGTTGGCAACCGGTATCTTCCCGCCGCCCTGGAGGAAACCCTGGGCGAAATCGACATTGAAGCCAACGGCTTGACAGGTAAAATTTTCGCACAGATGGGGAGGATTCGCAGGATCGAAGCCTTGCGGCCGCAACACTGCGCAAGACAAGCTTTGGAAACGCTTTTCAAAGCACTCGGCATAGGCCCTGCAAGCGGATATGATAGCGTCGTCTGGTATTGCTCGCGACCGTCCCAGGATCCCCAGGAACATCAAGGTGCCCTCCACCAACCCGCACTGGGCGCCGTACTCACCGGCCCCGTGCATGCCGACGGCGGCATCGACAACTTGTTCTGACAATGGGAGATCAAAATGCTCCGCAAGGATTTTGAGGGTGGTCGTGGCACAATTGATGTCGTCGCGCCAGTAGTAGCGTGCGACGCGGTTTTGAACAAAGTCTTCCGTTTTCAACCAACACTCCCCTCGGATAGTTCCGATATCTCGGTCCTGCTAGGGCCGGGGCCGAAGATGCCGGAGGACAGACAATGGACCACGTGGAGCCTTAAATCGTGCCCATCCATAAATGGCATCCTTCGGCCCCTGGCGGCGTTCGCGCTTGTTTTCAATCCTCGAAATAGCGCTCTATTCCTCCGGTTGACACCCACCGTTCGGAATCGATCAGACGGGAAGTCCCCCGCGGAGCGGGAAAACGCGCTCGGGCCTTGCCAGAAACCAAAATCTACCCTTTATGGACGGGCACTAAATCACCTCGAAGGCGACGCCATGTTCCCGGATGCCGTTGTTCCCGTAGCCGAGGTGGTTCCATTCGGCATTTTCGGGCTGTTGCCGGCCGTTCTGGTCCGTGGCCCGGCAAAGGAGCGTGTGTTTACCGGCCCGATCCGCCCGATATTCGAATTGCCATTGCCGCCAGGCATAGGGCTCGTCCGGGCCGATGAATTCCGCCGGATGCCAGGTGACCCCGTCGTCGGTGGACACCTCCACCCGCGCCACACGGTCTTCCCCGGCGTAGGCCGCACCGAGAACAACGATCCTGCCGGCCGCCCGCTGCTCGCCCGGCAGGGGTTGGGTTACGATCGATTTCAGTTTGATGCCGGTGACGACCTCGCCGCTGGCCGGGCTCTGGCCGGTCTGGAACACCCGGTAGACCTTGTCCATGAAGAATCCCTCGTAGGGCTTGTCCAGCACCGTGATGCGGTTCAGCCATTTCACGCAATTAGCGCCGGTCCACCCCAGGGCGAGGGCCCGCAAAGGGTAGCCGTGCTTCAGGGGCAGCGGCTCCCCGTTCATTTCATAGGCCAGCAGGGTGGACGCCATGGCCTTCTCGATGGGGATGCTGCGCACGAAGGAAATCTGGGCTTTGCCCAGGGGCGTATCCATGCCTTCGAAAGCGACATGGGCGGCCCGGGCCGTGAGACCGGCTTCCTGCAGCAGCACCGCGAGCCCTACCCCGCCCCAGACGGCGTTGCCCACCCCGCCGATGGTCCAGGGATTGCCCGAAGCCTTCTTTTCGAGCAGCGATCGGCTATTGCCCGAGCATTCGAGGGTGTTGGCGACAATGGCTTTGGGAAGGGCGCCGATCTGTTCGAAAGAAAACGCCAAGGGCTTTTTGACTTCCCCCTCGATGGTCAGGGACCACTGGTCCAGGGGAATTTTTTCCGGGGGAATCTGTCCCTGGTTGCGGTCGAAAAAGACATCGTTGGCCGTGATCCATGAACGCAGGCGCTCGGGCGGCGACTCGGCGTTCAACGGTTTTTCGCTCATGATCCGCTGGGTATCACTCATCATCCCCTCCTTTGCTTTCAATCGTGTCGCACCGAAAAATGGTTAGGGCTGGCGCAAATCGATCCCATCAAGACAGGCCGGAATCCTATAGGTCTTTATAAGCTCCATATGCCAGTTCAGTGGGTTGTTCAAGAGGAACGACGTTACTCACAATTGCGAATCGAAGTGATAGGTAGTGCTGGACGGAAGCGTTTCTTTTGATTCAGGATGACCCCCGACGAAGCCGAAGCGTATCACCGGGAACAGATTCAAATACTAAAGGAAACCGAGGCCGCCATGGAAGTTCTCGACAACGGCAATCCGAAAGACTTCGGCCGACAGTACCGGGCCCTCGTGGACCGATTGCCCCATCTCAATGTTCTGGGCGGATGCTGCGGCACGGACCAGCGCCATCTGGAAGCCATCTGCCGGGCGGTGCTCGCCTAAGCGCACTTTGTACAGCAAGCGTCACTATTGTATGCCTACCATGATCAGAACGCGAAGCGGATCTGACCGATCACGGCATGGGCATCATACCCGTTGCGAAATTCCCCGCTATAAGCGATGGAGGACTCGAAGCCACCAGCCTGCATGAGCGTTAAAGAAGCGCCGACGACCAGTCCGTTCTGCTCCACGTCCTGACCTGTGATGGAGAAGGCATCCCCCGGTGCTCCGGCAAAGGATGAGGTGACGACGCGGTCGTCGATATCGAAGTCGTGCAGCCAGGCCACGCTCAACTCGGGGATCAAGGCCCCCACACCGGTGTCGATAACGCTTTGGGTGCGAACGCCTATGTAGGATAGCAGGGCATCGGTCTGGCGGTCGTCCACAGTCAGATTCAAGACGCCGGCCCCTTCTTCCTCGAATCCGTCTTCATCCAAATAGAGATATTCCAGGGAGACGAACGGGCCGACTTTCCAAGCGTCATCGCCGAAATCGTAACCGCTCCCCAGGTAGGCGCTGTAAAGGTTCCCGTCGTGGTCGCTGTGGGCCGTGTACCGGGTGGCGCCCACCACCACGTTGCGCTTGTTGTCGAACTGCTGGCTGCCATAGGTGAGGATGGACTCCAGGTAAAAGGCGTCATCATACCAACCCGTATAAAAAGAACCGAAATAGCTGTCGATGTCGCCGTCGCCGGCATTCGTATCAAAATTTAAATCATTGGTGGAATAACCAAAGCTGAGGCCTGCCAGCCAGGTTTCCGAGAGGGCGTAATCCATACCCAGAACGACACCATAAGTGTCGCTGTCGTAACCCACAAATCCATCGTCGGCATCCTGGCCCACCCACTGGCCGTATACATTGGCCCAGGCCCCCCAGCGCCGCCGGGCATCGGCCTGTGCTTGACGGCCGACCACATCTCCCAGGGACGCGTTCGGGCCGTTGTAGGCCAGCAGGATGCCGTCAAGCCCCTGTGACGACGCTTTCGCCTGCGGGGGAGCCCCCCCTGTCCGCATGGACTGCATCCGGTTGCCCACGACCTGGGAATACATGCGGGCCGTATCCAGCGCCGCGCCGGTCGACGCCCCGTATTCCGCGGAGCTCAGGCCGGCAAACGCTTCACCAAATTGATTCCCTTCCAGCGTCTGGAATTCACCCAGCACGCGCGACATTTCGCCGGTGACCCCGGGTCCAATCCGGTCCAGGTAGTCGGCAATCGCACGCTCGTTGGCATTCCGGGCGACGGTACGGAAGGGCCGCGTACGCGCCGTCACCTCCACCCGTTCGTCTTCGTCATTGTAATTCAATTCGAAGCGCAGCAGTTGCCGCGCCTCGGGCAGACTGACCTCCTGGAAGGTATCCACCAGGTTCTCGGACTGGATGATCGGGAAGACCTCCCCGTTATGGAACATGCGCTGCTCGGCCAAGACCGACAAGGATCCACCGAGATCGGCCATGCCATCCACCCAGAGCTGCCCAAAACCGTCCAGATGAATCCGCATCAGGGCCGCCCCCGTTTCGTCGAACAGATAGTCGTCTTCGATCCGGAGCGTGCCATCATAGATTCGAAGGGTTTGCATCGTGGGCAAGCTGCTCAGGGTGTATGTCCCTGCTTCGTATTTGGTGGCGGCTTCAAAACCGCTAATCTCGTCACTGTAAGCGCCCTGGCCGTAGAAGACGATGTCGTCCCTACCGGCGCCGCCCATGGCGTCCCCGTCGAGTACCGCACTGGCAACGAGGTTCAGCTGGTCGTCGCCATCGCCCATTTCGACCCGGCCCGTTGTTTCAGAGCCGGGCATGAGGGCCACCGTGTCATTTCCGGCACCGGTGGTCATCGCGACATCGGTCGAAGTAACAGCTTCGGCTCGCAATCGAGGTCGAAATCCTTCCGCCGCTCACAATCGTGTCGTTCCCCGCACCGGTCTGGATGCCGATGGCCTGAACCGGCTCTACCGGAGGGTCGGGAGAGTCCCAATTGGCATAGACACTCGGAGGATCCGGTGAGATGGCACGCGCCTGGATCGAACCGTTGTTGACGATGACGTTGTCGCCGTTACCCGCATGGATACCGGTCGCGTGCGCCGTTACAACCCTGCGGAGGTGCGTTTCGTCCGCGCCCGCATTAACTGAAGAAGCGATTTCAGGCGCCGCCGTTGCCGTAATCGTCCCATCGTTTATCACCTGATTGTCACCATCGCCAAGGTGAATACCCAAGGCTTCCGCATAAGCGGATGCGTTGCGCGGTTCCCACACCATCTCCGCCGCCACCACACCACCAACCAAAAAACCAAATGCAGATATCACCGCCCGAAACCTCGGTCCGGGCTTCCACCAATGGGGAAGCCGTCACGTCGATGGTGCCCGCATTGTAGATATCGTTATTGCCATTCCCGATGTCCAGACCGTAGGCACGCGCTATGGCATGGGACTGGCTGATACCAATCGCATCGCCAAACGCGTCGCCATCGGCCGAAACCTGAATCATCGCTTCGGCACGGGCCTGAACCGTTATATCGCCGCGATTGTCGACGAGATTGTCACCATCGCCTAAGTGAATCCCACGGGCTTCGGCCACGGTGGTGCCGGTACCTTGCGCATGACCATCACCATCCAGGCCATTGCCGTTGGCTGCTGCGTATGACGGGAAGTGGTCTTCGGCAATGGTGACCGTTTCTGCTACGACCTGCCGGGTGAGCTCCCACTGCCATTGTTTGAAGGGTTCTTCCTCACCGTCCGGACCGTCGGGGTCGATCTCGGTGACGACCACGATGTAGTAGGCCCCTTCGGTACCGACATTGGGGTCCTGCTCATCCTGCGGCGCCCGGGTCCAGAAGAGGATGGTCCCTTCCGGATAGTCTGTCCGGCTCTGATTGATCGAATCGCCATCTTCATTGACGAAGGCCGGCAGTTCCTCTTCGTCATAGGTCTGCGGCGGATCGGTGGGTTGCTCATCATCGCCCGTGTTGTAAACGGTAATCGACGTCTCGAGTCGTTTGGCCGTCGTTGCATCCGCACGAACCGTCACCTGTCCCGTATTGGCAATCATATTATCGCCGTCAGCGGCACGAATACCAGTAGCCGTAGCATCGGCATGGCTTTCAGCTCTGGTCAACCCATCGCCGTCAAAGGAAACACTGGCACCACTGGCATATGCAAATGTGTAGGCCGTGCTGTCAGCCGCCACCGTCAATTCACTGTCGTTGGCGATAAGGTTAGTGCCGTCACCCGCCGAGAGTCCAACGGCCTCAACCGTGGCCCAGGTTATCGCGCCGACCTCATTGTCATTAATAATGGACGCCCCGCTGCTGGCTTCGTTAAGGACTTCGGCCGTTACCTCCGCGCGGACGTCGATTCGTCCGGAGGTTGCGATCATGTCGTCGCCTGCGCCGCCGTCCAGACCGATGGCTTGGGCGGACGCCACGGATTGGCCGGTGGACTCGGAATCACTGGTAAAACTGACCGTATGCTTAGCCCCGCCGGTCAATTGCCACGTCGCTTGGGCACCAACTTCGACCACGCCGTTGCTGGTCCGAGCGGTCATTACCCAATCCGCCATCCAGCCCAACCGCGACCGCCTCTCCCGTCAGAATGGCATTGGTACCTGATCCACCGCCAAAGGTGTAGGCAATGGATTCCGTCGACACTTCGGTAGACGACTGGACATCGACACGACCGCCGGCCCTGTTTTCAAGGTCATCGTTGTCGTCACCGCCGGTGATGCCCGCCGCATAGGTTTGGCCACCGGAAATCACGCTCGCGGATGAGCCTCCGAAAGTCGCTTCCGATTCGCCGCTTGAATTGAGTGCCGCCCGGGCATCGATATCCAACCGACCACTGTTGGCGATATGGTCTTCCCCTTCGCCCCCGCGATACCTTCCACACGGTTATGGCCGCCAGGACGCCCCCCGTGTCGCCACTGCCACCGAAGGTGTAGGAAGAACCATTGAGCATCAGTTCGGCGTTGGCACCCAGCGTTAAGTTGCCGCTGTTGTCGATGCGATCATTCCCCTGATCGCCGCTGATACCTTGAGCGGCCGTAAAAGCACCCGACTCGCCGGCCGCCCCCGAAGAACCAAAGATGTTGACGGTCTCCGAGGACGAACGATTCAACGCACTGGCAACAACGGTGATATCCCCTGAATTGACGATCTGGTCGTTGTCGTCACCGCCCGTGATGCCGGTCGAGGTTGTTGGGGCAAAAGCACTCGATTCGGCGTTGGTGTTTCCGGCAAAGCCGAATGAGGAAGCATCGGTGTCGAGGAGTGACATCCAGCGCGCATCCCCGGTCGCCCCATCGGCCGGCCCCACGTGGAGGGTGCCGGTATTGATCAGAATATCTTCCCCCGCACCGCCGGCCATGCCGGTGGCCGTTGTCTCCACTTCCGTGCCGGCCTTGGCGCTGGTGGTACCGGCGACACTGATGGCCGTACCCGAAGCCGTGCTTTTCGACACAGCCAGCACTTCGAGCGTGCCCTGGTTGACCACCAGATCATTCCCGGCATCACCGTGAGCCCGACCGCTGTGGCTTTGGGCAACGTGCGTGCTTCCCCGTCGGCCGCACCGGCCACGGTGATGGCAACACTCGTCGCCACCGCATCGGCTGTGGCCGACAAGCTGATGTGACCGCTTTCGGCATTGATGACCGCATCGTCTTCTTCGCCGCCAGCCAAACCCGTTACGGCTGTTGCGTTTGAGTTGGCGGTCCTTGACGAATAACCGCCCGCTGTTGCAATGATACTTCGGGCCGTCGTCGTGGCCAGGGCGTCCAGGGTAATCTCTCCCGTGTTGGTAATGATGTCTTCACCGGCACCACCATCGATGCCCGCGGCCTCCGCCAGAGCGTCGGCGTTGGCCTCTCCGATGGCCGCCCCACCAAGGGCGACGCTGACGGATTGTCCCATCGAACTGGCCTGCGGGTTAAGGTCAACCACACCGGTATTTTCAAGCCGAGTCTTCACCCGCCCCCCCCGTTATCGCAATGGCGCTGGCGTGAACAAGCGCGTTTGAGATAGATCCCACAAACCTAATCCCGTAAAATAAACATCGGGCAATGGCATCCCCCTCGATATTCTGCGATCGAATGGTACCATTATTGACGACGGTGTCATTGTCAGGCCGCCGTCGAGACCAATCCCGGTCTGGTTGGCCCTCGCGGTGGAGTCTGACGCCGAAATCTGGCCAATGTCAACGCCACCGAGGTATCCGTGGTGCTGGCGCTGGCTTCCAGGACGATCTCGGCAGCATCTTCATTGATGAGAATGTCATTCCCGGCGTCTCCGACAAGGCCTGTGGACACGGCTTCGGCCGTGGTCGCATTGTCAACGAAAGCACCGGCAACACTTGGTCCGAGGGGTGTAAAGGCAACACTCACACCTTGGGCCTCAGCCCGCGTCGTGGCCGTCAGGTTCGCGGCATTGACCAGTGTATCTTCGCCGGTTCCGCCCTGCAGGCCCGTTGCCTGAGCAGTGGCGGTGGACGCTGCCACAGCGCCGGCCAGGCCGCCCGTAAACGTAGCCGCCACCGCCACCGACGTGGCATCGCGACGTGGCCTCAGTGCTGATGCCGTTCACGATTGGTAACCGAATCGTTACCCGCACCTAACGCGATACCGGTCGCCTCCGCCGTGGCTTTAGTCCCGCCATCCCAGAAAGCATCGCCTGCCACAGCTCCCGCCAGCACCAGTCACGGCAACGCTGACACTCGTAGCCCCGGCATCGGCAATGCTCGACAGCGCACCGTCGTTCAAAACCACATCGTTACCCTCGCCAGTCGTCGATAGCAGCCGCCGCGGCGGTGGACGTGGCGGTGGAAACCGCACCGGAAACCCCCGCCACCGTCATGGCCACACTGTTCGAACTGGCTGGTCGAATTCGCAGTGGCATCGACCTCGGCTGTATTTTGAATGGTGTCGTCGCCCCGACCGCCGTCCAGACCGCTGGCATGGGCATCCGCCTTGGTCCCGCCATCCCACACAGCATCCGCCGCAATGGCGACGCCACCCGCGCTGGCCGCAAAACTGACACTCACCGCCGTGGCATCGGCATTGCTGTCAAGCGTACCTTCGTTGATCAGTCTATCGTCGCCGTCACCGCCCGATATGGCCACAGCATCGGCGGTGGCCGTGGATGTTGAAACCGCCCCGGCAACGCCGGCCACGGTAAATGCCACGCTGTTCGAACTGGTCACGGCATCCGCATCGACATCGATCGTGCCGGTATTATGGATCACATCTTCACCGGCCCGGGCGTCCATCCCCACCGATGCCGCCTTGGCCTTGTGCCGCCATCCCAGACGGAATCCCCGGCCCCGGCCACCCCGGCGCCGGTGACAGCCACATTGACCCATACCGCCGTCGCATCGGTCTCGACCGTTAATGCACCGCTGTTGGTCAAATCGTCGTCCTGGTCGCCGGAACGGATGGCCGCGGCGTCGGCGTCAGCCGTGGAGGTCGATATGGCGAGCTGCACCCCGAAGGTGACATAGCTGAGGGCGGCCGAGACGCTGACGGCATCGGCCGCTGCCACGACGCTGTTGGTGTTCGTGATGCGGGTTTCGCCGTCGCCGCTGTCGATGCCGGCCGCCTTGGCCTCGGCCAGGGTACCGCCGTCCCAGGCATTGTTGCCCGCCACCGAGACCCCCCCGACACCGGTCACGGCCACATTGAGTCCATCGGCATTGGCAAAGACATTGGCGTTGAGCGCGCCGCTGTTGATGACTTCGTCTTCTCCCGCTCCCATGGCAATGGCAACGGCATCGGACTTGGCCGTGGAAGTTGAAACCGCACCGGACACTCCCCCGACGCCGGTCACCGATACTGCGCCGGTTGCCGTGACGGTGGTGCCGTGGCCGCGATATCACCGCTATTGGTCAAGACATCATCCCTTCACCGCTATCGACCCCCCGGGATTTGGCCTCAGACAGGGTACCACCATCCCAGGCGTTGTTACCGGCAATACTGACGCCGCCCACCCCCGTCACCGACACATTCGCAGCGGCAGCGATCGCCGTTGCTGCAGATGTCAGATTGCCGCTGTTGATAATCGTATCGTCACCGGCACCTGTATCGATCGCCGTGCTGTCCGACGTAGCGGTGGCCGTTGAAATAGCACCCGCCACGCCTCCGACACCCACCACCGACACGGCGCCACTGGCCGTCACCGTAGTTGCCGAGGCGTCAATCGCACCGGTGTTGGTCAGGGTATCATCGCCTTCACCGCTGTCGACACCCCGGGTGGTTGCCTCGGACTTGGTGCCGCCGTCCCAGACATTGTTGCCGGAAACGCCGACCCCGCCGACGCCCGTTACCGACACACTGACGGCATCGGCGTTGGCCACGGTTGCGGATGTAAGGGCACCGCTGTTGGTGATCGTATCGTCTCCCGCACCGGTGCTGATGGCGGTGCTGTCGGCTTTGGCCGTGGCCGTCGAAAAAGCCCCGGCGACCCCACCGGTCCCGACCACCGACACCGCCACCGAGGGTGCCACGGCAACCGCCAGCACGTCGATGGCGCCCTGGTTGTTGACGACATCATCGCCCGTGGCCTCGTCTTCGGTTTTGTCCTGGTCGTAGGAAACCGAAGACCCAATGTCGATCGACGTCGTGCTAGAACTCGAGGATTCCCCCTCGGCATCGATGCCAAAGGCCTTGGCTTCCGAAGTCGTGCCACCGTCCCATATTGCATCCGCCGCCAGCGCCACACCGCCGCCAGCATTGACCGAAACGTTAACCGCCGCCGCATCCGCATTTGAGAAAACGGTCAGGTTACCGGAATTCTCGATCGTGTCGCCTCCGTCGCCACCACGAATGGCCCGGGCATCCGACTCGGCCTTTGCGGTCGAAATGGCGGCCGACACCCCTGCCGTTGTCACCGCGGTGGCGACAGAGGGCGATACGGCAATGGCGTAGACCTCGATGTCGCCGGAATTGACGATCCGGTCGTCCCCACTGGCCATTTGAGTGCTGCTGCTGCGTTCGATTCCGATCCCAGCGCCGTTGGCCGTGACGTTGGTTTGGGACGTGCTATAGGCTTCGCCGTCACCGTCGATACCGATGGCCAAGGCCTCGGCATGGGTGCCGCCGTCCCAAAAATTGTTGCCGGAGACCGCCACACCTCCGGTGGGAACCACGGAAACATTAACCGCGAAAGCATCGGCATTGGCCACCGCCGTCAGGTGGCCCGTATTTTCAATAGTGTCATCCCCGTCACCGCCGCGAATGGCCCGGACATCGCTCTTGGCGGTGGCCGTGGACATGGCCGCCGCGACGCCTTCCGCCGTTACGGCCACACTGATGGCCGGCGCCACCGAAACGGCAACGGTCGTCACATCGCCCTGATTCCGGATAACATCGTCCCCGCTGGCCAGAATTTCCTGGTGGTCGTAGGTAAACACGGCGCCACTGCTGTCAGCCGCAAAATCCGTCCGAGTCTCCGAAGCGGTTTCACCATCGGCATCGATGCCGATGGCACTGGTTTCGGCCTTGGTGCCACCATCCCAGAAGTTGTTGCCGGCGACACTACCCCCGGTAGGGGCCACGGACACATTAACCGCCACCGCATCGGCATTGGCCACGGCCGTTATGTTGCCCCGGTTGGTAATATCATCGCCGGCGTCACCCGTACGAATCCCAAAAACTTCCGACGTCGCTGTCGATGTGGACAGGGATGCGGCCACGCCTTGCGATGCCACCGCCACGGACAGTTCAGGGGCCACCGCCACGGCAGTAGCAACGATGCTGCCGTCATTGATCACCGTGTCTTCGCCGCTGGCCAGTTCTTTGGTATTGTCATAGCTGACGGAAACCCCTTCTAAGGAAGCATCGACCCCAATGGCCAACGTCTTTTTTTCACCACCTTCGGACTGAATGCCGGCCGCTGTGGCATTCGCCTTGATCCCGCCATCCCAGACGGAATTGCCGGCCACGGCCAACCCCTTGCCGGTCACGGCAACATTGGCCGCCGCCGCCGTGGCCGTGACCACGGCCGTCAGATCGCCGCTGTTGGCGATGGCGTCATCCCCATTGCCGCTTCGAATGGCCGTGGCGGCGGCGGCGCTTCCGTGCTGGCCAGCGATGCCGCAATGCCTTCGCTGGTCACGGCCACGCTGACCTCCGGTGCGGTAGCCGTAGCCACCGCCGTGATGCCGGCAGTGTTGTTGATCGTGTCATCACCGTCGCCTTCAATGCCGTCAGTCACTTTTTCAAAGGCAAACCCGGCGCTCACTTCATTGAAGTCGACGTCCAGGGTAATATCGAGCGTTTCGGCGCTCGCAGCGTCCACCCCGGCGATACCAACAGCTTTGGCTTCAGCGGTGGTGCCGGCGCTGAAAATACCGTTATTGGCAATGGTGGTTCCTTTGCCGGAAACAGAGACCTCAACCGCCGCCGCCGTGGCGGTCGACACCGCCGTCAGTGCGCCGCTGTTGTCGACCGTGTCGCTGCCGCCACCGACATCCAGAGCCCTGGCGTCGGCTTTAGCGGTGGCGCTGGCATCGCTGCGGGCGGAGCCCTCGGTCGTCACGCCAACCGCCCCCGCGCCGCTGGTGGCCGTCGCCACGGCGTTCACCGCACCACTATTAATAAGATGATCGTCCCCGGCCACCGGTATTTTGGATTGATGATAGCCCACGCTCAAGCCATCCTCGTCTACAACAAGGCCCACTTCTAAAGCAGTGTCCTGCTGATCACCGTCGGTGGTAATACCGATGGCCTGCGCTTCCGATTTCGCGGCGGCCTCGACGTTCGAACTGGCCTTGGCGCTGTGAACCGTTTTTCACGCCGACACCCACCCCAAGGGCCACGGAGGTGGCGATGGTCACCGCCGTAATATCACCCTGGTTAGCGATGGTGTCGTCACCGCCCCCTGTGTTGACGCCGGTCGCATCGGCTTTGGCGGTCGAGGTGATATCCACCGCCGCGGCACCGTCGATAGCAACGCCAACACTTGCAGATCCGCTGGAGGCCGTCGACACGGCAATGATATTGCCGGTATTGGTGAGCGCATCATCACCGGAGACATCGGTTTGCGTCTTGCTGAAGCTGCTCGCTTATCGCATCATCCGTAAGGGCGAACGCAAAGGTCGTGCTCTGATCGCCGGTGTCGCCATCCGTTGCAATCCCCGTGGCGCTAGTCCGTGGACGTGGCCGCGGCCTTGACCTCAACCTTGGTCTTACCGGTGGATTGGGTCTGCTGGCCGAACGCCAGGCCCAGGGCGGCGGACGTGGCTTCGGAAACGGCGGTAAGGTCTCCGCTGTTGTCGATCACATCATGGCCGACGCCCGTATGGATCGCCGTTGCGGCAGCAGTCGCTTGGAGGTGACATCCGCAGATGCGGCACCGTCGATGCTCACCGGGACGGCTGCGGCACCACTGCTGGCGGTGGCAACGGTCGTCACACCGGCCTGGTTGACCACTTCGTCATTCCCGATTGCAGCCGTTTTGGTGTCATTGTAATTGACGTGCAGTCCATCGCGGGACAAATCGAAAGTAAAGTCCACCGCGCGGTAATCGTTGTCGCCCTCGGTATCGATTCCGGTCGCCTGGGCCGTACTGGTGGCTTTTGAGCTTCCGCGCGGGCCTTGGTGTCATCACCGTCCGCGTGAGACACGCCGACACTCAGGGCGCCAGAGGTTGCTGTCGCAACAGCCGTCAGGGTACCGCTGTTGTCCACGGTGTCATCGCCGCCGCCGGTCCGGATAGCATCGGCCTGGGCCGTGGCCGTGGAATTGGCTTTCGCCGCCGCCGTACCATCGCTGTTAACCTGGATATCCGCGGCCCCGGCCCCGCTGGTGGCCGTAGCGATGGCATTGATGGCACTATCGTTTGTGACATGGTCGTGGCCACTCAACTGGGTTTTCTCATGGGAGAACTGCAGGTAGAGACCTTGTCTGCCGAGAGTAACTTCCCCTCCGGTTGATTGGTCCTGAACCGCGCCTTCGGCATCGATGCCCTGCGCCGATGCCGTGGCCGTAGCATTGGCCTCGCTGTGAACAGTGGGCCAAAACCGCTCTCGCAGGCCGTCCAGAATACCGCCGTTGTCGTCGTCCTGGGTGGAAGATTCCGCAACGCCAAGGCTGACACTGAGAGCGCCGGAGGTCGCCGTCGCAATCGAATCCAACGCACCCGTATTGGTGATAGTGTCGTCTCCGCCACCAGTGAAGATCGCAGCGGTATTCGACGTCGCAGTGGCATTGGCCTTGGATTCCACCGACCCACTCGCGGCAATATCGATCGCCGCGCTTTCGCTGCCCGACGTCGCCGTCGCCACGGCAGTAATGCTCTCCTGATTGTCGACCGCGTCATTTCCAAGGGCGGCTTCCTGGCTGTATTCAAACCCGGCCGCGATACCCGACCGGCTGATGTCGACATCCACTTCCACACTTTTCGACTGTGCATCTCCTTCGGCATCGATGCCTCTGGCCGTGGCCGTCACCGTTGCACTGGTTTCACTCTTCACGCTGCCGGGATCATTCGACTGACCGCCGGTATCGTCCCCCTGTTGCGGCTCCGCAACTGCCAATCCCACACTGAGCGCGCCGGCCGTGGCGGTCGAGACGGCGGTCAGCTGGCCTGTATTGGTAATGCCATCGTCGCCCCCGCCCGTGAATATCGCGACCGCATCTGATGTTGCGGTAGAATTCGATTTGGATTCCACCGCGCCACCCGCGGCGATATCGATCGACGCACTCTCACTGCCGGAAGTCGATGTTGCTACGGCAGTAATGATCCCCTGATTGTCAACCGTGTCATTTCCGCTGGCGGCGTCCTGCCTTTTTGTAAAATCCGCGATTATCCCCGCCCGGCTGATATCCACATTGACGTCGAGTGTCTTCGACTGGGCATCGCCTTCGGCATCGATACCTTTGGCTGTGGCAGTGGCCGTGACCCCGGATTCGCTTTTCACACTGCCGCTGCCATTCGATGGGTCGCCGGTATTATCCCCCGGTTGCGACTCCGCAACAGATAGCCCCACACTGAGTGCGCCGGAGGTGGACGTCGCTACCGCATCCAGCGTCCCGGTGTTGGTGACCGTTCATCCCCGCCCCCGGTGAAGATCGCTAAAGATTCAGAGGTCGCCATCGCATTGGCTTTTGATTCGACCGACCCGCCCGCTGCAATATCGATCGCCGCAGTCTCCGCACCGGCGGTCGCCGTTGCAATAGCGTCAATGTCGCCCGCGTTGATCACCTGGTCGGCATCGCTCACGGTGCCTTCCGACTGCTGGAAATGGGCCACCAGGGCGGTATCGGTAATCTCCGCGGAAGCCGAGTCTGTCTTGAACTGGCCTTCGCCATCTGATGCGATCCCGACAGCGCGGGCCGTAGCCTTTACGTCACTTTGGCTGCTGGAGTTGTTGTCCGAGGCGTCGTCGGTGGCTGGTGGCGGGTCTTCATCCGATGTCGGCGCACCTATCTGAAAAGCGGCACTCAAGGCGCCGGCCGTTGCCGTGGCAACGGTATTCAGATTGCCGCTGTTGATAATGGTATCTTGTGCCGCGCCGGTTGACAGGCCGATGCTTTCGGCCTTGGCTTCGGAATTGGCTTTGGTCTGAATCGCACCGTCCACGGCAACTTCCATCGATGCCGAACCGGCGCCACTGGTGGCTGTGGCCGTGACCTGCACATCGTCAGAATTGTTAAGGGTATCTGAACCACTGACCGCCGTGGTTTCTTTCGTATAAGTGACGCGCAGCCCATCCAGACCGAAAGGCGAGGCTTCTTTATCTTCTTCCGCAGCATCGTCGCCATCGGATTCTATGCCGATGGCCGTCGCCTCGGCCGTCGCCGATATATCCAATTCGATTTTGGCCTTGTCGCCTTCCGCATTTTCTCCAGCCGCAAGGCTCATGCCAAGCGCGCCACTGGTGGCCGTCGCAAGGGCAGTAATCGTGCTGGTGCTGCTGATCTGGTCATCGCCGTCGCCGGTGGCAATGCCGGTGGTTTCGGCTTTAGCCGATGATCTGGATGTCAGTGACACCGCCCCCTGGGCATCGGCCGACAATGAATTAAATGAATAATCGATACCTCCGACCATACCGCCGCTGGTCGCCGTCGCATTGGCGGCCAGTGTCCCGCTATTGTTCACCGTATCATCGCCATCCCCGGCATCCATGGCCGTCGATGCCGCCTCAGTTGACAGGGACAGGTCGATTTTACGGTCATCACCATCGCGGCCACCGCTATCGAACGAAAGCGCTCCGGCATACGCACCGTTCGCCACCGAAGTAACCATCAAAAAACCGCTGCTGGTAAGCGTATCGTTGTCATCGCCGGATACAAGCCCCAGGGTCTTGGCCAAGGCATGGGTTTTAGCGTCCAGGATTTCTATGAGCAGGGCCGTCGCGTCCGCATTGGAGGTGACGTCGGCCCCGCTGAGAACCACATCATTGCCCGCCAGGGCGTCGAGGGCTGTTGCCGTCGCCTCGATCTTTTCGCTTTCTTCCGTCGCAAGAACCGCCTGGGCATCAATGGAACCGCCAACTGTCATTAGATCCGCCGCATCGGTGCCACTGACAACGGTAACCTTGTCCTCGTCATCGGCCTGCACCGGGTGCGCCAGAAACGGGTTGCTTCCCAAAAACCCGAACGCCGCCAAAATCCACACAATCGTCATCGTCGAGGCAAGGCTCTGGAGTTTTTTCCCCAACCGTGCCGGCCCAAGCGACCTCAAAAACCTCAGACGATCCGATGCGACGACGTCCCGAATCAACATGATGCCCCCATGCGTTGGAGAATGGATTGGAATAAAAATGACCCGGCTCGAAAAATGAAAAACCGGTCTGTCCTGAAGGTGACGTTGACGATGTCACGCTCGGCAGCCCGGCTGTCTTTATTCAATGGAGCTGGTTCCCGATCAGATCAGGAACACAAAAAGATCCGCGGCTTTCCGCCCCCTTTTACAAAGGGTTTGGCCTTAAAAGAAAAGCCCCCTCACCCGCACGTTGTGCGCATGAAGGGGCTTAAGCCGGTGTGAGAGAAACGGTCCGTAGCATATACACCTCAGATACGAGAAGGCGCTAGCGATAAAAGCTCTAAAGTCGAAAAATGCGAGTCGACAGGTACGGATATATAGGCTCTGGCCCGATTCATTGTGCCGGGCCGCAACTCTCTGTATGTCTGGAATGAATTGCTTCCTTTACTACAGCACTATAGTCAAAGCAAGTTTTATTCCAAATGCGCCAAACAATTATATTTACAAGCAAAAACAATTATATAAAATATCTATGGAAGCACCAAGTTTGCGACATAAGCAATAGATTTCCTACTTATGGGCAGCGCTCGGGCGTTGATTCTTTCCTTGGCCAAGGAGGAAAAATAGGTGCGCGTGCGCCAAACCAACAACCGAAACACGACCAGAAGGGTGCCGCCGCAAATAATCGCGCCCCCGATATAGAAAACAGTCTGGATGCCGAGGATATCGAGCGCCCGGCCCAAAAGGATGGGAGATCCGATAAACTCCAGGCGCAATGCGGCATCGAAAAGGTTTTGAAAAATGGATCAAATGCCGCTACGATTCTTTTGATGCATCCCCGGGCGAACACGCCACCGGCCGACGGCACGATCCTCTGGACGACATTCACTTACCACCGCATGACAGTGGACCATGAGCACGCCAATTAAAAAAAAGCGCGCCCCGACCCCCACCGACGCCATCCTGGAAAGCATTTCAGACGGTGTATTTACGGTCGATGGGGAGTGGTGCATCTCATCCTTCAACCGGGCGGCCGAGGCCATTACCGGCGTGTCGCGGGAGGATGCCATCGGGCGTCTCTGCGCGGAGGTCTTCCGCTCCAGCATGTGCGGACCCGACTGCGCCCTGCGGCAGACCCTTGAAACAGGCCAACCCGTCATCGGCCGCACAGGTTACATCATCGATGCCGAGGGCCGGCGCATCCCGGTCAGCATTTCCACGGCGGTCCTGCGGGATGCCGACGGCCGGGTGATCGGAGGGGCCGAGACCTTTCGCGATCTGAGCGAAATCGAAGCCCTGCGGAAGGAACTGGAGGGGCGCAGCCGGATCGGCGACATGGTAAGCCGCAGTCCTCTGATGCAACGGGTCTTCGAGGCCCTGCCCGCCATCGCGGCCAGTCCCAGCACGGTCCTGATCCTGGGCGAGACCGGCACGGGCAAGGACCTCGTGGCCCGGACCATCCACGATCTCAGCCCGCGGTGTGAAGCACCCTTTGTGGCGGTGAACTGCGGGGCCCTGCCTGAAACCCTCCTGGAATCGGAACTATTCGGCTACAAAGCCGGAGCCTTTACGGGAGCGGTCAAGGACAAACCCGGACGGTTTGCCCTGGCCGGGCGCGGCACCCTTTTCCTGGACGAAATCGGCGAGATCAGCCCGGTCCTCCAGGTCCGTCTGCTGCGCGTTCTCCAGGAGCGGGTCTACGACCCCCTGGGCAGCACCCGTTCCGAAACCGCCCCGGCCCGTATCATTGTGGCCACCCACAAGGACCTGGCGAAGCAAATGCGTAAAGGTGCCTTTCGTGAAGACCTCTATTACCGCATCAACGTGGTGCGCATCGAACTGCCCCCCCTGCGCCGACGCCTGGAGGACATCGCCCTGCTGGTGGACCAGTTCATCGACACCTTCAACCACCTGCAAGGCAAAGCCGTGCCGGGCATCACGCCCGAAGCCCTCTCGCTGCTGATGGCGCACCGCTGGCCCGGGAACGTGCGGGAGCTCGAAAACGCCATCGAACGCGCCTTTATCATGTGTCCCAGCGACCGCATCGATGTGGCCCACCTCCCCGAGGAATTGCGAACCGGTGCGCCCTTTCAAAAAGCGGCCGGGTCCACCGTCAAGGAAGCCCACGCGATGCTCGATGCCCAAACCATCCGTAACGCGCTGGCCGAGCACCGCAACAATCGCACAGCCGCCGCACGTGCCCTGGGGATCCATAAAACCACCCTCTTCCGTCGGATAAAAAGACTGGGGATGGCGCTGCCAAAACAAGACGGCCGTTCACGCGCCGATAAAGAGTAGCACTATTGCGACTCTGTTTGGACGCAACAGTTGCATATCCGCATCTATAGTTCCCGCCGCACCCCCAGTTTGATCCATAAATTATAATATTATAACAGAAAGTTATATCATTTATTAATCCGGTGAAACTCCTGGCACATGTTATGCTGTTCTTTATGGCGAACACCACAGGGAAAGATTTCTGATGAAAATCGCCGTCAGCATATGGAATCAGCGTATTGCCCCGGTTTTCGATGTTGCCCGGGATATTCTCCTGGTAGACGAGGTCGCGGGACAATGGATCGATGAAAAAATGGAAGTTCTGCCAGGTGAACTCCCGATTCAAAAGGTCCTGCGGTTGGTGGAATTGGAGGCCGACACCCTGATCTGCGGGGCCATATCACGGCCGGTATGGGCCATGGTAGCAGGCTATGGCATCCAGGTCTTTCCCTATGTGGTCGGCCAGGCGGCCGAGGTCATCCAGGCCTGGTGCCGGAGCGGGCTGGACAAGGATGCCTTTAGGATGCCCGGGTGCCGCCGGAGGGGACGTCATCAGTTTTATGAACGTAACATCGGATACAAGGGGAATGATCTCGTGAACGGAAACAATCAGGATAGCAGGGCCGGCGGTGGTCGCGGCCAGGGTGGTGGCGGACGCGGACGCGGTGGCCGCGGTCAAGGGGGTGGCCGGCGCTCCCAGGCGACCGGCGGCGCACCCGGTACACAGCAGGCCGAATTCTGCATCTGTCCCCAGTGTGGACAGCGCCAACCCCATGAACGGGGCGTTCCCTGCACCACGCAGAAATGCCCCCAATGCGGGGGCACGATGACAAGGGAATAAACACCGACAACCAACATCAGGAGAATATCACAATGCCAGGAAGAAATGGTACCGGACCAATGGGAATGGGCCCCATGACCGGCCGCGGGGCCGGACGTTGCGCCAGTGGCTCTGCCCGCCAAGGGCAGGCCTATCCGCGCGCAGGATGGGGATGTGGCATGGGCTATGGCGGGGGACGCGGCTTTGATGCGGGTGGCGGGCGCCAGGGGCGTTCTTTCAGACGCGGGGGAGGAATGCGCTTTGGCGGATACCAGGTGCCGTATGGTTATCCTGAAGCGTATACGCCTCCGAATCCTGAGATCGAAAAGCAAGCCCTGGCCACCCAGGCTAAAACCCTTCAAGCGGAGCTGGATTGGATCCAAAAACGCCTTGAAAATATTGAAACCCCCTCATCACCGGATCAATGATAGCAGCCGAGTAGACGATCGGGGCCGCTTCCTCTGCGAAACGGCCCCGATGCCATTGGATTCCAGGACGCCGTCCGGGGCCGCGCTCAAACCGGTTCATGCGCTGCCCAACCAAAAGCAAAGGCGGAAGACTTCATGAAAACTGCGCTGGACTGCATTCCCTGTCTCATACGTCAGGCCATTGATGCCGCCCGGCGATCGTCCCCGGAGCCCGACTTTCATCTCAGAGTCACCCGTGAGATCCTGCAATGGGCCAGCGTCATCAATCTGCAGGACTCCCCGCCCGCCCTGGCCCAACAGATTCATCGCCGCCTGCGGGAAGCCACCGCCGCCGCCGACCCCTATGGCCCGCTGAAGACTTTTCACAACCAACTGGCCTGGCGCCTGCTGCCGCAACTGGAAGCGGCCGTAACCGAGGCCAGCGACCCATTGGCCATGGCCACACGCATAGCCATTGCCGGCAATGTGATCGACATGGGGGCCAGGGCCGATATCACCGGGGATGAGGTGCGCGGAGCCCTTCGGAATGTCCTCGCCGAACCCTTCAGCGGCGATATCGACGACTTCCGGCAGGCACTGGACGAAGCCCGCTCCATTCTGTACCTCACGGACAATGCCGGTGAAATCGTTTTTGACCGCTTGCTTATCGCGCAGCTGGTCGGACACCGCGTAACGGTCGCCGTCCGCGGCGCACCCGTTCTCAACGACGCCACCCTGGAAGATGCGCGGGCGGCCCGACTGGATGAAATGGCCACGCTGATCGACAACGGGTCGGATGCCCCCGGAACCCTGTTGGATGATTGCAGCCCGGCCTTTCGGGAACAGTATCGCCGGGCCGATCTCGTCATTGCCAAGGGGCAGGGCAATCTCGAATCATTGAACGACACGGATCAGCGCGTCTTTTTTCTGTTCAAGATCAAATGCGCGGTGATTGCCGATCATGTCGGCCAGCCCGAAGGCACCCATATCCTGATGCGCCCCCCCTCCCTCGGAGAACGCGCATCCGCAACACCAGGAGAAGATAGCGCATTATGACCGCCCATACTCCCAAACATGTTTACGGCCCGGTGCCTTCCCGGCGACTGGGACGCTCCCTGGGAATCGATCTGGTACCCTTTAAAACCTGTCCCTACGATTGCATTTACTGCCAGCTGGGACGCACCACGAATCTGACGCTTGAAAGGAAACCTTATGTGCCGGCCGCATCTCTGGTGGCCGAATGCCGCCAGGCCCTGCAAACCAAACACCCCCCCGATATTATCAGCCTGGCGGGGTCGGGAGAGCCGACCCTGAACAGCGCCATCGGCGAAGTGCTCCGCGGCATAAAAGCCTGCACCGCAATCCCGGTGGCCGTGCTGACCAACGGCGCCCTGCTGTGGCAACAGGAGGTCCAGGAGGCCCTTATGACGGCCGACCGCGTTCTGCCGTCCCTGGACGCCGGCCATGAGCGGCTGTTCCAAAAGGTCAATCGGCCCCACCCGGACCTGTCCTTCGAGCGGATGGTCACAGGCTTGGCTGAGTTCACCCATCGCTTCAGCGGGGAGGTCTGGTTGGAAGTCCTGCTGCTGGCCGGGCTGAGTGACACCCAGGCCGAAGTCGAACAAATTGCCGCCTGGGTCAACCAGATCCAGCCCGCCCGGGTGCAGTTGAACACGGTCTGCCGCCCTCCGGCGGAATCCGTCGCAGCGGCGGTCCCGGTCCATCGACTCCACGAGCTGGCGTCCCTGTTTCAGTGTCCGGTGGATATCATCGCCCGGCCCGTCTCACACGCGTCATCGATCGCGCCTGGCAACGCGGTCCACGAAGACGACATCATCGCCATGCTCGGCCGCCGTCCCTGCACCGCCGGCGATGTCGCCAACGGCCTGGGCATTCATATCAACGAAGCCCTTAAACACCTCGAGATGTTAGCTGCGGACCACCGCTTGCAGCGGGTTGCCAAAGACCAGCAAACTTTTTATACCGTTGCCTGATGAAAGCATGACCATGACCACCACCGACGTCGACATCACCATCCTGGTAGACAACCAGGCCGCCCCGGGGCTCACCGCCGAACACGGGCTGGCCCTCTGGATCGTAGCCGAGGGCCGGCATACACTGTTCGACACCGGCCAGGGGCCGGCCCTGCCCTCCAACGCCCGCGCACTGGGCGTGGATTTGCGCACCACCTCCCAATTGGTGTTAAGCCATGGGCACTACGACCACACCGGCGGGCTGGCCCACGTGCTCCAGGAAGCCCCCAACGTCCATGTGTATTGCCATCCCGCGGTGGTGCAACCCCGCTACAGTAAACGCAAGGAAGGCCCCAAGGGGATCCACATGCCCGGCCAAGCCCGGGGAGCCCTCGACCGCGTGCCTGAAAAACAACTGCATTGGGTCGCGGAAGCCACTTTTATAACGGAGGCCATGGGGCTGACCGGTCCCATCCCCCGCCAGACCTCTTATGAGGATAGCGGCGGCCCCTTCTTCCTGGACCCGGGCGTCCGGCACCCTGATCCCATCGAGGATGATATGGCCCTGTGGATTGCGACCGAAGGCGGTCTCGTCGTCTGCGTGGGCTGCTGCCACGCCGGCATCATCAACACGATCGACCACATCCTCCGCCTGAGCGGCATTGGCCGCATCCGGGCGCTCATCGGCGGCCTGCACCTGGTCAATGCCGGCCCCCAGCGACTAGCGAAAACGGTGGAAGCCTTGGCCGCCCTTCCGATCGACAAGGTGGTCGCCTGCCACTGCACCGGCGAGGCAGCCTTTGAGGCCTTAGGTACGGCCTTGGGGGACAGGTTTGTGCGCGGAGAAGCCGGCGAAGTCTATCGCTTTTAAGGTGCATTCCCGCTTAACGGGGGATCCTTTGGATGCTCGGCAACCTTCATTGCATCGAAGCTCACCTACGATCGCAGATGTAATTCTGAGGTGGTGCCTTCCAGAAATGGAAGGTCTTGGTTCCAGCCAAGGTCGCATCAATGGGCTCCGTTCAGCCCGACGACTTCCCGCCTGCTCCAATCTCCCTGTAAGCGAAATCCACGGGTGTAACCCTGCTACGGCGGGGATTTCCAAAAAGAGCGACACCGGATAGGGCCGCAAGATACCATTTAGAGATGGGCCCGAAGTGGTCTTGTTCGTAAAAGCGGTGACGGCATGAGGGCGCCAGAGCGCCTGGCTGACAAGGCGCGGGAAGCAAGGGATATCCATCATATGCCGTTTTTCCGCGACACCATCAGATAGAAATGAATGGGCGGCCGATAGCCTTATCACCTTTCCGCAGGTGGTATTCCCAGGGATGCCTTTCCACATCCCGATGCGTTGCGCCTCGAGGCCTTTCCCGTGCGGTCGCTCAGTTTTCGAAACCCGTGGTAACTTAAGGCGTTTGACAACTTCGGCGCAGAATTGCCGATCGTGTCGACTTTTTCCTGCCCCCGGTCGTCATAAGGGTCAAACACGGGCCGCAGGATCTCCGGCCACAGCCCCAAGGAGGAATGTCATGAAACAAAAAGTCGCACTCATCAGTCTGGCACTGATCGGTTTTGTATTCGTCTTCTCGGGAAGCGCTTGGGCTAACGGCAATCATCGTCAAGGCCACTTTTATGGTAAGCCACTTCCCCACCATGGCTATTATGCCGGAAAAGGTCCTGGCTGGCGCCATGGACCGGGCATCACCCGAAGCGGTTTCATCGCGGTCCGTGGTATCGCGGTCGGCAGCATCGACCTGTGCATCGCACCGTCGAAAAGCATGTCTACCACCATTACAACAGCGACACCGCATACGACACCGGCGACCAATATGAAGCATCCGGCTCACTGTCGGATCCCGGATTCTCCTTTTCCTTCGGTGTCAGCGGCACCCGTTGACCCAATCCAACAGCGCCACCGGTGAAGAGACGATAGCCGCTCTTTACCGGTGGTTCCTATTTTCCGCAAGGCCGTATTCGTAAGCTTTGGCTTCGTTTCCAATGACAGAATAGAACGCCTGACAGGAAGTGATCCTTGCTCCCTTAGAGGGTCCGCTAAAGGCTATGGGTGTCGCATAAAGCATGCGCCTGATCGCAAGAGGTGCCGCCCACCCACCGTCGGGGGCGCATTGATAGCGTGCCCACCTTGACGGCCGGCCTATGCGGGTCAATCTTCCCGTGAAGAAATCTGCTCACCAGACAGGAGACGTACAATGCGTTCATGCCGGGTAGCGATAGCGGCGGCAATGCTCTTGACAGGCCTTTGGGGGTGCGGAACGGTGCCGACCATTCCTACGGTGGCGACGCTTGACCTGGAGCGCTTCATGGGCAACTGGTACGTCATCGCCAGCATTCCCACATCTTTTGAAAAAAATGCCTACAACGCCGTCGAATCCTATCGTCTGGCCGATGACGGAAGCATCGAAACAACCTTTCGCTTCAACAAAGGCGGATTTGACGGTCCGGAAAAAATCTACCGGTCGCGCGCCTTTGTCATGGATAATACGTCCAACGCTTACTGGGGCATGCAGTTTGTCTGGCCTTTCAAGGCGGAATACCGCGTGGTTTATCTGGCCCCGGACTACAGCCTGACCATTATCGGACGAAGCAAGCGGGACTATGTCTGGATCATGGCCCGCACACCTTTCATAACCGATGCAGACTACACCCAGGCATTGGAGTTGATCGCCTCCTACGGTTATGACATTCAGCGTGTCAAAAAAGTTCCCCAAAGCGGTGTCTATTTGGAAAAACAGGCCCTCCTTGGTGTTCGTCCTTGACGCCCGGTATTCATCCTCTCGCAGGGCTTCCCCCTCCTGCACCGCACGACGCCCCTTCCTACGGCTGCAATTTCATTGACAACCATAAAAAAGATACCGTAACTTGAGATGCATCTTTATCCAACCCATCATAATCGCTTTATATGACGCGCGGTGCCGCCTGAGCATACAAATCGCCAGCACCACCGGCAAATGCCGTAAATGCGGCTGCCCCCTGGATTCTCTACCATTACCTAAAGCCGTAGGAGGTGTTCGGATGATACGCAATCTTATACAGATCATTGGAATCTTAGCCGTGACGGCCCTTTGCGCTTCAACTGCCGTGGCCGGCGAAGTGGAAGTGCTTCACTGGTGGACCTCCGGCAGTGAGGCCGCCGCGGTGCAGGAACTGCAAAAAATGCTGGAGAAGGAGGGCCACACCTGGAAGGATTTTGCGGTCGCCGGCGGCGCCGGCGCCAATGCCATGACCGCCCTGAAATCCCGTGTTGTCGCCGGCAATCCCCCGACCGCCGCCCAGGTCAAGGGACCGCAGATTCAGGAATGGGCCAAGTTGGGGGTCCTGACCAATATCGACGACGTGGCCCAGGCCGGGGGATGGGATGCCCTGGTGCCCGAAGTCGTGGCCGACATTATGAAATACAAGGGCCACTGGGTGGCCGTGCCCGTCAACGTCCACCGCATCAACTGGATGTGGTGCAATCCGGAAGTCTTTAAAAAAGCGGGTGTGCAATACCCGCGGACCTGGGACGATTTCTTTGTCGCCTGTGAAAAAATCAAGCAGGCCGGATTCATCCCCGTCGCCTTCGGCGGGCAGCCCTGGCAGGAAGCCACAGTTTGGGAGTCCATCGTGGCGGGTGTGGGCGGACCGGGCTACTATCAATCCGCCCTGGTCAAAGCCGACGAGGAGGCCCTGGCCGAACCCAACATGATTAAAGCGATGGAAATCTTCAAGAAAATCAAAGCGTACACCGACAAAAACGCTCCGGGAAGGGACTGGAATCTCGCCACGGCCATGGTGATCAAGGGCGAAGCCGCCATGCAGTTCATGGGAGACTGGGCCAAGGGCGAATTCACAGCCGCCGGCAAGGTGCCCGGCCGGGACTACGACGCCCTTCCCGCCCCGGATACAAACGACGTCTTCATTTTCAACGTGGACTCCTTTATCATGTTCGATGTCAAGGATCCGGAGGCCCAAAAAGCCCAGAAAGCCATGGCGCGCCTCATTATGAGCCCGGACTTCCAGGTGGCCTTCAACGTCAGCAAGGGCTCCATCCCGGTGCGCACCGGCATTTCCGAAGAACCCTTCGATGCCGTGGCCGTGGCCTCCATGCAGGATTTCGAAGCCACCGCCCTGAACGGCGGGCTGCTGCCCAGCATGGCCCATGAAATGGCCGTTTCACCGGCCGTGCGCGGCGCCATGTTCGATGTCATCACCAACTTCTACAACTCCGACATGCCGGCCAAGGAGGCCGCCCGACAATTGGCGGCCGCCGTCCGGGAAGCCAAAATGTAATTGCCCCGCAACCCCATGGGCCTGGCAAGGAGATGCCCTGCCAGGCCCTTCACCCTTTCCGCCCATCGTTAGACTGCGGCGACGCTGAAACTGGACGGTCTATATGGCAATGATTGCCGTTAGCCGACCCTCCAAATGGTCCTCCCTGCTGGAAGCGGCCCTGCCCCGGATCGTGGTGGCGCCCAGTTTCGTGGCGATGGTCATTTTCATTTACGGCTTCATCCTTTGGACCTTCTATATTTCGATGACCAGGTCGAGTTTTTTGCCGAGTTATGATTTCATCGGCCTGGTCAACTATATCAAGCTGTGGCGCATCGAACGCTGGTGGGTGGCCGTCCGCAACCTGGCCGTCTACGGGGGATTGTTTATCTTCTTCTGCACCCTTTTGGGGCTGGGTCTGGCCGTTTTACTGGATCAGAAGATCCGCATCGAAGGCGCCCTGCGGACCATCTACCTTTACCCCCTGGCCCTGTCGTTCGTGGTGACGGGGACGGCCTGGAAATGGATCCTGAATCCCGGCCTGGGCATCGAGCATCTGGTGAGGGAATGGGGATGGTCCACCTTTACCTTCGACTGGCTGGTGACCTCCAAGATGTCCATTTACTGCGTGGTCATCGCGGCCGTGTGGCAGTCCACCGGATTTGTCATGGCCATGTTTCTGGCCGGATTGCGGGGCATCGACGATGCCGTCATCAAAGCCGCCCAGGTGGACGGGGCCAGCCTGCCGCGCATCTACCAAAAGATCATCATTCCGAGTCTGCGGCCCGTTTTTTTCAGCACCATCATCATTCTCACCCACATCGCGATTAAAAGCTTCGATCTGGTCGTGGTCCTGACGCGCGGCGGCCCCGGCTATGCCTCGGACTTGCCGGCCACCTTCATGTACAGCTATGCCTTCACCCGGGGCCGGCTGGCCATGGGAGCGGCCAGCGCCATCATGATGTTCGGCATGGTCATGGCCGTTATCGTCCCTTATCTTTACTCGGAGTTGAGGAGGAAGGCCTATGCCTGAAGCCTGTCCCTCCCACCGCCCCATAACCCCAAGCCGCCTGCTGATCTACGGGGTCCTCTTCCTTTTTGCCCTCTACTTTCTGACCCCCCTCGTGGTCATGCTGATGACCTCCATCAAGACCATGGCCGAAATCCGCACGGGCAGCCTCATCGCCCTGCCCCGCCACCCCACCCTGGCGCCCTGGATCAAGGCCTGGGGCTACGCCACCATCGGCGTCACCAACGGCGGCATCAAGGGGTTTTTCTGGAACTCCATCCGCATGGTGATTCCGGCCGTTCTGCTGTCGACAATGATCGGCGCCCTCAACGGCTACGTGCTGTCCAAGTGGCGTTTCCGCGGCAGCGACACCTTCTTCGCCATGCTGCTCCTGGGCTGTTTCATTCCCTTTCAGGTCATCCTGCTCCCCATGGCGCGCACGCTGGGATTTCTGGGGTTGGCGCAATCTTTCTGGGGCTTGGTTTTCGTACACACCATCTACGGCATCGCCTTCACCACCCTTTTCTTCCGCAACTACTATGTGGCCGTGCCCGACGAACTCGTCAAGGCGGCCCGCATCGACGGCGCCGGCTTCTTTCGCATATTTTTCCGCATCCTGCTGCCCATCAGCACGCCCATTATCATGGTGACCATCATCTGGCAGACCACCCAGATATGGAACGACTTTTTGTTCGGGGTCTGCTTCTCCACCGGTGAGACCCAGCCCATCACCGTGGCGCTCAACAATCTGGTCAACACCTCGAGTTCGGTCAAGGCGTATAACGTCGACATGGCCGGCGCCATCATTGCCGCATTGCCGACCCTGTTCGTCTATTTCGTAGCGGGGAAATACTTCGTGCGCGGCCTTACGGCCGGAGCGGTCAAAGGATAACAGCGCTGAAAAAAATCCCGGGAAACGGCATGGCATCGCTGGTCATCGACAAGGTACGCAAATCCTTCGGCGCCGTGGAAGTCCTGCGGGGCATCGACATTACCGTGGCGGCGGGTGAATTCCTGGTTCTGGTGGGGCCCTCGGGCTGCGGCAAATCCACCCTGCTCAATCTTATCGCCGGGTTGGAAACCATCACCTCGGGCGAAATTCGGATCGGCGACCGCACGGTCAACCATATGCCCCCCAAAGACCGCGATATCGCCATGGTGTTTCAGTCCTACGCCCTTTATCCCAATATGAACGTGCGCCGCAATCTCTCCTTCGGCCTGGAAACCCGCAAGGTCGCCCGCCCGGAAATCGAGCATCGCATACGGCAGGTGGCTGAAATCCTGCAAATCCAGGACCTGCTGGACCGCAAGCCTGCGCAGCTTTCCGGCGGTCAGCGCCAACGGGTCGCCATGGGGCGCGCCATCGCCCGTGATCCCCGGATTTTCCTCTTTGACGAACCCCTCTCCAACCTGGATGCCAAACTGCGCGTGGAGATGCGCACTGAAATCAAGAAACTCCACCAGCGGCTGGGCACCACCATCGTCTACGTGACCCACGATCAGATCGAGGCCATGACTCTGGCCGACCGCATCGCCATCATGAAAGACGGCCTCGTTCAGCAGTTCGGCACGCCGGCCGGCGTCTACGCCAACCCTGCCACCCTCTTCGTGGCCGGCTTCATCGGTTCGCCCGCCATGAATTTCATCCCCGTCATCCTGGACGAGGACGCCGGTCGGCTGGTGGCCCCCCTGGTGACGGAAGACGGCCGGCGCCTGGCGCTGCCCGTGCGCCCCACGGTCCGGGCCCTCCACCCGGGCCGCAAGGTCATCCTGGGGATTCGCCCCGAAAATATCACCGACTTTCACGAAGGCATGGAAACCTGGGAGCACATTTTCCCGTTGGATTGCAAGGTCAAGGTGATGGAACCCACCGGGCCCGACAACCTCATCTATGTGGCGGTCAATGGGAAGGAAATCGTCTGCCGGGCCTGTCCGGACCATGCCCGGGGGGCCGGTGAGATGATGAAGCTGGCTTTCGATACCACCAAACCGCTCTTCTTCGATCCGAAGACGGAGCAGCGCATCGATATCTAACAGGATTTGGATCGCCAACGGGCCGAAATCAAGGCTTACGGCCATTAGGATTGTGCGGCATCCGTAAGCCGCAACGATTCTGATTTCCCTTTAATGTAGCGACGGGTCTTTTGACGATGCCGTCTCGGTCAGGCGTACAGGCGTTCGATCTCCCGGGCGTACTTGCTGTGGACTACCCGCCGCTTGAGTTTCATGGTGGGGGTCAGCTCTCCGCCTTCGATGGACAATTCCTCCGGCAGAACGACGAATCTCTTGATGCCCCAGGCACGGGGCAGGGTAGTGTTGATACGGTCCACTTCCCCCTGGAGGTAGGCCTGGAAACGCGGGCACACAGAGGCTTCAGCAGCCGTCGCGGCCGTGCTGCCGGCTTGAGCCGCGACAGTCTCGACTTTGACGGGGTCCAGGGTAAAGAGCGCTGCCATGTGTTTGCGTCGATCGCCGATGACCACCACCTGGTTGAGGACCGGGATGCTCTTGTACTTGCCCTCCAGGACTTGGGGCGGCACGTTTTCGCCCCCCGCCGTAATGATCAATTCCTTCATGCGGTCGGTGATCTTCAAAAACCCCGTGTCGTCGATCATGCCCACATCCCCTGAATGCAGCCAGCCTTCGGTGTCAAGGGTTTCGCGGGTGGCCTCATCATTCTTGAAATACCCCTTGAACACGTGACGCCCGCGCATCAGCACTTCGCCGGCCTCGGATACCGTGATTTCCGTTCCCGGCAGGGGAGGGCCCGCCCACCCGGTGCGGTATTTGTGGGGCTCGGGGAGAGACACGGTGGCCGGTCCCGTACACTCGCTCATGCCGTAGACTTCCGTAATCGGGATGTCCAGGCTCATGAAAAATTCCAGGGTATCCTGGGAAATGGGCGCGGCCGTAGAAATGAACACCCGGCAACGATCGAATCCCAGCCGCTCGCGCACTTTGGAAAAGACCAGCTTGTGGGCCAGACGATATAAGGCCGGCGCGGGTTTCCCCTCCTGGCAAGCGTACCCCTTGGCCAAGCCCTTGCCCCGGGCCCAGGCCGCAATCTTCTTTTTCAAGCCGGAATTCTGGGCACCGGCCGCCACCATTTTCGCCTGGATTTTTTCCCATACTCTGGGAACGCCGACGAACATCGTGGGGCGTACCTCCCGCAGGTTGTCCCCCAGTTGGTCCAGGCTCTCGGCAAACCAGGTCGCACAGCCAATGCTCAGGGGCACCAGCAGGCTGACCACCTGCTCGGCGATGTGGCTCAAGGGAAGGTAGCTGATGAGTTCGTCGTTTGGCCGAATGCCGGTCAGGGTAGCCGCCTGGCGGGCTGTCCAGGTGACATTGTCGTGAGTGAGCATGACCCCTTTGGGGTTGCCCGTGGTCCCCGAGGTGTAGATCAGGGTGCAGCAATCGTCCGGTGCCTGGCCTTCCATGCGCGCATCGAGTTCGCTTTCGGAGGTCTTGCCGGCCAGGGGCGGCAGATCGTCCCAGGCCAGAACCCGTTCGTCGTCATCGGCGCCCGTCATCAGCACAACGGCTTTAAGGTCGGGGAGCTGGGACCAGATGGACTTGAATTTGGCCAGCTGGACGGCATCTTCCACCACCACGATATTGGCTTCGCTGTGGCCGGCAATGAACAGGCACTGCTCAGGACTGCTGGTGGTATAAATCCCGCCCGGCACGGCACCGGCAAAGATGGCTGCCAGGTTGCTGATAAACCACTGGGGGCAGTTGTTCCCCAGAATGTTGACGGCTTTGCCGGGCTCAAGGCCAAGCGCCATGAAGGCCCGGGCGGTCGTTTTCACCTGATGGTAGTACTCCCGCCAGGTCGTGGATTGCCAGGCGCCGTTGCGTTTGGCTTTCAGGGCGATATTGGGCCCGTGCTTGGCAACCGTTTCTCCCATGACGTCCATGATCGTGGTCTTCGTCATAATCCCTCCCGGCTGGTGGCGCATTAGAATCGGGGCACATCGGCCGACCGGCAGATGGCATAAACACCATCGCCGCAAACGCCGTGTCGGTTTGTCAGGTCACGACGTTTGGATCGAGTGGATGAAAGATGGAATCACAAAAAGCCGGCGCGTGGGCGACTTTGTATACGTTCAGGATTAGGCGTGCAAAGTCTGCGGAATACCGCAGCGCGGGGGCCGCAAGCAACGTGTCGAAAAGTCGCTGCAAGCATAAAGAATACCGCCCTGCGTGAGGGCCGATTAAAGTGGATCTATAAAAATTTGTCAACCGGGGATTGATGGATCGAAGCCGATGCATAAATCCTTTGACGATCACGATGACAACAAGCGCGTCACGGATGTCCTGATCAGAGGGGGGAACGCGCTTGGTGCGCCGATCGCCAGCCGTGAGGGGGGGCGAGATCAGTGAAAAGGGTTCAGGCCGTATACGCGATGGCCAACAGGCTGATATCGTCCGTGGGAGGGACCTCACCCCGCATGGATCGGGATTGCTCCAGGACGGCCGCCACCAGATCGTCCACCGGCCGATCGGCAAGATTCTGCAGCGCTGCCAGGAACCGGTGCCTCCCCTCCCGCTCGCCATCCGGACCGAAGTTATCCGTCAGGCCGTCGGTGTAGAGGATCAAACGATCTCCCGGAAATAGCCTGACGCTTGCCTGACCGAAGGGTTCTTGGAAACCGGAGCCAATCACGGTGCCGTGCTGGGATAGCGTCTCAACGATGCCGTCCGCGCGCAGCAGGAGCGGGGGCACGTGGCCGGCGTTGCCGTAAGTCAACAGGCCTGTCCGAATGTCCAAACTGATATAGGCAATCGTAAAATAGCTGTCGAAGCGGTCCAGGGGGAAGGCCTCGTTGAGGCGTTCCAAAACGGCTTCGGGGGTAAACAACCTGCCGGTCAGCCGCATGCGATTCTGCAGTCCCTGCAGAAACTGGGTCACCGTCACCGCCACGAGGGCGGCCGATACCCCATGGCCGCAGACATCCAGCACATAGGCACTGATGGTTCCCTCCCCCGTCTGATGAACCTGGAAAATGTCGCCCCCCACCCGGTCGCAGGGCTCAAATTGCCAGGCGGTATGAATGGAAGGAATATCCGGGGCGTTGTGGGGCAGCAGGCTCTGCTGGATGCCCGCCGCCGCTTGGAGGTCATTTTCGATCTGGGCCTGCTTGGCTTCGAGCTCCCGTTTCTGGGATTCGATGTCGGTGATATCGTAAATGATCACCAGAATCATGCGGCGTCCCTGAAACCGGATGGGCCGGGTGCTGAATTCGAGATATTTGGTCACGGGCCGGCCGTTGATATAAAAGCGGCGCTCCATGCGTTGGCGGTCGACCGGGGCTTTGTCGAGCAGCGTTTGGAGCAGGGATCGGCGGATACTGCAAAATTGACACTGGGAGGTGTGCCCGCAGGATCGGTTTTCAACCACAGCGTTGACGCAGCCGGCGATCTGCCCGAAAGAACGGTTCACCGATTGATCCGTGGTGCGGTCGAACAGATCGAGAAAACTGTTGTTGAACTGATGAATCTGCATCTTTTCGTCCGCTATGAGCACCGCGGAGTTGATATTATCCAGAAGCAGTTTCAAAAATTCGTTGGATTCTCTCAAATCGGAAAGTTGCGTCAGCATGGGATCCATCGCGATCTTGGCGGTAATTTTACCTCATCCATATCAGCAGGAGGGTATGCGGCGCATTGATACAGGTCAAGGAAGCGTTCAGGGCCGTTCCCAGACTTCCCAGCCGGTTTGACCGGGGGAGTCGTCATCGCCCCCGTCGGAAAAGGCACCCCGGTAACTGAAACCGATGGCCGCGGCTCCGGCGGGAAGCGGGTAGTGCCTGTCGAACGTCCAACGCATGAGCGTGCTGTCGATACCGGGCCCTGCCGACCATAGCCGTTTGGTGGATAGGATTATGCCGTCGGCGGTCAAAAAATGGATGTAAATCCGGAAATATTGGACCGCTGAATAATGCTTGATGGTGTTCAGGCGCTCGACCGAACCGCTGATATGCAGCCCATCGGCCTTCACCGCGGCGCAATAATGGATCGCCACGTCTTTTCCCTGCCACACCGCCGCTTTATCCGACATGGCCGCCAGCGGCAGCCGATTATCAGGACGGGCCGCTTTCCCCTCGTAGCCTCGCAACATACCGGCGCATCCTGCAAGGACCGCGCAACCCAGCAACACGAGAGGGAAGGGTACGATGCGACGGGTGGTGTCCAAAACACCGCGGCCGGCCAGCGCGTTAATAATGGTCTTCATTTCACACTCCACGGCCTACACGCCATCCTGTGATAATCAAACCCGATCAAAGGCGCCTCCCATGAGGTACCGTGGGTCGTCGTTTTCTATTCGACCTTCCGATTCGCTGACCTTGCTGACCTCACAGCGTCGGCGCCGGGTGTTCGCCAAATCATAGAGAGTGCCCATCCATCAATGACATCTTTTGGCCCCGTCCAGCGATCTCGCTCTTTTGAAATCCTCGCCGTAGCGCACTACGTCTGTGGTTTCCACCCACAGCGAGAGTCAACCAGACGGGAAGTCCCGCGTAGCGGGAAAAATTGCTGCGTCCTTGGCCTGAACCAAAATCGACCCCTTCCGGATGGACACGATATAGGGGCCTTCCGCATCGACCGATCCGCCGATTTATGCATAGTATGGCTTCCCGGACATCGGATCAAGGGGCTTCAACGGCCACAATCTACTTGCACAACGACCGGGAAATCAGTAAAGGATAGACATCATCAGGGCTCGCGCCAGGCATACTGGAAACGTCGGGCCGGTTCCTTTAGGTCGTTTTTCGCCATTTGACCCAGTGGCAGCCTGAAGTAGAAATTGATGAATACTCTTTAGAAAGGGGGTGTCACCATGGCGAATGGCGTTGTCAAATGGTTTAATGACCAGAAAGGCTACGGCTTCATCGAGCAGGAAGACGGCCCGGATGTCTTTGTCCATCATTCGGCAATCAATGCGACCGGTTTTCGCTCGCTCAAAGAGGGCGACCGCGTGACCTTCGACGTGGAGCAGGGGCAGAAAGGCCCTTCCGCGGCCAATGTCACAATAGTTTAACGCGATCGTAGACGGAAAAAACAGGGCCTCCGGTCCATCACGGATGCGGCAGGCCCTGTTTCTGTATTGTAGGGCTACGAATTCTTCTTTAAAGTGAACCGGCCGCTGACGGTCGGCGGGCCGCCATGAACTTTCCTTTTCGACAGCATACCCGGAGGCTCCTTTCCCTCCTCCCACGCTGGCCTATATCGGCCTGGTGCTCACCATGGCCGCTTGGGCCATGGTCCCGGTCTTTCTTAAAATCCTGCTGACCGTCCTCACCCCCTTCGAACTATCTTTTATGCGTTTTTTTCTGTCCGGCGGTATCCTGTTGGGGTGGGTGGTGCTGCGACAAAGCGATCAGTTGGTCGCCATGATCCGGCAGGATTTCAAACTGGTGTTGTTGTGCACCCTCTTCGGGCCCTTGACGGCCATGGTGTGCTTCAATTTCGGCATTTTGCAGGTCACCATCGGCACCGCCGCCGTGTTCGCTGCTTTGGAACCGTTTTTCACCTACCTTCTGGCGGTAATGCTGGGCCAGGAACACTGGCAGCCCCGGCGCATGGCCAGCATTTTGGCGGCTCTGGCAGGTATGACCCTAGTTGTCTTTTCCCGCAGCACCTGGGGAATCTTCTACTGGGTCAGCCTGCTGCTGGTGACCCTGTCGCCCATGATCTGGGCCGCCAATAGCATTATTTCCAAGGAGCTGGTTAAACGCCATTCCCCCATCGTCATGAGTGGGGCCTCCTTCGTCCTCAGTTCGCTGTTCCTGCTTCCGGTCCTTTCGCCGGAGTTCCCGCTCACCATTGCCGGTATGGGGGCCACCCTCTGGATGGCCCTGATCTATTGCGTCATCAGCAATATTTTAGGATTCAGCATATGGTATTGGAGTCTCAAATTCCTGCCCCCCTCCAGCGTGGCGGCCACCATGTACCTGATACCGATTCTGTCGGTGATCGCCGGCGTGGTCTTCCTCCATGAACCGCTTTCGCTTACTAAGGTCCTGGGCATTCTGACGGTCTTGTCCGGACTTTACCTCGTCAACTTCCGCGGCCGCTGAAGGCCGCCACACGCATGCGGAAAGGCGTTGAGCTTTTGATTTGACAACGGCATTCATATTATTTAGGTATCCTTAACTTATGAAGATGTTCCACGGTACACCCCGTCGACGATTTGCCAAGGGGACGGATGAGCGATCACCAGCCGGCACTCACTGTTGAAAACCTTCACAAACGTTTCGGGACCCTCGAGGTTCTGAAGGGCATTTCCCTGTCGGCCCGCCAGGGGGACGTCATCTCCATCCTGGGCGCCAGCGGATCCGGCAAAAGCACCCTACTGCGCTGCATCAATTTCCTGGAAACCCCTGACAGCGGCACCGTTGCGGTCTGTGGCGAAGAAGTCCGCATGAAAAAGAACCGCCGCGGCCAGAACCTGCCCCGGGACATCAAACAGGTAGAGCGGGTGCGCACCAAATTGGCCATGGTGTTCCAGCAGTTCAACCTCTGGTCCCACATGACCATCCTCGAAAACGTCATCGAAGCGCCGATCCATGTGCTCAAAGTTCCCCGTAAAGAAGCGCTGGAACGGGCCGAAACCTATCTGCGCAAAGTCGGTATTCACGACAAGTGCGGCGCCTATCCGGCCCATCTTTCAGGGGGACAGCAGCAGCGGGCCGCCATTGCCCGGGCCCTGGCCATGGAACCGGAAGTCATGCTTTTCGACGAACCCACCTCGGCCCTGGATCCCGAATTAGTGGGCGAAGTGCTGCAGGTCATCCGGAATCTGGCTGAAGAGGGCCGGACCATGATGGTGGTGACCCACGAAATGGGGTTTGCCCGGGAGGTGTCGTCACGGGTCGTCTTTCTGCACCAGGGGCTCATCGAGGAGGACGGTCCGCCGCGCGAGGTCTTCGATTCGCCTAAGACCGAGCGGTTCAAGCAGTTTATCATGGCCATGATTTAGGCCCGTGTGGAACGCCCGACGGGCGTGACGTTTTAATATCCCCTACCCAACGCCCAACTTACGTACAGGAGGAAGGTTATGAAAAAATGGTGGATCACGGTCGCGGTGGTAGCCCTGGTTCTGGCGGCTGCAACCGTCCAGGCCAAGGACTGGAAAAAGGTTCGCATCGGCGTAGAGGGCGCCTACCCGCCTTTTAGCTACGTCACCCCCGAGGGTGAACTGGCCGGCTTCGACATCGACATCGCCAAGGCCCTGGGGGCCGCCATGGGCGTGCAGGTCGAACTAGTCGGCCCAGGACTGGGACGGCATCATTCCGGCCCTGCTGGCCAAGAAGTACGACGCCATCATCGCCTCCATGTCCATCACCGAAGAGCGCAAGAAAAAGGTGGCGTTTACCCATAAATACTACCAGACCCCGGCCAAGTTCGTGTGTAAAAAAGGCACCATGACCGAATTCTCCAAGGCGGCCATCAAGGGCAAAAAAGTCGGCGTCCAGCGGGCCACGATCCACGACAACTACCTGACCGACAACTACGGCGCGGATGTCGAGGTGGTGCGCTACGGCACCCAGGACGAGGCCTACCTGGATCTCGTGGCCGGCCGGGTGGACATGCTGCTGGCCGACAGTGTGGCCCTGTCCGACGGTTTTCTCAAAAAACCCGAGGGACAGGACTACCAGTTCATCGGGCCCGATCTGACCGACCCCAGATGGTTCGGCGAGGGTGCCGGCATTGCCATCCGCAAGGAAGACAAGGATCTGGTGGAGATGTTCAACAAGGCTATCCAGAAGATCCGGGCCGACGGCACCTACAAGAAAATCCAGGACAAGTACTTCGACTTCAACGTCTACGGCGAATAGGGCCGCCAAAAACGTTGGGCAGGCCCCGCGGCGGCGGCCCCTGGCGGGCAGCCGCCGCCCACACAACGCTCCAGGGCGCATCGCAACCTTAGGACATCGGCACGATGTTTGACCTTCACGGCTACGGCCCCAGCATTCTCCAGGGCACCCTGCTGACCATCGAAGTCTCCCTGGCTTCGCTGCTCATCTCGATGCTGCTGGGCATTCTGGGGGCGCTGGCCAAGCTGTCGCCATCCAAACCCCTGCAGCTGGGCGCCCAGACTTACACCACCATCATCCGGGGTATTCCGGACCTGGTCCTGATGCTGCTGGTCTTCTTCGGAGGGCAGGTGCTCATCAACCAGGTGGCCCCGCTGGTGGGCTACGAAGGCTACATCGATATCAATCCCTTTATGGCCGGGGTGTCCACCATCGGATTTATTTTCGGGGCCTACATGACCGAAACCTTTCGCGGCGCCATCCTGGCGGTGCCCAAAGGCCAGATCGAGGCCGCCTGCGCCTACGGCATGACCAAACGCCAGACGTTCATGCGCATTCTACTGCCCCAGATGGTCCGCCACGCCATCCCGGGGTTCGGCAACAACTGGCTCGTGCTGATCAAAACCACCGCCCTGGTCTCCATCATCGGACTCGACGACATGGTGCGCAAAGCCACCCTGGCCGGCGGCGCTACCCGAAAACCGTTCACTTTCCTCATCGTCGTAGCCATCAACTATCTGATCATCACCAGCATCTCCGTTACGATTCTCAAATGGCTCGAAGACCGTTACAGCGCCGGCGTGGTAAAGGCCTAACGCATGGATTTCGCCATCATCCTGGATAATATCGGTATCTATTTCGAAGGACTCCGAACCACGCTGATTCTGGTGTCCGTATCCCTGGTACTGGGGCTTTTGATCGCCGTTCCACTGGCTGTTCTGCGTACGTCCAAGCGTTATCTCATTCAGGCGCCGATCCGGGCCTACGTGTATTTTTTTCGCGGAACCCCGCTGCTGGTGCAAATGTTTATCATCTACTTCGGTTTCGGCCAGTTCGAGGCCATCAAGGCCAGTTTCGTGTGGACCTTTTTCAAGGAAGCCTGGTTCTGCGCCCTGTTCGCCTTTACCCTGAACACCGGCGCCTATACCACCGAAATCCTACGCGGCGCCATCGAGGCCACCCCTATCGGCGAGGTCGAGGCCGCCCGGGCGGCCGGTATGTCGCGCCTGCTCATGCTGCGCCGGATCCTGCTGCCCAGTGCCTTCCGGCGCGCTCTGCCCCAGTACGGCAACGAAATAATCTTCATGCTGCACGGCAGCTCCCTGGCCAGCGTCATTACCATCGTGGACATCACCGGCGCGGCCCGCATCATCAACTCGCGCTTCTACAGCCCCTATGAAGCCTTCCTGACCGCCGCCGTTTTCTACATGGCCCTCACCTTCACCACCATATTTCTTTTAAAGAAACTCGAGTTTCGCTGGTTTGCCCACCTGCGCCCGCAGGTATCCGCCGATACCAAGCAAAGGGTCTGACCATGTCCAGTCACACGGTTGAATCTTTCACCCTGCCCGGCGCCAGCATGGGCAACACCCGTACGCTCACCATCCACCGCTACGGCGACCGGTCCCATCCGGCCAAAGCCTACCTGCAGGCCGGCCTGCACGCGGACGAAGCCCCGGGCTTTCTCGTGATGCACCACCTCATGGACCGCCTGGACCGGGCCGACGCCCGGGGCGCCATTGTCGGCGAAATCGTCCTGGTACCGGTGGCCAACCCCATCGGGGTCAGCCAGTGGCGGGACGACGGGCTTCAGGGCCGGTTCGACTTCTGGAACGGCATCAATTTCAACCGCCGCTTTCCCGACCTGGCCGACCAGGTCGCCGAGCATGTTAAAGACACGCTTGGAGATGGGCCGGAGGATAACATCCGTTTGATCCGGGAAGCCACCGGGAAGGTTCTGCAGACCCTGAGGGCCGAAGACGAGGCCGGCCATCTGAAGCAGAACCTGCTCACCCTGGCCTACGACGCCGACATCGTGCTGGATCTGCATTGCGACTACCAGGCGGTCTTGCACGTCTACATGGGCGAATCCCTTTGGCCCCGTGACCGGGATCTCCCCGCCCAACTTGGCGCCCAGACAACGCTCCTGGCGGACGACTCCGGCGTGACCCCCTTCGACGAAGCTTGCAGCCGCATCTGGTTCCAACTGGCCGCCCGCTTCCCGCAGCATCCCATCCCGCCGGCCTGCCTGGCGGCCACTGTCGAACTGCGGGGTCTGGCCAATCTCGACCATGAGACAGCCGGTCGGGACGCCGACAACATCATGACCTTCCTCACCCGCCGGGGCCTCATACAGGGAGAGGTGCCGGAACTGCCGGAACTGCCCTGCGACCTCCACGCCCCTGAGCGGCGTGGAACATCTCAAAGCTCCCGGTCCCGGTGTGGTGGTCTTTTTGAAAAAACCCGGCGAAGGGGTCGTAGCGGGAGAAGTAGTGGCCGAAGTGATCAATCCCCTGGAAGCCGCCCCGGATGCGCGGGTTCGGCCTGTCAGGGCGACCACCGACGGAATGGTGTTTGCCCGCAGTGCCGACCGCTTTGCCCGCCCGGGGCGCATCCTGGCAAAAATTGCCGGAAAAAAGGCATTGCAAAAAGCGGGAGCCGATCTCCTGACCCTCTGATGGGAAAGGCACTATTCGGGGCGGGATGTGGGTGACAGCCGATTTCGTGTGGTCATGGCCTGGCCGGCGCCTTTAGATGTCCCATCAGAAGTCGGTTCTTGGGCGTGATCTCGCCTGGAATGCGTTGTGTCGCAACCGTATAACCGGCCTGGCGAAGGCGCGCCGCACGCGTCAGGTCCACGGCGAGGGGACCGTCGACCCAGCCTGTGAGACCGCCCGTATCCGAACGTGCCAGATCATGGCAGCAGGGCAATACGGCCATCCGGGCACCGGCATGGATGGACCGCTCGATGATGTGATCGGTCAGGGTGCCGCAGGCATGACACGACACCACCAGATCGTCCGGGCGCAGGGTCACCGCCTCCAGAGGGGAAGCGAGATAGTGAATTCGCCCGCCAAGCCGCGGCCAGGTGGAACAAAGGGTTTGGGACAACCGTCCTGGCATTCTGCGGGATGACGGTGTCCACGGCCAGCGCTTCCGGTGAGCTGTCATCCAGCAGCAGCATGACGTGGGCCAGCAAACCGTGCCCGCAGGCCATATCGACCACCCGTGCGCCGCGATAGCGCCGGCGCACCCGCCGCGCCACCTCCCATGCTTCATAGAGCTCTTTGGCCGGCAGGGTACCCGCCCGGCATACGGCCCGTGCAATCCGCGCAAACAGCGTATCGCCCGGATACGCCGCCAGTTGCTTGACCGTAAGGCGGCTTTTGGAAGACTTTTTCATCATGGCATCCAGGAACCACCGGTTCGCTTACCAGCGCAGCGGCCGCCGATCATCCGCCGGCCCGCTTGGCGGTAAAACCGCGCTTCTTCAGTTCCTCCAGGAGACGATCGCGATGGTCGCCCTGGATTTCAATCGAACCGGCTTTTACCGTCCCGCCGGATCCACAAACCTGCTTGAGGTGACGTCCCAGGGCTTTCAATTCGGACGGCGGCAAAGGAAGGCCGGTAATGACCGTAACGCCCTTGCCTTTGCGCCCCTTGGTTTCCCGGGCCACCCTTACAATACCGTCACCGGCGGGCTGCCGGGCGACCGGTCCGCACACACAACTCCCGGTCGGCTGCCCGCACTTCGGACACACCCTCCCCATTTCGGTGGAATAGACCAAACGGTTATCGCGACCCATATCGTAGCCTTCCCAATCAAATAACGGTTGCCAATGTATCCGCTTCAGAAATGCGGATTTCCCGAAGTGCACCTATGACCCCATCGCCCTGCCAAACCCCGCCCGACCCTGCCGGATCGAGAGGGGCGATCATGCCACACACGAAACGAAAAAGGAATCCGGGATGCGGGCCGCCACTGATGCGACCCACGACCTAAGGCGACGATACCCACATGGGGGCTCAGGAAGTGCCGGGGGAATTGAGCTGCTGCCGCTTATCCACCGCCTACCTTCTTAGGCCATGAGTTCCCCCTGTATACGCCCCTTTTTCACAGTCCTGTGAAACAGGTTTCCCACATTGCCGCACGGCCGACTCCCTGCAAATCGCATAACGATTTGAAATGCTGTATAAATCGATAAAAAAGAAACTGGCACTTCAATTGCATTGATTTGCTTTAGATTGGTTTGCTTTGGATCGGATTTGTATTAGATTTGAGAAGCGGTCCGCTAAAGAAAACCCACGCCCTTACATTTGTACCGACGGGCAATGGTAGATAGAATTATATGACCCGCTTTCTTCGATCATGGGCAAAAAATAGGATGATGAAGCGCCCTAAGGCAGAGCGCCCTCAAGGCAGCCCCCCTCTGGAAAGAAGATCGGGAGTTGACCGGCGCGGGACAAACGGGCCTAAACTCCGATCGCTGCTGGTGGGCGGCCGGCGGGAAGAGATCCGGCGCCGGGCGGACCGGCAGAAATGGACCTATGTCGACCGCTATCAGCAATCCCTGTTCGGCGTCATCGTCATTATCCTGTTTTTGAGTGTGGTCGATGCCATCCTGACCCTCCTGCTGATCCATCATGGGGCGATGGAAATCAACCCGGTCATGGCGTTTTACCTCGGACTGGGTCCCTATCCCTTCCTGTTTGTCAAATACGCCCTGACCAGTGTCGGTCTGGTCGTTCTGGTCGTGTTCCGCGACCGTTTCATAGGCTCCAAATGGTTGAAGGCCGAGTTTTGTGCTGTACGTCATTCTGGCCGCCTTCCTGGGCGTCGTTTCATGGGAGATCTACCTGATCCACAAGGTTCTCGCCTGACCCCACGCTGTTCAGCAGTCAGCCGAAGTGTCTATCGTTCCAGGGCCGTAAACCCGGACCGGGCCGCCTCCACGAGTTTATCGCTGCCGATGGCCTCCAGGAAATCATCGATCCTCTGGGAGGTTCCCGCGATCTGAACGATGAACAGTTCATGGTTCTGGCGGTCGATCACTTCGAAGACATAGTCCTGTTCGAGACGGGCGAACCGTTCGGGTTCGGCCTCGAACTTGACGATGGCCACCTCCCGCCAGAAGCTCTGATCGATATCGAGTTCCCGGGCCGCCACCACTTCGGTCATCTTCTCCACCTGGCGGATCACTTGGCGCATCTTATCATCGCGGTCCTCCCGCAGGGTCAGGGTCATCCGGCTGATGCCGGGCCGCAGGGTCTTGCAAGCCGTGATGGTCTCGACGTTGTACATCTTGCGCCGGATCAACATGGAAATCTTGTTCAGAACGCCCGGCCGGTCGAGAGTATAGATCAGCATGGCACGCCGTTTCATTTCCGTTCGCGCAGTCATGAGGCCCTTTCCTCCAAAGAAATGATCATGTCGGCAATGCCGCCGCCGGCCGGCACCATGGGCAGCACCACTTCACTGGGATCGCAAAGAAATTCCACCATATAAGCGCCCTTGTGGGAGGCCGCCTGGCTCAGGGCCGGCGCAATCTCCTCTACGGTTTGCACCTGCCGGAAAGGAATTCCATAGGCGCCCGCGATGGCGCCGAAGTCGGGATTTTTCATGGGGGTTCCGGCATAGCGGCCGTCGTAGAACAAGGTTTGCCACTGGCGCACCATGCCCAGGTAGCCGTTGTTCATCAATAGGATTTTAACGTCCACCTTATGTTCCATGATGGCCCCCAGCTCCTGAATGTTCATCTGAAACCCGCCGTCTCCCATGATCGCCCAGACTTGCTCCTCGGGACGGGCCAGTTTGACGCCGACGGCCATGGGCAGGGCGCATCCCATGGTGCCGGCGCCGCCGGAAGTAAACCAGCTGTTGACCGTTTGGAAGTTGTAGAAGCGGGCCGCAATCATCTGATGCTGTCCCACGTCGGCCACAACGATGTCCCGGCCCCGGGTGAGGCGGGAGAGTTCCCCAACGATCCGTTTCATCAGTAATTGCCCTTCACGGCCGATACCGTCTTCGACTTCGCGGCGCACTAGATCCGCAATTTCCCGCCGGTGGGTATCGATTTCATCGAACCAGCGGCGCCGCGGTTTTGAGGTCAGTTCGGGATCCTGCGCCAGGCGCTTGAGTACTTCCCCGGCATCGGCATTGATGGCCACCGCGGTCGGCACATTTTTATCGATTTCGGAGGGATCGATCTCCACATGGATCACCTGGGCGTTGACCCCGAACGTTTCGAGATGGCCGGTCACCCGGTCATCGAAGCGCATGCCGAAGGACAGGATCAGGTCGGCGTTCAGCAGGGCCCGGTTGGATTCCACCGTACCGTGCATGCCGACCATGCCGAGACTCAGGGGATGGTCCACCGGAAGCGCTGAAAGGCCGTGCAGGGTAAAGGCCACCGGTATGTTGGCCCGCTCGGCAAAAATCCGTAACGCGGCACTGGCCTTGGCCGTTATGACGCCGTGGCCGCAGAGGATAACGGGTTTTTCACAACGGTTGATCAGCCCCACGGCCCGCTGCAGCAGCTCCCGCTCGGGTTGGGGGGAATAATGGAATCCCGGCAGGTCGGGAACGTAGGCCTCGGGATCGAATCGATAGTCCGCCGAAGTCGCCTGAAGTTGAACGTCTTTGGGGATGTCCACCACCACCGGCCCGCCCCGGCCGGTGCTGGCGACGTAAAGCGCTTCGTGGAGGGTCTCCTCGACGATATCCGCCGACAGGGGCATGTAGGTCTGCTTGGTGATCGGCATCATCACACCCACGACGTCGCTTTCCTGGAAAGCGTCCGTGGCGATCACGCCGGAAGGCACCTGGCCGGTAATGGCCAGGATCGGCACCGAATCCATGCCGGCATCGGCGATGCCGGTCACCAGATTCATGGCACCGGGACCTGAAGTGGCCAGGCAGACCCCGATCTGAGGATGCGCCGAGGTGGCCGAGGCCCGGGAAAGCCCCTGGGCCATGAAGACCGCCCCCTGCTCATGCCGGGACATGATAAAATCGAAGCGTTTCTGCTTTTCCATCTCGTCGAAAATCGGCATGATGGCGCCGCCGGTATAGCCAAAAATGTATCTTACGCCCTTGTCCTTCAAAGCCTTGAGGACGAGCTCCTTGCCTTGCATACCTTCTCCTGTCGTTTGCGGTCATCGTTTCTCCACCCTGTGCCGTGAGACCCCGTGGGCGTCATTAAGGTGGAGATCTCTTACCATAATCCTTTTTCTGATTTTGGCGACCCCTAAAACAAGAGTTGACGGCGGGGGCTCTTATTGCCATGTTAATCCACCGGTCAGAAAATGGAGACTGCTTTTCCGAAATGATCAAAAACCGAAAGGCTGCCCGCTATGGGAAAAACGCTCTTCCAAAAAATATGGGACACGCATGTGGTTCGCAAACTGTCCGATGATGCAGTGCTGCTCTACATCGATCGTCACCTGGTGCACGAGGTTACCAGTCCCCAGGCCTTCGAGGGGATGCGGCTTGCCGGGCGCCCGGTGCGCCGCCCGGACTTGTCTTTCGCCACCATGGACCACAATGTCCCCACCACCGAAGACCGCTTTAACATCGAAGACCCCGTCTCCCGGGCCCAGGTGGAGGCACTGCAAGCCAACTGCAAGGACTTCGATATCACCCTGTTCGGGATGGGCCATCCCTACCAGGGCATCGTCCATATGATCGGACCGGAATTGGGCCTCACCCTGCCGGGCCTGACCATCGTCTGCGGCGACTCGCATACCTCCACCCACGGCGCTTTCGGCGCCCTGGCCTTCGGCATCGGCACCTCCGAAGTCGAGCATGTCCTCACCACTCAGACCTTGATTCAGGAGAAACCGGGCACCTACCGCATCGAGTTTACCGGCCGGCTGCAGCCCCACGTTTTTTCCAAGGATATGGTGCTGCACCTGATCGGCCAGATCGGCACGGCCGGCGGATCCGGCTACGTGCTGGAATATGCGGGGGAGGCTATCCGCGCCCTGTCCATGGAAGCCCGCATGTCCATCTGCAATATGAGCATCGAGGGCGGCGCCCGGGCCGGCATGATCGCACCGGACGATACCACCTTCGAGTACATCGCCCGCGGGAAGCGCCCCTATGCCCCCCGGGGTGAAGCGCTGGAACGCGCCATGGCCTACTGGAAGACCCTGCCCAGCGATCCGGACGCCGTCTTCGACCGCACCCTGACCATCGATGCCGGCGCCATCGCCCCCCAGATCACCTGGGGTACGAACCCCGGCATGGTCATGGACATCGACCAGCCGGTGCCCGGCCCGGATTCGAACAGCCGTTACAGCCGCGCCGATGTCGAAAATGCGTTGGCTTACATGGGATTGACGCCGGGGACCCGCTTGACGGATGTGGACGTGGACGTGGTTTTTATCGGCAGCTGCACCAATTCCCGCATCGAAGATCTGCGGCTGGCGGCGGCCGTTCTGGATGGTCGCCAGAAAGCGTCCCACGTGCAACTGCTGGTGGTACCGGGCTCCCAGGCTGTTCGGGAACAGGCCGAAGCCGAAGGGTTGGACCGCATCTTTAAAGCCGCCGGCGCCGAATGGCGCTATGCCGGCTGCAGCATGTGCCTGGGCATGAATCCGGACCAGCTGCGCCCCCAACAGCGCTGCGCCTCCACCTCCAACCGCAATTTCGAGGGGCGGCAGGGCAAGGGCGGCCGCACCCACCTGGTCAGCCCCGAAATGGCGGCCGCCGCGGCGGTGGCCGGACACTTCGTGGACATTCGGTCCTGGCTTGCCTCTTAAAACAGGAGACCCGACATCATGACACCTTTTGACCGCCATACCGGCCTCGTGGCGACGCTCAACCGATCCAATGTGGATACGGACGCCATCATCCCCAAACAGTTCCTGAAATCCATCAAGCGCACCGGTTACGGACCGAATGCCTTTTTCGACTGGCGTTACAGGCCCGACGGGTCGCCCGATGAAACCTTCGAGCTCAATGCGGCCCGCTTCCAAAACCGGTCCATTCTGGTCACCCGCAACAACTTCGGCTGCGGCTCCAGCCGGGAGCATGCCGTCTGGGCCCTGGTCCAGGACGGCTATCGGGTGGTCGTCGCGCCCTGGAAAGCCGTCGGAAACGAGCATCTGCCGGGCTTTGCCGACATCTTTAGGCAGAATGCCGTCGAAAACGGGCTGTTGACGATCGAACTTTCCGAGCCGGAAGTGGACGTCATCTTCGATCTGGTGGCACGCCATCCGGGCCTTGAGGCCACCGCCGACCTGGAAGCGCAGACGCTGACCGTCCACGACCCCGGCCGGCACGTCTTCCCCTTCGACTTCGATGCGGGCGCCAAGCAAAAACTCCTCAAGGGATTGGACGCTATCGCCCAAACCCTGGCCTACACGGCCGACATCGATCGTTTTGAGGCGCATCACGACCTCTGGCTGAATGCGCCCGGGCGCTGAACGGATCCCGGGCGACACCCTGCCCGTCAGGCATCGGTCACACACCCTTCCGAAGCCGATGTCACGCTTTTGATGTATTTGTAGAGGATGCCCCGGTCGGCTTTATAGGGCGGTGGCGACCAGGCCCGGCGCCGCTCGGCCATGTCTTTGTCACTCACCTGGACATCGATGCGGTTTTGCGCCGCATCGATGGTGATCACATCGCCGGTGCGAATCAGGGCGATGGGACCGCCCGCCTGGGCTTCAGGCGTGATGTGCCCCACGATGAACCCGTGGGATCCCCCTGAGAAACGCCCGTCGGTCAGCAGGGCCACCTCTTTCCCCAGACCGGCCCCCATGATGGCGGAGGTGGGCGTCAGCATTTCCGGCATGCCCGGTCCCCCCTGGGGGCCTTCGTAGCGGATGACGACCACGTCACCGGCCAGAATCTGCTTCTCTTCCAGCGCGGCCAGCATGGCCTCTTCCGAATCGAAAACCCTGGCCGGTCCGCTGAAACGCGTCCCCTCCTTGCCGGTGATCTTCCCCACGGCGCCCTCCGGGGCCAGGCTGCCTCTCAGGATCTGGATGTGCCCCCGGGGATGAAGGGGGGCGTCCAGCGGTCGGATAACGGTTTGACCCGCCGTCAGATCCGGCACCTCCTGCAGGTTTTTCGCCAGGCTCTCCCCGGTCACGGTCATGCAGTCGCCGTCCAGCAGCCCTTCGCCCAGAAGATATTTCATCAGGGCCGGCAGACCGCCCACCCGGTCGAGGTCTTCCTGGACATGGGTTCCGCTGGGCTTCATATCCGCCAGCAGCGGAACCCGGTCACTGACGGCCTGGAAGTCTTCCAGGGCCAGGGGCACATTCGCGGCCCGGGCCATGGCCAGCAAGTGAAGCACCGCATTCGTGGATCCCCCCAGCACCGTAATGACCACCAGGGCGTTTTCAAAGGCACGGCGCGTCATGATGTCCCGCGGCCGGATGTCTTCCTCCAGCAACCGTCGGATGGCCGCGCCGGCGCGGTGGCACTCCTCCCGCTTTTGGAGAGATTCGGCCGGGCGGCTGGCGCTGTAAGGCAGGGCCATGCCCATGGCCTCGATGGCCGAGGCCATGGTGTTGGCCGTGTACATCCCCCCGCAGGCCCCGGCCCCGGGGCAGCTCTTGCGGACGATGGCCTGCCGTCGGTTTTCGTCGATGGTGCCCGCGAGGTACTCGCCGTAGCTCTGGAAAGCCGACACGATATCCAGTTTGAGGCCGTCCAGCTCCCCGGCCCGGATGGTGCCGCCGTAAACCATGAGGGACGGGCGGTTGACCCGGGCCATAGCCATCAGGCAGCCGGGCATGTTTTTGTCGCACCCCGGCAGGGCGATATTGGCGTCGTACCACTGGGCCCGCATGACGGTTTCAATGGAATCGGCGATGATGTCCCGGGAGGGCAGGGAATAGCTCATGCCTTCGGTCCCCATGGAAATGCCGTCGCTGACCCCGATCGTGTTGAAACGCAGGCCTACCAGGCCGGCGGCATCGACCCCCTTTTTGACCTCGGCCGCCAGCCGGTCCAGGTGCATGTTGCAGGGGTTGCCTTCGTACCAGACGCTGGCGATGCCCACCTGGGCCTTGGCCATGTCCTCCTCGGTGAGCCCCACGGCGTAGAGCATGGCCTGGGAGGCCCCCTGGGATTTGGGTTGGGTGATGCGTTTGCTGGTGCGGTTGATGGGTTTGGCCATGATGGCTCCTTTCTGAAAAGGCAGATTCCGGATCGCAGGATGGTATTGACCAACATAAACCGGAATTTCGGCGAATCAATCAAAGAGGGATGCCACCGGCTTCCGCCAAGCCGGATCAGCGTCTGCTTGGGGTCGGCACTTTTTATACGAGAAGGGGGAATGCTTTGCCGACCGATAGGAAGGGGGGGCGAGAGGCCCGAGAAGGGCCGCCTGACGGCCGTCATTGCCCTTTTCATCAGCTGCCGACCGCACCCCCGCCAACGGGGCAGCGGGTGTACGGCCCGCATCCGAGCAGCGGCTGATGTCCTATAGCGGGTAGAAATTGAACTTCTGCCCGCCGATGGCCAGTTCCGCCATCAGCCCGCCCTTGGTGTAGACGAACGGCGCCATGCCGTTGGAAGCATAATAGGACTGTGACTGCGCGCCGGTGCGCGGACCGGCCGAGGCACTGGCCGAAGACCCCATGGTGCTGGCCTTGGCCTGGGCGCCGGCCGTGACTAGCCACGGCCGAAGCGTTGGCGTCGAATTCGTACTGACCGCGCGTGAAGGCGTCGTAGGCCCACTTGTCCCGGAAGAAAATGATCTCGCTGAAAGCCTGCCCTCCCCACTGGAAACCAATGGAGGCCTGGAGCAGATCCACCGTCCCGGTGACCGCCCCGTGGCGGTAGACCTGCCCCTGTCCGTAAGCCCCTCCAACGATGAGCGCGGCCTTGCCCACGACATGGGAAAACGGCATAGCCGTATGCATTATCAAAAAACCATTGCAGCTGGGGGGATGATTTGAAGCTGTTGATCGTACTGGAATAGTCTTTAACCTGCTGCGCGTCCGCGGCAAGCGGTAAAAAAAAGATCAGGGCTATCAGCAGACACGTCGTTCGCAAGCTTTTCATCGTATCCTCCTCACCAAACAGGATTATGTTGGGGTTACCGGCTGAAATGCCACCCCGGCCACCCGCCCCGTTCAAGGCAACGTTTCCGGCGATGGCGGTCATGGGTCCAAGTTAGAGGTATTCGCTCCAGGAAGCATCCCGCTTTAATCACGGCGTTCGCCCCTGGCGCAATTGGGGGTGATGCCCCGCCGCACGCCGGCTCCGACGGGTTTGTCCAGGATACATATCAGGCAGGTCAGAAGGGTGGTCGCAATGCTTCCCGCCTCTGTCAAGGCAGCGCCAAACGGATATCCGCTATCCCCGCACCCCGATTCGGCAATCGCGCGGATATGGTGTAAAGCGTGTGAGCAAAACGATCTTAATGCAGGTGTGCAATCGTACGGGCTGGCCATCCAAAGATTGCGATAGCGAATGATTAGCAATCCTGGAGGGTGAAGTCAAAACCTTTCCGGATCGCATCGCTCGGTGGCCGGCGATAATCTGCCCTATACGAATAGAATAAGCCTTGCAAACCGGAGTGCAAGGAAGCCGCCTGCCAACCTTCATGCAGGCCGCGATTCAGGTCAGGTGCTGGAGAAATTTGTGCAGAAAGCGGTGCAGAAGGAAGGGCACGTCGTGCTCGTCAATGATGCGGCGATTGCTGAAGGCATCCGAGGTGCTCTCCAGCATATTGCCCTTGCGGTCGAAATAGAGGGTAAAAACCGTTTGGGGGCGATTGTCGCTCAGTCCCGGCGGCAGGTCGAAATCGATCCGCCCCCGAAAGGTGCGGTCCGATGCATGCACCAGCCCGAAGCGAACCAGGACGGATCGATCCATGACCACCCAGGTGGCGGCATTGCCCCGCATTTCGCCCACCACAATTTCGGGCAGATTGTTTTCCCGCGCCAACTCCTGGCAGTGTTTGCTGAACTGAATGAACTTCAATTTGAACCGGCGGTAGTCCCCCACCATGGTCTTGATTTTTTCCAGCTCCGCCTGCCCCATCCTGTTCCCCCTCCGCCCTCGATTACCGAATCGCTTTATCAGAAAAATAGGTGCCCGATAATCGAAAAGCTGTCAAACGCTTTTTGAACGGACGCTTTAAATTTCGGGCGTCTTTTCCCTCTCAGTGTATCCGTTGCCGCCGGAATCGTTCGCGATAATCCCGCGGGGAGAGGCCGGTGGTCTTTTTGAACAGCCGGCAAAAAGAGCTGGTGTCGGCATAACCGATCTGCCAGGTGATTTCGCTCACCGGCATGCGTGAGCGCTCCAGTTTTTGCTTGGCGGCTTCGATGCGCACCCGCTGCAGATACCCCAGCGGGGTTTCACCGACGACCTGTTTGAAGCGCCGTTTGAAATGGCGCGGGCTGATGCCCACTTCCCGGGCAATATCATCGATGGCCAGGGGTTCGGCAAAGCGATGCTCCATCACCCGTTGGGCCTTCAGTACGCCGGCGTCGCCGTGGTCCCGGGGAAAATCCAATACCGCATATGGGGCCTGGCTCTCCCGGTTGGGATCCACCAGCAGCGCCTTGGCGCAGATACGGGCCAGATCTTCGGAGCCGAAGGTGTCGATCAGATGAAGCGCCAGCTGAAAAAAGGACGTCGCCGCCCCGGAGCAGATCAAGCCGCGGTCCTCGGTCATGACTTTGTCGGGCTGCAGGAGCACCCGGGGGAAACGCCGACGGAACATCCGGGCGTATTGCCAGTTGGTGGTGGCCTGTCGGCCGTCCAGCAATCCCGTTTCCGCGAGAATAAAGGTGCCCGTACACAACGCTCCGATCAGGGTTTGCCGCCGGTAGTGATCGGTCAGCCAGCCCCGCACGCCGTCCATACCGGGCGGCGGGGGACCGATATTGGGCAGAAGCGGCGGCACCAGAATCACATCGGTATGTTCCACTTCCGCCATGGACCGGTGGGGTTGCAGCCGGATTCCGCCGCGGGCGGTCACAGGTCTTCCATCAAAGCTTACGATTTCGCTTTCAAACAGCGGCCCTGGGGTTTCCTCTCCGGAGGAGGCCAGCCACAGGTTGGCGATGCTGAAGGCGTCCATCAGGCCTGCGGTTGCTGAAAACAGGCAGTCCTCCAAAACCAGACAGGTGATATGCGTCACGAGACCCTCCTAATTGATGCGCCCAGATGGCATATTTCGCATCTATTTTGTCATTTATGCCACTTCCCATAACAGATCACAAGGGATAGAATGGCCGCAACATTTAATTAGTGCCCATCCATAAATGGTAGATTTTGGTTCTTGGCAAGACCGCAGCCGACGGGCGTCCCGCCGAGCGGGACTTCCCATCTGATGGATTCTTCATCGGAGGGTGCCCGCAGGCGTAGCCCGGCTACGCCGAGGACCGACAGGAGGCGAGAACGCCGCCAGGGGCCGAAAGATGCCATTTATGGATGGGCACGGCGCCCCCACCACCAACCAAGGAGTTCACCATGAACGATGTCTACCAGCAACTGGCCCGGCACCTGGATCGTCTGCCGGCCGGATTCCCGGCAACGGAAACCGGCGTGGAACTGCGCATTCTGAAACGCCTTTTCGCGGAAGACGAAGCAGCCATTGCGCTGGGTCTCACCATGATGCCCGAGCCGGCATCCGCCATCGCGGAACGCCTGGGCCGCGAACCGGACCTTTTGGCCCCGCAGTTGGAGGACATGTCCCGCAAGGGTTTGATCTACCGCTCTTCCAAGGGCGGTCGGCATCACTACATGGCGGCCCAGTTCGTGATCGGCATCTGGGAATACCACCTCAACGACCTTGACGAAGGGTTGATCCGGGACGTCAACGAATATCTGCCCACCCTGATGAAAGACAACTGGACCCAGCAGGAAACCAAACAATTGCGGGTGGTGCCCGTGTCCCAAAGTGTGTCGGCCGAAATCCGCACCATGCCCTACGAGGCGGCCGAAGACATCATCCGCAGCCAGTCCAAGATCGTGGTCTCCCCCTGCATCTGCCGCCGGGAGCATGAAATGGTCGGCAAGGGCTGCGGCAAGCCCATGGAGGTCTGCCTGTCCTTCGGCAGCGGCGCCTACTACTATGAAGAAAACGGTCTGGGCCGGGCCGTCTCCCCGGAGGAAGCCCTGGGGATTTTACAGACCGGCATGGAAGCCGGTCTTGTGCTCCAGCCCGGCAATGCCCAAAAGCCCACCAACATCTGCATGTGCTGCGGCTGCTGCTGCCAGGTGCTGAAGAACCTGAAAACCCTGGACAGCCCGGCCAAAGTCGTCCATACCAACTACTATGCGGAAGTGATCGCGGAAAACTGCATCGCCTGCGAGGCTTGCGTGGAGCGCTGCCAGATGGACGCCATCGCCGTGGATGACGTGGCGCATGTCGACAGGGAACGCTGCATCGGGTGCGGTCTGTGTGTGGGCGCATGCCCCGAAGAGGCCATGGTCATGCGCCAGAAGGGCAAGGAAGAACAATACGTCCCGCCGGCCAACGTTTTTGAAACCTATCTGAACATGGCCAAGGAGCGGGGCCTCATGTAACGGCCCTAACAGTACGAAATCTCTTCCCGTAGAACGAGAAACCACAGGTTGTCCCCCCTGAGAGGGTTTTTTCACGGTTTTAGCGTGTTGGAGTCCGTTCCCTTTTTCCGCGTGCTCCGCCCGAAACCGGACGGTTCAACGTCGTCTCATACCGCCATGCGGCGTTGTCAAACTTGCTCGGGGGCGCATAATCTGACGATCGCTGCGTGCCTCGCGGGGCTTGATGTCATGCCTGACAGGATGATCCTTGCCGCCTCACCCGGTTTGGCGGCGCGCAGGGTTTGGCGGGACACGGGCGTCTTGTTTTGGTTCGCTTGCTTGCACGTGCAAGAAAGGAAGGGATCCTATGAGCAGCACCTGGCATAAAACCGGATGCGTTCTCTGCGCCCAGAACTGCGGCCTCGAAATCCAGGTGGAAAACGGCCGCATGCTGCGGGTGCGCCCGGACAAGGACAACCCGCGCAGCAAGGGCTACGTCTGCCGCAAGGGGCTCAATGTCCTCTACCACCAATACGCCAGGGACCGGCTGACCGAGCCCTTGAAGCGGGTGGGAAGCGATTTTAGCCCCATTCCCTGGGCCCAGGCCATCCAGGAAATTGCGGAACGATTGCAGGCGCTGGTGGACCGCCACGGCCCCCGCTGCCTGGCCTACATGGGGGGCAGCGCCCAGGGCGGCCATTTCGAAGCGGCCTTCGGTCTGGGCCTGCTGCGTGGTCTGGGTTCGCAATACTACTACTCCTCCGCCGGCCAGGAATTCAGCGGCCATTGGTGGGTGACGGGCCGCGTTTTCGGTCGGCAGTATAATATCGCCATCCCGGACGAGCACGCTGCCGACATGCTCGTGGCCTGGGGCTGGAACGGGATGCAAAGCCACCAGATGCCCCAGGCCCGCAAGGTCCTGACCGCTTTCAGCAAGGATCCCCAGCGGCTCCTGGTGTCCGTCGACCCGCGCCGCAGCGAAACCGCCGCCATCGCCGATATCCACCTCCCGGTGCGGCCCGGCACGGACGCCCTGCTGATGAAGGCCATGATCGCCATCATCGTGGCCGAAGGCTGGGAAGACCGCGCCTATCTACACCAGCAGGTGGACGGCTGGGAGACCGTGCGCCCCTGGTTCGAAAACGTGGACGTATCGGCCGCCCTGGCGGTCTGCGAACTCGAGGAGGCCCCGGTGCGCGATCTCTGCCGGCAGATGGCCACCCGCCGCTGGTGCGTGCACCCGGATCTGGGCATCTACATGGGACGTCACAGCACCCTCAACTCCTATCTGTTGCACATCCTGGGGGCGGTCTGCGGCATCTTCGGCCGGCGGGGCGGCAATGTCATTCCGGGCATGGTCATGCCCATGGGTTTTCATGCCGACGAGCGCAACCCCCGCAACTGGCGCACCATGGCCACCCACCTGCCGGCCGTGGCCGCCGGGTCCTTTCCGCCCAACGCCATACCCGAGGAAATCCTGAGCGACCACCCCGAACGCCTGCGCGCGGTCTATGTCAGCGCCTGCAACCCCCTGCGGGCCTATGCCGACACCTCGGCCTACGAAGCCGCCTTCGACCGGCTCGATCTGCTGGTAGTCAACGAAATGGTCATGAGCGAAACCGCCCGCCGGGCCCATTACGTCCTGCCCTGCCGCTCCTACTACGAATCCTGGGACGGCACCTTCTTCCCCTGGACGTATCCGGAAGTGTATTTCCAGATGCGGCCGCCCATTGTCGACCCGCCGGGCCAGTGTCTGGAAGCCGCCCAGATCTTCACCCTGATCGCCGACAAGCTGGGATTGGTGCCCGACATCCCGGAGACCCTGCACCAGGCCGCCCGGGGTGACCGGCTGACCTTCGGCGCCCGACTGATGGAATGGGCCGCATCCGAGCCCCGGGCCCTGAAGGCCATGCCTTTTATCTTGGCCCGCACCCTGGGCCGGGAGTGGGGCAGTGCCAGCCTGGCCGCCTTGTGGGGCATGCTGATGACCGCCCCCGAACAATTTCGTCAAAACGCTGCCCGGGCCGGCTTTGAACCGGGCCTCGACCAGGGGGAGCGCATCTTCCAGACCATCGTGGATACACCCCAGGGCCTCTGGGTCGGCCGGGTGGATCCCGAAGACAATCTGGCCCACCTCCGCACCCCATCCGGGAAGATCGAAATCTTCATTCCCGAAATGGCCGATCAGGCCCGCACCCTTGATGCGGCATGCGAAACCGAAGATCTCGCCCTGCCGGAAGACTTCCCGCTGGTGCTCAATGCCGGCCGCCACATGGATACCAATGCCAACACCCTGATGCGCGACCCGGAGTGGAACCGCGGCAAGCGGGCCTGCACCGTGGCCCTGAGCCCGGAAGACGCCGCCGCCCTCGGACTGCAGGACGGTCAGACAGTCCGGGTGACCACCGAGGCCGGCCGTGAAACGGGGGAGCTGCAGGTATCGAACCAGGTGCGCTCCGGCATGGTGCTGATCCCCCACGGTTTCGGTCTGATCTACGACGGAAATGTTTTCGGCCTCAACGTCAACCGGCTGACCAAAAACACCCACCGGGACCCCCTGGGGACGCCCCTGCACCGCTATGTGCCCTGCCGGGTGGAAGCGGTCTGAAGCAAAGACCGCCTGACAACCGTGCTGCAAATCGGGCGTGTTGCGCAGGGGTTGGTTCAGAATCAACAGGAAGAGGAGCTGCCCATGAAATTTCTGAAACGCATTTTCGGCATTTGTGAAACGCCCCTGCCGATGGATAACACCTGCTGGGCGTATGCCGACCAGACCATCCGGCTGCAATTGGACCGGGCGCCGGAACTGACCCGGCCCGGCGGCGCCGTCCGCCTGGAGGGCAAGGGGCTGCCCAAACGGGTCCTCGTGGTGCATGGCGGGGAGGGTGACTATTACGCCCTTGGCAACCGCTGCACCCATATGGGACGCCGCATCGATCCGCTGCCCGGAAGCGACCGCATCGAATGCTGCAGTGTCAGCAAATCGACCTTTACCTATGACGGTGTGCCGGTGGGCGGCGCGGCACGAAAACCGTTGGAGGTTTTTCCAGTAAGCACTGAGGGTAATGCAATCAGGATCCTTGTGAAGTAAAAGAGGAGCCGCCAGGGGTGTAACCGCATGACGCCACCGAAAAAGAAAACGCAATCGCCGGATGCAGCTGCGCAAGAGGCCCGGTCCGAGGTCGACCGGCACCTTCCCCCTGAGGTGAAAGAGGATGGTATCTGGTGCCGCGACCATCAAGCGCGGCCTTACACCTTCCGCGCGTCCCTGGAACTCATCCGGACGTTTCACGGCCACGTCGCCCCAGGCCTGGTGATCGGCTTCAAAATGGTCGACCTCGCCCGTCGACACCTGCCGCACGACATTCTCTTCGATGCCCTTTGCGAGACCGCCAGCTGCCTGCCCGATGCTGTGCAGCTGCTGACCCCCTGCACGGCGGGCAACAACTGGCTTAAAATCAGGAATCTGGGGAAATTTGCCCTGACCCTTTACGACAAAACAAACGGTCGGGGCTGCCGGGTTTTTCTCGATCCGGCCAAGTTGACCGCCTGGCCGCAACTCTACGACTGGTACTACAAGCGCCAACCCAAGGCCGACCAGGATTTCAATGGCCTCATAGAAGACATTCGGCAGTCCGGAGCCGACTGTCTATCCCTGGCCCCGGTCGAAATCGCCCCCATCCATCTCACCCGCCGCAGCAAAGGCCCGATCGCAACCTGCCCCGCGTGCGGCGAAGCCTACCCCGAAGAGCACGGTGACCTGTGCCGGGGCTGCCAGGGGCAGACCCCGTACACCCGCCCTCATAGAAGCCGGAGCCGCACCCCGCCGGCCGATCCCGCTGTCGAAACGGTCCCGGTGGAAGAGGCCGTGGGCCGGCGCTTGCTCCACGATATGACCCAGATCATTCCCGGACGGGCGAAAGGCCCCGCTTTTCTCGAGGGCCAGGCAATATCCGCAGGCGACATCTGCCGTCTGCAACGGATGTGAGGTCGTGCAGGCCTGCATCGTTCCCGATGACCGGGACGCAATCCAGGAAAGCCTGCGCGCCATGGTGGCCGGCGACGCCCAATTGATCGTCACGACCGCTGGTCTGTCAGTGGACCCGGATGACGTTACGCGCCAGGGACTGATCGATGCGGGCGGCCGCGATCTGGTCTACGGCGCTCCGATTCTGCCTGGTGCCATAAAGCTTATAGCCCGTCTCGGCGCGGCTGTCGTCATCGGGGTGCCGGCCTGCGGTCTCTACCATCCCACAACGAGCTTCGATCTCCTGCTGCCGCGAATTCTGGCCGGGCATGCCATCGACCGCCTGGAACTGGCCCCAATGGGTTACGGCGGATTCTGCGAGGGCTGCCCCGACTGCACCTATCCTAAATGTGCCTTCGGCCCCTGAGACCGGTCCGCATCCTTTCGCCACCTTCGAGAATCTCTTGAAAACCGCCAAAGGATGAAGGCCGGGGCGCTTCGGGTCCTGTTTGGCGGTCGAACGGCTCGAAATCCATCGGGATGTCGGCCCGTCTTTCTTGAAAGTGTGGCACGCCCGGCGAAATTCCTCGGAGTGCAACGCCACCACGGACCCGCTTGCCGGGATGGCACAGGCCTTCCGGTTGTGCAGCCGTCCATGCGCTTGACCGAAAACCTTGGAGGCTGCCGACCGTCTTGACAAGCCGCCGCCCATCGGAAGGCGCTATCCGGGCAAACAACATTTACAGCTTCCCGTCATTTGATGTATGCAAGTCTTGTGAGAATATAGGTAGAGGAGGTCTCGCATGTCTGAGGGAACGTATGCCATCCATTTCGACGCATCGGCTGGGCGGGCCTACGTCAACGTGCAGGGGGCGCTCAGCGCCAAAAAGATACGCAACACCTTTGCGGCCATCGCGCTGAATGACATGTGGGCCAATGGGGATAGGGCCGTTTTATGGCAGGCCCGGCAAGCCTTGTTTGCGCCCTCCTTTGAATTTGCCGATATCTTTCAGACAACGCAGCTATCAAAAGCGCTTACGAAACCGGGAAAATCCGCGATTGTCGTGGCGCAAAATTCGGAAATGGTCAAAAGGGTGGCGCGATTCTATCAGAGCATCGCGCTGACCGAGACGGCCCGCAACATTAAAGTCTTTTTCGATGAAGATGCGGCCATCGCCTGGTTGGATGAATAACGGTTGGAAAATGAATAATGAAGGTATCGGTGCGGTGATACGCCATGGGATCAATCGAAACGACATACGATTTGGCGCGGGATCTTACAATTGTCAAAGCAACGGGCAAGATGAAGCCGGATGATTTTCAGGAGTGGACCGCGAAGTACTACAAGGGGAAAGTCACCTCGCTGTGTATATGGGACCTAACCCAAGCAGATCTCTCGGCGCTTAAAACAAACGATTTGATAGATGACGCAAAACAGACCAAGAACCTTTCAAGTGTTCGCAAGGGGGGCAAAACGGCTATCGTTACAGGGAATTCACTTGAGTATGGACTGAGCAGGATGCTTGAGGTCTACTATGACATCGAAAACGTCCCCTTTGAAGTTCAAGTGTTCGATGCCATGGACAAAGCCGAAAAATGGCTATCCGCATAATCACCCTCACCAGAGAACGCCGCCGGTCGCGTAGCGTGCTTTATGGAAAACCGGCTCATATCGTCGATCCAAGTCAACTCGTCGGAGTTGACGCCCTATCGCATATCGCAGGGAAAAGCATTGCCGTAAGACCGCTATGACCGGCAGCACGCAATTGGTAAGGTTTTAGATAGGCCTTGGCTATCCTAAAGGCCTGGATCCCATTGGGAACATGAACAGGTTGTTAGCATTGGGAATTCTTGTAAGGGCCCGTTATCGCATGATTGCCTGATTTTCAGGCGACTTGAAGCAATCGGAGGTTTATCGAAATATCATCCGTAAGCCGATATGTTCTGGTCTTCAGTACGTTACCAAGAGAAGATACGACCGCCCCATCTCTTCTAATCCAGAGATGCGGCGGATGGGTTCAGCATGGATCAAAGCTTTTGCGGTTTACACAAATTTTCGGCTTTCACGGCACTTCGTCCACAGCCTTGGCAGAAATGGGTAGCCGGTTTAATAAGCGCAATATAGGCCTGCGGATTTTTAACATGTAGTTCTTCTTCCACATGGGCGCATAACGTTTTTTGTTTATCATCACTCATTATCGTATATCTCCATTTTATAAAAATTGCATCTGTGTTTGTGCCGCCTGAATAAAGATATCCATTGGTGCTGATCCAGCCGGCAATGAAAGAAAAACTTAAGGCACCGGGCTATGCATGTCAAGCAAGCTATGATTGCCATATTGAAAAAAGACAACTATAGCACAGGTTTCAGATATGTTGGAGATACCTCTACGCAAAGGGTTGCATGCACCCAATGAAGATACGAAGCTTCATCTTTTTCCCAGGGCTTCGACCACCGCGCTGTACTTTTCCTGAGTCATGTTTCGATCAAAATCCCCGAACGCTGTCAACAGGCCTGATCCTCTTCAGCCGTAAAATAGGTTCTGGATGATGGGAAAAACACTTTATCTTCTTTCTCGATATGTCGGGGATAAAACTCGGTGAGGGTTTGAAGGTTAGCGGCAATATCGGCCAAGGCGCCCTGATCACCATTCCGGTAGCGTGTGTTGGCTTCAACAAGTGCCTGGGTTGTCTGGCGACCAAACACATGCTCTTCAACCAGTTCTTCCATAATGCTGCGATCTTCTGCCGTAAGCTGCTTATTATTCAATTCGCGAAAGAGGATGTCTTCTTCCTTTCCGTGGTGTGTCCGGTCTGCATACACCCGGATGAAATCAACAGCTGTATCTATGAACACAGGGTCTACCTTGTGCCTTGCGGCGATTTCAGACAGGACATTCCCAATTACCGAAAGCATTCGTTCAATAAGACGATGCTCTATCATGAGTGGACCGCGTGCTTGCATGATGGTGTCCTCCTTTTTCTGTTATCCTCGTCGTTGTGACAGCGCGCCACAACATTAACCTTTAAAGAATTCCGCGTGGCACCCAAAAAGTGCGGTAACGGTCAGGCCCGCTTCATGCGCAAGTAGGTTAACCCCGAAGCAACGACCATTGGAACAACACCCAGTACGATCAGAATCAGATGCGACGGCATGCTGACCCATTCAAGCATCCGGATACGGTCCGTGCCGATGAATTCGAGGCTGCGGGCGTGCCAGTAGCCATTTTGAAGCACATCCCAGACTTGCAAGATGCCCTCCGGGAACAAATTGGTGACCACCATCAGGGCCAGCCCGATGTTTATACCCCAAAAGGACAGCTTGACGAACTTTTCCGGCAGCAGCCACTGTTCATCTGTCAGCACGTGGCGCAGGCCTAAGACCACAAGTGCCATGGCCAACATGCCGAATGCGCCCAGCAATGCGGCATGCCCGTGGTTTAGGGTCAAGATGGTACCCGCTTCAAAGTAACTTACGACCGGCATATTGATCAGAAATCCAAATATGCCGGCACCGACAAAATTCCAGAACCCGACAGCCATTAAAAAATAAAACGCCCATTTGTGAGGAATGATTCTTTCAGGCGCGCGGGCAGTCTCTCCGGTACCCGTCAACTTGATAAAATCCCACGCATCCAGCGTCAGCAGGGTGAGCGGCACCACTTCGAGCGCCGAGAACATGGCAGCTAATGCCATCGTAAAGTTGGCCTGTCCGGTCCAATACCAGTGATGGGCCGTGCCGATGATACCGCCCGCCAGGAAAAGGATGGCATCCATGTAGATGACGCGCACCACATTGATGCGCCTGACAACTCCCAATTGGTAGAAGGTCACCGCAACCAGAACGGTTACGAAAAGTTCAAAAAACCCTTCCACCCAAAGATGGATGATCCAGAAACGCCAGGTATCCACCACCGTAAAATTGGAGGTGCTGCCAAAAAAGAAGGCCGGCAGATAGAAAAAAGGAATGGCGGCCGCGGCCCCCAAAAACAGCCGGGTGATTTCGCGACGCTCCGGATCTCTCAACGCCGATGCGGTCGTTCGATAAAGCAATACCAACCAGAAGCTGAAACCGATCACCAGAATGATTTGCCAAAACCGGCCGAGTTCAAGAAACTCCCATCCCTGGTGGCCAAACCAGGACCAAAAGCGGCCAAACACCTGATGAATGCCCGCCAACTCGCCCAAGAGACTGCCCACCACCAAAACGACAAGGGCCCAGAAGAGCATATGGACACCCACGGCATGACCACGCGGTTCTTTCGGGCTTAAGGATGAGGCCAGCAGCAGGCCGCCGGCCACATAGGCTGTAGCTATCCAGAAAATGGCCAGCTGGAGGTGCCAGGTACGCAGAATATTGCTGGGCAAGAACTGGGCCAGATCGATGCCGTAGAAATTTCCAGGGTCGGCCCGATAGTGGGCCAGGGCCCCTCCGATCAGGACCTGTGCCAGAAAGAGCAGTGCCACAATGAGAAAGTATTTGATGGTTGCCTTTTGTCCCGCCGTGGCTTCACCGGCCAGCATGTGGGGATGAATGCCTTCTGGGCCGCCTTTCCAACCCAGGTAATCGAACTTGCCGAAGACAAACAAAACGGAGGCCAGTCCGGCCAACAACATGGCGACACTCAGCGCACTCCAAAGAACCGCATCGCTGGTCAAAAGGTTGCCGACCATCGGGTCGTAGGGGAAGTTGTTGGTATAGGAATAGGACTTGTCCGGTCGGTCGGCGACACTGGCCCATGCAGCCCAGGCAAAGAAAGCTGTTAGCTGGCGAATTTCCTCAGGATCGTTGATGTAGTTGTCCGGAAGACCGGAATTGGATATCGGGTGCTTGAAATAGTCGGTCCAGGTGGCAAGCTGGTTTTGGAAGGAATCTTTCTCCGCATCAATGAAGGTCAACTGTTTTGATATGGGATCGTAACGATTTTCTTTGAGCAAAATGGCAATCCGGGCTTCTGCCAGGCTGCGCTGGGATTCATCCAATGTAGACCAATCCGCCCCAAATTCCTGCCGCGCGATCGCCTGGCCGGTCTCCAGCGAGAGGGCGTGCAGGTATTGGGCCGAAAAATCCGGGCCCAGGTAGGAGCCATGTCCCCAGATCGAACCGTTCTGCATCAGGCCGTATTTTAGAAATACCTCCTGACCCGATTCGATATCCTGCCGGTCGAAGACGACCCTGCCTTCTGAATCGACCACCTTTTCCGGAATCGGCGGTGCATGGCGATAAGCCTGAACCGACATGAAGATCAGACCGATCATGCCGAAGATAAAAACCAATAACACACTGCGTCGCCACCACGGAGAAAGTACCGCGGGGTCAGGTCGTTGATTTTGCATTTTGGTACCTCCGCTTTTTCATCGAAATGATCGGTTGCCAATTTGATGTCTACAAAATCCATATCGCTTTGTCATGCTCGCTGGAGATAAATCTTTTCCATAGATTCGATCATCCTGTGGAAAGCTTCATGTTTTCCGGCCCCGATCTTCTGTGTTTCTATGGTTTCGAAACCTTCCCGCAACTCCGCCTGTTTCTCACGGGCAAGATGCCGTTCAGCCATCGGAAACAACACATTGTTCTCTTTATCAATGTGCTGATTCAGCAGGGCGATATAGGCACGCGCATATTGAATCAGATCAGGGACTGCCTCTCGATCGCCCTGTGAATAATGGGCAAGGGCAGCCTGCATTTTCGCCACCAGATCACGTCCCTGCTGATGCTCCTTGAGCATCACACCGATGGGCCCCCCTTCCTTGCTGACGCCAACTTCCTCTAAAGCCGGGAACAGAAGCGCCTCTTCTTTTCCGTGATGACACTGGTCGACAAAGGTTCGGAAAAATTCGAATAGTTGCTCCAAATGATCGGGGGTTGAAATGTCACCGGCGTTTTCAGCCTCTTTGCAGATGCTATCCAAAACCTTCAATGTGATGATGACAGCATCGTGTTCCGTTTTTAAGTCTTCAATCGGGTTCATTTCGTATCTCCTTTGCAGAATTGAATCTGCCTTAGCTCATAGCAAGCCGTATACCAAATATTTATTAGTGTATTTTCAGTTAGTTATAATTTTTGTTGTTATATTTATAACGATATCACGTTGTAAATAGAAATACCGTGTTGTAATTATACAAACCATGGGACAATTAGAAACTATCGTTTCAATGGCAATCGATCTGACCTCGGCCCTGAATGCCAAGGACCGCTACCAGCGGTTTCTCCACGCCATTGGCCGGGTGATTCCATACAACGCCGCAACCTTGCTCCGTCTTGAAGGTGACGTGCTGATTCCAATTGCAGCGGTCGGCCTTAAGCCTGACGCCATGGCGCGCAGGTTTGCAATCAGCGATCACCCTCGGCTGGACATCATTTGCCATGCCGAAGAGCCGGTGCTTTTCCCTTCCGATACCAAATTGCCCGATCCGTTTGACGGCCTATTGAGTGTGGATGCCGACGCCTTCCACCATATTCACGCCTGCCTTGGCTGCCCTTTACGCGTGGATGATCAGTTGATTGGTGCGCTAACTGCTGATGCAAAAGACCCCCACACTTTTGACCATCTTGAACCACAATTTTTAAAGGTGATGGGGGCTTTGGCCGGAGCCCAAATGCAAACGGTCAACTTGATTGAAGCGCTAGAGCAAAGTGCCAAGCGGCATGGACAGATTGCCGCTGATTTGATGCGAGATGTTCAAGTAAACCGGGAAAAACAGATCATCGGCAGCAGTCCGGCCGTGGTTCGGTTGCGACGCGAAATCGCGCTTGTAGCCGGTTCGGATTTCACCATTCTGGTTTTGGGCGAGACCGGTGTCGGAAAAGAGTTGGTTGTTCGAGCCATCCACGCCGGATCCAATCGCAAAGATGGTCCCATGCTGTATTTAAACTGTGCCGCCATGCCTGAAACTCTGGCGGACTCTGAACTTTTCGGACACACCAAAGGGGCCTTTACCGGCGCAACCAAAGATCGACCAGGTAAATTTGAAGTAGCGGACGGCGGCACCCTGTTTTTGGATGAGATAGGCGAGCTCCCCCTTTCCATCCAGGCCAAGCTGCTCCGAGCGATTCAGGAGGGGGAAATCCAACGCGTAGGGTCGGAGAAGCTATTCAAGGTAAATGTACGGCTATTGACAGCCACCAATCGGAATCTTGAAAAAGAAGTCGAAAAAGGCAATTTCCGGCAGGATCTTTTTCATCGTATAAACGTTTATCCACTCAGGGTACCGGCTTTGAGGGAACGAAGAACGGATATTCCCCTCCTGGCTGGACTTTTCTGCGAACGCACCCAAAGACAACTGGGACTGCGGCCGGTTCGGATTACGACGCACGCAATGGCGATATTAGAGGGCTACGCCTGGCCGGGCAATGTCAGGGAATTGGAAAATATCGTATCAAGGGCAATCCTTAAAGCATCGGCTGAATTTGTATCGGGGGAGCAAGTGATCATTCGTCCGGCCCATCTGGGCGGCGATCTTTCGGCTGGCATGAACCCTACCCATCTCAATTCACAGCCGTCATCAACTGCAATACCACCTGGATATACGCTTCGTGAGGCAACCAAAAACTTTCAACGACAAGTCATAAAGTCTGCCGTGGATAAAAACGGTGGCAATTGGGCAGCGGCAGCCAGGGAATTAGGGACGAATAGAAGTAATCTGCACAACTTGGCCACCCGTCTAAAAATTCGTAAAAAACCCTAATTCAGCTATTTTTGCGCCTGGTCCGCTTATGGCTATTCAAAATATTCCCATATTCAAAAAAACTTCTGACTCGCGCCATGAAACCAAATATCATTCGGCTAAGGGCAGATTGACAGTATCCCCAAAAAATGGGCGCAGCGAAAACGTTTGATGATGTGCCGGTGGCCCAACCTGCCAAAATCATATGGAACTTTCAGATAGGCGTTGACTATCCCAGCAGGTGCTTCCCTTCTCATCAAATCCTGCACGGCGGAAGAACATACCGGTTAGGGAAACAAAATGAAACGATCCCACCATCATTGGCGATTTCTAAGCTTGTTGTTGTCTGCCGCAACTAATGCGTCCTCGACATTTTAAAACGGGGTAGGCTCGGTCAACTTCTGGGTCATTGCAGCGGTTGCGGGATCACAGCCCTAATCGGCGGCCGGCTTGGGCAATTCCAGACCGCTGCGGATGTGCAAATCTCTCTGGGGAAAGGGAATTTCGATGCCGGCGGCTTTGAGCTCTTCGAATATCGCGAAATAGAGATTGCTGCGCACCAGGCGCCGTGCGGTCTGGCGGACATCGATCCAGAAGAGCAAATCGAAGTTGATGCTGTTATCGCCGTAGCCCATGAAGCGCACGCTGGGGGTGCGGTAATCCGACACCAGCGCTTCCCGGGCCGCCGCATCCACCAAAATCTTCTCCACCTCCCGGGGATCGGCACTGTAGCTGACCCCTACGGATAGATCCATGCGGATGAACACCGAGGAAAGGGAGTAGTTGATGATGGTGCTGGTCACCAGCTGGGCATTGGGGATCAAATATTCGATATTGTCCCGCGTGCGGATTTTGGCCGTTCCCAGATAGATGTCGTTCACTTCTCCCAGGGTGCCGCCCACTTCGATCCAATCGCCTTTGCGAACCTTGCCGCCAAAGATGATGATGAAACCACTGATGACATTGGCGGCCAGGCTTTGCAGCCCCAGCCCGACCCCGATACCGACGGCACCGGCGAAAACCAGCAGCAGCCGCAGATCGAGCCCCACGATCCGCAGGGAGATCAAGAGTCCGATCCCCAGAAACACATAGTTGAGCAGGGTGTTGAGAACGTATCCCAGCCCCTGGTCGATGCCCAGTTGCGGATAAATCCGGTAGTCCAGGTAGGCCCGCAGGAGCCGGGAGGCATAGAAGAACGCCATCAGGATGACAACGACGCTCACAATAGTCCAGAAGGTGATGGTGGCCCCCGCCAGGACAAGTACGGGAATCGACATGGCCAGTTGCAGGATCGATAGAAGCCCCAGGAGGTTGAGCACCACGAACAGCGTGGACAGAACCGTGGCGTAAAGCAGCAGGTTGTTCAGGGACCGCAGCAGGGCGTGACCGGCCTCGTCGCGACGCGGCAGGCGGCGGGTGCGGTGCTGCAAGGCCGTACGGAGGCCATGGTAGGCCAGCATAATCAGGACAAAAGCGGCGCCGGAAGACCAGACTTTGACAATGACCACAAGGCCCAGGTTCACGTAGCCGAAGCACCACAGCAGGGCGGCCAGGAGCATCACCCCCACGAGGAGGTAATAGTAGCGCTGGAGGAAGCGCTGGAAGGCCTTATAGAAGGGATAGGGGAAGCTGGGCAGGAATGAAAGCAGGGCCTTTTTCTTGAGGTGCAGCAGAAACAGGAGGAAAACGATCGACAGGGCAATCACGAAGCGTGCGAACGCCAGCACATCGTCCGGCAGTCGGAAGGCCTTGGCGCACCAGAAGATGGCGATCCCCGCCAGTGAGTAGAACAGCACCAGCCGCACCAACCGATAGATGGAACGACCGTATTCCCGGGTGACCGCGAAGAGGTCCCGTGTGAGGGATTCCCGCAGCAGGTTGAGCACCAGGGCCCCTGCGGCCCATAGGATGAACAAACGCCCGAGAACGATGAACCACACGGCCTCGTAGTGGACGAGGGCATTGACCAGGCTGTAGGCGGCCAGCAGCGCGAGGGGAATCAGGGCGGCTACGATGATCCGCAGCCCTGAAAGGACGAAGGGATAGACTTTATCCGGGATTTTGCCCCGGAAAGGTTCCACCCGGCGTTCGATGCGCCGCAGCACGCGGCGCTGTCCGATCAGGCTGTATAGGACGGCCACGATGAAAACCAGCATGATCAGGGAGCCGGCCACGCCCAACAGCCGGCTGTGCTGGATCACCAGCGCAATGAATTTGGGGATATACTCCGGCAGATCGATCGCCCAGTGGTAGATGGTGCTCAGGGTCTTCAGGTCCCATCCCAGCGGCTCCCGCTTGAAAAGCGACCGGGCCTCCCGGGCAATATCCGCCCGCACCTCGGTCGCCTGCTTGACCATGGCGTCCCCCATGGAATCGGCGATGTCGATGGCCGGCTTTTTCGCGGGCGCCGCTTCAGGCTCGGTAGCCGACAGCGCGGCCGGGAACAAAAGCACTGCCAACAGGATCGACGCTATAGTGAGACGGCGAATGGGCTTCAACGGTAAGGAACCTTTCCTTGGACTGTTTGACGCCGGCGATGGACTCACAAACGGGCCAGCAGATCATCCTCGAAAAATGGTTTCAGCATGTAGATGATGTCGCTCTCCCGCGAGGGGTAGGGCGTCATCACGTGCCCCCAGTAAAGATCTTCCACGCCGCGATGGTCGTGCATGGCCTGTTTGAAAATATCGATCAGGCCGGCGGCGTTGTCGGAGATGACATGGGCGCCGAGGACACGGTTGTCGTCATCCACCATGACTTTGTAGGCGGCATATGGCATGCCCACCCGCCGGTAGGTCGGCCACGCGAGGTTGGAATCCGCGTTTTTATAATAGCGGATGCCTTCATCCTTCAGGGCCGCTTCGGTGGCCCCCACCATGGCATACTGGGGGTAGGTGAAGAGAATCGTGGGCACGTTCCGGTAATCCATCCGGGCGCGTTCGCCCCCTTCCACTTCGGCCAGGATGTTCTTGGCGGCCACATAGGCTTCGTAGTCGGCCACCCGCGCCAGCTGGATGGTCGCCGCGCAGTCGCCCACGGCGAAAACCCGGGGATTGGAAGTCCGCATTTCCCTGTCGACGGCGATGCCGCGTTTACCGTAATTCACCTGAGCTTTTTCCAGCTGCAGGCGCTCGATGGAGGGCACCCGCCCGGCCCCGTGCACCACCAGGTCGGCCTCGAAGACCTGGCCGCCTTCCGTCCGCACGACGAATCCGGCGCCGTCCTTTTCCACCGCGGTCGGCTGCACATCGGTGTGGATTTCGATCCCTTCGGCCCGGGAGGCGGTCATCAGGTGTTCCACCATGTCGGCATCGAAGGGTCCCAGGGGGCGCGGGGCCACTTCCAGAATCACAATCCGCTCCGCCGGGCCCAGGCGCGCGGCAAAATGGGCAAATTCAAAGGAGATGAATCCTCCACCCACGAAAACGATTCGGGGAGGCAGGCGGTCGAGCTCCAGAAAATCGCTGCTGGTGATCAGGTGTTCGGCCCCCGCGAAAGGTAGCGGCATGGGATGGGCGCCGGTGGCCAGAACGAAGTACTTCCCCTGCACCGGATCCCCGTTTACGGAGAGGGTGTCCGGCCCAGTGAAAACGGCCGTGCCAGCGATAAAATCGATGCCGGCCCCCTCCAGACCCTTACGGGTGGCAGCAGGGATCGGATCGGTGAAGGCGCGCTTCTCATCCCGAATGGCGGACCAGTCCATTTCCGGCAGGCGGACCAGGCCCTTGCCTTGCAGGTGCCGGGCCCGGGCCATGGTTTCCGTGGCCTCGTAATACCATTTCTTGGCCTGGCAGCCGGCCAGGGCGCAGATGCCGCCGGGGGTCGGGCTGTCCTCGACCACGGCCACGGACAACCCGTATTCCGTCAGCGTGTAGGCGGCCGTCTGCCCGCCCGACCCGGTTCCCACGACCACCACGTCGTATGTCCTTACCATCGACCTCTCCTTTATGGATTGGGCCACACCCCGATAAAATCGCCACAAGTTATCCCGAAGAACAGCCTCTCGTTGCTATAATGATCGCCTTCGCCGTTCTTGGGTCGCGTTTAGAAGCTGATCAAGCTTAGTCATAGCGGAAGTATTTTGCAAGCAATTGGATTCCGGCACCGGGAATGTCGCCAAATGGGGAAAACGCGTTGACGCCGCCCATAGAATCGAGCTATATCTCATTTTAACCCATAAACCTTCAGCCGCCGGAATCGATCGGCCTGGGCCGTCTCAGGGCCGCAGACCTATCAAAAGACAGGCACCAGCAGGCGTTCCGGATCAAGGGAGGCCGACATGACCACGGTACAGATTCTCTGTGACAACAACATCGGTCGGATGGACTTCTTAGGCGAGCACGGCTTTGCCGCCCTCATCGAGCACGGGGGGCAAACCGTTCTTTTCGACACCGGCCAGGGCTACACCCTGCCGCACAACGTCCGAAGCGGTGGTATTCAGCTAACGGAAATCGCCGCCATTCTGCTGAGCCACGGCCATTTCGATCATACGGGCGGGCTGGCCTGGGTTCTGGCGCAAACCGGGCCCAAAAAGATCATCGCGCATCCGGGTATCTTCGCCCGGCACATGGCGCGCCTCTCGCCGGACCCCGCAGCGGCCCCTCTCTTCGTCGGGCCTCCCAAGAGCCGGGAAGAACTCGAAGCGGCCGGGGCCGAATTTGAATTCCGGGAGGAAACCGGCCCTATTGCGCCGGGCTTTCATTTCCTCACCGGGTATGCCCGCCATCCGGAGAAAACCCCCGGAGACCGCCAACTGGTGCTGGCCCAGGGCGAAGAGCTGGTGCCCGACCCCATCGCCGAAGATGCCAACCTGCTGCTGGAAACAGCCTCCGGCCCGGTTCTGGTCCTGGGATGCGCCCACGGCGGGGTGCTCAACATCCTGGATCACGTGCGGGAAACGTTCGGCATCGACCACCTGCATGCCGTCCTGGGGGGCACCCACCTCATGTTTTACGCGCCGGAGCAGGTCCAAGACGCCATCGCGGCGTTTGAGGATTTCAAGGTCGAACTGGTGGGCGTCTCCCACTGCACCGGCCCCCAGGCCGCCATGACCCTGGCCCGGCACTTCGGCGAGCGCTTCCGGCAGGCCGCGGCCGGCAGCCGGTTCGAATTCTGAGAGGTCCGCTGCTCCGCCGGGTTTGCGCCTTCAAAGAGACCGATCCTACCGGTTGAGTTCCGCCAGCCGGCCATGCCAGGCGCAGCGTTCGCAAAAGGCCTCGGTCTGATCCGTCATCTCAAGGCTGTCCGCATTGTCCGGATGGGGCACCACCGTTTCGCCCTGAAGGTGAAAACGGTATTCTTCGAATTCGTCGTCCGAGGCCCTGGCATAGAATTGCAGGCTTCCGCAAGTGGGGCATTTCATGGTGATCGGTCTCCTTTCACCTTTTGGAAACCCTAAGTCTCCGGTCCCCATCCGTCAAATCACGATCCCTCTTCCAAACACCCATCAACAAGGTCCGAAGGGGGAGAATGGCGCTATTGGCATTGCCGATATGAACCGACCAATGCATCGAAAAAATCTGTTTGACTCATTTACCCCCCTCATCTAAGACCTTCGTATACCTTACCCGACGGAGCATCCTATGTTTCTTCATACCGGCTTCACCTGAGCGCCCCGGGCCTACGCTTCCCGTGTGAGTAGCGCGTGCGGATCGGTAGAGAAGATGCTTCACCGAATACGGTAATAGACTCCCTCCCGCCGATCCACATCTTTTTATCTTCATTTGAAGGGGCAATGGTGCTGGGCACCCCGCGGTCTTCAAAACCGTCGGCCTCGTCTGAACAACGAGGAGGAGGTTCGATTCCCCTTGCCCCTTCCATTCCGATGTCACGGAACCCATGCGACACTACCTTACGATTGGTGTGGCCGGACATGTGGATCACGGCAAAACGGCCCTCGTCAAACACCTCACCGGCATCGATACGGACCGCAATCCCGAAGAAAAACGCCGCGGCCTGTCCATCGAAGCCGGCATCGCGGCCTGGAGCCTCTTACGCCGATGTGGGCCTTGCCCTGATCGACGTGCCGGGCCATGTGGATTTTCTTAAAAATGCCATTCGCGGGCTGCACAGTGTGGATCTGGCCCTGCTGGTGGTCGCCGCCGATGACGGGGTCATGCCCCAAACCCGGGAACACCTGGATATTCTCCAGTATTTCGGGGCCCGGGGCGGGCTGGTGATTCTCAGTAAAACCGACCTTGTGGACCCTGAAACCGTCGAAATTGCCAAACTGGAGCTGATCGACGCCCTTCAGGAAACCTTTCTCCAGGGCAAGCCGATTTTGGAATTTTCGACCCGGCAGCCCCCGGATACGGCCGTCATCACCCAAGCCCTCCGGGAAGAGGTTGAGGGCTGTTCCCGTGATCGTCCCCCCGGCCCTTTCCGGCTCTGGATCGATCAGGTGCGGCAGCTGGCCGGTATCGGTACCGTGGTCAGCGGCACCGTAATTGGGAGCGCCGTTCGGGAAGGCGATGAACTGGACATCCTGCCCACCGGGCTTCCTGCCAGGGTCCGGTCCATGGAATGCCACGGCGGACGGGTCACCTCGGCCGCCCGCGGCCAGCGGGTAGGCATCAATCTGCCGAAAATCCCACTGTCCGCCATCGCCAAAGGTATGGTCCTGGCCGCTCCGAACTCGCTTCCCGGCAGCCGTCTCTATAATGCCGCCCTGCACATGCGATCCGGCTTCCAGGGCGTCTTGAAGCACGGTCAAAAGGTAAAACTCTATGTGGGCACGGCCGTCCTCCAGGCCACGGCCCTTCTAATGGGCAGGACGCATCTGCAAGCGGGCCGAAAGGGCCTGGTACAATTTCGCCTTGCGGAACCGTTGAACGCCGCGGTGGGAGATGCCTTCGTCATCTCCCTTCTGAACCGCAACCAGGTCTTAGGCGGCGGGGTTCTGCTGGAGCGGACCCGGCAGAAATACCGACCCGCCCGGCACGACGCCATCGTTCCCCTTCTGGAGGCACTGGAAGCGCGTGATACCGCCACTTGTGTCGACGTGCTTTTACAAAAAAACGCGCATCGTCTTCTGACCGCAAAAGCGCTGGCCGAGGTCACCGGCATGGCCGTCGGCCCTATTGAGGCCGAGATCAATGCCCAGGTCAATCGCGGCGACCTCATCTACTTCAAGGGTGGCGGCGCCATCCGAAGCGATCACTATGACCGTCATCGCGACGCCATCCTGGCCAACGTCGCGTCCGCTTTGGGACGAGACCCCTTCCACCAAGGATTGGCGGCGACCGGGATAAGGGACGGCCTCGCCCACGAAATGGATCCCGGGTTGCTGGCCCGCCTCCTTAGGGACCTGGTGCGAAGCGGAAAACTGGAAGGAAGCGGCGGCCGCTACCGCCTGGCGACGTCTCTGACCGTCCCGGCCCCCCACCGGACCCAACTAGTCGACCAGGTGCTGGCGGCCGCCGATGGCATCGGCCTCTGCCCTTTCAGTGAAGCGACCCTTAGCAAGGCGTGTACCGTGGCGGTCACCAAAGCCGAACTTCAGAAGGTCCTTTCCTATCTTATCCGACAAAAGCAAATGATTCGCCTGAACAACGGACGGTTTCTCACGCCGGCTGCCCTGGAGACGATTAAAGATCGAATCCGGCACCAGATCCGCCACCAGGGCTGTCTTCGTCTTGCCGATAGTAAAGTGCTGCTGGGATATGGCCGCATGGGCGCGGTGCCGGTGTTTGAATACCTGGATCAGATCGGCTTTACCGTCCGTCGGGGCAACGGACGGGTATTGACGGAGAAAACCAGTGGTGAACCTGCAGTTCTATAATTCCCTTTCACGGCAAATGGAAGATCTGCGGCCCCGCAAGGCCCGACGCCTGGGAATCTATGTCTGCGGACCGACCGTCTACGATGCCCCCCACCTCGGCCACGCCCGTTCGGCAGTGGTCTTCGATATCTTCCGCCGCTTTTGGGAAGCCGTCGGCTACGATGTCACCCTGGTGCGCAACATCACCGACATCGACGACAAGATTCTTCTTCGCGCCCGGGAAACCGGCCTGGACTACCGCTGCCTTGCCGATCGCTACGGCCGCGAATACGACGCGGCCATGGCCGCCCTCAATGTTCGAGCACCCCATGCAACGCCCCGGGCAACGGATTATATCGGCCCCTGCCAGGCGGTCATCGCCCGCATCATGCAGCGCGGCCATGCCTACCGCGGCGGCGGGTCGGTCTATTTTTCAGCCCACCGCCTTAAAGCCGACGGCCGGCTATCCTGGCGATCGGAAGAAAACGCCTCCATGGCGAACCCTTTGCCGCCGGCCAACCCGGATAAACGCCACCCGCACGACTTTGCCCTCTGGAAGGAGCGCAAGGAGGGCGAGCCCTTCTGGGAGAGCCCCTGGGGACCGGGACGCCCCGGATGGCACATCGAGTGCACGGCCATGAGCCATGCCCTGCTGAACATCCCCTTCGACATCCATGGCGGGGGCTGCGATCTGCTATTTCCCCACCACGCCAATGAAATCCTGCAATCCTTCGCGGCGTTCGGCCAACCGCCGGCCGCCCTCTGGCTCCACCACGGCATGCTCACCGTGGGAAGGGACAAGATAGCCAAATCCAGAGGCAACGCCCCACCTCTGGAAAGCCTCCTGTCGACCTATCATCCCGAGGCCGTGCCGTCTGTTTCTCATCTCACGTCATTATCGACGCGATCTTCCCTATACCGAAAAAGCTCTGGTGCGGGCCGGGCGCCGAGCTGGACCGTTTTTATGCCCTGGCGCAACGCTTGCAGGCTTTGATGGGAGAAACCGATCCGTCCACGCCCTGTGGAAGCCGCCTCTGGCAGCGGTTCAGCGGCCAACTGGCCCTGGACGGCAATGTCCCCGGCAGTTTGGCGGTGGTCTTCGAAACCATGCGGGAAATCAACCGGGCCCTGGATTCGGAGGGCCTGATGCGCGGCAGCGTCTTCCGGCGAACGGTGGCGGATACGGCGGCGGATTTTCTTTATCTGACGCGGCATGTCCTCGGGCTCCTGCAGACCCCGCTGGAGGACTATGCCCGCCAGGGCCGAGCCGCCGTCTCAGCGCTTTCCCATCCGGTCATCGAAAAGCTGGTGGTCCGACGGGAGGCCGCTCGCCGGGAAGGGGACTGGCGCTTGGCCGACCGGCTGCGCGCTATCCTGGAAGCAAGCGGTATTTGCCTTCAGGATCGTGACGGCGCGACCTTGTGGCAACGGGAGGGGAAATCCCATCGGAATCACTTCCAGCGGCCCCGTCGAACGTGAAGCCAAAACCGGATAGCGGACCGCGGATAAACGGCGTCTAAGGCCGAAATGCGGCGTTGTCCCGCGTTGCAGAAATTCTCGTCTGATCCGATGGACTAGGGTGAGTTCCGACCTCGCGAAACGGCGCTACACCCCTTATGGTTGCTGCGCTTTTCGCATCGGATGCTGTCCTTTCGGCCCATTGGTTATCCACCGCCGGCTAGGGGAGGGCGATCAGGATCAATGCCGCCAGGGCTGCCGACACCCCCATCCACTGGGTGCGGTTGAGCCGTTCCTTTAGAACAATCCAGGCCAGCAGGGCCGTTGTCCCGGGATAGAAAGACGCCAGCACCGCAGCGATATCCAGGCGTCCGATCTGGGTCGCCAGGGCAAATAAGCCATTGCCGGCCACATCGAACAGTCCGGCCATGACCAACAAGGGCCACAGGCGCCGGGAAGGCAGCGGCCGCCGCGGTCCCACGGCCAGACACACCAGCAGGACGGCGACGGCCGCCAGACGGGCGATCACCAGTATCCAGAGCACGGCCGCCGCGATCGCCAGGTCGATGCAAACAAAATAGAGACCGAAGGCGGTCCCGGCCAGAATCGGCAGACCAAGTTCGCCGAAAGCGAAGGGTTGATCGGCCTCCGTACGGGAAAGGAGCCATACCGCACCCAGCGCCACAAGGATGCCGGCCATTTGCAGAAAGGTGGGCAGCCCGTCCCATAAGCTGCCCAGAAGCAGCGGCAAAACCGCCGCCACCACCGAGGTCACCGGCGCCACGACGCCCATATGCCCGATCGCAAGGGCGCGGTATAAGGCCAGTAGGCCCACCACCCCGAAGACCCCGGCGAGGCAGGCCCAGAGGATGTATTTGAAGGGCGGCCGGGCCCCGCCCCACAACAGCGCGAACACCACCAGCGGGATGATGCCCACCGCCTCGGCCACCGTGACCACCATATAGACGTCGCTGCGCCGGGAGGCCAGTCCACCGCTGAAATCCCCCGCCCCCCAGGCCGCCGCCGACCCCAGGCCGCATAACAGGGCCCATAGTTCCGTTCCGATCATGATGCGTGATTTTCCCGTTGATAGATCGATTGAGCGCCGGAGCGTTTTTCAAACTTTTGGATGTAAACGATTTTCATCAGGGGGTCCACCATTATTTCAGTTCGCCCTTGAGGCGGGCTATCCATCGGATCGAGGCGTTCTAAAGGACCGCCGCCGGTCAGAGCGGTCGGCGCACCGGAAGGAATCGGGGGAATTGTCCGGAGGATTTCCGTCAGCGATACCATCCCGCCACACCGAAGCGCAGCTCCCTTTCGAGCTGAATGCCAGCGGATATGGCCTCCTTCTCGGGCACCGCCAATAAGATTCTTATGGCCTATGTATCTTCAGGTAACGCGGCACAGCCTGAACGTAACGCCGGTAGGCCTCACCGTAACGCGTCGACAGAAAGCGCTCCTCCTGAAGGACTTGGTAATGGATACCGCCGATGGCGGCCAGGGCAAACAGCAGGAAGAAGATGTCCCGCTGGAGAAGCCAGGTTCCCGTGAAGTATAGATCCAGGAAAAGAAAAATGGGATTGCGGGTAAGGGCGAAAACACCCCCGGTGACAAGGGCCCCCGGCCGGTCGTGATCGATGCCGATACGCCAGGAGCGACCGAAAGACCACAAGGCGGCGGCAAACAGCGCCAGGCCGGCGACGATCGCCGCCGCCCCCAGAGCATCCGCCACGCGGCTTTCGAAAAGAGGGGTCCCTAAAAGCGTCGGTACGAGGGAAATGTCCGAACGCAGACTGCGCAGCACAATTTCTCCTGACCAGACCAGCAGCCCCGCCAAGAAAAGCCGTTCGAGGAATGCCCGCCCCCCCTGCTCTGCCTTGGCCGATCACCATCACCCGCTCCCCGCAGCGGTGCAAATAGACCGAACGTCCAATGAACAACACATAAAAGACCCCCAGAGCCGTCAGTTGGAACAATGCCATGCGATCTTCTCCTTTTTTCTATTTAGTTTGGTAAAACTAACTATTTCCATAAAATTTTTTGCGCCGGCGGTCAGGCCAATTCCGGCTTGAGATGGGCAATCACCTTGTTCATCATTCGCACCAAATCCTGAAGTTCGCTCTGGTCTAACGCGTCGGTAAAAAGATCCGCGACGGCCTGGTGAACCGCTTCGTGCAGCCTCACGATGCGCTCCCCCTTCTTGGTCAAATGGACATGGGCCACCCGCCGGTCCTCGTCGGAAGTCACCTTGACCACAAACCCGGCCGCCGCCAGTTTGCCAATGGCCGCCGTGGCCGATGGGCGGCTTATTTCCATGCCCTGGGCCAGTTCGCTGAGAGTGGGATGGCCCAGGCGATGGACCGTATCGAGATAGTGCAGCTGCCGCATGGAGAGCGCGGCGAATTCCCCCTCCTTGAGCACGCGGGATTCCATCTCCCCCATGGTGCGGGTCAGAATATCCACGATTTCGGTCAATGTGTAACCGGAAGCCAAGTGCCTCTCCAAATAGTGAGTTCGATTTCTCTGAACTATATGCAGCGCCCCCGGCTCCGTCAAACTCTCTTTTTCAAGAACCAACGGTGAAGCGCTTGTTCCCGGGAATTGCCGGTCCACCCTCCGGCGGCGATACGGCCCGGAACAGCCCGTCAATAAGTTTTCGATCAGCCAATGTTCCTCCCCTGTCCTTTTCAGGCCTTAAAAACCCATAGGGTTTACCTCCCGCCTGTGGTATGGTGCCCTCGTTCCGGATCCCGGATCCGCCACGTTGCAACCCCAGAAAAAAATGGAGCAACCCCATGCTGCCCCGTCGTTCGATCCTCTCGGTTCCCGGCCATAGGGCCAACATGCATGCCAAGGCCTTAGCCTCCAACGCGGACAACATCCTCCTCGACCTGGAAGACAGCGTCCCCCTCGAAATGAAAGTGGATGCCCGCCGGCAGGTCATCGAAACCCTGCAAACTGCGGGGGAGGGGGCGTCCCGGCTGTCTTTCCGCATCAATGCCCTCGACACGCCTTTCGGCTACCGCGATCTCCTGGAAGTCGTGGAGGCAGCCGGCGAACACCTCGCCACGGTGGTGATCCCCAAAGTCAACCACCCGGGCGACATCCACTTTGCGCAGCGCCTGCTGGACGGCATCGAACTGGGCCTGGGCCGCCCCCTGCCCATCGGCATCGAAGCCTCCATCGAAACCGCCCAGGGTCTCGAACGGGTTAAAAAAATCGCCCGGGCCGGCCGCCGCGTGCAAAGCCTGGTGTTCGGCATTGCCGACTACAGCGCCTCGGTGGGCGCCCGCCTGGTGTCGCTTTCCGGCCACGGGGAAAAGGAGGAGGCGATCTATCCCGGGCATCGCTGGCATTTCGCCATGAGCCGGATCGTGATGGCCGCCAAGGCCCGGGGCCTCCAGGCCATCGATGCGCCCTACGGCTATTTCAGGGATGCGGCCGGCCTCGAGCGTTCCACGCAAATCGCCTGCGCCTTAGGATGCGACGGGAAATGGGCCATTCATCCCGACCAGATCGACGCCATCAATCGCGCGTTTACGCCTTCGGTGGAAGACATCGAACGGGCCGGCAAGGTGCTGGCAGCGGCCGATGCGGCCCGCGCCGAGGGCCAAGGCGCCGTGGCCGTGGAAGGCCGCATGGTGGATCAGGCCACGGTGGGCCTGGCCCGGCGGGTCTGGGAACAGGCGCACGCCCTGGGGCTGGTGTAACCCTTTACGGCCCGGCAGCGCCTGGCCGGCACCGGCCGCCATGCAAGATCAGGCAAGCCATTTTGCGTCTGTGGCATTCGCGTCGCGGAGATAGGGTCATAGCCCTGGGCGGCAGGGCGCGCGCTTACCGGGGGGACCGGACGGTCGAGGTGGTCATGAGGGAAGAGTCGGGGCGTGCCGCGGGAAGCGGATCGGCGTCATTCCACAAGCGTCAGGGGAGCCGCCCGGTCGTGGTCTCCCGCCAGGGCGCCCGGGGGTTCGAGAGCCTGCCGGTAAGTCTGGGCGACGTCCGCCTCGGATTCGGCCTCCTGGTTCATGAAGGTGGCGTAGAAAAGGAAGAGCTTGGTAAAGACCGCAGGGCGCACCTTGCCGGCCTGCAACAGCCGCGTCAGGATCCGAATCTCCGCCCGGTCGCTGACGCCATGGCCGGTGTAGCGTACCAGTACGCCGCGCTGGGAAAGGGCATACCATTCCCCCACGTGGGCGACTTCGTGGCAGATCAGCAGATTGCGGTAAAGCACCAGCATTTCCGAATCGGCCGCGAGGATGCGCAGCATGTGCGCCTTGCGGGCGGTATCCGGATCCAGGGCGTGCGCCCCTTCGGCGTCGGTCCCCGGAAACGCCGGATTCACAAAAAGGCGGGCCTGGATAAAGACATCCTGGTTGGCCGTCCTGCCGAACATGCGGAAAATGCCCCGGTCCGACAGCCGCTGCTCAAGCAGGGTCACGGTAAAAGGGGTTTGGTAGGACAGCGGGTCGAAGCCCAGCCCGTCCCGCACCTCTTGCTGACCGAGAAACTGCCGGACCTCGTCCTCGATCCAGGGATGGGCCCTGAGCCGTTGGTGTTCGCCGACCACCATCCCTATCGGGGGGGAGACCGGCCGGGCGGTCCGGACGGGAGCCGCGCAGCCTGGCAAAGCACAGAGAACGGCAATCGCGCTAAAATAGAATATCCACCGGCCGTGCCAACGCCGGCCCTGCTTTGTGGTTTCGTGCAAATAATGTAGTTTACCCAGATACATGCTGTCCAATGCCCTGATCGGCCATGCCGCCAGACTAGGCATCACCCTGGTGGACGTCAACCGAAAGATCAACGATGGAATAGGAGGACGCGATGATTCCCTGCCAACGCGATCTGTTTACCATACCGGAGAACGTGGCCTATTTCAATTGCGCCTATACGTCGCCGCTGCTCAAATCGGCGGCCGCGCGCGGACAAAGCGCCCTGACCCGCAAGACGGCGCCCTGGGCCTTGACCACCGACTTCTTCTTCAGCGATCTCAATGAAAACCGGGGGCTTTTCGCGACGTTGGTGGAGGCTTCACCGGACGATGTGGCCATCATCCCCTCGGTGTCCTACGGCATCGCCTTAGCCGCCCGCAATCTTCCCGTGAAACCGGGCCAAACCATCGTTGTCCTCCAGGACCAGTTCCCCTCCAACATCTATTCCTGGCACCGCCTGGCGCGGGAGCGCGGGGCTGAAATCGTGAGCGTGCCGCGCCCGATAGACGGCAACTGGACCCCGGCCGTGCTGTCCGCCATCACGCCCCGGACGGCGGTCGCCGCCCTGCCCCACTGCCACTGGACGGACGGCACCCGCATCGATCTGGTGGCCGTGGGAAAACAGTGCCGTGCCTGCAAGAGCGCCCTGGTGGTGGACGGCACCCAGTCCCTGGGCGCCATGCCCTTTTCCGTGCCAGCAATCCAGCCGGACTTTCTGGTCACCACCGCTCACAAATGGCTCCTGGGGCCTTACAGCTACGGGTTTTGCTACATCGCCCCTCGCTGGCAGGGAGGAAGCCCCCTTGAAGAGAACTGGCTGAACCGCGAGGGCGCCGAAGATTTCGCGCGTCTGGTGCAATACCGGGAAGCCTACCAGGACGGTGCCAAGCGCTTCGATGCCGGCGAGGCCAGTAATTTCAATCTGGCCCCCATCGCCGGCGAGGCCTTGCGGCAGATTCTTGCCTGGGGTGTGGCGGCCATCGCCGAGACGCTGGAAGCCCGCACCGGGGCCATCGCAGAACGCGCCGCGGGCCTGGGACTCCAGGTGGCCCCGGCCGCCCACCGGGCGCCCCACCTGATCGGACTGCGGCACCCCCATGGATTTCCCGCCGATCTCCCCGCCCGGCTGGCCGCGGCCAACGTCTTCGCCAGTGCCCGGGGCGACTCGATCCGGATCGCCCCTCACCTTTACAACACCGACCAAGATGTGGCACGTCTCTTCCAGGTGCTGCAAGCCCACGTCGGCTGAGTATAACAGCTTGCAAGCCGGCGCCCGCCTGCGAAAAGGCGGTCACCGGATTTCTGATCCCGTCGAATGATCGGAATCGTCAGGTCCGCTTCTTTTTCTCTTCGGACAATTGTCCTACCGATCACGCGCTCCTATGGGCTCGAAGTGCAGGGGATTCGATTTGGGTGGCCCCCTGTTCACATGCCTCAAGCTCTCCCCAACTTGCCGGCCGTTTCCCATCCGAACCTGAATACCAAAAATATTTGCATTACATTTCAGTGTCTTGTGTAAGTTTCCGATGCCACCAACACGTTCCGACCGCGGCGGTTCCCCATCCGTCCCATTCCCACCCAATAGCGGTCAAGACAACCCATCGCTTCAGTAGCGCCTGACCATTCATTTGGTATGCGAATTGCAGCCTATCGCACGTTTACCGATTTTCAGGGATTTGAGGCGTTCCCCGGCGGGCCTTGCCAAAAGGAGGCGACATCTGCCTTTCTCGGGAGATGTGGCAACATGTATTGCTGTGGGAGAGTTCTCAAGTCCAAAAATGATGACCTTGGGAAAGGAAAACCAGAAATGACGCTCCACAAGAAACCCCATATCGAAAACAAAAAAGAAGCCTCCGTGAAAAAGCTGGCGCTCCGGCTGGAAGCCCTCAAGGCCCAGGGGCTGGATGAAAAGACGATCCAGAAAGACGGCACGGTCCGGCAGATTAAGGCGGCCATCCGGCAAGCCAAACAGCAGATGGCCCGGATTGCCGAAATCGAAGCCTTGGACCGCAAAAAGGCCGAAGCCCGGGAAGAGAAGCGTAACGCACCCAAAGAGGCCCGGCCTAAAACAAAAAAAGCCCAGCAGGGCGAGTCCCACCGCAAGGCCAAAAGGGAAAAGAAGCAGTCCATGCAGGGGAAGGACGGCGGCGACGCATAACAGCCACGACGGGCAGCGCCGCAGCTATCGCGGGCGGCCTCGGTCCGCTTCATCCGGCCTGATGATGGGCCGCCGGGCAATCGAACTTGCCCGGCGGGGCCGATTGGCATTTAGGCCGTGTGCGCTTCGAACAAAATCTTATGGTCGACCAGCTGCATTCCCTTGATCCGGCCGCGAATGCTCTTCTGGTCGCCGAAAATACCCACCAGTCGCCAGCTTCCATCGCCTTCCGGTTCGATGGTATCCACGGCCTCCATGATGAGTTCCTCGCTGCCTTCGTGGGTCCAATAGGCGTTGGCTTCACACATGCCCTATCACCTCCTTAATCTTGGCAATCGCCGTCTCCACCAGGTGGGGAAGCGGTTCTTTGGATAGACCGACAAATTCCACATTTTCCTGGGAAAGGGGTAGGAAAACCTTCGGCGCCGCACTGGACATGACGGCCTCGGCCATCCGGGGCGTCAACTCCCCCAGCATGGCATTGGCCCAGCTAATGGCCACCGGGCCCACGATGCAGTCCGCCCGGGCCACCGTCCGGCAGATGGCGTTTTCACCGGAGGCGCCCTTATTGGCCCCGGCCCTCAACATCCGGGCGGTGGCAATGGCGTTGGTGCCCAGCGCCACCAGCTCGACCGTCTCGCCCCATTGGGCTTTCAGATACTGGATCAGGGTGGCGCCAATTCCCCCGCCCTGGCCGTCCATGACACAAATCCGTTTCAACCGCGATTTTCTCCCGTCCCATAAAAAAAGCCACGAGGGGGCAGGGCTCCTTCAAGGAACCGCCGCCAGCCTTCGTGGCTTTCGGAAATGAACAATACGCTATGGATTGCACAAACCTATCTTCAGACAGGCGCTATCAAGGTGCTTAGTAACAGCACCCTTCGGCCTTGTCAACGTCTGAAGTGGAAATGAGGTTGATCGTCCGACAACATTAGTGCTATTGAACTTTATAGTTAATTTACCATTTGTCATCAGGGTGTTACCGTCAAAATCGTGTTCCGGCCGGTTCTTCGTAATTGGACAATTGGCCTATTTCTGGATGTCTATATGAAGAGAGCTGCATTATGCCGATAGACACCCCATTCAAAACATGCCCGATGTGTGGCACCGAATGGGCCGATATAGATGCGTTCCTGGATGACCCTTCCCTTGAAATATGCGGCTATACAGCGGATTTTACAAAGCTCGAAAAGGGGTTGTTTTTTTTCAATCACCTGACAGAGGACTGCCACACGACGTTCACCATCTTCGCAGGGCAATTCATAGGTCTATACACCGGAACAACATATACCGAGCGACGGACCGGCAAGGAGGACTGCCCCGGCTATTGTCTGGATAAAAACCAGTTAGACCGCTGTGATGCGTTCTGTGAATGCGCCTTCAGCCGCGAAGTGATTCAAATCATCAAAGCCAAACAGGGCAGACGCAGACCCCCTGCCCATTGAACCCCATGTTCAAAATGACGGGATGCGACGTCGGGGGTTAATCTTTTCGATTCCACTGCTCTTCGATATCTCCCTCGCCGACTTCCTCGGCGGCATCGACCAGCCGATTCCATCGTTTTTCCCTTCCAGCCGCCTCAAATGCTGACGACCTTGTCGGCCAGTTGCATGGCCGTGACGATGTCCAGCATGTTGGTGGTCTCGCCCACTTGTTTGCGTTCGAGCAGCCCGAAATGATCCAGACAAGTGCCGCAGACCATAATCTTCAGGCCGTCCTTTTCCAGGGCCTGCAGATCGTCGCGCACCTCGGAATCGTCGATGGTGAGTTTGACCCCGTTGTTGACGAACACCAGCCGCCAGAGTTCGGGCCCCATCTCCTTCAGGGTGCGCAGGAAATTGACCATCAGCTTCTTCCCCAGTTCGTCGTCCCCGAAGCCCATGCGGTCGGTGGTGCACAACACCATGATTTTCCTGGCTTCGGTCCGGGGCGCGGGATCGGGCGCAGGAGGGTCCGCCGGCGCGGGCGCGCCGCTTCCGATGACCCGGTAGTCCGCACCGTCCTGCTCGATCCGGGTCTCGAAGCCCTGTGACTCCAGGAAACGCTGTACGTTCTGCTGGGAGGCCGCATTGTCCACCAGCACGGTCACCCCCTGCAATTGGCCCCCATCCAGGGCCGCCTTGGTTTGCAGCACGGGCCCCGGGCAGGCCAGCCCGCGGGCATCGATTTCTTTCATGATTCCACCTTTCTGTCGCCAAACGATTGATCCGCCTTCATCCGGCGTCATTATGGGCCGTCGGCGGCGGCCAGCAGGGCCGCCCCCAAAGCCCCCACCATCTGGGGGTCATCCGGCGCAACGATCCTGCGGTGCAATTTGTCCGCCAGCAGCTTTCGCATACAGGGATTTTGGGCCACCCCGCCAGTGAACACGATAGCGCCTTCCGAAGATACCCGGTTGATCATGCCCGCGGCCCGGCGGATGACGCTGGCATGCAGGCCCCGGGCGATCGCCCGCCGGTTCTGTCCCTTGGCGATCAGGGAGGTGACTTCGGATTCGGCAAATACGGTGCACATGCTGGAGATGTTGAGCTCCTCGTCGGCGGTCAGGGCTTCCCTCCCGAAATCGGCGATGGCGAACCCCAGGGTCCGGGCCATGATTTCGAGGAATTTTCCCGTGCCGGCCGCACAGCGGTCGTTCATTTCGAATTTCTTGACCTTCCCGTTCTCGAAAAGAGCGATGGCCTTGCTGTCCTGGCCGCCGATGTCCAATACGGCCCGGGCCTCCGGAAAACAGGCCCGGGCCCCCGTGGCATGGGCCTTGATCTCGGTCACGGTGGGGGCCTCTATAGCGATCTCGAACAGGCTGCGGCCGTAGCCTGTGGCCAGGATGCGGTCGAAAGCCACCCCGTCGATCAACTTTTCGGCCGCTGCCAGGGGATCGAACCCGGTGTCGCTCCGGGCGCTCTTCAGCACGTTGCCGGCTGCATCCACCACCACCAGTTTGATGGCGCGTGAGCCGATATCGATCCCTGCAAAGCGCATGGTCTTCTCCCCTCCTGCGGGCCCATTGGCCCTGTTTGTCAAGTCGATGACGTCACGTGACAGAAAATGAAGAAACTATTTTAAAATCAGACCCCGGACGGGTAGAACCTCTCCGGGTCCTCCACCAAGATGGCGGTAAAGATCAAAACCAATGCATATCCGGAATAGGCCGTGTTTGCGCAACGCCCTCCGGCAGTAGGCATAGCCGGCCGAACGTCATCGTATTGGTGAATACGGCCACCCCGCCTAACGCAACTGTTCGATAAATGCTTCGATGCGGGTCTTCAATTGGCCCACATCTTCCATGGCGAAATCGGCCCCTGAACAAAGGCCCACCAGGGTGGCGTTGGCGGCCAGGACGATCTCCTCGGGTACGAAGACACAATAAGAGCCGATGATCTTGCGGCCCGCGGCCTTTTCATCCAGCAGCTCCTTGATGCGCAGCCCGTGCACCTCGCTCATGACGAAGTCGAAATAGCCCATGCCTTCCGGCCGGTCGGCCTGGGCCAGGTAGATTTTGATAGGCCTGGTTTAAAACGCCCAGCAGGCCGTCATGGGCCTCGAGGTCCAGCCCCAAATGTTCCCACATGGCCCGATAGTCTTCACTCATACCCACCTCCTGAAAAAATAGGTCTTTATACGGCGCGGCGCCAAAGACTCATGAATGGCAAACAACGCAGAGGATGTCGGCGGTTGGCCGATTTCAGTTCACATTCCTGCCGAACGGACACGGTTGGCTTGCGGTTGAAGCACTCATGTGAATCCGAAAACGTGTGTCATGGAGGGCCTTTCGAGGTAATAATGGCCGGTATCTTTGAGGGAAACAGGCGATAAGTCAAATCGATAATTGAAATGGGACGCGACAAAGAGAATTGAATTTTTCTATGGGGTGTTCCGAACAGACCGGGAAGGATGTCGATCGCGATACGGCGATGCCGATGATTCCTGCAGGGTGGGACTTCCCGTCCCATCGATTCTTTAGCGTTGGGGGCTATTCGACGTAGATCTTCTCGGAAGGATCGTCGACCACCTCGCCGATGGTGGCGGCCTCGGCTATTCCGGCCGCGTGCAACTCGTTTACAAGGGTGTCGGCCTGGTCGCCTTTCACGCTGATCAGCAGCCCACCCGAAGTCTGGGGATCGAAAAGGAGATCTTGTTGCTGCCGGGCCACCGTGTCCGCCATCTCGATCATGGCGACCCGGAACTCGCGGTTCCGGTAGGCGCCGGCGGGGATCAATCCCATGGCCGCAAAGGTCAGGGCATCTTCCAACACCGGGATTTGGGTGGCGAAAATCCGCACACTCCGGCCGGACCCACCGACCATCTCGGCCAGGTGCCCCAGCAGGCCGAAACCGGTGACGTCGGTGCAGGCGTTCACGTCAAAATGCGTCATGATGCCGGCGGCCTCGCGGTTCAGGGTCGCCATCAGACGGGTCACGGTATCCGTGAGCGCCGGCGACGCCATGCCCGCTTTGATGGCGGTATTGACGATGCCCGTACCCAGCGGTTTGGTGAGTACCAGCCTGTCGCCCGGCTGCAGGTTTTGCTTGGTGAGCACCCGGGCGGGATGTACAAAACCCGTCACCGACAGGCCGTACTTCAACTCCTTGTCTTCGACGCTGTGCCCGCCCAATAGGACGACTTCGGCCTCCACCAGCTTGTCGATTCCCCCCTGGATGATCCGGCGCAGCACGCTCAGCGCCATATCCTTGGCCGGGAAGGCCACCAGGTTCATAGCCGTTTTGGGGATGCCCCCCATGGCGTAGACATCACTGAGCGCATTGGCCGCGGCGATCTGTCCGAACATGTAGGGATCGTCCACAATGGGGGTGAAGAAGTCCACGGTCTGGATGAGGGCCAGATCGTCGGAGACTTTATAGACCCCGGCATCGTCCGCCCGGTCCAGCCCCACCAGGACGTTTTCATCGGTGGGAAACGCCATGCCGCAAAGTGCTCGGTCCAGGTCCCCTGGCGCCAGTTTGGACGCTCAGCCGGCCCCCGCCACGCTTTGGGTCAGACGAATGGTGTCATGTTCCGCCATGCGGTGTTCTCCTGTGATCCCTTTGATTCAGCAGGTTTGACATGGCCTGGGGGATTTTGTCAATCAGTTCCGGCACCTGGGTGGCGGGTGTCGGATGGGCCAGAGCGCCGGCCCAGCGATTGGCACGGGCGGCCAGGACCGCGGCATCGTTAGGGTCGAAACCCGCACCGCAAAAAGCGGTCAGCAATCCGGTCAGGCTGTCGCCCGTACCGCCGATGGCCTCCATGGCATCGCACGAGGGCTCCCCGACGGTGGCCATGATGGCACCATCGCGGGCGATATAATCCGTCTGCCCTTTGACCACCAAACAGGCGGCGGCATTCCCGTGTCCGTAAGCCTGCCGGATAAGATCCGGCACCTTGTGCTCCTGATGCAGAATAAAGCCCCGGGTGTAAAAGGGATGCGGCGCCAAATCATCGGCCAGAAAAGCCAGTTCGCCCACATCCGGCGTAAAGAAATCGTAGCGGTTGGATTGGCCGCTCATTTTGGCGGCATACATGAAGCCCGCATCGGCAATCAGGATCGGGCGCCGGGGCATGGTTTGCACGGCCAGCAACACCCGTCCGTGCCAGTCCACATCCGGCTGCAGATAGTGAAAGGTCAACACCTGCAAATCGAATTCGGGCAGATGTCGGGCCAGAAAACGATACAGCCGGCGGCTGCCTTCGCCGATGCCGGTATCGCCCACCAGGAATGCGTAAATCTCGAGATCGCCAACACGTTCACAGGCTCGCAGGCAGGCGGCGATAAGCGCCGGCGTCCCCCGGTTCACAGGAATGTTGTGGCCGTCAACACATATCTCGCGGCCCTGCCAGCAGGCCCTGCCGTGGACCAGCGGGAATTGCAGATCCGGAACCGTACCGACGATGCCTAACATATCCGCTGCAATTCTTCGTAGGCTAGCTCGAGGGCATACCCGCAGAGGGTGTGCCCCAGATCCCTGGGGCGCGGTGCCTCCGCCAGGGATTGGCCGATCATGGCCTGGGCCAGATAAGGTACGTCCGGGCAGCCGCCGCCGGAGATGTTGACGATCTGTCGGCTGTCCTTGGCGATCGTGATTTTCATGTTGGCCGCGCGCACCATCAGATAGTCTCCGAAATCCTTGGTTTGAAACAAGTCCACCGGCGCCAGCAGGGGGGCCGAAACCGGCACCACCTGCAGGGGCGCCAGCGCTGCCTGACGCAGCTCCCGCAGGATATTCAGCTCCTCCATAAGGGGAAAGACAATGACCAGATCGCAGCCGGTACGTATTTCCGGCGGCGGGCCCATGACGCTGACGGACCACCCCGCCTTCTTAAGAAGATTTTCGGACTGGATGACCTCGCTCGTGTTCTCGAACACCAGGAGGCCGCGGCTCACCGCGGCCTGGGCGTGTTCAGAGCTGGCGCGTTTCTTCTTTTTCCAGAAATCGAACACCATCTACCCCTTGGCGAGAATGATCCGATACCCCTCGCCCTCCGGCGCCACATCCATAACCCGGCAGGCCTGACTTTCAGCCGCCCGTATGACGTTCTCCTTGGAGGTATCGGTATCCACCAGCACGATAATCTCTTTTTCCTGTCCCTGCTTGATTTCATCCAGGGTCATGATGACCGGCTGGGGGCAGGACAATCCCCGTGCATCCACTGTTGCTGCCATTGCGACCTCCTTCAAGCCCCTTTTCTACGCATGGTAAATCCGATGAACAAACAAACCGCAAACCCCACGATGACCGCGGCGATGCCGTGGGGACCGACGCCTTTGGGTGAACTGGCCAGACCAAAGTTGTGGGCGAAACCCGCCCCGACGATCATCCCCATGACAAACACGGCCGCATCACCGTCCCCCTCACCGGAGAGAAACAGCTGCCGCCCGGGGCAGCCGCCGGCCAGGGCGAAGGCCAGCCCAGCCAGGGCCATGCCGGCGAAATTCCAGACTTGCATGGTATGGGCCACGGGTTCCCCTGCAAATCCGGGCTTGAATTGACCGAGCAGAAGATTCGTCACAAAGGCCACCACGGTTAGACTGATGAAACCGCTCAGCAGATGGGTCTGACCGAAAAGGACCGTGTCCCGAATGGCGCCCATGGTGCAGAACCTGCTGCGCTGGGCCAGAAAACCGATGCCCAGCCCCACGACCAGCGACACGAAAAGCGGGGCATGCATGGCTCCGGGCCCCTTGAGGCTATAGAACAAAATCCCGCTTTGGGCCTGCCCCTCAACCTGGGGGAAAATCAGCATCAGGACGAACAACCCTGCCATCAACAATGGCAGCATCCACCCGACCGTGGTGTGCGTTGTCTGGGTACGCCCCAGATTATAACCCTTTTTGAGAAACAGGGTGCCGATCCAGATACCGAAGGTCAGTCCCAGCAGCCCTGCAATGGCGTTTCCGTCGCCGCCGGCCAGCCGCAGCACGGCCCGCCAGGGGCATCCCAGAAAGACTAGCGCACCAATCATGGCGAAAGCCCCCAGGATGAACCGCACAATGGGGGCCGAGCCCACCCGAGGCCGGAACTCTTTGAAAAGATAGGCGGCGATCATCGAGCCAAGCACGAATCCGATGATCTCAGGCCGCACGTACTGCACCACGGCCGCCCGCTGGAGCCCCACGGCACCGGCGATATCCCGCTCGAAGCAGGCCACGCAGATCCCCATATTGCCGGGATTGCCAAGTTTCTGCAGCACAGGCGCCAAAACACCTATCAGGGCGCCCACGCCGATGATGCCCCAGCGTGTCGCAAAAATATTTTTTACTTGCATCAACTTGCGTCTCCTCTCTGAAAATTCGCCTCAGAACTATTCACCGAACGGACACGACAGCTCGCTGGCATGATAGACATGCTTTTTGCTGCAAAAGGGACAGGGGGTGTCCAACGCCACCTTGGCATCCAGTGAGCGGTTGCCGGCTGCATCACACACCACACCCTTGTTTTCCAGCACCCGGTATTGCGTACTCTCAAATACCTTGTTGTGCTCGGGACAGACAAATATGAGTTTCATGCAAAGCGCTCCCCAAGCCCACCCGGGGTGCTTCTCTCACCCCGGCAGCTCTCGATAATGAGCAAATGTTCAATACATGGCGTTAAATACAAAACTTTGGCGGCAGGATCAAATTTTTAAATTCAATGCCAATAGGGATGAGCTATTGGTTTTATTAATGGCTTAATTGGGTGGGGCGTAAGGATATAGCAAGGTAGGAGGTGGGGCCGCTTGCGGATGACATGTAGCGGCACCAGGGGGAGGGAAGGCGTGTTGGCAACCGTGACAGGGCGTTGGGCAGGTGCCCCCTATGACGAAGATCAGGATATCACCGTGAGAGGTAACATTTAAAAATAATTATCCCCCGCGGCGGTTGGGCGACCGGCCGCCGGCGAACATCAAAAGGCAAATGGTAATACGGCCCGCGCCGGCCATTGCCTTTTCATGCTTTCCTTCATATTAGTTCTTCCTTGTCGACATCCAGCGATGTGCCTCGACCCCGGTTGAAGTTCTTCAGTCGAAAAACCGGATTTCCCGAATAAAGGCGGATGCCCGGCCCCCGCCATTCGCCTTCTTGGTGTCCAGCGCCAGGGCGATCCCGGAGACGGCCGGGTCGTCGTCGCCTTCCTTGTCGAAGTAGGACCGATAGGCCCGCAACAGATTGAATCGGGTGGTCACCACTTCGCCCGGCTTGGGCTGCGCCGCGCAAACGTAGCGGCCGCTCTTCTTGAAGTAGGACCCGACGTAGGGGTGATCGACGCGATCATCGCCGTTGCAGAGGAAAAGGGCAATGAAATAAGGGCTGTCGGGGATGAAAAAAGCGCCGCTGGGCTGGCGTTCATCGCCCAAAAAGAACATGACGATAAGCGCCTCGTTGCGCACCCCCTGCTCGTAGGAAGCCCCTGCGGGAAATTTGTCGACCCCCCAATCGATCTCCACATACGTGAATTCCGGAACGTTGGCGGCCTCGTCGGGCATGATCCCGAAAGCCGGCCGCTTGGCTTCAACGGTCAGGCGGCCGCCCTCCCCTTCCAGACCGATGCGGTCGCGCCGCTTGGCATCCTGCTCGAACTGGAATCCTTTACCGCGCAGCCAGTCCTCCACGGATCCGACCCGGTAGTCGTCAAACCGCACCACGTAGATCGGTTTGGCGGAATCGGCCAAGGCGGGGACCGCAAGCAGGCAAACGATTGTCAATGCAAGAAGCGTTTTCATGGTTTTCCCTCAATTGATTGTCAGAATTGGTGCCTGAGTAATTGGCGTTTTCAGGATCCCGGTCCATTTCAGCCATCGCCATCCGGCCCTCCACCTGATCGAAGCACCCCAAGCGCGGGCCGTCCTGGATGGACCACCCGGGGTGAATGATGCGATCGATGCCCTATCGTGGCACCCACGGGGAAGACTTAATGACCCCCGCTCGGGTTCTTCAGTTTCTTCTCGATATTGCTTAGGTTGAAGGAGCCGGGCGACTGGCTCGGCGGATATTCCTTCATGGTCAGGAGGAACTTCGTCGCCAGGGCCTGGATCGGGACGATGACGAAAGGACGATCCAGAAACCAGTCGTTGTAGACAGTTGCATTGTGCTGGGCCTTCTCGAAGGGATCACGCCGCAGGTTGAAGAGCAGCGGCACCCGCAGCTCGGTGAAAGGCTCCCGCCAGACCCCGAAGGCCTGCCCCCGGTTCTCCAGGAACACAACCTTCCAGGCGTCGTAACGCGCCGCGACCACCTGGCCATCATCGTTGACGTACCAGAACTCGTGGCGGGGAGATGCGTCGGTCTTGCCGCTGAGGTAGTCGAGCATGTTGTAGCCATCGATGTAGTTGCGGTAGTGCCGGCCGTTGAAATCCGTTCCATTCAGAAGTTTCTCCTTGATGTCCGGGGCACCGGCCGCCGCGGCGAAGGTGGGCAGCCAGTCCTCGTGGGCAGCGATGCCGTTCAGGGTCACCCCGGCCGGAAAGTGGCCGGGCCAACGGACAAAGGCCGGAACGCGGTAGGCGCCTTCCCAGTTGGAGTTCTTCTCGCTGCGGAAGGGAGTGGTGCCGGCGTCGGGCCAGGTGTTGTAATGGGGGCCGTTGTCAGTCGAATAAAAGACGATGGTGGTGTCGGCGATCCCGAGATCGTCGAGCAGCTTCAGCAGTTCGCCCACGTGCTGTCGTGTTCGATCATCCCGTCGGTGTACTCGTCATTCCCGGGGTGGCGGTGCTCCGGCCTGACATGGGTGCGGAAATGCATGCGCGTGCCGTTCCACCAGGTGAAGAAGGGCTTGCCCGCCTTGACCTGGCGGGTGATGAAATCCTTGGCCGCGGCCACGGTCTCGTCGTCGATGGTTTCCATGCGTTTTTTGGTGAGGGGGCCGGTGTCTTCGCATGTTTGCTTGCCCCATGCGCCGAAGCGGGGGATTTCGGTTGCGTCCTCCTTGTCCGTGGCGGTGCAGTGAAGGACGCCCCGGGGACCGAACGTCTCCAGGAAGGTCTTGCCGTTGGCCAGTTTCATATCCCGGGGATAGTCCTCGTTCTCGGGCTCCTCCTCGGCGTTGAGGTGGTAGAGGTTGCCCAAAAATTCGTCGAAGCCGTGGATCGTCGGCAGGTGCGCGTTGCGGTCCCCCTGGTGGTTCTTGCCGAACTGCCCCGTGGCATAGCCCTGGCTCTTCAATACCGTCGCCATGGTCACGTCGGTTTTCTGCCAGCCCTCGGCCGCCCCGGGCAGACCGACCTTGGTCATGCCGGAGCGCACCGGCACGCTGCCGCTGATGAAGGCCGCGCGGCCGGCCGTGCAGCTTTGCTGGCCATAGTAGTCGGTGAAGGATATCCCCTCGTCCGCGATGCGGTCGATGTTGGGCGTTTGGTAGCCCATCATGCCGCGGTTGTTGTGGCTGATGTTCCAGGTGCCGATGTCATCGCCCCAAATGACCAGGATGTTGGGCTTTTCGGCCGCACTCACAAGGGACGCCTCCCCAGAATAACCACGGTGGTCAGAATTGCTATTAAAAAATTACACGTCTGTTTCTTCATGATAGTCTCCTTTGGTTGAAGTCATCTGTCGATGGCAGGTGGGCATCGGCGGCAGAGCCAACGAACGATCGAGTCGCTTGCGGGCAGGTCCTGCCGATAGTTCTCTTTTAGTTCACCGGCACCCGCATCGAAGCTGACGAGAGGCCATTTTCAGGACAAAAGAAAAGACGGTCGCGGGCACTAGCGGTCTTGTCCTTTTGACTTGCGTCCGATCTGGCAATGTTAAACGTAAGGCTTGGGGTGTGGGCTGAACGCCGCTTAAGGAGATAGGATTTGCGGTCGAGCATGGAATAACGGCTTTAGCCTAAGGGATACTCTCCCCGAAACACATGTCTTTGTGTTCGTAAACGGTCCTCGGTGCCGCGCATCTTGGGAGATGGGCAAACCTGTTTCCGGGCAGGGCGTGTCGCGCTCGGCCACCTTCTGCATCGATGGAATTTCGCGCCACCGGGTCCCCTCATTCTCTTCTTCCCCATGCCGGTAAGGGATCTTTGGCAACGCTGCCCGACATCTCCATCTGACATGGGACCCAATCGTCATGCGGCAGGGGAATTGCGGCAATTGTCTTCATCATCGGACTCTAATGATGCCGCCTGGGATGTCAAGAAGACCGGGGCCGGAAAAGAGGAGGCTGTCACTCGGCGTCAGGCCGGCTTCAAACCGTGCCAGAGCCGGCGCGCGCCCCTGCCGGTGGACGGGATTGCCAAACAGGGTCCGGGAAGTGGGAAGTCGCCCGCTTAAGAGAGGTTGAGGAACACCCAGGCTGGCCCGAAGTCGAGCAGGGCGGGTAGACGCTTTGCTATCGGCGGCAAACGGATCACGGCGCGACAAAATTCTCCAGGAAGGATGCCAGGCGCCCCATGGAGCCCTCCCAGGTTGGCTGCGCGTCGAACCGCCGACGGGCGGCCAGGCTCATCTTGGCCAAAGCGGGTCGGTCCTGATGAAGATCGGCAACGGCCTGCCGCACGGCGGCATGATCGCCGGGATGCACCAGATAGCCGTTCACACCGCTCTCCACCAGTTCCCGGGTGGCCCCCGCCCGGCTCCCCACCACCGGCAGGCCGAAGCCCTGGGCTTCCAGGGTAGCCATGCCGAAGCCTTCGTAGGCATAGGGCATGCAGAGCACCTGGGCCCGGGCCAGTTCGTCCGCCAAAAAGGATCCTTCCTGCGGTCCAAGCAACTGCACCCGATCCGTCAGACCCCAGTACCGGAGGGCTTGCCGGACCCGGCGGACATACGCCCGGTCCATGTCCAGACGGCCCGCCACCCGCAACGTCCAGGTGTCCCGCGGCAGGCCCGCCAAGGCGTCGATCAAGGGCAGCAGCCCTTTGCGGGGGATGAGGTTGCCCAAAAAAAACAGGCGCAGCGCTCCGCTGTCCTGGGCCCAGAGCGCAATGGTCTTCGGCGTCGAGCGGGGTCCCAGACGATCCCCCCCGGGCGGGGCCACCACGTGAGGACGGTCGCTGGCGGTCAGGCGCCAGACCGTGTCCCGGGTGGTGCGGGAGTTGAAGATAAAGCCGTCCACCCCGTCCAGGTAGCGTTTTTCCACCCATCGCAGCAAGCGGTTCTGCCAGGGCGCGCGGGGTTCGTCGCACAATACCTGGTGCACCAGGGTAACGACCGGGCATCGGCGGCCGCGCCGCTCGGCGTTCAGGCGGATCAGGGAGGGGTGGCAGAGCTCGTCCTGGATGAGAACGTCCAATCCGGCCGGCATTCGGGCCGTCGTCCACAACCACTGCCAGTTGAGGGCCGGTCGCAAGGGATAAGGGACGACAGGCAGGCTCACCACCGCCACCCGATGCCCCCTTTTCCCAAGGGCCGCTACCATCTCCCGATCGTATAGATAGCCGCCGGTGAGCGTGTCCAGGCGGCCGTAGATCACCAGCCCGATCTTCACCGGAAGCGCTCCCGGTAGGCGGCCCAGGCCTCGGCGGTTTCCCAGAGGCGCACTTCGATGGCGGCGAACCGGTCCCGGCCCAGCCCTTCGACCAGATGGTCGAAGAAGCAACGGCTGAAGTGCTCGATGCTGGGGTTGCGGCCCGCAAACTCGGGCAGGTCGTTCAGAAGGCGTCCGCGGTAGCGGGCCACGATCCGGTCCAACAGGGCTTCGAGCGCCTCCAGGTCCACGATGTAGTCGTGCCGGTCCAATTGATCGGAAGCCAGGCGCACTTCCGCGCGATAGGCATGGCCATGGGGCTCGTTTTCCGGTCCCCAGTCACCGCCCACGAGATAATGGCGCGCCTCGAAGGCGCGGCTTACCGCCAGGGTATACAATAGCGTTCTCCCTTCTGATCCGCGCCTACCCGCGTTCCGGACCGGGCCACAGGGGCCCGAACCGCCCCACCCGGCGCCGGTAATTTCGGTAGCGCGACCCGAAACGATGGGCCAGCAGTTCTTCCTCCGCCGCCATCCGACGCCGCTGGTGCCAGCCGTAGCACAGCAGACCGCCCAGTACCAGAGGGCTTGGCAGGATAAAAAAGAAGCTCAGGTAGATCATCCCCATGCCGCTCACGATGGGATGCTGAAGGAGGCTGAAGACACCACCGGTCACGAGTTGACGGCTCTGCCCCGTGGCATCGAATGCCGTACGCCGCTTCAGGGTAAAGACCGCCGCGGCAATGAGCCCATTGCCCGGCAGAAGACAAAGGACGCCGGCCGGGACCAGCCAGTCTGGGAATCTAACCCCCGCAGGGACAAGCAAGGTCGCTACGCCCCCGGGGCGGATGACAGCGGCAACCACCGCCAGCAAACCGGCCAAGGCGACGACAGGCAGCAGCCAGGCCCAAAAAGAATCGGGCGGCACCCCATCCGCGGAAGTCGGTTCACGACCCGCACAGCGGGCCCACACCCGCCGGGAGGACACCGGACTGGGAATGGGCACCGCCATTAAAAGACCCAGCTGAAAAATAATTGTCGCCCCTGCCAACCAACGCAAGGCTGTCGAAGCTATCGGAAGGCCGTCCATATAAATTGGCTATCTATAATCGGTTGGAAACCCTTATAAATCGATGACGCATTTCGGTTTCGGTGTCGGTATCCGGTTTCGTAAAAAATCCGATATCGGCGTTCGGCAGAATGCTTGATCATGATGGGCCTTGGCCGGTCCAAAAACAGGCTGCACGATATTAAGTTTAGGGCTTCCCATACGTAAGAAGCACCTGCAGGGTCTCCCCCGGCCGCGCGTCCACCTGCTCGTAGGCCGCCTGGGCGTCCTCGATCCCGAAGCGGTGGGTGATCAGCCGGGAGGGCCGCACCCGGGCAATGCTTTCCCAGGCGGTATCCAGTCGGCGCGCCTTGCTCCAGCGCCCGGAAAACCCCGGCGCCAGGGTGCTGACCTGGCTCGCTATCAGCCGCAGGCGGTTGCGGTGGAAGCGTCCCCCCAGATCGATGGGGGCGGTTTTGGCGCCGTACCAGGACCCCACCACGATGCGCCCGTCGAAACCGGCCGCTTTAATGGCCGCGTCGAGCAGGGTGGGCTGCCCGGACAGTTCGTATATCAGATCGAAGTCGTTGCTGTCCGAAGCATCGGCGGCCCGCCCGGCGTCATCCGCTTCCTCGCCGGTCCAGGCTGCTTTGGCGCCCAGATCCAGGGCCGCCTGGCGGCGCAGGGGCCAGCGCTCCAGGGTCACCAGGGTCTTTAGGGGGAACTGCGCCAAAAGGGCGGTGGTGAGCAGCCCCACGATCCCCTGCCCCAGCACCAGGACCCGTTCGCCAATCACCGCCCCCCCGTCCATCACCAGGTTGACGGCTGTCTCCATGGTCGCCAGGAACACCGCATCCTCGTCGGAGACGTCGGCCGGCACACGAATGAGTTCGTCGGCCGGGACCGCGAAATGACTCTGATGGGGCTGGAAGGCAAAGATCCGCTGGCCGACCCAGGCCGGATCGGCCAGGGGACCGGCCGCCACGACCGTGCCCACACTGCTGTAGCCGTAGGCCAGGGGATAGGCCAGGCGCTGTCCGTCGTAGGTTGGCAGGGTGGCGTCCACGGCCATTCCTTCGGGGAAGCGCCCCCGGAAGATGAGCATTTCGGTTCCGGCGCTGATGGCGGAGCAGCTGACCTGGACCAGCAGCCGGTCTCCATGCGCTGCGGGCCGGTCTTCTTCCCGGACCGTGCAGGTGAAAGGGCCTTGGAAATATAAACGCTTGTTTTTCATACGGTCTGCCATTGCGGCCGGGCCCAGAGGACCAGATCTTCTTCCAGCTGTTCGTAGCGGATCGCCGTCAGCGCCATGGCCGCGTCTCCTCCATTGGGCGGTGCCGTCATCACCTGCAGGCCGCCCACAAGCTTGGGGGCAATGGTGATGATGAAGAGATCCACCAACTGGGCGCGAATGAAACTGGTGATCACCCGGGCGCCGCCCTCCACCATGAGCCGCCGGATGCCCCTCTGGTGAAGAATGCCAAGGGTCTGCTGCAAGTCCAAACGGCCGTTGCCTTCCTCCCTCCGACAGGGCAGCACGTCGAAGCCCGCATCGGTCATGGCCGTCACCCGGTCGGCCGGATTGTCCGCCGCCCCCACCAGCCAGGAGCGCCCTCCGGGATGCCGCCCCAGCCGGGCGCCAAGGGGCGTTCGCAGGTGGGTATCCAGCACCACCGGCTGCGGGTGCGGGCCTGTCACCAATCGTACGGTGAGCTGGGGGTCGTCCACCAGGACAGTTTCGATGCCCACCAGGATGCCGTCGTGCAGGGCCCGCAGGCCGTGGGTCATGCGCCGGGACGCCGGACCGCTGATGGGCAGGGGCCGGCGGCGGCGGCTGGCGATGCTGCCGTCGATGCTCTGGGCGTAGCTGATCGTCACGAACGGCCGCCCCGGTGTCCGGCCGGCCTTGGCCGCACGATCCAATTCCCGGGATAGATCTTCTAGGGAAGCGTTCACGAGATGGCCCCTTTCGGTTTGGGGTAAAGGCCTGCCTTCAGGCCGGTTTCAACGGCGGCCGCGCAGGGCGCTCCCTGGGAGGCCGCATCCAACGCACGGCCAGAACACCACCGGAGGAGATGAGCACCAGGTCGCGGGCCCGCATGATGCCGCAGGCGGCGGCCGCCACCGCCGGATCGCCGCCCAGGCTGGTGATGGCCAGCATCTGGCCGGCTTCCAGGGCTCCCAGACCGCCGGGCAGAGGCAGCAGGAACGCCAGCCGGGCCGCCACGGCCACGGTCAGCAGTCCGGCGGGACTCAGGGGCATCCCCATGAAGGCATAGATCAGCCAGAGTTCGGCCAGGAAACCCGACCATTGGAAAAACCCGCCCAACGCATACCACCCCCAGAGCCGTTCGGTCAAAATGCCCGCGGCCTGGGATTCGCCGGCCCGGAGAAAAGCGACAAGCCCCCCGACGCGTTGCGCCCGGCCGATCCAGGAAGCCGCTCTGTCGGCCATCCGGCTGAAAGGCCGCCCCCCGGCCGCCACGGTGTAGAGCAAACTCCCGATGAACAAGGCCACACCGACCAGAGCCACGGTAACCGGCAGCAGGGCATGGGTTTCCGCCAGCAGCGCCGGCAGGACGAAGAGACCGGCCAGCGACAGGAAGATAAGATTGCCCAGCAGTTCCACCAGGCGGTCCACGACCACCGACGCCGTAGCCGCTTCCGCCGGCACCCGGTGGCGCACCACCAGACAGTGGGCCTGGAACGGTTCGCCCCCGAACTGGGGTCCGGGGGTGATGTAGCTCAGGGTGTTGGCCCCCATACGGTAGCCCATCAGAGCGGCAAACCCCACCGGATGCCCCATCCGCCTCAGGATGAGGGACCAGCGCCAGCACATGGCGGCCAGGACGAACAGGTTGAGTACGGCAAACAGGCCCCATTGCGGCCAGTTCCACCGGCCGACAGCCGCCGCCACCGCGCCCAGGGGGACATCCCGCCAGGCCCAATAAAGGAGGCCGGCCACGGCGGCCAGAACCGCAACCTGACCCGCCGCCCGTCGGCCGGAGACAGCTCGGACGGGCACCCGGGCGAAGCGACCGCCCCCCACCACCGTGCCATCGGGAATAGGCCGGGGCCCCTCCGGGCCGCCGGGTTTTCCCAGGAGCAGGGCATCCTCCGGCCGCCACAGGGAGAGGGCGCCGCTTCCGGTGAACGCGATGAGCAGGCCGGCCACCATCATCGCCGCCAACCAGGGGGAGAGGTCCGCGGCGGTGGCCTGGCATGCCAGGAGCAGGCTCAGCAACAGGGCTGCCGTGCGTCCCAGGAACCCTGCGGTCACCATAAGGACCAGCCCGGTAAACAAGACCGTGTTGCCGGGAATGTGTCCGGATGGGACGCTGAAAAGCAGTGTGCCGCCGGCCATCAAAATAAAACCGCGCAGCACAAGCGGCCCCTTGGCCAACAGAGTGCGCAGCAGATCTTCCCCGCGGCTAGCCGCGGCGTCGCCGATTTGTCCGGTCATGATCAGCCAGTCCCAGAGAAAACCCGCCAGCAGGGGCAGCAGGAAGACCGGAGCGGCCAGCGCCAGTACCTGCGCTGAGAAGAGCGGTAGCAGGACACCGCTCAAAAACCCCATCTGGAAACCTGCCACGAGGCGCGCGAAGGCGCGCGGGCCGGCCGGATGGAGGGGTTTTCCCCGGCGGCGGCGCAGCCGCCGACCCAGTTGGAAGACGTAATAGGCACCGCCCGCCGCCAGGTAATAACCCGGCAGCCGGTGCGTCCCCACCGCTACGGCGGAGGCCACCAGCACCCCCAGGGCATCGTAGCGTACGTCCAGAACCTCCCCCAGAAGCGTCCGGGTCCGGGTCTTCCGGGCCCAGGCCCCATCCACGCCATCCAGTAGGGCGGCCGCCAGGTACAGGCTCCCCGGCAGCCAGGTCGCCGCCTGACCGCCCCGGGGAGGGGCGAACAGAAAGCCGGCCGTCAGGCTGATCAACAGCCCCCGCAACAGGGTGATCTGGTTGGCGGTCCCGAGGTGCGGCGCCGCCTGGAGGACGCCGTGGGGACGATTTTCCGGCAGATGGCGCCACAGGAGGCCGTGCACCAGGGTGAGCACCGCGGCGGCGACGGCGCCTCCTGCCAGCGCCTCGGATGCCGGTGCGAGACGGTTGAGTCCATAGAAGAACAGCAGAAGCATCCCGAGATGCCCGGCAGCAATCCATAAGGCCTGGCGTCGCAGGCTTCCGGGCAGGTCCCCTGTGTGTTCCCCTGCGGGGCCGGGGTCGGCGCCCAAGGACGATACCATTTTCATGCTGTCAATCTCTGATGGTGACTTTGCGCCGGGAAGCGATCGCATTTTCCCCATTGCTTTCCACGGATCAAAACGATAGGGGATCGCCATTGACCGGCGTCGTCACCCCTGGGGTCTGGCCGGCGGGTACGGTCCACCCAGGCCGGATATGATGGGAAAACTTTAAGATGCAAGACCGTCTTGATGCCTTAGAAGCCATCTACCAGTCCTTCGCGCAGGCGACGGCCGGCTTCCGCAGCCAGGCAGCCTGTGCCGAGGGCTGCGCCTACTGCTGCACGGACGCCGGCCGGATCGACGCCACCACCCTGGAAGGGCTGCGGATCCGCGGGCACATCGCCAAATTGCCCCGCCTCCGCCAGGTCGGCCTCAAAAAGGCCCTCAAGCGGGACATGCAAAGACGCGAGGCCGGTGTGCCGTCCCCCTGCCCGTTTCTCATGAAAACCCAAGCGTGTCTGATCTATCCCATCCGGCCCTTCGCCTGCCGCCGCATCTACAGCCTGCACCGCTGCTCCCAAGAGCAGCCGCCCGTTCTCAACCGCCAGGTCATGCGCATCGCCGAGGACACCATCGCCGATCTGCAACGCCTGGATGACAACGGTTATTCCGGGCATCTGTCCTTCATTCTCCATATGCTCGCTGCGCCCCGCTTCCTGGCGGTCTACACGTCAGGCGGCTTCAAGCCCGAAGAGATCATGACCTTCGGCAAATCCCACCGTATCGCCGTCAACAGGATGGCGGCCCGCCCGGCTGTTTCGCCGCCCGCTTGAAGTGTTTCCGCTGCCCGGCATGGGTGGGAAGATCGACGACCGTGAGCATAAGGGACTTTCCAGCAAAAAAACAGTAGGTCTTTCCCTACCCTGCGGGGGAGACGGTCATCATGGGAAGCATCGGGGTGGGCCAGGCATCCCCCAGGACGGCCTCAGCGATAAAGCGTCCCGCCGTCGATGTCGATCACCGTGCCGCTGAGATAGGAAGCGCGCCCGGAAGCACAGAACACCACCAGGGCCGCCACCTCCTCGGGGTCGGCCTGGCGGCCGAAGGGAAGATCGGCCAGCATCTCCTCCCAACGGGATGCATCGCCGTAGGCGGCTTGGGCCCTTGCTTTGTATAGCCCGATCGTGCGGGCGGTTCGCGTCACGCTGGGATTGACCCCCACGACACGGACCCCGTGGCCTGTGGTACCCGCCCCCAGCCCCCTTGTGAACGCCATCAGGGCCGCATTGCCGGCCGCTCCGCAGATATAGTCGTAGCTCGGTTTGGCGCCCGCCAGGCCGATGATATTGACGATCACGCCGTCTTTCCTCTCGACCATGCCCGGCAGGACGGCGCGGGTCATGTTGATGTAGCCGAAGACCTTCAGATCCCAGGCTTCACGCCAGCGTGCCTCGTCCACGGTTTCGATGGAACCGCCCGGAATCGCACCGGCATTGTTGACCAGCACGTCGACGGGGCCACAGGCCGCGACGGTCGCCTCGGCCGCCTTGGGCCGGCTGAGGTCGATCCCATGGATCGTCACGTCGACGGCCGCAAGCGCCCTGATTTCGTCTTTGGCCTTCTCCAACCTCGCAACGCCTCTTGCCACCAAGTGCAAATGACATCCCTCGGCGGCAAATGCCTTGGCGCAGGCCAAACCGATACCACTGGAGCCACCGGTGATCAGTGCGAGCTTGCCGCGCAATCCGAGTTCCATAAAATCCTCCTGATAGCGACCTGCCGGGCGGTACCGATGATCAAGAGCGGCCCAAAGCGAAAAATGAGTGGAAGGGGCGGCCTGCCGCCTATGACGGCGTATTGCGCGCTGATGTTGCGCCTTCAGGGTGGAAGCGCCCGGCCTTTAGGGGGAGAACCTTAACGGGCCGATCACGCCCGGCATCTAACGCTTCATCTTTTTAAGAACCACCAGCATGCTCAAGCGCAGCCGCTCCAGCACTTCCTGCAGCCGTCCAATCTCATCTTTGCGGGTGACGAGGATCTCTCTGTCAAGATGCTTCGCATCGGCCAGGTCCTGGGCGGCGCCGGTAAGCCGCTTCAGGGGCGCCAGGGCGAAATTGACCGCCACATGGGTGACCAGACTCGATACCACCAGGATGACGCCCATCACGATGAGAAGATGCTTCATCAGATCGTTCTTGGCCCGCTCGATCGCGTCGAGGGAAAGACCGATACGGAACCCTCCCCAGTGCTTGCCTTTGACGTAAATAGGCGAAGAGACGTCCCACATCACTTTGCCGGTATCCCGGTGGTAGACCTGCAGGAAGCCCCGTTCTTCGTTCTGAGCCGCTTTCAGGCCCACCGGATCGTTGAAGACCCGTTTGGTCCGGTTGCCCACGCGGTCCTTGTCCACATCGCCGGTGATGGGCTGCTGGTAGCGGGTATTGTGGGTCGGCAGGTAGCCGTTGATATCCACCGGGACCGCAAAGACCACGCTGTCGTCCAGCAGAAATTCGTCGATGATCCCCAGAACGGCCTTGTCGGTATAGAAGTCGTATTGGGTATGGAATTTGGGCGGATCGAAATTGCCGATCGGCTGATAATCGGTGTCAAAGGCTTGCGTTACCGTGAAGACACCGTTGTCGATGGCTTCCTCCAGGATTGTCCCTACCATCTTGGCCCCTACCACGGACTGCATGCGGCCTTTGTTGAGGAGTTCTTCTTCGAGGCTTTGACGCTGCTGCACCACCAGAAAATAGCTGCCCGCCGCAATGACCAGGAGGAGAAAAAAATTAACCACAATGGCGACCTTTGTACTGATGCTTCCGGAAATGATGCTCATGTGATCATCCTTTATAGGCGTTGATGGCTTCGTTTCAGGAATAAGCAAGCGCCTCTGAAACCACCGTCAGGGTTGGTAACCGATGCGGATGGCTCCCCAATGCCGGCCATCGATATAAATCGGCACGGAGAGGTCCTTCATCACCTCGCCCGTATCCCGGCTGTAGCTTTGAAGCAGATACGGCTTCTCATTGCGCGCCGCGGTAAGTCCGGTGCGGTCGTTGAACATCCGTTTGGTGCGATTGTTTTGGGTGTCGTAAACCCCGTCACCGGTGAGCGGTTTTGAGTACCGGCTGTTGTGGGTGGGGAGGTAGCCGTTTTTATCGACGGCAACCACGAACTTGATTCGCTCGTCTTTTGACAGATACTTGTCCAGAATGATCCGGATGGTCTCGTCGGTATAGCGGTCGTATTGGGTGTGGTATTTTTGGGGATCGGTATCGGGAATGGGAATGTAAAAGGTGTCGAAGAGCTGGGCCAGGGTGAGCGTGTTGCCCTTGACCAACTTCATCATCTCGGCGGTCACCTGGTCCCGACAGGCCATGGCCATTTCGTGCACCTGCAGGTCGAACCCCGAGAGCTTTTCCTGGGAAAGGGCCCCCAGCCGGCTGCCGCCGAAAAAGAGGGTGGTGACCAATAGGACGAGGCCGAACCGTCGCAGGATATTGCTGGAGCCCTTCATGGCGCGTCTCCCATGCTGGATCGTTGGATCTTCGCAAGCGTGCTACAACCCCAAAGCCTGCATCTCCTTGAGCATTCGCTTTTTAAATTCGTTGCTCTGCTTGTCGCTCGGGATTTCCCGGGCCACCGCCGATACAAATTCGGCCAGACCCGCCATCGGAATATGGTCCATCTTCCATCCCAGGTCTTGGGCGGAGTCGATCATCAGAACCTCTCCCAAGGGGCCCACGAGTTGAATGAGGGTTTCCCGCAGCGCGTCGATGAAGGATGGATCGACGCACGCCTCTTCGTTTCCGACTTGTTCGATCAGACCCAGCTTGAGAAGCTTGATGAACGTATCCTTGAATACCGGTTGACGCAGCCCCACTTCCTGGGAAACTTCCCGCACGGTCTTTTGCCCGTCGACCGCCATGAACAGTTTCAGCATATCCGTATCGAAGGCAAACTCGCGGCTGGAAGCATGTTCTGACTTTTTAAATCGCACATCGGCAAGATTGGCCATGATCGTATCCCCGAAGATAGAGAAGTTCGCTCGGCCCGTTCCGCAATTTCCCTGAGGCAGTACCGGGCCGCGTCACGGACGGCATGCCACTGCGGAATGCCACAAACACGGCGGTCGGCAGGGAGACGCGGACCGCCTGACAGAACTGTCGGATTAAGGTGGCCCGTCAAGACGCAGGAGCAAAGGCAAGTAAGAAATGGAGGAATCGCTGGGGCCCAGCCATCGCAAGCACACCGTTGCATGTCGCCCGCCTAATCCAAGCACCACAGAATTACCTATAATTATTACATTTATATTAAAAATGCGGCATGATTGTCAAGGAAGATAGCAATTATATTCAGTGATTGTGGAAATTATATAAAATAAATACCTTTCAATATTTAACGTTTCGCCAACCGTCGATATCCGCTTTTTTGCGATACGGCGGAGGGCCTGGGACGAGCCACCGGCTGCCGACGCTGCCACAGGGCGGCTATCGTCTTCGGAAAACACAAACGGGAAATGGAGAGAGGGTTGCGAGGGGATCCGGGGGTTTCGACCGGCCGGCTATTCCGTGAATTTTCGCATTGCTTGCGGGTGGGTGAAGCGGGCCATTCCCGTCTTCATCAATCCAAACCCCAGCTTCCGATAGAAGCCTTCCATCCCGGGTGTTGCGTAGAGGATCAGATTACAGTTCGGAAGTCGTGTAGAAATGGTTTGAATGATGATCTTGCCGATTCCCTGGCCTTGGGCTTCGGGAACGACGGCGACGTCGTAAATGGCCCCCTGGTACTCGCCATCGGACAGGGCTCTTCCGAAGCCGATCAACCGCGATTGCGCATAAATGAAAACCGTCGTGTGACTCGCTTCGAAAGCGCGCTTGTGAACCTCCGGTTCATGATATGACCATCCCGACGATCCTGAGAATCTCCGCGACGGCCTGCCAATCGACTCCGGAACAATTTGTTTTTATGTCTAATTTCATTTTTATTGAAAACCCTTTGGGGGAAATCTTCCTGCTCAAGAAAAATGAATGGCCGCAATGCGAACCGCATTGCCCCCGATAACCTTCGTCTGATGTCCTTTGCCGGTTGTGTCGTCAAGCAATACGACATCGCCGGCATTGCAAAGGACCCGCTCACCGTCCCCGGCTTCGAATTCTACATTCGCCGGTCATCAGGATCAGCCACTGCCTGACCGGCGTTGGGTGCCAATCTCCGTACCATCCGACAGGAAGCTCGAGGAATACTGCTTTATCGGCCGGCTGCGGTGTTGACGTATTCAGGGGCGGTGCCGGAGGGGCATAGTCCCGCGCCTCCAACGCGATCGATTTCCGCTCAAAGTGCGAGCATCCGTTGCCATCCGAAAATAGTCTAAGATATCCGATTTGGCTCATTTCTTTCTCCTGCGTACGCATAACGCGAAAATTGTCATTTCCCGGCCAAGCGTGGTGGTGGTGTGTTCCGGTACGGCGAATCCGCATCGGCAGCAGCACTTGGTTAGCATTTACGCCGTGTCGATTTGTATGAAACCGCAAACCCGTAAATGACAAAACACAATGATATGAGCTGCTGAAAAAATAAAAGCGGCCGATGCTGGATCAACATCAACGAAGCCATGCTTCCGTTCATAAGCATGAAAAATACCCAACCGTATCGATTGTTTTTGGCCAATAAGTAGCTTCCGATCAGGAAGCCGATCATGACGCCCATTTCAAAGAGTTGGGAGGCCGATGTGATGCCGCCATAGTCATATACGCTGTAAGATACGCCCATCATCAAAAAACCATAGGTGAATAGCGCGGCCGTTCGATCTAAAATCGTATTCGGAGCGTCTGCATTGTGGTAGACGGTAAAGAGCCCCAATAGCATTGAAGGAACCCCACCGGCCTCGATCGAGGCGGCGATCCAGTCATGCTTGCCGGCAAGAATGAGCACCCAGGCCGGGACACCTAATATGTAAATAGACCATCCCGCAATTTTTAACCGTCGCTTGGCTTTTTGCTTCTTCCCTTCGGCAAACGCGAAAAAAACCTTGTTTAAAAGGTAAAAAGCGCCTCCCCAAGCTTGTAAAATGATATCCATACCCTCGATCACCCTGTGAACGCTTAGGTCTTTTTTGTTTTGGCATCGTTAATACACCGAACGTCCGAGCTGTGCAGCGCTGCTTTTCGCATCTGCACCAGTGAATTGTTGTGCTGTAATTTCATTTATATTCTATAGGTTACATGCTAATAGCTCATTGCGCTTGACATATACATACATTATATGTATTTTTGACCTATGGACATCGTTTGGAACCCTGAAAAGGCAAAAAGCAACTACCAGAAACACAAGATTCATTTCGCGGATGCTGAGAGCGTGCTTTTCGATACGATGGCATTGACGATAGAGGATCAAGAGATCGATGGAGAAAAAAGATTTGTAACAGTCGGTTCTGATTCAACCGGGCGGATAGTCTTGGTGGTTTATACATACCGGGGAAGCTCAATTCGATTGATTTCTGCGAGGAAGGCAACGGCCTCGGAGAGGAGATACTATGAAGAAGGAATATAAATTCAAATCCGCAAAAAGAGGCCCGGTTATTCCCCAGAAGGGAAAGACCCGGATTACGATTTTTCTTGATAATGAGATCATTGAAGAATTTCGTAATCGGGCGACAGAAGCTGGCTCCGGTTATCAAACGATGATAAACGATGCTTTGAGGCAATATCTTAAAAATAGTGGAAAGCCTCTGAATGAAGCCTTGATTCGCCAAGTGATACGCGAGGAACTTGACAGGACATCTGCCCATTAAAATTCCTTCCATTTTCTGATAATGCATTGAGCCCCACTTTTTTGCGTGGGGCTTTTCATTTTTGAGCACAACTAGTGATTATCAGGAATTTTTTCTGAATATTGAATATTGGCGTAATCGATGTGCATTTTTATTTTTTCTGGCATTTCATCAGCTGGGATAAAATGACGCATATCGGATTCATAGGCGATTTGTTCTGGTTGGTAAAATTTGAAGTTTATAAGTTCAGGGCGTTATATATTGAAATAGTTAGAGAATATCCCTCCGAGAGTAGTAAAAAAAGAAGTAATTATCGCCTTGAAAAAAAAGATAACCTCCAAGTAGCACAAAGGTAGGCAAACCTTCAACACAGTCTGCAAAGAGGCTATCAATCGTTGAAGCGCTCCTATCGTACCTCCGGCTCAACTACCCCGATTAGAGGATGCATATACCTCTTCGACCCTATGGAGATGTCACAGGTTATCAATTATTGTGCAAGGGATGGTCACAGTCCCTTACCAAACCCTGTCCGGCTGGAGTCGAACGGTGAAATCCGCTCGACGATGATCTCACCCGGTGCCGTCGATACGGAATTAACTGACCACATCAGCGATAAAAAAACGGCTGAAAATACAGAAAAACTTTATGGAAGCGCCATCGATTCCGAGGCTATCGCTCGTGCCATCCTTTACGCGGTTGAGCAACCTGAGGAAGTGGATATCAATGAGATCGTTATTCGTCCTACTCAGCAGGAGATGTAGCGGAAATATCTGGTCTGACATTTAAAAGCCAAGTACATGTCTACGTATTTAGCATTTTATTATATTTTTTCTGAAAGTATCTTTACGATCATTTAAAATGCTCGGCGCATCAATGATACTCGGCCGGACCAAGTAGAAAACGAGCGCGCCCATGCCCATGGAGAAAAGGAGTAACCCACATGCCACAAACCAAAAAAGACAATAGGCGTATCATCCTGGCCTCCCGGCCGCACGGTGCACCGAACCCTAACGATTTTCGCCTGGAAAAAGTGCCGGCACCCGAGCCGCTCGAAGGCCAAGTCTTGCTTCGAACGGTGTATCTTTCGCTCGATCCCTACATGCGGGGGCGCATGAGCGATGAACCCTCTTATGCAGAGCCGGTCGGGATCGATGAGGTCATGGTGGGTGCGACGGTTTGCCGCATTGCGGAATCCCGGCATCCTGATTACCAGACCGATGAGTGGGTGCTTGCTTACAGCGGTTGGCAGGACTATGCCCTGTCGGATGGGTCCGGCCTGACACGGTTGGGCAAAGAACCGGATAACCCCTCTTATGCGCTGGGGGTTCTGGGAATGCCCGGCTTTACAGGCTACATGGGATTGCTGGATATCGGCCGGCCAACACAGGGAGAGACGCTGGTGGTGGCCGCCGCTACCGGTCCGGTTGGGGCGACCGTGGGGCAAATCGGCAAGTTGAAAGGCTGCCGGGTCGTCGGTGTCGCCGGTGGCGAGGATAAATGTAAACACGCAACCGAGACGCTCGGGTTTGACGATTGCCTGGATCGCAAGACACCCGATTTTGCAGAGCGACTGAGCCGGGCCTGCAACAAGGGGGTCGACATCTATTACGAGAACGTCGGCGGCATGGTGTTTGACGCCGTCTTGCCCTTGCTCAATACAGGCGCCAGGATTCCGGTGTGCGGGCTGATCGCCCATTATAACGATACCCAACTGCCTGACGGACCGGACCGCCTGCCGTTGCTCATGCGCACCATTTTGACCAAGCGGCTGACCGTCAAGGGATTTATCATCCTTGAGGATTACGGCCACCGATACCCCGAATTTGCCAAAGAGATGTCCGAATGGGTCAGCGGCGGAAAGATCAAGTACCGTGAACAAGTGGTGGACGACCTGGAGCGTGCACCGGAGGCGTTTATTGGCATGTTGGAGGGCCAAAACTTTGGAAAACTCGTCATTCGAGTGGGTGCGGACGCGGATTCATAGTGCTTTGGGATGTGCAGGCAAAGTCACTTCCCTCAGAGCGCTTTTCGATACAGCACTTTCCTGGACCGCCAGACGGCAATGAGTCCGGTGACGGCCAACTGACCCAGCGGTTAAAAACAGGACCTGATAGCGCTGGGGACGGAAGCGGGTACGGAAGCGGGTCGAACCAAGCTATGTTACTGATATCGTAAGGCTTATGCGCCATAAGAGTCGATTTTGACTACCTAAAACGCCATTTTGATCCCCAAAATCCGCATTATACGGCGCTTTGCTTTCCCGCCGTTCCCACCCTTCAGCCGCTTTACGAATGCTGCGCCCGCAGGCCATAGCCCCTAAAGCCTCGCAAACCCGCGCAACATAATCCCGGTGGCCGACGGCAACACTCTCGGACCAAATCGCTTCACGCTGACGCCCTTTCTCTATCAGAACGGCAAGACCGAAGCACAATATGGCCTTGTAGAGCCATTGCATCCACCGTTGCCGATCGCGGGCAAACTTCGACAAGTACTCCCGCTTATGGCATCGATGGGTCAAATGCCATGTCTGTCCTGGTATAAAATGTCGATGAGCGCGCGCCATCGTTGCGGATTTCGTATAACTCCGATTTTGAGGTCACTTCTGTTTCTGCCGACGAGGGCATTCGCCTCCGTCATCGAAGCCCGTTCCCCGGCTGTTCTGCCCCAGCCGGGGAACCCCCATTTCAGTAAAACCCTTCCGTCGCGCATGCCACCGATACAAGGAGTTAAGTTCAGGGCATGGACGGCGACCAGCGGCCCAGGCGGGTCTTGCGGGGAATATACTGCCTGAGAAAATGACCGGCATGCAGCCATCCGGCCGCCTTGATGCCGACCCAGACAAGCGCCAGGCCGGCCATTGCCGGGATGCGATTTTCTTCTAGCGGAATAAATTGCGCTCCGATAGCCACCAGCCCCGCCAGCACCAGCACCTCGAGAAGGCCGGAAACGATGGCCGGAAAAATCAAGCGTAGATAGACATAGCCCCCGCCAGGGAAGAGCACTGCCATCAGGGCTGCGATTTTGCGGGACTTGAAGGCAAGGGCGCACCGCCGGCAGCGCATGGTGCGCTCCGACAGGACGGCGGTGCAGCGGGGGCAAAGGTGCCGACGGCCCACCGGCTGCAACGCCTGTTTGACCAGAGGCAGGGCCGGCAGCAGCTGGCGGATTTTCTTTTTTTCGCGCCGGGGAATGCCGCCGAAGCACTCGCGGCGGCCGTTTTTGTAGTCCATGACAAGGCCCTGCCAGCCCAGGCGGATGCTGCGGATATCCCGGTAGCGGACCTGGGCGATGCACTGGCGGTAGGCAAAGTTGCTGCCGGTGGGGATGTGCAGGATGCGATAGGTGGTAAAGACCAGAAACGCCCTTTCAAGCCCTATGAACAGGCCGCCGGTGACCAGCTGCTCGTGCCAGCGGATGGGCGAACGGGCCGTGGTGATGCGCAGGATGCGTTCGCCGGACAGCAGAAACGGCTTTAAAAAGGACAGTTTCACGATCCATTTGCGCTGCCGCTTCTCGATGGCGGGCTGGTAGATGTTGTGTTCGTCGGCGAACAGGATATCGCGGTCCACCGGCAGGCCGAAGACCTTTTCCCGCAGAACAGGGGCGTCTTCCTTGGCCTTGGGCGGCGTTTCCAGTTGGGTTGGTGATGCATTCCCGATGGCATGGACCAGCATGGTACCCTCACCCTTTCGTGATCCATAGTGCGCATCCATAAATGGCATCTTTGGATAGGCACTAAATACGGGCGCTGCCCTTGGTGCGGCAAACCCGGATTGACAGGCCGTATTATAAAAGATACAGAACACGCCTGTCGGGGTGTTCGTCTGTTCAACCGAACAAGTTTATTGTGAATACCAACCTATTGTAATCATATCTCTTTTTTACATAAAAGCGGGCGTTGCATTTGGCCTGCAAATTAATTTTTGCAAGTTTCAAGCCATTTGAGGCTCTATCAAAACGGCAGCTTGGCCGTTGGCCCCTCAGGAGGCCCATCGCACCATGACGGATCACCGCAGTTTGATCGAAGAGGAGATTTTCGCCATTCACCACTCGGGGGAAATGCCCGAAGTCGCCCTGCACACCGCGCTCTACGATCTTCAGGAGGATGGTGGCGGGCCCTGCCTGCACCTGACACCGGAAGACATCGAGTCGCTGAAGGATGCCGTGGAGCAGCGCTATCAGCGCATCCTCCTGCGGGATCTCAACCCGCGCCTCCGCGACCGTTCCATCTATCGGGGGCTGGCCCGGGCCATCGCGAATTGGCAGCGCCTGACCCGCTTCTGCCAGCGGGATGGCCGTGATACCACACCCCATCGTCAGGCAGCGGCTGAAGCCCTGCGGACGTTCCTGGCGATCGAGACCGATGACGTCGCCCAGGGGCGGCAACCCGGCGCCGTCAATTGCACGGCCGCCCAACTGAAGGCCTTCGCTGAATCCTTAGGGGTGGCCGAGGCCAGTCTGCCGGAGAAGTGGGAGACGGTCTGCCGATGACATTTGACAGCCCCGGCCAAATTCCTTATGGTAGGCCAACGCTCTTAAATAGTGTCCATAAAATGGTAGATTTCGGTTTCTGGCAAGGCCCGAGCGCGTTTTTCCGCTCCGCGGGGGACTCCCCGTCTGATCCATTCCAAGCGGTGGGTGTCAACCGGAGGAAGAGTGCGCTATTTCGAGGATTGAAAACCAGCGCGAACGCCGCCAGGGGCCGAAAGATGTCTTTTATGGACGGACACTGAGGAATCGATCCAATGCCAACGCTGATGTTGACATCAGCTGCGGCGGCCGCAGCCGGGGTGCCAGCCCTTGATGCGGTCGACAGCAGCTAAACAAGCATAGATGCTGTAACCGTCGCCATGGGCTGGCCAGCCGGCCCATGGCTTTTTTTTAAAACCCCGGGCCGAGCATAAACGGCCCGGGGTTTTTTTATTGAACTATCGGGAAACACTCACCCGCATCACAAAAGGAAAATGGCCATGAACGATCAAATGCCCACCATCCGTTTCGCCCAACGCATGAGCCAACTCCCGCCCTACCTCTTCGGCATGATCAACAAATCGAAAATGGAAAAGCGCCGCCGGGGGGACGATGTCATCGATCTCGGCATGGGCAACCCCATCGATCCGGCCCCCACCACCGTGAGCGAGAAGCTGAGCGAGGTGGCCCAGGATCCTAAGACCCACCGCTACCCGGCCGCCGACGGTCTGCGCAGCCTGCGCCGGGAAATCGCCCTGCGCTACCGGCAGGACTACGACGTGGCGCTGGACAGCGATGCCGAAGTCATCTGCACCATCGGCTCCAAGGAGGGCATCTCCCACCTCTGCCTGGCCCTGGTGGGGCCGGGCGACACCGTCCTGGTCCCGGCCCCGGCCTTTCCCGTGCACATTTACGCCGCCATCATTGCCGGGGGCAGCGTGATCCGCATCATGCTGGATGAAGACGAGGCCTTCGTGCGCCGCATCGCCGACATGTGCCGCAATGTCTCCCCGCGGCCCAAGCTGTTGATCCTCAACTACCCCCACAACCCCACCGCCATGCTCGGCAGCCTTGATCTCTTCCGGGAAATCGTGCGCCTGGCCCAACGCTACGACTTCATGGTGATCCATGATTTCGCCTATGCCAAGATCGCCTTCGACGGCTACAAGCCGCCCAGTTTCCTGGAGGTTCCCGGGGCCCGGGAGGTGGGCGTCGAGTTCGGCAGCTTCTCCAAGACCTACAACATGGCCGGCTGGCGCCTGGGGTATTGCGTCGGCAATCGAGACATTATCGCAGGACTGGCCAAGATCAAAGGGTATTACGACTACGGCATTTTCTCGGCCATCCAGGTGGCGGGGATCATGGCCCTGCGCCACTGCGACGCCGAAATCGAGGAGCAGGTGGCGAAATACCAGCTGCGACGGGACATCCTCTGCGAAGGGCTGGAACGGATGGGGTGGGCCATCAACCGCCCCCGGGCCGGCATGTTCGTGTGGGCCAAACTGCCGGCCCCTTTCGATGCCATGGGCTCCATGCCATTCGCCCTGCGCCTGATGGAAGAAGGCAACGTGGCGGTCGCGCCGGGCATCGGCTTCGGCGAGGAGGGGGAAGGCTACCTGCGCCTGGCCCTGGTGGAGAACGAACACCGCATTCGCCAGGCCCTGCGGCAGATGCGCCGGGCCCTGCCCGTTATCGTGCCGGAATGAGGACAGGCGAAGAACACCTTCGCCGGATGCCCGGGTGTCAACCATCTTCACGCTCAACCGCCAAGAAGCTTAACAAACAGGGCCTCACCGCCTTGGCCGGGAAGAAGATTCTATAAAACCGTCCCACCCGGCGGACTTAGGAAAATGGGAGCATGCTCATTTTCCGGGAAGTGGCGCAGTACCTTTGGCATGTCTTGTGCGTTGAATACTTCTATGCAACCCGATCTGCACGCAACCATCACCGCCCTTGACGACCGGGAGACCATCATCTGCTGCCGTGGACTGGTGGTCCTGATGGACGGTCACATGGCCCGTGATCCCCGCAGCGGGCGACCGCCGGAGTTGACGGTCACGGACTTCCACCAGTGGGTCGGCCTGGGCGGGCGCCCGGTGCGCGCCCTGGTGGGGGCCCTGTGCAGGGGTCATTGCGCGCTCACGGCCGCCGTCGGCCGCAGGCTCATGCAGACCTGCCTGGCCTGGAGGTGCAAAGACGAGGTGGGTGCCGCCTGCCGCTTGATCTATGGGCCGGTGGACCACCTGGGCACCCTCGCGCCGGAAACCGTTGTGGCCGCCCTGGCCGCCGTCATGCTGTGGCACCCGGCCCGCCCGACGTTGCAAACCCTGCTGCAGCCCGCAGCGGTGCGCCGCTTCCCCTGGCTGCGTCACCAGGAACCGGCGGCGGCATCGGAAAAGGCTCCCGCCGGGAAGCACCATCGCGCAAAAGCCATCTCGACCGGGGCAATGCCGGAATGATGCGGCAGGGTTTCCTGCGCAGAAGACCACTATCCTGCCGAACCCCCTGGGGAAGAACCCACCCCCGGGCAGCATCGCCAAACCGATCCGGCCGCAGGCCGTCGAAGGGCGCCTCATCCTCCCCCTATAAGGGATATGCGCCTTCCGGAATCCCCCGCGTAGAACGCGGCCTCGCGCGGGGGACAGCCCCTCTCAAGCCGTCATCTTGATCACCACCAGGGTGGCATCGTCCTCCGGGGGGTGGGGATGGCGAAAGGCGTCCAACGCCTCGACAAGGGCGTGGGCCATTTCCCGGGCGGATCGATCCGCCTGGGTTTTGATCAGGCCTATCAGGCGGTTCTTGCCGAAATACTCCCCGCGGGGGTTGCGGGCCTCCCAGATGCCGTCGGTGCCGATCACAACCACCTGGCCGGCCTGCAGATCGCGGCCGCCCTCCTCGTAGACGGCGCTTTCCATAACGCCCAGGGGCAGCGGGAATCCGGGGCCCGCCAATTCGTCCACGGCATTCGATCCGGGGGTGTAGATCAGGGCCGGATCGTGACCGGCCCGGGTCCAGCAGATGCGCCGGCGGGCCGCTTCGATCTCACAGTAGAACATGCTCATGAAGCGGTTGGTTCCGTCCACGTCGCGGGCCAGGTGCCGGTTGACGTCCGTCATGATGTCCGCCGTCGAGCCCGGGGCCTTGATCCGCTCCCGCAGGAAGGCCCGGGCGGTGGTCATCAAAAGGGCCGAAGAAATGCCGTGGCCGGTCACGTCGCCGATCACGATGCCCGTACGGGCCTGTCCATCCACCTGGCGGGGGAAGAAATCGTAGTAGTCCCCTCCGGTTTCATCGCACCACTGGCTTAGCCCGGCCACTTCCAATCCTTCCGCCGTGAAGTGGTCCCTGGGCATCAGGTTGCGCTGCACCTCGCTGGCCTGGGCCATGGATTTCGCCATGGACCGGATCTGGGAGGTCCGGGCCGCCGCTTCGCGATAGTGGGCCACGCCCTCCTGAATGGCCCGGGCCAGGGCGTCGGCCGGGCAGGGCTTGAGGTGGAACTGGAAGATGTGGCCCTCGTTCACTGCCTTCACGGCTGTGGCCAGGTCGGTGGAGCCGGTCAGCATCATGCGCACCGTGTCGGGCTGCAGGGCTTTGATGCGGGCCAGCAGGTCGATGCCGTTCATCCCCGGCATCCGGAAATCGGACACCACCACCGTGTAGGGATCCTCGCCCGCCACCATCTGCAGCGCCTCCCCGGCCCCCGGCGCCGTTTCGATATGAAACTGCCGCCGGAGCTGGCGTTTGAGGCCGGCCAGCAGCAGGGGGTCGTCGTCCACCAGGAGGATGCGGGGTTTCATGGCGCCGATGTCTCCATCGCCTCGCAGGCCTGCCGCCACTCGTCAACCTGCTCCGTGAGTTGGAGCGAGGCCAGGTAAGCCGTATCGAGGGAATCGCTGTTGTCGTCGGAAGACGCCCGCAGGCGGTGATCGAACCCGTTGGCCGCGTGGACGGCCGTCAGCGGTCCGAAGGAGGCCGTCTGGCTGTCCAGGGGGCGATGATGGAAAGCGATGGCGGTGAGAATCGGCGGCTCCAGACCCCACAACCCCATCAGATACGCTCCGATTTCGGCGTGGGTGGTGCCGATCGTTTCGCGTTCCCGCGCCAGCCGCTGGTCCGGCGCGGCCGGCGGCGCCTGGAGCAGCCGGCCGTAGACATCGCTGAAGTTGGCCGCCAGGATCAGTTTGCCGATGTCGTGCAGCATGCCGGCCAGAAAGGCGGTCGTGGTCTGCTCGCGCGCCTGCTTGCGGCAGGCCATGATCTGTTTGGCATATCCGCCCGTGGCCAGGCTGTGCTCCCAGAGCGCCCCCACGTCCAGAAAGGGCATTTGCCGCGGGTTGAAGGCGGAGAACACGTTGATGGAAAGCACCAGGGCTTTGATGGCATCCAGGCCCAGGAGCATCACGGCATCCTTGACGTCGTTCACCCGGCGGTAAAGCCCGAAAAATGCCGAGTTGACCATCTGCAGGATCTTGGCGGCCATTCCCAGGTCGCCGGCGATGAGGTCCGCCACCTGCTGAATCGAAGCCTCCTCGGACTGGAGTTCCGCCATGATGGCAATACAGCTGGCGGGCATGCTGGGCAGGGTGTCGATGCGCGCCACCACGCGCCGAATGGCATCGTCGGCCAAAACCTGATTGAGGGCCAGAGTTTTATGCAGGGTTTTGCGCAGCACCGCCACGTCGCAGGGTTTGGCCAGCAGCTGGTGGGCCACCGTGACGGATTTGAGCGTCATGTCCCGATCCAGCTGGCCGCTCAGGATGATGCGCACGATCTGCGGATAACGCTCCTTCACCGCCGACAGCAGCGCCACTCCGTCCATGCCCGGCATGCGCATATCGGAAATCACCACGTCCACCGGCCGGGAAGCCAAACCGGCCAGGGCCGCCTCCCCGCTGTCGGCGTAGGATACCTCCCATTCGCCCTGCATTTTACGCAGGGAACGTTGCAGCCCCTTCAGGATCATGGGATCGTCATCCACAAAGAGCAGGCGCTTTTTATCCATGCGAGACCGCCCCGCCCGCCGGCAGCCGGATGATAAAGGTGGTGCCCGCCCCGGGCGCGCTCTCAAAGGTCAGCACGCCGCCATGCTTCTCGACGATCACGGAATGGGCGATGGCCAGCCCCTGGCCGGAACCGACCCCCTCTTCCTTGGTGGTAAAAAACAGGTCGAACACCTGGCGCCGGATGGCCTCCGGGATGCCGGCGCCGGAATCCTGGACGCGAATCTCGACCCAGCCGTCCCGGTGGCTGCTGGCGATCCGGATCCGGCCCTTGTCCGTGGCACCGGGGCCCAGCTTTTCGGCGATGGCATGGGCCGCGTTGGTGATCAGGTTCAGGAGGACCTGATTGATCTCGCCGCGCTGTCCGGGTACCGGGGGCAAGTGCGGATCCAGGTCCGTATCGACGTCGGCCACGTATTTCCAGGCGTTGCGTGAAATGACGATCGTGCTCTCGATGGCTTCATTGAGGCTCAGGGGTGTCTTGGCCGCATCGCCCGGGTGGGCGAAGAACTTCATGGAACGCACGATTTTCGAGATGCGCCCCACACCGTCCAGGATGTGCGCGATCGCCAGGGGGATTTCCGCCGCCAGGTAGGCCAGGTCCAGGTCCCGGACGGCGGCATCGGCCGCCGCGAGCGCTTCGGCCGGGGATCCGCCCTCGCGCACCGCGGACGCCACGGCCTGGAAATCGCGTATAATCCGATGAAGATCGTCAAAAGCTTCCCGCAGAAAATGGGTGTTGTCCCCCACGAACTGGGCCGGGGTGCTGATTTCATGCGCGATGCCGGCCGCCAGGTGCCCGATGGCCTGCATTTTCTGGGCCTGGGCCAACTGCTCTTCCAGCAGGCGCCGTGCGGTGATATCGGCCCCGCTGATGACCGTCCGCAGTCCGTGCAGGGGGCTGTCGCCGAGGGGGATCAGCGTGACCCCCAACTCCTTGCGCGCACCACCGGGTCCCTCACAGACCAGGCCGTCGATGCGCACCGGTTCGCAAGACCGGCCGCAGCGGCCGAGGCCCTCGGCAATCCGCTCCCCGTCCCAAGGTATCGGACAGGTTTCCAGGGGGCGCCCCACCGCATCCGAAGCGCTGCAGCCCAGGATCTGCTCGGCCCGGGCATTCCACAAAAGGATCCGGTCTTCGTCCCCCAGCCCGATGAACAGCGAGGGCATGCGCTCGAACAACCTTGCGATATCGCTCAGGTGATGGTTGGTGCTTGACACGATCCTCGAACGCCCCCCCCTTGCCTATCCGCCGCTATCCGCACCCCGCCGGAACGTCCGTGACGCCCGGCGGCCTGCGGGTTCTTTGCGTGTCGCGCCGTCCCCACTGATCGGCGTCGAACCTGTCTCCATTTTCGGCTGTTTCGCGGAAAACCTTAGGATCTTATGGCTTGGTCGGGCGGTGAGACGGTCACGCTTCTGATAGGTTCAACCGGCCTGGGATCGGATGGTGTCAGGACACGTGGGGCCACCCGTCACGGCCCTCACGGGGCAGGCGGAGCATCGTTCGGGGAAAGCGGTCGCGGAATCAGGGTGGCCGCCAGGCGGCGGGCTTCCGCCAGGGCCGGGACACCGTCGCGGCCGCCATAGGCCCGGCAGGAAAGGGAGGCCACGGCCACCGCCAGCCGGACGATCTCCGGCAGATCGGACCCCCGGCTCAGGGCCAGGGCAAAGGCCGCATGGAAGTTGTCCCCCGCGCCGATGGTGTCGCGCACAGCCACGGCCGGGGCTGGAACCTGCATCAGCCGTCCCCGGTCGAAATAATAGGCCCCCCGAGATCCGTCCGTGACCACCAGCCGGCCCTTGACCCGCGCCTGCAGGGCGCTCAGACGGTCCGCCAGCCGGCCCGCGCCGCAGCCGGCGTGTTCGTCGTCCAGAAAATCCCGGCTGGGGATGAAATAGTCGGCGCGCTGCAGCATGGCGGCCATCCCCTCCCGCCAGCGTTCGGCATCGTAGACCACTTGCAGCCCGCCGCGTTCCGGCAGCCGGCCGGCCAGGTAGGTTGTCTCGGGGTCCAGGAGCAGGACCGGTGCCCGGGAGAACAGCCCGTCGGGCAGGTCGCGGGCTTCCAGGCGCGGCAGGCGGTTGGGTTCGTAGAAAATGGTCCGATCCCCCGAAGCGGCCGTAACAAAGATGAAGGCCTCCGGGGTCCGGCCCCCGGGAAGGATCTGAACATGACGGGTATCCACATCAAAAGCGCTCAGGCGCTGCAGGCAGGTCCGGCCGGGCCCGTCGTCCCCCAGGCGGCCCACATAGCAGACCCGGCCTCCCAGGCGGGCGATGCAGGCCGCGGCCGTGCCCCCCTGGCCGCCGCCTTCCACCACCCGACGGGTGATGGCCGTCTTGGTATTTTCACGGGGAAAGGCTTCCACCACGGCGATGTGATCGACGCAGCTGCGGCCGATAACGAGGACCTCGAATTCCGGCATGCTCGGGTTTCCTGTAAATACGAAGGGTTTTCCGGCCTCCTCGCGGGAGGACGCGGTTTCCGGACCCTATGGTATCCCCTGGGCCATGTCAAACATCACCCGGGCCGGAAGGGCGATTCCCGGCCGGGCACCGGCGCAGGGCCGCCGTTTGACGCGCGTGGCGGAAATGCGTAGAAGGGACATGGGATTGACCCATGAACATCGCCCCGTGCTTGTCTCCTACGGGGCCAAGCCGCAATGGAGGTCGTCATGCCCGCCGTGGAACACCCCATCTACCTGGATTATAACGGTACCACCCCCCTGGATCCCGAAGTCGTTCGGGCCATGCAGCCCTTCTGGGGGGAAGAATTCGGCAATCCCTCCAGCAGCCATGCCTACGGCCGCCGCCCCCGGGCCGCCGTGGCCCAAGCCCGGCAGCAAGCGGCTGATTTGCTGGGATGCCGTCCCGATGAAATTGTCTTCACCAGCGGCGGCACGGAGGCCAACAACCACGCCATCAAAGGGCTCCTGATGGCCGACCACCGGGGCGGGCACATCATTACGAGCGCGATCGAACACCCGGCCGTGCTGGAGGTCTGCCTTTTTCTGATCCGCTTCGGGATCGAGCTGACCGTTCTGCCGGTGGATGCGGCGGGGCAGGTGGATCCGGCAACCGTGACGGCCGCCATCCGGCCGGACACCCGCCTGATTTCCATCATGCATGCCAACAACGAAGTGGGCACCCTCCAGCCCATCGCCGCGATCGGCGCCATCGCCCGGTCCCACGGCATCCCGTTTCACACGGATGCGGCCCAGTCCGTGGGCAAGGTGGCGGTGCATGTGGACGATCTGGGGGTGGACCTGCTCTCCGTGGCCGGGCACAAGCTCTACGCGCCCAAGGGCATAGGGGCCCTTTACGTGCGCACGGGGGTAACCTTGGAAAATTTCTGCCACGGGGCCGGACAGGAAGGCGGCCGCCGGGCCGGCACCGAAAACGTGGCCCTGATTGTCGCTTTAGGGAAGGCGTGCGACATCGCCGCCCGGGGTCTCGAGCAACATCGCCGGCACATGCAGGAAATGCGCGAGCACCTGCACCAGGGCTTGGCCGGCAGCCTGGAGGGCGTCGCCCTGAACGGCCATCCGGACCGGCGGCTGCCCAACACCCTCAGCCTGTCCTTTGCGGACGTCGATGCCAATCGCCTGCTGGAGGCCGTTAAGGACACCATCGCCGCCTCGGCCGGGGCCGCCTGCCACGCCGACAGCGTGGCCATCTCCCACGTGCTGGCCGCCATGCAGGTCCCGGAAGACCGCGCCCGGGGCACGGTGCGCTTCAGCGTTGGGCGAACCACGACCCGGGGAGAGATCGACACGGCCCTGCCGGTCCTCATCGAAACGGTGACCAGGCTACGCCGACAGGCCATCTAAAAGCCCTCCGGATCGCCCCTCAGCGCCGGTTTATTTTCGGGGCGTTGTATCCGCCCCAGGTCTGCTGGGAGACACCCACCACCATGAAGGCCTCGGGATCGATGCGGGCGATGATGTACTTCACATCGTAGATGCGTGGGCGCAGGGCCGTCAGGTAGAGCATGGTGCGTGTTTTCCGGGAATAGCCCCCCGTGACCTCCCAGTGGGTCACCCCCCGCTGAAGCTCGAACATGATGGCATCGCGGATGGGGTCGGGTTTCTCGGTGATGATCATCAGGGTGCGCATCTGACTGGTACCCTCAAGCACGAAATCGGAAAAGAGCCCCACCAGAAGGAGGGTCAAAACCGCCAAGAGGGCGGTTTCCAGCGTGAAAACCATACCGGCCAGGACAATGATCGCCAGGTCCGTAAACAGATAGGACTGGCTCAGGGGAAAACCGGTCTTGTTGCGGTAAAAAAACGAAAGCCCCCTCGGCCGCATGTGCGGCTATAGGGGGCCACGGGGGTGGGTGTATCGCCCGATAACGACGCTGTCAAGATGCCTGGCTACCAGGGGATGGGGCGTTTCTCGCGGAAAAAGCCGCCGGTGGGGCCGTCGTCCGGCAGGGTGGCCAGCCAAACGGGAGTTTCCGCCCCCTGGGCCGGCATGAGCGGCGCCCGCTCGCCCCCCAACCGGGTGCGCACCCAGCCCGGGCAGGCCGAATTCACCAGGATATTGGTTCCCCGCAGTTCCTTGGCCAGCAAAACGGTCAGGCCGTTCAGCAGGGTCTTGGAAAGCCGGTAGGCCGGTGAAAGAACGACGGAATATTCGGAATCCGGGGTGGCGATATCGGTGAGGGATCCCAACGTGCTGGAGATATTGACGATGCGTCCGTACTGGTTGTCGCGCATGTAGGGGATACAGGCCTGGCTCAGCAGGAGCGGCCCCAGGGCGTTGGTATCCAGGGTGTTTTGAAACATCGTGGGGTCGAGCTCCAGAACGGAGGTCTCGGAATCGATCATGATACCGGCATTGTTGACGAGGATATCGAGGCAGCCGTAGCGGTCGATGATATCGGCGACAGCCGCCTGAATCGTGGTGGCCCGGGTCACGTCGAGCACGCGGCTGTAAACGCTGCGACGGTCATTTTGCAGGGATTGGGCGGCCTCCGCCCCTAGCTCCGGATCGCGCGCGCCGATCACCACCGTGATGCCGTGATCGGCCAACTGGCGCGCAATTTCAAACCCCAGCCCCCGGTTGGCGCCGGTCACGAGTGCAACACGTCTTTGCATGACAGTCTCCCTTCCTGCATCCCGGTCGGATGAAGGGCCGCTCAAAAGCCGGAGGGCGCTTGCATCGCCGCATCCCCGGCATCGGGCTCAATCATCCCCGGACGCATTGCCGGCGGACCTCCGCTGCACCTGTGCAACGCTTTCCTTCACCTCCGAAGCGCTGAAGCCGAGGGCTTCGCCGATATGATGAAGCATGGCGATCTTCTCATCCATAGGCTGCTGGATCACCGCATTGGCGGCAGACCATTCCAGGGCCTCGCGGCGATATGAGTCTTGAAGCTGGTCCAGGGCCTGGGCGAAGAGGTCGTCCATGGTGGTTGTTCCAGCCCAGTTGATGAAGCGATTAACCCGGTCCTGGGTCTGGTGGTAGTCTTCCATCAAAAACAGCGGGGTGGCCCGCGCCAGGGCGATGATGTGCTGCCGGGCCGATGGGTTGCGGCGGATATCGCCGCCCACCAGCCGGATGGCCAGAACGATCAGCGCGTCCTGGACGGACATGGACGCCGCCTGGAATTCGTAGGCAGACGAAGGTGTGCCTTCCTTGGGGGCGCTGTCTTCCATTGTTCTTCTCCCTGGTATGGGACTCCGCGGTTTGCGGCCGGCTTAGATGCGATCCCGTCCGCGCATATCCGACATGTCGCGCCGACGGCGGCAAGTCCGGCCGTATTCCTTCCCTGTCGCAATACCGTAACACCCTGTGCGCTCAGGGCCATCGGTCGAAGACCTCATTTGTCCCCGGAACGGAGGGTATATACCGCCCTCAGGGGCGTACGCCCCCGAAACGCCGCGATTACGGTCAAGCCCCCTTACTCCAGCCAGTAAGGCTTGGCGTCGTAATGCTCGAAAAGGGCCATTTCGTCCTCACGGGTCAGCGGACGCTCCTTGTCGTAGACCGGGCTGGCTTCGACGGCTCCACGGTCCACCCGGACGTTCAGGAGGGATCGTTTCCAGTCGATGGTGCTGGCCCAGGCGGGTGGAATGAGCACCTTGCGTCCGGGCAGCCAATTGCGGGTATCCACGACCAGGTAGCGGATCGCCCAGGTCCTGCCTTCCAGCAGAAAGTCTTCCACATGACCGATCGTGTCGTCCAAAGCCTGAATATGGTAGCCGGTGACCTCCCGGACGGAGCGCAGGTGGCTCTGCCCCCCGGCTTCGATGGACTGGATGGGTTCAGTCCGGACCGCCGCCGTCGTGAAGGGCGTCATAGCCGGCCCCCAGGCGTGGGGTCCTTCCCAGTAGGGATACCAGTTGTAATATTCCACGAGCTGCGTCTCGTACTGGCGGGAGACCGGCATGTGCTGGAAAGGGGCGGGCTTTGCCGGATGCCGTCCCGGCTGAGATTGACGGGGAGTATATCGGCGCGCCAGTCCCAGTCCTGCAAGGCACTAGGCGAAATCAATACCTGGCGGCCCGGCAACCATTTATGCGTGTCGGCCACCATGTAGCGAAGGGTCCAGTAACTTGTCATCGAAGAGAAAATCCGCACATCGGCCCACCTTGCCGTCCGTGGCCTGCAAATGGGCATTCAAAATGGCTTCGACACTGTGTATCATAATAAGCTCCTTTCAAACGCAGCCGTGGCGCCCATTGCATTGGGCCTTTCCCCATTTGGCCGCGCTTAGGCGTGGCTTGTCATTCGAACTTAAGATACCGGCCGCACGGGGGCAATAGGGTCCATCAGGCAGATCGCACGACGCAGCCCGGTATGTGCAGAAATGCGCCTTAGTACTTCCGGGTCCGGATGATGTTGAAGAGGAGCCACAGGCCGATGACGGCCGAAATGAGATAGCCGACCACGCCGATGGCCGGGTACCCCATGATGTGCGGGCGCACCCCGGTGGTGATGATCATGGAAGAACCCACGATCATGGCCGCCACGATCATGGCAAACGTCAACCGGTTGGTGATGTTTTCCAGGGTGTTGAACAGGCTTTCCAGGTTGGTGTGGGCGAATTGGATGGTGAGCTCGTCCTGATCGACCTTCTGCAGGATATGCAGGAGACGGTCGGGAATGTCCCTTCGGTGATGCAGGAGTGCGGGCAGGGAGGATTTCAGCAACTGCCAGAACCGCCTCAGCCCCAAGCGCTCGCGGGCGAGCCTTTCGATGTCAGGCCGGGCTTCGCTGATGACATCCAGCCGGGGGAAGATCAGGCGCGCCGTCCCCTCGGCCGTGACCAGGGCCTTGATCATCAGGAGCAGATCCGGATGCAGCCGCAGCCGGTAGTCCCGCATCAGGTTCGCGATGGCCATCAGGAGTCGGCCGATATTCATCTCCTCGAGGGGTACGGCGGAGTAGGTGTCGACGGCGTCCATCAGATCCCGCTCGAGGCCCCGCACATCGGTATCCCCGCTTGACTCGCTCAAGCGGAAGAGCGCGTTCATCATGGTATGGCTGTCCTTCTGCATGATGGCCTGCAGCAGTTCGATGAGCTCACCCCGATCGCGCTCCGTCAGGCGCCCCACCATGCCCCAGTCGATCAGGCACAGCCGGTTGTCGGGGGTGACGATCATGTTGCCGGGGTGCGGGTCGGCGTGGAAGAAGCCATCCTCGAGAATCTGCCGGATGGCCGTGCGCAGCCCCAGGCGGGCCAGGAAGTGGGCCTGGTCTTCGTCCTCGAACCGGGCCGACTTGATCGGACCGCCCTGGATGTGTTCCATGACCAGAATGGTTTCGGAACTGTAGGCCTCGAATACCGCCGGGACCATGACATCGTCTCCCTCGCGCAGGTAGGAGCGCGCAATCCTCAGATTACGCGCCTCCCGCCGCAAATCCATTTCCCGGCGCAGGGTTCGCCGGACGTGCTTTACCAACGCCGGCAGGTCATAGACGTTGAGCTGGTCGAAGTTGGCGTGCAGGCGATTGGCGATGTATTCCAGGATGCCCATATCCGTCTCCATGGTGCTGCGGATATGGGGGCGTCGGATCTTGACCGACACGATGTCGCCTTCCTTGCGCAACACGGCCCGGTGCACCTGGGCGATGGAGGCGGCGGCGATGGGGTCAGGGTCGAAGACGGCAAAAATCGTCTCCAGTTTGTCCTGGTAGACGGCTTCGACCACCTCCCGGATGGCCTCGAAATCCACCTCTCCGACCTCATCCTGCAGCTTTTCAAGTTCGCTTATCATCGACGCCGGCAGCAAATCGGGCCGCAGACTCATGATCTGGCCGAACTTGATAAAGGTCGGCCCCAAGGCGTCCAGCACCATGCGAATGCGCTCTTCGGTACTCAGATGGGATGCCGGTGACGCTTTTGTCCTTGGCAGCGTCACACCTGGCAAATCGATCCGCTCCAGCAGATCCTGAAAGCCGAAGTGCAGCAGGACTTTGGCAATGTCCTTGAGACGATTGATGTTGGCGAAGACTTTAAATTCCACGTAAAGGGCATCCTTTCCCCATCAGGTTCACAGCAATCCCACACTGAAGATATCTTCCGCATAAAGGGCGATTTCAGAAAGGAAGATGTGGCCATCCCCTCAGGCCGCGGTCAAGCGCTCCGGCCGGCGGCAGCCAGCCGCAGCGGGCAACGGTCTTCGCGCCTTATCGTTTAATCTTTAGATAATAGGCATGATATTCACCGAAGTCGATGCGCCGCAAAAGGGCCCCCTGCCGGCGCGTGCGAAGTCAGTCCCGACAGCGATTGATATAGGGTGTTGGCGGTATACCGCCGACACCCTTTGCCGGTCTATAATCCCTTCGTCTTGAAAGGAGCCGATACACATGAGCGATTCTTCTCTATGGCAGCTCTATGGCGAAGCGGCGAAGACATCCGTGGGCTTTTTCTGGAAAGCCGGCTGGGCGTTTGTCCTGGGATATGCGGTCAGCGCCATGATCCAGTCATTCGTCCCCAAAAAGCGCCTGACCGCCCACATGGGTGCCGCCCTTGTGGCCGCCGGCCTGGTGGTTTATGGGTTGACCGGCGGCACGGCGTAGGGGGACCGCACCATGGGAGAAACCAACGACGCCCCCCCCATTGTCCGCCGCCGTCTTCTGGCGTGGGTTGGCCTGCGGGCCAACCGCAAACGCCAATATCTGCTGCTGGTCATCGTGATGGTCGCCGCCGGGGTGCGTCTCGTTCCGCTGGAGATGCAGAAACGTATCGTCGACGAGGGTATTCTGGGAAAAGATATACAGCGACTGACCCTCTATTGCGCTGTCTACCTGCTCGCTTTTCTCACGGCCGCGGGATTGAAATATGCGATCAACGCCCTGCAGACGGTCATCGGCCAACACACGCTGGCCCGCATGCGGCGGGACATGTTCACCCATATCATTCACCTGCCCTATGGGTTTTTCCGCAACACCCAATCCGGTGCCGTGATTGCAACCTTGATGAACGAACTGGCAACGGCCGGAGATTTTATCGGTCTGGCCATTGCCGTGCCCGCCATCAATCTTTTGACGCTGGCCGCCTTCGGCCTTTATCTCTTCATGCTGAATCCGCTCCTGGCCGGCGTTTCCTTCGGTATCTACCCCATCGTCGTCACCGCGATTCCGTTTCTTCAAAAACGCGTCAATCGCTACAACCGCCAGCGGGTCAATGCCACGCGCCGTCTGTCGGGCCGGATCGGGGAAGTGATCGGCGGATTGCACGAAATCAAGACCGGCAATGCCTACCGTCTGGAAGAAGAGCGCTACGACCACTTGGTGGGCCGACTCCGCCGTATCCGCATCGTCTGGAATCTCTACCGCTTGGCCGTCAAAAGCGCCAACAACCTGCTGGTCCACTTCAGCCGCTTTCTGATCTTTGCGCTGGGAGGCTATCTGGCCCTGAAGGGCGAGCTTGCCATCGGATCCCTGGTGGCCTTTATATCGGCCCAGGAAAAGCTCTACGATCCCTGGAAGGAAATGATCCAGTACTACCAGGCCTACCAGACCGCCATCGTGACCTACCGGCGGGCCATGCAGACCTATGACGCCATGGCCGAAGAGCGCGAGACCGCCGACAATTCCGAAACACCGCCGCTGGAAGGCGCGGTGCGCATCGAGGACGTGGGCTATCGCACGGCCGGGGGCACGGCGCTGCTGGAGTCCGTTTCGCTGGAGATCCCGTCCGGAAGCCACCTGGCGCTCGTGGGGCCCTCCGGCAGCGGCAAGAGCACGCTGGTGCATTGCCTGGTGGGCCTGATGCGGCCTTCCGAAGGCCGCATCAGGATCGGCGGCCGGGATATCAGGGAGCTGTCCCGGGCAGACCTGAGCCGCAATGTCGCTTTCGTGCCCCAGGACCCCTTCGTGTTCAGCGGCACCCTCGCCGCGAATCTCTTTTATCCCGAGGGCCGCGATGTCCCGGACGGAGCCATTTGTGAAGCGGGGCGACGGCAGGATGCCATCGAGATCATCCAGCAGGTGGGGCTCTTTGTCGACGTGCTGGGGTTCGGGCTCGACAATGACTTGGGCGAGGCTGACTGCGACACCTTGAGGGAGGCCATTCTCGCCGTGCGCCAGCGGCTGGCCGACGCCCTGGACAGCGATCTGGCCGCCCAGGTGGAGCGTTTCGACCGGGATCGGTTCCTGCACCACGCCAGCCTGGGGGAAAACTTTCTCTTCGGCCGGGTGCGCGATCGGCACGCCTTCGGCCGCCGACACCTCGCGACCCATCCCGAAATCGCCGATCTATTGGCGGAAAAAGGGCTGCAGGCCCCCCTGGTCGATCTCGGCCTCTCCATCCTGACCGAACTGGCGCCTCATCTGCGCCGGCCGCCGATACCCGAAGATACGCAGCGTCTGGTGCCGCTGACCACGGAACAGATCCGCCTCGCCCTGGAGCTCGTCGGCAAAGAAGACCTCAAGGCGGCTGCCGCGGACCTGAGCCCGGCCCAACAAAATATCGTCCTGACCGTGGCACTGGCCTGCATTCCGAGCAAGGTCCCCCGCATCGCGATCCCCGAAGCGCTTCAGGAAACCATCGTGGCGAGCCGGGACGCGATCCGGGAACGGCTGGAGCAACGGGCCCCGGAGGCGATTTCCTTCTATCGTCCCGAGCGCTACATCGAGGGCGCCGACGTCCTCACCAATATTCTCTTCGGCCGCTCTACCGCCTTCCGAAAGGTCGACCGACGCCGTATGCAGGAAGCAATCAACCGCGCGCTCATCGAGAAGGAACTGCTGGAGGCCATCATCGGGATCGGCCTCCGGTACCAGGTCGGACGGTCGGGCAAAAACCTTTCCGGCGGCCAGCGGCAGAAACTGGCCATCGCCCGTGCCCTTTTAAAGGGGCCGCCCGTCCTGGTGTTCGACGAGGCGACCGCCAGTCTCGACAAACGCTCCCAGGCCCGGATCCAGGAAATCCTGGTGGAGCACTGGAAAGGCCGCAGCACCCTCGTCGCGGTCATCCACCGCCTGGACATCCTGCCGCACTACGACCAGGTGGCCGTCATGCAGGACGGCCGCATCGTGGAAAGCGGGACCCCCGAGGATCTCCTGGACCGGAAAGACGGCGCCCTTCAGCAGCTTGTCATGGAGGGCACCCCGTCCCAGGAGCGTTGAACGCACCTCCCGGGGACAATGCAGGCACCCTATCCCGGCGCTGTTCTCAGAGGTCAAGATCAGCCACCAGCGGCAGGTGATCGGAGGCCGCCCGGGCCTGAGCACCTTTGAAAACCTGGAGGGACTTCAATCGGTGGGCCGGACGGACCCAAATCCGATCAAGCGCCAGCAACGGGCGACGGCTGGGAAAGGTGGGCGGTGCCGCCGCGGGGTCAAAGCGGCGCTTCAGATCCCGCAGTGAACGTCCCCAGGGCCGCCACTCATTGAAATCCCCCAGCAGGACGGTGACCTCGGAGGCCGGCTTTTCCAGAAGCAGGGCAATGCGGGCCATCTGCCGGCGCCGCTCTTCAATGGACAATCCCAGGTGGGTCGCCAGTACGGCAATCGTCATGGCGGAAGTCTCCAGAACCAGCTGGAGAACCCCGCGCGGCTCGCGCCCCGGCACGCTGATATCCATCCGCCGCACCTCGCGCGGCGCGATCCGGGACAGCACGGCGTTGCCGTAACGCCCTTGGGCTTCGAGCAGGGTCGGACCCGGCAATGGCCCGGGCGCCGGTGGCCTCGGCCAGAAATTGCAGCGCGTTGCCGGACGCGCCGGGATCGAAGGCCACCTCCTGGAGAGCCACCAGATCGGCGTTCAGCGCTTGCAGCACGCCGGCAATGCGCTGCGGATTGGCGATGCCGTCGCGGCCGATGCAGCGGTGGATGTTATAGGTGGCGACGCGCAATCCCATGCCCTTCCCCCCTCAGGACGCTACCGAGGGACGCTTGCGCTGGAGCCAGCGCCGCAGTCCCACCAGTCCGAGGCCCACCAGGACGATGGCCCCCAGCAGAAGGGATACCTCTTCAAGCTCGGGATTGCGCAGGGAGGCGGCGATGCGATCCGCCAGCAGGACCACCGCGATGACCCCGGGCAGTAATCCCAGCAGGGTGCCCAGGGCGAAATCGCGCCAGCGGATTTCGGAAACACCGGCGATGAGGTTGATGACCGAAAAAGGGGCCACCGGAAGGATGCGCAAGGTGATCACCGTCACCAGGCCGGCTTTCGGAGAGCTTGCGGCTCAGGCGGTTGATCAGACTGCCGGCGAAGCGCCGCACGGTCGCGCGGCCCATCCAGCGGCCGATACCGAAAACGGCGATCGCGCTCAGCCAGGACCCCGCCAGGGCATAGACCAGTCCGGGCCAGGTGCCGAAAACCAGGACCGTGGCGATGATCATCAGGGTGACCGGCAATCGCGACGACACCGCCCAGAACATAGACCGCCCCCACCATGCAGCGGGGCCAGGGGCTGCCGTTGAATCCAGCCGGCCAGGGCGCGGGCGGAATCCAGGTCGACCTTGTCGCCCAGGGGTGTCCAGCGCCACAGCGCGGCCAGTCCCGCCACGACGGCCACCAGCAGGAATATTTTCGACGGCGTGGCGGAAAACCGCGGGCTGCTCCCGGGGACTGACGAAAAGGTCAAACAGTTTCTCGGGGGAGACCGGCTTTTCCGGGTCGAGCATATCGGCATCCGGCACCCAGTCGTCGACTTCCGGGGGGATCTCCACGGCCAGGGGCGCCAGGGTGCGTTCCCCGCCGCGCAGGGCTTCCACGGCGGCGATGAGACCGGCATGGTCTTCCATGGCCCGGGCCACCTCATCGGCGGTGCACCCCAGGTGTTCGGCCAGCAGCCGCGACCGGACTCCGGCAATGATTTTCTGCTGCGCCGTGTCGTCCGGTTCGGCGGCAAGGGCCAGGTCGCATTCCGAATCGAGTCCCATGGAGCGGTTGCTCAGGTTCGACGATCCCACGCGCAGGAAGGCGTCGTCGATCACCATCACCTTGGCGTGCACCATCAAAGCCGTGTGGGGATCCTCGGCGAGTCGCGGGTAGTAGATGCGCAGGCGGTCGTGGGCGTCGGCCTCCTGCAAACGCCCCACCAGACGGCCCCGCAGCACGTCCATGGTGTGCTGTTCCAGCCAACCGCCGGTTTTCATCCGGCATGACGATGACGACCTCGGGGCCGTCCTCTTCCCGCAGACGGGCCGCCAGGGCCTCGCCGATGCAGTGGGCGCTCAGATATTGATTCTCGATGTAGATAAAGCGCCGCGCGGCGGCGATGCTGTCCTGGTAGAGTTGCCGGACTTCGCTGACCTGGGATTGGGATTGATAGGCCGGCAGCGTGCGGGCGATGGCCACCGGCACGTCGCGAAAATCAGGGGTAACGCTGGGCGGCCACGGATCCGAATCCCTGCGCCCCCGCTCGACGTCCGGCGGCATCCCTTCGCAGCGGATCCAGCGCTGGCGCACCAGTTCGCCCAAAGCGGCGGCGGCCGGTCCGTCAACGGCCATCTGGACATCGTGAAACGGCGGGTAGGGATTGCCCCCCGGATCGGTGCGGCGATCGTCCTCCACCCGGTGCCGGCGGGTGTCCCATCGCCACTGAGCTCACGTCGAGGCCGCCGACAAAGGCCAGGGCGTCATCGACGACGACCATCTTCTGGTGCTGGGACCCCCCCACGGGGTGGTGGCCGTCGAGGCTGAAATGCACGCGGCTGTTGCTGCGCCACTTGAGTTTGTAGCGGGGGAAGAATTCCCGCTCCATGGCGTAGATCATGGCGAAATCCCAGCTCAGGAGGTAGACCTCCAACCGGGGCCGCTCCTCCGCCAGGGCGTCGAGAAGTTCTCCCAGCCCTGCAGGATAACCCTCCCCATCGCCGTTGCGTATCAGGCGCACTTCGCTGTGCAGGTCCCAGCCAACGATGAAAATGGACCGACGGGCGCGGCTCAGGGCCTCGTGCAGGGCCCGGAAATAGGCTTCGCCGTCGATGATAAGGGCCGCGCGATGCGCGGGTTCGACACGGAAGCAATTTTGATATGGATGGAATGGCAGGTTCACGGCTCAAGGTAGGTCTCGGGTGTCCGGCCGGCAACCCCCGCGCACCCCACCCGGCGTGCGGAAGCGGCATGGGGCAGGACCTGCGGCAGAGGGGCACCCCTTCGGGAACGTGTTTCGACTCGAAACGCCATCGCCTCATGAGTGGTGTTCATGCCGGGCGGAACCATTGCGGTGCCGGCCATCACAATCCCCCTGGCGTTTCCATGGGACGGTTGCCTTGCGACCCACCGGCGCAGGAGGACGTATTGGCCCTCCGGCGAGGGGTCATAGGGCCGATCGCTTGGACGATGCCCCGGGCCGTCGATGCCCAGGGTCCGTATTTTCAGTGGATCGCTTTTGATCCGGCAAACTTTCATCCGGGCAACGCCCAGGCACTGGTTTTCGTTCCCTGTGCGCATCGTCTTGGCCTTTCTTTGCATGGGACGGGATGGGATGGGATGCGTTCAGTTCCTCTTCGACAATGGCCAGGATAGCCGGGCCGCTGGGCAGGGACTTGGAGACGAAATGATGTGCGCCGGCCTGAAAAGCCGCCTCACGGTATTCCGGCAGATCATAGCTGGTCAGGACCGCAATGACGGTCTCGGGATACATGGCGCGCATCCTGCGCGGCAGGTCCAGGGATCGGTGACCGGACATATCGATTTCCATCAGGATCAAGCCGGGTGAGAAACACCTGACCTGCCGCAGGGCGTCGCGCTGGTTGCGCGCCTCACGGACGATGATGTGAGGATAGTGACGCCGTATCAACGCCTTGACCATGCGGCGAAAGTTCGTGTCGCTATCCACCAGCAATATGCTGTGGATGCGTTGGCATGCCAGGCCACCTTCAGCGCCGGAGGACGGGGCTTCGCCGCGGCAAAGCCGCCGACCCGCTGCGCTGGGAAAAGGCTACTAGGCGAAGTGGGCCAGTGCTTTGCGAAGACCGGCGTCGATATCATCGAGATGGCTGTTCAGCTTGGCGACGGCGGTCGACCAGGACTTGTCGTCCAGTGTGTCTAATTCCGGTAGCCGGGTTTCAACCTCGCCCCGCTTGCTTTCGATGGCATCAAGCGTTTTGCCCAGCGGAGCCGCATATTTTTCCTGCTGCTGCTCGGCTTTGAGGCGCAGCGTGGTGATGGTCTGACCGAGCTTGTCCAGGCGCGCTTCGATATCCGCCCGGGTCATGTCTTTGTCCGTCATGAGGGTCGCTCCTTCCGGTGTTTGCTCTTCAGGGTATGTTCAGCAGGCTTTGCTTCGACTTCATCTGCACCCATATTTATTATACTACCACCGGCGCGGCCCGGCCCGAAATATGGTCTTACCCCTATTTTGGGTTGCCGTTGCATGTATTCTGTTACGCTTCCGGTCGAGAATAGGGGAAAAGCGGCGGCAGGGATGCTTTGACGACGTGCAAAGTCCAAGGTTTCACTGCGGATTCGGGAGGGAGGGCTGAGGGAATATAGGGTCTGCACCCCATACGCATTCAGCAACGGGGGACATATACGTTTTTTCAAGGAAAGGAGGATGCCGCCATGACATTGCAATCCATCGACCCCGCTTCCGGGAAAAAAATGCGTACGTATCCCGAATTGTCTTCCGATGCCATCACGCGCTGTATCGCCAATGCCGGCCAAGCCCAGCGAATCTGGCGGCAAACCGCGCTCCGGGATCACACGCAGAAGATGGAGAAGCTCTCCGGCGTTCTGCGCTCCCACGCGGCCGAGTATAGCCGGTTGATGGCGCTCGAGATGGGCAAGCCGGTCCGCGACGGTCGAAAGGAAATTGAGAAGTGCGCCTGGCTGTGCCGCCACTACGCCGCGCATGCCGCGTCCATGCTCGCCAGCGAAGCCGTCGAAACCGAAGCCACGCGCAGTTTTGTCACCTTTCAACCCCTGGGGGTCATCCTGGCGGTTATGCCCTGGAATTATCCTTTCTGGCAAGTCTTCCGCCAGGCTGTTCCGGCCCTGCTGGCCGGCAACGCCGTTCTCCTGAAGCACGCGTCCAATGTACCGGGATGTGCGGAGGCCATTGCAGAAGCCTTCCGCCTGGCGACCTTTCCCGAGGCCATCTTTCAGCAGCTTCCTGTTGTCAGTGACCGTGTCGGAGACATCATCGCGGATCCCCGCATCGCCGCCGTCTCTCTGACGGGCAGCACCGCCGCCGGACGCAGCATCGCCGCCCAGGCCGGCCGCCACTTGAAGAAGACCGTTCTCGAGTTGGGGGGCAGCGACCCTTACATCATCCTCGAAGATGCCGACCTGGAGCAGACGCTGGAGGCGTGTGTCACCAGCCGGCTACTCAATTCCGGGCAGAGCTGCATTGCGGCCAAACGGTTTATCGTGGTGGAGGCGGTTCGCACCGCCTTCGAAGAAGGACTGGTGAAGGCCCTGAGCGAAAAAACGATGGGCGATCCCCTGGATGAAAAAACTGAGATCGGACCCCAGGCGCGACCGGACCTGCGCGACCTGCTCCATCGCCAGGTTACCGATTCGATACGCAAGGGGGCGCGCTGCCTGCTGGGGGGGACCCTGCCGGAAGGCCCCGGGAATTTCTACCCGCCCACCGTGCTGACCGATGTCACCAAGGGAATGCCGGCCTATGATGAAGAAACCTTCGGTCCGGTGGCCGCGGTCGTGCCGGTGCCGGACGAAGCCGCCGCCATTGCGGCGGCCAATGAAAGCGATTACGGCCTCGGGGCGGCCGTCTTCACCCGGGATGCGGCGCGCGGCGAACGGCTGGCCGTCTCTGAAATCCAGGCCGGCAATTGCTTTGTCAACGCCTTCGTCAAATCCGACCCGCGGCTGCCCTTCGGCGGGATCCGCAACAGCGGCTATGGAAGAGAATTGTCCCACTACGGTTTGCGGGAATTTGTCAATATCAAGACCGTCTGGGTGCAGTAGCGGCCCCTCGGCGTCATGGGAGAAACGCTATGTTGCCCATTTTGTTCCTGAAGGGAAAGGCGTGAAACAGCCATTCGGCAAATCCGTGTCCTTCACCGAGAAGCATAAACGTCTTCTCGGCGTTGTCGGTACCAGGGACCTGCTGGCCATTTTGATCCAAGCCGACCCCGACGCCCTGGCCAGCGCCTTGGCTCTAAAACGCCTGTTCTGGCGGCACGCCCGGCAGGTCGACATTTACCGCATCAACAAATTGGCCCGGCCGGACAACCGGGCCTTGGTAAAGCTGTTGCATGTCAGACAACGCCACATACGACATTTGGAAAAAAGTACCGTCACCAAATGGGCTCTGGTGGACTCCCAGCCCGGACACCACGAGGCCTTGGCAGGCATCCCGTTCGATATCATCATCGATCACCATCCGGTCACGAAACATCTGGAGGCGCCCTTTATCGACATCCGGCCCGAATACGGCGCCAACGCCACCCTTTTGACGGAATATTTGAAGGCCGCCCGTATCAAGCCCTCCCCCCGCCTGGCGACCGCTCTGTTTTACGGCATCAAAGCGGACACCGATGATTTCGTGCGCAACTCCATTTCACGCGACATCATCATTTTCCGCTACCTCTACGAGTTGGCCAATCTCAACATCGTCAAGAAAATCGAATCCTCCGAACTTTCTGTTGCCACCCTGGAAACAATTCGGACCGCCGCGAAAAAAGTCGTCTTCCTCGGCGAAACTGCTTTCGTTCATCTCGGGCCGGTATCCAGTGCCGACAAGCTGGTCATTGTGGCGGATTTTCTCATGAAACTCTCGGAGGCCACCTGGAGCGTTGTGTCGGGAACCCGCAACGACAAACTCGTGATTATTTTTCGCAATGCCGGTTTTCGCCGCCACGCGGGTCGACGGGTCCAGGCGGCTTTCGGCGAAATCGGCAAGGCCGGCGGCCGTCAGAGCGCCGCCCGGGCCGAAGTCGCCCTTTCCCGCGTGGAGGTCGACAGGGGATCACCCCAGGCATATGAGACCTTCGTGCGACAGCGGCTGAAGAAGGCCGGATCGCGTCCCAATTAGCGCCTTCGGGCGGAGAACCGAGACAGGCACCGGACCTGAAACCAGGCGCATCCTGGGCAACGCATAACAACCACCACCGTTCGCAGCGCGACCAGCTCGCGAGGGAAGAAGATGTTCGCAAACAGCCTCATCACATTCTGCAATACACTTCTGGATCCCGTGGCCCTTGCCGACCCCAACGGCAGCCTTGTCCTGGCCAACCCGGCCCTGCGCAATCTCCTGGGCTACAGCGCGGAAGAGGCCGGTGGCCTCGATCTCGACAAGCTAATGCCGGCCCATCGTCGCCGGGAACAGGCCCAGTGGCTGCAAACCTGCCTGCAAGGCGCCTCTATTGTGGACGCCCCCTCGGAACTGGAAACCCGGGACGCCCGTTCGATCGCTGTTCGCGTGACCCTCTCCCCCTTTCACATCGATGACCCCCGCCGCCGCCTGGTGGCGCTAACCTTCAAACGAGCGACGCCTGCGGGCCCCTCTGCGGACGGGTTAAACCACATCCGGGATGGCGAGGTCGAATCCAAGGGCGACACCTTGAGTCAAACGGTCAATGCCTTGCAGGCGGAAATCGAAGAGCGCCGCAATATGGAGAATGAGCTGCGCCTGTCCCGCCGACAGCTGCGCTTTTTAAGCCAGAAAACGCTGGAATTGCTGGAAAGCGATCGCCAGGTCATTGCCAAGGAACTGCATGACAGCATCGGCGCCAGCCTGGCGGCCATCAAGTTTTCCCTGGAAGGATGGCTGGAGGTGTATGGGGATCAGTTGCCGTCACGCGAAATTTCCTTCGAGCGCATCATCACGCATATCGTGGAAACCATCAAGGAAACCAAACGCATATCCGCCAACCTGCGCCCCTCGACCCTGGACGATCTGGGGCTTCTCGCCACGGCCCGCTGGTTCTGCCGCGATCTTTCCGAACTTTACACCGACATCCGCATCACACCCCGCTTCGAAGTGGACGAGGCCGATATCACGGAAGCGCACAAGATCGTCTTCTACCGGGTCATGCAGGAAGCGCTCAACAATGCCGCCAAGCACAGCGGGGCGGAAGAAATACAGGTGCTCATTACCCGCTCAGGGGACTACCTCGAGATGTGCGTCAGCGACGACGGTTGCGGGTTCGATCTGGAGCGGGTCATGGGCGCTGAAAACGCGCTCAGCGGTTTCGGCATCAACAGCATGCGCGAACGCATCGAGATCAGCAACGGCTGCTTCGACATCCGCACCCAGGAAGGGAAAGGCACCCGCGTCCGCGCTTTTCTGCCGACTCCAAAGAAGCACCATCACGGATCGGATCTGAACGATTAACCGGCATGAGGCCTTGGCCACGATGGATCTTGCCGTTTTCCGCAAAGCCGGTTCAATACACCGGCACATGCTTTTAGCGGCCTCCGATCGTCGTACGGAGATGCTGATTATGGAAAATCGGCGGAGATAAGCGGCCCGTCCGGAGATAATAGGGAACATCCTGTAGATGACGGGCTTTCACTGCGCGGACATCAATAGAGCGCTATCCCGCAGTTGGCAGGGGAATCAACATGCCCTCAGATCTTCTGGGGGCTGACCAGGCCCTTCTCGATCGCGTAGGCCGTCAAGGCGGAAGCATTGTGCAAATCCGTTTTTTGCATGATGTTGGCCCGGTGCTTCTCCACGGTCTTCACGCTGATGCTGAGAAAATCGGCGATTTCCTTGTTGGTGTGGCCTTCGGCCAGCAGCTTCAAGACTTCCCGTTCCCGCTGGGTAATGGTGTCCCAGGAGGTTTTCTCCTTGAGACGTTTGCGACCTTCGAGATAGCCTTCCATGACATTGTCGGCAACACCCGGGCTGATGTATGTTTTGCCCGCGAGGACGCTGTCGATGGCCATCATCAACTCCTTGCGGCTGGCATCTTTGATGCAGTACCCATTGGCACCGGCATCGAAGGCTTCCAGGACATACTGGTCGGATTCGTGAATGGTCAGCGCCAGAATGATCGTCTTCGGGAACTGGCGTTTGACATCCTTCATGACGCTGATGCCGCTCAAGCGCGGCATGGAAAGATCGAGCAGCAGCAAATCGGGCTGAAGACGTTGCACCATGCGAATGGCTTCCAATCCGTCACCCGCTTCCCCGGCGAGTTCCAGGTCGCCCCGGGCCATGAGCATGGCCTTCAAACCCTCCCGGAACAATTGATGATCTTCGGCAATGACGACTTTTATTTGTTTCTCCATGCTAACGGTTCCCCCCGCAGAAGGCGATCATCGCGTTCATGGGCATATTCAGCCGGTCGTGTGGCGGCCGGCGACCCTTCCGTCCATTTTAAAGTGCTTGTAATGGTGGCTGAAAGAGTAAGCTAATCCCGCCGGGATGTAAATGGATTTTTTCAGTCCCGCCTCAGGAATGCCCCCGCAGCTGAATAAGGCCTTTTCGTGCCCTGAATAATCCCTTTCCATTATAGCGCTCGGTCAGACGGTGGGATAGGCTCTGCGCAACATCAGGTTGTGCCCTGAAATAGCAACGGGCGCCTGAGCGCCCGCTGGAGCGAATATGAATATGAAATGGATGTCCATCACGATCTGGAGCAACACCCTTAAAACCTACCTCATCGCCCTGGCCATCCATCAGAAGTTTGAAGCGGAAGGCGTGGCGTTTGCGTATCCGACCCAAACCATCCATTTGACGGAAGACCGCCGGAACAGCCCAGCGGCGGCCGTCGAAGGAAGCAATGCCGTGGCGGATGCCTCCGAGCGCGCTACACGAAGCGGGTGACGCTCGGGCCGCCGGCCATCATCATTTACCGGAATCCAAGGGAGGACCTATGGCCAAGACCTATCTTGTCGACCTGGGCGGAACCGATATTCGCTTCACCCCCGAAGGGAAGGTGTCCGTGGTGGACGCCATCCAGGCCCTCTGTGCCGGGAAGCGCCCCGAACGCTTATGGCATGACCTCGTAAAGGCCCACCCTGAGATCGACACCCTTTGCGAGACGTATCGCTTTGCGGATGCCGACCCGGCGGTGGTGGTGGATGCACCGGGCTGGTCCCTTATCGAAGCGCTTTTACCCGCGTACGTGCTGCCTTGACATGGGCGGATCGACGATACGCCCGCAGGCGGCAAGCCAAACAACCTTAAGCACCCCCAAAAAGGAGGCCAAGATGTTCTACATCGGACATTTCTCGTTTGACGAAGTCAATATTACCGGACTCGCCCGCCATGGGTACTTCACCATGGTAAGCCGGGCGGACAGCGCCGAAGCAGCGGTCCAGGCGTTCAAGACGGACATCAAAAAACGGAAGACATCGGATCCCATTTTCGAAAAGATTATAGCCGTCTATATCGAAGATATCATCGAAATGCCCGCTGTCCCGGATGATCCGGTCATCACCCGCCTGCAGAGTTCGGCCGGTGAATTCCCCGAATCGGTCAGCCATTCCCTCCCGGGGGTGGCGCAGGACGACATCAAAGCCTATGGCTTTGCCATCGACGTCCTTCAGATCAAGACCCAACCGGTCCACGACTACAAGGAGATGACGCCCTTCATTCGTTTCTGACGGTCGCGCCGGCCCTGAACTGGCAGAAACGGCGGGCACCGGATACCATGCGTTTTCCATGGCCCCTCACCACCGACCAACAGGCGTGCTTCAACGCCCGGGGAGAGGCAATCCCCTGTGCGGCCTCCGGACAGGAGGCCGCCCCGAAGCCATCCGACCATGCCAAGCGCTTCGAGGTCCGCAGTGACACCATCATCGACACCGTCACCGGCCTGTGTTGGAGCGGGAATGCCAACCCCTTTGATTTCCCCTACACCTGGGGGGAGGCCTTCGATCTGATCGCCGGCATGAACCGCTCCAAGACGCATGGACGGGATGATTGGCGCCTGCCCTCCCGGCGGGAGCTGTTTTCCATCATCAGCCACCGCCTTATCAATCCTTCCCTCCCGCAGGGCCACCCTTTTCGCGGGGTATTTCACGGCTACTACTGGACGGCCACGCCCTGTGCGCGCCTTCCTGATCAGGCCTGGTACGTCCATCTGGGCGGGGCCCGGGTCTACCGGGGCATGTGCAAGGGCGCCTACCTGGTGTGGCCGGTGGCCGGTCCCAGACCGCAACGGGCGCCGCAAGCGAATCGTTTTCGCGTCGGGGATCGCATGGTGGAAGACCGCTGGACAGGGCTTTGGTGGACGCTGACGGCCCGCACGGGCGCCGCCCGACTAGCCTGGGAAGATGCCCTTCGTGCGCCGGCCGCGTTGAATCGAAAACACCATGGCGGGCGCACCGACTGGCGACTGCCCAATATCCGCGAACTGGAAAGTCTGGTGGATCTGGCCCGCCACTCCCCTGCCCTCCCGGCGGAGCACCCCTTCCAGGATGCCCAAGACGGCTACTGGTCCGCCACCACCAGCGCCTACGAAACCCGCTACGCCTGGGTGCTTTATATGCAGGACGGCGCGGTGGGCGTAGGGTTCAAGCCGGAGGCCACCTTCAGCGCCTGGGCGGTGGCCAACGACAGCAACGCCGCCCCGGCGGTTGATGGCACGCCATCGTGATCGTATCCCCTCCGGGCAGCTTCTGGAACAGCCGGCTGTAATGCCACCAGCCCATTGATCGGAAGAACCAAACGATGGATATAGGGTTGATCTGGTTCTCCTAACGGTCCATTGATCCGTAGAGGCAATTCTTGCCAGATAATTACCTGGAGAAGATAATGGCAGGCCATATCAAACACGATCTTCACAGCGAACTGCGGGAGCTTCGTCAAAAATTTTCCGCGATCGAGAACAGGATGGCGACGCCTGCAAAATCTCCCAATCTGCAATCCTACCTGCTGACACTCCAAGACTTATAGCGACCGACTACCTTTTCACTGCCAATCTTTATCATTGACCGACTGAATAGAGTTATGGTTAATGATTATCGTTCAGGAATCATTCGGAGCATCAAGGTCGATAGCCGGCGCTTTTCCAGACATTATTTCCCTAGCCTAACAGGCCGTGGATAACCAACAGGGCGAAAGGCAAGGCACCGCCCGATGCGAAAAGCGCAGCAACCATCAGGGTTGTGAGCAATTTCGCGAGGGCGGGACGCACCTTGACCCACAGGATCAGATGAGAACTCCCGCAACGCGGGACAACGCCGCATTTAGGCCTTAGGCGCCTTTTATCCACGACCTGTCTAAGGGGTCCCTTCCCAACCCACAAGGAGGACGAGATGACCAAGAAAGCCTTCATCGTGCTTGCCGTCATGAGTGTCGTTTTTGCATTTTCAGGCCTGGCCGTTAGCAACGCGGCCGGCCCTCTGCAGAAAATCGGACCCCTGGAAAAAGTCGTGGATATTGTCGCCTGGCCCGGCTACATCGAGCGGGGGGATACGGACCCCGATTACGATTGGGTGACCGAATTCGAAAAAATGTACGACTGCAAAGTGCGGGTCAAAACCGCCGGCACCTCCGATGAAATGGTGGCCCTGATGAACGAGGGCGGTTTCGACCTGGTCACCGCCTCCGGCGATGCCAGCCTGCGTCTGATTGCCGGCAAGAAAGTGCAGGAGATCAACACGGCCCTCATCCCCAGTTGGAACACCATCGACCCCCGCCTGCAGAACTCCCCCTGGCACACCGTGGACGGCAAGCATTACGGCGTCCCCTACCAGTGGGGCTCCAACGTCCTGATGTACAACACCGAAGCCTTTAAAAACAGCCCCCCCAACAGTTGGGAGGTCGTCTTCAAGGAAATGACCCTGCCCGACGGGAAATCCAACAAGGGGCGCGTGCAGGCCTTCGACGGCCCCATCTACATCGCCGATGCGGCCCTCTACCTGAAATATCATCAGCCGGACCTGGGGATCAAAGATCCTTATGAGCTGAACGAGGAGCAGTACAAGGCGGCCCTGGATCTTCTCCGGGAGCAACGCAAGATCGTCAATCGCTACTGGCACGACGCCTTTATCCAGATCGACGATTTCACCAACGAAGGTGTGGTGGCCTCCTCCGCCTGGCCGTTCCAGGTCAACATCCTGGTTTCCAAGGGGCAGCCCATCGCAAGCGTCATTCCGGAGGAAGGGGCCACCGGCTGGGCGGACACCACCATGCTGCACGTGGATGCGCCCCATCCCAACCTGGCCTACAAATGGCTGGAGTGGTCCCTCAACAAAAAACTCCAGGGGGATCTGGCGGCCTGGTTCGGTTCGGTCCCCGTCGTGCTGGATGCCTGCAAGGGCAACGCCCTGTTGGGCGAAGACGGTTGCCGGGTCAACGGGCTGGACAATTTCGCCAGGATCAGCTTCTGGCGCACGCCGGTCTCCAAGTGCCCGAGCCAGGGAACCTGCGTGCCCTACTACCGCTGGGTGACCGACTACATCGCCGTTTTGGGTGGCCGTTAAGCGGTGGGGGAGACCATTTCCTCCCCTTCGTAACCTTGCCCTCGAATCGGAACGAGGCCGCCCGTAATCCGTAGGGGCCCCGAATTCGCACGGTCGGTGTCACGGCTCCCGCACCCAACGCCGTGGCCGCTGACGTTCCGCGGCCACGGCCCGAAAACCGAAAGATCGATAGGCGTATATGGAACCCGCTGTTTGCTTTGAAGATGTCTGCCGGTATTATGGCAAGATCCGGGCCCTGGACCGGGTGCGTTTCGAAGTGGCCGACGGCGAGTTTTTCTCCATGCTGGGACCGTCCGGTTCCGGCAAGACCACCAGCCTGAGGCTCATCGCCGGCTTTGAAAACGCCACCGCCGGAACGATATTGATTCACGGCCAGAACGCCCGCGACGTGCCGCCCTACGAGCGCAGCGTCAATACGGTTTTCCAGGACTACGCCCTTTTCCCCCATATGACCATTTTGGAAAACGTGGCCTATGGTCTGAAGGTCAAGGGTGTGGACAAAAAGACCTATACCCGGCGGGCCAACGAGATGCTGGCCCTGGTCAAGCTGGAAAACATGCCCTTGCGCCACCCGGCCCAGCTCTCGGGCGGTCAGCGCCAACGGGTCGCCCTGGCCCGGGCCCTGATAAACGAACCCCGGGTCCTGCTATTGGACGAGCCGCTGGGGGCCTTGGATCTGAAGCTGCGCAAACAGATGCAGGTGGAACTCAAAGCCCTGCAGCGGCAGTTGGGCATTACCTTCATCTATGTCACCCACGACCAGGACGAAGCCCTCTCCATGAGCGACCGCCTGGCGGTCTTCCGCAACGGCCGGATCGAACAGATCGGCACCCCGGCCGCCATCTACGAGACACCCGCCTCGTCCTTCGTGGCCGACTTCGTGGGCAACGCCAATGTCCTCAAAGAGAAAATAGCGCTGGCGCTGACCGGCGTTCCCCGTTCCTGCGCCATCCGGCCCGAAAAAATCTTCTTCATGGCCGAACCCCGCCCGGCGGATGAGGGTGTCGTCACCGTCCCGGGCAAGATCGTCGACATCCATTACCACGGTGCCAGCACCCGGTTTACGGTGGCGGTGGGAGAGGATCAGGAGCTGGTTCTGATCCAGCCGAACGACGAAAAAAGCCTGACGACGGCATCGCCTTCAGATCCGCGATGCGTTATCGCCTGGCGGAAAAAAGATGCCCATTTTTTCACCCCCTGAGAGCATGGCCATGAACCGCACCCCAGCCGATGCACTGCCGGCATTACCCCCCACAACGCTGCTGGGTCGGGTGTCGACCTTTCTCTACCACCGTCCCCTCGTCCTGCTCCTGCTCCTGCTCACCCTGCCGCTGCTGTGGCTGGGCGTCGTCTATCTGGGCTCGCTGGGGGCGCTGTTAGTGCAAAGTTTTTTCTCCATCGACGCGTTCAGTGGGGTCATCAATCGAGAACTCACGCTGCGGACCTACGGGGAGCTCTTTACGCCGGCCAATATGGATATCGTCCTTCGGACGGTGCTGATGGCGAGTGCGGTCACCCTGGCCTCGGCCCTGATCGCCTTTCCCATCGCCTATTACATGGCCCGCTATGCGCGGGGACGGGTCAAAGCCCTTCTGTACCTGGCCGTCATGCTCCCCCTGTGGTCCAGCTACCTGGTGCGGGTCTATTCGTGGAAGCTGATCCTGGCCCGTGAAGGCATTCTCAACTGGGCGTTTGCCAAGTTGCACCTGCTGTGGCTCATGGACGCCGTCCTGGCCTTGCCGGTGGTGGGGGGGACCTCGCTTTCCGTCAGCTATCTGGGCACGTTTCTCGTATTCCTCTATATCTGGATGCCCTACATGATTCTTCCGATCCAGGCGGCGCTGGAGCGGGTGCCGGTGTCCCTGATCGAAGCCGCCTCGGATCTGGGCGCACGGCCGGGCCTGGTGTTCCGGACGGTGATTCTGCCCCTGGCCTTTCCCGGGGTGGTGGCGGGCTCCATCTTCACCTTCTCGCTGACCCTGGGGGACTACATCATCCCCGGCATCATCGGCTCGTCACGTTTTTTCATCGGTCAGGCGGTTTACTCCCATCAGGGGCTGGCGGGCAATATCCCGCTGGCGGCGGCCTTTTCCGTAGTGCCCATCGTGATCATGGCCTTGTATCTTTCCGCCGCGAAGAAATTGGGGGCTTTCGATGCGCTCTAGATCTGACGGCCGCTCACCGTTCACCCTCAAGCTCACGGCCCTGGCAGGGCTCTTGTTCCTGCACGTGCCCTTTGCCTTCATTCTGCTGTACGCCTTCTCCACCGAAGATCGATCCTATCAATTCCCGCCGCCGGGCCTGACCCTCAAATGGTTTGATGTGGCCTTCCACCGCCAGGATATCTGGGACGCCATCAGCCTGTCCCTGCGGGCGGCCAGCGTCTCGACCTTCATCGCCATCGTATTGGGCACCCTGGCCGCCGCGGCCATTTACAATAGGCGTTTCTTCGGCCGCGAAACCATTTCCCTGCTGATCATTCTGCCCATCGCCCTGCCGGGGATCATCACCGGCATTGCCCTGCGCAGCGCCTTCAACATCGGCAACATTCCCTTCAGCTTCTGGACCATCGTGCTCGGGCATGCCACCTTTTGCATTGTGGTGGTCTACAACAACGTCCTGGCGCGCTTTCGGCGGATCATGTCTTCCCAGATCGAAGCGTCCATGGATTTAGGCGCCAACGGGTTTCAAACCTTCCGCTATATCATTCTTCCCAACATCGCCACGGCCCTTCTGGCCGGCGGCATGCTGGCCTTTGCCCTGAGCTTCGACGAAGTGATCGTCACCACCTTTACGGCCGGTCAGCAGTCGACCCTTCCCATCTGGATGCTCACGGAACTCGTGCGGCCGCGCCAGCGGCCCGTCACCAATGTGGTGGCCGTATTCATTGTAACGGTCACCTTTCTCCCCATTCTGGCAGCCTACTATTTCACCCGGGGATCAGAACATACCGAGGGCGGGGGTAAATAGACACACAGCCGGTAATGTCGTGAACAACGCGCTGAGCGTGGGATTACGTCGCAGGAAAGCCTTTAGCGCCACCCGCGGCGATCGCTTCATCGATTCGGATGACAGACGGGGGGACTGTCCGCCAACCCCGAGACGTTTATCCTGCGGCTTGACGCTTCACCTCGGTCCGCGGGCGTGCATGGGCCACCGGCAAATAGACGCGCACCGTCGTTCCCCGGCCCTTTCGGGAGTCGACCCCGATCCAACCGCCGTGATTCTTGACGATCCCGTAAACCGCGGCCATCCCCATGCCGCGGCCGGGGAAATGGGTCGAGAAAAACGGCTCGAAAATATGGGATCGGGTTTCATTGTCCATGCCCTTGCCGTCATCCCGCAGACGGAGGCGGATATAGTGTCCCGGCTGCATCCCTGGGCGCTGCCGGGCCTGATCGGCGTCTACCGCGCGGGGTTGGAAATCCATGTCGATATGCCCCGTATCGTCGAGGGCCTCTTCCGCGTTGGTGACGATTTCGTTCAATACGAGCTGCAATTGCAACGGATCGGCCTGTATAGGGGGCATGTCGTCGTCCAGGTGACAGTCCAGAGAAATCCCGGGGTTGACGGTTTTCGCCAATTCGGACAGCGCCGCCGACATGAATTCCCTTAGATCGATGACTTCCAAGCGGTAGCGGCCGCCCTGGGAATAGGCCAGAAGCTTTCTCACCAACTCGGCAATGCGCGTGCAGCCCTTATGCACATCCTCGAAATCGGATTCCTCCAGAGTATGATCGGCCGCACACAATCGGATGAGGTCGATGCCGCCAATGACGCCCATCAATACATTGTTGATCTCATGCGCCATGCCGCCGGCCAGAATGGTCACGGCCTCCATCTTGCGGGCCTCATACAGCCGCCTTTGCAGATGGTGGAGTTCGGTCACATCGGTCAGACTGGTCTGGATGGCCTTCAGTTCGCCGTCATGCACGATCGGGGTCGAATTGACGAGGACCTCGGCCGGGGTCCCATTTTTGCGGCGCAGCCGGTATTCGGTGCTGTCGACGGGCCGGTCATGGTGCAGCATCGCCAACCGCCGTTGCGCCTTGGCCCGCTCTTCTGAATCCAGCAGCGTGTTCAAGTGAACGCCGCGCTCGATATCTTCCGCGTCATAGCCGATAAGGGCCAGCCCGGCCGGATTGATGTAGCGGATGCGAAAAGCCGGATCGATTTCGCAAAGGCCGGTGGGCAGCGTATCCACCAGCTGCCGATAGCGTTTCTCGCTTTGGGCCAACTCTCTGAAAAGCAGCTTGTAGGGCCGCTGCAAGCCTGTTTCGATGATCGCCCTGTAGATCAGGACGAAGGAACCCAGCTTAAAGAGATGTCCCACGAGGTTGGAGATGCCGTAGACGCTGATGTAAAAGGTGAACATCAACTCGGAGACCATGGTAAACACAATCGAAGCGATCAGCATGTGGAAAATGCCGTCGTCAAAGTGCTTTTTCTGGGTCGCCAGATTGATCAGGCTGATCAACAGGATGGCGGTAATGATATACTCGCTGACCACCTTAAAGCGGGTCAGCCCCACGCCGTCCACATAACAGGTGGGGAAAACCGGCCCGATAAAAATCGTCGCTACGATCAGTGCCAGGAGTCCGCCATAAGCGGCCAGGGCACGGGGCATGGTGATTTTGCGGGTGACCAGCAGGGGCGCGATGGCCAGGGTGATACTTTCCATATAGCGGGCGGCGATCCACAATTGGGTCGCGGTATTGGCCCCGTAGTTCGCGAATACCCCCATTCCTTTGTAGCTGAACGTGTGCAGCAGGTCGAGGACACCGATCGCCAGATACGCCGCCCCCAGCAGAATGAGACTGTTGTTGGCGATTTTATCCCGGGTGTTCCAGGCGAACATAAAAATAGCGAAGGCCACGACGACGCTGAAAATTTCGACCAGGACATGAAACAACAGAAAGCTGTAGAGGTGAACGGCATACAAAAAAACGACCGTTACGACCGGCAATCGCCCCATAGAGGAGATTGCTCTTCAGAGTGTCCGACCGCAGGGAAATGACGCTCTTCATGATGGATGTGGGATCAGGGGGATAGGACAAGCTGAGACCTCGCTAAGTGGTCCTGTTCGTAAAAACGGTGACGTATTGGTTAGATTAGACCACATGCCGGCCGCGGGCAATCTGTTTCTTCTGCCCAGCGTCCCGCCCGGGCCGCCGGATCGGATTCCATTTACCGCTATCAAATTTCGTTATATGCCACGTCATCTGAAGAAAAAAGCGGCTGATATAACGATGGGTTACCGCCCATGTGGCCGCTTGGCCGTTTGCCGCCAACGGCAAAATGACTTCTCTTTTCGCCTCCCCCTATCGCCTTGCGACAGCTCCTCTTGCAGGGTCATCGCGCGTGGTTTGAGGGCCCCGCGTTTTTCTTCCGTTGCCTCGGTTGCCTGGTAGCCATCAGGTTCGGGAACGGCGCCTTCTGCGCACCAGATGGCGTTGGGCACGGCGCAATGGGCTTGCAAAGCGCGTGTCACGCACATTTTCCATTTGAACCGATGCCCAAACGATGGTATCCAATGGGTAAGGGTGGTCAGGCGCACACCGTACGGGACCTGGCACGCACGATGAAGCGAATCGACGGCAAAACTCACGATCGCACGATGACCATGGAAGAGGAAAAGCGCTCCGAGAACCGCTCCCCCAAGTTCAGGAACCACCGGGCTGAAATCAAGCTGGTGGCCCAGCCGATCTACCAGTTCAAGGTCGCCGACGTCTCCCCGCAAGGAGCGGGACTCGTGGTCCATGAGAGCTCCGCCTTCCTCAAGCTGATCGAGGTCGGTCAGGTTATGGAGGTCAACTTTATCTCCCCCCAGGGCGCGAAACCCCACGGGACCTATAAAGTCCAAATTCGTCACATCACCGATAAAGAACATAGCCGCTACAAAGGGGTCCGGTTGGTCGGTGTCCGCATCCTGGAACGCCTGAAAGATACCTGAGAGCGGTCACCATCATCCCCCACCCTCCCGCGAGTACCATCCCACTTGTTCGATCCGACACCGGTTTCCCTCCCCAACCAGGCGCAACATCGCCCGGGACCGGACCAGGCGCCCTCATTCGAGCGCACGGTGATAGGCATATCCTCCCCGCAGACCGTCTTTGGAAAACACGATTTGCCACAATTGATTCCGGCGCGCGCGGAAGCTGCCTGCACAGGAGAGGAGATAATAGGTCCACATGCGGTAGAAGCGTTCATCGTAAAGGTCTTTGAGATTCGACCAGTTGCGGGTGAAATTGCGATACCAGGCCATCAGAGTTCGGTCGTAGTGGGTGCCGAAGCTGTGCCAGTCTTCCATCACCAGCAGACCTTCGCTGGCCGCGGCGATCTGACGGATGGAGGGCAGCATCGAGTTGGGGAAGATGTAGCGGTCGATCCAGGGGTCGGTGGTGTTGACGGAGGTATTGCTCCCGATCGTCTGCACCAGGCAAAGGCCGCTTGGCTTCAAGCTGCGGTGCAGCACCTGCATGTAGGTGCGATAGTTTTTCACCCCCACGTGTTCCATCATCCCCACGGACACGATCCGGTCGAATTGGCCCTCCAAGTCCCGGTAATCCTTGAGTTCGATGGCGACATCGAGGCCGCGGCTGTGCTCCCTGGCATAGGCCGCCTGTTCACGGGAAACCGTCAGACCCAGCACGCGGGCATCGTATTTTTCAGCCGCCCAGCGGGCGAATCCGCCCCAGCCGCAGCCGATGTCCAGCACCCGCATGCCGGGTTTCAAATCGATCTTCCGGCAGATGAGCTCCAGCTTGTTTTCCTGGGCCTCATCCAGGGTCGACGCATCGATCCCAGAAAGCGCAGGAGTAAATCATGTGTTTATCGAGCATGTGCCGGAACAACCGGTTGCCAAGATCGTAATGACGCTTGCCGACCACCCCGGCCCTTGATTTACGCTGTTGGTTGAAAATTTTCGCTTTGGCCGCATGCCACATCAAAGCGACATTTTGGCGCGCTTCGTGATCCAAACCAGCGCTGAGGATGCGATCGAACAATTGGTCGAGCGCCTGGCAGCTCCACCAGCCATCCATGAAACTCTCTCCCAGCGCAACCGAACCGCCGGCCAGCAGCCGGCTGGCAAAGTCCGGATTGCGTACGCGCAAATCCCATGGGCGTGCACCATCCAACCGGACATCGGCCCCCGCAAAGATCTTTTGCACGATTTCCTGTACTCTGGATTTTTTAATCGGCGCCGCCAGCGCTCCTCCCTCTACCCTGTTTCCTATGCTTTCCATGAGAATACCTCCCGTTTGTGTCTGACCGATTATCCCGCTGGGCATGCAAAGGCGTAAAAGCGTTTCCAACGCTTACCGTCTGCAATGTCGGGCAGGCCGCATTCCGGCTGCCCCCCAAAAACGATAGGACGTGCACCGCCGGGTTTCTGCCGATCATCGAAGGAATATGTTGCAGGGTCTCTATCCGTCATCGTTTAATAGCGTGCGCGGCATGATACGAACGGCGTGCTGTGCGGAGGGCCAATGGGCCGCCGTGTCCTTTTCCCCGCAAAAAATATGCGACCGCAGAATGGGATAAATCGGTATGAGGTAAAGACCCTATTTGGGATTAAACCGAGGCGTATTATAGACGGCAGGCCTTTCAGCTCGTACGCGTCAATGCCGGTGCGAAAGGAATGGGCGGGCAATGCAATGGATTAGGGTCCATCAGGGCTGACGGGAGGCTGGCAGCTTGACCGGCTCCCGACCGGGCGCGACGATCCCCCGGCGTTCAAGGAGGGATCCGTCCTGGCGGTAGAGATCGATGAGGGCCTTCAGATAGTTGGCCAGGGCCTGCACCTCGGTAATGCGGCTGGCCAGCAGATCCCGCTGGGCCTGTGCCACCAGGAAGCTGATGGATTTCCCCACCCGCAGCTTTTCGGTTTCGGTACGCAGTTTTTCCTCATTGAACTGGCGGGTGACCTTGGTGGCCGCGATCTGCTGCTTGGTGCGGGTGACTTCGATATAGGCCGTACGTACATCCACTTCCACGAGTTGGGACAGATTGTCGAGGGCATCCCGGGACTGGGTGCGACTCAGCCGGGCGCGCCGGTGGGCGGCCTCGGCGTCCCGATTGATGAAGGGATACTGGAAGCGCACGCCGCCCATGATGTCGTAGTTGTCGCCATCCAGGTGGTCGATGGAGTCCCCGAAGGCGTCCGCATAGCCGCTTTTGCCGAGGGTGACGAACAGATCCATCAGGGGCAGCAGCCCGTTGCGGGTTTTGACGAGCTCCAGATCGCCGCGCAGCAACTGCAGCCGGGCTTCGTTTAAAATCGGCCGCATGCGCTGGGCCACAGCGACGTACCGGGTCACCTCCTCCAGCGGGATGTTCGGCAGGGTCGGCGGGTGGACCACGGTCACCTCACGCTCCCAGATGTCGGGGCCGGAGGGGTTGAGCAGCCGCAGCAGTTGGAGGCGGATGACCTCCTTGTTGGCCCGGGCTTCGATCAGGGCCTGCTCCTGGGCCGCCACCTCGGCCTGGACCGCGGGCAGTTCGGCTTCGGCCAAACGGCCCACGGCGATCAGCTCCCGGGTCTCGTCGCGCTGCTGCCGGGCCACCTTGAGCGATTCCTCGACGATCTCGATCTGGCGCCGGGCCAGGGCAAAGTCCCAGCAAGTGCGCTCCACGTCCGCCACCAGCGTCTCGGTATACCCCCGCAGCTCGAATTCCGACAGGCGGGTGTCCAGGCGGGCCTGGCGCAGGCGCACGAGGTTGGCGTCCGGTCCCAGGCCGCGCAGCAGCGCCTGGGTCACCGTCATACCCAGGCGGGTGGCGTAAAACGGATTGTCGTATAGGGAGGCGTCCGACCCGCGCGTGTCCGCTTCCAGGGCCACCGTGGTGCCGGTCGGGAAATACTGCTCGAGCACGATCAGTCCCTCGGTGGTGTCCGTGGTGTAATTCTCGGTTTGCGATCCCGAGCGGGCCTGGCGCTGCCCTTTGACCCGTCCGCTGGAAATATCGGCGTCCACCACCGGATCGAAAACCGCCCGCTCCTGATCTTCGAAGGTCTGGGTGATGGCGGGATTCAAACGTTGGACCACCAGGGCGCGGTTGTTTTCAAGACTCATCAAAATCGCTTCGGTCACCGTGAGGTTCAGGGGACCCGAGGGCAGCAAGGAAGCCGCTTGCGCCGATTCCTGATCGTCCATCGGCGGGGTCATGCGGATCGTCGTGTCGGCGGGTACATTGGAACCTCCCGCCAAATAATCGATCGGACGAGCGGTCAGCGTGCAGGACGTTGCGATCGGCAAAACCAGAAGAGCGACCATCAGCAGCGCTGGACGACGGCAATTGGCGATCCCCATCACGTTTCATCCCCTTGGCCGACCCTGCACCGGGGATGCCGGGGCGGCCCTTCAAATGGTTATCGGAGCGGTAGCCACCCTATAGCGGTTCCGCCTTCGCCCTGACAATGAAAATCTGCCGGGGGGATCGTCCGGTCTGCATGAAGCCCGCCGACGCAACCTTTCCCACCGTTCGGCCAGATCGCCCCGCGGTAATTTTCCCGTTGCAAAAATTCATGAAAAAGCACAATGTTACGTTGTTGACATGACCATCGGAAGGGATGACGGCCCGGTCAGTTCCACTGAAGGCGGCGAGACGATCGCCGCGCTTGAATACTCGGTAGTGCCCATCCGTAAATGGCATCTTTCGGCCCCTGGCAGCGTTCTCGCTTGTTTTCAATCCTCGAAATAGCTTGCTATTCCTCCGGTTGAAAACGCGCTCGGGCCTTGCCGGAAACCAAAATCTACCATTTATGGACGGACACTCGGTAAGGCCTCCTTTCCGACCTCGATCAAGGGATGTTGCCCATGACAGCGTTCGTTTCCAAACGCTTTATTCCGGCGGCGGTTCTGATGGCCGCCGTCATTTTAGGGTGGGTCGTCTACCGTGCGGTGCAGAACCGCAACGAGACCGGCGGCCAGGGGCTGGCGGCACGGCCGTCACCGGTGGAAGTGGCCCCCATCGAACACGGTCCCATCGCCCTCAAGCGCACTTTCAGCGGCGAGTTGGAAGCCCGGGCGGAATTTGTGGTGGCGCCCAAAGTCAGCGGCCGCCTCGTACAGGTCCTGGTCAACATTGCCGATACGGTTCAGCGGGGTCAGGTGGTGGCCGAACTCGACAATGACGAATATATCCAGGCCGTGGCCCAGGCCCGGGCCGACCTGGCCGTGGCCCAGGCCAATCTCTCCGAGGCCCAAAACGTTTTAGAGATCGCCAATCGCGAGTTCAAGCGCACCGAATCTCTGCGCAAGCGGGGCATCGCCTCCGATTCGGAACTCGATGCGGCCCGCCAGGAGCTGCTGGTCAAACGGGCTCAGTTGGCCGTGGCCGAGGCCCAGGCCACCAAATTCGCCTCGGCCCTGGAAAGCGCCAACATCCGCCTCGGCTACACCCGCGTGACAGCCGACTGGAGCGGAGACGACGTTGAGCGTGTGGTGGCGGAACGTTACGTGGACGAAGGCCAGACCCTGGCCGCCAACACGCCCATCCTCATGATCGTCGAACTGGATCCCATTATCGGGGTCGTTTTCGTGACCGAGCGGGACTACGCCCGTATGCAGCCCGGCCAGATCGTGTCCCTGAGCACAGAGGCCTTTCCGGGGGAGACCTTTGCCGGCCACATCGTCCGCATCGCCCCGGTCTTCCGGACGGCGACCCGCCAGGCGCGCATCGAGATGACCATCGACAATCCCCGGCATCGTCTCAAACCCGGCATGTTCATCCAGGCCTCCGTCGAGTTGGTCCGGATCGCCGATGCCATTATCGTGCCGGAGCAGGCCCTGACCGAACGCAAGGACCACACCGGGGTTTTCGTCGTCAGTGAAGATGGTCAATCCGTGCTCTGGCGCGAGGTGGCGGTGGGCATCCGTGCGGACGACCGGGTGCAGGTGGAAGGCCAGGGACTGACGGGCCGCGTGGTGGTCATCGGACAACAACTGGTGGATGACGGCGCCCGCATTACGATTGCATCCGAAGAGGAAACACCGGCCGTCGACCGCAAGGGGACGGTTGCCCCATGAAGCTGCCGCGTTTCAGTGTCCAACGCCCCATTTTCACCACCATGGTGACCCTGATTCTGGTCATTCTGGGATCGGTTTCCTTGAGCCGTCTGCAGATCGACATGCTGCCCGATATCGAACTGCCCACCCTGACCATCCGGACGGACTACGAGGGGGCCAGTCCCGAAGTGATGGAACGCCTGGTGACCCGCATCATCGAAGAGATCGTGGCCGTGGTGCCCGGTGTGGAGGAGATCACCTCCACCTCCTCGGAGGGGCGTAGCACCGTGCGGGTCACCTTCGTGTGGGGCACGGACATCGACACGGCGGCCATCGACATCCAGAGCAAACTCGAAGATGAAATCAACGAACTGCCGGAAGATATCGTCGGCCCCCGCACCAGCAAGTTCGACATCGCCAGCTTTCCGGTCGTCATCCTGGGCATCTCCAGCAACCTCGATCCCGTGGAAATGACGGAGCTGATCGAAGACCAGATCCGCTACCGCTTTGCCCGCATCCCGGGAGTCGCCCAGGTGGACCTTTTCGGGGGCTACAATCGGGAAATCCGCATCGGACTGGACCCGGAGCGCATCAAGGCCGCCGGCCTGCCCCTGGACAAGGTCATTGCCGCCATCGAGGACGCCAACCTGGACCTGCCCACCGGCAAGATCGAACAGGGAGGCTACGAGGTCACCCTGCGGGCGCCGGCTGAATTCACCCGCCTGGACCAGATTCGGGACACGGTCATTCTGCAGCGGGAGGGCGCCGCCGTGCGGCTGGGGCAAATCGCCGACGTCCGGGACACCTATGAAAAAAAGACCCGCATCGTGCGGGTCAACGGCAAGCGCGGTCTCTATGTGGGCATCCGCAAACAGGCCAATGCCAACACGGTGGAAGTCTCCCGCCGCGTCCTGGAAGAGATCGAATCCATCAACCAGGCCTTTCCCCAGATCACCGTCGTCCCGGTGATCAACCAGGGCAACCTGATCGAGCGCTCCATTGCCAATGTGGCCCGTTCGGTGCTCTACGGCGGCGGGCTGGCGATCATCGTGCTGCTCTTCTTTTTGCGCAGCATCCGCAGCACCCTGGTCATTTCGCTTTCGATCCCCATTTCCATCATCGCCACTTTTGCCCTGATCTATTTCGGCGGATTCACCCTCAATTTGATGACGTTGGGGGGCCTGGCCCTGGGGGTGGGCATGATGGTGGACAGCTCCATCGTCGTGCTCGAAAACATCTTCCGCCGCCGCAGCGAGAACGGACTCACACCCGAAGAAGCCTCGGTGGAGGGTGCCCAGGAGGTGGGACCGGCCATCATCGCCAGCACCATCACGACGCTGGTCATCTTTATTCCCCTGATCTTCGTGCGCGGCGTGGCGGGCATCCTTTTCAAGGAATTGGCCTATGTGATCATCTTTTCCCTGATCTGCTCCCTGGTCCTGTCCCTCAGCCTGGTCCCCATGCTGGCTTCCCGCCTGCTGACCTACGGGAAAATTACCTCCCGCAAATCCGCCGCGCGGTCCGGCCAGCTGGTCACCGCGGCCCGTTCCGCCTACGCGGGTCTCGAAGCGGCTTACCTGCGTCTGCTGGGCCGGGTCCTGGACCATCGCGCCGCCACCATCATTGCGGCGGTGGCGCTGCTGGGGGCCAGCCTGCTGCTCCTGCCCCTGATCGGTACGGAATTTCTCCCCCCCAGCGATGAAGGCGAGGTGCGCGTCACCGGCAAGATGGAAGTCGGCACCCGCCTCGAACTGGTAGACCGGCAGGCCCGCCGCATGGAACAGATCGTCCTGCCGGCCGTGCCGGAGGCTTCGGCCTGGGTGGTCCGTGTGGGCGCCACCGGCTGGCGGGCAAACGCCGGGGCCGAGGGGGAAATCCGCCTGTCCCTGGTGCCGGCCGCCCAGCGCGAGCGCTCCAATGTGGCCATCGCCGAAGATTTGCGGCGGCGCTTGGCGGGCCGCGTGCCCGGTATGGAAATCCGCGTCCGGGCGCCCCAGGGGCAGTTTATTCTGGACCGCATCCTGGGCGGCGATGAGGGCTTGACGGTCGAGATTCGCGGCTACGACCTGGCGACCCTCGATGCGCTGGCCGGGCGGGCCGCGGCCCTCATCAAGGCGGTGCCGGGCGTTACGGATTTGGATACCAGTCTCGAAGCCGGCATCCCGCAGCAGGACATCCGGGTCAACCGCGCTAAAGTGGCCGATCTCGGACTGAGCATTCGCGATGTCACCGAAATGCTGCAAACCGCGGTGGCGGGCTCCAAGGCCGGCGAATTCCGCCGGGAGGGCCATTCCTACCGCATCCTGGTCCAGCTCAAGGATGCGGAGAAGCGCAGCCTGGATGAAATTCTCGATCTTGCCCTGACCACCGATTCCGGGGAAAAAGTGGCCCTGCGCAATGTCGTCGCCGCCCAAGCCAGCCGGGGTCCGGTCCTGATCGAACGCAAGGACCAGCAGCGGCAGGTGACGGTGACGGCCAATGTCGCCGGACGCGACCTGGGGTCGGTGGCCACGGAGGTGCAGGCCCTGCTCGATGGGATCCCTCGCCCCGTGGGCTACGACCTGAGCGTGGCCGGCAAGTTCGAAGAACAGCAGAAAGCGTTCCGGGAACTGGTGATTTCCCTCGTCCTGGCCCTGGTCCTGGTCTACATGGTCCTGGCCTGCCAGTATGAATCCCTGCGGGATCCGCTGGTGGTCATGTTTTCGGTTCCCCTGGCCGTTATCGGGGTCCTGGTGACCCTGTTCCTGACGGGCACGACGCTGAATGTGCAGTCTTATATCGGCTGCATCATGCTGGGGGGCATCGTGGTGAACAACGCCATCCTCCTGGTGGACCAGGCCGGACGCCTGATCCAGGAAGGCCACCCCACCCGCGAAGCCCTTATCGAAGCCGGCCGCCGCCGTTTGCGCCCGATTTTGATGACCACCCTGACCACCATCCTGGGCCTGCTGCCCCTGGCGCTGGGCATTGGTGAAGGCTCCGACGCCCAGGCCCCGTTGGCGCGCGCCGTGGTGGGGGGTCTTACCGGCTCCACCCTGATAACACTGGTCCTGATCCCGGTGGTCTATTCCCTTTTTCATCGCCGTAGCGACGGCCGCCCTGTATCTTCCTGAGCGCCGTGCTAACGACGGCCGGCAGTTGTTGCAACGAAGCCGGTCGGAGGACTCGTTGCGCCGGATGGACGATCCCGCCTGCGGGAGTAAATCCGGCCAACGGCACCAGGCCCAACCCCCTCAGAGCCCGGCCGACAGCATGCGCCACAGGGTGAGAACCCCCTTTCCGACCAGCCACACCAACCCCACCAGCAACAGGATCAGCAAAACACGGCCGAAGGGGCCCGGCCCGCCGCGGCGCTCTCCCGAACCGCGCTTGCCGCTATGGCGCCCCTTGTCAGCCATCGGCTATTGGACGGCCTCTTTGGCCTTCTCCTTCATTTCTTCGGTTTTTTCCTGGACCGCCTCGCCGGCTTCTTCCATCTTGTCGCCGGCTTTTTCCATGGTTTCATCGATCTTCTTCCCGGCTTTCTCGGCGGGTCCTTCCTGCTCGCAGGACACGAAGGCCGCGATCAACAGCACGATTAACAACACGCTCAATATCTTGGAACGTTTCATGACGCCTCACTTTCTTTTGTCTGGCACGCCGCCCCTGTCGGCAAGGGCGGCTTCCGGGTTGGTCATCGATGATAAGTTTCAAACCCCCATCCAAGGCCCTATGGCGGTGATGCGGCGATCTTCAAAACGCCCACCCATTTTTTGAATAGGCTTCCCTTCTCCATCAAGCGGCGCCTTGCAAAAAACGCGATCTGAGGTCCTGAACCCTTATGAAGTTTCGTCATCATCGTTTTCGTGAATGACTTCGCGTTTGACCCGGCCGAACAGCCAGAGGGTCAGGACGTTCAGAACGCTCAAGGCGATGGCGATTTCGAAGCGGCTGTAGGCCACGGCCAAACCGATGGCGCCGCAATTCCAGATACTGGCGGCCGAGGCCGTGCCGGACACCTTGTCTTCGCCCTTGAAGATGGCCCCGCCGCCGATGAATCCGATACCGGTGACAACGCCCTGAAAAATCCGGGCCTCGCCGTCGGCGCCCCCGATGACGGACATGCCCGCCATCATGAACCCGCAGGACACCACCGCCACGAGCGGAAAGGTGCGCAGACCGAACTGCCGGCGGCTCTTTTCCCGGTCGAGGCCGATGGGAATGGCCAGGATATAGGCGCCGAGCATGTGCCAGAGGCGCTCCAGGATCTCCCACCATTGAATGTCCGCCAGTTGCGATCCGATCATCCTCAAACTCCTTTCAACGGAAACGGCCTGGCAGGTGCAGCCGACTGCTCCCGAAGGCCATAGCGGCGCTCCTTCTCCGGTTAAGATGGCATTAGGTACGAAATGTTATTATCGATCACCTGGGATGGACTTCCAATCAGGTAGGTCCTGTATTCGGGATGAAAGCAGACCATATTCGAGACACGGTTGCCGATCTTGGGGATATGATGAGATCGCTTTCGGCAGAAACCCCACCCGTCTGGCGAAAGGCGTTGCAAGTGAAATTATATATCCCACGCGGTGAGGCCTTCAGATGTTATGAAGAGTAGCGGTTTGCAGCCGCAAGATCAGCAATTGACCTCATTGTCGGCCATAAATCCCTTGCTTAACATAACCTCTATCGGCATTTGCGTCGCGCGGTCTGTTTCCGAGGCCGGGGCGCGATTCTGAAACCTTAAAAAGGCTAAAGGAGGTCACCATGTTATATTGGGCCCTGGTATTTTTCGTCATTGCCCTGATCGCCGGCATCTTCGGTTTTACGGGCATTGCCGTCGCAGCGGCCGGGATCGCCAAGATTCTCTTCTTCATTTTTGTCGTGCTGTTTATCATCTCCCTCATCTTCGGCATGCGCGCAAGACCGCGGGCATAGTCTGCAAATCGGCGCAACCGTACGGCGTTGAATATCGTTGGTTTAAAAGTTCGTTTGCGGCTGGAGCGCTGCAAACACGAAGCGGCACGACGTTCTACGAACAGTGTCATGCAAGGAGAACCATCATGAAAACGAGAACAGGCCTTATCGCCACATGCATTATCTTGGCCCTGGCCTTTGCAGTGTCTTGCAGCAGCCAGGAAGAAACCCCCAAACCCAAAACCAAGGTTACGGCCGAAGATGTCAAAAACAAAGCGGCCGAAGCAGTGGATACCGCTGCCGATTACACGATGGAGCAAAAAGAGGCCTATATGCAGAAGATCGACGCCCGGCTGGAAGAACTGGACCGCGACATCGGCGCCCTGGGGGACAAAATCCAGACCGGTGCGGATGAGATGACGGCCGAAGGCCGGGCCAAGCTGGAAGCGAGTTTGAAGACCTTGCGGACCGAAAAAGATGCCGCCGCCCAACAGTACGAGAAATTGAAAACGTCCGGCGGACAAGCCTGGAACGAGCTCAAGGCCGGCATGGATGCGGCCATGAAAAAGCTGGACACGGCCTTCGACAAGGCCAAGGCGGAATTCGAGTAGTTGAAAGCAGCTTGGGATCGATGGCGGCCTGGGCCGCTGTCGGCTGTCCGGTTGTGACCTGACGTCACAGCGGCCGTCCCTGATCACCGCCCCCAACGGATACGAGGAGAGCCATGCGCACCCTGCGATATGCCGTTCGCCCGCGGCCGGTGCTGAAATACTTCGGTCAGCTGTGTTTTGTTCTGGCGCTCTTGATGTGCGTGCCGCTCGGCGTGGCCCTGCTGGCGGCGGATTTTCAGGTGAGCTGGCGCTACGGCGTCGTGATCGCGGCGGTTCTGGCCCTGGGGTTCGGCCTCAAACGCCTGCCGGCCCCCAAGCAGTTGCAGACCAACGAGGCCATCGTCATAACGGCCTTGGTGTTTCTCTTCACCCCCCTGGTCATGACCTGGCCCACGATGGCCTCCGGGCTGAATTTCCTGGATGCTTTGTTTGAAACGATCTCGGCCGTCACGACCACCGGTTTGAGCGTTACGGCGACCATGAGCGGCAAGTCGCCGGCCTTTCTGTTTGCCCGGGCCTGGATGCAGTGGATCGGCGGGCTCGGCATCGTGGTGCTCTCCCTGGCCACCTTGATCCAGCCGGGCCTGGTGGCCAAGCGTCTGGGGGATCACGAAAACTACGAAGACGATCTGGCGGGGGGCACCCGGGCGCGCGCCCGCCTGGTCTTTATCGTCTACGCCGTTCTCACCGGCATGGGCATTCTCCTTCTGGGAGCGCTCGGAACGGACTGGTTCGAGGCTGTCCTTTATACGTTCGCCGCCATCTCCACCGGGGGCTTCGCCCCGCACGATGCCAGCCTGGGCAACCTGCCGGGGCTTCCCGCCCAGGCTGCGGTCATCCTGATCTCGGTGGCCGGCGGCGTTTCGCTGCTGCTGTATCAGCGCGCCTTCCGTGAGGGGATACGCGTGCCCGCCCGGGATCGTCAGCTCCAGGGCTATCTGGTCCTGGGCCTGGTCACCACCCTGGCCCTGTCAGGCACCCTCCTGCTCGGTGGCCACTACTCCTGGCAGCAGGCCCTGACGCACGGCGCTTTGAACGGTCTTTCGGCCCAGTCCACGGCCGGGTTTTCATCCCTCGACCTGGCAAACGTCGATGCCGGCTCGAAACTCGTCCTGATAGCCTCCATGTTTATCGGCGGCAGCATCGGCTCGACGGCCGGCGGGATCAAGGTTCTGCGCCTGCTGATTTTCCTGCGATTGCTTCAGCTCTTGATTAAGCGGGTCGGCATACCGCGGAATGTCTTGGTCGAGGCACGCCTGGGCGGACGGCGCCTCGAGACGGATGAAATTCAGAACGCCCTTTGTCTCGTGCTGGTGTTCGTATTGTTCACGGCCGCCTCCTGGCTGCCGTTCGTCATATTGGGGAGCGACCCCTTCGATGCGCTCTTCGAGGTCGTTTCGGCCATGGGTACGGTGGGCCTTTCGGCGGGCGTGGCCGGCCCGGAATTGCACCCTTTTCTGAAAACAGTGCTATGTCTCGACATGCTGCTGGGGCGGCTTGAAATCATGGCCTGGCTGATCCTGCTGGCCCCCGGCACCTGGTTCGGCAAACGAATGGAGGAATGACATGCGCATCGTATTCTGCGGCGCGGGCCCCATGACCGTGATCACGGCCCGGTCTTTGATCGAAGAAGGGCACGACGTCATCATCATCGAAAACGACAAAGCCTCGATCGATCGCCTGGCGGAGGACATGGACGCCAGTCTCGTGCACGGGGACGCTGCCAAGCCGGACATCCTCAGACAGGTGAATCCCAAGGACTGTGACTTTCTGTTCTGCCTCACCAGCAGCGACGAGGTCAATGTCATCACTGCCCTTCTGGGGCGCTCCATGGGCTTCAAACGGGTGGTGCCCAGCATCGAAAATGCCGAACTCCAGCAGCTGTGCCGCGAACTGGGGTTGGAAGACACCATCATCCCGGTGCGCACCATGAGCCGGCACCTGGAAAATATGGTGCGCGGTCTGGACAGTGTGGAACTGTCCACCGTCCTGAAAAGCGATGCCCGCCTGTTTACCTTCGTGGCCGGCAAAGAGGAGGTGGACGAGAAAGGCGCCCTGGACCTGCCCGAAAATACCCGGGCCCTGTTTTACTACCGCGACGACGGCTTCAACTTTATCGATGAAGAGACCCGTTTCAAAAAAGGCGACGAAATCGTCCTGTTGACCCACAGCGAACACCTGCCGGAATTGAAGGAACGCTGGCAGCCCAAACAGGCCGACACAAAGGATTAGAGAGCCGCAGCCATGGCCCCACCAGGGAGAGCGTCACGGCCGTGGTTCTCGAAAGCGGAACGCTCTCCACCGAGCTTGCGGAAATCTTCTATGAAACCGATTTGGCTTTTAGCCGCCAGGTTACACCGGAGGACGCCAAGGCCTTTCACGAGCCCACCGAGCCCTCTACAAACTCCGCAAAGCGTTCGGCGGCCTTGTTGAGTCCGGTCTAAACAGTTGTGCGACAGGATACCGTAATGGAATTCGAGAGATTGCTGGCTGAAATATCGACCTTTTTTATCAATCTCGCGGCCGATCGGATCGACAGTGAAATTGAAACCGCCCAACGCCGCGTCTGCGAGCGGCTCCATCTTGATCGCTCCTCCCTCTTTCAAGTCTCCAGGGGAAAACCCGGGACGCTGCAGTTGACCCACTTGCATCAGCCGCCGGAAAGTGTCAGGCCACCTGAGAAAATGAGCATCCAGGATTTCTGGCCCTGGTCGTTGCGAAAAGTGCTGCAAGGGGAAACGCTCGTTATTTCGGGAATGCGCGACCTTCCGGCGGAAGCAGACCGCGACCGGCAGAGTTTCATCCACTATGGTACCCAATCCATGGTGGGCGTTCCGTTGTCGGTCGGCGGGGGGGAAGTATTCGGCTTGCTGACTTTTGCGGTTCTGGGGAAGGAAAGGGCCTGGCCGGAGGCGGTTGTGCAACAGTTTCAACTGGTGGCCCAGATATTTGCCAATGCGCTTGCCCGCAAGCAGGCGGAGCAGGCGCTTGGCGACCAATTTGCGGAGATCGAGCAGTTGAAGCGGCATCTGGAGCAGGAGAACGTCTACCTGCGGGATGAAATCATGCTGCAATATGGGCACGCGGAGATTGTCAGTCGCAGCGCGGCCATGAAGCAGGTGCTCGCCCAAGTGGAACAGGTGGCCCGTACCGATGCCACCGTCCTGCTTACAGGGGAGACCGGCACCGGCAAGGAACTCCTGGCCCGCACCATCCATAACCTGAGCAACCGGAAAGAACGACCGCTCATCACCATCAACTGTGCCGTCCTGCCCCCCACACTGATCGAAAGCGAACTTTTCGGACGGGAGAAAGGCGCCTACACCGGGGCTCTGACCCGCATGGCCGGCCGCTTCGAGGTAGCTGACAAGTCCACCCTTTTTCTGGACGAGATCGGCGAATTGCCCCCTGACCTGCAGGCGAAACTGCTGCGCGTCATCGAGGAGGGGCGCTTTGAGCGACTGGGGTCCACCCAATCCCTGAAGGTCGATGTTCGCATCATCGCTGCCACCAATCGCGACCTGGACCAGGAGGTGGCCGCGGGAGAATTTCGCAGCGACCTTTTCTACCGGCTGAATGTGTTTCCCATTTCAATTCCGCCGCTCAGGGGGCGCGTCGAGGACATCCCCCCACTGATCTGGATGTTCGTCAAACAAAACGAGAAAAAATTGAACAAACGCATCGACCACATCCCCCGCCGGAACATGGAGGCCCTGCAGGGCTGCGCCTGGCCGGGGAACGCCCGGGAACTGCGAAACATCATCGAACACGCCATGATCCTTAGCAACGGAAGCACCCTGCACCCGCAACCGCCGGCGTATAGAGCCGATGACGGGGCGCCGGCGCGCACACTGGAGGATGTCGAGCGCCGGCATATCCGAAGCGTCCTCGAGAAAACCGGCTGGCGGGTCACGGGCGCCCAAGGCGCCGCCAAAATTCTGGGGTTGAAGCGCACGACGCTCCAATCGAAAATGAAAAAACTCGGTATCAAACGCCCCACCGGATAAAGCCGAATTAGCGGCATTTTGCCGATATTTCGGCATCCAGCCTTTTATCATCTTCCCTTCAAAAGTTGATCCCATCCGTGATTCTCGTTTGATTCCAATGAGTGGGACGGCCGTTTCATCCAGCTGCATTTTTGGAATGGTTTTCGCAGTCTATGGCCTATATGCCCTGCCGCTGTGTCGCTCAACACGAACTCTCCGGAGGTGAGTCCCTTGCCTGAAGAACTGTCGGTGCCGACCGTGATGGATGAAGGCCAAGACGCTGAAATCCACATCCACGTTTCCATCCGGGTGCACATAGGGGCTAAAAAGCGTCAGGAAGCGCGTCTGATTCTCGGCTCGATCATCGAACAGACCCAATTCGAGGAGGGCTGCATCAGCTGTCGACTGTATCAGGACATCCTTGCGAAGGGTGTTTTCATGCTCGAAGAAATCTGGATGAGTGAACAAGCGCTGCACCGCCATCTGCAGAGCGACAAATTCCGTACGGTGCTCCTGGTGATCGAGATGGCGGCCGAAGCGCCCGAAATTCGATTCGACACGATTGCCCATTCAACCGGCATCAGTACGATTAAAAAGGCCCGAGGTGGATTGTGAATGCCGGGTGATCACGGTGGCCCAGGACGCTAAAACGGCCGGCTTCACCGTAACGTCTTCTGGACAGCCCCCTTTTGGGAGAATCCGCGTATGCCACCGCAACCCAGGATAACGCGCCTCATCCTATGCCGGTTCATTGGGTTCTGGCTTCCTTTGCTTTGCCTGGAAGAGGCGTTTCCCCAGGATGCGCCGGCATTGTCGCAGCCATTGAGGGTGGGGGTCATGGACGGGCCGCCGCGTTTTATGGAATCATCCCAATGGAAGAATTTGCTGAAGCGCTACGTGTCGTGAACGGACGCGGGCGGCTTGGTTGGCCGGACTTGTCTTGATCGGCGACGTGTCGTCCCTGAACCCGATAACAGCAATTGCTTATAAAGATGAGGTTTAAGATGCCCAAAAAGACGTTAAAGCGGATGGTCTGGCTTCTTTGCCTGCCGGTCGCCCTGACCGCCTGCAAAGAAAAAGCCGAGGTTGTGGATGTCGTCCGGGCGATCAAGACCATGAAGGTCAGTGAGCAGGCGGTCGCGCAGGTGCGGAAATTCCCCGCGGTTGTCGCCGCCGTCGATTCCGCCGACCTCAGTTTTCAGGTCGGCGGGCAGGTGGCGTCGGTGGCCGTCGATATCGGCGATCGCGTGGAGAAAGGGCAGGTTCTTGCCGTGCTCGATCCGGAGCCCTATCAGCTCGATGTTACGGCGATCCAGGCGGAGCTGCTAAAGGCCAGGGACTATGTCAATGAATCGAAGTCCCAGTATGATCGCGAAAAACGGATTTTCGATCAGGGGGCGGGGGTCAAAAGCCGTTTGGATATCGCCGACTACAATTACAAGGCGGCCAAGAGCGCGGTCGATTATCAGGTGGCCCGACTGGCGCAGGCCGAGCGCAATCTGCGCAAAACGAAACTGCTCTCGCCCTATGACGGCACCATCGCCTGGCGCTCGGTGCAGCCGAACGAGGAGGTGCAGACCGGGCAGAAGGTCTTCGAAATCAATGCCTCCGGGAAGATGGAAGTCCAGCTGGCGGTTCCGGAGACCACCATCGACCAGATCAGCATCGATGACCCGACGACGATCGCCTTCCCCACACTGCCGGACACCTCCGTCCAAGGACGTATCTCCTACATCGGTTCCGCCGCTGTCCAGGCCAATGCCTTCCCGGTCAAAGTGGATCTGCTGGAGCCGAACGCCAAAATCAAGCCCGGCATGACCGCTGAAGCAACGCTGACGATAGGCGGCAGAAAACAGACACCCGGATACACGCTGCCCCTCCAGGCCATTTTGCCCGCCGCGGAAGCGAACCAGGGGTACGTCTTCGTCTATGACCCCCAGACATCCATGGTCAAAAAGACGCTGATCCGCTTCGGCAGCCTGCAGGGAAAAAATGCCGTTGCAACCGAAGGGCTTGAACCGGGAAACATCATTGCCGTGGCCGGTGTGAGTTTTCTGGCCGATGGCATGAAAGTCAAACTGATGCAGCCGTAAAGGGCTGATGGGATTCATCCGCCCGTCGACACCCTTGGGTGCCCTCCAACCGCCCGCATTCAAAGGTGATGGCGATTCCGGCGCGACGCATTCCGGCGGTCTCGGCCCGATCTTCATCACCCTGCGGAACCGAAGGAAGCCATTATGAAGGGAATCACCGCATTTGCTCTGAACAACTCGCGAACCGTCATCATGTCGATGGTGCTGCTCGTCGTGGGAGGCGTGTATGCGTTTATAAACCTCCCGAAACTGGAAGACCCCTTCATTACGATCCGCGAGGCCGTGGTGGTTGCAAAAAATCCGGGCATGCCCGTGGAACAGGTGGAACGCCTGATCACCCGGCCCATCGAAGAGCAGATCCGGAGCATGGGCGAAGTGGACAAGATCAAGAATTCCACCTCCAAGGTCGGCGAATGCCTGATCCATGTGACCATCAAGGATGAAGTGCCCGCCGAACAGCTCCCGGCGACATGGAAACTGCTGCGCAACCGGATGAACGATGTCAAACCCGAACTGCCGGAGGGCACCGTCGGACCGATGGTCAACGATACCTTCGGCGATACGTCGGTGGCCACCATCGCCCTGTGGAGCGATGGCTTCAGCATGGCGGAAATGCAGGAAACGGCCCGGCAGATCAGAGAGCGCCTCAACCTGCTGAAGGGCATCCAGAAGGTCGATCTCACCGGCGTGCAGGACGAGCGCATCTATCTCGAGGTGTCCAATGCCAAGATGGCGCAGCTGGGAGTCGATCCCGCCGATATCGGGAAAAGTTTGCGGGCCCAGAACATCCTTTTGCCCGGCGGCCGGATCGACATCGACGATGTGGAATTGATCGTGGAAACCGAAGGCCGGTTCACGTCCATCGAAGAGATCGAGGAAGTCCTGATCCCCGTTGCGGGCACCCAGGCCTCGATTCCGCTGCGGGATATCGCCACCGTTCGCAAAGCTTACGTGGAGCCCATCAACAATCCGGCCTACTACAATGGGCACCAGGCCATCGTCCTGAGCGTCTTTATCCTCCGAGGGGTCGATGCCGTGGCGTTCGGCGAGCGGCTGCAGAAGGAAGTGCACGCAATGGAGCAGTCCCTGCCGTGGGGCTATGTGCTCGAATTTGCGACCTACCAGCCGGAACTCATCGACAAAGCCGTCAACGGCATGGTGATCAACGTGATCGAAAGCGTGGCCATCGTCCTGGTGGTGGTCATGCTGCTGCTGGGGCTTAGAACCGGATTGATCGTCGGCTCGTTCATCCCCCTGGTCATGCTTTTCGGTCTCGTGGCGATGCAGGCGCTGGGCATCGATCTGGAGCGCATGTCGTTGGCCACGATGATCATTGCCTTGGGGATGTTCGTGGACAACGCCATCGTGGTCTCCGACGACATCAAGGTCAATATGGAAAGGGGCCTGGACCGCAGGGAGGCCGTTTTGAAGACCGGCAGCTCCCTTTCCGTCCCGCTGCTCACCAGCACGCTGACGACGGTGTTCGCCTTCGGACCGATCCTGCTGCAAATCGGCTCCACCGGGGATTACACCTCCTCGCTGGGCTCGGTGATGATCATTCTGCTCATGGGGTCCTGGTTCCTCTCCATGTTCTCCTCCACCAGCATGTGCTACTGGTTTTTAAAGACCGAACCGGCCGGCAGCGGTGATCAGAAACAGGACCGTGATCCCTACCAAGGGAAATTCTATGGGATCTACCGCAAGGTCCTGCATTTTTCCCTGCGCAATCGGGTGCTGGTGCTGGCCTTTGCGGGGGGCGCGTTTGCGGCCGCATTGTATGCGGCCACGTTTATCCCCCAGGCCTTTTTTCCGAGCGGGGACCGCAACCAGTATTTGATCTATCTCGACCTGCCGGCCGGCACGGCCATCGCGGAAACCGACCGGACCGTAAGAGAAGTCGGTGCCTGGCTGCAGGACAAGCAGGCCAACCCCGAAATCACCAGCACGATTGCCTATGTGGGCAACGGCGGGCCGCGGTTTTTCCTCTCCCTGTCGCCGGTGGACCCGGATCCCTTTGTCGGATTTTTGATCGTCAACACCGAAACCAGCCAGCAGGTGCCCGAACTCGTCCAGCGCACCCGACAATACCTGAGCAATCATTACCCCAACGTCCGCGGCCGGGTGAAATCCATGTGGCTGGGCGGCAGCGAAACCGGCCTGATGGAAATCCGCCTCAGCGGACCGGATACCGCCGTGCTGGAGGAACAGGCCGCGCAGTTGATGGCCGGGCTGCGCAACATCCCCGGCACCATGGACATCAAGCAGGATTGGAACAATCGGGTGATTGCGGTCAAGGCGGATGTCGATCAGACCCGCGCGCTGCGTGCCGGGGTGACATCGAAGGATGTGGCCGATACCCTGAATTTCTTTGTGGACGGCGTGACGGCGACCACGTACCACACGGGCAATGTTCAAATCCCCATTGTCGGGCGCGGCGTCAAGGCGGAAAGGGATTCTCCCGAAAGCCTGCGCACGCTCGGCATCCGTTCGTCTTCCGGGGGCAGCGTGCCGCTCAGCCAGGTGGCGAATGTGTATGTCGTAGGCGAGCTGAACCGGATCGTGCGCTACAATCAGGAGCGCACCATCACCGTCAGCGCTAAAAACCAGGTATTGAAGGCCTCCGAGATCTTTGCCGCCCTGAAGCCTACGCTGGCCGGGATGGCTTTCCCCAAAAATTACAAGTGGGAGGTGGGCGGCGAATTGGAAGACTCCGCCAAGGCCCAGAAGAACCTCGCCAAATGGCTGCTGCCATGCTTTGGCGGCATTATCTTCCTGCTGGTATGGCAGTTCAACTCCATCCGTCGGGCCGCCATCATCATCCTGACCATGCCCCTGGTCGTCGTGGGGTCCGTGGTGGGCCTGTTGGTGATGCAGGCCGATTTCGGGTTTATGGTCATCCTCGGGCTGTTGGCCCTGGCCGGATCCATCGTGAACAACGGTATCGTGATGATCGATAAAATCGAGGAAAACCGGCGCGAGGGTCAGACGCCCTACGATGCGGTGGTCAATTCGGCCGTCAGCCGCTTCCGACCGATCCTGCTATCGGTTTCAACCACCATGCTGGGGTTCACGCCGTTGATCATCAATCATGACCCCCTCTTCTATGGGATGGCGTGCATCATGTTCTTCGGCCTGGGTATCGGCAGCATGTTTACGCTCAACTTTGTTCCGGCCCTCTACAGTGTCTTTTTCCGGGTCAAGCCGCCGGCCGACCATGTCTCCGGCTGACCCCCGACACAACCACACGGGAAAGACGCCACGAGACGCCGATACCATTCAGGATCCGCACGTTTTATAGGGGAACGCACTATGAATACAGGCACAGGCGATGCGCTAAGCGATCAAAACCGGACGGGACGTTTTGGAAGACGGCCCCAACCATCGATGACGTCGTGGCTGGCGGGAGTTGCCATGGTATTGATCATGAGCGGCTGCACCATGGTCGGACCGGATTTTGTAAAGCCGGAAGCACCCCTGCTGGACGACTGGACTGAGGCCCGGGCGCCCGGCCTGACGGTCGGTAAGGCCGACTATGGCGACTGGTGGCGGGTGTTTGACGATCCCGTGCTCGACACCCTGATTGAAAAGGCCTATCGGCAGAACCTTTCCCTGCAGATCGCGGGCATCCGCATTTATGAAGCGCGCGCGCAGCTGGGGATTGCGGTGGGCACCCTGTACCCGCAGCAGCAGTCGGCCGGCGGAGATCTCACCAACAACAAACTCAGCACCGGTGGCGACAGCCCTATTTACGACGATCATTTCAATGCCCTCAGCCTGGGGTTCGATGCGGCCTGGGAGTTGGATGTCTGGGGCAAGTTCCGCCGTTCGGTGCAATCCGGCACTGCCAACCTGGAGGCCACGGTCGCCGGTTATGACGACCTGCTCGTCTCGCTGACAGCGGAAGTTGCGCGCACCTATATCGTCGTCCGCACCTTGCAGAAACGCCTGGTGATCGCCGGCCAGAACGTGAAGGCCCAGGAGCAATCACTGCAGATTGCCGAAGTCCGCTTCAAGGAGGGCGCCGTTTCGGAGTTGGATGTGACCCAGGCCCGGACGTTGCTGCGCAACACCCAGGCCTCGATTCCCCGCTTGGAGATCGGCCTGCGTCAAGCCCGCAACGCCATGGCCATCCTGCTGGGGGTGCTGCCGGGGGAACTGAAGGACGTGTTGGATGGGCCGGCGGAGATTCCGACAGCCGCGGAGGCCGTCGTTATCGACATCCCCAACAATCTTCTCCGACGTCGACCCGACATTCGGCTCAATGAGCTGCGCATCGCCGCCCAGAGCCCTCAGATCGGGATCGCCAAGGCCGACCTGTATCCGCATTTTTTCCTGGCCGGAAGCATTGGATGGAGCTCGACCGATGCCAGTTCGGCATCCGGCAACCGTGATCTGGGGGATTTATTCGACCATAACAGTATGTTCTGGACCGCCGGTCCCGGTTTCAGCTGGGATATTCTGAATTACGGGCGCATCCGCAACCGTGTGCGGGTCGAGGATGCGCGCCTTCAGGAGCTTGTGGTCAATTACCGCAATACGGTGCTGAACGCCCAACGGGAAGTCGAGGATGCCCTGGTGGCGTATACGCGGTCCAAGGAAGAAGAGTGGTTCTTGAAAGACAGCGTCGCGGCCGCCCAACGTTCGGTGGAGCTTTCGCTGGTGCAATATCGCGAAGGAGTCACTGACTACCAGCGCGTATTGGACTCCCTGCGGTTCCTGGTTTCACAGGAAGATCTTTTGACCGACGTGAGCGGCCAGGTGAGCACGAATCTGGTGGCCACCTACAAGGCCCTGGGGGGGGGCTGGCAAATCAGGGAAGGCGAAGACCCGCTTTCGGCCGCCAACCGCAACCAAATGATCGAGCGCACCAACTGGGGCGACCTGCTGGATCCTCAGGGGCTGGAGTCGCCTGCTGACGAGAAGGATCGCCGGGATTGGCAATGGCCGGACTGGTAAGCTTCATCACTGCCCAGGGGAGGCGTTTCACTGCCATGACCGTCATCATGGGCCATCGGATGCAAAAAGCCTTATCTGCCTCGAGTCCAGACGATTGTCTTGGATTGACCGGCGGTTAACCTCGCTATCGTCGGATTGAGATAACCAATGTCGCCATCAAGGATCACACCACATACCGCACGCCGCCAAACGTCATCGTTTGAAAGACTGCTGGCTGATATTTCGACGTTGTTCATAAATCTTCCCGCCGACCGGATCGATAACGAGATTAAAGTCGCCCAACGCCGGGTTTGCGAGCTCCTCGATCTCGATCGCTCCTCGCTTTTCCAGGTTTTTGAAGGAGAAACCGAGTCGCTGCTGCTGACACATACGTATCAGCCTCCGGGAACTCGGATACCGTCTGAGCGGATGAGTTTAAGGGAATTCTTTCCCTGGGCACAGCAGAAGATCCTGGGCGGGGAAACCATCACGATTTCGAAAATGACCGATCTCCCGGCGGAAGCCGGCCGCGATAGGGCGACTTTTGATCTCTTTGGCACCCGGTCCGTCGTGGTCGTTCCTCTATCGGTAGGAAGAAGGAATGTATTTGGCTTGTTGACCTTCGCTGTCATGCGGGAGGAACGCGACTGGCCGAAGGCAGTCGTGCAGCAGTTTAAACTGGTGGCGCAGATATTTGCCAATGCGCTCGCCCGCAAGCAGGCCGAAAAGTCCCTAAAAGAACGCCTGCAATTCGAAATACTGCTGACCGATATCTCCGCACGCTTTGTCAACCTGCCGTCAGATCAGGTGGACGGCGCAATCGAAGATGCCCTTTGTCGGATATGCGAATGCCTCGGGCTGGATCTGGCGGCGCTTTGGCAGAGGTCGGACGAGGTTCCGGGTTTATTCACGCCTAATCACGTATACAGTGCCGAGGGCGATATTGAGCCTTCCGCGGTGAACCAAGATCATTTTCCCTGGTACCTACAGCAAATACTCTCCGGGCGGATTGCTGGCTTTTCTTCACTGGAGGAACTGCCGCCGGAGGCCGCCCGGGACCGGGAAAGCTGCGGCCTTTTCGGCATCAAATCGAATTTGACCATACCGCTTTCAGTGGGGGGTAATCCGCCCATTGGCTTCTTAGGTTTTAATACCACGCGGGCGGAACGCAACTGGCCGGACGCGCTGGTAAAGCGGCTTCAGCTGGTCTCGCAGATCTTCGCCAACGCGATCGCCCGCGAACGTGCGGAGCGCGAACTTGCCCAAAGCGAACGACGCCTGCGCATGATCGCGAACGCCCTGCCGGCCCTGATTGGCTATATCGATGCCGATCAGCGCTACCGTTTCAACAACCAGGCCTATAAAGCATGGTTTGGCTTCCGCCCGGAGGAGGCCGCCGGACGCACCATCCGGGAAGTAATCGGCGACCGCATCTACCATGACATTGCACCCCATATCGAAAAGGCCCTGTCCGGAGAGAAGGTGACTTTCAGCCAGGATGTGGAACTGGTGGACGGACGCCATATTGCGGTGGAGGCGATTTACGTTCCGGATGCGGACCAGGGAGGCGTGGTGCGCGGTATCTATACCCTGGCGGTGGACGTTTCGGAGCGGAATCAGGCCCGGCAGGAGTCCCGGCGCCTGCAGGAGGAGCTGTTGCATGCCGGGCGTCTCGCCACCATGGGTGAATTGGCGGGGACGCTGGCACACGAAATCAATCAGCCCTTGAGCGCCATCATGAGCAATGCCCAGGCGGCCCTACGCTTTCTGCAGGTGCCGTCGCCCGACATGGAAGAGGTGCAGGAGATCCTGGGCGACATTGTCAAGGACGATGCCCGGGCCGGCGAAATCATCAACCGTCTGCGGGCGCATTTAAAAAAAACAAAGACCGTGAATGAACTCCTGGATCTCAATGCGATTCATCGCGAGGTCCTCGGTCTTCTGCGCAGCAATGCCGTGATACGCAATGTCGAGGTTTCCTTGGCACTCGACCCCCAACTCCCTCTGGTGTGGGGTGACCGGATTCAGTTGCAGCAGATCGTCTTGAACCTGATGTTGAACGCTTTGGAAGCCATGGATGAACCCACCCAGGGTGAGCGCCGGGTATGGATCCGCACCGCCCTGCAAGACGCCCAGCTGCGCTCTTCGGTGACGGACAGCGGGAAGGGCATTCCGCCCGGTGAAACCGAGGCGATCTTCGACCCCTATTATACATCCAAACCACGGGGACTCGGCCTGGGATTGTCCATCTGCCGCACCATCGTCAAGCGCCATCAGGGGCGCATCTGGGCCGAGACCAATCCCGAGGGCGGCGCGACGTTTCATTTCAGCCTGCCCGTACCGGTAGACACCTGAATCGCGAGGCCGGATTGACTGAAAACGCCTCAATCGTGTTTGTGGTGGATGACGACCCCGGGGTTCGCAAAAGCCTGCTGCGCCTTCTGAAATCCGCCGGCTACCAGGCCGAAAGCTTCGCCTCCGCCGACGAATTTCTCGTGTGCTGGGAGCAAGATCCGCGCCCGGGCTGCGTGTTGCTGGACTTGCAGATGCCCGGACTGGACGGACTCCAGCTTCAAGACCGGCTGCAGACCGCCGCCCAGGGTATTCCCATCATTTTCATCACCGGCCACGGCGACATTCCCTCCAGTGTAAAAGCCATGAAAGCGGGCGCGGTGGATTTCTTCCCCAAGCCGTTCAAAGCGGAAGACCTGCTCGAAGCGGTTCAGGAGGCCCTTCAGCGCGATCGCCATGCGCGGGCCGAACACGCGGCCAACGCCGCTGTAGCAAAACGCTATGCGACATTGACGCCGCGGGAGCGCCAAGTGATGGCCCTGGTGGTTCGCGGGATGCTCAACAAGCAGATCGCCTTCGATCTGGGGGCCAGCGAGAAGACCATCAAAATCCACCGCGGACGGGTGATGAAAAAAATGAAGGCCGATTCCGTCCCCGATCTGGTGCGGGCCGCCGAGAAGATCGGCATTCGGCCGCTTTAACAGGCCGTGGATAAACGGCGCCTAAGACCGAAATGCGGCGTTGCAGCCCTCGCGAAACTGCTCACAACCCCTGTGGTTGCTGCGCTTTTCGCTTCGGGCTACGCCTTGCCTTTCAACCTTATTCTTGTTTATCCACGGCCTGTTAAGCTTTCCTCCCTCCTGAAGGACCCACCTTTCCCCCTCGTTTGATGCCCTCTTGGCCGCGTTGTAGGACCAAGGTCCTATTTTCAAAAGCAGCGATACCGACTAAAGGCCTAAACAGCGTCATGTGCCGCTAAGCATTTTCCATTCAGAAACGATCGATTTCGGTTCATCCACCATCCATGCCGCGGCGAAAGGCACCGTGCCGCGCCCTCCGAGGTCACCGGTATGAAAGCAAAGCCAAAAGAAGGTTCTCTTGCGGGCGGTTCGCCGCTCATCCATGTCGTCGATGACGACCCCTCCGTGGTTCTGGCATTAAAGCGTTTGCTGCGCTCCTGGGGGATGCAGGTGCGCACCTTCTCCTCCGGGGAGGCGTTTTTATCCGCAGCGCTTGACTTGCCTGCCGCGGATTGTGTGGTGCTCGATATCCAGATGCCCGGAATGACCGGTCTGGAAGTGCAGGCACGCATGAACCAGGCCGGGTCCGACATCCCTATTATCTTCATTACCGGACACGAGACGGAAGGCGTGGAAGAACGGGCGTTGAAAGCAGGGGCGATCGGTTTTCTGCGCAAACCCTTCAGCGACTGCACCATGGTCGCCTTGATCCGTCGCGGCACCGAGGAGCGCCGCAAACCTGCTGGGCAAGCGGTGAAACAGGAACAACCCATAACAAAGGAGCGCAAGTAAAATGAAAAAAAGTATGTTGTTGATCGTCGGCTTGTTGTTGGTCGTGGGATGCGCCACCGGCAATGGCGCTATAACCGATATGGGAACGGCCCCGCAAGGTTTTCTCGGAGCGTATGCCGCCAAGCTGGAACCGGGGCCCAAAGATGGGGCCAAAATGCGCTGGCTCAAGCCGGGCGTGGATTGGGCCAAGTACGACAAGGTCATGCTGGACAGCGTGGTCTTCTTCTTTGCTGACGATTCCCAATACAAGGGCATCGAGCCCAACGCATTGAAAGAACTGGCCGACGGTTTCGACAAGCAGTTCGTCGAGACCCTCAAGGGGTCCTATCCCATTGTGGCCGAGCCCGGGCCCGACGTCCTCCGGATTCGTTTTGCCATCACCGATCTCAAGCAGAGCAGCCCGGTCTTAAGCGGCATCACCACGGTGGTCCCTGTTGGACTGGCCATCAGCATCATCAAGAAAGGCGCCACGGATTCTTGGACAGGTTCGGGAGCCACCAGCGGGGATATGATGGCCCTCGACTCCCTGACCAACGAGGTGCTCGCGGTGGCCCAGGATGATAAAACGGCCGGCTTCACCGATCGGTTCTCGAAGTGGGGATCGGCGGAGGACGCTTTCAAATTTTGGGCCGAACGGGTCAAGCTCTATTTGGATCAGGCGCGTGGCATTAAGAAATAATGAACTTGATCAAATGAAGATGCACCGGAACCAGCCCGGAGCAGGGAAAACAACCGCTGGGCAAAGATAGGGGACAAACCAAATGAAAGTCATCATCGTTGGCGGCGTGGCCGGCGGCGCTTCGTGCGCGGCGCGATTGCGCCGGTTGGATGAAAAAGCGGAAATTCTCATAGTGGAGCGCGGACCGTACGTTTCGTATGCCAATTGCGGGCTGCCCTACCATGTCGGGGGCGTGATTGAAAAAGAAGCGAGCCTTCTGGTGGCGTCGGAACAGATGTTTCGCGTGATGTTCGGGATCGATGTGCGGACCAACTGCGAGGCGGTTTCCATTTCTGCGAAAAAAAAGACCGTGGACCTTCGTGATGTAACGACCGGCGAGATCACGACCGAATCCTACGACAAGCTGGTGCTGTCGCCCGGCGCGGCGTCGGTCCATCCACAGCTGCCCGGCATCGATCTGCCGGGGATCTTTCATGTGCGTACCGTTCCGGACGCGCGCACGATACGGGAGTGGATCGGAGGCGGCACCACGTTTCTGGCGGGAATGTCCAACTACTCCGGTATTCAGATGGTGAAACCCGTGCGGCGCGCAGTCGTGGTGGGCGGCGGGTTCATCGGCCTCGAGACGGCGGAGAACCTGATCCACCTCGGGTTTGAGGTGACCCTCATCCAGAAGCCCGATCATGTCCTGACCCCGCTGGACCCGGAGATCGCGGTCCTCGTCCAGGGCCATATCATCCGTCATGGCGTGCGGGTTGCGGCCAACGACGGCGTGGTCGGATTCAAGCCGTTGGACGGCGGCGCGATCGAGGTCCAGACGAGTTCCGGGAAAACGTATCCGGCGGACATCGTGATTCTGGCCATCGGTGTGCGGCCGGACACGGCCCTGGCCAAGACGGCCGGGCTCACGATCGGCGACCGCGGCGGTATTCGCGTGGACGCGCACATGTGCACCAGCGATCCGGACATCTTGGCCGTGGGCGATGCCGTTGAAGTCAAGGACTTCGGAACCAGTCAGTGGAGCCTGATTGCGCTGGCCGGGCCGGCCAACCGCCAGGGCCGGATTGCCGCCGACGTGATTTGCGGGCGGGATTCCCGCTACCGGGGCAGCCAGGGCACCGCCATCATCGGTCTGTTTGGCGGCGCTGCCGCCTGGACCGGGGTCAGCGAGAAAACCCTCAAGCAGCTCGGCGACCAGGACTACGAGAAGATCTATCTCTTCCCGAATTCACATGCCGGATACTATCCGGGCGCCAAGATGCTCGGCTTGAAGGTCCTTTTCCGGAAATCCAACGGAAAAGTCCTCGGCGCGCAGGCGCTGGGCCAGGACGGTCCGGCGGTGGACAAACGGATCAGCGCCCTGGCCGTGGCCATCCAGATGGGGGCCACCATCTACGACCTGGAAGAAGCGGAACTTTGCTACGCGCCCCAGTTCGGCAGCGCCAAGGATGCGGTCAACTTCGCCGGGATGATCGCCGCCAACGTTCTGCGGGGCGACATGCCGGTCAGTCACTGGGACACGCTGGCCGGCGCCTTCATCCTGGACGTGCGCCAGCCGGCGGAACTGGTCGTGGAGAGCGTTCCGGGCGCGGTCAATATCCCGCTGCCGGAACTCCGCGCCCGCCTGGACGAGCTGCCCCGGGACCGCGAGATCCATATCAACTGCCGTTCGGCCCAGCGCGCCTACTACGCCACGCGCATCCTTTTGCAGAACGGATTCAAAGTAAAAAATATCTCCGGCGGCATGCTGTCGCGGGCCATGTATTCTCTGGGTGAATTAATCTATTAAAAAGCTTCCGATGTGAACAACCACAAAAGCAATACGGGCTGAAGTGGCAGGGAAACGAGCTATGAGCACTATCATGCAATTTCTTCAGATAATATTCTCTCCATTGGTATTAATCTTTACCGTGTTTAACCTGGCGGCCATGGGTCTCCAGGTGAGGATGCCCGAGGTGGTCACGGCGTTGCGGAACAAGAAAGCCCTGGCCCTGATCTTCGTGTGGGGCTGGGTGGTGGGGCCAGCGATCGGCTACCTGATCACCCGGGTCCTTCCCCTGGCCGAACCTTACGTCATCGTGGTGCTCCTCGCCAGCCTGGCGCCATGCGCGCCATTCCTCCAACAGATGGTGGGAAAATCCCGCGGAGACATTGGCTTCGCAGGAGCTTTCATACCGCTGGTGGCGATCGGCACGGTGGTGTTGATGCCATTGATGGCGCCCTTGTTGATCCAGGGCCTCACGATCAGCACTTGGGCTCTCGCAAAGCCGCTCCTCCTGACAATCCTCCTGCCACTGATAATCGGAGCCGCCATTCGGCATTATGCCGACAGTGCGGCAAACAGGATTTTCCCGGTAGTCAAGTTGATCGCCATGTTGACCACATTGACGTTGATCGTTTTGTGTCTTGTGATCTACGGTCGGGGGATGCTCAACACGGCGGGCGAATTTGCCCTCCTTTCAATGACCCTGTTCATGGTCGGGATGGGTCTGATCACCTATCGCTTCGGTTTTGGTCTGAAACAGAATCAGCGCAGCGTCATGGCGTTGGGGATGGGCACACGGAACGTCGCCGCGGTATTGGCGGCGGCGCTTGCCATTCCGAACGCGGATCCGCTTATCGTGACGATGACCATCATGTGGACTTTGTGGTCAATTGTCCTCGCAGCCATTGGCGCCAGAATATTTGCCAAACAGGCTGGCAAGATCGATACGGGCGATACGGCATGAACATTCAGGACGCCTTCGGTATCGTGGCCATGTTCTACGCCGTGGCGATCACCGCCTTTCCGAACCTCGACCCGAAATTGCTGGTGACGATTTTGCGGCGGTTCCCGTGCCGGTGATCGTCTGGTTCTTTATGGCGAAGGTCTTCGCTTCAAGTGCTGACAAGACCACTAAGGGGTCGAACCATGGTTGAACCTGTCCTAACCAGTGAAATTATCATTGTTTTCGCCCTACTCGGTATGGCGATTCTTCTTTTTATATTTGAATGGCTGCGAGTGGATCTTGTGGGGATGCTCATGATGGTTCTCTTACCGCTGACCGGCGTGCTTACCGGAGCGGAAGCGATCATGGGACTCAGTTCCAATGCTGTGGTTTCAATCATTGCCGTCATGATTATCGGAGCCGGTCTCAATCGTACCGGCATAATGAATATTCTGGCCAGACAGATTGTCAAGGTTGCCGGAACCACCGAATCCCGCATTATGGTGGTCATTTCCGCCACGGTCTCTTTTATCTCAAGCTTCATGCAAAATATTGGAGCTGCTGCTCTTTTTCTTCCACCCACAAAGCGGATCAGCCAGCAACTGAAAGTCCCGGTTTCACAGATCCTGATGCCGATGGGTTTCTGTGCGATAATAGGCGGTTGCCTCACCCTTATCGGTTCCAGCCCTCTCATTATGCTGAATGACCTGATGGGATCCTGGTGGCAGAATAACGCCGGGAGTCTTGGTGGTCAACAATTCGAACCATTCAACTTGTTTACGGTAACGCCGGTTGGGGTCGCCCTGCTTGCCGGCGCACTCATCTATTTTGTTCTGCTTGGCCGTTTTATTCTACCAAAGGCCGAACGCTCTGAAGAAGTGGGGGTTGCCAGCGCCCATCTCAAATCAATTTATAAAGATAAGGTAGATCGCAGCTTTGAACTGACAGTTCCTAAAGGATTTCTAATCGTTACTCTTGGGCAGCTTGAAATACGACAAAAATACTTTTCCACAGTTGTAGGGATTTCTAAAACAGGGAGCGGAAGCAAAAATCTCGCTCCGACAAGAGAATCAGAAATCGGCCCAGGTGATGTTATGGCAATTGTTTCCACCCATGCTCAGGCTAATCAATTAGCGAAAGACCTTGACTGGACAATTCGAGAAGGAATGAAAGTCTTTGCAGAGGAGTTTTCTCCGGCAAATGCCGGAGTGGTAGAAGCGATTGTCCCTCCACATTCTGAGTTAACCGGCCATACAATGGATGCGCTTGATTTCCGAGAGAAGTACCAGGTGAACCCTTTGGCAATCTATCGAGGAGATGAAATCCTGCTGGAAGATATCAACAGGACCGAGCTGAAAATTGGCGATGCACTTTTACTCGCAGCACCTTGGGAGAAATTTCATATTCTCAAGAAAAATGTGAATATACTGTTTACAGAGGAGTTGCGTGGCGAGTCAACCATTCCTGAAAAAGTGGGGTTTGCTCTTTTCTTTTTAGCGGTAGCCCTTGTTCTTGCTCTGGGCTTCAAGGTTAAACTATCTATTGCGCTTCTCACCGGCGCGCTGGGAATGATCCTCTCCGGGGTTCTCCACATCGATGAGGCCTACAAGTCAGTGGATTGGATGACCATCTTTCTGCTGGCCGGCCTGATTCCCCTTGGCGCAGCTTTTGAAAAAACAGGGGCGGCCAGCTATATCGCTCTGAACCTCCTGGGGAGTTTGGGAGACCTAACCCCGCTAATTTTAATGGTCGTCGTTGCTTTGCTTACTTCCATGTTTGCTCTTGTCGCTTCCAATGTTGGTGCAACAGTGCTCATGGTGCCCCTCGCCATGAATATGGCGATGCAGATCGGCGCCGATCCGAAAATAATGGCGTTGACTGTAGGGATAGCCGCTTCCAATACGTTTATCCTGCCTACCCATCAGGTCAATGCACTTTTTATGCGTCCCGGCGGGTATAAAACCATCGACTTTATCAAGGCGGGGAGTGGAATGACCCTTTTGTATTTGATTATCCAGGTCGGGATGCTTTCAGTATTGTATGGTGTCTAATGGGAAGTTCCCGTCGCAGTGACCGCCCTGAGAAGAAAATTTAAAAATAAGGATTAATCCGTGCGCACGGAAAATATTAACCCGGGTCTGGGCTTTAAAAACCGTGCCATAACCGGCTGACTTTTAATTCTTTAAACAAAAAACAAAAGGAGAAAAAAAATGGCAGAGAAGAAAGAAACAAAGAAGATTTCAACTGCACAAGTCAAGGCCGATACCGCACGGATCGATCGCCTGAAAGAACGGCAGAGAAGTACACCTCAGGAGCTCGATTTCGAGCGGATCAGGATCATGAAAGAGGTATATGAAGAGACGGTGGGTGACGTACAGATCCTCCGGCGGGCCAAGTTCCTGGCGGCTCTGCTGGAACGTAAGAAGCTGTTCATCGATGACAACCTCTTCGTGGGTGCCATGGCAGGCAGCTACAAGGCGATCTATCCCAATCCCGAGTGGAACGTCCTGTGGATGAAGGAAGAGAAAACCGTTGAGAATTCGAAAACCAAGGCAGACAAAGAAGCCAATGCATGGGCGCTCGATTACTGGGACAAGCGTGGGCTGAAGAGCCGGACGGAAGCGATATTCCAACAGCGCTATGGTTTCGATCCGACCCCGTCCTACCAATCCGGTCTCGTTGTCCCGTTCCATGACTGGCCGGGTGGCGGCGGCAACCTCAACTACCCGATGGTTTACCAGCAGGGCCTCGCCAGTGCGATCAAGGACGTCAAAGAGCGGATGATGTCCCTGGAAATGCGTTTGGAGAACACAGACAAACTCTACTTTTACCAGGCCAGTCTCATTGTGATGCGAGCGGTGATCCGCTGGGCCAACCGTTATGCCGAGTTGGCTCGCGAGATGGCAGCAAAAGAGAAGGACAAAGGCCGCAAGGCGGAGCTGATTGCCATTGCCGAGACTTGCGAACACGTGCCCGAGCATCCTGCGCGCAACCTGCGGGAGGCCATGCAGTGCCATTTCTTCTGTCACCTGGCGGCAGAGCTTGAACAGGTCGGCTGCGGCTACTCCGAGGCCTACCTGGGGCAGAACTTCGATCCCTACTTGCAGGCTGACAAGGCGGCCGGGCTGATCGACTATGACGACGCCGTCTTTATGTTCCAGAACCTCATTGTCAGGCTGAATGAGATCAACTACTACTATGGCGAGAAGGTCGCCCTGCAGAACTCCGCCGACCTGGGACAGAGCATTACCCTCGCGGGCTATACCGAGGATGGCGAAGACGCCACTGCGGAGATGGACTATGTGATCCTCGATGCATGTACCTACCTGTCTTTCCCCCAGCCACCGCTGTCATGTGCGCTCACCTCGAAGACGCCGGGCAGGTTCCTTGAAAAAGTCCTCGATTGTATCGCTACGGGTGTCGGCATGCCCCAGTTTGTCAATGCCGACGTGATGATGAAGCGGGCCCTGTATCTCTGGGGCCATAACGAGAGGATGGGCGCTCTGCCGCTGGAAAAAGCCAGACGCACCTGTGTCGGTGCCTGCGTGGGAAGCTACATCCCCTACGAAACCGGCCACCCGGTTGAGGGACAGCCCAACCTGGGAAAAGTGCTCGAACTGACCCTGAACAACGGCTTTGATCCGCGCACCCAAACGCAGGTCGGTCCCAAGACAGGAGATCCGGAGACCTTCAAGGACTTCGAAGAACTGTATGCGGCTTTTGAAGGGCAGCTTCAATTCGCTGAAGATGTCCTCCGCCGGGGGGCCTGGATTGCGAGCATGCTGAATGCAGATTTCCTGCCGTGTACCTGGCGATCCATTCTGACCAAGGGGTGCATTGAAACAGGCACCGAAACCTGGAAAGGTGGCGCTAACTACTACACGGTCGCCCAGATCTCGGTAGGTGGTGTGGATGCCGGGAACGGACTGATGGCCGTGAAGGATCTCGTATTCGACAAGAAGAAGCTGACCATGGCGGAACTCAAGAAAGCCCTGGCGGCCAATTTCGAAGGTGAATACGAGAAGGTCCACAAGATGTGCTACGAGGAAGCGCCCAAATATGGCAACGACATTGATGAAGTGGACTTTTTGGTTCGCAGGGTGAATGACAGTGTTTTGGCGGCTTTCAACAACGTGGATGGCGGCGGTTGCTACATTACCAAGGACATGAAGGTATCGCTGGACCAGTACACCAAGAGTGTCCACAACCTGATGGGCCTGGTGACTGGCGCATTGCCCACTGGCAAGAAGGCCGGAGTGGCGCTTACCGATGGCAGCCTGTCCGCCACGCGGGGAACCGATGTCAACGGAGCTACGGCGCTGATAATGTCTGCAACGAAAGGTAATGATCCCGTCAAGTGGTGCGCCACGCACATGAATATGAAGCTCCCGCCGGATCAGTTGAAAACGCGCAAGGGCCGGGACAGCATGCTGAGTCTGGTCAGGACCTTGTTCGAAAACGGTGGCTATCACATTCAGTTCAATGTGCTGGATACGGAGATGCTCAGGGACGCACAGAAACACCCGGAAAACTACCGCGATCTCGTGGTTCGTGTCGCCGGTTTCAGCGCGTTCTTCACCCAGCTGCATGTGGGCGTGCAGAACGAGGTCATTGAACGGACCTTGCAGAGATGCGAATAATGTTGAACTGAGAGTGGATCGGTACGGCGTGACGTTTTGATCATGCCGTACCGAGTTTACTTGATATGAGCCACAGCGATAAAACAAAAATAATCAGTAATGGGGGTCAATTATGACAACAGAAATAGGACATGGCAGTTTCCACAGACGGATTGCCATCATTGTGGGTGCCGGCTTTGTTCCGGGAATAAATGCCGTAATTACCGGCGCCGCCATGGCGGCCGGTAGAATGGGGTGGGAGATGGTCGGCATCCGGGATGGGTTTGAGGGGGTGCTGCACCCGGAGCGCTACTCCGATGGCGGACTGGTTACCCTCAGCCCGCAGCTGATTGAAAACCTCGATCCCTCCGCCGGGGGTGTCCTTGGCCAGTCGGCCAGGGTAGATCCGTTTCATGTGCGTCAGGTCAATGAGGACGACATGGTTGAAGAAGTGGACATGTCCGATGAATTGTTGAAACGGTTGAAGACGGAAAATATCGATGGATTGATTTCCGTCGTTGGGGTGCAGGGCCTGAGCATTCTTTACAAGCTCCATCGGAAGGGTCTCAATGCGGTTTGCGTTCCCAGGTCCATCGACAACGATATCGCGTCGACCGCGGTCTCCTTCGGGTTTAACAGCGCGCTGAGTTTCACCATCGAAATGCTCGACCGTGCCCGTCAGGCCGCCCAGTCGGCCCGCAGAATTGCGGTCGTGGAGGTACAGGGAGCGCAGGCCGGATGGGTGGCATTGCAGGCCGGTATTGCCGCTTGCGCCGATGCCGTGCTGATGCCCGAAATTTCCTGCGACCTTAAAATCTTGGCCGGGAGATTGAAAGACAAGATCTCACCCCGAAGGCCCTATGGACTGGTGGTGGTGGCCGAAGGCGCCAAATTCATCAAAAAAGCGCAAAAAAAGGAGCGTCCATCCTCACTGAAAGCGTCGCTTTCGCCGCTGGCAACCGGTGAAGCTAGCGAGCATGTCATTCATCGGTCAGGCCAGGCCGCCGAGGCCGTGGCAACGGAGCTGCAGCTGCTGATCGCCGAGGAAACCTATCCCCTCGTGATCGGTCCCTGGGTCAGGGGCGGGAAACCAACCGCCGTCGACCGGCAACTGGGGATGGCCTACGGCGCCGGGGCATTGCAGGCCCTGAAAGCCGGGAAAAGCGGCGCTATGGTGGCGTTTGTTCCTCCGGAGATCAAGTTCGTACCGCTGGCGGAAGCCATCAACAAAATCAGAACGGTGTCTGCCGACAGTGAATTCCTGAAGATTGCCGATTCACTGGGTATTTACTGTGGAAAATAAGGGGGCCGAACAATGAAGAAGCAACCCAAAAAACCAGCCGAAATAACAGGCACCGTGCTGAATATCCAACGCTATTGCAGCCATGACGGCCCTGGCATCCGAACGACGGTTTTCCTGAAAGGGTGCTCGCTGCGCTGCAAATGGTGCGGCAATCCCGAAAGCATCCGGATAAAGCCCGAAATTGCCTACGATCCCAAAAAGTGCACCGGCAGGAAGTGCGGCCTCTGCCTGGAGCCACCTTTTCCGGAAGGCGCTTTCTACTTCGTGGAGGGCGACGATGACCACGTGAAGGTCAACTGGCAGCTGGCCATGGACTGCGACGAGACCCATGCCTCGCTCTGTCCGACAGGCGCGCTCGAGATGTTCGGCAAACGAATGACGGTGGACGAAGTGCTGGACGAGGTGGAGAAGGACAGCTCCTTCTATCGCAATACCGGGGGCGGGATTACCCTGAGCGGCGGCGAGTGTTTACTGCAGCCGGACTTCAGCGCCGCATTGCTGGAAGGCGCGCACAAGCGCGGCATCAATACGGCCATCGAAACCGCCTGCAATGTGCCGTGGGCCAATCTGGAAAAGGTACTGCCTCACGTGGATACGATGCTGCACGACCACAAGCTGACGATCCCGGAGCGGCACAAGAAGTGGACCGGGGCGGAGAACAAGCGGATCCTGGCGAACTTCAAAAAAGCCTACGATACGTTTCCCGACATCGACTTCATCGCCCGCACGCCGCTGATCCCCGGCGTAAACGCCGATGAGGCGCACATCCGGGCGGTGTTGAAATTCATACGCCCGCACAAGAATGTGATCGACTACGAGCTGCTGCCGTATCACCGCTTCGGCCTGGGCAAGTACGAGATGCTGGGCGTGGTGTATGAACTGGACGATTACAAAACCCCGTCCGATGATTTGGTTCAACGGTTACAGACCATCATCGACGAATCGTTTGGACGCAGCGGGAGGATAGACAATGATAAGAAATGACATTTTTCCGCACAGGAAAACAATATGCGAAGGGGATGATCAATGAGCGATACGGAAACAGTCGATATCTACGAACGCCTTGCGGCTGCGCAGGAGGCGCTTCCCCATGGTTTTCCCAGGACGAAATCCGGGGTGGAAATAAAACTGATTAAGATGGCGTTCAGCCCGGAGGAGGTTGCTCTTGCCGGCCAATTGACCCGATTTCCCGAGACCGCTGCCGAAATTGCGAAGCGGGTCGGCATGGATGAGGCCGACGTAACGGTGTTGTGCGAAAGCCTGATACCCCGGCGCCTGGTTCGCTTGGACGCACCCGGACATGCACTTCCCGGCGTGACGCTTCAGGTCGATGGCGCGAAGAAGTACCGGCTGGGCCCGTTCCTGGTGGGCTGGTACGAAGCCAATATGCGGCTGCTGGGCAAGGAATTTGCCGAGCTCTTCGAGCAATACGTGATCGAGGGCGGTGGCGAGCGGATATTATCACCGCGACCCGGCGTACTGGGCGTCGTTCCGGTGCGCGGCTCGCTCAAGCCGGAGCAGATGGCCGTGATGGAGTCCCACCTCGACATCGATGCGCATTTCAAACGGCACGAACGATTTGTGGTGTTGCCCTGCGTATGTAAAAGGGAGAGGGAGTTATTGCACGGCCACAGTTGCGATATGCCGATGAAGCGTTGCGGTTTTGTAGGCGTCCCACCCCAGACGCCACTTTCGGAAAACGTACTTGACCGGGAGGCGGCGTTAAAACTTTTTGGTGAACTCGAGCAGATGGGGCACATTCACCTCGCGGTCTATGGCTACGTCATGGAAGCGGAGACGCCTCAGTTTGTCGGTACTTGTAACTGCTGCGGTTGCTGCTGCGGGGTGCTTCACGGTCAGAAACTCGCCGGTGTGTCAGAGGGGGCGCAGAGATCGAACTACCGTGCCGTCATCGATCCGGATGAATGCATAGTCTGCGGTGCGTGCATCGAGCGATGCCCGGCCGAGGCCATCACTGAAGATGCGAAGAATGAAAATAAATCACTGGTTGAAAGAGCAAAGTGCATCGGATGCGGCGTCTGCGTGACTGGCTGCCCAACCGATGCCATCGAGCTTGAGCCGGTGTCTGCGGAAGAGTGGTTCCATACGCCCACCAGCATGGCGGAATGGGAAGAGCGGCGCCTGGAATATCTGGCAGCGGAAAAGTAATCCGGCCGATGGAGCTGTGCGGTCGGGCCGGACTTTAAAGAAACCGCCATCACCGCCAGTACGGTTGCGCGAAACCGAATGAAAGGGGGAAAGTGATGATGTCGAAGGAAGATAAGAAAGGAACGCAGCAATGAAACCGATCATACGTTTCGGACTTATTGGTCCGCTGTGGGTCGTATTTTCAGCCTTGGCGGTTGTTCTGGCACTCGGCGCAGGCCCGGCGCTGGCTGCCGATAAGATGCCGGCGGCAACCTCGGCGGAACAGGATCCGGAAGCAACGGCGATTTTTTATAAAATGGCTGACTTCATCGCCAAGGCGCGGGTTTTCAGCGTGACCATTCGCAGCGGCTACGATGCGATCCAGCCCAACGGCCAGCGGATCGAGTTCGGCGGGAAGCACCAGGTGCTGCTTCAACGTCCTGACCGTTTGCGAGTAGATGCCGAACGCAGCGACGGCGATCGGGGACTGGTCCTGTTCGACGGCGAGAGCCTCACTGTCTTCAAGGCCGACGACAATGTATACGCCCGCGTGGAAAAAGCCGGCACGGTGGATGATGCCATTGTCTATCTGGTCAGGGATCTTCAGATTACCCTGCCCCTGGCGCGGATGTTCCTTACCAGCTTTCCAAAGGATATGAAGAAGAAGGTGACATCCATCGATTACGTGGAAGAAAATTTCCTCTTCGACGTCCCCACCGACCACCTGGCGGTCCGTTCCGCGGATGTCGATTTGCAAATATGGATCGCTCAGGGCGAGCAGCCGTTGCCGCGTCGGATCATCCTGACCTACAAGAATGCGCCGGGAGACCCTCAGTTTCGGGCCGATTTGTTGGATTGGGACCTATCGCCCAAGGTTGCCGCAAACAGTTTTGCATTCAACCCGACGGCAAGTGCGGAGCAGATCCCGTTCCTGGCCCCCGTGCGCCAGAAGGGTTCCCTGCCCATGCCGAAAGGAGATCAACAATGACGCCCAAGTTTAAAGCGTTCGCACTGTTTATCGGAGCAATGTTCCTGGTTGTGACCACCTTTTCCGGCATGGCCGAAGCCGGCCGAGGTGGCGGGCGGGGTGGTGGTGGTCGTTCCGGCGGAGGCGGTTTCTCACGCAGCAGCGCCGCCAGTGGCGGCAGCTTCTCGTCCCGCTCGGCGTCACGACCAACAGCCAGTCAGGCGGGAGTCTCGCAGCGCAAAGCGCAGCCCTCGACCAGTCAGGCAAAAGTGTCACAGCGCCAAGCACAGCCATCAGCCGGCCAGCGGGAAACAGCATCTCAACGCCAGGGGCAGCGACAGGAAGCCGGCGGCGATCGACAGGGGAATCGGGAGGGCAATCGCGATGATGCCCGCGAAGACTGGCAGGACCACCAGAATCAAAACCGGGAGGACCGGCAGGACTTTATCGAGGATGAGGGCGATTGGGACAACCACTGGCACCACCATAACGACGAGGCGGCGGCGTTTGTTGTCGGGGCCGCCGTGGGAGCCGCTGTCAGGGCGAACAGGGAGGACGACTATCATTCACACACCGTCTATGTGAACACCGTGACGGTGCTCCCCTGTTCCGCAACGACGGTGACCGTCAACGGTGCCATCTTCTACCAATGCGGGACCACATGGTACAGCCGCGGTTACGAGAGCGGTACCGTCGTTTACATGGTCAGTGACCCGCCATCGGGGTATTGATAGCGCCGAAAAAGGTTCATCCAGATCCGGTATTCGATCGGAGGAACCTGGGATATCTGGCAGCGGAAAGAGTATCAATCAGGTAGGCCCAGACGGTCGGGCCTGTCTTTAAAGAAGCTCTGGTCACCACTGTTCCGGTAATGAGCAACAGAATAACTTGCGGCGTGTGACTATGACGAACGCAACGACAAAGACCGGGAAAGCCACAGCCTGCGGCTGTAGCCCGGGAACTTCACCAGAAGGGAGTTAACCATGACCCAACAGAAACGCGTGAGTACAACAGTGGCATTGAATTGGAAAGAGGTGTGGTTCACCAACTGCCCCATGGTATCCGCCAACAATGTCGACCAGGAACTGGGCTGGTGCCGCGAGGAGTACAAGAAGATCGGCGTCGAGTACGCCTACTTCCGTCACGCACCCGAGAACAACTGGTACCCGCACTACATCCATAATCTCGACAACCTCATCCGCTTCGGTGGCCTGTACCCGCCGATCCAGGTGCACGCCGACCTCCGCCGCACCGTACTGCTTGGGTCGACGTGGGTCTACGAGGGAGGGGTGATGCAGGTACGCGCCCGCGACAAGATCTTCCGTGTAAAGGATCTGAAGGGCACGAAGATCGGCATCACCAAAAGCCTGAACACTATCAAGAACGACTGGTGGCGCATCCAGGAGCACATGGGCATCGAGAATATTCTGATGTTAAACGACATGACCGTGGATGAGATTGAGCTTGTCGAGTTTCCGTACCCGGATGACTGGTACGACAAGCCCGAGATGCTGGTCCCGCCCATGAACAACCCATCCGAGCTGTGGATGCGCCGTGACCACAAGCACGATTATGCCTTCCGGCCATTGGAAAAGGCACTGCTCGACGGAACCGTTGATGCCATCTACAACCAGATGGGACAATTAGGACAGCTTTCGGAGGCCACGGGCGAAATTAAGGCCATCTTCGACCTGTCCAAGCACCCTGACTGGACCGTGCAGGTTGCCAACACTCCCGCCGTCATCACCTGTACCGACGTGATGGCCAAGGAACACCCTGAGCTGGTCGTCGCTTACATGAAGGCCATGATCAAGGTCGGCCGCTGGGCAAACAGGAACAAGCACGCCGCCGCAGAAATCCTTAACCGGCAGACGTTCTACCTGGACGCCGAGCACACCTACCGGGGGATCAAGGACGTCGACATGGTGCCGAGCCTGAGTGCGCAGAACCTGCAGTGCGTCAAGATCGGAAAGGATTTCATGAAGAGCCACGGCTACATCAAGAACGACTTTGATGTGGATGAATGGGCAGCTCCGGAGTTCCTGGAGCAGGCGGCGACGGAAGTGCTCAAGGAAGAATGGGAAAAAAGAAGCTGGAGCAAGCTTCCTCAAGGCGGTGGGCTCGAGGTAGAAGGCACACGGCTCGGGTAGCCGGGAGAAAGCCCAGGTCTTGTGCTGCAGGGAATTCTACTAAGGATGCCAGGCAACGGACGTCGTCAACAGATAAAATTGGCAATGTTGAAACGATGAGGGCTAATAGGTCACCCAAGGTCCGCTGGAGACGGCTCTGACAAAGGGCAGCACCAAGGAAAATTGGATTTAGCACCTCTAATCAAAAGGGGATACGTTATGGATAAGAATTGGTTGCCGAATGAGCATGAAGGCATTCACCGTCGAACGTTTCTTGTTATGATGGGTGCTGCCGGCGCTGCCCTTGCAGGTTTGTCGCTGGCTGCGAGGCGAGCCCTTGCCGAGCCTGTTAAACTTCAGGAGATGAAGAAGGGCGAGGACGTTTTTGCCTATATCAAGCGCACAAAAGGGAAATTCGATCAGACGCTCTATCAGCAGGTGATCGGCGCCGCCAACGATTTCAAGGAAGGCGATCTGACCATCGGGGTGGGCGCCAGGGATGACGCCACCCGGAACATCGCCCGGGAGCTTCTGGCCAATACGACGATCAAGGATCTCTATGCCCATCCCGTGTTTGTGGACGATTTGCAGAAGTTGCTCTGGAAGACCACGGACCAGGCCCAGTACGAGAAGGTCAAAGACTGGACCATGGGGGCGCTCAAGGAATTCCTCCTGACCCAATCCGAATCGGACATCAAAGGCGTCATGTATGGCCTGACCAGCGACACCATCGGCTGCGTCCCGAAACTGATGACCAACGACGAGTTGATCGCGCTCGATCGAAAGATATTCAACCCCCTGCCGGGCACCCAAATGGGGGCCAAAGGCTATATGGGCGCCCGTATCCAGCCCAACTCTCCCACCGACCATCCCGACGACGTCCAGTGGCAGACATTTAACGCCTTTGCCTATGCCACCGGCGACATCGTCATCGGGACCAACCCCGTGGACAGCCAGGTCGCCAGTGTCGCGGCCGTTGAAGAAGCGCTCAAGGACGTGGTCGACACCTTCCAGCTGAACGATATCATCCCCTGGTGCGTCCTTTCCCACATCGATGTCCAGGCGGAAGTCGCCGATCAATATCCGGGATCGGTCGAAACGATGTTCCAGAGCCTGGCCGGAACCGATGAATGCAACCAGACGTTCGATGTCACCATTGATAAGATCTTGAAGTATGCCAAATCCAAGGAAGGCCAACGCTACGGGCTCTATTTTGAGACCGGCCAGGGGTCCGAGTTCACCAATGGGGCTGAGAACGGTGTGGACATGATGGTGCTCGAATCCCGGAAGTACGGCTTCAGCCGGGCGGTGGCGATGGAATTGGCAAAAGGGCAGTCCCAGGGCGCGTGGCTCCATGTCAATGACGTGGCCGGTTTCATCGGGCCGGAGGTCTTCAAGACCCGCGAGCAACTGGTGCGCTGCTGCCTGGAGGATATCGCCATGGGGAAACTGCATGGATTGACCATCGGTCTCGATATCTGCTCCACCTTGCACATGGACGTCACCCTGGACGACCTGGATTGGTGCCAGGACCAGATCATGCCGGCCAATCCCGCCTACCTGATTGCGCTGCCCACCAAGAACGACCCCATGTTGAGCTACCTTTCAACGGCCTTTCAGGACCATGTGCGCATCCGGGAGAAGTTCGGCTACAAGGTCAACGATGCGATGTGGGAGTTCTATCAACGGCTCGGGATCGTCGATGCCAACAACGCCTATACCGAGCACTTCGGCGATCCCCTCTGGGTCTATTACCGGTACTGCCAGGCCAAGGGCGACAAGCGTTCCAAGGACGCCATCTATGCCGAAGGCCGGAAGAAAATGAAAGAAGTCGAGGATCGGGGCGTCGATCTGGCCACCGGCCACGGCAAGCAACTCTGGGATCTCAACCCGCAGCTCGAAGCCAAAGTGAAGTCCTATTACGATGACGCCAAGGTGTCCCTCTGGGCCGAGTTCACCCCGGGATTTGTCAAGACCATCCCCAATGCCGTGCCGGTCAGCACATTGTCCAGGGACCGGGAAGACTATATCGCCCAGCCTGCCTCCGGTGAAAAGCTGACGCCCGAATCCATCGAAATACTGGAAAAGCTGAGAAATTCATGGGGCGCCAATCTTCCCAAGGGCCAGATCGTGATCTCCGACGGCCTGAACGCCAAGGCCCTAATGGATAAAAATCATCTGATGCCCTATGTCGATGAACTGCGGAAATTGCTGGCCGAGGCCAATGTACCCATGAGCGAGAAAAACATCGTGGTCACCGGCGGACGGGTCCGGGCCGGCTACCGGATCGGCGAGCTGCTGTTCGAGAACGCGGATCCCCATGCTTTTCGAGGGATTCTTCACATCATCGGTGAACGGCCGGGGACCATGCATCACTCCTATTCCGTCTACATTACGGTTACCAAGGGCACGACCTGGACGGCCAAGAAAATCAATCATGATATTACGAAACTGGTCTGCAATATTGCCGATACGGCCCTGGACCCCCAAGAGGCGGCCCACGAAACCATCACGATCATCAGGGAAATGGTCGGCAGGCAAGTCAGCAACAGCCGGCTCCTCGGCCGATCATGAAAGGGCGGCGTCGAGAAACCCCTCCCGTCCGGAAGACGGCCTGCAAGCAATAGGACCAAGGTCCTATTTTCAAATCCCCCAAAGACTGGTAGGCCGTCATCGCGAATACTTGCCTTCGATCGATCCGGCCCGGGTCGCTCCCTTCTGACACGACGACACCAACGATAGCATGGGAAAGGACGCCCCCCGAGGGACTACCCGAAACCCCCGGACGGAAGGGGCCATCGACCAAGGATCGATGCCGCCATGCATGCGTGGTGCCATATGGGCCTCGGCCGTCTTTTTTATACATTGCACCAAGATAGCATTTTTTTCTTTGCGACCTGATCCGGCAAGCCCGGAAGGGTCATTAAAGGAGGACGATCGATGAATACCGAACAATCTCGTCTTGAAGAAAGCCGAACGGGAAAAATTCCCTGGAAGAAGTGGGGTCCTTACCTGAGCGAACGTCAATGGGGAACCGTCCGCGAGGATTACAGCGAAAACGGCGACGCCTGGGACTTTTTCACCCATGATCACGCTCGTTCCCGGGCGTATCGTTGGGGCGAAGACGGCCTGGGAGGGATCTCCGACGACAAGCAGCGACTCTGTTTTGCCGTTGCGCTGTGGAACGGCAAGGATTCCATTCTCAAGGAACGCCTCTTTGGGCTTACCAACAGCGAGGCCAACCACGGCGAAGACGTCAAGGAATATTACTTTTATCTCGACAACACGCCGACCCACGCCTACATGAAATACCTCTACAAGTATCCCCAAGCGGCCTATCCCTATGCCGACTTGGTGGAGACGAACCGGCGCCGCACCCGCAACGAAATGGAGTACGAGCTTCTTGACACGGGTGTCTTCAAGGAAGACCGCTACTTCGATGTATTCGTGGAATACGCCAAGGCCGGCCCGGAGGATATCCTGATCGCGATCACGGCGGCCAACCGGGGGCCGGAGGCCGCCGAGCTGCACGTGCTGCCGACCCTGTGGTTCCGAAACGACTGGGCGTCATGGATCACCAAGCCTTCCGAAAAACCGACGCTCAAGCAGGTCGAGGGCCCGTCAGGCACCCGCGCGATTGCAGCAATGCATCCCGTACTCGGGGTGTACGACCTGTATTGCGAAGGGGATGCGCCGCTGCTTTTTACCGAGAACTCAACCAACCACGCCCAACTTCGCCTCGACTACCCGGACGTGGGTCCTTACCTCAAAGACGGTATCAACAATTACGTGGTCCAGGGCCGCCGGGATACGGTGAACCCCGACCGGCTCGGCACCAAGGCCGCGGCGCACTATCGGCTCACCGTCGACCCCGGCCAATCGGCGACGGTGCGGCTCCGGCTCACCGGCCAGCCTCCCTCCGGTAAGGATAAGAAATCCCCCTTCGGGCCGGACTTTGACGAAATCCTGGCCGCGCGGTTGCGGGAGGCGGATGAGTTCTACCGCTCCGTTACCCCGCCCTCGGTCTCCCCAGACGCTGCCAACGTGATGCGGCAGGCCATTGCCGGCATGCTCTGGTCCAAACAGTATTATTACTTCGACGCCGATTCGTGGCTGGAGGAGCACCGCGCCCATCCCCTCCATCACGGAAGTCGCAAATTCCGGAACCGGGAGTGGTTCCACATGATCAACGACGATGTCATCTCGATGCCCGACAAGTGGGAGTACCCCTGGTACGCGGCCTGGGACCTTGCCTTCCACACGCTGCCGATCTCGATCGTGGATCCCGACTTCGCTAAGGAGCAGTTGGAACTGATGCTCCGCGGGCTCTACCTCCATCCCAGCGGCCAGCTCCCCGCCTACGAGTGGAACTTCAGCGACGTGAACCCCCCGGTCCACGCCTTTGCGACGCTTTTCCTGCACCGCACCGAGCAGGCCCTGCGCGGCGAGGCGGACGTCGATTTCCTCAAGTCGGCGTTCAACAAGCTCCTGCTGAATTTCACCTGGTGGGTGAACCGCAAGGACCGCTTCGGGAAGAATGTGTTCGAAGGCGGTTTTCTCGGCCTCGACAACATCGGCGTCTTCGACCGCAGTGCCCCCCTTCCGACGGGAGGCTATCTGGAACAGGCGGACGGCACAGCCTGGATGGCGCTCTTCACCCAGAACATGCTCGAGCTCGCGGTTGAGCTCGCCAGCCATGACCACGTCTATGAGGACATGGTTTTCAAGTTCGTGGAGCATTTTCTCTATATCGCCGCCGCCATGAACACATCCGGGCAGGATGGCATGTGGGATGAGGAGGACGGCTTCTACTACGACCTGTTGCGGCTCCCCGACGGCAGCGGGACCCGGCTCAAGGTCCGCTCGATGGTGGGGTTGTTGCCCCTGTGCGCCACGACGGTGATCGAGAAATGGCAGCGCGAGCGCGTTCCGCAGGCAATGGCCGGTCTCCTGGCACGCATGCGCCAGATGCCGGAACTCCTGGAGTCCATCCACCCCACGGGTCCCGGTCATTTTGGGGTGGCCGAACGGGGGCTGATCGCCCTGGTCAACCCGGAGCGGCTGCGTCGGATCCTCGCGAAGATGCTGGATGAAAACGAGTTTCTGAGTCCTTACGGCATCCGCTCGCTCTCCAAGTTCCACGCGCAGCACCCTTACGTCTTCCAGGCGGGCGGTCAGAACTACCGCGTCGACTACTTGCCGGCCGAATCGAACACCGGCATGTTCGGCGGCAACTCCAACTGGCGGGGACCCGTCTGGATGCCGGTCAATGTCATCCTCATCAGGGGGCTGCTGAACTTCTACCTTTACTACGGCGACAACTTCAAGGTCGAATGCCCCACGGGATCGGGAAAAATGATGAATCTCTTCGAGGTCGCCAAGGAAATTGCCGATCGGCTCAGCCGGATCTTCCTGCGGAACGCGGAGGGCAAGCGTCCTGTCTACGGTGGCACCGAGAAGTTTCAAACCGACCCCCACTGGCGCGATCACATCCTGTTCTTCGAGTATTTCCAAGGGGATAACGGGGCGGGGTTGGGTGCCAGCCACCAGACGGGATGGACAGGTGTGGTAGCGAAGACGATCCAACTCTTCGGATTGCTCGATGCAAAAAAGGTGCTCGAAGGTGGCAAGGCGGCGGCCTTCATTCGCGGAAAATAGGAACCGGAGGCGAAGCAATGAACCCATGGCCGAAACATCCGGTTATCTATGAAATCAACACCTGGGTCTGGCTGCGCGAACTCGGCTGGAAATACAAGAGGCCGGTAGATCTCGCCACGATGCCGATGGAGGAGTGGGATCAGATTGCCTCACATGGATTTGACGCCGTGTGGTTCATGGGGGTGTGGGAGCGGAGCCCGGCCGGAATCGAGATCTCCTTGCGAAACCAAGAACTTCTCGAGGATTTCCGCAGAGCCTTGCCTGACTATGCGGCGGAGGACAATGTCGGCTCGCCCTATTGCGTGCGGCGATATGTCGTCGATGAAAATCTCGGAGGGCCAAAGGGACTTGCCACCGCACGAAGCATGCTCCGTAAACGCGGGCTGCGGCTTATCCTTGACTTTGTTCCCAACCACGTGGCGCCGGACCATCCATGGGTCATCGATTACCCCGAATACTTCGTTCAGGGGAACGTTGACGATGCGCGGAATGATCCGGCGTCCTTCATCGAGGTGGGAGGGAAGGTATTCGCCTGTGGTCGGGATCCTTTCTTCCCGGCATGGCCGGATGTGCTCCAGCTCAACGCCTTTCAGCCGGGGCTCCGGCAGGCGGTGATCGCGACCCTTGCGGATATCGCTGGCCAGAGCGATGGCGTGCGCTGCGATATGGCGATGCTCGTGCTGAACCAGGTTTTCGAACGCACCTGGGGTCACCGCGCGGGTCGACGGCCGGCAACCGAGTACTGGCCTGAGGTGATTGTCGCCGTCAAGAAAGCGCATCCGGATTTCCTCTTTATGGCAGAGGCTTATTGGGATCTCGCTTGGGAGCTCCAGCAGCAGGGGTTTGACTACTGTTACGACAAACGCCTGTACGACCGTCTGGAGCACGACTCCGCGGAGAACGTGCGACGGCATCTTTGCGCCGACCTCGCCTACCAGGAAAAGCTGGTCCGTTTCATCGAAAACCATGACGAACACCGGGCCCTTGCAGTCTTTGCTCCCCAAAAGGAGCGCGCCGCCGCCGTGATCATTGCGACGATTCCGGGGGCAAAACTCTTTCATGAAGGTCAGTTCGAGGGAAGACAAGCCAGGGTTCCTGTCTTCCTCGGTCGCCGTCCTATGGAGCCCGTCGACCCTGACCTCCCGGGTTTTTACCACACGCTTCTAAACGCCGCTTCCTCTGAAGGGATGAGGAACGGTAACTGGCAGCTCTGTGAGCGAACCGGCTGGCCGGATAATGCAACTTACCGAGACCTTGTTGCCTGGTGCTGGCGCAGCGCCGGAGCGCATTACCTGATCGTGGTAAATTTCTCAGACGCGGGTGCCCAGGGGCACGTGCGGCTGCCCTGGGATGACCCCACGGGCAAGGCCTGGCAGATGACCGACCTCTTTACCGGCCAAATGTATGAATGCAGTGGCAACGAGATGATCAACCCGGGATTGTATGTGGACCTTCCCCCCTGGGGATACCATGTCCTGATCCGATGGCGGCCGAAAAATGGAAGGCCTCACACTTTACCTTTGGAGGTAAGCTCATGAAAGCGATTACGGTAGAACCGTTAAAGCCCGGGACGACCCGGCTCGAAGATATTCCGGAGCCCGCTGTGCACGAGGGTTCGATCCTGGTGGAAGCCGTCGCCGTCGGCGTTTGCGGGACGGACGTCGAAATCGTGGAGGGCAAGTACGGCTGGGCCCCACCGGGCCAGACGCGCCTCGTGCTCGGGCACGAATCCCTTGGCCGCGTCATCGAACCGGGTCCAGGGGGCGCATTTAAAAAAGGCGACCTGGTGGTCGGAATCGTCCGCCGCCCCGACCCGGTGCCCTGCCCGAACTGCGCCGTGGGCGAATGGGACATGTGCCGCAACGGACAGTACACCGAACGCGGCATCAAACAAATTCACGGGTTCATGTCGGAGCGCTGGCGGATCGAGCCCGAATACGCCATCAAGGTCGATCCTGCCCTGGGGATCCTCGGTGTGCTGCTGGAGCCCGCCACAGTGGTGGCCAAGGCCTTAGAGCAGGTCGGCATGATTGGCCGGCGATCGTTTTGGGAACCCCGGACCGCGTTGATTACAGGCGCCGGGCCGATTGCGCTGCTCGCGGCGCTCTTCACCAAAATATACGGGTTGGATGTGCACGTGCTCAGCCGGGCCGAGGGTGGCCTCAAGGCGGATCTGGTGCGGGAACTTGGCGGAACGTATCACGCCGGCCGTGTGAAGGATCTTGATTTCGAGCCGGATACCATCATCGAATGCACGGGCGTGGGCCAAGTCATCGCCGAATCCATCCGGAAGATCGGGGCGAACGGGATTGTGTGTTTAGCCGGTATCGGTCATGGCGGCGCGGCCACCTCGGCCACCATCGCCGATGTCGCTTCCGCCGTGGTGCTTCGGAACAATGTGATTGTGGGGAGTGTCAACGCCAATAAGCGGCACTGGTACAGGGCCGGCCAGTATCTTGCCCGAGCGGACCGCGCTTGGTTGTCGAAACTCATCACCCGGCGCGAACAGCCTGAACATTTCATGCGGGCACTGGAGAGAAAGCCGGATGACATCAAGGTCGTCATTCAGTTTTCCAAAATCTAAGGAGCAATTGCCACCATGCCACGATACCGATATTTTATTCTTAACGTCATCCTGTTTTCCCTCGCATGGGTACCCGGCGTCTGCGCCGGCGTCCTTTACCTCTAAGAGGTCGGCCGCTCCGACGTGGGGCTGGCCGGGGCCGGCTATGCCGACCGTGCCGAGGACGCCGCCACGGTTTTCACCAACCCGGCGTTTCGGCCTGGGGACCCGCTGCGCCTGGTCGGGAAACGTGACTCTCGCGGGGCCTACGAGCTGGCCTGGAGCGGTGACATCGACATGGGCGTGGCGCGGGGGCCGCTGGCGGGGCGGGTCTCCGGCACCTATGAAGACGCGGCCCTGCATGTCGTGACGCTTGGCATCGAATGGCGCTTATGAGAAGCCCCCCGCTTATTCCCTGCAAGATGAGCGTGTCGCTTTTAGGAAGAAAGGGGACCTCAAGGAATCTTGGAGATCGTAGGACCAAGGTCCTATTTCAATACGTCCCAAAGCCTGGTAGGCCATTTTCATCAATTCCGCCCTCTTACAGCCAGGGCTTAATCATTCCGGGAAGGCGCCAAAAACGCCATCATGGCCGACGACACCCCGCAGGGAGGCTCCCCGAGCCTCCGGTCGGAGGCGGTCGGCGGCAAGCTGGGGAGCCTAATTTCGAAGACAAGGAGAATCCCAATGAAAACACATCACCTTCTGTTTGGCGTTTTAATCGGCCTGCTGATCGGCATATGGATGCTGCCGGCTGCCACCATGGCCCAGGACACATCGAACAACATGCAGATCGTTCGGGAGAAACTCCTCGCCGACCGCAAGCTGTTCGTGGCGGACAACATGGAATTGACCGAAGCGGAAGGCAAAGCCTTCTGGCCGATCTACGACGAATACGTCCAGGACTTGCAGAAGCTCGGTGCCAAGGGCGCTTACCTCATCGACGATTTCGCCCGTCATTACCAGGACATGACCGACGCCAAGGCGAAGGATCTTCTCAACCAACTCATGGGCTACGAGGCCGAGTATCTCGCCCTTCGCCAGGACTACCTGCCCAAGTTCCGAGCGGCCGTACCGGAGAAAAAGGTGACCCGCTACTACCAGATCGAGAACAAGATCCGGGCCATCGTCAACTACGAACTGGCCGGTCGGATTCCATTGATGAAATGATGTCCACTATACCTGAATGGAGGTGAACCATGATGACAGGAAAATATAGGATTCAATGGATGCTGCTGGCAGCTCTGACGATGGCTGTCGCCGCCGGCCCGGCGCTGGCGGGCACGGCGGCTGAGCTCCAGGGCGATGCGGAAATGGCCCTGCAGAAACTCTACGATCGTTCACCGGCCGCTAAAAAATTGTCGACCACGGCCAAGGGTATCCTGGTCTTTCCGCGCATTGTCAAGGGCGGTTTGATCATCGGCGGGCAGTATGGTGAAGGCGCCCTTTTCAAGAACGGAAAATGCACGGGTTTCTATAACAGCGTGGCGGCCTCCTACGGCCTACAGATAGGGGCCCAGACCTTCGGCTATGCCATGTTCCTGCTGACCGACGACGCGCTGGCCTACCTCGACACCTCCGAGGGCTTCGAAATCGGCGTGGGCCCAAGCTTCGTGGTGGTCGACGAGGGCATGGCGAAATCCCTGACGACCACCACCGCCAAGGAGGATGTCTACGCCTTCATTTTTAACCAGGAGGGCTTGATGGCCGGCCTGGGCTTGCAGGGCTCCAAAATCAGCCCTATCAACCCGAAGTAAAGGGGCGGCGGCTGGCCCTGGAAAATCGTTTTTCAGCATAAACGATCTTCACCCGGCGCAATCAATAAACTGTCGGGCGGCTGCAGTGGGCCCCCAAGAGGGCCAGCAGGGTTTTGTAGACATGCAGGGCCGCTGGAAAATCCTAAGGAGGGCAAAGGATTTGCCTGCCAACCATGCGGGAAAAGCGCAAAATTTTGGGAAAAGCACCGGCAAGCACCGTCGGCGCCTGGCCGGCTGGCTGATCGGGGTGCCGGTTCTGGCCGCCTTCACAGGCTGGGAAGCACTGGCTGTTTTCTATTCCAACCTGCCCGAGGCGCTGCGCCCCTGGAGTGCCGGGGCCATCGTGCTGGTAAACCTCTTCATCCTGCTGCGGGTGCGGCCGGCCTCCCGATCGATCGCGCTCTTTGCCGTCATCGGTGTTATCCTGGTGGCCTGGTGGCTGACCATACCGCCGTCCAACCATCGGGACTGGCAGGCGGACGTGGCGCTGCTTCCCTGGGCGGAAATCAACGGCAACCAGGTGAGGCTGCATCACATCCGCAATTGTGACTACCGCAGCGAGACCCAGTACACGGTCCGTCATTACGACAAGACCTATGATCTGAACAAGCTGCGCAGTGTGGATCTTTTTCTGGTATACTGGGGTTCGCCCGCGATTGCGCATACCATGTTCAGTTTCGGGTTCGATGGCGGCGACTATGTCTGTTTTTCCATCGAGACGCGCAAGCGCAAGGGCCAGACATACTCGGCCATCAGGGGCTTCTTCAAGCAGTACGAGCTGACCTATGTGGTCGGCGACGAGCGCGATCTGGTGGGGCTGCGGACCAACTATCGCAACGAGGACGTCTACCTTTACCGCCTGAAAGCCCCGACCGCCATGATCCGGACGGTCTTTCTGGATTACCTGAAAACCGTGAACCAGTTGAAAGACCGCCCGGAATGGTACAACGCCCTGACCAGCAACTGCACCACCAACATCCGCGGCCACACCCGGCCCTATAATCCGAATGCCTCCTGGGATTGGCGCGTTCTGGTCAACGGCTACGTCGATGAAATGGCTTATGAGAAGGGGCTGTTGGACCAGGCCCTGCCGTTTCCGGAGCTGAAGCGCCAAAGCCACATCAACCAGCGGGCCCGCTCCGGGAAAATCGATGCCCAATTTTCACGGCGCATCCGCGAGGGTATTCCGGGTATCTGACGGGCCGTCACGAGCGACCGTTTTCAGAGGGGTTTCAACCGGTGAGCAGCCTTGCCAATCGTGGCACGACAGCAAAGATGGCCGGGCCCGGCCACCCCGGGCCGCCACCCGGACGTTGCCGCATCAAGCGCGACGGGTCGCCGCCCCGCTGGCGGCGGGCTTTCGCCCTAGGGGTCATGCTGGCGGCTGTGCTGGCCGGCTGCGCCACCCCCGTGGGTCTCAAACCGGCCGGCCTGCGGGGTGCGTACCTGGAAGTAAGCGCCTACGCCCTTTCGGGGCCCACGCCCAGCTACAATACCAAAGTTGTTTTACTACGCTACGGTCTTTTGGAACGCTTCAAACAGGACCCTGAAGCCGTCCTCGACACGTTGCAGCAGAAGGTGACGGGCGGCGATGACCGGCGGGATCTGCGTTTCGCCCTGGCGGAATTGAGCTTTCTGTATGGCGAGGCCCTAGAAAAGAGAGCTTCTCTCGAACAAAAAGCCCAGGCGCCGGACTATTACCTCAGCGCGGCCCTCTACGCCTATCTGTTTTTGATGGGAGACAGCCGGGAGGCAACCCCCAGCCCCTATGACGACCGCTTCCGCCAAGCCTGTGACATCCACAACCGGGCCCTGGGAAAAGGCCTGGCCACCGGAGAAGGCGGCCGGGTCGTGCTGCGGGACGGCGTCCGGAACCTGCCCAGCGGGCCTTTGTCGCTGTCCATCGACACCAGCGCCTTTGAATGGGATTTGGACCAGTTTGACCAGATTCTGTGTTCCGACGACTACCTGGTGCATGGCTTCACCGTCCGCAATCGAACGGCCGGTCTGGGATTGCCACTGATCGCCGTGAATTCAAGCGAAAAACGATTTTCCGGCAAGCGGGTGGTCCCGCTGACGGCCTTTTTCCGTCTCACCGGCGGCAGCAAATTTGGGAGCGGCGGGCTTCAGGCCGTATTGGAATTGCACGCCACGTACGACGCCTCCGAGGTAAGCGTCGACGGCCGATCCGTGCCGCTGGAAAGCGATGTCACCGCGGCCATCGCCTATGCCCTGGATGACCCGGATGTTTGGTCCCAGGGGATGTGGCGGTTCTTGCGGATCAGAGAGCAGATCAAGCCGCAGCTTGTGATGAGCCAGCCTTACCAGCGGGGTCGAATTCCGGTGGTCTTTGTGCATGGGACCGCCAGCGACCTGGTCTGGTGGGCGGAAATGCTCAACACCCTGCGCGGGGACCCGCAACTACGCAAGCGGTACCAGTTCTGGTTCTTCCGTTACAACAGCAGCCGCCCCATCCTGGATTCGGCCGATGCCCTGCGCAGGTCCCTGACCGCAACACGGCGCGCCTGTGACCCCGGGGGGACAGACCCGGCCATGAATCAGATGGTGGTCATCGGTCACAGCCAGGGGGGGCTGCTGGCCAAAACGACGGTGGTGCGAACCGGCGACCTTCTCTGGCGCTCGTTGAGCGATACCCCCTTCGAGCAAGCGGATCTGTCCCCGGAAGGCCAAGAACTGCTTCGGAGGTGGCTCTTCATCGAACCGCTGCCCTTCGTCAAGCGTGTCGTTTTTATTTCCACGCCCCATCGCGGCAGTTTCCTGGCCGGCCGAAAAATTGGGAACCTGTTTCGCCGCATTTTGGACCTTCCCGCCGACATGTTCACCGGGTTCGCCTCTATCCTGAAGATCTCCGACAAGCTAAAGTTGCCCTACCAATTGGAAGGGCGCATCCCGACCAGTCTGGACGGGATGTCCCCGGACAATCCGATCCTGAACGCCCTGGCCGCGATTCCCATCGAGAGCGGTGTCACGGCGCATTCCATCATCGCCGTCGAGGGGGATGGCGATCCCACGGAAGGCGACGATGGCGTGGTGGCGTATCGGAGCGCCCACCTGGAGGGCGTAGCCTCGGAATTCATCGTTCGCAGCGGTCACTCATCCCAGGACAACCCGCTCACCATCGAGGAAGTGCGGCGCATTCTTCTGGAGCATCTCGAGGCGCAGCCGTTCTAACCCGCCCATTGGGTCAGTGATTTACAGCTTCGAATTTGAAATTGGCCGTCGATACATGTTCCACAAGGAATATGCCGGAAGGAGCTCCCCCCATTGAACCGGCGCTATGGCACCATTGACGGCGGGTGAATTCTCACAGACCTTTATCGACGTCTTCTGCTAACGGAAGGTCCGGAAGTTGTGAGCGGGTCGGATCGGAAGACAAGCTTGACAGTTTTGTAAAAAATCCGATAGCGGCGTTACGCGGCCTTCAGCTCCCGCGACTGCGGTATTCCTCGAGATTCGCAAGCCTTGATCTCGAACTTTTTGCGAAACCATCAAATTTGTGATACTACTATGTCGTAAACAAACTATCGATTTTGACAACCTGCCATATTCGATTCATCACCTCCCCCTTACATGTCCTTGCTCCGGTTGCATTGTTGTGACAACGAACCTAAATTGGAAACGTGATGATGGACAAACAGCATCGGCCTGGAAATGACCCGACAATCAGGCGGACGGCGCGCGCGGGTTTAGTGAATGAAACAAGACTTTCTTAAACTATTTGACAGCATCTTGGATTCGATTCGAGAGCCATTGCTGGTGCTCGACGCCGACCTGATCGTTGTAATGGCCAACGATTCATTTTACCGCACCTTTGACGCGTCGCCCGAGCACACAGAGGGGGTGCTGATATATGAGTTGGGCAACCGGCAATGGGATATTCCCAAACTGAGAGAATTGCTTGAAGACATCCTTCCGCAGAACACCACTTTCAATGATTTTGAAGTGGAACACAACTTCGAAACGATCGGCCCCAAGATCATGCATCTGAATGCCAGGCGGATATATAGTAACGAAAACCAAACCCAACTGATTCTTTTGGCCGTCGAGGATGTTACCGAGCGTGAATACTACAAAAAAGATCTTGAGGGAATGGTCGAAACGCGGACAGCCGAACTCATTGCCGCAAAGCAAGAGGCTGAAAACAGCAAGCAGACGGCTGAAAACGCGCTGGAAGAAATACGGCAATTAAAGGACCAACTCGAAGCCGAACGCGCCTATTTGCAAGAAGAAATCAAACTGGAATTTAACCACGAGAATATTATCGGCCGCAGCGATGAAATAAAATATGTGTTTTACAAGGTCGAGCAGATCGCGTCCTCGGATACCAATGTCCTCGTTCTCGGTGAAACCGGAACCGGCAAGGAACTGGTGGCGCGGGCCATTCATGGCTTGAGCCAGCGTAAGGATCGCGCTCTGGTTAAAATGAATTGTGCCGCGTTGCCTTCGAATCTGATTGAAAGCGAACTTTTCGGCCATGAGAAAGGGGCCTTCACCAATGCGCATTCCCGACGGCTGGGGCGCTTCGAGGTTGCCAACGGCACCACCCTGTTCCTGGATGAGATCGGCGAACTGCCCCTGGATTTGCAGCCCAAACTTCTGCAAGTCATCGAAACCGGTGAGTTCGAACGCCTGGGCAGTTCCGAAACGATCAAGGCCGATGTACGCATTATTGCGGCCACCAATCGCAATCTGGAGGCGGAGGTGCGCAGGGGCACGTTCCGGGAGGATCTCTGGTACCGGCTCAATATTTTCCCGATCACCCTGCCGCCCCTCAGAGCACGCAGGGAAGACATTCCGCTGCTCGTTCATTTTTTCGTCGACAAAATTTCGAAAAGACTCGGTAAATCCATCGGGGTGGTTCCGGTCAGTGTGATGAGCACGCTGGAGAACTATCATTGGCCCGGGAATATCCGCGAGCTTGAAAACGTTCTCGAGCGCGCGGTGATCAATTCCTCGGGGCCCAAACTGCACCTGGTGGACGAACTGAAAAAACCCAGCAAAGATTCGACCGAAGCCAATCGAAGCCTGGCGGATGTCGAACGGGCGCACATCGTTCGGGTGCTTGAACAAACCCAATGGAAAGTGAGCGGGGAAAACAGCGCGGCGGAAATTCTGGGACTTAATCGCAGTACCCTGCGCGCCCGCATCCGCAAGCTCGATATCCGCAAGCCATAAACTCCCTTCTCCGAAATTCGACTGTTCCTTCCTATTTATACCCGCCATTTACCCCATGACAAATGATCCAAAAGTCAGGTCATATGTGGCCATAGATCATATATGACCTTTTATAAAGGTCTGCCCATACCGGTGCAGGATCCCTATAAAATCTAAATAACACATTAATTCAATATGATGGCCAATGCTAAGGCGAGATATAGAAGCCTGGCATAAAGATTGTATTTACAGATAGCGGCGTATCGCAGCTCAAAGAGGGTAATCGAAAATGGCAAATGACAAGAAAAAAGAGCTTCTGGACAACCTGATGGGGAAGCTTCGTTCCCTCTTCGTTTCCAGTGCCCCGAAAAACACTGAGGGGGCGCTGCCGCCCAAAGCGCGTTTCAGCATTTGGTATTTTCTCATCACCATGCTTTTTGTCATGTATATGCAGCAATATCTCTTCTCCGGCAAAGTGGAAACCATTCCCTACAGCCAATTTAAACAATACCTCGATGAAGGCACCGTCGACAAGGTGACCATCGGCCCCGACAATATCAGGGGAACCCTGAAAGGTACCCCTGCGCGTGAGTTTACAACGGTTCGTGTGAACGACCCCGATCTGGTCAAAGTCCTCGATGAAGGCAAAGTCAACTATTCGGGACAATATGAAAACAAATTTCTGAGCGGCCTTCTCGGGTGGATTCTGCCCATTGGCATATTTTTCCTGCTCTGGCGATTTGTCATGAAAAAGATGGGCTCTGGATTGGGGGTCATGTCTTTCAGCAAGAGCAAAGCCAAAATTTTCGCACAGACCGATACCAGGGTTTCGTTCGATGATGTGGCGGGGATCGATGAGGCCAAGGAAGAACTCCAGGAAGTAGTCGAATTTCTAAAGACGCCCGAAAAATTTCAGAAATTGGGGGGCCGGATCCCCAAGGGAGTGCTTCTGGTCGGTCCGCCGGGAACCGGGAAAACGCTTCTGGCAAAGGCCGTGGCCGGAGAGGCCCAAGTGCCCTTCTTCAGCATCAGCGGATCCGAGTTTGTAGAAATGTTTGTCGGCGTGGGGGCGGCCCGCGTCCGCGATCTGTTCTCGCAAGCCGCTCTTCAGGCGCCGTGCATCATCTTCATCGACGAACTGGACGCCCTCGGCAAAGCCCGGGGTATGAACGTCATGGGCGGGCATGACGAACGGGAGCAGACGCTCAACCAACTCCTGGTGGAGATGGACGGCTTCGAAACGAATCAAGGGGTCATCATCATGGCCGCCACCAACCGGCCTGAAATTCTGGATCCGGCCCTGTTAAGGCCGGGGCGTTTGGACCGGCAGGTCCTGGTGGACCGCCCGGACATCAATGGGCGGGAAGCCATCCTGAAAATCCATTCCCAAAATGTTCTGTTGGGTCCGGAAGTCGACCTGCGCGGGATCGCCGGCCGCACGCCGGGCTTTGTCGGCGCGGACCTGGCCAATATCATCAATGAAGCGGCCTTGCTGGCGGCCCGCAACAATAAGGAACAGGTCGAGGCAGTGGATTTCGACGAGGCCATCGATCGGGTGGTGGCCGGTCTTCAGAAAAAGAACCGGGTGATGAATTCGCAGGAAAAAGAAATTGTCGCCTTCCACGAGTCGGGACATGCCATTGTGGCCGAATCTGTGGAACATGCCGACCCGGTGCACAAAATTTCCATCATTCCGCGCGGAATTGCGGCGCTCGGCTATACCCAGCAGCAGCCCACGGAAGACCGCTATCTGTTGACCCGTTCGGAACTGCTCGACCGGCTGGCCGTCCTTCTGGGAGGGCGTGTCGCGGAGGAACTGGTGTTCAATGAAATATCAACCGGCGCCCAGAACGATCTGCAGCGCGCCTCGGACATTGCCCGGGCCATGGTCACGGAATATGGCATGAGCGAAGCCATGGGACTGGTGAACTACGAACGGTCACGTCAGCCGATGTTTTTGCCCGAAAGTTTTTCGAACGGCAAAGTCTACAGCGAAGCCAAAGCCGCGCAGATCGATGACGAGGTCGCACGGTTCGTCGATGAAGCCCATCAACGGGTGCGCAAGATCCTAGCGGAGCGACGCACCGTCCTCGATGCTCTGGCACATCTCCTCTCCCAACAGGAAAGTGTCCAGGGCGACGAGCTCAGAAAGATGCTGTCGTCCGCCGCACCGTCCCTTGCCGCCTGATCATCGAAATGGGATCGTCGGCAAGGCGTTCTACCCTGAGTAAATATTACAGGAGGCTCACATGGCGAATATCCTGCAAGATGATGTTCAGACCTATGTCAGGGCGCTGATCGAAACGGATTTCGAATCGAACCGCATCGAGGGAAAGGATCAATTAGGAAACCAACCATTCTATACGGAAGCGCCGCGGGAAGGGCAACATCGTCCCATTTGCTATGCTTCGCGCGTAAAAGAATAGGTTGAATGTGGAGGACTTGCGATGAGTTTTAAACTCATAATTGGATTGATTCTGGCTGCCGTGGTCGCCTTATTCATTCTCCAGAATGTCACCACCATGGAGCTGACGTTTTTGTTCTGGACACTGTCGATGTCCAGGGCCTTACTGATGTTCCTGATTTTATCCATCGGCATTCTCCTGGGCTGGTTGCTGCACGGCAGCTTTCGTAAAATCAAGACAATACCATCGGAGAAAAACCATTAGAAAAAGGAGTAACGGCTATGAAAACGAAACGTAGGGTTGTGGGCTATTGCGTACTCATCATGTTTGTGGCCGCCTTGGTGGCCTGCGCATCGACCTCCAAAAAAGAAAGCACGGGGGAATACGTGGACGATTCGGTCATCACGACCAAGGTCAAATCCCTGCTGGCAGAGGATGATTTTCTCAAGTCCTTCCAGATCGGTGTCGAGACCTACAAGGGCATCGTTCAACTGAGCGGTTTTGTCAATTCCCGGCAGGCCGTCGATAAGGCCAGTCAAATCGCGTCTAGCGTCAAGGGGGTCAAATCGGTCAAGAATGATCTGATCGTGAAATAGGCGAACGCTGACTGTTACAGGCAAGAGACTCTATAAGAGAAGGTGGTGTATGGCAACTCCGTCAGAGACAAGACGAAAAGGTGTCCTGGAACAGATCGCCCGCCGGGCAATGCAGGAATATGGCTTTCTGCCTGATTTTTCGCGGGATGCCCTCGGCGAACTGGAGACGGTCCGGAACGGCGGTCGTGGGTCGGAACCTGCCGGGATAGACCTGCGCCACCTGCTCTGGTCATCCATTGACAACGATGATTCTCTGGATCTGGACCAATTGACCGTGGCCGAAGTTCTATCAGCGGATAACCAGATAAAAGTGTTGGTGGCCATCGCCGACGTGGGAGATCTCGTCAGCAAGAACTCGGCCATCGATGCGCATGCCCGCCACAATACGACCTCGGTTTACACCGCCGGCGGGATCTTTCCCATGCTGCCGGAGCAGCTCTCAACGGACCTTACCTCGCTCAATTACCATCAGGACCGCCCGGCCATGGTCATCGAAATGGTGATGGACGACGGGGGTGTGCTGCTGGACGCGACGATCTATCGCGCCCGGGTGCGCAACCAGGCCAAGCTCGCCTATGACAGCGTGGCCGCCTGGCTGGAAGGCAAAGGTTCCATGCCGGCGGCCGTGGCGGCCGTGCCGGGACTGGCCGATAATCTCCGGCTCCAGGACCGGGCGGCCCAACAGTTGAAAAGCCTGCGGCATGCACACGGGGCCCTGGACCTGGAAACACGCGAAGCCCGCCCTGTCTTTGCCGGAAACGAAATCCAGGATCTGCGGGCGGAGGAGCGCAACCGGGCCAAAGAGATCATCGAGGATTTTATGATTGCGGCCAACGGCGTGACCGCGCGTTTTCTCCACGGTAAGAAGGTCGCCGCCTTGCGGCGCATGGTCCGCTCTCCCAAGCGTTGGGATCGGATCGTCGAGATCGCGGCGCAGCACAATTTCAAGCTTCCGGCGCAGCCCGATGCCAAGTCACTCGAAGGGTTCCTGGTCGAGCGGAAAGCCGCCGACCCGCTGCGCTTTCCCGACCTGTCGCTGGCCGTCATCAAACTGCTCGGGCCGGGCGAGTATGTCGTCGAAGACCAGGACGAGGAACCTCCCGGCCACTTCGGTTTGGCTGTCAAAGATTACATGCATTCGACCGCGCCCAACCGGCGGTTTCCGGACCTGATCACCCAGCGCATCCTGAAGGCGGTCATGGAGGGGGCGCACGCGCCTTACCGCCGGGACGAATTGACGGAACTGGCCCTTCACTGCACCCAGAAGGAAAATGATGCCAACAAAGTCGAGCGGCTCGTTGCGAAATCTGCGGCGGCCATGCTGCTCTCTTCCAGAATTGGAGAACGGTTTGACGCCATCTGCACGGGTGCCGCCCGAAAAGGGACCTGGGTCCGCATATTTCAGCCAGCCATCGAAGGCCGGCTGATCGATGGGTTTGAAGGCGTCGATGTGGGCCAGCGGCTCAAGGTGCAACTGGTTCGTACGGATGTGCAGAAAGGGTATATCGATTTCAAGAAAACATCATCAAATCCATGATGATAAAAAACATTCGCATGAGATAACCTTAAATCAAAGGAGAATTACGATGCCGTTACTTCAATTGCTCATTGTCCTGGTTGTCGTTGGGGTGATTCTATGGGTCATCAACAACTACATACCGATGCAGAGCACGATAAAGAAAATCCTCAATGTCGTCGTGATTGGAGGCGTAGTCCTTTGGCTGTTGAGTGTCTTCGGGATCATTGGCTCTCTCCAAGGGATTCGTATTGGGGGGTGATAGGCATCTTGCGTATCATGAACGGAAAAGCCCGCTGTGACCCGCATGATTTCAAACAATCACATCCGTCTCCTGCAAAACGGCCAGGCCTATTTCCCGGCCATCGAAGCGGCCTTGGATCGGGCAAAGCATGACATTTATCTGGAAACCTATATCTTCAATGATGACACGACCGGGCGGCGCATTGCAGGCGTCCTCAAGCGGGCGGCCTTGCGGGGAGTAAAAACCCGCCTGTTGATCGATGGATTCGGCTCGATGGGTTTGCCGCCAACCATGGTCGAGGACCTTGAGGCGGCCGGCGTATGGGTGATGAAATTCCGCCCCAAGACATCCCCCTGGACGCTTAAGCGCCGCCGGCTGCGTCGCCTGCACCGCAAAATCGTGGTCGTGGACCGGACGATCGCATTTGTCGGCGGCATCAATATCATCGACAATATGGACATTCAGGGTCGGACATCGACGCGCTTGGACTATGCGGTAAGCGTGGAAGGGCCTCTTGTTATCGCCATTCATAACGCTGTCCGCCAGGTATGGTCGCGCGTGGCCTGGATGCGCTGGCTTCCCGGCCGGGGCAGAGAAAATGGCAGATATAAACCCTCAACCGAATCCACGGGGGTGATGCAGGCGGCTTTTCTGGTACGCAACAATATCCTGCACCGCCGCGATATCGAAGAAGCCTATCTGCAGGCAATCGAGCAGGCGCAGCGTGAAATCATTCTTGCCAATGCCTACTTTTTACCCGGATTGAATTTCCGTCACGCACTTGTGGACGCCGCCGGCCGCGGGGTCCGTGTCGTATTGCTGCTGCAGGGCAGGATGGATCACCCATTGCTGCATTATGCCTCCCATGCCCTCTACGGCAGTTTTCTCTCGGCAGGCATTGAGATCTATGAATATCACCAAAGTCTTCTGCACGCCAAAGTTGCCGTGATCGATGGCCATTGGGCCACGGTGGGCTCTTCCAATCTCGACCCCTTTAGCATGCTGCTGTCACTTGAAGCCAATGTGGTTGTTGACGATGAAGGCTTTGCCAAAGAATTAAAGTCCAGCCTGGAGCAGGCCATGGCGACGGGGGCACAGCGGATCAATGCGAACAACTGGAGAACCCAATCCATCGGACAGCGCCTGGCGAGTTGGCTGAGTTACGGCGTGGTGCGATTCATGATCGGAATCGCGGGGTATGCCCCGGGTAAACGCCCTGGCCGGGCAGTGCCGATGGATCATTCAGAATGAAGATCAATACGTTAGTCACAGGAGAAGAGAGGATCATTGATATCATCGCAAATGAGTTGAAACCCGGCAGGCCGCCCAGAATCAGGTAGATTACACCTAAAATCCGGCGGCGCGGATTTGGCTTATAGGCGGTCACAATGGGGAAAACCCAAAAGGGAGAACATCATGAAACTGACCCAATCGGGATTGGAATTAAAAGAGGTGATCGAAAAAGCAATTAGCGATCACGTCATTACCAACAGCGAGTATGTGGAAATAATGAAGGCGGCAAGCAATGACGGGATAACGGATGATCATGAACAGCGACTGCTCAGCCAGCTACAAGAATTGCTGGAAAACGGTACATTAGAGCGGATCAAAGGATAAAGCCTTTGTTAAAAAATGAGACGATGAGGGCCAAACAGCATCGGGAGCTGATCAAGGAGAAATGTTGCAGGGGCTCGGACAATATCAGGATTTAAAATCGGCAGCGACCATCGATGCCATGATCCACTATGCGGAAACGCTTCTGGGGATTCGTTTCACGCGCGTCAGAAAAAATCGGTACAACGCCCGGTGCCCGTTCCACGCCGATACCCAGGACCGCTTCATGGCGTACGTCAACAAAGATGATGAGGTCCGGTTCCATTGCTTCGGGGCCTGCAAAGGGGATTGGGGCATATATGACCTGATCATGCTGCGCAAGAACTATCGGTCGGGTACTATTGCCGGCAGATCGATTTCAAACGCAAAAACCTGTTTTCAAGAAATTACGGTGATTTTTTTGCCGGCCGAATGGTGTTTCCCATTGATGATGCCGATGCCGGCCCGGTCGGATTGGTCGGCAGACGCCCGGGCGATAGGGGCGTCCGCTGGCTCAAGCACCAGGCCCGAGAAGTTCCCCTTTCCGCCAGGAGTTGGCTCTATGGTTTGGACAAGGCAAAGCGCTATATCCGTCAGTACCGGACCATCATCCTGGTAGAGGGCATTTTCGATTATTTTACCTTCTACAACCTGCTCCGGGACCAGGACAAAGCGGTGGTGGTGTCCACCTTGGGTTCTTATATCACCCCTGAGGCGGCCGCCATTCTCAAGAGCCTCGACATCGAGCACTTCATTGTGGCCTACGACTGGGATGAACTCGGTAGGAACGGCATCGAACGGATGGCGGCCAAATCAGGCGGGTGGGTCTACTACCTTGGCGGGCTGGCGGAAGGTCAGAGCCCTTACGATATGCTGAAACCGGTGGTTGATGCCATCAGCGGATTTTTCCTTAAGCACAGGTTGTGAAACAGGTGCAATTCAATATAATAAGGGCTGCAATTATCATCGGTGCAGAAATCATTCCGGTCGTTGTACTATGGAGTAGAAGACTTTGCAAACTGAGACCATTTTGATCCTGTTGTTTTCGGTCGCCGCGGCGGTGGCGATCGCGGTGCGCCAATTGAATGTGCCTTACACCGTGGCACTGGTGCTAAGCGGGTTGGCGCTCGGTATCCTTAACCTTTTCACCCCACCTCATTTGACGAAGGAACTGCTTTTCTCGGTATTCCTGCCGGGTTTGCTGTTTGAGGCCGCGTTTCACATCGAGTTCCGGGATTTCTGGCGCAACCGGTTGACAGTCGCGTCGCTGGCCGTGCCGGGTGTGGCCGCGGCGGTTGCGTTGACGGCCATGATCCTGACCCCCGTCGTGGGCACGCTGCATCTGGAACAGGATTTTACATTGCCGTACGGGCTGGTCTTCGGGGCGCTGATCGCGGCGACTGACCCGATCGCAGTGGTGGCGGTGTTTCGAAGCCTCGGCGTACCGCGTCGCTTGTCGGTCTTACTCGAAGGCGAAAGCCTGCTCAACGACGGCACGGCAATCGTATTTTTCACGCTCAGCCTGTCCCTTGTAACCGGCGCCAGCGCCACGACGGGCCACATAGTGACGGACTTCCTCAAGATTGTCGGTTTCGGCGGTCTGATCGGCGCGGCGGTCGGCTTGGCCGCCTCGCAGGTGATCAAACAGATCGATGATGCGATGATCGAGATCACGTTGACGACCATCGCGGCCTACGGCTCGTTTGTGACGGCCGAGCACTTTCATTTTTCGGGCGTCATCGCGGTGGTGGTGGCCGGGGTGCTCTGCGGCAACTACGGCGCGCGCTTCGGCATGACGCCCTCCACGCGGGTCGCCGTGGAAACCTTTTGGGAATACGTGGCCTTTGCGCTGAACTCGTTTGTGTTCCTGCTCATCGGTCTGGAGGTGCACCTCGATGCGCTGTTCACCTCGTGGAAGGTAATTCTCGTCGCCTACCTGGTGGTTACCACTGGCCGAGGGCTGGTGATCTTCGCAGTGTCCGCTTTGCTGCGAAAGACCCGTGAGAAAATCCCGTGGTCGTGGAGCGTGGTGCTGACGTGGGGCGGATTGCGCGGGGGGTTGCCGATGGTGCTCGTGTTGAGCCTGGCAAAGGATTTTCCCCATCGGGATCTTCTGGTGACGATGACCTTCGGGGTGGTGATGATCTCGATACTGGTGCACGGCATGACGGTTTCGCACCTGCTGCGCTGGCTGGGCATCGTCAAAGGGAGTGAGCACCGCGAAGCATACGAGTTCGCCCGCGGCAAGTTGCAGGCGGCCAGTGCGGCGCTCGAAGAACTCGAGCGCATGTCGCACGTCCATTTCTTTCGCGATGACGTTCGTGCCCGACTCAAGGATGAATATACCCAGCGGATTGCGGCGGAGCAAGGCCAGATGGGTGCCTTGGAACTCGATCGCACGGCGATTGTGGCCCAGGAATCCCAATGGGCCCGCCGGCATCTGTTGCTCACGGAAAAAAACCATGTGACCGATGCCTTCCGGCAAGGCATTCTCGACCAGGCGGTTTACGAGAAGTTGCTGGCGGACATCGATGCCCGGCTGTTGCGGCTGGAATCGGGCGAAGAGGAAAAAACAACCGAAGAGCAGCCCGCTGCCAAGGACGGCGATTGAGTCCGATTATGATTCTTGAAAAACCCGGGCAGGCGTGCCTCCGATTCATTCCCCACAAGAGACCAACGCCAGCGCCGATCGCCTGAGGCCCCCTAATCCAAACCAGCATCGAAACCCCATGGGAAGAACGACTTAAAATCCCTGCCCATGTCGGAGCGGCTAGCGAAGCTGGTACGTCGCTTGGCGGCCGCAGTCACGCCGAGGCGCAGAAACAGCTGAATCAATAAAAATCCCGCCTATATCACTGCCACCAAGGGCACTTGAGGAACCGCAAAGAGGGCCAAATATGACCACCGGTCAGATATGACCTCTTTATGGGGCGGTCCTTGACCACACTCTGAATGCCATTCAAACAAGTTGCGCTTAAGAATCAGCACAATGGGTGACATTGCGCTGCGTATCGGAAACCTGGCACAAAGATTGAATATCCTACAGTAGAAGATATCGGCAAGCCGATTTCCGTCCGCATTCTCTTTCATCTTCCGATACGCGATGGCGCTGCCTGTGAACCGCTGGCGACCGCAGTATCACCTCCCTCTGACGTTCGTGATGCCTTGTTTCTCGAATTCATTTCCGCGTTGGCCCGACATTCGCGCCGTCCGAAAATCGACTCTTACCGGCTAATCAATCTTCAACCGGTGGAGAATTAAGATAAGTTCCGAAAAAAGCCCCATCGGTCTTTTGCACGGGAACTTCAGTACCACCGTTATTCAACAGGAGGTCTACCATGAAATCAAGCACCCAGGACAAGGCAGAGGGCTCGTTGCACAAAGTGAAGGGCAAGATCAAGGAGGTCGCCGGAAAAGCAGTCGGGAACCGCGACTTGGCGGCTGAAGGCAGGGCCGAAAATGTTGACGGGAAGGTTCAGGAAAAGATCGGCGAGATCAAGGATGTCGTTGGGAAGTAAACATAGACGCATGTCAAAGGCAATTTGACGGCCTGGGAAAGGAGTCCACCATGCTTTGGACACTATTTGTTATTCTTCTTGTTCTGTGGGGATTGGGATTGTTGACCGGCACCACCATGGGCGGCGCCATTCATGTCCTGCTGGTCATTGCCATCATTGTGGTGGTGATCCAGGTGCTTCAAGGACGAAGACGGGTGTGACCCGCCGACCCTTCGCCGGACAAGGCGTGGTATACACTAAAAAGGAAGTGACGAAATGAAAAGCACAGTCATATCGACGGCATTAGCAGTTTGTATAGGGGTGCTACTTGCAAGTTGCGCCACGATGCCTCAAACGTGGCCTGATTCCGAAAGGAGCGCCGAGAACAAGATGATCGTGGTCCAGGAAAAAATCGGGGAAGGGTTGAAAACCGGCACGCTTACCCCTGATCAGTCACAGATGTTTTTGACGACGCTGAAAGGTATCCGAACAGACTATACCAAGCTAAGAGACAAAAAAGTGTACCGGGATGAGTGGGACAAACTCAATCGCCGACTGGATACGCTTGAAGAGGAAATCGACAGAGCGTATGCGCGACCTGAAAGAATTGAAGAATACAACAATGGGGAGAGGATTGCCGCCTTACAAAAAAGAATCGATGATGGAAGAATCAACCGACGTTTGCCTCAGAAAGAGGAGGATGAATACCAATACCGTCTGGACTCTATCCGCCGAGAATATTTGCGAATGACGGAAGGAGGGCGATACCCGACATACGAGGAGCAAGCCGACATCACCCGCAGGCTCGATTCATTGGAAAAGGATTTAAATCAGTACATTTCATAGTGGGGAGTGAAGGATCCGGTAATCCTTGATTATCAATCCGTCGTCCGCACGATGTAACTCGCGCCGCTCCGAATATCGGCCGAGACACCTCGTGCGGCCAAGCGGAATTTTCCGGCAAGCAGTTGTCCGCGATGAGGTACGCGTTTGGCGGACATATCGAGAAGTCGGCATGCAAGCACCGACGGGAAAACCGAGGCCTGCCGGTTCTAAGGGAAAGGGGTCCCCGTGCAGCGCTCAGCCTATCGCGGCTATAAACTGGTTCTGTGGGCGGTGCTGCTCGGTTCTGTGTGCAGCGCGCTGATCTCGGCGGCCATGGCACAGGAACCCGTCGGCCAGGCCGGCGAACCGCAGAAACTGACCACTCCCGCCAAAGAAGAGTTCTCTCCGGCACCCGCGAAGGTGGACGTAAACCCGGTTGCGCGCGATGAAGAAATTCGCAAGCGACTCCAGAATGTCCTGGATGCCACTGACTGGTTCATCGACCCACAAGTCCGTGTTGAGGAAGGAGTCGTTTTTCTCAACGGCCAGGTGGAATCCGATGAGCTCAAGAAATGGGCCGGCGATCTTGCACGCAACACCCAGGACGTTGTCGCCGTGGCCAACCGGATGGAGGTACTCGAGCCTCCGGTATGGGACTTCCGTCCGGCGTGGAGCGGGCTGTTGCTATTATGGCACGACGTCATCCGCTTGCTTCCCTTTATTGCGTTTGGACTGCTCATCCTATCGCTATCGGTGGGCGCCGGCATGCTGGCAACCAGAGGAGCCCTGGCGTTTCTTCGCCGACGGATTAGGACGAAACTCCTGCAAAATGTGATCGCTCGTGGGGCAGGCATGCTCGTTTTTCTCTGCGGGGCCTATCTCATTCTGAGAGTCTCTGGCCTGACTCAACTGGCATTGACGGTGGTCGGCGGCACAGGCCTGATCGGTCTGGTCGTTGGTATCGCATTCCGGGAAATCACCGAGAACTTTTTGGCCAGCATCTTCCTCAGCTTGCAGCGGCCGTTCGAGACCGGCGACTTGGTCGAGGTGTCCGGTGTGACAGGGTACGTGCAGCAGTTGAACATGCGTACGACGATCTTGATGACCCTCGAAGGGAATCTCGTGCAAATCCCAAACGCCATGGTTTACAAGAGCAACCTCTCCAACTTCACGACCAACTCCAACCGGCGGGAGGACTTTGTCGTCGGCATCGGCTATGACGATGCGATCAACGAGGCTCAGGAGATAGCACGGAAAGTGCTGGCGGACCACCCCGCCGTTCTGAACGACCCCGAGCCCTCGGTATTGGCGGACAGCCTGGGAAGGTCTACGGTTAACTTACGCATCTACTTTTGGCTCGACGGCCGCGAACACAGTTGGTTGAAGGTGCGCTCTTCGGTGATCCGGCTGGTGAAACGGGCCTTTCAGAAACATGGCATCTCGATGCCCGACGAGGCCCGAGAGGTTGTGTTTCCTCAGGGCGTCCCCGTTACCGTGCTCGACGGGAAAGCGGCCGATGCAGACGGTGCGATGCCAACAAAGCGGCTCCTTGCTGAATCGCCGCACAAAGAACTCGATGTAGTGTCCACGAAAGCGGAAGCCGGCCTATACAGCGAAGCCGTCGTCATCGAGGAACAGGCACGGCAAGCAATACTATTGAAACAAGGAGAGAATCTCTTGCAGGTTTCTTCCAGAAGGAAGGACCGGAGCCCATAATTGTGGAACAGAAAAGACACCCAACCAGAGCGAAGCCGCTAAACATCACTACTTCTGCAACCGTTCCGCGTCCGGGGAAGCTGCGATTACAAATCGACTATCATTATTTAAAGAAACCAAAAATTGTCAAATATGACCAGTGGTTAAATATAACCCTTCTCATACGGCAGTTAATGACCGCCATGTAAATGATATTTTAACTGATTATTCTAATAAATCTAAGTGTTAGGCGACAAGACGCGAAATGTTGGATGTCTGGCACATAAATTGTAGTTAGTAGAAGCATAAAGAGTACTAAAACTGAATCGCTCGGAAAATGTATTCCGGGAACTACCAAAAAGGCAACAAATTAAAGGAAGGAAATTGCCATGAGTACGACAGGTCTCATCATTCTCATCGTAGTGTTGGTTCTATTGTTCGGGGGCGGAGGCTTCTATTGGAAAAGACGACGGTAGGTGCTTCGGTGCTGTTTCTCGCATCTTGGGACTTTACATTGGCGATTGGCGGCCACGAGGGGCCGCCTTTTTGCCTGGGTAAACGACTACAAGGGAGGCGAACTGTTACCGCAGTCCAAAAACTCGATCTGAAAGACGGCAGAAAAGTTTGCTGAACTTTCGAAATTTAGCAAAAGGGGGGATTCAACGATGTTGGCGAACATCATCAAAATAGGAGGATCCATCATGATTTTAAATGAATTGGCAAATCAAGTGAAAAAAGCCAGGCGTTCGCGAGCAATGGATCTGCGACGAAACAGGACTAAAAATATGGTCATAGGGGTCGGCATCGGCTCCGCAGTGGGGGTTGCGACCGGAATCCTGTTCGCCCCCAAATCAGGCCAAGAAACCCGGCAAATCATTGTTGATAAAACTAGCGAAACCGTGAAGCATTTTAAAGATAATGTGTCCGCGACCAAAGCCAAAATATCGGCCTCAGCCGCGGAAAAAGGCTCTCGTTTGCGCGAAGCCGGTCAAAAAGGCGTTGAGGCCGTAAAAGAAACTTTGAAAAAATCAAATGAAGATAAGAAAAAAGAAGCCAATGAATAGCGTTTGATAATAATTAATTTTCAAAATGCAAAAAAGGACCGCCCTATGCAAGGATCCATTACTTTGAATGAATTGGGCATATTCATCGTTTTTGCACTAATTGTCGTGGCCGGTGGATACGCCATCGTGACGCTGAAAAACATTAATGGTTTGATTAAAGTGGCTTCAGCCACGCTGCAAAGAAACCAAGATCATTTAAATCAAATCATTCCCAACATTAATGCGATCTCAGAGAATACCGCAAGAATCAGCGAAGAGGTCAAAAAAAGCGTTGGTGAGGCGGGTGAGGCCATCAGAACCATTTCTCATGAAACCACCGATACCGTATTGACGATCAATGAGACCGCTGATTATCTGGCAAAGTATGCCCTGGTGATTGGCGAAATTGTCAAAACGATTGTCAACATGTTTTCATTGAATGAGAAAGCTATGAAATAAGCGTTTTTGAGAAAACAGTAGAAGAATAATCTTATGGAATAACGGTGATCTAAACCAGGAGTTGTTAGAAGAGTCCCTCTACCCACAGATTCGGCTGAAGAAGCATTTTCTGAAAGAATAAAAGATGGAACAAATTTCCGAGGTTTCATTGGCCACGCGTTATGACAGAATCTTACAGCGGATTCAAAAACGGATCGCCGACAAGCTACGGCTCCCGATTGAGATCCAGCTATGGGGCGGGCGCGTCTATCGTCTGGGAAAAGGTGACCCCTCAGTCAAGATCCTGGTGCAGGATCGTCAGGGCCTGGCGGCGCTGCTCAAATTGGATGAGGTGAAGATTTGTGAAGCCTACATGGCCGGCAGCTTGGATGTTGCTGGTGACATGCTGGGGTTTGCCAGTCTCCGCGGGCTATTGAGCGACCGCCATCCACTGCACACCCTGTGGCAGCGAATTGCGCCATACTTTGTCGGCCGGGTGCGGACCGACCGGCAGGCCATTGCAGGGCACTATGACTTCAGCAACGAATTTTATCTCAAGTTCATGGACCCGACCCGCTGCTATTCGCAAGCCGTTTTCAAAAGAGACGATGAGAGCCTGGAAACCGCCCAACGACGCAAACTTGATTTTGCCATCGACGCCTGCCGGCTGAAATCGGGAGATCGCGTCCTGGATGTTGGGGGTGGCTGGGGCAGTTTCACAGAACATGCCGGACGACGCGGCATTCAGGTCACTTCCTTGACCATTTCACAGCAGTCCATGAACTTTCTGACCGACTTGATAGCAAAGCAACACCTTCCCTGCAGCGTGCTCAACCAGGACTTCTGGGAGCACCGTTCCCCCGCTCCTTACGATGCCATTGTCATTCTCGGGGTGATGGAGCACCTGCCCGACTATCCGGCCGTGCTGCGGCATCTTCAGAAGTTACTGAAACCCGGAGGGCGCGTCTACCTCGATGCCAGCGCCTTCCGCGAAAAGTATTCCAAGCCCACTTTCGTGTCCCGCTACATCTTTCCTGGCGACCATGCCTACTTCTGCCTGCACGCGTTCCTGGCCGAAGTGGCGAAAAGCCCGTGGGAGGTGTTGGAGGTCTATAACGACCGGCGAAATTACTACCTCACCTGCAAGGCCTGGGCTGAGAATCTGGAAGCCGCTCGGGATGAAATTATCAACCGCTGGGGAGACGTGCTTTATCGTCGTTTTCGACTGTATCTCTGGGGCTCAGCAGAGGCATTCCTCAGTCGCGGGATGGATGCGTACCGGGTCGTTCTGGAGTATCCTGGGTCTATCAGCACTTCATAATCTGCAAGCGCTACATTTTTTGTTCTACGATCAAGCACACCCTTTCAGGGTTGCTTCGCCTAACGAGGCGCTCCAGCCGACAAAGAAACGCGTTGAGCTCAACCGTTATATTGCTCTAACTCAACCAATTGTAAAATGACCGAAACATAATTGATTCTGAAATGCGCCGAAATCCGTCTGAAAACAAAATGTCGAGTCCTCGGATACAGAAGCGTCTTGGGCCCTATTTGATACTGGGAGCGGCGCTATTTGCGTTTATCCAAACGTTCTCGCTGCTGTCTCCTATTCTGTTTTCGTTTCTGATGATTCTGTTGATCTCGCTCGCCGTCAATCCGGTGATCTCGAGGATGCGGGCTTTGAAGGCCGGAAGAAAAAGCGCGACGGGGCTGATCGTGTCGGCATTGGTTGTGGTAATTGCCCTGACGGGCTGGGCTTTCTTCGGACCGATGAATGTCGCAATCACCAAGCTCTCGGAACGGTTGCCCGCTTACTGGGAACGTCTCCAAAAGCCCCTGATCAAAATGGAGCAACAAGCAGTGCTTTCCGAGGAAAAACTCCAGACGGAAGTCACCACTGAAATTGCCCGGACCGCGACAGATGATGTCAAACCCGAAGCCGCGCGACAAATCATTAAACCGGCCCCGCCAAAAATTACGAAAGAATCGGAATCCATTCGTTCCAGGTTGAGCCAGATGATTCAGGGTGTGGTCGGCAGTTTCACAGCAGTTGCGTTCAACACAGCTCAGATGCTGGTCGTTTTGGTGACGGTCTTCTTCGGCGTAATCTTTACGCTAATGAACCCACGCCCGATTTTCAGCGCGATTTTTTTGACTGTACCCGAACGCCACCATGAACAGACATTGACCATCCTGCAACGGGTTGGAAGATTTGTTCCCACCTGGGCATTTGCGACACTGCTAGCGATGCTGACAGTCGGCGTGTTGGTATTTCTCCTCATGTGTCTCTTCTTCGGCATTTTGGATGCCTTGGTGCTGGGAGTGATCGCGGGACTCTTGGAAGCGATTCCCTACCTGGGACCCATCCTGAGCGCAGTGCCGGCCCTCTTGTTCGCCATGGGGGAAGGAGGCATGGTGCCGTTATGGGTTTTGCTCGCGTACCTCGCCGTGCAGGTCTTAGAAAACAATGTAATCTGCCCCCTGATCATGGCCCGTAGCATGAAGCTTCACCCGGTGGCGGTGATCTTTTCCATGCTTTTATGTGTCGCCGCCTTCGGGGTACTGGGTGTTTTGCTCGCCGCACCCCTGGTTGCCGTTGTAAATATCGTGCACGACGAGCTTTATCGAAAGCGCTTTCTTCCAACGGTAACGGACGCAGACTTGGATCGCCTATCCCAAATGGCCCTGCGCGAAAAGGATTGATCCCGCCTAAATCACCACCACCAAGGATACCTAAAGAACCGCTGAAAGTAGGTCGAATATGACCACCGGTTAAATATGACCTCTTTTAGGGGGCGGTCAGTGGCTGCCCTGTAAACGTTTTTCAAACAAGTTGTGCTTAAGAATCAGCACAATGGGTGACATTACGCTGCATATCGGAAACCTGGCACAAAGATTGAAGTAATAACATTTCGTAAATACCGGTACAAAGATCGCCCTTGGACCGGCAAAGCCATTCGTGCCTGCCAGGGTCCCCATTCCAAGGGGAGAACAACCATGAAATCAGGTACAAGGGACGAAGACGGGGGTGACCCGTTGACGCTTCGCCGGACAAGGCGAGACATACACTTAAAAGGAGTAAGGACGATGAAAACGAGACGTAGAGTTGTGGGCTATTGGGTACTTATCATGTTTGTCGCCGCCTTGGTGGCCTGTGCATCGACCTCCAAACAGTCAAGCACGGGGGAGTACGTGGACGATTCGGTCATCACGACCAAAGTCAAATCGCTATTGGTAGAGGATGATTTTCTCAAGTCCTTCCAGATCGGTGTCGAGACCTACAAGGGCATCGTTCAACTGAGCGGCTTTGTCAATTCCCGGCAGGCCGTCGATAAGGCCGGCCAAATCGCGTCTAGCGTCAAGGGGGTCCAATCCGTCAAGAACGATCTGATCGTAAAGTAGTGGGCCAATTTTCATAACTTACGCAATTATGCATCTTTCGAGGAAGGGGATTGAAAATGAGTCTATCACACAGAGGTTTCATCATCGTTGTTCTATTATCGTTTTTTCTCGCATTTGCCGGTTGTGAACAAAAGGGGACCGCTGAAAAGGCCGGGGAAAAAGTTGATCAAGCCGCTGAAAAAGTAGGCGAAAAAATGGAAGGGGCCAAGGAAGCGGTAAGCGAAAGCGCCGAAAAGGCCGGAGAATACATGAGCGATGCCGCTATCACCGCCAAGATCAAGGCGGAGATTTTGGGTGACACGTTGCTTAAGGTCTCCCAGATCAACGTGGTCACCACAGACGGCGTGGTCACCCTGAGCGGCGACGTCGATTCCCAGCAAAGTGCCGACAGGGCAATGGAAATCGCCCAAGGTGTCAAGGATGTGAAATCGGTCGAAAACGGCCTTGTCGTCAAGGGCTCCTGAACCACGATTTCCCTGAGCGTTCCTTCATCCTCTCCCTTCCTGCCCGTAGTGCCTGCCTGCCTGCGAAGAACGCTCATTGGGAAAACGCCAGAAGGAGCGATCAAGAATGAAACTGAGCAGCGAAACGGTTCGGAGAACCCTCTTTCATTGGTTGGCCTATCTACGCAGAACCGACCCGCTAAAAGAGGTCGCCGGCGAAGAGCCGCCGTTGAGAACGGAACTGTTCAACAGCGACCAGATGAAGCTGCACGGGGTTGCGCTGGCGAACTCCCACAAGCTGAGTTCTGGACACACATCGGACCGACTGCTGCCGCGTCTGACGGAAAATGAAGGTGTCCTGATTGCAGCCCGCAACCTATTAACAGAGGCCCTTAAGGCCAAGCACCGGATTGCGCCTGCCGGGGAATGGCTGCTCGACAACTTCTATTTGATCGAAGAACAGATTCGAATGGCAAGGCGCCACCTGCCCAGGGGCTACAGCTGGGAACTGCCGATCCTGCTGGACGCGCCCTTGGCCGGACTTCCCCGCGTATACGACATTGCCGTGGAGATTATCGCGCACGGCGATGGGCGTGCGGATCCGGAGAATCTCAGCAGTTTCGTCACCGCCTACCAAACGGTGAGCATCCTCAAACTTGGCGAATTGTGGGCCATCCCCATCATGTTGCGCCTCGCCCTGATCGAGAATATTCGGCGGGTTGTCGCCCGGATCGCCGCCGACAGGACAGAACGAAACCGTGCCGCCTATTGGGCCGACCTGTTGACGGAGACCCTTGAGAAAGACCCCAATCGCCTGATTCTGTCAGTCGCCGACATGGCACGCTCGGCCCCCCCCATGACGAGTGCCTTCGTTGCGGAGCTCACGCGCCGCCTGCAAGCCCAGGGCCACGCGCTGGCCCTGCCGCTAACCTGGATTGAACAGCAGCTGTCCGCGGTCGGCCTGACGACCGAGCAGTTGGTCCGTTCGGAGAACCAGCAACAGGCCGCCGACCAGGTCTCGATGAGTAACAGCATCGGCAGCCTCCGTTTCATGGGCGCGATGGACTGGCGTGAGTTCGTCGAAACGATGAGCGTTGTCCAGCGGACCCTGGGAGAGGATCCCGGCGACGTTTATGACAAAATGGATTTTGCCACCCGGGACCGCTACCGCCATGTCGTGGAAAAGATTGCCAAGAACAGCCCCCATTCCGAGAGCGAAATCGCGCGCCAAGCAATTCAGTTGGCGCAGGCAAGTGCTGTCAACAAAGGCGGCGACGACCGCGCGGCACATGTCGGGTATTACCTGATCGACGAGGGGCTGACGCAACTCGAACGAATAGTGGAGATGCGGGTATCGCCTGCCGAGGGCTTACGCAAGGTCAGCCGCAGGCATCCGTTGTTGTTGTATGGCGGCACCATCCTGCTGCTGACGGTGATTTTCGCCGCATGCCTCGCGGCAAAGGCATATGCAGGCGGGTTGCAGGGGTGGGCACTCGTGCTGCTCGGGCTGCTCTTGCTCCTGTGCACCAGTCAATTGGCGATCGCCTTGGTGAACTATCTGGCAACGGCAATGGCGACGCCGCGTCCGTTGCCGCGCATGGATTTCTCCCAGGGGATCCCGTCGGAATTGCGAACGCTGATTGTGGTCCCGACGATGCTCACGAGCGCTCAAAACATCGAGGAGCTGATCGAGTCGTTGGAAGTTCGCTTCCTGGCCAATCGGGACGACCACCTGCATTTCGGCCTCCTGACCGATTTCCACGACGCAGTCGAAGAATCTTTGCCGGAAGACGAACCGCTGCTGCGGCTGACGCGGCAGGGAATCGAAGCACTGAATGGCAAATACCGGAGTCCGGATGGCGACCGGTTCTTCCTGTTTCACCGCCCGCGCCGATGGAATCCGCAGGACCGGATCTGGATGGGGTATGAGCGCAAACGCGGAAAACTTACGGATTTGAATTGGTTACTGCGCGGCGGGGCGGATATCGAAGCGGATAATCGCTTCGCGCTTGTCGTCGGCGAAACCAGGGTTTTATCGAACGTAAAGTATGTCATCACCCTGGATACCGACACCCAACTGGTACGCGATTCGGCATGGCAGTTTGTGGCAGCCATGGCGCACCCGCTTAACCGTGCGCGCTACGACGAAAGCCGGCAACGTGTCGTTGCGGGGTACGGGATTCTTCAGCCGCGGGTGGCGGCGAGCCTCTCCGGTGCGAACCGGTCCCGCTATGCGCACATGTGCGCCAGCGATCACGGTATCGATCCTTACACGCGCGCCGTTTCGGACGTTTACCAGGACCTGTTCGGCGAAGGCTCGTTCATCGGCAAGGGCATCTATGAGGTGGATGCCTTCGAACGGGCATTGGCCGGACGTTTCCCCGACAACCGGATCCTCAGCCACGATCTTCTGGAAGGCTGCTACGCCCGGGCCGGGCTGCTCAGCGATGTGCAGCTCTATGAGGAATACCCATCGCACTACAGCGCGGATGTGAGCCGACGCCATCGTTGGATTCGCGGCGATTGGCAGATCGCCCGCTGGCTGTTGCCGGATATTCCCATTCCCAATGCACGTCAGAGCAAAAACCCCCTGTCGATGCTATCGCGCTGGAAGATCTTCGACAACCTGCGGCGCAGCCTGATGGCCGCGGCGTTGACCCTCCTGCTGCTGTTGGGCTGGACGGTGCTGCCGGCCTATGGGTTCTGGACTTTGGCGGTGATCGGCATCTTTGTGATTCCGGCGTTGATCACCGCGGCCCTGAATGCATTTCGCAAGCCGGCCGACGTGACGCCGGGTCAGCACCTTGCGGCCGAGTTGGTCTCGGCTGGCCGGCATCTCGTTCAGGCAGGATTCACATTCGTTTGCCTGCCCTACGAAGCGTTTTTCAGTATGGATGCGATGGTGCGCACCGGCTGGCGGCTGCTGATTACACACCAGCGACTGCTCCAATGGGATTCATCGGACGACTCGGATGGCCAGGGCCGCACGGACCTCGCCGCCTCTTGGCGAACGATGTGGTTCGCCCCCCTCTTTTCCGCTGTCGTCCTGTCTTATTTGACCGTTTCAAGACCGGCCGCGCTTGGCATAGCGGGACCCATCCTGGGCCTCTGGTTTGCCTCTCCGGTCATCGCCTGGTGGATCAGTCAACCGCTACCCCGGCGCCGGGAAAGACTGACAACGGATCAGACCCTCTTTTTGCGCAAGCTTTCCCGAAAAACCTGGGCGTATTTCGAGACCTTCGTCGGCCCGGAAGATCATTGGCTCCCGCCGGACAATTTTCAGGAGCATCCCACGCCCGTGGTCGCACATCGCACATCGCCGACCAACATGGGCCTCGCGTTGCTGGCCAATTTGTCCGCGTACGACTTCGGCTACGTTTCGGCTGCACAACTACTTGAACGGACGACGAAGGCACTTGGCACCATGCAAGCCCTGGAACGACACCGGGGCCATTTCTACAACTGGTACGACACCCAATCGCTGAAACCGCTTCCACCACGCTACATTTCGTCGGTGGACAGCGGGAACCTGGCCGGCTACCTGCTGACATTGCAGCCGGGTCTGCTGGCGCTTGCCGATCACAAGATCCTGGGGCCGCGCGTGTTCGAAGGTTTAAGCGACACCCTCGGGAATGTCATGGACGCCACGACCGCCATGCCGAGCGGTTACGCTCCGGTCCGGCTCGCTCAGCTTCAACAGGATCTGGCGTCCGCGACCCGTTCCCAACCCACCACGCTATCTGCTTCGCGGCAGTGCCTCGATCAACTGGCCACCTCCGCTGCGGCACTGGTGGCCGGCATCGAAGCGGACGATGCCAACCCCGAGAGCCACTTGCGGTGGTGGTCCCGCGCCTTCGCCGGGCAATGCCGGGGTGCTCTCGCCGAACTGACGTTACTGGCTCCGTGGACGGCGCTTTTGTCGTCTCCAAAGCGCCTCGAAGACATTCCCGATCTCGAAGCGATCCCGACGCTTCGGGAACTGGCGGCCCTGGACGTCAAACTCCAGGCGACCATCGCGCAGCGACTGAACATTTCCGCGACGCCGCAGGAGACCGATTGGCTCAATGAACTTCAAGGCCTCATCGCGACAGCCGGCCGGCACGCCCGAACAAGACTTGCGACGATCAAGCGGCTCGCCCTGCAATGCGACGGACTCGCCCGCATGGACTACGATTTTCTGTTCGACGAGAAGCTTCATCTGCTGGCTATCGGCTACAATGTCGGCGAACAGCGGCGGGATGCGAGTTTCTACGATCTGCTGGCCTCGGAAGCGCGGTTTGCCAGTTTTGTGGCGATTGCACAGGGACAATTGCCGCAGGAGAGCTGGTTCGCCCTGGGACGTCTGCTCACCATCGCCGGTGGCGAACCGATCCTGCTGTCCTGGAGCGGCTCGATGTTCGAATACCTGATGCCGCTCATGGTGATGCCGACCTACGAACGCACCTTGTTGGACCAAACCTGTAAGGCGGCGGTGGATAGACAGATCGCGTATGGGAAAAAGCGCGGTGTGCCGTGGGGCATTTCGGAATGTGGGTACAATGCCGTCGATGTGAATCTCAACTACCAGTACCGCGCCTTCGGTGTCCCCGGCCTGGGGCTCAAACGCGGGCTCGCCGAGGATCTGGTGATTGCGCCCTATGCCTCGGCCCTGGCGCTGATGGTGGCCCCCGGGGAGGCCTGCGCGAACCTTGAACGCCTTGCCACCGAAGGCTTCGAAGCCCGGTATGGCTTCTACGAAGCGGTCGACTACACGCCGTCGCGCCTGCCGCACGGACAATCGAACACCGTAGTCCGCTCATTCATGGCCCATCACCAGGGCATGAGCTTTCTTTCTTTGGCCCATCTGCTCCTGAACCGCCCGATGCAGGAGCGCTTCGCGTCGGTTCCCTCGTTCCGGGCGACCATGCTGCTGCTCCAGGAGCGAATTCCCAAGGCGACAACGTTCTATGCCCACACCACGGAAATCTCGGAACACCATGTGGCGACCGGCGTTCCGGAGACGCCGATACGCGTTTTCACAAGCCCCGACACGCCGAACCCGGCAGTGCAGTTGCTCTCCAACGGCCGATATCACGTGATGGTCACCAATGCCGGCGGTGGATACAGCCGATGGAAGGACCTCGCCGTCACCCGCTGGCGCGAAGACGGTACCTGCGACAACTGGGGCACCTTCTGCTACATCCGCGACGTGGCCAGCAGGGAATTCTGGACGACGGCATGTCAGCCGACGCTCAATCGATGCGACCATTTTGAAGCGATCTTCTCGGAAGGGCGAGCCGAGTTTCGCTGCCGCGACCACGACTATGACACCCATACCGAAATCGCGGTTTCGCTCGAGGATGACATCGAGCTGCGCCGCGTGCGCATCACCAACCGTGCGCGGACGCGCCGGACGATCGATGTGACCAGTTACGCGGAGGTGGTTCTGGCCCCGCCTGCTGCCGATGCACTGCATCCAGCGTTCAGCAACCTCTTTGTGCAGACCGAGATCCTCCACCGGCAGCAAGCCATCCTGTGCACACGCCGGCCCCGCTCCCAGGCCGAGCAGGCGCCCTGGATGTTGCACCTGATGACCGTGCACGGGGCACAGATCGAAGACGTCTCCTATGGGACCGATCGCATGCAGTTCATCGGCCGCGGCAACACCGTCGCCAATCCACAGGCAATGGTCGGGGGCGCCGGCTTTTTTACGGGAGCGCTATCGGGCAGCGAGGGTTCGGTGCTCGATCCGATCGTCGCCATCCGCCATCGCATAACGCTTGCTCCCGAAAAATCGGCCACGATCAACATCATCTCCGGCATCAGCGAAACCCGTGATGCCGCCTTGCGCCTGGTGGAGAAATACCGGGATCGACGCCTCGCGGACCGTGTTTTCGATCTGGCGTGGACGCATGGCCAGGTGCTGCTGCGCCAGATCAATGCCTCCCAGGCCGATGCGCAACTCTATGGGCGCCTTGCCGGTTCGATCATCTACGCCAATGCGTCGCTACGGGCCGACCCGAGCGTCCTTTTAAAAAATCACCAGGGGCAATCCGGTCTCTGGGGATACACCATCTCCGGTGATCTGCCGATTGTGCTGCTGCGGATCGAGGATCCGGCCAATATCGACCTGGTGCATCAACTTGTTCAGGCCCACGCCTACTGGCGTCTGAAGGGACTGGCCGTGGACCTGGTCATCTGGAACGAAGAGCAGGCCGGCTACCGGCAACTGTTTCACGACCAGATCATGGGGCTCATCAGCGCATTCACCGACGCCAGCCTGATCGATCGGCCGGGGGGCATTTTCGTGAGAGCCATCGACCAGATCGCCGAGGAGGAGCGTATCCTGATCCAAACGGTCGCCCGCGCCATCATCTCTGACAGTCGAGGGTCGCTGGCGGACCAGATCAACGGTCGCACGCTGTTGAAAATAAAAGTGCCTCCCCTCACCCCGACCCGCACCCACCGTTCCGAACCTGTGGCTGTGGCGGCATTGCCTCGTCATGATTTGATTTTTTTCAACGGGCTGGGAGGATTCACCCCGGATGGGCGCGAGTATGTCATTAGCAGCGCCCATGGGCAGGTGACGCCGGCACCGTGGGTGAACGTGCTGGCCAACCCGAATTTCGGCAGCGTTATCTCGGAGAGCGGCCAGGCCTACACCTGGAGCGAAAATGCCCACGAGTTCCGCCTGACACCCTGGGGCAACGATCCCGTGGGGGATTCGGGGGGCGAGGCGTTTTACCTGCGCGATGAAGAGCGCGGCCACTTCTGGTCCCCGACCCCGCTGCCCTGCCGCGGGGCAACGCCGTATGGCACCCGTCACGGCTTCGGCTACAGTGTCTTCGAGCACACCGAGCGCGGCATCCGCTCAGAACTGTGGGTGTATGTGGCCCTGGATGCGCCGATCAAATTCATGGTGCTCAAAGTGCATAATTCGTCCGGGCGATCCCGTCGACTCTCCGCTACCGGATATGTGGAATGGGTCCTGGGCGACCTGCGGCCGAAAACGATCATGCACGTGATCACCGAAACGGACCCGAACAGCGGCGCTCTGTTCGCACGCAACCCCTACAACACAGAGTTTCGCGACCGGGTTGCCTTTTTCGACGTAGACGATCCGACGCGCACCGTAACCGGTGATCGGGCGGAATTTGTCGGGCGGAACGGGTCGCTGCAAAGTCCGGCGGCGATGATGCGAACGCGCCTTTCCGGCAAGTTGGGGGCCGCACTGGACCCCTGCGGCGCAATCCAGGTCGCCTTCGATCTGTCTGACGGTCAAACGCGTGAAATCGTCTTCAGGCTTGGCGTCGGGCAAAACGACGACGATGCCAGGAAACTGGTCAATCGGTTTCGCGGATCAACCGCTGCGCGCGATGCGCTCGAAACCTTATGGCGGCACTGGGAACACACGCTCGGCGCGGTGCATGTGGAAACACCCGATGCGAGCCTCAACATGCTGGCCAACGGTTGGCTGTTGTATCAGGCCCTGGCATGCCGCCTTTGGGCGCGCAGCGCGACCTACCAGTCGGGGGGTGCCTTTGGTTTCCGTGATCAGTTGCAGGATGTAATGGCCCTCATCCATGCCAGGCCGCATCTTGTGAGAGATCACCTTCTTCTATGCGCGGCCCATCAATTCGTGGAAGGAGACGTTCAGCACTGGTGGCATCCTCCGACGGGTCGGGGGGTGCGCACACATTGTTCGGACGACAGCCTTTGGTTGCCGCTGGCGACGTGCCGCTATGTCCTGGCCACCGGAGACACCGGCGTGTTGAATGCGTCCGTCGCTTTCATCCAAGGCCGCCCGGTAAAAGCGGATGAGGACTCTTATTATGATCTGCCCGAGCGCACCGAAGAGGTGGCGAGTCTTTATGAACACTGTGTTCGCGCGATCCTGAACAAACTCACATTCGGTGAACACGGCCTACCCCTCATCGGCTCCGGTGACTGGAACGACGGCATGAACCTGGTGGGCGAACACGGCAAGGGAGAAAGCGTCTGGTTGGGGTTTTTTCTTTATGACGTGCTCATGCAGTTCACGAAGCTTGCCTCGGCGCGGAGCGACCGGTCCATGGTCGAACGTTGCCAGAAGGAGGCAGCCGGGCTGCGACGGAATCTCGAACAGAATGGATGGGATGGCGGGTGGTACCGCCGCGCCTACTTCGACGACGGCACTCCGCTTGGGTCGTCGAAAAATCCCGAATGCCAGATTGATTCGATTGCGCAAAGCTGGTCCGTCCTTTCGGGGGCGGGAGATCATGAGCGTTCACGAATGGCCATGGAAGCGGTGGACACGCGTCTCGTTCGGCGCGAGGACGGGCTGGTCCAACTCCTGGATCCGCCTTTCGATCAGTCAGAGCTGAATCCCGGCTACATCAAGGGGTACGTCCCCGGCGTGAGAGAAAACGGCGGACAGTACACGCATGCGGCCATTTGGGCGGCGATGGCGTTCGCCCGTTTGGGGGACAATCGACGCGCGTGGGAATTATTTGCCATGATCAACCCCGTGAACCATGCCCGCTCGGCTGAGGAGGCGGCCACTTACAAAGTGGAGCCTTACGTGGTTGCCGCCGACGTTTATGCGGTTTCCCCCCATACGGGCCGGGGCGGCTGGACGTGGTACACGGGATCGGCCGCCTGGATGTACCGGCTGATCGTGGAATCGCTGCTGGGTTTGAGGCTGGAAGTAGACAAACTGACGATAACCCCCTGTCTTCATGAGGATTGGGAGAGCTTTAAGGTGCACTACCGATATCGGGAAACGGTCTACCACATCACGGTCAGACAGACGGACGGAATCAAAAGCGAGGCAAAGGTGACCGTTGACGGCGTCAAGCAACCCGACAAGTCGATTCCCCTTATTGACGACCGGCGGGAACACAACGTCGAGGTACAATTAACAGGGAGACCGGGATAATGAAACTCAACGACATCACCAGAGGTACGGGACTTGAGGCAGATGGAATCAACAAGGCCAACCTTATTTACTGGACACCGCCGACATCGGTACTCTATGAACAAATCGTGATACGCGGCGAAGGACTTCTTTCCCATTTGGGAGCTGTTGCGGTCAAAACCGGGCACTATACCGGACGGGCCGCCAACGAGAAGTTTATCGTCGACGAGCCAAGCTGCCACGACAACGTCGCCTGGGGCAATGTCAATCATCCCTTCGATCCGGCAAAGTTTGATGAACTCTACAAACGGATGTGCGCCTATATGCAGGGCCGCGACCTGTTCGTGCAGGACTGCTTTGCCGGCGCCGACAAGGATCACCGCCTGCCGATCCGTGTCACTACTGAAAAAGCATGGCATTCTCTCTTCGCCCGCAACATGTTCATTCAAGCAACGCAGGAGGAACTGCAAAACCACACGCGCCAATTCACCCTCATCGCGATGCCGGACTTCCACGCCGTCCCCTCCATGGACGGCACCAATTCCGAAGCTTTCATCATCATCTATTTTGCCCGCAAAATGATTATCATCGGTGGCACCAGCTATGCCGGAGAAATCAAGAAAGCGATCTTTACCACGCTCAACTATCTGTTGCCGGTAGAAAAGAAGATCATGACCATGCACTGTTCCGCCAATGCGGAGCCAAACGGTGATACCGCCATCTTCTTCGGCCTGTCCGGCACCGGGAAAACGACCCTCTCCGCCGATCCGAATCGCTCCCTGATCGGCGATGACGAGCATGGCTGGGATGACAAGGGGGTCTTCAACTTCGAAGGCGGCTGTTATGCCAAGATCATCAATCTCTCCAAGGAAGCCGAGCCGGAGATCTATGAGACGACCCGTCGCTTCGGTACTGTTCTGGAAAATGTGGCCATTGATCCCCATACCCGCCGGGTTGACCTGGCGGATGACGCCTTTACCGAAAATACCCGCGCCTCCTACCCGCTGACGCACATCCCCAATATCGTAAAAAGCGGCTGTGGCGGTCACCCCGCCAATATTATCATGCTCACTTGCGATGCCTTCGGCGTATTGCCTCCGATCGCCCGCCTGACGCCTGAACAGGCCATGTTTCACTTCCTCTCCGGCTATACCGCCAAAGTGGCCGGAACAGAGGCCGGTGTAACCGAGCCGTCGGCCACCTTTTCCACCTGTTTTGGCGATCCGTTCATGCCGCTTGATCCGGCCGTATATGGCGCGCTGCTGCGCAACAAGATCGCCAGGCACAAGGTCACCTGCTGGCTGGTGAATACCGGTTGGAGCGGTGGTTCCTATGGGGTTGGTTCCCGCATGAAGATTGCGTACTCCCGAGCCCTGGTCGATTCCGCCTTGAACGGCACACTGAATGACGGTGTCTTTGAAAAGGACGCCTTCTTCGGGCTGGATATCCCCACCAGCTGCGCCGGAGTGCCCGGCGAGGTGCTCAACCCTCGCAATACCTGGGCGGACAAGAAGAAGTATGATGAGACGGCAACGCGTCTTGTGAAAATGTTCAAGGATAATTTCAGGAAGTACACGCCCAATGTCACGGAGGATGTGGCGAATGTCATGTAAAGGAGGTGAGAAATATGCCAAATAAAGATGGAACGGGACCCAAAGGTCAGGGACCGAGAGACGGTCATGGTAAAGGCAAGGGCAAGGGCAAGGGCAACAGCCCTGGTCAAGGTCCGATGACTGGAGGAAAGAAAGGAAGTAAGGAAGAAACCAAAAAGTAAGCCAGATTTAAAAACGAGGATTGAGGGCTTACGAACAATCGCATGAGCGCAGACCAAAAAGGCCGGGGTTAACATAATTGTTGGATTTCACGTCTTGTGTCCCGGCCTTTTTTGGCCGGTTATGCGCAGCGTTTCCCAAAACTGAGTGTCTGAAAGATACCGTTGAAAGGGTCATCGAGTGCTGGAACGAAACACTATCCAAAGAGATAAGATCAGGCAAAAGGCTTCTCATCGTTGCACATGGCAACAGCCTTCGGGCACTCGTCAAGTATTTGGACCACATTACGGACAAAGAAATTATTGAACTCAATATCCCTACGGGAATTCCTTTGGTTTACGAGCTTGATTCTGATCTCAAGCCTGTACGTCATTACTATCTTGCGGATGAGGATAAGCTAAAAGACGCGATGGCCGAAGTCGCAACCATCACGAAAGGTCAAATATGACCACCGGTTGAATATGACCCTTTTTCGATGGCGATTAACGATGCCCCATGAATGTTTGTTTAGCAAAATACGCCAAAATATCAAAAAGATGGGTATCGTTGCCGAGAGCGACGGGTATCTGGCACAAAGATTGAATAATCCTAGCAGTAGAAGATATCGGCAAGCCGATTTCCGTCCGCATCCTCTTTCATCTTCCGATACGCGATGGCGCTGCCTGTGAACCGCTGGCGACCGCAGTATCACCGCCCTCTGACGATCGTGATGCCGTGGTTCTCGAATTCATTTCCGCGTTGGCCCGACATTCGCGCCGTCCGAAAATCGACTCTTACCGGCTAATCAATCTTCAACCGGTGGAGAATTAAGATAAGTTCCGAAAAAAGCCCCATCGGTCTTTGCACGGGAACTTCAGTACCACCGTTATTCAACAGGAGGTCTGCCATGAAATCAAGCACCCAGGACAATGTCGAAGGCACATGGCACCAAGTGAAGGGCAAGGTCAAGGAGATTGCCGGGAAAGTGACCAGGAATCCGACCCTGGAGGCACAAGGCCGGGTGGAAGGTAAAACCGGTAGACTGCAAGGAATGATCGGAAGGATCAAAAAGACTGTCAAGAAGTGATGATAGACGCCATTAAGGGAAGAAGGGCGGTCTTGGAAAGGAGCTTGACATGCTTTGGACAATCTTTGTGATTCTCCTGGTTCTGTGGGGATTGGGATTATTGACCGGCACCACATTGGGCGGCGTCATTCATGCCCTGCTGGTGATCGCCATCATCGTGATGCTGATCCAGGTGCTTCAAGGACGAAGACGGGTGTGACCCGTTGACCCTTCGCCGGACAAGGATACAAAATGGCCCAATTCAATCTGAAACGCATCTTTAACCCGCGCCAAGTCGCGGTGGTGGGCGCCAGCGAAAAGACAGGCACCATCGGCAACGCGTTGATGAAAAATCTTGTCGGCGGCCGGTTTTCCGGAACCGTGCTGCCGGTCAATCCCAACTACCAAATCAGCCACGGACAGACCTGCGTCGCATCGGTTTCCGCCCTGGAGACGGACGTGGACCTGGCGGTTATCGCCACACCGATGCCCAGCGTGGCCGATATCGTCGGCGAATGCGTCGAAAAAAAGGTCGGCGGCGCCGTTATCATTTCGGCGGGGGGCAAGGAGGTCGGTGAAGCGGGCCGGAAGATAGAGGAAAAGATTCGGCACATCGCAAAGGACGGCGGGCTTCGCATCGTAGGGCCGAACTGCATGGGCATTATTCGTCCAGGCGTGAACCTCAACGCCAGCTTTGCCGCTGAGATGCCCGTGGCCGGAAATCTGGCTTTTGTGTCCCAGAGCGGCGCCATCTGCACGGCGATTCTCGATCTGGCGTTGAAGGAACGCATCGGCTTCAGTCATTTTGTCAGCATCGGCTCCATGCTGGATGTCGATTTCGGAGACATGATCGATTATCTCGGCAATGACGCCTCGGCCAAAAGCATTCTGTTGTATATCGAAAATCTGACGAATTTCCGCAAATTCATGAGCGCCGCGCGTTCCGTGTCCCGGATCAAACCCATCATCGTGCTCAAATCCGGTAGAAGTCCCGCCGGTGCGAAGGCCGCGGCCTCGCACACGGGTGCCATGGCCGGAGAAGATGCCGTCTATGACGCCGCCTTCAAGCGCGCCGGCATCGTGCGCGTGGACACCATCGAAGAACTCTTCGACTGCGCGGAACTGATGGCCAAGCAGCCGCGACCGCGCGGCCCCCGACTGGCGATCCTCACCAATGGCGGCGGACCGGGTGTGATGGCCACCGACACCCTCGCCCGCTATGGTCAGGAGCCGGCACCCCTTGACCCTGAAACGGTGCGGGCCTTCGATGCCTTCCTGCCGGACTTCTGGAGCCGGGGCAACCCTATCGACATCCTCGGCGACGCCTCCGCGGTGCGGTTCGACCGCGCCCTGGCGATCTGCTTCAACGCGAAGAACCTGGACGGTGTGCTGGTCATCCTTGCGCCCCAGGCCCTTACCGACCCCCTTTCCGTAGCCGAAACGCTGGCCGCTGCGATCCAGGATCGCCGGTTTCCGGTATTTGCCTGCTGGATGGGCGGCAAGCGCATCGCCACGGCCGTGGACGTGTTGAATGACGCGGGAATCCCGACCTATGACACACCGGAACGGGCGGTCCGGGCGTTTCTGTATATGGTCGAATATGCCCGAAACCTCGAAATGCTGTTGGAAGTCCCACCGAAAATAGCCGGGGACATGGCGTTCGATCAGGAAAAGGCCCGCCGGCTGATCGCCGGTGCGACGGACCAGGGAGTTGTGTCGGAATCGGATTCCAACGCAATTCTCACGGCCTACGGCCTGCCCATGATCAGGACGCAAATCGCCACGACCGAGGCCCAAGCCGTGCAGATCGCCGGGGAAATGGGATACCCGATGGTCATGAAACTGCACTCACCGGACATCAGCCATAAAACCGATGCCGGCGGTGTTCGTCTGGACCTGCGTGGCGATGCGGATGTTGGCGAGGCTTACCGTCAAATCGTATCATCGGCCCGCCAATACAAACCCGATGCCCGGATCGAGGGCGTTACCCTTCAGCCCTACTTTTCAAACCCGGATTATGAAATTCTGCTGGGTGCCAAGCGCGATCCCAATTTTGGCCCCGTCATCCTGTTCGGCATGGGCGGCATTTTCACGGAAGTGTTAAAAGACCGGTCCCTGGGGCTTCCGCCCATGAACCGCTTGCTGGCCCGGCGGCTCATGCAGGAGACTAAAGCCTACGCCCTGTTGCAAGGCTACCGCAACCGCCCCGCCGCGGACATGCAGCAACTCGAAGAAATGATCATTCGTCTCTCGCAGCTGTTGATCGATTTCCCCGACATCGCCGAACTGGACATGAATCCCGTTCTGATCAAGAACGGCAAACCCGTCGCGGTGGATGCCCGCATCCTCGTTGCACCGCTGGCGGTGCCCTCTTCCCTGCATCTGGTGATCGGCCCCTATCCGGAGGAGGATGAGTCCCATATGGTCAGCGTCGACGGGCGCCGTATTTTTGTCCGACCCGTCAAGCCCGAGGACGCCCCACTTTTCACGGCCTTGTTCAAGACGCTTTCGCCCACCACGATTTACTATCGTTTCTTCGGCGCAATGAAAGAGCTGAATCCCGAGATGCTGGCCCGCTTCACCCAGATCGATTACGACCGGGAGATTGCCCTGGTGGCCATCGATGAAGAGTCGGAAACCGACACCATGCTGGGGGTTGCCAGAATCATCGGCGACGCGGATGGCAGGACGGGTGAATTCGCCGTTCTGGTGGGGGATGCCTGGCAAGGCCAGGGCATCGGGGGCAACCTGTTGGAAAAATGCCTCTCAATTGCCGAGAAGCAAGGCTTTAAAACAGTTCATGGCATCGTTTTAAAGGAAAACAAGAACATGCTCGCGCTGGGGAAAAAGCTGGGGTTTGAGGCAAAAAGAGACCTGGATGCCGGGGACAATCGGCTAACCATTCATTTCGAAGGGAGACCCGATTGGGAACCATCACCGGGCAACGCCGAAAAATCGGCTGTATAAAGGGGCTGTTTTATGGATGACAAAGCACGTCCCGTGAAGCCGAGCCGGCGCAGTATGCGATGAAGGGAGCGTGAAGCAACGTGCAATTGATCCTTTCAAACCTGAAGCATATGCAATCCCAAGGCGAAGAGATCGCCAACAGTATCAGCCACGGCATTGGGCTGGCCGGCGCGCTCATCGGAACGCCATTTCTCATCAGTCATGCGGTGCGCCATGGGGATGCCGGATTCGTTGTCGGCACGATTGTCTTCGCCGCCTCCATGATCCTTCTTTACCTCGCCTCCACCTTCTATCATGCGTGGCCAGTTGGCAAGGTCAAGCGCTGTTTTCGAATCGTCGAGCATTCCGCGATCTTTATTCTTATCGCCGGCACATACACCCCGTTGACGCTTGGCATACTTCGAGGCCCATTCGGCTGGACGCTCTTCGGAATGGTTTGGGGGTTGGCCATCGCCGGAATAACGCTGAAAACGATATATAAGGCCTCACATCCCATTTTATCGACCGTCCTATATCTGGTGATGGGGTGGCTGGCCGTGATAACGATAAAACCGCTGCTGGCCAGCATGCCGACGGCGGGCCTGTTCTTATTGATTGCGGGAGGCTTGTCATACACCGTCGGCGTGGCATTTTTTGCAGCCGATTCGCGAATGCCATACGGCCATTTTATCTGGCATCTATTTGTTATCACCGGCACCACATGTCATTACTTCCTCGTACTGTGGTATGCGGCCTGACAATGTATTCGCCGGCCATAGCATTGGGACATCCTGCAAAGGCCATTGGTAACCATCAGTCAATTTTAACGCTTTTATATGTCAGCCGGTTGTAGATCGGAACCCCATAAAGACCCAATTAATCGCTATGATGAGGAACCAGAATATGCGTCAAAAGGAGGACACAATGAAGAAAGGAATTGGGACGGTAATTTTGGTTGTCGTTCTGGGACTCACCCTTAATTTTTCATTTAAGGCCAATGCTCAAATGGGTCAGGGCATGATGGGAAATAGTGGAACCGCATGGGGAACGGGCGTCTTTCGATCCAATGGGGAACGCATCTACTTCACATCGACCAGTGAGCGCGGTACGGAAATTACCTACACGGGTGGACCTGGATCGAATGGCTGGATGATGATGGGAGGACGTTTGGCATGCGTTTCGTGTCACGGCCCCTATGGACGGGGCGGCAGACACAACATGGGGATGATGCAGGTGATGGATTCCAAGGATATCCGCTGGTCGGTCTTGCAGCCCGAATTTGATGCCGAGAAGTTTCGGCTGGCGGTCGTGAAAGGTCAAGATCCCGATGGCACGCAGTTGAAACCGGACATGCCCCGCTGGAAGATCGGCAACGACGATCTGGCGGATTTGATCGCTTTCCTCAAAACGCTGCCATAACGCGTTCAGCCCAGGCCTTTGCGCCCGTAGATCTTAAAATGACATGGGGCGAACCAGGGGCATTTACATGCCTAAGTCTATAATTTCCTTTGTTCAAGGAAGCCGAAGGAAACGCTGACATAAGGGAGGTTGAAGTGATGCCGCTGAAAAAAATATCCTCGATTTTTATAATCCTTTCATCCCTATCTGTTTTTGCCTGTGCACAAGGTCCAAACAGCCCGATGGGCTATGGGGGTCATATGATGGGTTACGGTTATGGTGGAGGATTGATGTGGTTAGTAATTCTGGTTTTGGTCGGTGTCGCTGTTTATTTTCTGCTTCAGTTCAAAAAATCGAAAGGCTCCGATAGCGCAGCCATTGAAACGCCTTCAGATATGTTGAAGAAGCGTTATGCAAGTGGTGAAATCGACAAGGAGGAATTTGACCGGAAGAAAAAGGACCTGGAATCATAAAGGATTAAAAAAAGCGAATTTTCCCTGAAACAGAGGCTGAGGCATGGCTCACCGAACAAAAAAAATCCTGCTTATTACGGGTGTCACCGCGATTGTGGCCGTCGCTGGTATTCTCGCTCTCCGATATAATATCAACGCTTTTGCACCCCAAGTCGAGGCGGCCCTGTCAACCGCTCTGGGAATGGATGCCCGCATAAAGGGGAAGATGGATATTTCTCTTTTTCCGGTTTTCGGCCTGTCGCTGAAGGACGTTAGCGTGTGGAACAACGGAGTGAATGTCGCAACGATTGAGAAGATGAAAATAGCGCTGAAGGCTTTGGCGCTTGCAAGGTTCGAAATTGAAATCCTCCAGATCGGCCTTTACAAGCCGGTCATTTCCATCCTCCGGTCCGCTGACGGGCTGTTGAATATTAAACCTCCGGTGCGCGCAGCGTGGGGAAGACTGTTTGCGATTAAAAAGATTTCCGTCTTTCAAGGGAGCCTTGTTTTTGACGATGAGGTCTCCGGCCAGAAAATCGAAGGCGGTGACATTGACTTGAGCATAAAATTTACGGTGCCCGGCGGAACGAACAATGCTGAACCATTCAGGAAGATCTCCTTAACCGGGGATATCAAATGCAAGATGCTCAGGATCAATGACGTGACCCTGATGAACCTTGCGATGCGCGCAAGCGGTGAAAGGGGAATATTCGATATCAACCCGTTCGGTATGAACATCGCCGGTGGGACCGGAAGCGGAAGCCTTCATGCGGACCTAACGGGGCCGTCGCCTCAATACAGATTCACCTGCAATCTTGATCAGGTCCCGATCGAGGAACTTCTTGATCTCTATGCGCGCAGCAAAATTCCCCCGAAAACCATAGAAGGGCCGATCAACTTGTCCGCGGACCTGACGGCAATGGGCAAGCGCGCCGATGAGGTGAAGCGATCACTTAACGGCGACCTTTCCTTGAACGGGGAGAACCTGATGCTCTACAACATGGATATCGATGCGCTGATCATAAAAAACGAAAAAAGCCAGAACTTTAACCTCGTGGATTTGGCGGCCTTCCTGCTCGCGGGCCCCATCGGACCCGTACTCACCAAGAGCTACAATTTTGCGCGCCTGTACGAAGAATCGCAGGGCGGTAAGGGGGTCGTCAGAAAACTCGTTTCGGTCTGGAAGGTCGAAAATGGCATTGCCGAGGCGCGCGATGTGGCCCTTGCCACAAAACACCAGAGGATCGCCATGACAGGGGGATTGAATTTCATCAACGAGCAGTTTGAGGACGTAACCGTAGCGGCCCTCGATAAACGTGGGTGCGCCGTTTACAGCGAGAAAGTGCACGGGCCCTTCCGTGAGCCGCAGATCGAAAAGGAAAGCATCTTTGCGTCAATTGCCGGATCCGTGATGAACCCGCTGAAGGAGGGGTGGAATTTCCTTCAGGGTGAGGAGTGCCCGGTATTTTATGCCGGTTCCGTATTGCAGCCGCAGGAGTAACGCCGATGACCATGCCTACGGCAGGGACTGAAGAAGCGACCCTGGAAAAACCCAAACCTCAGGGCGCGCAACCCAAACCGAAAAGCCGTCTGGCACGGCTTTCACTTGCCGCCCTGGGGGTCGTTTTTGGGGATATCAGCACCAGCCCGATATATGCCATTCGGGAGTGCTTCCACGGTCAATACGGTATCGATGTAAGTCATGCCAACGTCTTGGGTATTCTTTCCCTGATGTTTTGGGCGCTGGTAATGATCGTGGGGCTGAAATACCTGATCTTCGTTTTTCGCGCCAACAACCATGGGGAAGGCGGTGAAATTGCCCTCATCGCCTTGATCCGCGGCAAAAAAGAGCCTTCCGCAAACCGGCGAAGGTTAGGCGTCATCGCCCTGGGGCTTTTTGCGGCGTGCCTGCTGTATGGCGACGGCATGATCACCCCGGCGATTTCCGTTCTGAGCGCCGTGGAGGGGCTTGCCGTCATCACCCCCCTATTCGAGCGCTACGTGATCCCCGTCACCATTGCCATTCTCATTGGCCTGTTTCTGATCCAGCGCCACGGCACGGCGCGCTTGGGTGGTCTTTTCGGACCGGTAATTATGGTCTGGCTCGGTTTTCTGGCCGTAACCGGGGCCGTGAAGGTGGCCCATACGCCCCAAGTGCTGTCGGCGGTTTTTCCGTGGCATGCGATCCGCTTCCTGGTTTTCAATAAACTGCACGGGTTTGTGGTGTTGGGCGCCGTATTCCTGGTGGTCACCGGCACGGAAGCGTTATACGCAGACATGGGGCATTTCGGTCCCAAACCCATTCGTCTGACCTGGTTTGCCCTTGTTTTTCCCGCCCTGGTATTGAATTATTTCGGTCAGGGAGCCCTTCTCATGGTCCATCCGGAAGCGGCGGATCATCCTTTTTACGCTATGGTACCTGCCTGGGCCATGGTTCCGACGGTGTTGTTGGCCACCCTGGCCACTATCATCGCCTCCCAGGCGGTCATCAGCGGCGCTTTTTCCATGACCCGCCAAGCGATCCAACTGGGATACCTGCCGCGGTTGAACATCCGGCATACCGCCGCAACCCAAATCGGCCAAATCTATGTGGCTCCGGTCAACTGGATGCTCATGGTCTGCACGATCTCCCTTGTGGCCGGCTTTCAATCCTCCAGCAAACTTGCGGCCGCATACGGGTTGGCCGTAACCTCCACGATGATCATTAACACCGTGCTGTTTTTTGTTGTGATCCGCAGACAGTGGCATTGGCCTTTGATATGGGCCGCACCGCTGGCAGGTCTCTTTTTACTGGTGGACGTGCCTTTTTTTGCGGCCAACATCAGCAAAATCTTTCATGGCGCCTGGTTTCCGCTGGTTATCGGGGCTACATTTTTTACCTTGATGCTCACTTGGGCCAAGGGACGCCGGGTTTTGGCGGCCAAGTTGCGCAAGATCATGCCGCCGGTGCATCAATTTATCGTCGATCTGGCCAGCCACCCACCAAACAAAATCGAAGGGGATGCGATTTATTTAACGGGAAATAATAATGTCGTGCCCGTGGCCTTGGCAAAAAACGTCAAGCACAACAAAGTCATTCACAGCCGGACGATATTGCTGAATTTTCAGGTGGAAGACATTCCGCGGGTTCCTAATCTCGAAAAGATCCACACCGAAAAATTGGGCGGGGGGTTTCATCGCATCAGGGTTTGCTATGGCTTCATGGAAAATCTTTCCTTGGAGAGTGTACTGGCACTGATGCGGGGGCAGGGTTTGGATCTCAATCCGGAAACAACGAGTTTTTACATCGGCCGTGAAAACCTGGTTGTCGCTGAAGCATCCGCCATGGCGCGCTGGCGTGCGAACCTTTTTATTTTTATGTCCCGCAACGCGGCCGACGCCACCTCGTTTTTTAATCTTCCAGCGGACCAAACGATTGAAGTCGGCGTTCGACTGGAAATTTGAAACGCCTTTCTGCTGCCGGGTTTTTATTAAAAATGATTTTGACCGTCGAATATAATCTCCCGCAAAGGGGGTCATATATGGCCACCGGCCATATATGACCCCCTTTAAACGTCCCTCTACTACCCGTTACACCGCACTTCAATTATACATTCCCACAATATTTCAATATGTTAAGTCTTATATTGCATGAGCATGTGCACTTAGGCATGATTCTTGATTAAGCAAAATGTGTCACGGAAAAGTGCCACGTTTTCAGAAATGACGAAACCCAACGGTCTTCCTCACGCGTCGCGGATGTCCGAATTTTTGGCCGACCAGAGGCAGCGGGGCGCAGGACTCTGCCTTCAGGAGGTCGAAATGAAAAAAGTCAGATGGGAAGCCCCAGCTCTGCGGGATGTCTCGGCCTCGCCTCAATCTCGAGCGAAAATCCATATTTTGAAATGGCGTATGGGGTGCGCAGTAGACCGATAAAGCGCGCCTGGCCCGGCCTTGAAACGATGTTGGCCTTTTTCCTTCAAACCATGAATGCATGGACACCCGTCAGCACACCATTTTCCATTACATTTCAGCGGGAGAGATGACATGAAAGAGATGATTGAACTTATTGCGCAAGCCCTGGTGGATGAACCGGAAAACGTATCCGTAAAGGAAGTTGAAGGGCCGCATACGGCAATTCTGGAGTTGAAAGTTGCCAAGGCCGATATCGGTAAGGTTATCGGCAAACAAGGCCGGACGGTGGGCGCCCTGAGGGTCCTACTGAGTGCTGTCTCGGCCAAATCCAAAAAACGCACGGTGCTCGAAGTCGTGGAATAATGAGAGCGCCGTGGGATTGCAGAGAGGTTCCCAAATGATCGTCCTTCGCGTCACTTTAGATGTCCTTCCGGAAAAGCAACTGGAGGTTACGCAAACCCTCCTCTCCATGGTCGCGCCGGTGGGGGAAGAAGCGGGTTGCCTCAGCTATACTGTTTTTTGCGACATCGAAGACAAGAATCACTTCAGCATGCTGGGAGAGTGGAAAACCCGTGAAGATTTGAATCATCACGTCATGTCACATCGCTTTGGGGCTCTGCTTGGAACTAAATCCCTCTTGGACACACCGATTCAAATCCAGATTCACACCGTTTCCCAGTCGGAAGGCATGGAGGCCATCGAGGCTGTTCGCAGCGGTAGCGTGCACTAGAAACGCAACAGCACGTGCAAGCGCAGTTCATTCATTGATCGCAGCATTGCATCGACCCCTCAACGGCCGGCTGTGTGGTTTGCGAAGCAAATGCCGCTGAGGCCCCTATTACTATGGCACGGGTTTTTGCCCCTTGTGATCAAGATAAAGGCATTTATCATGATAACGATATTCGACATTGCCCCTATATATGTTCTGTCCATTCTCCTATTCGTACTTTGGGCCACTCCCGTTGTTTGCGCTCAAGAGGGTCTTCTGGACGATAAAGTTTTTATAGGGCGATATAAAGAAAACCACATCAGTAATGCAAAAGAAGAAGAAATCAAATTTATAGACGGCGAATTGCACTCAATGGTCTACGCGCGCAGAGGGTTTACCAAAGGGGTGTATACGGCCGTCGTCAAACAGGATGGCATCCATTTCGAAGCGGTTACCGTGAGCCCGGAGCAAGGGACGATCGACTGGCGTGGCATCGTTAGTGGCGATTCCATCGTCGTGAAGTACCAGTGGCGGAAAACGGGTTGGCTGGCCGACACGGTAAGAGACTACTCTTTTATCGGAACGATAGTGAAATGAATGCAGGATAACGCGCACGCCATTTATATTCGGCCGCCCGGTTGATTTTGAATCCGGAATGCTTCTCGGCAGGGAGGTTCATCCATGAATATTCTCCTCGTATACCCCAGGTTTCCCGAAACGTTTTGGTCCTTTTCGTATGCGTTAAGCTTTATCGGCAAGAAAGCGGCTTTCCCGCCTCTGGGGCTGCTTACCGTCGCCTCTCTCCTGCCGGCCAGTTGGACCAAGCGCCTTGTGGATCTGAACGTGGATGCCCTCACGGATAAAGACCTTGCATGGGCGGATATGGCTTTTATCAGCGGCATGGCGATTCAGCGGAATTCAGCCAAAGCGGTTATTGCCAGCTTCAGGGCCGCAAATTTACCCGTTGTTGCCGGCGGGCCACTTTTTACCGCTGAACCGGATCAATTCGGTGACGTCGACCATCTCGTTCTCGATGAAGCGGAAGTGACCCTCCCCGCTTTTTTGTCGGATTTGCAAGACGATCATCCCCAAAAGATCTATAGGGCGCCTGATTTCTGCGATATCGGCGACACCCCGGCACCCGCGTGGGATCTGGTCGATACAAGACGATATGCTGCCATGAACATTCAATTCTCCCGAGGGTGTCCTTTCAACTGCGAATTCTGCAATGTGACGGAATTATTCGGCCACCGGCCGCGGATGAAGACACCGCTACAGGTCATCGCTGAACTGAATCGTATTTATGCCACCGGTTGGCGCAGCAGCATCTTTTTTGTCGATGACAATTTTATCGGCAATAAGGGTTACCTTAAAACCTATTTACTTCCCGCCCTGATCGAATGGCGCCGAAATAAAACGGGCTGCGTATTTTTAACGGAAGCCTCCATCAATATTGCCGACGACACCGACCTCATGGACATGATGGTCAAAGCCGGCTTCGATTCCGTATTTATCGGCATCGAGTCCCCCGATGAGGAAAGTCTCGCGGAGTGCCGCAAGACGCACAACACCAACCGGGATTTGCTGACCGATGTGAAACGCATACACCGGTCCGGGCTTGCAGGTGATGGGCGGCTTCATCGTGGGTTTCGACAACGACACGCCCTCGATCTTTCAACGACAGATCGATTTCATTCAGAAAAGCGGCATCGTCACGGCCATGGTCGGCATGCTTCAGGCCCCGCCGGGGACACGCCTTTTTGAACGGCTCCGGCAGGAGCGCCGCGTTGCGGACACCTTTAGCGGAGACAATGTCGATGGAACGACCAATATCATCCCCCGCATGGGCATCGACCGCCTTAGCGCAGGGTATCAATCGATTATGAAAACGATTTATGCGCCTAAAAACTACTACCGACGGGTCAGGACCTTATTGAAGGAGTTAAAGGCCCCGAAGGTCACACAGCCGCTCAGTATGCAGCGGTTCCTTTCATTTTTTCGCGCCGCTTTCCGGATCGGGTTTTTAGGAAAGGAGCGGTTGCAATACTGGCAACTGATGATCTGGACCCTGATACGCAAGCGCAGCATGATGCCCGTTGCCATAACGCTCTCGATCTACGGTTACCATTACCGGAAAATTTGCGATTTATATATTTTAAACAAGTCCAAAGAGAAATCAGATCTACCGATCTCTTTTTAGGGAAATCAGTTTTACCCAAGGACATCAAATGGAACTACTTAAAACGCTTTTGGCGGAAGGTGGCAGCAAACAACCTGCGCATCCGGTGAAGGCGTCCCTGCGAGATTCCGAAGCACGCTACCGGCGACTGTTTGAAACGGCCCAGGACGGCATTCTCATCATCGATGCCGATAGCGGGCGTATCATCGATGTCAATCCTTTTTTAGTGCGCATGCTGGGTTATAAACGGTCGGATTTTATCGGCAAGGCCCTTTGGCGCTTCGGCCCCTTCAAGGATATCCGGGCCAACCGATCGGCATTCAAGGATTTGCTCCGTGACGGGTACATCCGCCACGAGCATCTGCCATTGGAAACACGGGATGGGCGCAGCATCGAGGTGGAGGTCATCAGCAACGTCTATCTGGTCGGACGACAGCGAACGATCCAATGCAACATCCGCGACAATTCGCAGCACAAACAGGCGGAAAGAGCGCGTCTCCGACTGGAATTCCAGATTCAGGAGGCGCAGGAGACGGCGGCCATTGAAAAATTGGCGGGGGGCATTGCCCATCAGTTCAACAATGCGCTCACCGTCATCAACGGTGCCTTGAGCCTGATCGAGAAAGACACCCTATCGACGGAGACGGGTGCGAATCTTCGACACATTAGAAAGGCCGCGGGACGAATGATCAAACTGACGAGCGATCTGCTGGCCTATGCCAACGGTGGCAAATATCAAATTGAAACCGTCACGCTTAGTAATTTGGTGAGGGACAGCTTACCCCTGTTCGTGTCGGTTATGAAGCCGACCATTGCCATCGAAACCGATCTGCCCTCCGGTTTGCCGCCCATCCAGGCCGACCGGGCACAAATTCAAACGGCCTTGCTTGCCATTTTGGCCAATGCATCGGAGGCCATCGAGATTCAGGGCCTCATCCGGATCATTTGCCGCATGGTTGTCTTGACCGATGAAAGCGTCAAGCCGTTTGCCGGAGCGGTACCCGGCCGCTACGTCAGTTTGATCATAAGGGATAACGGCAAGGGAATGGATAAAGAAACGCAAAAACGGGTGTTTGAGCCATTTTTTACGAACCATTTTCATGGACGTGGGCTCGGCATGGCAGCGGTATACGGCATCGTAAAAAATCATGGCGGCTATATTTTCGTGGAATCGCAAGTCGATCATGGAACGGAGGTGTGCGTCTATTTGCCTACGATGAATTCGGCAGAGGAAACCACATTGCGTTCGCAATTGCCGGCCCCAAGGGCGCAACAAGGTACCGGCGGTTAAGCATAGGCTGTGCTCGCAATCGCTGCCGGATCACAAACCCGTATGACGTTATCGGTATCAGGCGCAACGAACGGCAAGCCAATCCGCCAAAGCGTATTTACGCCTCCTAAAGGAAGAAGGCTGCAATGACCAATGACCCGTTGGAAAAGATATTGTCAAGCATCCAAGCGTTAAGACAAAAGATGGCGATCATTAAACCGACACTTGGGTTGAAAATCGCGTTGGTTGGGATTCTGCTGCTCGTCATCGGCTACAACCTGTTTTTTGTTTATGTGCAGCCGGACGAGTATGGAATCAAGGTGGTTCGTTTGGGAATTCACCGGGGCGTTCAAAAAGAGATCTATCACGCCGGTTTGTCCTTCGTGCTGCCCTTTGGATTCCAGCAGATGTATCGCCTGCCGAAAGGGATTCAGGTGCTGGAATTGACCAATTTTCCCGAAACCGCCGCGAGTATGGCCCGAAAGGATCGGGCGGCCCACATTCAAACCTCGGACGGCTTTTTCGTGGATGTGGACGTCTCCATGCTCTACCACATCAAGGATCCCTACCTGGTCTTTACCACCATCGGTCCGGGCACCCTCTTTGAAGACAACGGCATTATTCCCAAGGCGGAACCCGCCCTGAAGGAAACCCTGGGAAAACTGACGACGGAAGAATTCTACAACAGTCCCATGCGTGTCAAAAAAGCGCAGGAGGCCAAAGACAAACTGAACAGCGAGCTCAACCTGAAGGGCATCGAAGTCGACCAGGTTCTGGTGCGCTACTTCAAATACAGCCCTGAGATCCAAAAAAACATTGAGGAAAAAAAGCTCCAGGACCAGATGGTCTTTACCAACCAGGCGGCCGCCCGGGCCGCCAAGGAAGAGGCCGAGCTGAAGAAGATCGTCCAGGAAGGAATGGTCATCGCCGCTGTGGAGATGGAAAAGGGCAAAGCCTACGTCACGCGCAAAATCGCCGAGAAAGACCTGTATGTCCGCAAAATTAAAGCCGAAGCCGATCTGCTGGTAAAACTGGCTGAAGCAGAACGGGTGCGCCTGAAAAATGAATCTTTGAAAGGGATCGGCTCCGAGCGCATGGTGGGATTGAAGATGGCCGATGCCTACAAGGGATTAGACCTGATCATTCTGCCCAGCGACGGTCCGCATGGGGTCAACCCCCTGAATCTGGACAACACCCTGCAAATGTTCGACGTCCGCAAAGGAAATGACCAATGAAACACATCTTTACATCGCTACTCGCGGCATTTTGCATATTCACGACGGCAGGCTGTGTTCTCCATTCCACGGGGGAGACCGAGGTGGGCGTGAGGACCCGTAAAATCGGTTTATTCGCCCCCAAGGGGGTGGAAGATCGGGTTTATCCCCAGGGTGCCACCTATTTTTTCCTGCCGTTTATCAATGACTGGCATGTCTTCGACACCAAATTGCAGAACCTGGAGATGACATTTTCAAAAATCAGAGGCGACCGAAGGAGTCAGGACGATCTCGTGTTCAAGACCATCGACGGCAACGATATCAGCCTGGATGTGATCATCGCCTATCGCATCGATGCGAGTAAAGCGCCTTATATCCTCCAGTACGTGGCGCGCGATGACGACACCTTGCGGGATACCATTGTCCGGACCGTCGCCCGAAGTAAACCGCGGGATATTTTTGGCGAACTCAAGACCGAATCCTTTTATGTGGCCGAAGCCCGCGAGGCCCAATCCAACAAAGCCCAGGACGCGCTTCAGCAAATCCTGGGCCCCATGGGCATCGTGGTGGAAAAAGTGCTGACCAACGACTACCGTTTCAATCCCGAATACACCAAGGCCATCGAGGATAAAAAAGTGGCCGATCAGCAGGTGGAAAAAAACAAGTCGGCGCAGCATGCCGCCAAAGAGGAATACAAGCGCAAACTGGAAGAAGCCCGGGGGGAAGTCAATAAACTCGTCGCCGATGCCGACGGCCAGTACCTCAAAGATAAAATCGAGGCCGATGTCTACCAGGAACAGCAGCAGTTGTTGGCCAGGGCGATTCAGGCCGAAGGCATTGCAGAAGCCAAAGGCATCCAGGAGATGAACAATGCCCTGGCCGGCTCGGGCGGCGAGGCCATCGTGAAACTCAGGATCGCCGAGGCGCTTCAGGGCAAACGGATCGTTTTACTGCCGGTGTCCGAGGGCGGCATGAATCTCAAGACCACCGATGTCAATCGGCTGATTGAAACCTTGGGCGTGAAATCTTTGTCCGACGGGTCAGGGGATCGGTAACAAGATGACCCATCGCAGGAGCCATGAAAGGAGACACTATGCAAACGGACTTGGAACATAAGAAAACCGATGAGTTATTGACCGAGGCCGAGGAACTCATACGACAGATCAATTCCGATGCCCTGCAATACATGAAGGACGATCATCGGCTGCTATTTAGAAAACATGTCGAAAAACTCGAAAGGATCAAGTCCCAGGTGCAGGTCAAATCCAAGGGGAAAAAGGATCCCGATATCAGTGACAGTGCCGAGGGGATGCACGCGGCGATACAGGATATTGTGAAAGCCATGCGGGAAATGACGCATAAACTTACCTAACGTAAAGGGGCTAAAATGGGCGACAAGGGCAAAAAGGATAAAGGCAAACGCGAAGAGCATAAAGCCGGCATGCAAACACTGAAGGAAAAACGCAAACAAAAAAAAGGAAAAACGAAGTCGATCTGGCAGGAGTAGAAATAGATAGCGATACAACGTCGGCTTATGGCTGGACCGGGAGTGGCGGTACCCTGCAGGGATTGCCATAACCGATACGCACCCATGTTGATTTGATTGATAGAACTTTCGTTATGCAAAAAAGGCACGCGTCATGACATCGGCAGGCAAACACGATGATAGCATCAAATCGGTGGCCGTCATTGGCAACTATCTTCCCCGGCAGTGCGGTATTGCGACCTTCACCACGGACTTGGTGGAAGGGTTGTCTGCCGAAGCGCCCGATATGAACTGCTGGTCGGTTGCCATGAACGACAGGCCCGAGGGGTATGCCTATCCCGACAAAGTCCGTTTTGAGATCAACCAGAATAAATTGAGCGACTACAGTACCGCGTCTCAATTTCTCAATATCAGCCAGACGGATATTGTCTGCGTGCAACATGAATTCGGCCTCTTCGGCGGTCCGGCCGGCAGCCATCTGCTAAAATTGCTGGCGGATCTGCGAATGCCCGTGGTGACGACACTCCACACGGTCTTGAAGGACCCTGCGCCGGAATACCGCCACGTCATGTGCAGGCTATCCGAGTTGTCCGACAAGCTGGTGGTGATGAGCCGCAAGGCATCTGACTTCCTTAAAGATATCTATGCCGTACCCCAGGACAAGATCGCCTTTATCCACCATGGCATTCCCGATGCACCGTTTATCGATCCCAGCTTCGATAAAGACAAGTTCGGCGTGGAAGGTAAAAAGGTGCTCCTCACCTTCGGTTTGCTTTCCGCGAACAAGGGCATTGAAAACGTGCTGCAGGCGCTGCCGGCGGTCATTAAAGAACACCCTGATGTGGTCTATATCATCCTGGGCGCAACCCACCCGCATGTTCTCAAGACGCATGGGGACGCCTACCGCATCATGTTGCAGCAGCTTGTGCGCCGGCTCGATATCGGCGCGCATGTCATTTTTCAAAATCGTTTTGTTGAACTCCAGGAGTTATGTGAATTCCTCGGCATTGCCGATATCTATTTGACCCCTTACCCCGATGAGGCCCAGATTACCTCCGGAACCCTGGCCTATGCCATGGGCACCGGCAAAGCCGTCATTTCGACACCGTATTGGTATGCCACCGAGATGCTGGCCGAAGACCGGGGCCGGATTGTGCCCTTCCGCAATCCCGACGCCATGGCCGCGCAAATCATCGATCTTCTGGGTAACGATGTCGAACGCCACGCCATGCGCAAAAAAGCCTATCTATTCAGCCGTGACGCCGTCTGGAAGGAAGTATCCCAAAAATATCTACGCCTTTTCAGTGAAGTGCGCCAAACCCGCACCCGAAACCCGCGGCCCAGACATTCCTATGTCGAAAACATCGAGGCCATAACGAAGTTCGAGCTCCCGGAGATCAAGCTGGATCACTTGAAAGCCTTCACCGACGATACCGGCATCTTGCAGCATGCCAACTACACCATCCCCGATCGCACCCATGGCTACTGCACCGACGACAATGCCCGCGCACTGCTGGCGACTGCTATGGGGCAACGCTATCTGTCGACCAACGGCTGGGGCCTTGATGCACTCGGCAGTCATTATCTCGGATTTCTTCTGTATGCCTATAATGATAAAAACGGGCGCTTTCGCAACTTCATGACCTATTCCCGGCAGTGGACGGAGGAGATCGGGTCCGAGGATGCCCATGGCAGGGCACTTTGGTGTCTGGGTAAAGCCGTTGCTTTTCTGGGCAACCCGGGGCACCTGGCCATGAGCACAACCCTTTTCAACCAGGCCTTGCCTGCGGCCGAGCATTTTCGTTCGCCCCGCGCCATCGCCTTTTGTCTAGTGGGTATGCATGCCTACCTGGATAAATTCTCCGGCGACAGTGAGGTGCGCCGCATCCGGAAAGTGCTTGCCGACCGGCTCTTCGATCAATTCAAAAGTCAGGCCACCGATGATTGGCCCTGGCTGGAGAAGGCCCTGAATTATGCCAACGGCAAACTGCCCCATGCCCTTGTGCTTTCCGGCCAGGGAATGCAGCGCAACGACATGATCGAAATGGGGCTCAAGGCCCTCAAATGGCTGCTCGTCATCCAAACCGAAGACAAACACTTTGTACCCATCGGCAGCAACGGATGGTATGCGCAAGGCGGCCCCAGAGCCCGCTTCGACCAGCAGCCCGTCGAAGCCAATGCCATGGTGGAAGCCTGTGTCGAAGCGTTTAACCTTACCCGTGACCACACGTGGTTTGAGAATGCGGCCATGTGCTTTAACTGGTTTCTGGGACAAAACGATCTGAATATGCCGCTCTATGATGCCAAGACCGGCGGCTGCCGGGACGGGTTGATGGCGGATGGGATCAACCAGAATCAGGGCGCCGAGTCCTCCCTGGCCTGGCTGCTGTCGCTAATGACCTTGCAAAAACTCTATGCCGATGAAATTTTAATCCAGCCGTCCTCACCAAAAACCAACTAGGATCGGGGACGAAATAAATTAACAAAGATCGCGAAGGATTTTGGCTTGTATTCGAGGCGCGTTGAAGGTCGCAACCTTTTCGTATGGGGACTTTAGCGCAACGCAGAAGACCGGCCAGAAGACGCGTAATGTTGATCAATTTATTGAGTTCGCGATCCTTAAATAAAGGGGCCCTGATGCACATTGCCATGCTTGCACCCATTGCCTGGCGAACGCCCCCCCGCCACTACGGTCCCTGGGAGAGCGTCGCGTCCCTTCTGACCGAGGGGTTGGTCGCGCGCGGTCATGACGTGACCCTGTTTGCAACCGCCGATTCGCAGACCAGCGGCAGCCTGCATGCCGTTTGCCCGCGGGGGTATGAAGAAGACCGCGAGCTCATACCCAAAGTGTGGGAATGTCTGCATATCGCGGAACTCTTCGAGCATGGGGATGGGTATGACATCATCCACAACCACTTTGACTATCTGCCCCTTACCTATAGCGGCCTGACCACCACCCCGCTCGTGACCACCATTCACGGCTTTTCATCGCCCGGAATTCTACCGGTATACGAGAAATACAACTCCCGATCGTTCTATGTTGCCATCAGCGATGCCGATCGATCGCCGGATCTCGATTACATCAAAACCATCCATCACGGCATCGATATCCAGTTGTTTGATTTTGAACCCGCTCCGGACAATTACCTCCTATTTTTCGGACGCATTCACAACGACAAGGGGGCTCGCCAAGCCATCGAAATCGCGCAGGCCTGCGGTAAAAAACTGATTTTAGCGGGGATCATCCAGGACCAGGTGTACTATGATCGCTATGTCGCGCCTCACATCGACGACGACACGGTCACCTATGTCGGCAGCGTCGCACCGGCGGCGCGCAATCGGCTGCTCGGCAAAGCCTGTGCGCTCCTACACCCCATACAGTTTGATGAGCCTTTCGGTCTTGCGGTGATCGAAGCCATGGCCTGCGGCACGCCCGCGATCGCTTTTGATCGGGGCAGCATGCCCGAACTGATCAAAAACGGTCATAATGGATTTTTAGTCGATACCGTGGACGAGGCCATCGATGCGGTCGCACGCCTTCCTGAGATCGATCGCGTCGACTGTCGCCGCCATGTTGAGCAACATTTCACGGTCGAACGCATGATCGAGAACTACATACAGGTCTACGAAATGATACTTGACGCTAAAAATCCACCAATTTGTCTCGGGAGATCCGAGCCCGATGACGGGCTCCGGTCTCCCATCACCCCCAAACGCACTTACCGGAAAGCGCTTCATGAAAATACAACATCCCCCCATCATCAAAAGGTGTAATAATAACCCCATCCTGACGAGGGACGATGTGCCGTATCCGGTTGCGACGGTCCACAATGCCGGCATCGTCAAACACGAGGGTCGCTACATCATGCTTTTCCGGTCGCATCTGCTAAACGGGCGCTCCATCATTGGCCGGGCCGACAGCGAGGACGGGTATTCGTTTACGGTTCACCCGAAACCCTTTCTGACACCTGCCACGGACACGGTCTTTGCCGAATATGAGGCATTCGGTGTCGAGGACCTCAGAATCTGCCCCGCCGAAGGAGCGTACCTGCTGACCTATAGTGCCTATTCCCGTCACGGGGTGCGGATTGCGCTCGCGCGCACCCATGATTTTGAAGAGGTGGAGCGTATCGCGCTGATCACCCCGTCTGATATGCGCAACGTGGTCATTTTTCCTGAAAAGTTCGGCGGCCGATATGCCCGTCTGGATCGGCCGCATTCCGAAATTTCGCCCTGGTCCATCTGGATTTCCTATTCGCCGGATCTCGTCCACTGGGGAGAGTCCCGCGTGATCATGAAGCCGGCGGCCTATCACTGGGATGAAATGAAAATAGGCCCTGGCGCACCGCCCTTTAAAACCGGCCAGGGTTGGCTTCATTTTTATCACGGGGTTTTTAAAACGATGTCCGGTGCGGTGTATCGACTCGGCGCAGCCCTGCACGACCTCGAGGATCCGGCCAAGATCATCGGCATTTCCGATCAGTGGATATTGCAGCCCGAAGATCCCTGGGAGGTCAGCGGTTACGTGCCCAATGTGGTCTTTACCTGCGGGGCGGTTCCCGAAGAAGACGGTACGGTAAAAATCTACTGGGGGGGTGCGGATACGGTCATGTGTGTCGGAACGGCCGTCATTGATGACTTGGTGGCGCTTTGCCTTTCCGATACCCGTCCGGCGATGTAGGTTGTCCTTCCCGACTGAAGACGGACGGGAACATCCGTCTGTCGCTCGGCGAAGCGGTCGGCACCATCTTTCGAATCAGGTGCGGAAAGCCTGTTCCGTAAGACGGCCGTCCATGCTGGGCACACCATCTCAATCATCATAAAGGCCTCCACGATATGCCGGTAAAAAAGCATAAAAAACTGACCGTTAAAAGAAAAGCGATTAAGATCATCGGGGATACGTCGCGGGTGATCACCCGGCTGCATGTTCCTGCGGAGCGGTATCGCATTAAAAAAATAATTCAACGGGTACTCAGCATGCCGGACATGGCGGCCGAAAATTTGATGGCCCAAATTATGGATGACTTTTCCGACCGGCACGAGGACATCGGGCATATTTTTGAGCGGCATCTGAATGTGGTGAAGGAATATCTGCCACCGCAGACCGTGCTCAGCGATGTCCAAAAAGCACTCATCGGGGCTTATTTCACGATGGAGTACTCGATTGAATCGGCCGCCCTTTTCAACCCCTCCATCGTGCCCCATCCTGATCAGCGCCATCTGAAAAAAGGCAACCTGCGGTTTGTCATGAGCCTGCGGGCCACCGGCGAAGGCCATATTTCGTCCATCGTTTTTCGCAGCGGCGTTCTTAATCAAAATAACAAGTTCATTTTCGACCCGATCAGCGATTTTGTTGAAACGCCGGATCTCCAACTGGACGCGGTATACAAACGCAATCCTTTCCAGTTCAAAATGAACGAGATGGGGGCCGCCAATGAGATTAGCGCCCATATTCTTAACCAGCTGCCGGAAGATTTTACCTATAACCAGTTATTGGAAAAAATTGGAACGCTCCGCACGAAACCACGCTTTCCCAAGGTGCTCCAAAACAGAACCTTCGAGGTGATGTGGTGGCTTGCCAATTCCAATTATGAGGTGGCTTTCCATCCCGAGCATCGCATATCCGAGCGGGTGATCTTTCCCGTTTCGAAAAACGAAAGCCGCGGCATTGAGGACGCCCGTTTCGTTCAATTCTTCGATAACCGGAAAGAGGTCACCTATTACGCGACCTATACCGCCTATAACGGCAAGACGATCTTGCCGCAACTCATCGAAACCAAGGATTTTATCAAATTCAACATTTTGACCCTCAACGGTAAAGCCGTACAAAACAAAGGCATGGCACTTTTCCCACGGAAAATTGGTGGCCGCTATGCCATGCTCTCGCGCCAGGACGGCGAAAACAATCACATCATGTTCTCGGAGAATATTCATTTCTGGCAGAAGTCGCACATTATTCAGGAGCCTGAATATCCCTGGGAGTTCATCCAGATCGGCAACTGCGGATCCCCTCTCGAAACCAATGAAGGTTGGATCGTGCTCACCCATGGCGTCGGGCCCATGCGCAAGTATTGCATCAGTGCCATTTTGCTTGATCTTGAGAATCCGGCAAAAATCATTGCACGCTCTGGATGAGCCATTGCTTGCCCCCCATGAGAAAGAGCGCGAGGGATATGTTCCCAATGTCGTTTATTCCTGCGGTGCGCTCATTCATAACAACGATTTGGTCATTCCCTACGCCATGTCCGATATCAATTCGGGCATCGCAACCGTCGCCGTCAGTGATTTGCTGAGTTGCATGCGCGTTGTCGCATGATGATTTTGCTGCCCGCTTGAAAGCCATCAAAGGCTTAGTCAAGAAAACGCTTCCAAAGTATACCATTGATCGGAGAGCACGACTTGATCACCGTCAGCCTTCTGTGCCGTTTGCCTATTTTGGCGAAAACCCGCCACGATAACATCATCGCCTGATCATACCCTATAAAGCCGAAACAGGATTTTAGCGAATGAAGATCGATGCAGGAAGAAAAATGTTGAAACTGATCGGAAAGGGCGTATCACCAGGGATGGCTCAAGGGCAGGCGTCGATCTATAAGGATGTGCTTTTACGAGATTCCGAGCTCTATATTATCGACGATTCGCAAATCGATGAAGAGAAAGCCAGGATCCAAAAAGCCGTTGACGATGTGAGGAACTGCCTGGCCATCGATGCCGAGCAAATTGAAGACAAGTTGGGAAAGCCGTCGGCGGAAATCTTTCGTGCCCAGGAAATGATTTTGTCAGATGCCTATGTGATTAAGGAAATGAAACGGGTTTTGGAAGAGAAGATGCTCAATGCTGAGCAAGTGGTCAGGATCGTGTTCAGAGTCCTGGCACACCGATTCAGAGGTTTTGACAATGAGATTCTCCGGGAACGTGGCGATGACATAGACGATCTATCGCGCCGGTTGTTACTGTCTTTGGCCGGCATTCATGCGCACAGCCTCGAGAACTTGCCTGCCAATACGGTGCTCGTCGCGCGTCGGCTGCTGCCTTCGGACACGGTGTTCCTCTCCCGTTCATCTACCGTCGGTGTTCTTGCGGAGTTCGCCGGTCTTGCCGCCCATGCGGCGCTTATCGCCCGCGAGCTCGGCATACCCTGTGTAGGGGGAATTCCCAATCTGCTGGAAACCGTCAATGCGGGTGACGTCGTCCAGATCGACGGGACGAAAGGGATAGCCGTAATCAACCCGGACGGCCATGCACAGAAAACCTATCAAAAAGCACTCGCAGAATTGCATCAAAGCCGAATTACCGTCGCAGCCGAGAGCGTCCCTGGGAAAACGGTCACATTGGAAGGGATCGAAGTCTCGATCATGTCCAACGTCCGCAGCCGTGAAGATGTCGAGCTTGCGATGGGCAACGGAGCAGACGGAATTGGATTGTTTCGAACAGAGCCATTCTTTCTTTCATCCAAACATCTACCTTCAGCCAGGGAATTCGCAAGATTTCTTACGAGCAGTCTCGAACCCGCGCGCGGACGGCACATCGACGTGCGCTTACTCGACATCGGCGCCGATAAAAACCCGCTCTACCTTCACCTGCCGCCCGAACCGGATCCGTTTTTGGGCCGCCGTGGGGTGCGCTTGCTGCTTGAGTATCCGGATCTGCTGGACGCTCAGTTGCGGGCTGTATTGGAAGTCTCCCAAGAATTTGGCATCGGTGTGCTGATACCGATGGTCACGGTGGAGCGCGACGTGGTTCATATCGTATCTCGGCTACACAAGTTTGCCGTCGATATGGGCATTCGCGAGTTGCCACGTATCGGTGCCATGATCGAAACACCGGCTGCGGCGTTGTCAATTGGCGCGCTCAAAAATCATGTGGATTTTTTCAGCATCGGCTCGAATGACCTAACGCAGTACACCATGGCCGCCGGACGGGAGAATCCTTTGGTCGAGGAGTATTTCATTGATGACCACCCGACGGTCTTACGTCTCATTGAGTTGGTGGTCAGGGAAGCGAAAGACACGCCTGTGTCAATTTGCGGAGAGCTTGCAGGCCGAGCAGACGCGATTGAAAAATTATTACGCGCCGGAATCCGGTCTGTTAGTGTAGCGGCGGCCTTGGTCCCTGACTTGAAGCATGCCATAAGAAAACTCACTATCGGGGAAATGCGCGTAAAGACCGTGGCATCATGAACTCCGAATCAGAAGAACGTCGATACCGGGAATCACCGCCCCCCTGTTCGGTATCGGGATATATCCAATAAAATCAACTAATCGCACGGCAACGCCCGAACAGTCATAACTATCAGTAAATCTTGACAAATTTCCCATTCATTTGTTAAGGAAATTTTACCGACACGCCTCGAAACAGATCCCGACCCCAACTGATCTGCGCCTGCACGCTGAGATTTAGCTCGCCTCTATTTCAAACGTTTAAAAAGAAAGGAGGCTTTCCTGGCCCAAGAGGTGGACATGAGTTGTGCGCGACCTACCGGAGGGCCCGTCGACGAAAGTGTGCCCGACAAGGAAGAACCCATTTTGGAAGCAATCTTTAGCAAGGAGGACCCCCATGCGCTGGAAGCAATTTTTCACCCCCGCGACATCGATTCCTGCAACGGAGGCCAAAACTTTTATGGCGGAAAGATCCCAGGGTGAATTCAACCTGATCGATGTCCGCCAGCCCAAAGAATATGAAGCCCACCATATTCCGGGCTCCAAATTGATCCCCATTTCCGAATTGGATAAACGGCTGGATGAGATCGACCCGTCCAAGCCCACCCTCGTCTACTGAGCTGTGGGCGGGAGGAGCCGTGTCGCTGCTCAAATGCTTTCAGGCAAAGGGTTCGATAATGTCATCAATGTCGCGGGCGGCATCAAGGCCTGGGATGGCCAGGTCGCCGTCGGGCCCGAAGAAAAGGGGCTTGAATTGCTGACCGGCAAGGAATCGATCGAAGAGACCCTTGTGGCCGCCTATTCGCTTGAGGCCGGGCTGCGTGACTTTTATCTGTCGATGATCGAAAAGGTTATGCCGTCTGATATTAAAAATTTGTTTCGGAAACTTTCCGACATCGAATTGTTGCACCAGGATCGGATCTTCGATGAATATCTTCAAGTTGCGGGGAAATCGGTCAGCCGGGAAGCCTTTGACAACGATCTGGTGCTCAATGCCGTGGAAGGCGGCATGACCACGGATGAATACGTTCAGATGTTTCAACCGGATTGGGATTCCGCCGTCGATATCATCTCTCTTGCCATGTCGATTGAAGCCCAGGCCCTGGATCTGTACACCCGCGCATCGGAGAGAAGTGACGATCACCGCAGTAAAAAGGCGTTGCAAAAAATCGCGGAAGAAGAACGGGTGCATCTCGAACAACTCGGAAAGCTCATGGATAACAGGATCTAACAATGGGAAAACATCTGGTTCTGATAGGGGGCGGCCACGCGCACATGGTCACCCTGGCAAAATTGCACACCTTCATTGAAAAGGGACACCGGGTCACCGTCATCGGTCCGTCCGACCATCATTACTATTCCGGCATGGGGCCGGGAATGCTCGGGCAAACCTATTCCCCGGACGACATCCGGTTTAAGACCCGGCAAGTGGTGGAAAAACAGGGCGGAACTTTTATTCGCGACAAGGCGGTTCGAATCCTGGCCGGAGAAAAAAAAGTCGCCTTGGCGTCCGGTGCGACCGTCGACTACGATGTCATTTCCTTTAATGCCGGCAGCTATGTCCCCCGCCTTGATCTGCCCGAAGGCGCCCAGGACGTGTATGCGGTCAAACCCATCGAGAAACTGATGGAAGCCCAGGCGCGGATTCTCGAGCTGGCGGCCCGCAAAAGGATCACCATCGGCATTCTGGGCGGCGGCCCTTCGTCGGCGGAAGTCGCCGGGAATATCTGGCAGTTGACGCGCAGCGTTGGGAAGCATGCGCCCGTAGTAAAGATCTTTGCCGGCAATCGCTTTATGTCGCGATTCCCCGATAACGTTTCCTCAAAGATCCATAAGGTGCTCACCCAACGGGGAATCGAGATCAATACCGACGGCTATGTCAAATCCGTCGGAAGCGGGACCGTGACGCTGGCCTCGGGCAAGACGCAAGCGCTTGATTTCATTTTTTTGGCCATGGGTGTCGAACCGAACCCCATTTTTAAGAACTCGGCCCTTGCCACGGGTCCGGATGGCGGCCTGCGGGTCAACGAATTCCTGCAAAGCGTCGATCATCCGGAAATGTTTGGCGGCGGGGATTGTATCTACTTTGAACAACAGCCGCTGGACAAGGTGGGTGTTTATGCTGTCCGGCAGAATCCGGTGCTGTACCATAACCTGCTGGCGGCGCTGGAAGATGCCCCCTTGCAGTCCTTTGATCCGGGGGGCGACTACCTGCTGATCTTTAATCTGGGGGGCGGCATCGGCGTGTTGCGCAAGCGCTGGCTGTTGTTGGAAGGCAAAGTGGCGTTTAAGGTCAAAGACTATATCGACCGGAAATTCATGAAGGAATTCCAGGCCATCGAATGACGGTTAGGATCTCCTCGATCATACCACTAGAACCGGGATATCGACCCGGTGGCGCACCGGGTCCACGGTTTCGCCCCACAAAAGATCGCCCAGCAAGCGGTGCCCGTGCGATCCCATGACGAGCATATCGACGTTGTGCGATGTTGCGAATTTCACCAGTTCCTTGGCCGGATCGCCATAGGCGAGCGCAATTTCCACCATCACGTCGGAAGAGCGCACCTCTTCCATAATCTCCATCAGGTAGTGCTCATCGTCACGGGTATGCGCGTCATAGCCATCGTCGCTGTAGACATGTGCCAAGGCGGAGTCGGCCACATGGATAAGGGTCAACAAGGCCTTTTCCGCCTTGGCCAGGGACAGGGCGCGGCTGACGATGGCCGTATCGTTTGCATCCCGCCCCAGCGCGGCGGCGATATGGCGCACGCGCTGCGTTGCGATCCCCTCGATAACCGCCGATGCATCGTCGCTCTTTTCTTCGATCCATCCCCTTTCGCCGCGTATCAGCGGAAGGATGATGATGTAGAGGAGAAAAAGGGAAATGGCGGCTGCACCCAGCACCGCCAAAATGGAGAACATCAAGGGACCGCCCCCCGTGACCCATCCCATGACCTGGTCGTAAACCAGTTTGCCGTTGAGCGCGATAATGATGGCGGACGTGATCCAGGCCAGCACCTTCACCCACAGCTTGCTGGCGAAGGACCCCATTTTCAACTTGTCGCTGGTGAAATGCACCAGGGGAACGATGGCAAACGGCAATTGCAGGCTCAGAATCACCTGGCTCAAAATCAGCAGCTTGTAGGTCCCTTGATCGCCCGAGATCGCAATGACCACCACGGCCGGCAGCAATGCGATGGCACGTGTAATCAGGCGTCGCAAATAGGGTCGAGTCGAATCCGGACAAACCCTTCCATGACGATTTGCCCCGCCAGGGTGCCGGTCAGCGTGGAGCTTTGGCCGGCGGCAAGCAACGCCAACCCGAAGGCGATGGGCGCGGCCTTGGATCCCAGAAGCTGGTCGAGCATTTGGTGCGCCTGCTGAATCTCGGTGACCACAATGCCGTGACGGTAAAAAACAGCCGCCGCCAGGACGAGAATAGCCGTGTTGACAAAAAAGGCCGCATTCAAAGCGATGGCTGAATCCAGCAAATTATACCGGCAGGCCTCGGCCTTCGAGTCAACGATGCGGGAGACCCGCCGCGTCTGCACCAGGGAGGAATGCAGATAAAGATTGTGCGGCATGACCGTGGCGCCGATGATGCCAAACGCGATGTAGAGCGACCCCGACCGGCAGGGAAGGTATCAGATCCGGCGGCGGCCGGGCCCCAGTCCGGCTTCGCCAGAAAAAGATTGATCAATGAAACCGCCGGCGATGACGGTGATCAATGAAAGAATAAACGCTTCCATCTTGCGCATCCCCAAGCGCTGGATCGCGAGCAGCAGAAATGTATCGAACAGGGTTACCGCGCAGCCCCATAGCAGGGGCAGGCCGAAAAGAAGATTCAGCCCGAGGATGGTGCCCAGTAGCTCCGCCAGATCACAGGCCGCAATGGCGATCTCGCACAGGATCCAGAGCACGAAAGAAGCGAATTTGGAATATTCGGCCCGGCAGGCCTGGGCCAGGTCCTTGCCGGTGACGATCCCGAGGCGTGCGGCCAATGTCTGCAGGAGCACGGCCATCATGTTCGACATCAGGATCACCCAGATCAACGCATAGCCGAAACGCGAGCCGCCCTCCAGGTCGGTGGCCCAGTTGCCCGGATCCATGTACCCTACGCTGACCAGATAGGCCGGTCCCGCAAAGGCAAAGATACGCTTAAATAAGTTGGGGTGCTGGGTCTCGACCGTGCGGTGAACCTCTTCGAGGGATTTGCTCTGGGAATTCAGCGCCGGTGCAGAAGGGGCAACTGGCTTTTCGTTCATATCGCTATGCTTTCCGTTCACCTCGGTAGGCGTGCTTCACCGCCACGCGTTGCGCACCGGCCGACAAAACGTTGAAAACTTGATTAACGTCAGGAAAATCGTTTGGATTTGCTGCGTCTTAGGCAGATTCTTATAATAAATCAAGTTATTATGTTCTATACCCAGGTTAGGCGCTTGGATTTTAATACACGCAGAATAACGAAAAAATCGTTACCCCATATGGGGCGATCATCGTATCCAAGCATTTCCGTTAGGGTATTTTTAGCGGTGAACAGGCCTTAGGGGCCAGCCCTATCTAACGCTTTGTCTGTGTTGTGGTGCGGTCGATCGCTAAAAAACAGCCCGACCGAAATGGCAAATTACACTCCCTTATCTGCACTTCGATCAATCTGACGAATAGCGCTATCTGTCAAAATACTCGGATCATCGCCGCGACGGCTTAGGCATCATATCAGCGTTGCCACACGGCCCCCGGTCGCCGCCACGATATCCTCCGGCGCCATCTTCAGCATGATCCCGCGCTGACCGGCATTGATCATGACGGCCGCATGGGTCAGGAGTCGTTCTTCCATGACGACCGGCAACCGTTGCCGCAAGCCGAAGGGGCTGATGCCGCCCACGTGGTAGCCGGTCAGCCGTTCGGCAAAGGCCGGATCCGCCATGGCGGCTTTTTTCACCCCGCAGGCCTGGGCCATTTTCTTGAGTACGAGTTCCCGATCGCCCGGCATGAGGGCCAGTCCGTAAGTCTTTGCCCCCAGATCCACCACCAGGGTCTTGACCGTCCTCTCCAGGGGAAACCCGGTGGCCCGGGCGGCGAAGGCGGCCCCTTTTTCCGCGTGCGCGTAGTGCACGACCGCGTGGGGAATCTTCTTCTTTTGCAGCCAGGCGATGGCACGGGTGGACACGGATCGGCTCCTTCGATCAGCTGATCAATCGTTTGCGCATGCTGCGCATCGCCAGCGCCAAAAAGATCAGGGCGAAAATCAACAAGTAGGCCACACTGATGGCGGGATGCGTTTGGCTGACGCCCAGGCTGAAGCGCCGGACCAACTCCACCATGTGGTAGAGGGGAAAGGCCAGGGCCATGGGCTGGGCCCAGGCCGGCAGGTTCGAGACCGGAAAAAAGGTGCCGCTGAAAAGGAACATGGGCGTGATGAATAGGAAAATGGGCAGGTTGAACATGTCGATGGTGGGCGTAATGCCGGTAAAGAACATGCCGATAGCCCCCATGGCCAATCCGCCCAGAAAGGCCACGGGGAGGATCAGCAGCCCGGAAGGGAAATCGATGAACCCCAGAATCCCCAGCACGACCATCATGATGGCTGCCGCCCCGAAGGCCTTGGTGGCGCTCCAGACCACTTCGGCCAGGATGATCTCTTCCAGGGACAGGGGTGTGGCCAGCATGCCGTCAAAGGTCTTCTGGTAGTACATGCGCACGAAGGAGGCATAGGTGGTCTCGAAAAAAGCGTTCCACATGACGGCCGTGGCGATCAGGGCCGGGGCGATGAACTGGGTGTAGGTGAGCTGCCGGCCGGCATAGTCGACCCCCTGCACCAAACCGCTGAAGCCCAGGCCGAAGGCCAGGATGTAGAGCAGAGGCTCCAACAGGGGGGTGATGAAGTTGACCTTCCAGATCTTCTGGTAGGTCACCAGGTTGCGCCGCCAGACCTTGAGAAAACGCCATGAAATGTCGAAAGGAGGCCTCATTCGCGCAGCGCCCTTCCGGTCAGCCGCAGGAAGACATCTTCCAGGGTGCTGCTGCGGAAGGTGCAGCGGGCCGCACAAAACCGCTCCCGGATGATGGTGTTCAACTCGGAGTCCTCGGTGGTGTAAATGATCAGTTTGCGCCCCAGATCGTCGCAGGCCACCTCATTTTGGGCGATGTAGTCCCTTAGGGCCGGGTCCGGCCCCTCGATCTCGATTACGCTGCCGCCGGCGTGCTGGGCAATCAGTTCGTCGGGCGTCCCGTTGACCAGAATTCTGCCGTGATCGACGATCACCAGCCGGTCGCAGAGTTGGGCGGCCTCCTCCATGTAGTGGGTGGTCATCAGGACTGTCAATCCCCGTTCCTTGAGGGACTCCAGTTTTTCCCACACCTGGTGGCGCGATTGGGGGTCGAGCCCGGTGGTGGGCTCGTCCAGGATCAGCAAATCCGGCTGGTTGATCAGGGCGCGGGCCAGGATCAGCCGGCGGGCCATGCCGCCGGACAATTCCATCACCTTGGCGTCTTTCTTGTGGACGAGGGCAAAAAATTCCAGCAGTTCTTCCGCCCGGCGCTGCGCTTCCGGCGCGGGGATACTGAAATAGCCGGCAAAGATCAGCAGATTCTGTTCCACGCTCAAGTCCGGGTCCAGAGTGTTGTCCTGCTGGCAGACCCCGATCCGGGCCTTGATGGCGCGCCGGTCGGAGGCGATATCCCGGCCGAAAACCTGCACCCGGCCTTCGGTAATGGGAGAAAATCCGTAAAGGATCCGGATGGTGGTGGTTTTGCCGGCCCCGTTGGGACCCAGCAGACCGAAGAACTCTCCCGGCGCCACGGCAAAAGACAAATCGTCCACCGCGGTTAAGCCGTCATAGCGTTTGATCAGATGTTGAACGTCGATGATGTTGCCCATAGGCTGTTAGGGTGGCGATCCGTTCGTCGTTGTCAAGATGGGTTCAGGATGCGGGCGTTTCTACTCTGCCGCAGCGTCCCGTTTGAGAAAGCTCACAATGCGGTCGTAGAGCAGGCGGCTGAGATTTTCATCGCCGAAGGTGCCGACGCGGATTGCCACGGTTGAAACCTCGGGTGTCTTGGCGGTCACCGTCACCTTGACTTCCTTGCCTGTGGCGGTGCGGGCCGTGGCCAGACCGTCGGTGGCCGATGCGGTAATAATCTCCTTGGACCAGATCAGATCCCGAAAGGCTTTTTCCGTGGCCGCGATGGTTGCCTGGGGGGTGGCATCGACATCCGCCTTCAACTCGCCCTGGTAATAGAGCGCCCCGGCCACCGCCCCTCCGGCGGCGCCCATGAACAATAGACCGCACCCCGTCAAACCCAGGATCACCAAGCTCAAAACGATACCGATAGCCGTATGTTGCACCCGTGCCGCCATAGCGTCTCCTTTTCGAACGGTTTGTGTCCCGCCCAAGATAGAAGACCCGACGGGCGGGGTCAAGCAGCATTTCTCAGAAGATGCACGCTACGGCCGCCGAGCATTGACAAATATTCAAACAATTCATAGATTCGTTTGAATGTTTGTTTATCTGGATAGAGCGCATCGCTTTTCGACCGTCACCGTCAGGGGAAACATCCATGAACGCCAGCGATAAACGCCGACAGATTCTGGCGGCCGCCTCGGAATGCCTGGCCCGCTTCGGCTACGACAAGACCACCATGGAGGACATCGCCGGACGCATCGGGCTCAACAAAACGTCACTTTATTATTACTACCCCAACAAGGAATCGATCTTTATCGCCGTCATCGTCCAGGAGGCCGAAAGATTCCTGGACGCCCTGCAGGCCAAAGCCCTCAAGGCCCGCGGGTGCCGCAACCGGATTCTGAGCTACCTGACCGAGCGTTTGCGCTACTACCAGCACGTCGTCAACCTGCACAACCTCTCCATCGAAACCTTGCAGCGTATACAGCCCTCTTTCAAGGCCCTTTACCAGGACGTGCTGGAACGTGAAATCGACTTTATCGGCCAGCGGCTGCAAGACGGCATGCAGAGTGGTGAAATCAAGACCGACGATGCCCGAAGGCTGGCCCGGATTATGCTCATCGTCACCGATGCCATCAAGCAGAATACCTGTACCCCCTCGACACACGGGGTGCCGGATACCATCGACTATACGTCCGTTGAAAAAGATGTCGTCTATACCGTCGGGTTGATATTGGACGGCCTGACCATCGCTCCTGAAGGGGCGCGGTAGCGGAGAACAACGCCATGAATGTCAAAACCCACTTTCAATCCTGTTTCTGCTTCTGGCGCCCTTCCATGGCGCGCCGCATGACCGTCTATTTCGTCATTTTCGGACTGATCGTGTTCTATGCCAGTACGCTGGTCTACCTGATTGCGACCAAGAAGCACTTTATCGATTCCGCCCACCGCCTGGTGCGGCATCAATTGGATCGGGTGGCGGGCATCCGGGAGCCTGATTTCATCTGGTACCGAAGTGGAACAGACCAGCCGGGGCTCTATGAGGTGACCCATACGCTCAAAGCGCTGTCCTCCAATTTTTATACCGTGCAGGATATCGCTTTTTACAGCCTTCACGATAACGGAACCGACTGGTATCGGTTTGACATCGGCCCCGATCACGTGCTCCATAAAAGTCCGGTTTCAGCCGAACAGGCCCAAAGCCTGCAACGCGGCACGACCCGCGTGGGGTGGGAAGGCTCCGGGTTCTCCCTGTCTAGCCAAACCCTGGCCCTTTTTTTTGATATCACCCGCCCCGGCGATCACAACCGCTATTTTTTGCGCCTTGGTGTAGACAAGCAGGGTGTGGCGGGTTTGATCAACCGCAAGCTCGTCCATCTGCTGTGGATGACGCTTTTGGCGCTGGTGCTGCTCCGTATGCTGGGGTATTTCTTCGCCCGCCGGCTGGCGCGCCCCATCGAAGTGCTTTCGCGCAGCGCCGAAGAAGTGGCCCGGGGCGACCTGTCGGTGCGGGTTCCTGCTGAAGCGGATGACGAGATCGGGCAGCTGTCGCGGAATTTCAACCAGATGGTCATGGGATTGCAGGAAAGAGAGCAGGCTCGCCTGCTCGAATTCGAACTGGAAAAGGGCCGCCAGATTCAACGCGATTTCCTGCCGCGCCAACTCCCCCAATTGCCGGACTGGAATATTGCCGCCTTCTTCAATCCCGCCCGCCAGGTATCGGGCGATTTCTACGACGTCTTCCCCCTGGCCGATGGGCATATGGGGCTGGTCATTGCCGATGTCTGCGACAAGGGGGTCGGATCGGCTTTCTACATGGCGCTCTTTCGCAGCCTTATCCGCATCTATGCCGAGCAGCCGGCCCTGCACGCCACGGATGCCACCATCGATCCCCTGAAAGTTCTCCGGGCCATGAAACGCACCAACGACTACATCGCCCGCAACCACGACCAGGATGCCATGTTCGCCACCGCTTTTTTCGGCGTTCTGGATCCGGCCAACGGCCGTCTCCACTATATCAATGCCGGCCATGAGCCGCTCTATGTCGTACGGGCCGGCCAGATCCGCCATAAACTCTCCCCCACCGGACCGGCCCTGGGCCTTTCGGAAGAGATTGTCTACCGCAGTGCACAGATCACTCTCATGTCCGGCGAACTGCTCATGGGGTATACGGACGGGGTCATCGATGCCCGCTCACCGGACGATGAGATGTTTTCCAGGCAGCGCCTGCGGGGCCTCCTGGTCCAGCCGGCGGCCACCGCCGCGGATCTGCTGGAACAGGTCCGGGAGTCGCTTTTCCGGTTCATCGGCAAGGCCCCGCGCATGGACGATGTCACCATGATCGCGGATTAGCGCCTGTGATCCGGCGCCCATCCGGCAAGGGGGGCTTGCAGCCCATGCCGCCACACGCCTCCGGCCGTCTCAAATCCCCAAATAGTCCTGCCGGATGGTCAGGTCGGATTGGAACTGGGCGGGTGTTCCCTGCCAAACGTTGCGACCCTTCTGAATGACGTACAGCCGGTCGCAAATCCGCGTCAGGGCATCGACGTTTTTATCCACCACCAGAATGGAAAGACCCTGTTGTTTTAGAATTTCCAGGCAACGCCAGATCTGGCTGCGGATCTTCGGGGCCAGGCCTTCGGTGGCTTCGTCCAGCAGCAGCAATCGGGGATGGGTCATGAGGGCCCGGCCGATGGCGAGCATTTGCTGCTCCCCTCCCGAGAGTTGGTTGCCGAAATGGCGTTCACGCGCTTTCAGGGACGGAAACAAGTCGTAGATGGCCCCCAGGGTCCAGCGGGTCCTGCGGCCGGTTGGCCGGGCGGCCGTGGCCACCATGTTTTCAACCACCGTAAGGTTGGGGAAAATCTGCCGCCCTTCGGGCACGAGCCCGATCCCCGAGCGGGCAATGGCATAGGCCGGCTTACGGTGGATCTCCCTGCCGTGAAAAGTGATCCGCCCGGCACGAATCGGCGTCAAGCCCATAATGGAGCGCAGGGTGGTGCTCTTGCCCATGCCGTTGCGGCCCATGAGAGCAGCCACCTCGCCTTCCCGCACCGCAAGGCTGACGCCGAACAGGGCCTGGCTGGCACCGTAGAACGTTTCGATTTGGGCGACATCAAGCATGGACACTTCCTTCGGGAACTACTTCATCCCCCAGGTAAGCCTGCCGGACTTCAGGATGGCTGCGGATTTCGTCCGGGGTACCGCTGGCGATGGCGGTACCATACACCAGCACCGTTATGCGATCGGCCAGGGCGAAAACCGCCTGCATGTCGTGCTCCACCAGCAAAATGGTCACTTCGGTTTTCAGGCGTCGGAACAGTTTGGTCAATTCCACGGCGCCGCCGGGGCCCATGCCTGCGTAAGGCTCGTCCAGAAGAAGCATTTTCGGGTGACCGGCCAGGGCCATGCCCACTTCCAGTTGACGCTTTTCTCCGTGGGAAAGATTGGCCGCCGGTATAGGCGCGCGCGCCTCCAGCCCCACCCTTTCCAGCGCGGGGCCGATGGCCTGCCGGATCACCGGATCACCGGCCGCCTTGCGCCAGAAGCGGAAACTGTGGCCGCTGTGGGCCTGGATGGCCAAGGCCAGGTTTTGCTCGACGGTGAGCTGATCGAACACCGATGTGATCTGATAGGAACGCGCCAGGCCCCGGCGGGCCCGCCGGTGGACGGGCAGATGGGTAATTCGGCGGCCGTCGAAATAGATCTCGCCCTTGTTCGGCGCCAACTCCCCGCTCAACTGATTGAGGGCCGTGGTCTTGCCGGCGCCGTTGGGCCCGATCAGGGCATGCAGTTCATCCCGAGCCACCTCCAGGGAAAAGTTGTTGCTGGCCTGAACGGCACCGAAATGCTTGTAGAGGGATTGTGCCGTCAACAGCGGTTCAGTCATGGGCGGCGCTGCCTCCCACAATCCAGCCGTAAATACCGCGTCTGGCAAACAGAACCACCACAATGAGGAATGGGCCCAGGTAGACCATCCAGTGTTCGGTGTAGATGGACAGCACTTCCTCCACCAAGAGGAGGGCGAAGGCCCCTAGCACCGGTCCGAAAAGCGTCCCCATGCCGCCCAGCAGCACCATGACCAGAATCTCGCCCGAACGGGTCCAGTGCATCAGGCCCGGGCTGACATACTCGGTCTGGTTGGCAATCAGGGCGCCGGCCAGACCCGCCCCGGCGCCGGCAATGATGAAACACACCAGCCGGTAGCGAAAGGTGGCAAAACCCAGGGATTTCATGCGCCGCTCATTTTCCTTGCAGCCCCGGATGACCATGCCGAAACGCGAATACACCAGCCGCCAGGAGAAGAACAGAAATACCGCCAGCGCGGCCAGGCAGAGATAGTAAAATTGCCGGTCGTCCCCCAGATCGATGCCAGGCAGCGTGTTGCGGGTCAGGAGGCTGATGCCGTCATCACCGCCGTAGGCTTCCAGCGAGACGAAAAAATAGTAGAGCATTTGGGCGAAGGCCAGCGTAATCATGATAAAGTGCATACCGCTGGTGCGCAGACTCAGGGCGCCGATGACCGCGGCGGCGGCGGCGGAAAGAAGTATGGCCGCCGGCCACACCACCAGGGCGCTCTGCTGCCCCGCGATTTGAACGGGCCAATTGAGCAGGGGCGTCCCGTCAACGGCATGAAAGGACAAAATGCAGACCACATATGCCCCGATGCCGAAAAAGGCGGCGTGCCCCAGGCTGACCATCCCGCCGAAGCCCAGCATGAGATCGAGGCTCACGGCTGCCAGGGCATAGATCAGAACCCGGCTGAAGAGCGACACCAGATAAGGCTCGTCAAATAACCCGGCCAGCGCAGGCAGCGCGACCAGCAAAACAGCCCCCAGCGTTATGGCAATGGTTCTACGATTCACAACGATGCTTTCAGTCCCTCATCGTGATGGTGACTATTATTCAACGAAAACTTAGCCGGCGATGTAAAATGGCCAAGATCAAGGCGTGCGAGATCTGAGAAGTGAGGCGTACACCAGGTACGCCGCAGCGACGAAGACCGCCGCACAACGCCGAGCTTGGTCATTTTACATCGCCGGCAGGAGGCCTTTGGGGCGCCATATTAGGATCCCCGCCATCAACAGGTAAACCGACATGGAGGCCAGGGAGGCCGCCGCACCATCGGCATAGGCCGGGGAAAGAAACAGGCGCAGCAGAGCGGGCAAAAAGGCCCGTCCCAGGGTGTCCACCAAACCCACCAGGAGGGCCCCCACCAGGGCGCCGCGAATGGAGCCGATCCCGCCGATGACGATGACCACGAAGGTCAGGATCAGAACGCCCTCCCCCATGCCGGCCTCCACCGCCAGGATGGGGCCCGCCATCACGCCGGCCAGCCCGGCCAGCAGCGTTCCCAGCCCGAAAACCAGGGTGTACAGGAGCCGGATGTTCACCCCCAGGGCGCCGGCCATCTCGCGGTTGCTGGCGCCGGCCCGGATCTGCATGCCGATGCGGGTGCGGGTAAAGAGCAGATAGAGCAGCACCCCCACCAGGATGCCCACGGCAATCACAGCCAACCGATAGCTGGGATACGGCACTCCCGGGATGAGTTCGATGCTGCCCGCCAGCCAGGAGGGTACATCCATGAACAACGGCTGGCGTCCCCAGATAATGCGCGTCAATTCGTTGAAAAACATGATCAGGCCGAAGGTGGCCAGCACCTGGTCCAGGTGGTCCTTTTTATAAAGGCGCCGCAGCACCGTCGTTTCCACAAGCATGCCCGCCAGGGCGGCCGCGGGCAGGGCGGCCAGAAGACCCAGAATAAACGAACCCGTTCGGGCGGCGACCGTGGCCCCCACATAGGCCCCGATCATGTAAAACGAGCCGTGGGCCAGATTGATCACCTGCATGATCCCGAACACCAGGGTCAATCCGGTGGACATCAAAAACAGCATGATCCCCAGCTGGAGCCCGTTCAGCAGTTGTTCGATGAACAGAAGCATGAAACCGGCCGCGTCACCCAATAAAAGCAATTCACCACAAAGGACATGAGGATTATGTCAGAGACAGCACCCGATTCAGAAATGAGGATTTTTGGTTCTGATCGAGGCCCGACGAGGGTTTGCGGTGAGGCGTACATCGGTACGCCGCAGCCGCTAAACCCGAGGAGGACGACTATCAGGGCCAAAAAGACCATTTCTGGACGGGCGCTATTCCATTTTGCACTCTTCGACGTAGACGTTGCTGTGATCCGTGAAGACCGCCTTCAAGGTCTTGTTGGTGTAAGTGCCGTCGGCCGCCCTGACCACCTCCCGGATGTAGAGGTCCTGCACCGGGTGCTGATTGGCGGAGAAGGCAAACTTGCCGCGGACACTTTCAAAGTCGGCCTGGCGGATGGCCTGGCGCAGGGCGTCCGTCCGAGACACGTCGCCGCCGACCGCTTTGAGGCCGCTTCCGATGAGCCGGGCGGCGTCATACCCCTGGCTGGCGTACAGGGTAGGCGTCCGACCGTAGGCTTTGCGGAAGGCCGCCACGAATTGCCGGTTGGCCGGATTGTCCAGGTCGTGGCTCCACTGGGATCCGTTTTTGACCCCCAGGGCCGAATCCTTGACGGCCTGAAGGAGGCGCTCGTCAAAGGAAAAAGCCGGTCCGAAGACCGGAATGTCCTGACTCAGGCCGGCCTGGGCGTATTGCTTGATGAAATTGATGCCCATCCCGCCGGGCAGGAAAAAGTAGACCGCATCGGGTTTGGCGGCCCGCAGGGCGGCGATTTCGGCGGCGTAGTCCGATTGGCCCAGCTTGGTGTAGACTTCGCCCGCGATGGCGCCTTCGTAGTAACGCTTGAAGCCGGTCAGATGATCCTTGCCGGCCGGATAGTTGGGCGCCAACAAATAGACGTTTTTGAAGCCGGATTCGGTCACATACTTCCCCACCACCTCATCGATATTGTCGTTCTGGTAGGCCACATTGAAGTAATTCGGGTGGCAGCCCTTGCCCGCCAGCAGGGACGGTCCGGCATTGGCGCTGATATAGATCACGCCATCCCGCACCACTTTGGGCACCACGGCTATGGCCACGTTGGAAAAAACGATGCCGGTCATGAGCTTCACCTTGTCCCGCTGGATAAAGCGCTCGGCGATCTGTTTGGCTTTTTCCGGCTTGCGGCCGTCGTCTTCCACGAGCAGCTTCACCGGCACACCGCCCAGCTTGCCGTCTTCCTGTTGGATGGCGAGTTGAAAACCGTCGCGGATGTCTTCTCCCAGATAACCGGCCTTGGTGGACAAGGTCGTAATCATGCCGATTTTAACCGGTTCCACCGCCTGAACCGGTACTGCTGCCAACACCGCCACTGCACACAGCAACATCAGAAGCCGTCTTCCCATTGTCGTCCTCCTTTTTCAGAAACATGCCGCCGGTCCCTATGCCGCGGCGCGCCTCTTGTGAATGTGGGCCAGCTGCAATTTCGTTCTTTCCTCGGTCCCTCGATGCACGGGCCATAGACCCCTTATGATCGCGCCACGCCTGCCGAGGCGCGATCGTTACTGCAATCCCCGGATAAAATCCCCCACGACGCCGACCCCCTGGCTATCCACAAGACGCAACGTCTGGGTGCCGATCACCGCGATGTCGGCCTTGCCTTTGAGAAAATCCACATCCGCCTTGTCCTTGACCCCGAAACCGAGGGCCAAAGGGAGATCGGTGGCCCGGCGGCAGCGGGCGAGATAGGCGCCCAGCTCGTTCGAAAAGCGTGTGTCCATGCCGGTGACGCCCTTGCGGGCCACGCAGTAGACAAACCCCCGCGCAAAGGAGGACAAGTAGTTCAGGCGTGCATCCGAGGTGGTGGGTGAAAATATAAAGATCGGATGGCGGCCGAGGCGATCCATGGCCTGGAGGTAGGCCTCGCCCTCTTCGGGGGGCAGGTCGGGCACGATGGCCCCCTGAATGCCGCTGTCGGCCATCTCTTCCACGAAGGCCTGCACGCCGTGGCGGAAGACAATGTTGTAATAGGTCATGTAGAGAAACGGGATGCTGTGGCGTCGGGCCATTTCCCGGCCGAATTCCAAACAGCGGGCCACCGTCACCCCGCGTTCCAGGGCATCCTGATTGGCCTTGAGAATCACGGGGCCGTCGGCCATGGGCTCCGAAAAGGGAATCTGCAGCTCCATCAGATCCACACCGGCCTCCACCATGGCGGCCACCATATCGGTGCACGCCTCCCAATTCGGATAACCCGCCACGATGTGGGTCATGAGGAGAATGTCTTTCCCCTGCCGTCTTTCCTTCAAATATTGCTCGAGCATGGTCGCCTCTAATAGCAAAAATTTTACGAAGTCGTTCCCTGGTACTGGGCCGCCTTTTGAATGATAAATTCGCGCCAACCCGGATCCTGGAAGGCATCCGCCACCGTGAAGATGTCCTTGTCGCCGCGTCCCGACTGGTTGATGATGATAACCTCTTCGGGAGCCATGGTCGGGGCGTCCTTGAAGGCCTGTACAAAGGCGTGGGCCGACTCGAGGGCCGGGATCAGGCCTTCCTTCCGTATGGCCAGACGCATGGCCTCCACCACCTCCCCGTCCGTGGCCACCTCAAAGCGGACCCGTCCGGTTTCCTTGAGGTGGGCGAGAATCGGAGAGACCCCCACATAGTCCAGCCCCGCCGCGATGCTGTGGGTCTCCTTCATCTGGCCTTCGGCGTTCTGGAGAAAGTAGGTCTTGTACCCCTGGGCCACGCCCACGGATGCATCGTCGGAGCACAGGCGGGAAGCGTGGGCACCGGAATCCAAACCGCGCCCACCGGCTTCTACGCCCACGAGCGCCACGTCGGGATCGTCCAGGAACCCGCTGAAGATTCCCATGGCGTTGGAACCGCCTCCCACGCAGGCGTAGACCCGGGAGGGCAGCCGTTTTTCACAGGCCAGCACCTGTTTCCTGGCCTCCTGCCCGATGATGGACTGAAACCAGGCCACCATCTCCGGGTAAGGGTGCGGTCCGCAGGCCGTACCCAGTACGTAGTGGGTGTTGTCCATGTTGGAGACCCAGTCGCGGAAGGCTTCGTTGATGGCGTCCTTTAAAATGCGCGTGCCGTCCTTGACCGGGACGACCTTGGCCCCCAGCTGCTCCATCCAGAAAACGTTGGGGCGCTGGCGTTCCACGTCCACTTCACCCATGTAGATGGTGCAGTCGAAGCCGAAACGCGCCGCCATGGTGGCCGTGGCGACCCCATGCTGACCGGCGCCTGTTTCCGCGATCACCCGGGTCTTGCCCATGCGGCGCACCAGCAGGCCCTGACCCATGACGTTGTTGGCCTTGTGGGCTCCGGTGTGGTTGAGGTCTTCACGCTTGACGTAGATCCGGGCCCCGCCCAGGTGGCGGGTCAGGTTTTCGGCAAACGTCAAAGGCGTCGGCCGGCAGGAATAGGATCCCATCAGCGTCGCGTATTCCTCCCAGAAGGCCGGGTCCGCCTTGGCCTTCTCGAATGCCGCGGTCAACTCGTCAAATGTTGCCACCAGGATTTCCGGCAGGAAAGCACCGCCGAAGTCCGTGTAATAGCCTTTTTTATTCATCCGCCAGTCCTCCGATGGTCTGGGAAAAAACGAACTGATCCGTGCGGCAGAACAGCTCGGCATAGATCGCGTTGTCCGCCTGGGGGAAATGCAGGTAGCGTTTGACGGCCAGGATCGGCGTGGTGGCCGAAACCCCGAGATCCTTGGCCCGGGTGCCTTGCAGGTAGGCAATGCGGAAATTCTGCCGCCCGCGGGTGGGCCGCATATAGTAGCGCTCCGCCGCGATATCGGCGATGGAACGACCTTCCAGATCGATCCGGTCGATGCCGTTGAAGAGGTCCGGGTGCAGGTACAAGTCTTCGATCAGCACCGGGACGTCGTCCACCAAACTGCGCCGGGAGAAGAAAAACGCCTCACCGCCGTTGAAGGGGTTGTCGTTGTCATTTTTGACGATCGTTTTTTTGAGCTTGCAGCGCACCCGGGTGTCCACCGTCAGCCCCTGGCGCTGAAAGGCCGATGTCGTGCCGGCCAGGGAAAACAAGTCGAGCTCGTGTTCGGCCGCGGCCACATAGGTGCCCGAACCCCGGCGGCGCAGCAGCATGCGGCGGCGCACCAGCATATCGATGGCTTGCCGGACGGTGGGCCGCCCGATACCGTAGGCCGCCGCCAGCTGGTGCTCGGAAGGAATCCGATCGCCCACGGCATAGTCACCCTCCCGGATCTGTGCGGTCAGGAGATCGGCCAACTGATGATAGAGGGGTATGGGAGACTGATTGTTCAGCATACGACACGGCATCCTTTAAGATTCGGTCGGCAAGATAGCGTTAATTGGTAAAGTTGTCAATACAAGTTTTGGCACTCGCCAAAACTTAATTTTAAAAATCCATAGATCAACTTGTAGAATCCATCAGAAAAACAGAAGGACGGGGTCATGTGCTGCCGTCCTCAACACCATCATTCCTGTAAGTTGCTGTATAGGACAAACGGCCGTCAGGTCAATTTTGCGGCACGTCTGAAATGGGGTCCCACCAAATCAGCCTTGAACGTTGTCATCTCGCTCGGATTTCGATAGGGTCGACCGGATGAAAACCACAGCGACAAAACCATCGATCCTGATCGGCCCGGCCGGCAGCGACGGCCGGGGCCACGTGAAGGGCATCCAGGAAGCCGCGCGCCTGAAGCTGGATTGCATGGAAATCGAATTCACCTACGGCGTGCGGATGAAACCGGAAATGGCCGAGACCGTCGGGGCCGCAGCAAAGGAGCACGGTCTCATTCTCTCGGTGCACGCGCCCTACTACATCAACCTGGCCGCCTACGAAGACGACAAGGTCGAAGCCAGCCGCCAGCGCATCCTGGACAGCTGCCACCGGGCGCACCTCATGGGAGCCCGCAACGTCGTCTTCCATGCCGGCTTCTACCAAAAACGCTCCCCCCGGGAGACCTACCGCATCGTACGCGCCCAGATCCTCGATCTCCACAATGCCATTCGTCAACATAAATGGAGCGTCACTTTGTGCCCGGAGATTACCGGCAAACCCTCCCAATTTGGCGCGACGGAAGAACTCCGGGAACTGATGCAGGACACCGGCTGCGGCATCACGGTGGACTTCGCCCACCTCTATGCCCGCAATCAGGGCGTGATCGACTACAATGCCCTGATGCCCGATTTGCCCCGGAGCTTCCACGCCCATTTCTCGGGCATCGAATACACGGACAAGGGCGAAAAGAAACACATCCGCCTGCAGCCCGCACATTTCCGCCCTCTACGGGAGGCCCTCATTCGCCACGGCAAGCAGATAACCCTCATCTGTGAATCGCCTGAACCGTTTGAAGACGCGGTAATGATGAAAGGGATGCTGGAACAACAGAAAAAGAATGACTGAGGCAGAGGTTCGTGCCACGTCCGGGGCAAGAGCCCTAATTTGGCAAGGCGATTTCTGCAACGTAATACGATCAAAGTGGCGTGGTCATAGCCGCAGACGAAAATTAAACTGAGGATTTCCTTCCAGATACTTCGCCGTTATAACAACGTTTTTGGCAAATGGAACAACCACCAGATGTTGGGCTTAAACTTCATGGCTTTATGACTTTCGTAAGTTACGCATAGATAGCAGATAGTACAAGTTGGGTGAGTTTCCAGACTAGTTGTGGATACCCGTCAAATTCAGGGCATTTGTACGTACAGATAACAACAACATATAGGCGGTCTTGGGTAAAATTCGGTTATAAATATCAAAAAGAGAACCGGACATAATCATATCCTTAGTTAAATATGAATGATGCACCGGTTCTAAGTGGGGGGAGGTTCCCGGATGACCGTTCTTCGAATTATCGTATTTTATTCCACACCTTGATCCAACATAGCATCAGCCACTTTAACTAGGCCAGCAATGTTGGCCACAATTACTTGGTCAGCCGGTGTGTCGCACTGCTCGGCAACATGGAGGTAAGTCTACTCATCAAAATCATTTGCAACTATTAGCCCAATGCTTGCAACGTCAAGGAGATATGATTGTTGCAGATGTCGCTACATGCCGGTTGGTTCATTGCTATATAAAAATTGATTTACTTGTCGGTGTTTAGAGCCTTGACGATAGCATCACCCATCTGAGCAGTGGTATGCGTGCCTCCCATGTCCTTTGTTTCTATATTTCCCTTGGATAAAACCTGGATGATGGCTTTTTCAATGGCTTGAGCTGCCCGATGTTCTTCCAGATGATCCAACATCATGCGTATGGATTCAATGGTGGCTACCGGGTTGGCAATTCCCTTGCCGGCATATTTGGGCGCCGATCCATGAATGGGTTCGAACATTGAAGGGTAATTTTTTTCAGGATTCAAATTGGCGCCGGCAGCAAAGCCCATGCCGCCTTGCAGCATGGCGCCTAGATCAGTGATAATGTCGCCAAATAGGTTAGACGCTACAATCACGTCAAAATGCTCTGGGTTTTTCACAAACCACATGGTTATGGCATCAACTAAAGCTGTGTCGGTAGTCACATCGGGGTATCTTTCAGCCACCTGCTCAAAAATTTGGTCCCAAAACACCATAGAATAGTTGAGAGCGTTTGATTTCGAGCAGTTGGTCACCCTGCCGGCGGTCTGGCCTACACCGAGCACCTTACGTTTTTGGGCCAGTTGAAAAGCGAACTCCATGACCCGTGAACACCCTTTTTGGGTAAACACACCCGTTTGAAGGGCAAAGGCATCGGGTGTTCCCAATTTAAAGAAACCGCCCACCCGGGAGTATTCACCTTCGGTGTTTTCGCGTACAACCACAAAGTCCACGGATTGATGCGTAGCTGTGCGCACCGGGGTCTTGATTCCAGGATAAAGACGAATTGGACGCAGGTTGACATACTGGTCAAATCCCTTTCTGATTTCCAATAATAGGGAAAGGGAAATGTGATCAGGTACTTTGTTGGCATTCCCTACACAGCCTAAGAAAATGGCGTCGAAATCCTTAAGAGTGGCTAACATATCATCCGGATTCATTTTGCCATTCGTCAGATAGTAGTCGCACCCCCAGTCATAGCTTTCGGTTTTGACCCTGAAGCCAAATTTATCGGCTACGGCATGTAGGACTTTTAGACCCTCATCAGCTACTTCCTGGCCCACCCCGTCTCCGGGGATTACGGCAATATCATAGGTATTCATTTACCGCGTTGCTCCTTTCGCTTTAACTTACGTGAATAGGTGTTTTTATTGTTGCTAGCGGATCCACTCGTAAAGATCGGGCCTACGATTGTATAGGCAAGGAAGCTGTTTACGGACGGATTTTAAATAATCGATATCGATTTCCGCGAGGATGAAGCCCTCCCGGTCAGGCATCCTGGCTACCACATTTCCCCAGGGATCGACGATTGCACTCCGCCCGTATGCCTGAAAGCCTGGTTTGACACCAATTTGTCCGGGAGCAATAATATAGACTTGATTTTCAATGGCTCGGGCTCTTAACAACGGATCCCAATGATCTTTACCGGTTATCAGCGTATATTCGGCTGCCACAAAAATAACCTGTGCACATCTCTCCATCATGATCCGGTACAATTCCGGGAACCGCATATCATAGCAAATAGACAACCCTATGGTGCAGAGTTCAGTTTCGGCAACAACGATTTCGGTGCCAGCTTGTTTTGTATTCGATTCCCTGAATGAGGGGCCATTTTTTATCTCTGCATCGAATAGATGAATTTTTCTGTATTTGGCCGCAATTTCCCCGGAAGGAGACAGCAGGACACTGGTATTGAATAGTTTGCTGCTCCCTTCAATGCTTTCGAAAATGCTGCCGCAATGAAGCCAGATGTTAAGCTGTCTGGCTATATCTGCGAACCGATTAATGGTTGGACCTGGGATGGGTTCCGCATTGGCAATCTCTTCATCTTCATCACCGATAAAGCTGACCATTTCCGGCATGCCGATCAGCCTAGCGCCCCTGAGAGCCGCTTGTTCAATGTAGTGCTCAATTTTCTGGATGTTTTCGTTCTTATCATTCCGGCTGTCAATCTGGATAGCCGCTGCAACGAATTTCGCCAAAACATCGCCCTTTTTTCAGGTTTTAAGCATTCAAGTCCTTGATCGACTCATTACCGTATCAATGCAACCCGGCAGTGATGGGTTTTCCTGTTTCTTCAGTTCATTCGACGCGAAAGATTCGGCTTCGGGCCTACCCTCTATCCTTTCGTTCCGCGGCTGCTTTTTCAATGGCCTTTTCCATGATACTAAGTCCGGCGCTCAATTGCTTGCCGTTGGTGACAAGCGGCATGAGCATTCTGACGATCTGGTTGTAGGAGCCTGCAGATTTTACGATCAGACCGTTGTGAGCACATTCTTTGAGAATCAGGTTCACCGCCTCGGGATAAGGTTCTTTTGTTTCCCGATCTTTGACGAACTCGATGGACGTCATTGCGCCTTTTACCCGGTATGTTCCGATAATATCGTATTTCTCAGCCCATTCTGAAAATGATTTTCGACACCGCTCCCCTATATCTAGGGCTTTCTGAGCGTAATCATCTCTTTCCATAATTTCGATAACCCTCAGGGCCGCAGATATTGCGACAGGGTTGCCACCATAGGTGCCACCGATTTCACCTGTTGCCAGCGACTGCATGATTTCTTCCCTTGCTGTAACTGCGCTCAGAGGCAGGCCTGCTGCAAGGGATTTCGCGGTCAGGATCACATCGGGATATACTCCGAATTCAGCCCAGTAATCCGTAGCAAACATTCTTCCTGTTCTGCAGTAGCCGGTCTGTATTTCATCGACAATCAGGAGGATTTTGTATTTGTCACAGATTTTTCTCAACCCGATGATGTACTCTTGCGGCGGTTCAATAAAGCCGCCTTCGCCCTGCAACGGCTCAATAATGATGGCTGCGACGCTGTCCGGACTGATATAATCGACAAACATGTATTCCAGTTTTTCAAGACAATGCGCTGCAAGGTCTTCTTTGCTGATGCTGCTGTCCATTCTGTACGCGTTGGGAAACTCAGCACGGTGCACACCTGGGGCGAGCGGGGCGAAAGCAGCTTTAAATATCTGGCCACTGGTCAGGGTCATGGACATGAAGGTTCTTCCATGAAAAGCGCCGGAAAATGCGATGACATCGGATTTCTTCGTGTATTTCCTGGCGATTTTAATACTGTTGTCTACCGCTTCGGATCCGCAGTTGAAAAACGCCGTTCTTTTCGTAAAATTGCCTGGGGTTATGGTGTTCAGCTTGTCTGCAAGATCAATATACTCCGCATAGTGAAACGTATTGATCTGTGGGTGAAAATACCTTCTGATCTGTTTTTCAACGGCTTCAATCACTTCAGGGTTGCTATGGCCGATGTTCATGACGCCGATGCCACCAACCCAGTCCATGATGATATTTCCGTCGAGATCCTGCACCATGCAGCCCTCAGCCTTGTCAATGGCATAGGGGGCAGCGCAGGCGATGGATGATGGAATGGCTCGGGCTCTTTTTTGGATAACCTTTTTGCTTAGAGGCCCAGGCAGCTCTGTAACCAGTTTCGGCAATGAATCTTTCAGCATTGAATTAGCCTCCGTTATCCATGTGAACTAAAAATCAAATTTTCTATGACGATGCACAGCCCGCTCAATGTAAGCGAATACAGCGACACGTGCTGCAACATACAAATCAAGTAGATCCGTCTCGTGAAATATCCGGATGAACATAGCTGATAGCAGTCAACAACAAAACTCAACCTTGTCCCATTCTATTTTTTTTAGCCGACTTACCAATCGCTTAAGAGATGAGACCGGAAATTCGATTGTCGATCACTCGCTGATCCTCACGGCTTGGTAACCGCGTGGATACCGTTTGTCAGGAGCTGCTTTCGAACCGATAATCGAACAACAAACCGTGTGATCGCATTACGTTATAGCCCGAACGAGGAGTCTCCCTTGACCGCATCTATTCATTGATGCCGGCTAAGCACAAATACTTCATCTCTACATACTCTTCGATTCCATACTTCGACCCTTCCCGGCCGATACCCGACTGCTTGACGCCGCCGAAAGGCGCCACTTCGGTGGAGACCAGGCCGGTGTTGATGCCCACCATGCCGTACTCCAGCGCTTCGGCCACCCGGAAAATGCGTCCCACGTCCCGGGCGCAAAAGTAGGCCGCCAGGCCAAAGGGAGTATCGTTGGCCATGCGGATGGCATCCTTCTCGTCTTCGAATCGGATCAGCGGCGCCACCGGCCCGAAGGTTTCGTCCACGGCCACGCTCATGTCGGCGGTTACGTCGGACAGGACAGTGGGCTGGAAAAAGTTCCGCCCAGGGCATGGGGCTTGCCGCCGCTGAGCAGGCTCGCCCCGCGGGAAAGGGCATCGTCAATGTGATGGGCAACCTTGTCCATGGCAGCCCGGTCGATAAGCGGCCCCTGCTGCACATCGGACTCCAGGCCGCTGCCCACCTTGAGATTTTCGACTTCAGCCACCAGCCGTTTTGAAAAGTCATCGTAAACGTTTTTTTGGACGAAAAGCCGATTGGCACAGACGCAAGTCTGGCCGGAATTGCGGAATTTGGATATCATGGCGCTCTGCACGGCCTTCTCCAGGTCGGCATCGTCGAAAACGATGAACGGAGCGTTGCCGCCCAGTTCCAGGGAGACTTTCTTGACCGTACCGGCACATTCGGCCATGAGCTGACGGCCCACCTCGGTGGATCCGGTGAAGCTGAGTTTTCTCACCGTGGGACTGGATGTGAGTTCTTTACCGATGACGGCGGCCGATCCAGTGACCACATTGAGGACGGCGGCGGGAATTTCCGCCCGTCGGGCCAGTTCGGCCAGGGCCAGGGCGGTCAACGGCGTCTGGCTGGCCGGTTTGACGACCATGGTGCAGCCGGCGGCCAGAGCCGGCGCCGCCTTGCGGGTGATCATGGCCGCCGGGAAATTCCAGGGGGTCATGGCTGCGCACACGCCCACCGGCTGACGGATTACCAGGATGCGCTGATCGTTAGAGGCAGACGGAATGGTGTCTCCGTAAATCCGTTTGGCTTCCTCGGCAAACCACTGAACGAAGGAGGCCGCATAAGCGATTTCTCCTTTGGCTTCGGCCAGGGGTTTGCCTTGTTCGGTGGTAAGAATGATTGCCAGGTCCTCCTGATGGGCCATTATCAGGTCGTACCACTTCATCAGGGTTGCGGAGCGCTCCTTGGCGGCCAGGCTGCGCCACGCGAAAAAAGCCTTGTCGGCCGCGACGATAGCCTCGCGGGTCTCCTCAGCGGACAGGGACGGCACGCTGCCCACGGTGCTGCCGTCGGCCGGATTGGTTACGGCAATGGTTTCGCCGGATTTGGACGCCACCCATTGCCCATCGATCCAGGCCTGACTTCTCAGCAGTTCGGTATCTTTGATTGAGATCATATCGGGCGCCTCGTATCGTTTATCTTGTGATCGCCTTACCATATTTTGAACAACGCCTCAGTTGACGCGTTCAGTTTTTCTGGCGTTCGTCTGCTTCCAATTAGGGCGCTCCCATCCCCGGATTTCATAATATTCTCCGAGCATGAAGTTCATGTCCTGCTCCGTGATTTCCGCACCTGAATCTCTCAGTTTTCTATACAGCCCGGACGGCAGCCGTTCATGGTCCGCGGTCATGCCTTCCCGAAGATTAAAATTTCTTGCTTCACTGGAAATCCTGGATGCGATTTCCTGTAAATCTTCTCTGGTGACCTCTAAGCCAGTGAGCGTATGGACCAGGTCACAAAGACGGGGCCAGTCATATATGTCTCTGAAGAAACGACACAGGACAAAGGTGTCAAAAATGGTCAGCCGGTCCTCGAAATCAACAAACAGCGCTGCTTTCCCTTGAATCTGGTCGGGCGGGATCATTCCGCTCAACTCCGGTTTATAGAAGGTCGACCGCAGATGGCAAGCGCCCCTAGCCGAGCTGGCGTACCCCAGGCCCATCCCTTTCAGAACCCTCGGGTCATAGCCTGCCGGCTCCATCCCTTTGACGTGCACAGCCGTATCTTCCATTCCCCAGGCTTCTGCTGTCTTAAGAATCCCCTGAGCCAGCAGTTCTCCAATGCCTTCTTTCCTTGCGATCATGCTGATCAGGCTGGCAGTCTGTTCAGAATCGCCGTAATCGATTCTGAAATCGGATTTCTTCTGCTGAAAGGCCTCCATTGCAAACGCGCAGAGATTGCCGGTAGTGATGGTATCCATACATAGGGAGTCGCAAAGGTGGTTCAAATAGACGATTTCCTCGATGGAATCGATCATGCATAATCCACCGAAAGCGTATATGGTTTCATACTCCGGCCCCTCCAGGATGAGACCTTTATGGCGGCCCTGAGTGACACGCGTCATGCGGCCGCAGCTCATGAAACATTTCGCACAAGAATGGGGCTGGACCTCGCATTTGGCATGGAGGGCGTCCGCACTGATGTTTTGCCAATGCGAACAGATGCCATACTGCCAGTATTTCGTTGGAAAGGCCCCAGCATTGTTCATTACCTTGACCATCTGCGATGTACCCATCTTTTTATAAGCATGGACCGCAGGATTAGTCTTTGATTCCTTTGCCATTGTTACGGCTATCGCTTTGAGTTTTTTCTCATCAAAGACAGGCCTTCTCAAGTCTCCCTGGAAAATCACGGCTTTGAGATTTTTCGATCCCATTACCGTGCCGGTTCCGGCCCTCCCGGCGCATCGCCAGCCATCGTTCTTTATGATTGCAAAAGCAACCTGGTTTTCTGCGGCCGGTCCGATCACCACACATCCAGATTTCCAGTTCTTATTCTTTTTTTGGTAGTACGTCTTCCTGACTTGGGCTTCCGTCTTAAAGGTGTCCCATTTTTTTAATTTTTCGGCATTGTGAAACATGATTTTGTCTGGCGTAATTTCGACAACGGATAGTTGCTTGGCCTTTCCCTTGAAAACGATTGCGTCATATCCGGTTGCGCCTACCGCTTCCGGCACTTTTCCTCCGGAATAGGATTCGACATAAAAGCCGGTAAGCGGAGACTTGGTAAATACCCCGTACCTGGAAGACCCCCAAGCCATGGAACCAATGGCGGGACCAGTTGAAAAGATCAGGTGATTTTCTCCTGCCAGAGGAACGACGCCTCTGGGATTCAGCTGGGCAAGCAGCCAAGTTGAGAGCCCTTTTCCTCCGAGATACTCTCTGTAAACCCATTCATCAACATTCTGGATTTGATAACTTTCCTGCGAGAGGTCGATGATAACAATTTTTTTATAAAAACCGTGCATGAAACATCCTTTAGTTTTCGCCCTCAATAACTTGGCACCATTTGATGATAACGGTTGCAAGGATCTTGGCGTAATCGACCAGATCCTTGACCGGTATGAATTCATCCGGGCAGTGGGCGCTGGTTCCGGGACCGAAAATCAGAGCCGGGGTGTTGGCGAACTCGGTTAGGATTCTGCCGTCCGTAGCCCAGGGGGTCCCCACGACTTCAGGGTTATGGCCGAAATGCTCCTGGCAGGCACTCCAGACACAGGAGACAATCGGGTGGTCAGCAGGTATCATGGCCGGCCCCCACCAGGAGCCAAACCACTCGATTTCGGGCAAATTTGCGGCCAACCATTCGTCTCTTGAAGCATTTTCCTGTATCCAGTCCTCGAACATCTTCCACCCTTGTTCAAGGCTGATCTGCGGCGGGACTCCAATCCTTCCTTCAATAACGACTTTTTCAGGTACCGAGGACGCCCAGTTGCCCCCATGGATGGTCCCCACATTGATTGCATAGGCAATGGGCACGTCTTTATAGAGAGGGGAAGCATAAGTCGTATTGAGGTGTGTTTCAAACCGCGCAATGGCATCGATTAGGGATACGCTTTTCTCGATGGCACTGACTCCCAAATAACGCTGCCCGGCGTGGGCGGCCTTTCCCTTTACGGTCAGCCGGAACCAAGTGGATCCCTGCTGTGCCGGACAGATCCTGAAGCCAGTGGGTTCCGGAATGATCGCGGCATCCGCGCTGTAACCGCGAAGGGCGCACGCCAGGGTACCGGCACTTCCGGTTTCTTCTTCAATGACACTCTGGACAATGATATCCCCACGTAGATGAATCCCCGCATCCCGGATAGCCTGGATCGCTCCGAATACGGCGGCCTTACTACCTTTCATGTCTGAAACGCCGCGGCCATAGAGAATGCCGTTGTCCAGGTCTCCCTCGAATGGTGAAAATCGCCACTCGGCGAGATCGCCCTCAGGTACGATGTCGATATGGCTGTTGAGAATAAGGCTACGCCCTCCTCCGCTCCCTTTCCAGGTTCCTACGACATTTGGACTGTCTTCAAAGCTCTCCCGTTTGGAGATGAAAGCCTCATGCGATTTCAGTTCATTAATATCCGGCTCCCAAATATCGACCGTAGTACATCCCAATTGTTCCATGCATTCCCCGACATACTGTTGGGCTTCTTTTTCGTTGCCGGATCTGGACGGGAAACGAATCAGATTTCTGGCATAGTCCGTGATGTCCTTTTCTAATGCCTCAATTCGTCGGTGGAGTTTTTGTATGAGTGTCATGATCAGACTCCTACATTTGCTATTCGATCATACCCAGAAGGCGTGGGATCGTCAGTGTGAGGGAAGGAATATAAGTTACCAGCGCAAGAACAGCCAATTCCACGAAGAGAAAGGGAATAATGGCTTTCACAAGCCGCTCCAGTGATATTTTCCCGACACTGCATGCTGTGAACAGGACCAGACCGAGGGGAGGGGTCGCAACCCCGATGGTCAGATTGATGAGCATGACAAGGCCGAAATGGATAGGATGAATGCCGAGGCTCTTTATTAGTGGGAACAAGATAGGCACCAAGATAATGATAGAGACTGTCGGTTCAATAAACATTCCCACCACCAGAAGCAGGACATTCAGCAACATCAGGACAACCTGGGGATCGGAAGAGATCTGGGTTACGGTCATGGTTAGTTTTTGCGCGAGTTGGAGGACCGTTACGGCGAACCCCGAGATGCCGGAAAAGGAGACGATAAGATGAAGGGCCGCCGTCAGCAGGGCGGACCGGACAAACAGATCCGGCAGCCGTTTCAGTGTCAGGGTGCGGGTAATGAAAAAGCCTACGACAAGGGCGTAAACACAGGCTACTGCCGCTGCTTCCGTTGCTGTGAAGACCCCTCCCAGGATGCCTCCTATGATGATGATCGGCATCAGGAGGGGGATAATGGCATCCTTGGTAATTTTAGCAGCCTCACCCAGGGTCGTCCGTTCGGAGCGGAACGAATAGTTCCTGCGAATGGCATACCAATAGGTCAGAGCCATTAGGGACAGCCCAATAAGAAGCCCTGGAACATAGCCAGCGACAAACAGGGTTCCGATGGATTCTTCTGAGGCCACCCCGAGGATGATCATCAGAAGGCTCGGCGGAATAATGGGCCCGATGATGGACGAGGCCGCCGTTACTGCAACGGAAAAGTCCTTGTCGTAGCCTTCTTTCTCCATGGCCGGGATCATGATGGACCCAAGTGCCGCGGTATCACCGATAGCGGACCCGGTAATCCCGGCAAAAAGCATGCTGGATACGATATTTACATGACCGAGCCCTCCGCGGACACGACCGACCAGGAGATTGGCGAAGCTCACAAGCCGCTGGGTGATACCCGCCTCGTTCATGATCTCACCGGCAAGAATAAAAAACGGAACAGCAAGGAACGGAAAGGTAGCGAGCTGGGACCACATCCGGTTCGGCAGAACGGTCAGGGGGACATTAATGAACAGGATCAGCAGGGCGCCGGTTATCCCGAGGACAAAGGCAATTGGCATGCCCAGGAAAAGAGTCAAGCAAAAGATTCCGCCAATTAAGTAAGGATCCATTGGTCAATCCTCATTATAAAACTGCGTCTGAACTGGGACTACCGACAAAAACCGTTACGCATTGCAGAATAAACTGTTCAACCTGCTGCAGAAGAACCATTCCCATACCAACGGGCACCGAGCTGTAGACCCACACCATGGGCAGCCTCAGGTAGGCTGATTTGGAGGCCATAAGCCCTTGGATCATGGTCAGTGAAGACTGGATAATAACCACCAGGAGAACGATCACGGCAATTTCCAATACAGCACGAATTCCCTCCCGGATCCGGACCGGAAATTTGAGGATAATGAATTCCAGAGCAACGTGAGCCTTGTCCCTGCTCAGGGCAGCGCTCCCGACAAACGCCGACCACATCATGAGAAAAATGGCCACTTCATACACCCACCCTAAGGGTTGCCCGAATACGTATCGGAAAATGACACCAGCAAATACGATGGTCAGGTTGACTGCCAGCATGATGGCCACGGAAATTCTTGCTACCTGAGCGAGAAACTGATTCGTGAGTGACAATCCCCTGAAAGAAGCGGATGCCAGTGATAGAAAAAGATTTTCTGGCGGGGTCGACATGACGTCTCTCTATTCCTCTGTCGGTTGCAGTTGCTTGAATGTAAAAAATACCCTGGAGAGCGGGCACCTCCGTTCTCCAGGGTCCATTCGTTCGAAAAGGCATGTATTAGAAGGATGGTTCCTGCCCGAGTTCCTTGAGGGTCCTGTTCAGGAAATCCCTGCCAATCTTGTCTGCCCATTCGTCGTATACTGGCCTGGTTGCCTGTTTCATCCGGTCGATCTCTTTCGGAGAGATGTCGTTGACCTTGAGTTTGCTCTTGAGCATCTCGAGTTTTTCGGCATCATCCTTGCGCACCAGTTCCCGCTGAAATTCAGCGGCTTCAATAAAACTGGTTTTGATAATTTCTTGGATATCTGCGGGCAATCCGTCAAAGAAAGGTTTGTTTATCAAGGTCAGGCCTGCGAGATAGACATGGTTGGTTTTTGAAAAATATTTTTGAACTTCATAGAACTTCATTGCATAAAACAGTGACGGGGGATTCTCTTCACCGTCAACAACACCTGTCTGCATGGCGGTGTATAATTCTCCGAAAGGCATGGGGGTGGGGCTCGCACCCAAGGCTAAAAATGCGGACACGTGCACAGGTGCACTCATGGTCCTGATCTTCAGCCCTTTCATGTCTTCCAGTCTGGTGATGGGGCGTTTGTTGTTGGTGACGTCCCGAAAACCGTTTTCCATGAAGCCGAGGACATAAGCATTGCCAACCGGTTCGTTTAGAAGCTCTTTGCCGATGGGGCCGTTGATGATCTTGTCCACATCCTCATAGGTCTTAAAGAGATAAGGAAGATCGAGTGCCGCCCATTTGGGATTGTAGTCATACAGACCAAAGGTGCCGGTCAGGGCCATCTGGGAAATCCCCATCTGGACACTGTCAGCAGCCTGAATATCCCCCCCAAGGGTTCCATGGGGAAAAATCGTGATGCTTACCCTACCGTCAGTCCGCTTTTCGACCATTTCCTTGAATTTCAAGTAACCCTTGTGGTAGGCGTGGCTTTCTGGAACTGTATGGGCCAGCTTGATTTCGATTATATCGGCCGCAACAACGCTGCAGGGAACCAGAATGGCAAGAGCGAGGCAGATTATCGATGCAGTGATGTCCTTTCGAAAACGCGATTTAAGCATAATACAATTCCTTTCGTTAGGCAGTTGCTTGTTTATGTTGTGCCCCTTCCCGGAAGACCCGACAGGATGGACTTGATCTGTCCCGTTTATAAGCTGTTAGCATTGACAACCATGCGCAGTCTTCCATTGGTCAATACATCCCCGTTGACAATGTGATCCGGAAAAATCCCGTTATAGACGTCCGTTATGGCTTTGGCGGAACGCGACCGGACCTCTTCGACGGCTTCTTCGGAATAAAAAGCCGCGTTAGGCGTAAGGAGCACATTGTCAAGAGTAAAGAGTTGGCTCGAAAAATCGGGCGGTTCCTCACGGAGTGCGTCTATTGCGGCACCGCGTATCGTGCCGTCGGCAAGTGCCCTGACCAGCGCCTTCTCGTCGATGATCCTGCCGCGGCTGGTGTTGATGAGGAATGCCGAGCTTTTCATCATCGAAAGCTCCTCGTCGGAAATCATGCCTTCCGTTGTATCGTTCAACGGTGTATGGATGGAAACAAAATCTGATGTTGAGAGGAGATCTTCCAGTGATACCCTGGTGACGCCATACTGCTCAAAACGGCTGTCGTCGGCATAAGGGTCACAGGCCTGAACGTTCATCTGAAACCCTCTGGCTCGACTTGCAACAGCCTGCGCGATTCTGCCGAATCCAATCAGTCCCAAAGTTGCTGTGCTGACCCGCATGAGGATACCTGCGGAACGGTATTCCCATATCTGCTCCTTTATCCGTCGGTCAAACAGGAAAAGCCCCCTGACGCAGGATAGGATAAGGGCAATGGTGTGGTTAGCCACTTCCTCAATGCAGTAATCAGGGCAGTGCACCAGAAGAATTCCGGCATCCGTCACGGCATCCACATCAATGGAATTGTATCCCACCGCACTCATGGAAATAACTTTACACTCAGTGAGGGCTTCGACTACCTTCCTGGTGAAAGGAGCGTGTATGGCGCAGATCGCATCGGCACCGGCGGCGATTCGGATAACGTCATCCTCGGTTTTACATTGAGCCGCAGTCAGACGGATACCATATGGAGCGAACAAACCCGTTTCTATGGTCAGGTCCGACCACACATAGTTTGTCAAAACCACTTCGAATGACTTCCGGGGTTTCATTATTCTGTTTTCTCACTTGGAGTTCATCTTAGAATGTCCCCCGGCAACGCCTGTTGTCAGAGTTTCTGTCCTTCTCATCTTGGACAAGTCTTCATCAAAATTCGGGCCAGAACAGATAAATGATTATTAACTCATTGATATCAAGGTGGATTGTGAATAATTACAATAATGCAATGTTTTGATCTCAAGATTATAATTTTCATTATTGAATTATATTTCTTTAAATTGCTTGTCTTTTCAAGGATTTATTGATAATTCACATATGAATATATTAATTTATTATAATTTCAATAAGTTAAAATTTTTCTACTTGATTATGAATAGTCTGATCGCAACCAAAATGTCATTTTTGTATTGTTAACCTATGTAAAACTACCTTCCGAAAGACCTTCAAAGTTGAACGGGGTGAATAATGACAAAGCCTAAATCAAGCACGATGGCTCTCAGCAAACAGCTGGAGCTCATTTTTGAAACGTCATCCGACGGAATCTGGGTATGTGATGGCGAAGGGATTATTGTTGCGCTGAACAAAGCTTCCGAAAGATTGAACGGCGTGAGTGCCAGAGAGGTAGTGGGCAAAAGTGTATCGGTCATGATCGATAAGAATATTGTTGACGTCAATATTACCCCAGAAGTCATCCGGACCCGTCAGAGCATCAGCAGGATGCAGTATATCAAACGGACAGGACGGCATCTCATGGTAACCGGAAGTCCGGCATTTGATGATCACGGCACGTTGATCATGGTTGTGGTAAACGAACGTGATATGACAGAACTCGACGTCCTGAAGAAAAAGCTTGAGAAGGCCCAATGGGAGAAAGAACAGGCCATGAGCAGGCTGACCTCTCTTGAGGCAACGCAGCATAATGACATGGCAGCCCTGGCTGATAATCCAGTTATGATTCAGGTATTCGAAACCGGTCTCAAACTTGCGCAGCATGAGGTCACCAACATCCTTGTAACCGGAGAAACCGGATCAGGGAAAGGGGTTATGTGCAAATTCATACAGAAGAACAGCCCGCGCAGGAAACAGCCATTTATCACGATAAACTGTGCAGCTCTCCCAAAGAGTCTGTTGGAGGCAGAGTTGTTCGGATATGAGAGGGGTGCGTTCACCGGCGCCAGGGAAAACGGCAAACCCGGCTTATTCGAACTTGCGGACAAAGGGATTCTTTTCCTTGATGAGATCGGCGACATGCCGATGTCAATCCAGTCAAAACTCCTCAAATACTTGGATGATTATGAAGTCATGCGGCTGGGCGGAACCCGATCGCGAAAGATCGACTGTCTGATCCTGGCTGCAACCAATCAGAATCTTGAAAAACGTGTTGCGGGAAGACTTTTTCGACGGGACCTCCTGCACCGTATCAACCGCTTTGTCCTGAACATCCCGCCTCTTCGGGAGCGTCGAGAAGACATTTTTATCCTTTCAAATCACTTTCTGGCCGAGCAGAATCGTAGATTCGGCATACGCAAACGCATTGGTTCTTCAGGCATGGCGCTCCTTAAAAAATACCCGTTTCCGGGAAATGTCCGGGAACTTCGAAATATCATCGAGCAGGCAGCTGTGATCGCTAAGGATGAATATATCGATTCCTTTCTGAAAGAAAAAATTAGTATAGACAGCCACCAGGTTGAAAATGCGGATGCTTTGCTCCCCCATGAGCCGAAGGAGTCTTTTCAGACGGCTCTGGACAGGTATGAGAAAAAGCTGATAGCAGTGGCTGCGGTAGGGTGCCGTTCCTCCATCGAGCTTGCCTCTAATCTCGGGGTAAGTCAGGCAACCGCTTTCCGGAAAATGAAAAAATTTGGGATACAGCTCGGCAAAAAAACGAGGGTGACGCGGTAATGCCAAACCTTAGGCAGCGGATGCAGGCGTTGGTACGCAGCGACATCCGTCGCCATGGGGAAGCGGCAGATCGGATTTTTCGTGACTTAAGACGAACTGCCGTTAGAAATAGGGTCAGCTCAGGCCTTCCCGAGCGGGTTGCCATGATGATCTCAGGCCACAAAGCCGAGTAAAGAAAAAAGCGCCGTGCTGATCATCACTATATTTGAGACCTACATGCTGTTTGATGGCCGCTGGATTGGCCATTTTAACACCATTGTATCCCGCGTCTATTAGACCATCAACAGACCCATACCGATTGTGGTGGATTCATCCAAGAATCCTTTCGGTCGTATCTGGAAAGATGCTAAAGTTTGAAGCTGTCCAAGCCCGCAGAAAAACTATATGCCTTCCCAGTATCCAAGAGATAGGTAACTTGCAGATACATTGAGATAATCCAAGCAGAATTGGGTCTGCAAAAAAACCAGATTGCGTGCCACTGGTCCAACCGGCAGCGTCTGAGTCCAGCGTTCAGATAGGCATTTGATACAAAACCCCGGTATGGCGGGGGAGCCCAAACAAAGCCTGGCCCTCGATCGATCTTGGATTAGGACTGGCCATTTCAACATTTCAGCGCTCCAATTAGTGCGGGGCCATAGCTATTTTTAATCCGGCGAAAGTGCAAATAGGATAGAGTTACCTGTAACAAGAAATTAACCGGCGCGTCGGGACAATGTAGAAGTAAAAGAAATCGCAGTTTCAGCGTCCGGTTAAATGTTTGGTTAACCCCCCTTTTTTATTTCATTACGCAGGTAGAGTAAGGCTGATAGTCGCTTTATGCCTGGCCACGTTATAATGGCCTGAATTTCGGTAGTGTTATCCTTTCGTCGACATCCTCCCAAATCACCTCCACCGGCATGTCGCATCTCACCTCTTCGGGACGGCAGTCGATAATATTGGTTAAAAGATGGGGGCCCTCATCCAGCACAACCACGGCTACAGTATACGGCAAGTCGGCTGCGAATCCCGGATGGTACGCTATGTGATAGACAGCAAAGGTGTAAACCCTGCCGATTCCCTTGGAAATCAACCAGTTGATTTCAGTGGAATGGCACTGGGGGCACAAATCGGACGGCGGCCACCTGACGTGACCACAATAATTGCATTGCTGAAATCTCAGTTCATGGTGTCGACATGCTTCCCAGAAGGGGGTGTTGTCGCCATTGAGTTTTGGTAAAGGTTTTTCGTATGGCATCGTTATAATCTCCTTAGCAGGATGCATGCGTGACTTTGCAAAATACCGCCGTTGTCACTACACAATATGATCTCAGGCGGTTTGGTACGGGTGCCGGGCCCAAGCTGTCGTTCCCCGCAACGACCCATAATTTGCATGGCTCCTTCGGAAATGGGCGTCAAACCCATGAAGTAGGCTTCCGAAAGCTGCCCACCTGAAGTATTGACAGGCATCCTACCGCCGGGTTCTATTGTCCCGCCATGTAACCAATCACGCCCTTCACCGGGTTTAAAAAAACCATAGTCCTGGAGGGTGAGCTCCACAGTGTAGGTAAAACAGTCATAGATCTGGCATGCATCCACATTATCAAGGGTGATGTCCGCCATCGAAAAAGCTGCCTCTCCGGCCAGTTTGGCGCCACTGGGCCCGGTCATCCTGTCCGACTGAGCAATGACCGTAGAGGGATTGTCCATCCCCATCCCCATGATTACCGCCGGAGGCTGTTTCAGGTCATGTGCACGCTCAAGGGAGGTAACGATTATAGCTCGGCCGCCATCATTAATGAGGCAGTTGTCAGGCTTGCGCAGCGGTTCGACGATCCACCTTGCGTTATCGTAATCTGCTTCGGTCATGGGCTTGTCATGCATCATGGCGGTTGGATTTAGATTGGCCCATTTTCGCTGACCGATGGCAATCTGTTTCCAGGTTTCAGGTCCGGTACCGAATTGGTGCATGGCCCTTCTGGCAGCGAGTGCGTAACCGCCGGTAGCACCGAAATGGCCGTAAACGGAATCATCACCTGAAAATGACATAAGCATGTTAACCATGCTGTCGCTGGAAAGGGCATTGTGACCATAGGAGATAAGAACATAACGACACAAACCAAGTTCGAGCGCGCCAACTGCGTGCTGAAGATGATTTCTCGATCAATTGGCGTCCTGGCTCACGTAAGCGGGGGAAATCCCAAGTTGCTGGGCGATAAATTGTGGCGTCAGGTCGTTCTCATCCGAGGCTGGTGGGAAATGGCGGTAACAGATGAAGCCATCAACATTTTCTTTATTCAGGCCGGCATCTCTGATGGCATTGGTCGAGGCCTCTAAATGAAAACTCAGTGATGTTCTACCCGGAACTCGACCCTGAGGTGTGTATCCCACCCCCACTATCGCATACTTGTCTTTAATTGATGAAGTCATCATCCCTCCAGTTTAGTTGTGAAATTAAAGTAATCCCATTAAAAGCGCTATAGGTAAAATCTGTGATTACGTGCCACACCCAACCTGCCGAAATCATATTGTTATGCTGGATATGCTCTGGCTGTTCCCAATATCAAAAATCAATTTAACGTTTCCAAGGATATCCTATCGTAAAGCCAAATATCATCCACCTATATATACGTTGCGAGTATCTTACGAATAGCCAAACTTATGATTGGTTGGAGAAGTTGTAAATTTCGTTATAAAATTCATAATCACAACATAAATTATAGGCTGAATGGGAAAAAGTATGGACTATGATTTCAAAAAGGTGCCAATTTTATCATTGCTGCCGATTTCTCCGATTAATTCTCCTATATATGTTTTCATGTTGGAGAAGTAATTTAGGTCCAACCTTCTCTTAAATAGGTTACCGGAAAACATTAGCAGTAATCCCTCCAATTGAGAAATACCAGCCTTTGTGGAGGGATCGTACTGCGCCCAGTTTTTCAAATGTTCTTCCGACCGGAAGAAAAGCATTGTACTTCAGGCGTAAGCCACGTCCGACATCCATTTGGATACCGGCACGGCCACATAGCCGATTATTCCTTCCGGATCGGCCTTTTCGATGATGCCGTCACGCATTTCGATGGTGATGGGTTCACCACAATCAAGACACGGAGAGTCGATGCGGACCTTTTTGCCTGGAAATAGCCAGCTGACCGCCAGCGATTCGAAAGCTCACTGAGCAAACCACTTCTGTTCGCCTTCAACGGAAACGCGGAATTGGGTCGGTTGATTGTTGAAAGGCGCGAAGGAAGAAATAAAATCGGTGTTCGGATGCAGCCAGCCGTAGATCCCGGATTTAAACAGTTTATGCATCGTCTGCCGCCCGACTTCGGGCGAAACGCCTAATTCGACCGCAATCTCTGTATAATGCGGTGCCTGACCTGTTGCCACCATTCGTTTCAGAATGAAATGGAATGTTTTGTCCAACACTTCCGTGTTATTCATTTTTTCCCCCTTTTATATCATGTGTGGTTAAAGTGGGATTTTAATATTATCGATAAAGATTGATTGAGAATATCCAATAAATCCATAGCTTGTCAAAACCTGCAATACGCGCCAGATCGATGTAATCGGTTGATTTTACCGTCTAATATCACAACCATTCATATGGGTCTGATAGATCATTGGATTTATCTCTTTTTGCACCTATGGTAACTGTTGAATTTTTTCATCGGTACAGTCAACCCACCCATCCGCTCCACATTGCCTGAACAGTTCCCTGGCTCGGTTGAGCATTTCCAAGGTTTTGGTCCGATCATCCATACGGTCGAACAAGTCTGCGTAAAGAGCGTAGTCCTTTCCAAGGTTGAGCCACATTTCATGTTTTTGGTCTGCCTCGATGGCCTTCTCTATCCAATGGGTGGCCTCGGATAGGTAATTGCCTTCGTTGCTAAGCAGGATTTCGCCAATATATCGATATAGCCAACCTTCCAGTAACTGGGCTTTGTTCCTTTTTTGGTGCCTATGAAGCAATTCCATGTTGATCGGGCCAGGTTTTCTCCTGGCCATCACTCTTTGGAGACCGACCTGGCACAAATTCAGAAAGCTCGAATGGTCTGTTTGTGTCTCCAAATTTGCATTGATTAACGTCAGAAAAGGAATATCGGTTTGGATATCTGATTTTTTGATAGCGATAACAGGGACTCAGCGGGTGAATCAATCAGGGAAAGGCAACAGGGGTGGACAGCAGGATTGGATGCAGCAAACAGATGACCGCTCCGGGTCGGGTGGAGTGGTGGTTCAGAATATGTTCAATAAAATTTGTAATCAAATTGAAGGGATTTAGTCAATCGCTAATGTGGAGGAGCTGTTGTCGATACTGAAAGTAAAACTAAATATCAGCTACGTGCTAATATATTTTGATAATCCCACCAATAATGAACCTTTCAAAACCCTCCCTACGAGCCGATCATTGATCGGTTCTGTCTTGAATTCGGTGATTACGAGATAGACCAGGTGTCATCTGATGATGTCCTGCGGTTTCTTAATCGATTCACCGAGGGTAACAAGCCTTACACCAAACGCATCCGCTATTCCCACATTTGTTCCTTCTTCAATTTCATCCGTAACAACTTGGATCTCAGCCTTATAAATCCATGCGACACGTCTATGATTCGGAAACTGTACCGCGAGAGGGTGCCATTAAGATGGAAAATCATCGCAAAGGAAACCGGGGTAGGTCATTTCCGACGCCCCCCCTTACCGCCACCGCCACGGCCGCGGCCTCCTCCTGTCCCATTCCTTCGACCCTTGCCACCACCTCGTCCTAAACCCCTTCCAACATCTTTGTCTCTGGAGGTGTTTTCATTATTAACCTTATTTCGCTCACTGCTTTCGGAGCCGTCATGATTCGTTTCATTGTCTGTCTCTTTTTGCATGATACTCTCCATTCCTTGGATTACTCTATTTAACAGCCTGTTGGATGGCAATTTGCTTTTTAAAGAATCAGATCCCTTATCGAATCGTATGACTCTGTCCCCTGCTCCAAGGTGTGGGAAGGGTCGATAAAAGCCATGGCTTGATGGAAGAATTCCTCTTCTTTTAGCTGTTCCGGTATCATTATCGTGTGTTTCTTTGTGGATTTGAATCCGCCCTGCGTTCTAAGAAAAACGCTGTGCGAGGTGGTTGGCGGAAGGGGTATACCAAGCATAGATTAGGGCGGCACTTAAGATTGTCAAACGCAGCTACCGGTTAAACTGAGTGTTAATCGAATCTGGGCGGCATCGATACCGGGGAGGGATAAAACCCTCGGAGGGGGTGGCTTGAGCTAACGCCTATCTCAGACGAACTTCCGCCATCGGTCCAGATGCTCAGAACCCACCCTCGCTATGCAAATGGCATAGTATGTACCGCAATGGTCGATCCATTCCCGTATCATTGATCTGATTCTACAGTATTGTCTGGTTCCCGGCTCCAAGGTGCCGGTGGGATCGATTATCTTCAGGGCTCTTGAGAGCGTGTCGTCTTCGGTGTTTCGTTCCAGTTTCTCAGCCACTTGTGCCCCTCTATAGTGAGAAGACTCCGACTGTCGTGAGACATTCGGAGCACTTCATCTGGTTCCATTTCCGCCATCCATGACAGGATCATTTCCGTAACCCTATTGTACGCCACAGTACCCGGCATACACCCTTCGGGTCGATAATACCCAGAGCTTTGGAGAGCATCTGGTATCTGACATTGGTGGGGTTTGCCATCAGCGACTGCCCCGTTTTTGGCAACCACGGTCGAATAGTGGGTTCGGAATCGACAATCAATCTTGAGCCATAGATATGGCAGGGTCGTTAATCAGTTTGGGTAAGGATAACCCATAGAACCAAGGTGTACTTGGGTGCTACTGAAAAATAATGTGCCTGTGATAGCGGAAAGGTGCAAGATTTTGATTAAAGGCGGGAATTTGAGCTTATCACGGTGAAATCGACACCCCCAAAATATGCGATTACGTTCCACTGGTCCAACTCGTTAGGACTGAGTCCTTCGTCCAGACAGGCATCCGATACTAAAATGTCTGTACGAGGGGGGGATCCCAAGACAGGACTGATCCCGGATCAGGCCTGGTTTAGGATCGGCTATCTCAATAATTCAGCGCCCGGATTAGTCCGGAACCATAGCAGCTAGTACAAATTTGGTGGGTTTCCAGAATAGTTGGGGCTATCGGAAAATTTCGGGACATGCATTCGACACAGACAGATATCAGTAACATGAAATCGGGTGATATTGCCTTTACCGGTCCAATATCGAAATTTGTATACCCTATATCAGCAGTTCAACACCAAGGCTGCTCACACATTGCCCCTATCGTATTAAGCAGGGATCCTATAAGACCGGATTATTCCTCAATTTCCAGGTTGGCAGCGTAACGTCCGGTGACGGCATCGTCAACACAGTTGTCCAATTCCTCTTCAGTGGCCGATTGCCGGTCTTTCAGGGCATTGAGCGGGCAGATGAACTCATTGCCGGCGTCGTCCTTGACACGCACCCATAAATCTTTTTTTTCTTTTTCCACCATGTTCGCCTCCGATAAGGATTTGGTGTGTGATGGTTTAGAAGCATTGGCGATGGATAATCAGTTTGTCCTAAAGCCGAATGCGGTACTGCGCTCATTGACAGGGTCAACTAATCCATCCCCCCCCGTAAGGTCGTGGTCCGAATGTTTTTAGGCGATATCTCCGGTTCTCAATGAGGTGCGAATAATGTCCTGCCTCTTAGGACCCAGCATCATACAGCACAAATCGACAAGGCTTTAGGGATTTTCAGGATCACCAGACTATGATAGCGCATCTGGCTCCAGACGAAAAGACTGATCCGATATTTTCTGGGGTTGCCCGGTGCTATTAAAGCGGCCGATCTAAGGTTTCCGAAGTGATAGAAGCCATTAGCGAGCAGTGAAGGGTGCCGCGCGTTGTTGCCAGAATGCAACTCTTTTTTCGCCTGAGAAGCGATTTAATTTTGCTGATCATATCGATTTCATTCATTGGTTATTCTGTTTGCTGCCCGGGGATTGTTTACATTTTGGAAAATCATCCTGGTATGGATAGATGAAAAAATGTTTTGTCCTCAGAGGAGGGGCGGAACCCCTCCACCTGATAGCTGCTAACCTCCCACCTCGCCAGGGGACAATTCGCGCCAGGCGCGGTCGACTTTGCTTCCTATGGTACCATAAAGATCATCGAGCTCGTTTTTCATTGGCGACCAATCGGACGGACACTCTGTTTCGAGCTTCTGAACGCGCATCTGGGCAGTAACAACCTCCTGATCCAGCTGTCCAATAAGAGGAAGAATTTTTTCTTTCTGTTCTGTCCCATAGCTGTCAGCAACCTTTTTCATTGCCTCGAGCTTCTCTTTCCATGCTGTTACTTCAGCCAGCATTGCCTTACAATAGTCTTGTACTTGCATGTCCACTCCTTTCTATTCCTGCTTGTTTGCGTATCGCTGAACGTTTGGCTTCCAACATCTTGTGTGACGTTTGGCTCAGCTGGAAGCACACGTCTCAACAGATTCAACCCTTCGCCTATACGGTTGAGCCTTGCCCGCTATTATCATTAAAAAATAAGAACTCGCTTTTCACAATCAAGTTGGATAGCAAAAATGATCAAAAAGGGGGCGCTGGCCTTGACGAATATTTCGATCATGGAAACGTAAATCATCACCCCCGCGGAAAACCCCAAAGCAACGGTCAGGAACCGCGGGTTGAACTGCTTGGACATGAATCCGATAGCAGGATTCCGTCCTCGGCGTTCCGACTTTTCATTGACGCAGACCTTACCGAAACCGCTGGTCAGCACATCCTCGCCGGAGGCCAGCGTGCCCTTCATAATCTCGATGAGATGCTCGACAGCTTGAGAGGATTTGTGTTTAGGCAGGTCGGTGTTTCTGGCAACACTCCGGATAAAATCGGCTTTGGTGAACCACACCTTATCGATTTCGGACGGCAAGCTTTTTTCACGAATTGCATCGACCAGTTCGCTTTTGCTCATTTTGCTGCGCCCGGCGACATTGAGCTGCCGGGCCCGATTGTAGAGCTCCTGTTTGGTTCGATCTATAAGCTTCTTGTGGGGGTTGCCGGTACCCTGAGAGGTTTTCTGCGGTGTCTTGCCCTCTTCACGGCGCTGCTTATTGACCGTCCGCGCAGCAATTTCCTTGGCACGCGCGAGACTTTTGCCACGCTTGCGGGCACTCTCTTTGATGTGCTCATATTGGCGCTCTTCTTTGTCGCTCCATGCATCCGGCATAGCCGCCTCCTCACATTATAATGATCCTACCCGCCTGCAAGGCGGATAGGATCGGTTTTGTCAGGTTTACAGCGTTTTAGGAATCGCCAAACCGGCGATTCAGACAATAGGGGGACGGCTTTAGATGGCAGGGGGAATAGCAGTATTAGGCGGTACCCAGCAGAAAAGTGCGTCTCCTCCCGCCTAGCGGGAGGCCTCAGGAAGCCCCCTCAAAGGGGGCTTGAAAACAGTTTTTGAGGTTTAGGTTTTGAATTTCCCTTTGTCCCGCGCCGAGCATCGGCGATGCGGCCGGATAAAAGCGCGCGGACTGTCTGAGTCCGCCGTAGCCTTGGCGAAGGCGGGCGAGTCCACCGCGCGCTCCGTTCGAAACCGGATGATCCAGCGGCGTCTCATGCCGCCATGCGGCGTTGCCAGGCTCGCTCGGGTGCTCACAATCTGGCGATTGCTGCGCGCCTCGCTTCACATGGCGTCTTGCCTGACAGCATGATTCTTGCGGCATCACCGGTTTGACGACGCGCAGGGTTAAGCGGGACACGGGCGTTTGAAGCCTGTCACGCCGAGGCGTGATTGCTTCCGTTTTCTTGCACGTGAAAGAAAATGAAGGAACCAATTGATGTAAAACCACCCCGGATCGGTAGAACCTCTCCGGGTCCTCCACCAGAGGTGGAAGGCTTATATCGAAACGAAGCCGTTATTCATCAATGCCGGCAGACGGCCGCTCACAGCCATCTGGCCGTCTCTATGAAAGGATGGTACCCGGGTCACGACCTTGCCGGGCGATGCTATCGGCGGTCATGGTGGTGTATCCGCCTCCGAATCCAATATATCCTCCACTTCCGCACTGCGAACGAGCACCGTCGATGGGGCCATTTGCAGCAAATTGCGCAAGAATCGACTACGATCGGCGCGTTCTTCTTTCTTGAAAGTGGGCAGCCCATAGAAAACAAGGTCGCTCTGGCGCGTAGCTGATTGGAAAACCGCGTGAAACGAATGCTCAAGATCCGGCTCGATAATAATGACCGGTTCGGCCTCGACCCGAACCGTTTCAAGCAGTTGGACGATATGCGCTTCGGCGCCATTACGCCCCGCTTCATTTTCCAGCACGCGCAGCACCCGTATGGTTGAATCCTGCCATGCCGGACTCTGGTTGATAATGTGCGCCAACATCAGCATCAGCTCGGCATTTTTCTCCCGACCGCGCCACCACACATCGATCTGTCTCCGCCGGCCAAATTTCTTTTTGGTATTGTAATCCAAAAACAGCACCGACATTCCCATAGCGGTTAACTTCTGCATGAGTTGGATTTGCTTTAATTCGACATCCGGCTTGCGGCTCCATCCGATCAGAGCCGCATTGGCTTTGATTCCGGAAACACCGTGGATTTGCATGGTATCGATGATGCCGGCATATAGGCTGTTGACGATGATGCAGTCGGCAAAAGCGGTTACACCTTGCGCATCGAGGTAGTTGCGCATGCTGTTGCAGGACGTTTGCCTCAGGCCCCGCCCCCCCAGTTCGACAACATCCCCTTCGATCAGATGGTAAAGCGTCACGATGCCCCGACCACTGCTCAGCCAGACCGCCAGTGTCATCAACTGATCCCTGCTTTGTGATGTGCCGGCCGAGCCCGTGAAAGCCACGATATTAGGCCGCCAGTTTTTGCTGCTCGGGGGAAAGGATTGCAGACACGTCAAACCAAACCGCACGATCGTAAACCAGAAACCGCGACGCACATCACCCCAGTCCTGCCGAAAGCTCCGTCGTTTGAGGATAAAGTAGATGCCATAGCTGATCAGCAGGGCCAGCAGCGTGGCGGGGGCGTTGATCAAAAACATGGCCCCATAGCAGCCGAGTCCCCCAACAAAGGAAATCAGCCATGGGACCCTTAACTGCGGACGGAAGTTGGGATTGTCGACCAGTCGTTCGATCCCGGCGGTGATATTGATCATGCCGTAGGTGTTGAGGAAAAACATGGTGATGATCGGTGCCACGAAATTCAAATTGCCCATCAGAATGATCGTCACCGCAATCGCGGTGGTAACAAGAACAGCCATGCGGGGTTCAGTGCGGCTGCCTAACTGGGCACTAAGCACTTTGGGGACCACACGATCGTAGGCCAGGGCCTGCAACGTGCGGGGGGCGGCAACGGCACTGCCAAGGGCCGAAGACAGAGTGGCCACCCAGACCCCGCCCAGAATCAATAGCGGCCAACGGGCAATCTTCTGCATGATCAGGTTGTCGGAAACCAGTTCAACCGGACTGGCATGGGTGCCGAGCCACACGGCCGCGCCCACATAAACCGCGAATGAAACGAGAATGGAGCTCAGCGTGCCGCGCGGAATCGCCCTGCCGGGTTCGCGCAGGTCGCCCGACATGCTGACACCGACCATGATTCCGGTGACAGCCGGAAAGAATACGGCAAAAACCGTCCAGAAGTTTTCTGTGGATCCTGTTGCGGCGAAATACGTCGGCGCGACAAAGTCCCCCCATCCACCTGCAAACAGGGAAATGATGGCCAGTGTCAGAACGACTAGAACGCCAATTTGAATTCTGATGGCAAAATCAGCACCGATGAACGCCAGGAACCCAAAAAGGAAAACCAGGCTCAAGGAGACCGCGGTCGGGTCAAACGATGGGAATACCAACGTAAATGCTTCCGTAAACCCAATGATGTAAAAGGCCACCGAGATGGCCTGGGAAAGGTAGAACGGGACGCCGATGGCACCGCCAATTTCAAACCCCAGCGTCCGGGAGATCATATAGTAAGTCCCCCCCGTTCGGACTTTCATGCTAGTGGCGATCGACGATAAGGAGAGGCCTGTAAAAAATGAAATAAGGTTGGACACAAAAATAATGATCAGTGCACCGGCCAACCCAGCCTTCCCGACGACCCAGCCGGTGCGCAAAAAAAGGATGATCCCAAGGATGGTCAGGATGTTCGGCGTGAACACGCCCGCAAAACTGCCGAAGCGCCCCTGTGGTTTTGTTTTGCCTTTCGCCTGGATAGCACACGGTCCTTTCGGCTGGGTAAAGGATCAGGTGGCGTTGCCGCCACTGCCTGACTGACGAATAAGAAGAACGTTAAGAGAAGGGGGTGCGCAACTTTGGCGGCGTCCGGTTCACGTTCATTTTAGAAAGCCTTGGATGATCCGGTTGACCGCCTCATCATACGTAAGCCCCAGACTCATGAGTTTCATCAGCTGGTCATTGGCGATCTTCCCGATGGAGGCTTCGTGGGTGAGTTCCGCATCCGGGTGCAGCGCCCGCAATGCCGGAATGGTCTGGTTGCTCCCGTTGTCCATGATGATGGCATCGCATTCAATGTGACCGTAGCATTTGGCCCGGGCGGTGAGGTTGACGTAAAAATCCTGCCTGGAGTCACCCTTGATAACCGAACGGGAAACAATGTTCGATTTGCTGTCCGTGCCGGCTAGTTCGACTTCGTTTTTGGATTCCGCAACTTGCGTACCGTCCGTCATGACGCGTTCGGTTATCAGCAGCACACTGCCGGCACCGACTTTGGCTTCGTTTAAGCGCTTGGCTTCGTCGACACCGCCCAACTGGGTCAATTCCATCTCCGCCAGGGCATTTTCCGCCATGATCACCCTGGTGGTGGGGTTCAAAATACGTTTGCCGCTACCTTCGCCGATGGCAACGTGCTTTTCGATGTATTTGACTTTCGCACCGGCTGCGATCTGAAATTCATGGATACCGGAATGCCCCTCGGATTCTGGACCGCCGCAATGGATGCCGCAACCGGCGACAATGGTCACATCCGCATCCTCACCGATGATAAAGGTATTGTAAACCACATCATGGAGGCCGGCTTGGGACAGGATAACCGGGATATGGACGGACTCGCCGACCGTACCCCGTGCGATGTCGATGACGATGCCATCCCCCTTTGGATTGGTTTCGATGTTGATGTTGGCCGACACCTCGCGCCCCAGCAGCTTGCCGTTCTTACGAATGTTGTAGGCCCCCTTGGGGATTCCTTCGATATCGGCAACTTCCTTCAAGACCTGTTTATCGATAGCATTGAGCATTGTCTTCTCCTTCACATGTGTCACTGAACGAACAAACGCTCAGGTCTTCCAGCATCGGCATGGCACCGGACAAATCACCGGTGTAGGCAATCTTGCCCTTCTTGATCAACAAAAGCGTTTCGGCAGCTTCCAGGAAAGCCCGGTTATGGCTGACCACAAGGGTGGTGGTCTTGTTTTTCTCGTTTTCCCGTTTGAGCAGATCCACCATCGGACCGATGGTCCACAGATCGATGCCGGTGTCCGGCTCATCATAAATGGCCACCTGGGGGTTACGCGCAATCACCGTTGCCAGTTCGATCTTTTTGATCTCACCGCCGGACAGCTTGCTGTCCACTGCTTTGTCCAGGAAATCCATCGAACAGACACCGACTCGGGCCATGACACGGGCCAGCTTGTCCTCGTCATCCGTTCCCAGGGCAATCGACAAGAGATCGCGAAAGGTGGTCCCTTTGAAACGTGCCGGGTGCTGAAAGCCATAGACGATGCCGGCCTTGGACCGCTCATCGATGGGCATTTCGGTAATATTCCGACCATTGAATATAATGTCGCCTTTCGTGGGTGCGTTGATGCCCATGATCAGCTTGGCGAGGGTGCTTTTACCCGATCCATTAGGGCCGGTAATGGCGTAGAACCGGCCCGATTCAAACGTAAAACTGATGTCATCGATAATCGTTCGCAGCGATGGATCCCCTGAATCCGAATCCGTCTCGGGCACTTTAAACGTCATGTTTTGTAATTTCAGCATGTCAAATGCATTCTCCTATCAGCGGTTAAAAGCCATTTGGAAAAAGTCCTGTATCAAGTCCGACCATCGGGTGATGCCGCGCCGCCGCCTATCGGGTCCATCCCGGAAAAACATCCCGCAACCCTTCCACCATGAATTGAACGGCAATGGCGATCAGAATCATACCGAATACCCTTGAAATCAGGTTCAGGGGCAATTCACCGGTTCGCTTTTGAATATACGGGCCGAGCAGAAGTGTGAAAAACAACACGGCCAGGACAACGGCCATCGTAAAACTCAATGCCACATGGGTCAGCCATGTCTGGCTTTGGTAGCCGTAGATAATGACGGTGGTGATGGCCCCGGGACCGGCGATGACCGGCACGCCAATCGGGATGAAAATCTGCTGATAGCGATCGAGAACCCTTTTTTTGAGATTTTCGGATTCGTCCTCCCGCTCCTTGTCGATTTTGACAGCGGTGCCTTTGAGCATGCTGAATCCGAATTGCAGCAGAATCAATCCGCCCCCGATCTTGAAGCTGGCAAGGTCGATCTTCAACCGGAGCAGCAAATAATGGCCAACCCACAGAAACACAAGGAGGATGACGCCGCTGGACAGGATGATCAAGCCCGCCAGCCACCACTGAAAATCCTTTTTACCGCCTTGGGACGCTTGAACCCAAAGGGGTATTTTCTCGACCGGGTTGACGATGGCCAGCAGGGCAATCGCAAAATTTGACACCAGATCCCAATTGATGACCATGACGCTCTCCCGTCAATCCTCGCTGTCCTCGTCCGGCGCAACCGTCTCCTTGACGCGGCCGAAAAAAAACAATGTAAAGACATTTAATACGGCCAGCAAAACGGCAATCTCGAAACGATCGAAGGCCACGGCCAGACCGATGGCACCGGTATTCCATATGCTGGCCGACGAAGAGACGCCGGCCACCTCGTCTTGATCCTTTAAAATAGGGCCATCACCAATGAACCCGATAGCGGTGATCAGCCCCTGAATGATGCGCGCTTCGCCGTCGGTGCTGTCGATGACCGATTTGCCGACGAGCATGAATCCACAGCTGACAACGGCAACCAGCGAAAAGTGCACAAACCGAAATGCCGCTTGCTCTGCTCGCGTTCGAAACCGATGGGCAAGGCCAGCAAATAGGCGAATAGGAGGTGCGACAGGTGATAAACCACCAGTGACCCATCCATCTGGAACATTTCGAGTGAAAACATGCTGCTACCGCCTTTCCGCCCCGCCTCTGGTTCGGTTGCAAGCGTTCACCGTGTGCAGGGAACTAACTTTGCATCATTTTTTCCTTCTCCTGCCGTTCAATTTTTTTCTGGTCGAGCATGCGTTGGTGATGGGCCATGTTCCCCGTAAACCCGTGTTTGCGTTCATCCAGATCTTTCATTACCGCCGCGCGGCCATAAAGGATCAGCACGTCGTCACCCTGGATTTCGGTTGCTCCGTCCGGTGCGCCCATATAGTCGCCATTGACCCGTGTAATGCCAAGGACCATGATACCCTCCTGGCGTAATCCCAGATCGGCCAGCGTGCGCCCGGCCAACCAGTCACCTTCTTTCACCTGCAGTTCCGTTACTTGATAGTCTCCCGCCAGATGCAATAATTTTGCAAAATCCTTAATCCTTAGATTGGTGTAGCGCTTCAACGCCTTACTCACGATATTGGACAAATGTCGATCCATCCACTGGCTGGCGGCCAAGGTCCACAAAAACACCAACCCGCTCACCAGTAATATGACGCGCCACAGCAAGGCTCCGGATGAATGGTAATCGACGAACGACAATATCAAAGAGGATACCGCCGTCACTACGCCGGCATTGCCCAGGAGCATCAGGAGCAATAAAATCCGACGGCGGATGGGATGGTTGACCACTTTTTCGGATTCATTGGTGGTAAAGCCCACACCGGTAAACGCCGAACGCGCCTGGAACTTGGCCGACTCGTGGGATAAACCGGTGTGTGTCAGCGCTACCGTTGCAATTCGTGTCACCAATATAGAAAGCGCCAATACCACCAGGAGAGAAACAATCGATATCATCTATCCGTCATATCTCCATCGTCTCCATTAGAATCGGGCTTGCGCCGAGCGGATCGCCTCACCCAGTGAGGTGGCTGCGCTTTCGACGCCTGCTTTCAAGTCCTCCCACGCATTTTCACCGGCTTGTCGCATTTCGTCGATATTTTCCCTGGCCGCTCTGCGTTTTTCTTTGATGGACTCGATTTGCTTCTCATACACCTCTCGTGCATCAGCTTCTTTTTGTCTTGATTTGGCCTCCAGTTTGTCAATCTCGGCATTCCACTCATCAAGTTTGGCTTTCATCTTCTTAACATAGGCTTCTCGGGAATTACTCATATCCATATCCTCCGCTTAAATTCTTTGCGCGTTATTGGCACAGAGAAGATTATTTTCTTTTCTAAGAGTACACTTTAACGCTTTTTTTGATGTGGCAGCTATGGGGCCTATCGGGTAGTTTTAAGACAACACCACTCTATAAAGGCCCGCACGTCGCGATGACGAAATCATTTTCCAGGGTCTCAGCGGGCCTCGGCACACTTTTGTTCCATATAGATCTGCGTCTTCTCATCGTAAACCGCCTCGTTTTCATGAATCAGGCGGGCCGGTTCCTCCCAGGCACCGCATGCCAGCACCACCGGATCACCCAGGTTGAATGGCTTTCCGCTGGCCGGGCAAGTATTTAATTGCATGAGCTTCTCGCGGTCGATAAAGGTCTTCAATAGCCCTCTTTCGCCAATTTGCATGTCAGCCTCCCGATCGTTTCAGTGTTACGGAATTGCTCAGTCAAATCGCCAGAGAAGATCCCGATATCCAAAAAATTCAACGCCTTGATTAGTCCATGGCCATAGCAGGTATTACAAGTTTGACTGTTTTACAGATAGGTTGGAGCTGTATCGGGTTTCGCCAATGATTTTGAAACCACAATATAAAGTATTGCGAGTATGTTAGGAGAGTGTCCATCCACGGGAATAACTATTTGTAATGCATAAAAAAAGCGCATTTTGCCGTGGTCTTTTTCTTCTCCCTGTAGTATATTGGAAAGCGCCAACCAACCAATATGACTACAAAAAGAGAAAGGGGACCCCAAACAAAATGCGCGAAAAATGGCAAAAACAATTGCCGCTGATGCCCCGGATTAAAGATCACAACCAATGCCAGGAGTTGGAAGCCATCAGCAAACTGATCGACGCCAATCCTACCATCTGCGACTATGTCCTGCAAGATCTCAGTCGCGGTAAAGTGCTCTCTCATCGCCAGGGCGCCAATGGTATGAGCGCCGATCAAGTCCTGCGGTGTGCTATTGCCCAAACCCTCTTCGGCTTCACCTATGAGGAACTGGCGTTTCATCTGGTCGACTCCCAGTCGATGAGCTGGTTCTGCCGCATCGGCATCGCTGAGGAAGGCTTCAAGAAATCTGCGCTCAACAAGAATATCAAAGCGATCCGTGATACCACCTGGCAGAAGATCAACACCGAACTTTTGGGGCATGCCCAGTCGCACAAAATCGAAAAGGGCCGGGAGGTGCGCATTGACTGCACCTGTGTCGAGACCCATATCCACCACCCCACCGATGCCACGCTGCTCTGGGATGTCGTCCGCGTCTTGACACGGCTGGTTAGCCGTTGCCGGGAAGCCGGGATAAACATTAGCACCTTTCACAACCACACCCGGGTGGCCAAACGCCGGCTGCTGGCGGTGCTCAATGCCAAGGGCGCCCCTCGGCGAAAGGCCGCCTATGCTGATCTGCTCAAAATCACGGGCAAGGTGATCGGCTATGCCACATGGGCCGTGGAAGCCATTCCGAACGCCCGGGGCGCCGATGGGTCTTTGATCACGCTGTTGTTCGAGCTGCGCCATTATATTGCTTTGGCCAAAAAGGTGGTCGATCAAACCGAGCGCCGCGTGATGCGCGCTGAAAGCGTCGATGCCCAGGATAAAGTGGTCTCGATCTTTGAGCCCCATACCGACATTATCGTCAAGGATCGGCGCGAAACCCTTTTTGGCCACAAGATATGCCTGACCGGCGGGGCCTCGAACCTGATATTGGACTGTTGGATCCTCGAAGGCAATCCGGCCGACAGCGATTTGACGCTGCCGATGCTGGACCGGCAAAAAGACATCTACGGGCGCTATCCTCTCAAAGCCAGCTTCGATGGTGGCTTCGCCTCCAAGGACAATCTCAAGAAGGCGAAATCACGCAGGATCAAGGATGTCTGCTTTGCCAAAAAGCGCGGCCTCAAGGAAACCGACATGTGCCGCAGTCAATATGTCTACCGCCGGCTGCGCCGATTTAGGGCCGGCATCGAATCCGGCATCTCGTGGCTGAAACGCTGTCTTGGCCTGACGCGATGCACCTGGAAGGGCTGGCAGGCCTTTAAATCCTATGTCTGGTCGTCCATCGTGGCGGCCAATCTGCTGACCCTGGCCAGAGCCAAGCCTGCAACCTGAGGGCCCGGCAGGCGGGGCGGTTTGCAACCTGAAAGGATCGGTGCGCCTCGATGCGATAGGTTTTTCCCAAACAGCTCCAATTTGAGTCTTCGCAGCGAAAAAAATCTTCGCTGAGAAGTTCTGCTGCCACGTTTTTCTTTTTGGCAGCCGTCAAAAACATGATTTATGGATGGACACTATACTATCTGATTGTATGTTTGATTTCTCGACCCGCATGTAAAATCGAGGATAGGAAAATTAATCAAAATCTTATCCCTTGGCCTCATCCAGCACTTTTCGCACCGTTTTTGCCAATTCAGATAGAACAATGGGTTTCATCAAGAGTCCGCAAATGCCCAAAGTTTTAAAATTTTCTTCATTAATTCTCTCGCTAAATCCGGTACAAATGATGACAGGAATATCTGCCCTGATATTTTTTAATTCGATTGCAAGCTGATCTCCGGTCATTTTTGGCATGGTCATATCGGATATTACCAAATCAAAATAATTTGGTTTCCGCCTAAAGGCTTCAAGAGCCTCTTTACTATTAACGCGAACAGTTACATTGTATCCGAGCCGTTCGAGAAGTTGCCTTTCAACGTTTGCTATGGCTTCGTCATCATCAACCAATAAAATGTTCTCTGATCCAGTATGGTATTGTTCTGTTGTAAACGGTTCTATCAGATCAACAGGATTTTCCATCAGTGGCAAGTAGATATTGAAAGTGGTACCTTTACCGATCTCACTATAAACTTTGATATCGCCTTTGTGCTCTTTAATAATACCGTACGCTACAGATAGTCCAAGACCGGTGCCTTTCCCCTGTTCCTTTGTCGTAAAATAGGGCTCAAATATCTTGGTCATGAGATCTGAAGATATCCCGTGACCACTGTCTGAGATTGATAACACAACGTATCGACCGATTTGAATATGCAGGTCTGTAATTTCATCAGCTGATAGAACCGTTTCCTTTAATTGAATAGCGATCTTGCCGCTATTGGATTCAACCGCATGGTAGGCGTTCGTTATGACATTCATAGCGATTTGGTGAATCTGAGTTGGATCAGCCAATACTAATCCGCAGTCTTCTTGGATATCTTGATCTATTTCAATATATGAAGGTATTGTTGCTCTCGTAAGCCTGATAACTTCTTTAAGGATTTTTTGAATCCGAACTGGTATAAACTTATGCTCGGTTTGACGACTGAAGGCAAGTATCTGTTTGACAAGATCGCCCCCTCTTTTTCCAGCTCTGAGGATTTCTTGCGCGTTCTCATATTGTTGGCTATTGGGCGGGAGATCTTCTAATAGAAGTTCTGACATACCTACAATTGGAAATAAAATATTATTGAAATCATGCGCAATTCCACCAGCCAGATTGCCAATGGACTCCATTTTCTGGGCCTGTGTTAACCGCTCCTCAAGGCGATCTTTTTCCTTTTCATCCTGTTTACGTTGAGTAACATCAGCGGATACAACTGTTATAAAATTAATTTTTTCTTCTTCATCAAAAACTGGTATTAGTGACGAATCAAGCCATACTTCATTTCCCTCAATATCATTGGTCATTGCCTCCAGCGTGTTCGCTTCACCTGTCTCTTTAACCTTTTTAAGATTTTCGATCATATCCTTTTTAAATACTTCAGGGAAAAAATAAAACGGGTAGGGCTTTCCATAAACATCAGCATTGTTATCAAGTTTGAGCATCTTAAAACCGTTGGCACTCATGTATTGTAGATTGAAATCAAGATCCACAATTTTATGGGAAACCGGTGAGTAGTCCAGAAGCGCTTGATTCCGCCTCTCTAAAGATTTTATTTGATTTTCTGAATTCTTGCGATCGGTGATATCTTGGAAAGATCCGACGAGTCGGAAGACCTTTCCATTCTCATCGTATTGTACTTTTCCCCTGGAAACGCAATGCCTTATTTCGCCATCAGTTCGAATGGCTCGTAGCTCAATCTCGTATGGCGTCCCTCGTTTAACGCAGAGCTCAACTGCATCTTTTAAGCGCTGCATGTCTCCATTCGCATAGAATCCCGATTGCAGCGCAAAAGGGGGGGCACCCTTTGCGGGATCCCGTCCGAATATACGAAACAATTCTTCCGACCAGTGCGTCCGGTCATGCTGAACATCCCATTCCCAACTGCCGATATTGGCTATGGATTCGGTAAGTTTGAGCAGTTCATGGCTTTTGTGCGAGACTTCTTCAGCCTGTTTGCGTTCGGTGATGTCGCGGGTTATTGATATAATGACTTTTTCACCACTTATTTTTGTGATGCCTGCAGACATCAGACCGTATCTGATTTTTTCGTCTTTCCTAACAAACGGGGCTTCCATATTTTCAACGTATCCCGTTTTCGTCAAACCATCGACTAACCGTTTTCTATCTTCTGAGTTTTTCCAGATATTCAAAGAAAGGGAAGATTTTCCAATAGCGTCCTCACGGGTGTAACCCATAATCTTGGTAAATCCCTCGTTGATATCGATATATGTTCCATCATCAAACCTATTGAGATTAATTGAGTCTGGACTGGTATGAAATGCCAAGCGGAAACGCTCTTCACTCTCCCGAAATGCCTCTTCGGTTTGCTTACTTTTTGAAATATCGCGCAGGGAACCGATAAGCCTTAAGGGCCTGCCATGGTTATCTCTTTTCAACAAGGTGTTTAACGAGCAGATGCGTTGGGAGCCGTCTTTATCTTTCAAATAAATTTCGTAATCATCAACCTTTCCCTGGTCTAAAATCAGCTTTACCAATTCATCCCGTTCTTTTGGGTCTGCATAAATATCATAAAGTGATTTCCCGATTAACTCTTGCCGTTTATATTGAGATAATTTTTCAATTGAGGGGCTGACTTCTAAAATAGTACCGTCTATCTCTGCTTCGTAATAGACATCTTGTAGATTTTCAAATATCCTCTTGTACCTTCCCTCACTCTTCCGGAGCGCCTCTTCTACCTGCTTGCGCTCGGTGATGTCCTGAGCCGCACCCCAAAGGCCTATCGTCTTGCCTGCCGCATCGTTTATCGTTTCGCCTCGTACCCACATCCATCCATTGCCTCCGTCCTCACTCACGGTTTCCAACTCGAGTTCGTACGGTATGCCTGTTTCACTGGTTTTGGATAGGGAAGTCGACAATCGTTCCCAGCTTTCAGGGGTGAACAACTTCATATGCTCGGTATAAGGAGGAGGAGGGAGTGCCGGGTCGAAACCATACATATGGTACAGTTCCTCAGTCCACTCGACCTTGTTGGTGGCTAAATCCAACCGCCAACTGCCCAAATGCGCTATTTGCTGTGTTTTCCTCAGGTCTTTCTCGCTTTTCCGCAATGCCTCCTCGGCATTTTTGCGTTTGGTGATATCCTGAAAAGTTCCTTTTAGTTGAACAATCTGCCCATCCACCATTTTGGGCTGGCACGTGGTGCGCGTCCAGAGATGATTGCCCTTGGCGGTAATGAATCGAAGCTCGAGGTCGTATGGTTCGCCGTGATCAAGTGAACGCTTAATGGCTTTTTCCAATCGGCCCCTGTCCTCAGGATGAAAGAAGTTGATCGCCTTCTGCAGAGGCGGCTTGTAATCGAATGGAACTTCGTGAATACGATATGTCTCTTCCGTCCAGATCACCTCCGATGTAGCGGTGTCAAGTTCCCATCCTCCTACTCTGGCCATTCGGCCTGTGGCGTCGAGTAGCGATTTGCTTTTCTCAAGTGCTTGTTGGCTGTTTTTCCTTTCGGTAATGTCGCGCGCAATGGCATATGTTAAGCCTTGTTCTGGGTTGGGATGACTGACCCAACTCAACCATCGATAGCTTCCGTCATCACAACGGTAACGATTTTCAAAGTTAATAACTTTGGCTCCAGACCGCAGCTTTTGCTCAATTATGGTCCGGGTGGCATCGATATCATCCGGATGAACGAAATCCAAAAAGGGCTTCTCCAAAAACGCTTCCTCTGAATGCCCGAGGATTTCTGTAAACGCCGGGTTCACCCTTATAAAGGTGGCTGTATTGATATCGGCGATGCAGATCATGTCAAGAGACATGGAAAATATCTGCGCAAGTTCTTCCTGAATCCGCTTACGTTCCAATTCAATTTGCTCTAATTCCTGGACTCTTTTTTCCAATTCTTCATAAGTGGGCTTTTCAGGCATGGTTATGACCTTTGGATATGCTTGCGGATCATTTTACACATACTTGCACTGTGCGCAAAATATATAAAAAAGTTCAGAATACTTACGGTATCCTGAACTTTAGGATAATGCTAAAAAACACCAAAATATGGGGTATTAAGCGGTTGTATCAAAATAGCTATTAAAGATAGATGGTTAAGAGAATTATACCAGAATTATTGAAAAAACACAAGATGTTGGGGTGTGCCGGATTCAGGTGAGGGTTTGGTTAACGTGCCAATGCTTGGAACGAGAACCCATCCTAAGGCACATCAACATATTGTGGTCAGGCTGCGTACGAAAAGTTGGTGATTACATAACAAATAGAAAAACGATCCACGAATCCATTGCCGGTTCCTATCCACTCTGAGTCATCGCGACTCGCCTCCCATCACCTGAATAGACACCCGCAAATTTTAAACGAATACATCATGATGATAGCCATTTCATGGAATGTCTAAACACGTGACTTTCCTCTACACACTTCGAAGGCGAAGCAGACGGGTTTCTTCTAACGATGGGTTATCCCGGCCCCGCGCTGTAAAGATGGCGATTGATTTCCCTGAGGAAGAACGATAGAAATCAGAGAAGCGGGTTCGGACAGAAACGCCACAGGAAACCCTTCAGGAGTAAAACATGTCGGAGCGCTTCCAGTTCAATCGCCTGGAGTTGGCCGGTTCCCTGGGGGATCTGGGAACCCTCCTGCCCCTGCTGATCGGCATGATCCTGATCAACGGCCTGGATCCCACGGGCCTGCTGGTGGCGATCGGCCTCTACTATGTCGCCTCGGGTCTCTATTTCGGTGTGACGGTCCCGGTTCAGCCCATGAAAGTCATTGGCGCCTATGCCATTGCCACGGGGCTGCCCGCCCAGCAGATTTTCGCCTCCGGCATCTGGATGGCCGGCCTCCTGTTCTTGATCGGGGTTACCGGGCTGATCGATGTCATCGGACGCGCTGTTCCCAAGGCCGTGATTCGGGGGGTGCAACTGTCCACCGGAACGCTTCTCATGGCCGAGGGCACGCGCTTCATTCTCGGCCGTTCCAAATTTCAGCTCATGGGCGGCGCCGCGGAACCCTATCTGAACCTGCAGCGCATCGGCGGCATCCCCATCGGCATCCTGCTCGGTATTCTGGCGGGCGGCATCGTCATGTGGTTCATGAACAATCGCCGGTTCCCGGCGGGCCTGCTGGTGGTTGTCGGCGGCGTCGTGGTCGGCCTGTTGCTCGGCACCCATGAAGGTCTTCCGCAACTGGAACTGGGCATTTACCTGCCACGCTGGCTGCCCTTCGGCTGGCCGGCGCACGCCGACTGGATGACGGCCCTTTTCGTCCTGGCCCTGCCCCAGCTCCCCATGACCGTGGGCAATGCCGTGGTGGCCGATGCCGATCTTTCGAAGGCGTACTTCGGGCAACACTCCCACCGGGTGACCTACCGGTCCCTGACCATCAGCATGGCCATCGCCAATCTGGCAAGCGCTTTACTGGGGGGGATGCCCCTTTGCCACGGCGCCGGCGGGCTGGCGGCCCACTACCGGTTCGGCGCCCGCACGGCCGGCTCGAACCTGTTCATCGGCGCCGTATTCACCCTGTTGGGGCTTCTTCTGGGTGTTCACGCGCTGGCCGTGATCTATCTGCTCCCCATGGCCATCCTGGGCGTCATGCTCCTGTTCGCCGGCAGCCAACTGGCGTTGACCGTCATCGACCTGAACACACGCAAGGAGCTTTTCGTGGCCCTCATGATACTGGGCATCACACTGGCCGCCAACCTGGCTGTCGGCTTCGTGATCGGCACCGCCATGGCCTATGCCCTGCGGTCCGACCGGATGGACATCTGAGACCCTTGCGGATTTCTCTGGATGCTAAATGCTAAAAACTGGTATCCACCTATATAAGCGCAAGGGTTTTATTGATTACGGATCATCCCTAAGCCCCTAAAACATAAGATCGATAAACATTTCTCGATTTTTGTCAGTCCTGTAATCCTCCCACCCTTCTTGCCTCAGGACATGGTCATGAGATGACTGCGCAGGTTGATGCGCCGGTTTTTAAGTCCGAATTTGATCCGCAGGTTTTTGCGGTGAAAGTTGACGGTGGCTTCGGTAATATGAAGCACCTGGGCGATTTCCTTGCTGCTGCGGCCGTCCTTGATCAGGGTGGCGACCTGCATCTCCTGGGGGGTCAGGATAATGTCCGCATTGGCAATATGCTGCAGCAAGGGCGAAATAATGTCCAATAGATGGGATTCCACGATCTCGACCAGGGTACGCTCGGGGGGTTTCAGACGGGCGCCCTTCAATTTCTCAACATAGGGCATCACCAGGCTTTTGACGTTCGACAGCACTTTGCGCTCCAACGCCTCCCGGTCCTTGTCCCGCTGATCCAGCAAGACCTTGAGGGCGATGTTGGATTCCTCGAGGCTCCGGGCCTGCTCGTTCAGGGCCAGGCGGCTGCGGCGCAGCGCTTCCTCGGTCAGTTTCAAGGCGGTAATGTCCTCATGGCTGACTACCACCCGCAGGGGTTCCTCACCGGTGGTAGGGACCGACCGCATATAGTACCAATGTTTGCCGGAGGGGGAGTGGCAGGGATAATCGTAGAGAAATTCGTCCACTTCGCCTTTGATCACCTGCCGGATGCCTTCCGCCACCCGGTGCGCGTCGCGAGATCCAGGGCCTTCGGCCGCATCACAGATCGCAAGGTAGTTCGTGCCGATGCCGTGGCCGGCGTTTTCGGCACCGCTGTTCTCCGTCGCAAACCGACGCCAGGCGTTGTTGGTTTCCAGGATGACGCCGTCGGCATCCAGTATGGCGATATGCGCCGACAGGGAATTGAGCACCGTTGTCGCCAGGGTATCCGTAAGGTTTGGTTTCGCCATGCGCGTTTCCTCCCATGGGGGTAGATTACCCTCAAAGGCCTGTAAGTCAATAGCCTTTGGGACCCTGTTTCCACGGGGCCTGAACCGCTGATAGGCGAAGAGGGGATAAAGTGACAATAAGCGCATGCGTATTATCCTTTGCCTTAGTTGGGAAAGGGGGGCTCATTGAGATCCCGGCATTCCCATCTTATCCCTCCATAAAATAAAAGGAGCGCAACATGAAAAAGGTACTGGTCGGTTATGTGAGCCGAACGGGCAACACCGCTAAAATGGCGGAATTCATTGCCGAAGGTGTTCGCCTAAGCGGAAACGAGGCTGCCATCGTGAAGATCCCAGATATTAAATCCGAAAAAGATTTGGAGGGCTATGATGGGTATGTGTTCGGTAGTCCAACCTATCACCGCGATTTGGTGGGAAGCATGAAGACCTTCCTCTTTCTGGCGCAGAAGCTGAATCTGGTGGGCAAAATTGGCGGCGCTTTCGGATCCTACACCCACAGCGGCGAATCGGCCCAGATGATCTACGACACCATGCAGCACGTTTACAAAATGGATATGATGGACCTGGGCGCCCTCAGCCTCAAGGAGCACGTCGTGGGATCGGCCGAAGGCACACGGGCCTGCCAGGACTACGGTAAAGCCGTCGGTCAGAAATTTAGCTGATCTTCCACATACCGCGGGTATAGTGCGGTCCCAGGACCATGCCCGCCTCGTCTCTTCTTTCTCGCCTTGCCCCGGACCACTTCCTGTCCTCCGCCCGGTAACTATACATCAAGTCGAAAGGCCGAACGGCCGATAGGACTTATGACGACAAGAAGCGGGAGGAGACATCAGGGGACCGGGGCCGCATCCATAATAACAATGGCATCGCCGACCCGAACCGTGCCACCCTGCAGCACCTTGGCAAAAATGCCTTCGCGGGGCATCACGCAGTCGCCGACCTGATGGAAGATCCGGCAACGCTGATGGCAGGTCTTGCCGATCTGGGTGACCTCGAGCCGGACCTCGTCGCCGAGCTGGAGCCGGGTGCCGATGGGCAGCTCCCAAAGGCGCAATCCGGCGGTAGTCACATTTTCGGCGAAATCGCCGGGGGTTACGTCCATGCCGGCCGCCTGAATTTTGGCAATGCTCTCGACCCCCAGTAGGCTCACCTGGCGATGCCAGTCGGCGGCATGGGCATCCCCTTCGAGACCGTGCCTTATGATAAAGCGGCCGGAGGCGATATTGTTTTTTTTCTCGCCTTTGGATTTGCTGACGGAAAGGGCAACGATGGTTCCTGCAGGTTTCGGGGAATTCTGGGACATGGCAGCCTCGCGCAATGATGAAAAAGAGGAACCGGTCCGGCGAAGACCGGCGCAAACAAAGTATGACACGCGATCTGAAAGCGCAATTCCGGGAACGATTGTCCCGGGATCTGGTGGAACGCTCGATCCCCGGGATTCCGGTCTATGTGGCCATCTGGAGCATTATCGTCTTCGCGACGGGCTTTCATCAGCAGCAGCCTTCCATCGCCTACCCGGCCTGGCTGGCATTCCTATTTTGCGGCCTCCTGCGTTTGGTCTACCAGTTCGTCCACCAGACCCTGTATCGGGTGAAGCCGGCCCTGAACAGCACGCTGTTTACAGCCATCGTCCTGATGCCGGCGGCGCTTTGGAGCGGCCTCTTGACGTATTTCATCGTCCTGCCGGACAATGCCACGATCAAACTCCTCATGGTCATTGCCACGGCCGGTCTCTGCTCAGGCGGCATGAACTCGTACGCTCCCCATCGCCTGCTGGCCGTTGGATACATGCTGATTATCCTCCTGCCCGCCTGTCTTCGTCTGGCGCTGGTCATTCCGGAGGATACGGCCCTGCTCTATCTGATGACCGCCTATACGGGCTTTACCCTGCTCTTGCTGCTGAGGGGGCACCAGGAATACTGGGCCGCCTTGTCCAATGAAGCGGCACTGGCCCAAAAATCCCGTCAATTGGAGAATCTTGCCAAAACGGATGCCCTGACCGGGGTCTGCAACCGACGCCACTTCAACCATATTCTCGGACTGGAATGGCAACGCGGTTCCCGGGAAAACCGTCTGCTGACTCTGATCATGATGGATATCGATCATTTCAAGCATATTAACGACACCTTCGGTCATCTGGCCGGGGATGATTACTTGAAAAGCATTGCCGGCATCCTGCGGACGTCCTTCAAACGCTGCACCGATGTGATCGCCCGCTATGGCGGCGAGGAATTTGCCATCCTGCTTCCGGGCACACCGCTGGAAGATGCCGCCGTCCTGGCGGAATCCCTGCGGCAGGAAATGGCGGCCCATCGTTTGAAGAGCGGGCAAGCCATTCTGAAAGCCACCGTGAGTTTGGGCGTGGCCGGCTGTATACCCGACCACCATGCGCCCGCCGAAGATCTGGTGGGTCTGGCCGACCGGGCCCTTTATAGGGCCAAAACCGGAGGCCGGAATCAGGTCCAATTGGCAGACGCCCCCGCAGCCATGCCTTCTGATCTGACAACGAAAGCGATCGACTCCCCATCCATCATGGGCCGATCTATCGCGCCACAAGCCAAGGCGGTCTGAGATTGAAACGACGACAGCCGGCGGGTGAGCAACGGCAAATCATTCCACTCGTCAGGGAACGCTGATGGATGCCACCCGCATCTCTGCGGCGGGAACCTGCTTCATGCAAACCGGCACGATCCGCCGGCCGGTGGCCAGGGCACCATAAGCGGCCACCAGTTCGAGCAAGGTCACCTCCGAAGCGCCCAATGCCGTCGGATAGACCGCATGCAATTTGCTCTGAATCCCCACCAGGCGGGCCGTTTCAATGATGTCCTTGAGTCCCACTTGCAGGGCCAGATGAACGGTTGCGGCGTTGAGGGATCGCGTCAGGGCTTCTTTCAGGGTCACTTCGCCGCTGAACCGCCCGGTGTAATTGCGCGGCCGCCAGGTCTGCCGGCCGTTGTTCACCGATACGGCCACCGGCAAATCCTGGATGCGCGAATCCGGTCGGAATCCTTTCTGCAAAGCCGCCAGATAGACAAACGGTTTGAAGGCCGAACCCGGCTGCCGCAGGGCCTGGGTAGCGCGATTGAAAGACGCGGCCATGGAACACGGTGGGCAGGGGCGCCTGCATGGCCGCCTGGCATTCCGTCTGGGAGATCAACCCGTTGGCCTGCATGCGCTGCAGGACGAAATTTCGCCGGTGGCGCGACCGCTCGGGGTTCTGGAAGAAAG